>NZ_JBPWPE010000001.1:0-2064540 GCF_053547195.1 Streptococcus sp. 11273D007BT | reverse complement strand
GGGCAATTGTCGGAAACTGGCTAGGTAATTTCTTTAAATGGTTAGAAAACTTTGGTCCTTGGGTAGTTCCAACGATTGTCGGTGTCTTCTCTCCTTTCCTTGTCATGACAGGGACCCACTATGGTTTGGTGTCCATTGGTATCAATAACCGAATGACTATTGGTTATGACACCATTGCCCAGCCTGGGATGTTAGCTTCCAACGTGGCACAAGGGGGCGCTGCGCTAGCGATTGCTGTTAAAACAAAAGACACCAATAAAAAAGCCTTGGCTTCTTCGGCAGGTCTTACGGCTATCTTTGGAATCACAGAGCCTGCTTTATATGGTGTAACCTTGCAAAATAAAGCAGCTTTAATCGGCTCTATGGTAGCTGGTGGCGTAGGTGGATTTTTCCTAGGCATTTTAGGGGCTAGAAACTTCTCAGGTGGCTCGCCAGGGCTTCTAACTATTGCAGCCTACATCGGAGAGGACACGTTAAAATACTTTTACACAGCTATTGCAGGCTTGATTATTTCAGTCGTCGTTTCCTTTGTTGTGACCTTTATTCTCTATCGGGAAGAAGATTAGTGAGACCATTAAACATGAGCAGGACAACAACTAAAAACACAGATAACTTTAACTAAGGTTATCTGTGTTTTTCTTTTATCTCTAGTCATAAACGATTAGTCAAATTCCAACTGGGCTCTATCCGTAAAGTAGGTCTGATAGGCTGTATAGGAGGCGATAACGGAAGCTAAGCTAGTCGCAGACAGCAACATGAACATGACCATAATCTGATAGCGAATGGCATGGACTGGATCAACTCCTGCAAATATTAGCCCTGACATCATCCCAGGCAGGCTGACTAGACCAACTGTCTTAGCTGAGTCAATGGTGGGCTGCATACCTGTTTTAATAGCCTCGCGCAAAATATCCTGTGAAGCCAGTTTAACACTGGCACCTAGACTTAATTTTTCCAAAACTTGTTGGCGGTTATCAGTGAAAGACTTGTACATAGCCCGATAGGATAAGCCGATTGCCGTCATGGCATTACTAGCCAACATCCCTGATATGGGAATCACTTGTGAAGGAGTAAACTTGATTGCACCAGATAGTACCAAGATTGTCAAGGTCAGACCAGTTGAGGTTAAAAGGGCTAGAAAGGGATGGAGCAAGGATTTCTTGCTACTAGGATTGCGTTTGTTAGCTTGGACGCTGGCATTAAAAAGAATAATCAGAATCATCGTTAAGCTGAGAAAGACATTTGAGGCTTGGAAGATAAACTTGAGAATATAGCCAACAAAAATCAGCTGGAGAACTGTTCTGACAACGGCCATAACAATATCTTTGGTCAGTCCAAGTTTTTCCTTCTGACTGATGCTAATTGCTACCAAGACTAGTCCGAAAACAAGGGCTAAGGAGAGATTATCTACTGAAACATTCATCCTTGGATACGACCTCCTTCTATTCTCAAAATCTTTTGGGCTACATCAATCTCTGATTGGTCATGAGTGACTTCAATCAAGGTATTTCCTGCGATATGGTAGTCTGCTAAGAGCTTGTTGACAATGGCCTTGGTTTCGGCATCTAAGCCTGTAGAGATTTCGTCTAAGAGTAAAACTTTGGGCTCAAAGAGTAGATTACGGATGAGGGCAACTCGTTGCTTTTCCCCTCCAGATAGTTCTGTGATTTTTTTGCTTAAAAATGTTGGTGCTAGATGAACAGATTCTAGAGCCTTGAGGGCTTTGGTCTGGTCAAAGGCTACCTGACGAATGGCAAATGGAAACTGGAGATTATCTTGGACGGTCTGCCCAAAGAGAACTGGCTGTTGAAAACAATAAGAAACTTCTCTCCTGTAAGTTGGCATATCCAGCTCTGCGATGTCTTCCCCTTGAAAGAAAATAGTCCCACTAGTCGCAGATGTTAAGCCTGCCAAGAGTTTTAGGATAGAGCTTTTTCCACTGCCCGAAGGTCCAACCAAGGTTAGTCGCTCGCCTTCTGCAATAGTGAAGCTGATGTCAGTTAAAATCGACTTATCATTATACGATAAGCCGACAGATTGAAGTTGAAAAATGTTCATCTTAATGACCGTGCTCTTCTGCTTCTTCGGCAGCGATAGCAATGGCCTGTGTTTCATGAACTGTCCCATGAGCGTGGTGGGCTGGTCCATAGATAGAGTAAATTTTAAGGTCTTCTTGACCGATGTTGATGACATTATGGTAGGTTCCATTTGGAATGAAAATGGCATCTTCTGGTCCAACTTCAGTATCAAGCGTAATCTTATCAGCTGATTCCCCCATGATCACACGGCCGTGACCTTGTTCAATACGGAGGAATTGATCGTTTTCATTGTGAACTTCTGCACCGATGTCACCACCAACTGGGATAGACATAAGGGTAACTTGCAAGAGTTCTCCAGTCCAAAGGGCTGTGCGGTAGTTAGTATTTTCAAGTGTAGCTGTTTCAATATTGGTTACAAATGGCGCTTTACCATAGTCTTTAGTTGTCATAATTGTTTACCTCTGTTTTTAGAATGATTATAAATATTATTTAGAATTATTCTAATTATACTCTTTTTAAAATAGATGTCAAGCTTTTGAAACGATCATTATTTTCAGGTGTTACTAGATAAATGAAAAAAGTCTC
Organism: Streptococcus sp. 11273D007BT; assembly: GCF_053547195.1. Classification (NCBI taxonomy): domain Bacteria; kingdom Bacillati; phylum Bacillota; class Bacilli; order Lactobacillales; family Streptococcaceae; genus Streptococcus; species Streptococcus sp. 11273D007BT. The sequence goes on along the minus strand of NZ_JBPWPE010000001.1, from coordinate 2,061,916 downwards.
CTTTACGTCCTAGCCTACAAGTTAGGGAGTAAAGAAAACTCATTTGTATCAGTTACATAGCAGATCAATAGGGCTTTCTAAGATTTTCTCCTCAAACACTGGTTTAAGAAAGGGTACTAGAACAGCATTTTTTAGCCTTTGCTGCTTCGACGAGAGTTGGTAACCATGTGATGAAGCTGTTGAATAAAGTCCGCTTTTTCAGACAACTGCTCAAGAGAGAGGTGCATGCGATAATCCCAACTATTTTTGGGATTAGAAGGGTCATTAATGCGCTCGATTGCTTGATTTGGATTGCTTACCTCAGTGTTAAGAGCAAATAGGTCTTGTAGTGGGAAAATGACAATCATGGCATTAGAATTGAGGTGGCGATAAATGATATTCTCAATCACCTCTGGACCAGCCTCTTGTGGTGCTTCTCCAAAGAAGTGCATTATTTGGTTATAATATTGTTGCGTAAATGCAAAATCTTCTTGCCACCACTGTCTTAGGGTTGAAGTATCATGACTAGAGGGAGTTGCCACACAGAGGTAATCTAAGTGATCCAAGTGGTGAACAAATTGAGCAGGGTCATCAGGCATACGTTCAACAGCTAATTTTAAAATCTGCGTTTCTGCCATTACTTCTGGAACAGTGGCAGGTACCATCCCTAAATCTTCTCCACAAGCAAGCATATCTGTTGCATTTTTGAGGACAGGTAACTTTTCTAGAGCTTTTTCCTTCCAAAAATGATTATTACGATAATAGAAGTAGTCATTATGAAGCCAATCAAATTTTTCTTGGAATTCATAGCCTAATTCTTGATAAGAGATAGTTTGTGTTAGAGAGACACGGGGATGATAGTACCCATCTGTTTCATGGTCCTTAATGAGTAGGACATTTTCTGTTAACTGGTAGAGCCCATCCTTGATATATTCTTCAACATCTAGAGCTTCGATCGTCTTTTGGTCTTTAAAAGGCTCTTTTAATTCATAATTTTCATAGCCTATATAATTGAGGTAATTTTGAATAATTCTATCTCTTTGATCACGTCCAAAAATACGGTCGATAACCCAATCCTTGATAAAAGGTTCAACAAAACGTTTTTCCCCTCCCCAAGCTCGGAAAGGAATACCAATTTGTTCCAATTCTTCAACGGAATAACCGCGGGCAGGTGTGAAGTGTCCGAGTAAACCGCGAACAGAGTAGGTTGGAATTTCCCAGATACGGAAAAAACCAAGGATATGGTCTAGGCGGTAGGCATCAAAATAGGTTGCCATACTGCTAAGACGGGCCTTCCACCAAGCGTACCCATCTTCTGCCATACGTGTCCAATTGTAAGTCGGTAAAGCCCAGTTTTGTCCTGTTGTGGAAAAAGCATCTGGTGGAGCTCCCGCTTGCATATCCAGATTAAAGAGATCAGGATTTTGCCAAGCATCTGCTGAGAAAAGTCCGACTCCGATGGCAATATCTCCTTTAATGGCGACTCCGATGCTATGACAATATTGAGTAGCCTCAAGGAGCTGTTGGTGAAGGACGAATTGTAAGAAAGCTTGGAAGTCTAAGAAATCTTTAGCTTCAGCATTTTTTTGCAGTTCCTTATAGAAATGATCTTGATAGACGGCATGCTCTTTCCAATCTGTAAAATCGGTACTATCATACTGCTTGAGATAATAGTTAAAGCAAGCATAAGCTTCTAGCCAGCTTTTTTTCTCTTCTTTAAAAGCTTTGAAGTTTTTGTCGTGAGCTAGACTTTTTTTGAGTTTGTCAAAGACTTTTCGAGCATAAAAGAGTTTTCTTTTGATAACATTTGGATAATCCACCGCCTCTAGCTGATTGAATGCTGCCTTCTCTTTTTGATAAGTTGTAAGACTGTCTGAATCAAGCTCTTTTTCAAATGGTGTTAAGTCTAGATAAAGGGGATGGAGGGCAAAAACAGAAGTGGCGGTATAAGGAGAAGAATCCTTAAAGGTTTGAGTGGCATTGGTGTCGTTAATTGGTAAAATCTGAATAATATCAAGCCCACTTGCTTTGGTGATATCTGCCAAGGCCTTTAAATCGCTAAATTGCCCAACACCGAAATCGTTTTCGCTACGTAAAGAAAAAACAGGAATAGCTAAACCAGTGTGATAAGGGGTATCCCCGTAGGGGACTAATCGAAATTCTTTTTTCATAAGCAACCTTCCTATGCAAACGTTTTCTTAGAAAATTATATCGCAGATCCCTGATAAAGACAATGGTTTTCATGTATTTTCATAAAAAGTGAGACATTCTTTTGTGATGAAGGAGTAAGAAAAATTTCTTTCTTGACCAGTCTTTTCCTTTTCTAGTGATAGTTTTTGGGGACAGAATGTGGTAAAATAGGTAGGAAATTAAGGGAAAGGTGAAGAGGCTGTAGCAGTGTCCCATCACTGATAGACGCTAGCTAGTTTTTGAAGGATGATGCTTTATTTTTCAAAGATAGGGCCTTGTATCAATACAGATGAAATTGCAAAAACCTAAGGGAACACAAGATATTCTGCCACAAGAGTCTGCTAAATGGCAGTATGTGGAGGAAGTTGCACGTGAAACATTTAAGAAATACCATTATGCTGAAATTCGAACACCTATGTTTGAACATTATGAAGTGATTAGTCGCTCTGTTGGCGATACAACAGACATTGTCACTAAGGAGATGTATGATTTTTATGATAAGGGTGAGCGTCACATCACTCTACGTCCAGAAGGAACAGCTCCAGTGGTCCGTTCTTATGTTGAAAACAAACTTTTTGCTCCAGAGGTTCAAAAACCTGTTAAACTTTATTACATTGGTTCAATGTTTCGTTATGAGCGTCCACAAGCAGGTCGCTTGCGTGAGTTTCACCAAATTGGTGTTGAGTGCTTTGGCTCTCCCAACCCTGCCACAGATGTTGAAACAATCGCTATGGCTTATCAATTATTTACGACTTTAGGGATTAAAGATGTGACCCTTCACCTTAATACTCTGGGTAGCCCAGAGAGTCGTGCGGCCTACCGTCAAGCTTTGATTGACTATCTAACCCCTCTTCGAGAGACGCTTTCAAAAGATAGTCAGCGTCGTCTAGAAGAAAATCCTTTGCGTGTTCTAGATTCTAAGGAAAAAGAAGACAAGCTAGCAGTGGAAAATGCTCCGTCTATTTTAGATTATCTAGATGAAGAGAGTCAGGAACACTTTGATCAAGTGCGTAACATGCTTGAGAGTTTGGGGATTCCTTATGTGATTGATACCAATATGGTTCGTGGATTGGATTATTATAATCACACGATTTTTGAGTTCATCACAACTGTTGATCGTTCTGACTTGACCATCTGTGCAGGTGGTCGCTATGATGGTTTGGTTGAGTATTTCGGTGGTCCAGAAACCGCTGGTTTTGGTTTTGGACTAGGACTTGAACGCTTGCTTTTAATTCTTGAAAAACAAGGGATCAGCCTACCAGTTGAAGAAAGTTTGGATGTTTATTTAGCGGTTTTAGGAGCTGGTGCTAATGGGAAGGCTTTAGAGTTGGTACAAGCTATTCGTCATCAAGGTTTTAAAGCAGAACGAGACTATCTTAACCGTAAAATTAAGGCGCAGTTCAAGTCAGCAGATACTTTTGGTGCGAAGTTAGTGATAACGCTTGGCGAAAGTGAAGTAGAAAGTGGCCAAGTTACTATTAAAAATAATCAGACACGTGAAGAGTACACCGCAAGTTTTGCTGAAATCACAGAAAACTTTGCGGCTATTGTAGAAAAGTTAGCCTAACAAAAACCTCAGTAAGCTGCACTTACTGAGGTTTTTGTCTGATAAGATAATCTTATCTAGATTTTAGGATAAGCATCGAAAAACTCTTTTGAAATAGGTGGGGTTTTTAAGCGCTTTTTGTTATAATATGAAGGAATGAATATTTTAGATGGAGAAGAGAAATCATATGAAACGTTCAATGTATGCAGGACGTGTTCGCACAGAACATGTTGGACAAATCCTAACTCTTAAAGGTTGGGTTGCTAGACGTCGCGACTTAGGAGGTTTGATTTTTATTGATTTGCGTGATCGTGAAGGCATCATGCAATTGGTGATCAACCCAGAAAATGCTTCAGCAGAAGTTGTGGCTGCAGCTGAAAAATTACGTAGTGAGTATGTTATTGAAGTGACGGGTCAAGTTGAAAAACGTGGTCAAGCTAATGATAAATTGCCTACAGGTGAGGTGGAATTACATGTTGAGCAGTTGCGTATTTTAAATGTAGCCAAGACGACTCCTTTTGAAATTAAAGATGGTGCAGAAATCAGTGATGAGACACGTTTGCGTTATCGTTACCTAGATCTTCGTCGCCCTGAGATGCTCGAAAACTTTAAACTGCGTGCAGCGGTGACACATTCTATTCGCAATTATTTGGATGCTCTTGAATTTATTGATGTCGAAACACCGATGTTAACGAAGTCCACTCCAGAAGGAGCGAGGGACTACCTTGTACCAAGTCGAGTGAGTCAAGGTCATTTTTATGCTCTTCCGCAAAGTCCTCAAATTACAAAACAATTGTTGATGAATGCTGGATTTGATCGCTATTATCAAATTGTTAAGTGTTTCCGTGATGAAGATCTTCGTGGTGACCGTCAACCTGAGTTTACACAGGTTGATTTAGAAACATCATTTTTAACAGATCTTGAGATTCAAGACTTGACAGAAGGTTTACTCGCAAAAGTGATGAAGGATACAAAAGGGATAGAAGTCACTTTGCCATTCCCACGTATGTCTTATGACGAAGCTATGAACAAGTATGGTTCAGATAAGCCAGATACTCGTTTTGAAATGCTTCTAGAAGACTTGACAGAAACTGTAAAGGGAGTCGATTTCAAAGTCTTTTCAGAGGCTGAGACAGTAAAAGCAATCGTTGTCAAAGGTAAGGCGGATGCTTATTCTCGTAAAGATATTGACAAGTTGACAGAGTTTGCCAAACAATTTGGTGCTAAAGGTCTAGCTTGGGTGAAGTATAATGATGCTAACTTAGCAGGTCCAGTTGCTAAGTTTTTAACAGATATTGAGTCAGCTCTTGTTGAGCGCTTAGCGCTTTCTGAAAATGATTTGGTCCTTTTTGTAGCAGATAGCTTAGATGTTGCGAATAATACTTTAGGCGCTCTTCGTAATCGTATTGCTAAGGAGCAAGATTTGATTGATGAGTCACAATTTAATTTCTTGTGGATTGTTGATTGGCCAATGTTTGAATGGTCAGAAGAAGAAGGTCGCTACATGTCAGCTCACCATCCTTTCACCCTGCCGCAAGCAGATACAGCACATGAACTTGAGGGTGATCTTAGTAAGGTAAAAGCTATTGCTTATGATATTGTCTTAAATGGTTATGAGCTTGGTGGTGGTAGCTTGAGGATTAATCAAAAAGACTTACAAGAGCGGATGTTAAAAGCTCTAGGATTCTCTCTTGAGGAAGCTAATGAACAGTTTGGTTTCTTGTTAGAAGCTATGGACTATGGTTTCCCACCACACGGTGGTTTAGCCTTGGGTCTAGACCGATTGGTGATGTTATTGGCTGGTAAAGATAATATCCGTGAAGTAATTGCCTTTCCTAAAAATAATAAGGCTAGTGATCCTATGACACAAGCACCTAGCCTTGTTTCTCCAAAACAACTTGAAGAGCTTGCTTTGCAAGTAGAGGACAATGATTAAAAAAGCTAGTTTTAAAAAGAAAACAAAGTATGCAGTTGGTCAGGCTGCTAAAAAAGTAGGATTGTTTCAAACCCTACAAAGTATTTCAAGGGAAAAATATGCAGAGAAGGTATCCGCTTCCCTGCTTTATGCCCTTTTATCCAGTATTGCAGTTAACTTTTTCTTTCAGCCAGGGCATGTCTATTCCAGTGGTGTCACTGGTTTAGCACAGGTTCTGTCAGCTCTAAGCCACCGCCTACTAGGTTTTGCAATTCCTGTAGCTCTTACCTTTTATGCTATTAATATTCCTTTGATTGTATTGGCTTGGTATAAGATTGGGCATAAATTTACAGTCTTTACTTTTATTACAGTTACTTTAAGTACCTTATTTATTCAGTTTATGCCTGAAATAACCTTAACCGAAGATCCCTTGATTAACGCCATTTTTGGTGGTTTGGTGATGGGAGTTGGCATAGGTTATGCTTTGAAGTCTAATATTTCAAGTGGTGGGACAGATATTGTTAGTTTAACGATTCGTAAGAAAACAGGCCGTGATGTTGGCAATATTTCCTTAGCAGTGAATGCTGTCATTATGTTGTTTGCGGGACTTTTGTTTGGTTGGCAGTATGCCCTATACTCCATGGTGACAATCTTTGTCTCTAGTCGTGTGACGGATGCTGTCTTTACCAAGCAAAAGAAAATGCAGGCTATGATTATCACCAGTAATCCTGATAAAGTCACCCGCATGATTCACAAAAAATTAAATCGTGGTGTGACCTGTATCAATGATGCAGAAGGAACTTATAATCACGAGAAAAAATGTGTCTTGATCACTATTATCACCCGTTCAGAGTATGCTGAGTTTAAGTATTTGATGAAAAAATATGATCCGACAGCCTTTGTTTCGGTAGCGGAGAATGTTCATATCATTGGAAGATTTGTGGAAGAGGATCAGTAGGAGTTAAGGAGATTTTGTATGATAGTGGATTATCAGTTTCGTCTGAAAAATATGATTCTGATTGCCTTTGGGGCAGCTATTTATGCTTTTGGATTTGTTTACTTTAATATGGCTAATCAAATTGCAGCCAATGGTTTATCTGGTCTAACACTAGTCTTACATGCCCTTTTTGGAATTAACCCCACCTATTCAGGTTATCTGATTAATCTACCTTTGATCCTTTTAGGAGCTTACTTATTTGGTCGTAAATCAATGATTTATACGATTGAGGGAATTTTCTGTCTCTATTTTTTTATTTGGATCTTCCAGAAAGTTCCTATTGTCATTGATTTAGAACATGATGACTTGGTAGTATCCTTGCTCGCTGGCATCACTGCTGGTTTAGGTGGTGGATTGGTCTTTAGAAATGGGGGGACTATTGGAGGGTCTGATATTGTAGCACGTGTTATTGAGGACAAGTTTGGAATCCAATTAAACCAAGCTCTTCTTGCATTTGATATTTTTGTGATGATTTTATCGCTGACCTATATCACTATTCCCAAGATGATGTATGCTTTGATTGCTAGCTTTATGTATAGCCAGATGGTTAATCTAGTTCAAAATGGAGGATATGCTGTTCGGGGCATGGTCATCATTTCTAATCGCTCTCAAGAGATTTCAAAGGTTATTATGGAAGATCTGGGGAGAGGGGTAACTTTTTTAAAAGGAGAAGGAGCCTACTCTGGTCAAGAAAAAGATGTGATGTATGTTGCTTTGAGCCCTACAGATGTTCGTGATGTTAAGATCTTAGTGAGAGAACTTGATTCGCAAGCTTTTGTTTCAGTCTTTAATGTTGATGAAGTCATGAGTCCAGAATTTGTGGCATCAAAAAGTAAATATCGAAAAATGAAAAAATAGAAAGGAGGAAATTGGGAGATGATGATTGATCCCGATTTCCTTTTTTGTGGTAAGGGGGATACGTGATGAAAGAAGATAAACGATTAACCTTTAAGAATCTGCTAATGATTGCTTTGGGGGTTGCAATATATACTTTTGGTTTTGTCAAGTTTAATATGGCTTATCATTTAGCTGAAGGGGGCATCGCAGGAGTTACTCTTATCATCAATTTTTTAACAGGTCTTAATCCTGCCTATTCTTCCCTACTCTTAAACTTACCGTTATTTGTCTTGGGGGCACGTGTTTTTGGAAAAAAATCATTAGTTTTAACCATTTATGGCACCCTCACCATGTCTATTTTTATCTGGCTATGGCAACGTGTTCCAATTGAAATTCCCTTAAAGAATGATATGATGTTGGTGGCTGTGGTCGCTGGTCTTTTTGCAGGTGTAGGAAGTGGTCTTGTTTTTCGATATGGTGCCACAACAGGTGGAACAGATATTATCGGGCGTGTCTTAGAGGAAAAATTCGGCTTCAAATTGGGGCAGACGCTTTTAACCATAGACCTGCTGGTTTTATTAGCTTCTCTAACTTATATTGATTTACAACATATGCTTTATACCTTAATTGCCAGTTTTGTCTTTAGTCAAGTCGTAACGGTTGTTCAAAATGGTGGTTATCGTGTTCGAGGAATGATTATTATTACGAAACAATCAGATTTGGTAGCAAAACGAATTTTAAATGAGATCAATAGAGGAGTAACCTTTTTACAGGGACAAGGTGCTTACTCAGGAACTTCTTATCAGGTACTCTATGTGGTGTTAAACCCTAGCGAAGTAAGAGATGTTAAGGCGATTTTGTTAGATATGGATCCAGATGCCTTTATCTCTATTTTAGATGTAGATGAGGTCGTTAGTTCCGATTTTACGATTCGAAGGAAAAAGAATCTGAATTAAGAAAATCCCATTTGGTATTTACCAAATGGGATTTTGTTTACATTTCGTTTGGTGCTTCTACTCCAAGAAGAGCAAGGGCTTCTTTTAAGACTGTTGCTGTGGCATAAGAAAGTGCTAAGCGACTATCACGTTCTGGACTGTCATCTAGAATACGAGTGTGCGCATAGTACTTGTTAAAGCTTTGTGCAAGGTTAATCGCAAATTTAGCGATGATAGATGGCTCAAAGTTATCGGCACTGCGGACAATAATACGTGGGAAGTCTTGGATCAATTTGATAATTTCCCAGCTTTCTGTATCAGATAAGCTATAAGTTGTTGTTTCGTCTGGTGTGAAGTCGGCCTTACGCAAGATGGATTGGATGCGTGCGTGAGCATATTGCACATAAGGTCCAGTTTCTCCTTCAAAGGAAACCATAGCTTCTAGGTCAAAGTCATAACCATTGGTGCGGTCTGTTTTTAGGTCGTAGAACTTGATGGCACCAACTCCCACAGCATGAGCTACGGCATCTTTGTTTGGCAAGTCAGGGTTTTTGCTCTCAATTTGAGCTTTAGCACGACTAACTGCTTCGGCAATAGTTGGTTCAAGTAGGATAACGTTCCCTTTACGTGTAGAAAGTTTTTTACCTTCTTTAGTGACTAGACCAAAGGCAACGTGAGTAATATCCTCACTCCAGTCATAGTCCATTTCCTTAAGGACAGCTTTAAGTTGTTTGAAATGGGCTGACTGTTCTTGCCCTACCACATAAATGGCCTTAGCAAAGTCATATTGGCGTTTGCGATAAAGAGCAGCAGCGAGATCGCGTGTGATATAAAGAGTGGCACCGTCAGATTTTTTGATAAGAGCGGGGTGTTCAATACCGTATTTTTCAAGGTTGACAACTTGAGCACCTTCTGATTCTTCAAGGAGACCTTTTTCTTCAAGCAGTTCAACGATTTCATCCATCTTGTCATTATAAAATGCTTCACCGTTGTAGCTATCAAATTTAACATCAAGCTCTTTATAAAGGCGGTTAAACTCTACTAGACTTTCATCACGGAACCATTGCCACAAGTTAAGTGCTTCTTCATCACCATTTTCTAACTTACGGAACCAGTCACGTGCTTCGTCATCTAATTCAGGATGTTCTTTAGCTTCCTCATTGATACGAACATAGAGTTTTAAGAGTTCACTGATAGGTTTTTCTTCAACAGCTTTTTGATCTCCCCATTTTTTGTAAGCAACAATTAGCATACCAAACTGTTTACCCCAGTCACCGAGATGGTTAATGCGGACCGTATGATAGCCTAATTTTTTAAAGATATTGGATAAGCTGTCTCCGATAACAGTTGAGCGAAGATGTCCAATAGAAAAAGGTTTGGCAATGTTTGGACTGGACATGTCAATGGCAACATTTTTTCCTTGCCCAATACTTTGATCAGCGTAATGCTCTTTATTACGAATCACTTCTTTCAATACTTTTGCAGAAATAGCCTTTTTATCGAGGAAAAAATTGATGTAAGGTCCAACTGCCTCTACTTTTTCAAAGGCTGAAGCATCGATTTTTTCTGCAATTTCTGATGCAATCATTTGAGGGGCTTTTCTAAGAATTTTAGCGAGGCTAAAGGCAGGAAAGGCCACATCTCCCATGTCAGAATTTTTAGGTGTTTCAAGTAAGTTGGAAATTGTTTCTTTGTCCAAGTCAGGGACAACTTTATTGATTTCTAAAGCAATCAATTCTTTGTTATTCATAAAGGTACTCCTTTGTTAATCAGTCATTCTATTTTAACATAAAATCACTCAATTGATGACTAAAAATAGAAGATTTCTAGGAAGTCTCCTGCTTTAAGTGTCGAAAAAATAAGGAATTTTTGATATAATCAGTTAGCATATTTATACAAGATTGAGGATATCATGAACAAACAAGAACGTCAAAATAGAATCAAACGGATTATCCAGAAAGGCCGTGTGGGAACACAAGAAGAGATCAAGGCTCTTTTAGAGGAAGAGGGCATTTCTGTAACACAAGCCACTTTGTCTCGTGACTTGAGAGAAATTGGGTTATTAAAATTACGGGATGGTGAAGGTCGATTGTATTATAGCCTATCTAATCTAACAGATAGCAGTTTTTTAGAGGCAATATCGCCGTTTATCTTAAAGGTTGCGCGTGCAAGTTTTATGTTGGTCATCCATACTAATTTAGGAGAAGCTGATGTTTTAGCTAATATTATTGATGCTGAGAACGAGGAGGGGATCTTAGGGACAATTGCTGGCGCTGATACATTGATTGTGATTTGTCGAGATGAAGCGATGGCAAAAAATTTAGAAAGTGATATTGAGTTATCACTATGATACCTTTTCAAAAACAGTTAGATCATCTAGCTAGTCTTCTAGCCCAGCATCCTAATGTGATTTCTTATCAAGCTCTAGAAAAAGAAGTTAAATCATTACCACAATTACAAGAGCAAACTATAAAGATGAAAGCTTATCAGCAAGAAGCAGTTTTATATCAAAAGTTAGAGAAATCTCAAGCTTATGAAAGCAGTAGTGAGGCTGCTATTCTTTTAGAGGTTGAGCTTAATCAAAATCCCCTTGTTCAAGCTTATCGTGTAAAGTTACAAGACACTAGTGATCTTTTACAGTATGTGACAAAATCTATTGAAGATAAAATAAATGAGGAGTTGACATCATGACAAAAGAAAAACTCTCCCCAGGCATGCAGCAGTATCTGGATATTAAAAAAGAATATCCAGATGCTTTTTTGCTATTTCGTATGGGGGACTTTTATGAGTTATTTTATGAGGACGCGACAAAAGCTGCTCAAATTTTAGAGCTGACCTTGACGAGTCGTAATAAAAATGCAGATCATCCTATTCCAATGGCAGGCATGCCTTTTCATGCAGCACAACAATATATTGACACCTTAGTCGAGTTGGGATATAAGGTGGCGATTGCCGAGCAGATGGAGGATCCAAAAAAAGCTGTCGGTGTGGTCAAAAGAGAAGTTGTTCAGGTCATTACCCCAGGGACAGCTATTGATTCCAGTAGTCAGGATGCTAGTAATAATTTCTTAGTCTCTCTTGATACAGATGGTCTTTCTTATGGCCTTGCTTATATGGATGTATCAACAGGGGAGTTTCATACAACTACCTTATCAGATTTTGATACAGCCACATCAGAGATTTTAAACCTTAAGGCAAAAGAAGTTGTTTTGGGGTATCAGCCACCTGAACAAGAAAAGCACCTTTTAACCAAACAACTCAACTTGTTATTATCTGAGAGTTTGGAGGCCATAGAAGATTTACACCTTATTGACAACGCCTTGACACCTCTTGAAAAAAGCAGCGCAGGTAAGTTATTAGCTTATGTTAAAACCACGCAACTAAGAGAACTTAGCCATCTCCAAAAAGCTTTACATTACGAAATTAAGGACTTTTTGCAGATGACTTACGCCACGAAAAAAAGCTTAGACTTATTAGAAAATGCTCGGACAGGAAAGAAACATGGTAGTTTGTACTGGCTACTAGATGAGACTAAGACGGCTATGGGGACTCGTTTATTGCGTAGTTGGATTGATCGGCCTTTGGTGAATCAAACTAAAATTTTAAATCGTCAAGAGGTGATTCAAGCTTTCTTAGACCATTTTTTTGAGCGCCATGATTTAACAGAAAGCTTAAAAGGAATCTACGATATTGAGCGTTTGGCTAGTCGAGTTTCTTTTGGAAAAGCTAATCCTAAGGATCTCCTTCAACTTGGAAAAACCTTGTCCAATGTTCCTATGATTAAGTCTATCTTAGAAACGTTTGATAGCCCTGCTTTAGAACAGTTGGTTGCACAACTGGATCCCCTACCAGAGTTGGAACACTTGATTAGCTCAGCTATTAATCCAGAAGCTCCCATGACAATTTTAGAAGGTGATATTATCAAAACAGGGTTTGATGAAAAACTAGATGGCTATCGCCGTGTGATGAAAGAAGGAGCAGGATGGATAGCTGAGATAGAAGCTAAAGAGCGTGAAGCTAGTGGCATTTCTAATCTAAAAGTTGACTACAATAAAAAAGATGGCTATTATTTCCATGTAACCAACTCTAATCTTGATTTGGTCCCAGAGCATTTCTTTCGAAAAGCAACCCTAAAAAACTCAGAGCGTTATGGTACAGTTGAATTGGCAAAGATTGAAGGGGATATGTTAGAAGCACGTGAAGAGTCAGCTAATCTTGAGTATGATATCTTTATGTCTATTCGTGCTCAGGTTGAAAAATACATTCAGCGCCTTCAAAAATTAGCCCGCCTACTGGCAACTATTGATGTCTTGCAATCATTAGCAGTTGTAGCTGAAAATAATCACTATATTCGACCGCTATTTAATACTGACCAAATGATTTCGATTGAAAATGGTCGTCATGCTGTTGTCGAAAAAGTGATGGGAGTACAAGAGTATATTCCAAACACCATTACTTTTGATACTGATACTACGATTCAGTTAATTACAGGACCTAATATGAGTGGGAAATCGACTTATATGCGTCAACTTGCCTTGACAGTAATTATGGCTCAAATGGGAGCATTTGTTGCAGCAGATTATGTTAATTTTCCAATTTTTGATGCTATTTTCACACGTATTGGGGCAGCAGATGATTTGATTTCTGGACAATCGACTTTTATGGTTGAGATGATGGAGGCTAATCAAGCGATTCAATTAGCTAGCCCGCACTCCTTGATTTTATTTGATGAGTTGGGTCGTGGAACGGCTACTTATGATGGTATGGCCCTTGCTCAGTCCATTATTGAGTATATTCATGAGCATGTTGGGGCAAAGACCATGTTTGCTACCCATTACCATGAGTTGACAACCTTGTCAAAAACGTTGACACAGTTAGTCAATGTTCATGTCTCTATTTTAGAAAAAGATGGAGAAGTGACGTTCTTGCACAAAATTGCTGAAGGTCCTGCTGATAAATCTTACGGTATCCATGTGGCTAAGATTGCAGGTTTACCGAGAAATTTACTGAATCGTGCAGACACCATTTTAAAAGATTTAGAAGAACACTCGGCTCAGATAGTTGCTCAGGTGAATCCATCTGCTGTTACTAAAGAAGCCGTTAGTACGCAGCTCAGCCTTTTTCAAGAAGCTTCACATCCTGTATTAGATCAATTACAGAAGGTTGATGTCTTAAATCTTACCCCTATGGAAGCTATGTCAACCTTATACGAATTGAAAAAACTGCTTTAGAAAGGGAAGTTATGTCAAAAATTATCGAATTACCAGAGATTTTAGCTAACCAAATTGCAGCAGGTGAGGTGATTGAACGTCCTGCTAGTGTGGTCAAGGAACTGGTAGAAAATGCTATTGATGCAGGCAGCCGTCAAATCACAATAGAGATAGAGGAAGCAGGACTCAAGTCGATTCAAATCACAGACAATGGAGAAGGAATGCGTCAGTCTGACGTTGCTCTTAGTTTAAGAAGGCATGCAACGAGTAAGATTAAAAATCAAGCAGATCTGTTTCGGATTAGAACCTTAGGCTTTCGTGGTGAAGCCCTACCATCTATTGCGTCTATTAGTAAATTAACGATTAAAACGGCTAGTCAGGCAGATCCAAGTGGTACCTTACTTGTGGCCAATGGGGGTAAAGTTGAAAAACAAGAGCCTGTCACAACGCCCATTGGAACAAAAATAAAGGTCGAAAATCTCTTTTTTAACACGCCAGCACGCTTAAAGTACATGAAGAGTTTACAAGCAGAGCAAGCTCATATTATTGATGTGGTCAACCGCTTAAGTTTAGGACACCCAGAAATTGCTTTTACATTGATTAATGATGGTCGTGAATTGCTAAAGACAACCGGAACAGGTGATTTACGTCAAGCTATTTCAGGAATTTATGGTTTGAACACTGCTCGTAAGATGGTGGAAATTAGTACCAGTGATTTGGATTTTGAAATTTCAGGCTATATCAGTTTGCCAGAGCTGACTAGAGCAAACCGTAATTATATTACACTATTAATTAACGGGCGTTATATTAAAAATTTTTTGATCAACCGAGCGATTTTAGAAGGATATGGATCCAAACTAATGGTTGGACGTTTTCCTATTGCTGTCATTGATATTCAGATTGATCCTTATCTTGCTGATGTCAATGTTCATCCAACTAAACAAGAAGTTCGTATTTCAAAAGAAGCTGAGCTGATGCATTTAATTAAAACAGCTATCATGGAAAGTTTGCGTCAACAAGATTTGATTCCAGATGCTCTTGAAAACTTAGCAAAATCAAGCACACGTTCTCTCTCAAAACCGGTTCAAACGACTCTCAATTTAAAAAGTAGTCCATTGAGATACGATGCTGTTAAGCAAGATTTTTTCCTTGATGAAGCTCAAGTAGCAGAAAATGCTGTCAAGGAATTTGACAGTGTTGACAAGGATGTTGACAAAAAAGTTGACATAACGGATGCTGTTAGTTCTTCTGTTAAGATGGCTAACAGAAGAGAGATTGGAGAAGATAGCACATTTTCAGAACATCCAGATTTTGATTGGTCAGTGAAATCGAGTAAAAATCAGATTGACAAGGCTGTAGAAAGACTTGAAAATGAGGTCAGCTCCACATTTCCTGAACTAGATTACTTTGGTCAAATGCACGGTACTTATTTGTTTGCGCAAGGTAAAGAAGGTCTATACATTATCGATCAACATGCTGCCCAGGAACGAGTGAAATATGAATACTATCGGGAAAAAATTGGTCAGGTTGACAATTCTTCGCAACAACTGTTAGTCCCTTATTTATTTGAGTTCCCTAAGGATGATTTTTTGCGTCTAAAGGATAAGATGTCTCTCTTAAATCAAGTAGGGGTTTACTTAGAAGATTATGGTCCAAATACTTTTATTTTGCGTGAGCATCCTATTTGGTTTAAAGAAGAAGAGATTGAATCAGGGGTTTATGAGATGTGTGACATGTTGCTATTAACCAATCAGGTCTCCATTAAGGATTACAGGTCAGAGTTGGCCATTATGATGTCTTGTAAGCGTAGTATTAAAGCTAATCATAAGCTAGATGACTACTCTGCAAGAGATTTACTGACTCAATTATCTGAGTGCCAAAATCCTTATAATTGTCCTCATGGACGACCAGTTCTAGTTCATTTTACGACATCAGATATGGAAAAAATGTTTAGACGTATTCAAGAAAACCACCAAAGTTTACGTGAAATGGGAAAATATGAATAGAAGGAAAAGAGATGTACGATTATATTAAAGGGGTAGTGACACGAATTACTGCTAAGTATATTGTGGTAGAAACAGCGGGTTTGGGCTATATCATACATGTTGCCAATCCTTATAGTTTTTCTGATTTAGTTAATCAAGAAGTTCGCATTTTTTTACATCATGTGGTGCGTGAGGATGCCCAGTTGTTATATGGTTTTCATGATGAGCATGAAAAATCAGTTTTTTTAAATTTAATTTCTGTTACAGGAATTGGTCCAACATCAGCTTTGGCCATTATTGCAGCTGATGATAACGAAGGTTTGGTTGCTGCGATTGATAGTGGCGATATTAAATACTTAACAAAGTTTCCAAAAATTGGAAAAAAAACAGCTCAACAGATGGTTTTAGATTTAGCAGGAAAATTTGTCGAATTAGCTCCTGAGCAGAAAAAATCTCATCAAAAGGCTACTGGTAATCCAGAATTAGAAGAAGCAATGGAAGCTCTTTTGGTTCTGGGATATAAAGCTAGTGAATTGAAAAAAATCCGTGCCTTTTTTGAAGGGACAACTGACACCGCTGAAAACTATATTAAATCTGGCTTGAAAATGTTAGTCAAGTAGATGAAAAGATAAGACGCCAGAGTGCTTAGTTTTGAAGCTACTCTGGTTTCTTTGTTAACAAATTTTAAAAAAGTATGACAGTAAGACCATCATTATCGAATAAATAGTTAGGAGGCAAAGATGAAGGCAGAATTGATAGCGGTAGGGACAGAGATTTTAACAGGTCAAATTGTTAATACCAATGCTCAATTTTTATCTGAGCAGATGGCGCAGATTGGTATTGATGTTTATTTTCAAACAGCAGTTGGGGACAATATGGAGCGTCTTTTATCGATTTTAGACATTGCAAAAAAACGGAGTGATCTGATCATCTTATGTGGTGGTTTAGGGCCAACAGAAGATGATTTGACCAAACAAACCCTAGCGCAATTTTTAAATCGTGAATTGGTTACTGATTTATCTGCTAAAAAGCGTTTAGATGAGTTTTTCTCACATCGACCATCTAGCAGTCGAACGCCAAATAATGAACGTCAAGCTCAGATTATTGAAGGATCAACTGCTTTACAAAATCGCACAGGACTTGCAGTAGGTGGACTCATTACAGTTGATGGTACGACTTATGTTGTCCTCCCTGGGCCTCCAGGGGAGTTAAAACCGATGGTGAGAGAGGAGCTATTGCCACTTTTGGACAGTGGCAAAAAACTTTATTCGCGTGTTTTACGCTTTTTTGGGATGGGCGAGAGTCAGTTAGTCACTTTATTAGATGATTTGATTCAAACACAGACTGATCCCACTTTAGCACCTTATGCGAAAACTGGCGAGGTGACTTTGCGCTTATCCACTAAGGCAAAAAGTCAAAGAGAGGCTACTCTTAAACTAGACCAGTTTGAATCAAAAATATTAGAACGAGAACCACTTTCTCAACTATTTTATGCTTATGGTGATGATACAAGTCTATCAGAAGTGGTGGTTAATCTTTTGAAAGCTAACAATAAGACCATTACGGCAGCTGAAAGTCTAACTGCTGGCTTATTTCAAGCCAGTCTTGCCGATATTTCAGGTGCGTCTCAGATTTTTTCGGGTGGTTTTGTTACCTACAGTATGGAGGAGAAATCAAAAATGTTAGGGATTAATATGAAAGACCTAGCAGAGCATGGAGTGGTGAGTTCCTTTACAGCACAAGCAATGGCTGAAGGAGCAAGAGAAAAGATAGGTGCAGATTTTGCGATTTCCTTAACAGGTGTTGCTGGTCCAGAGGAATTAGAGGGTCAAGCAGTAGGAACTGTCTTTATTGCTTTGGCGAGTGTAGATGGGACAGAGATTTTACAGCTATCTTTAGGAGGAAGAAGTCGCTCTACGATTCGAAGAGTAGCAGTGCTACACGCTTTAAATTTAGTCCGTCAGACTTTATTAAAAAGCTAAAGTTTAGTATAATAAAAAAGATGTGTCTCTAGATTTAAATAAAGGAGAAAAAATGGCTAAAAAATCTGGTAAAAAATTAGATGAAATTACAAAAAAATTTGGTGATGAGCGTAAAAAGGCCTTAGATGATGCCCTAAAAACCATTGAAAAGGATTTTGGTAAGGGGGCGGTGATGCGACTGGGTGAGCGTGTGGAGCAAAAAGTTCAAGTCATGAGCTCAGGTAGTCTAGCGTTAGATATTGCTCTTGGTGCAGGTGGTTATCCTAAAGGTCGTATTATTGAGATTTACGGTCCGGAGAGTTCAGGTAAAACAACAGTTGCTCTTCACGCTGTAGCTCAAGCTCAAAAAGAAGGTGGTATTGCAGCCTTTATTGATGCAGAACATGCTTTAGATCCTTTGTATGCTCAAGCTTTAGGGGTTAATATTGATGAATTACTACTATCACAACCAGACTCTGGTGAGCAGGGGCTTGAAATTGCAGGGAAGTTAATTGATTCAGGTGCGGTTGATTTGGTAGTTATTGACTCGGTGGCAGCTCTTGTTCCTCGTGCGGAGATTGATGGGGATATCGGTGATAGTCATGTTGGACTTCAAGCGCGTATGATGAGCCAAGCGATGCGCAAGTTATCTGCTTCTATTAACAAAACCAAAACAATTGCCATCTTTATTAACCAGTTGCGTGAAAAAGTTGGTGTTATGTTTGGAAACCCAGAAACAACTCCTGGTGGGCGTGCTCTTAAGTTTTATGCTTCTGTGCGTTTAGATGTTCGTAGTACTTCAAATAAAGTTGAGGGAACAGGCGATCAAAAAGGTAGTGTCATTGGGCGTGAGACAAAAATTAAGGTAGTCAAAAACAAGGTAGCACCTCCTTTTAAGGAAGCTTTGGTTGAAATCATGTATGGTGAGGGTATCTCAGCAGCAGGAGAGTTGGTGAAGATTGCCAGTGACTTAGGAATTATTAAAAAAGCTGGTGCATGGTATTCTTATAACGATGCTAAGATTGGACAAGGTTCTGAAAATGCTAAGAAGTACTTGTTGGATCATCCTGAAATTCTAGAAGAAATTGATCGTAAAGTGCGTGTGCATTTTGGCCTGATTGAAGCTTCAGATGAGCCAGTAGCGTCTGTTAAAGAAGAAGTTACAGAGGAAGTTCTTGAGCAGGAAGATGTCGTTCTAGAGTTGGATGATGCTATTGAAATCGAGGAATAAAAATAGGTCCTAAGACGGATTTTATTAAAGGAGGGCCTGTGGTATGATAATAGTATCATGTAAGGAAAGAGAGAATTGACATGATTAAGATTTATACAATTTCAAGTTGTACGAGCTGCAAAAAAGCTAAAACATGGCTTAATGCTCACCAATTACCTTATAAAGAACAAAATTTAGCAAAAGACCCTCTAACAAAAGAAGAATTATTTAACATTTTATCAAAAACAGAAAATGGTGTAGAAAGTATCGTATCTTCGAAAAATCGCTATGCTAAAGCTTTGAAATTTGACATCGAGGAGCTTAGTGTGAGTGAGGTGATTGATGTGATCATCCAGAACCCTCGTATTTTAAAAACGCCGATTTTGATTGATGAAAAGCGCTTGCAGGTTGGATATAAAGAGGATGATATTCGTGCCTTTTTACCACGCTCTGTGCGTAATGTTGAAAATTCAGAAGCATTATTGCGTGCTGCACTATAATGGAATCACATAAAAGGGCTGATGGCCCTTTTATTTTTGATGAGATTAGGTTTGTTTAAGTTTTTTGAGTTATTCTAATCTTACCTTCTGTATCTAGTTCTTGTTTATTCCTTAAAAATAAGATATAATGAATGGGACTATATATTGGAAAGAGGGTGTAGAGATGGGCTTTACAGATGAAACCGTCCGCTTCAATCTAGATGATGTGAATAAAAAAGAAATTAGTGAGACTTTGACGCACGTCTATCGTTCCTTGGATGAAAAAGGATATAACCCAATTAATCAAATTGTAGGCTATGTTTTGAGCGGAGATCCAGCTTATGTCCCTCGTTACAATGATGCCAGAAATCAAATCAGAAAGCATGAACGCGATGAGATTGTTGAAGAGCTTGTTCGTTACTATCTAAAAGGAAATGGAATCGATTTATAATGCGAGTAATGGGATTAGATGTTGGTTCTAAAACAGTTGGGGTAGCAATCAGTGATCCCTTGGGATTTACAGCACAGGGTCTTGAAATCATCAAAATTGATGAAGAAACGGAAGAATTTGGTTTTGAACGGTTATCAGAGTTGGTAAAAGAGTATCGTGTTGATAAGTTTGTGATTGGTTTACCCAAAAATATGAATAACACCAGCGGTCCTCGTGTTGAAGCGAGTCAAGCCTATGGTGAGAAAATTAAGGAACTTTTTCAACTTCCTGTAGATTACCAAGATGAGCGCCTAACAACTGTACAAGCAGAGCGGATGTTGGTAGAGCAGGCGGATGTTAGCCGTGGAAAGCGTAAAAAAGTTATTGATAAGCTTGCTGCCCAACTGATTCTACAAAATTATCTAGATCGTATGTTTTAAAGGAGAAAATAATGTCACATAATCATGATCATGAACATGAAGTTATTACGTTAGTGGATGAGCAAGGAAATGAAACCTTGTTTGAAATTTTATTGACAATTGATGGTCGAGAAGAATTTGGTAAAAACTATGTTCTTTTAGTACCAGCAGGTGCAGAAGAAGATGCTAATGGTGAAATTGAGATCCAAGCTTACTCTTATACAGAAAATGAAGATGGTACAGAAGGAGATCTTCAACCTATTCCTGAAGATTCAGATGCGGAGTGGGATATGATTGAGGAAGTCTTCAATAGTTTTGTAGATGAGGATTAGTAAAAAGACTGGGTAACCAGTCTTTTTTGTCAAATAACATATCTTTTTTCGAATAAATTAGTATGAAGAAAAAATTTTTAACATTAAGCGAGAAAGAACGGATATTTTTAAGAAATTATTCACGACAGTCTTTACACCGTTTCAAAGATATTTTGTATTATCTTTATCTTTGTGAGAAATTGACTAAACACTAATTTCTGATATACTGGAAGAGATATGAAAGATAAGGAGAGGTCTGTTGTGGATCAAGAAAAACAGCAAATTCCAACAACAAGTTCAGAATATAGTCGTATGCAACGTAGTGGGAAAAAAGAGAAGATAGCTCTTTCTATGGAAGATGCTCCCAAAACTAAAATCAAAGTCCCGTCTCAGCATAAGTTTTACATTGCTTTGATGAGCTTATTGGTAAGTATCATTAGTATTGCCCTTCCCATTTTTAGCGGTTTGGCAAGTACTCAGCAATCAGAAAATCTTTATATTGGTTTTATGATGAGTCAGGGTACCTATCCCTATAGTGAGATTTATGCAAGCTCAGGGATTATTTATTATGCTTTATTGGCTCTATCTTACTTAGGAGGAACACTTCTCTTAACAATCCCTATATATTTTCTGGCACATTATATTTCGGGAATCTATATTTATAAGCTAATGTCTTATTTGACACTTAGAGATAGTGCAACGATAGCCTTAACGAGTTTTTTCTATGTGCTTTTAGCAACTTTTGGCTTTGGGGGTCTTTATGCCAGTCAGTTAGCCCTTCCTTTTATCTTAGTTTCAATTTGGTTTTTGTTGCGTTATTTTAAACAAGAAATTCCAGATGAGACCTTTATGATTTATGGCTTGACGGGGGCTATTGCTATTTTAATTGAGCCAAGATCCTTAGTTTTTTGGCTATTATCGGTTATCTTTATTGGTATTTATAATTTAAGAAATAAACATATAGCAAGAGGGTTCTATCAATTGTTATGTGTCTTGTTTGGAAATTTATTGGTTTTTTATATTGCAGGCTACTTTGTATTGAATATGCAGTCTGTCTCAGCTTATTTAGAGCAAACAGGGTGGAATAATTTTGTTCAACCAGCATTATCTGATGGTAGTTTGGTATTCACTATTGGATTGCAACTTTTAATGATATTTTCTTCGGGCTTAGTTTTTTGGGGACTCAAATCTTTAATTTCTTTAAAATCCTTTAAAGAAGACAAATGGTTTTGCTACCTTATGCTATGTAGTTCTGTTTGTTATCTGATTTATGCTATTTTTTCTCGAACTTATGACTTATCTCAGTTAATTCTATTTTTACCTTTTGGTCTTGTTCTATCAGCCCCTTATCTTAATGAGGCTTATGAGGTGGTTAATAAGAAACAAAGACGTAGTCATCGTGTGACTAAAACATCAAGAAGTTTTTTTACTTTTATTTTTAAATCTTTTTATTATTTGCCAGTTGTTATGGTGATTTATGCTATGGCTGCTCCTGTTGTGTCTTATGCTTCATCTTATCGGATGTCAACAGAGCGTGATCTTATCGCAACTTACCTAAAAAAAGAGGTCGGTAAAAATGATATAATATATGTATGGGACTCACAGGCAACGGTTTATATAAAGAGTCAAACTAGTTCAAGTAGTCTTTACCCTCTACCTTTTTTGGCAGCACGTCAGTCATCTTACCAGAAGGAATTAGAAGACAATCTGTTATCTGACAAAGCTACTTATGTGATTCAAAATAAAAAAATGGCATTATCAGATGCTGTTAAACAAAATTTAGCAAAAAATTATGAAAAAATTTCTCTTGATCAGGTTGAGGGATTTGTTGTCTATAAACTCAAGTAAATCAATATCTTGTGGGTGTTTATTCAAAAAACCACAAGATATTGATTTTTTTCTTTGTTATGATATAATAAAAACGTTGTTAAAGGAGGAGAAATAATGCCAGTACTTAGTGAACATGATGTTACAAATCGTTTTGATATGGTGGTCATCAAACGTGATGGGCGTAAGGTGGGACTGGATGGAGATAAAATCTATCAAGCCCTTCTTAAGGCAGCTCAAAAGCTTGCTCCCATAACGCCAATCATGGAAGCTAAGTTAGAAAGTATCACGAATGCTGTCTTGGCTGAGATTTTTGACCGCTTTACAGTAGATGTAAATATCTATGAGATTCAAAATATTGTGGAGCATGAACTACTACAAGCTAATGAATATGATCTTGCAGAGGAATATATTCGTTACCGTACACAACGTGACTTTGACCGAGCTCAAGCAACGGATATTAATTTTAGCATCGGTAAGTTAATCAATAAAGATAGTGCGGTGGTTAATGAAAACGCGAATAAGGACAGTGATGTTTTTAATACACAGCGTGATTTGACCGCAGGTATTGTTGGTAAATCTATAGGTCTTAAGATGTTGCCTGCTCATGTGGCCAATGCACATCAAAAAGGTGAGATTCACTATCATGATTTGGACTATAGCCCTTATACTCCTATGACAAATTGTTGTTTAATTGATTTTAAGGGAATGCTAGCCAATGGGTTTAAAATTGGTAACGCAGAGGTAGAGAGTCCGAAATCTATTCAGACGGCAACCGCTCAAATCTCACAGATTATTGCGAATGTAGCCTCTAGCCAGTATGGTGGATGTTCAGCAGATCGTATTGATGAAGTGTTGGCTCCTTATGCGGAGTTGAACTACCATAAGCACCTAAATGACGCTAAAGAATGGGTGATGCCAGAAAAGCATGAGGCCTATGCGCGTGAAAAGACTAAAAAAGACATTTATGATGCCATGCAGAGTTTGGAGTATGAAATTAATACTCTGTTCACCTCAAATGGACAAACGCCATTTACTTCTTTAGGATTTGGCTTGGGGACATCTTGGTTTGAACGTGAAATTCAAAAGGCCATTTTAACCATTCGTATTAAGGGCTTAGGAAGTGAAAATCGGACGGCTATTTTTCCTAAGTTGATTTTTACCGTAAAGCGTGGCTTGAACTTAGAGGTTGGCTCTCCTAATTATGATATTAAGCAGTTAGCAGTAGAATGTGCCACTAAGCGTATGTATCCTGATATGCTGTCTTATGATAAGATTGTCGAATTAACAGGTTCTTTTAAGGTGCCTATGGGCTGTCGGTCTTTCTTACAAGGTTGGAAGGATGAAACAGGACAGGATGTCACATCTGGTCGGATGAATCTTGGTGTGGTAACGGTTAATCTGCCACGGATAGCACTTGAATCTGCAGGAAACAAGGAAAAATTTTGGGAGATTTTTTCAGAACGTATGGGTATAGCAAAAGATGCCCTAGTGTATCGTGTAGAGCGTGTCAAAGAAGCGACACCAAGCAATGCGCCTATCCTCTACCAATATGGTGCTTTTGGTAAGCGTTTGAGAAAAGAAGATCAAGTGGATCAGGTTTTTAAAAATCGTCGTGCCACGGTGTCACTAGGCTACATTGGTCTTTATGAAGTTGCGACCGTCTTTTATGGTGGGCAGTGGGAGGACAAGCCAGAAGCCAAGGCATTTACTCTTGACATTATTAAGAAAATGAAGGCATTGACAGAGGATTGGTCTGACCAATATGGCTATCATTTCTCTGTTTATTCAACACCATCAGAGAGCTTAACAGATCGTTTTTGTCGTATAGATACTGAGAAATTTGGAATGGTTGAAGATATTACAGACAAGGAATACTACACTAATAGTTTCCATTACGATGTGAGAAAAAATCCAACGCCTTTTGAAAAGTTAGACTTTGAGAAGGATTATCCAGAAGCGGGAGCAAGTGGTGGTTTTATTCATTACTGTGAGTATCCTGTGCTACAACAAAATCCAAAAGCTCTAGAAGCGGTATGGGATTATGCTTATGATAGAGTAGGATATTTGGGAACAAATACGCCTATTGATCACTGTTATGCTTGTGATTTTGAAGGGGATTTTGAACCAACAGAGCGTGGATTTAAGTGTCCTAATTGTGGCAACAGTGATCCTAAGACAGTTGATGTGGTGAAGCGGACTTGTGGTTATCTAGGAAATCCGCAAGCGCGTCCAATGGTGAATGGTCGTCATAAAGAAATCATCGCACGTGTGAAACATATGAACGGCTCTAGTTTGTAAGAATGAGGAGTGGAACAGTTTCATCTTAAACCTTTTTACCTCATAGGCTTAGGGTAAAATAATTCTCCAAACTGTTTCACTCCACTGGACTGTTGGCCCCAATTGCTGCAATAAGATGTTAATACGAACGTTGAGAAGTAGTGCTGGACTTTTTATCCAGCCTCCTTTTATAAATAAAAATAGAAAAGAGAAATCATAATGGGAAAATATCAATTAGATGATAAAGGAAAAGCACAGGTAGCTCGCTATCATGAAAAGCACTCGAAGGGAGGAAATAATAAAAAAGATCGTGTAGCTAGTTTACGTGAACAATTTTTGAAAAAATCTGTAAAAAAGTCATCAGTTTAAGACGGCCAGCTTTGGAGGATAAAAAAGCCATCCTTGAGATGATTGCAGAGTTCAACCAAGATGGATCTGCTATGGATGGTGGCCATTATCCGAAGGAATTGGCCTATGAAGAATGGTTAGAACAGAATCTCTCAAATGAGATGGGACTCGATTTACCTGACGGTTATGTCCCTGCGATTCAGTACGTTTCTTTTGATCAGACTGGTAAGGCACTTGGGTTTTTACATTTACGATTACGGTTAAATGATTTTTTATTGCAAAAAGGTGGGCATATCGGATATTCTATTCGTCCGAGTGAGCGAAAAAAAGGATATGCCAAAAAGCAATTACAACTGGGTTTAAAAGAGGCAACCAATAAGAATATTAAGCGTGTGTTAGTGACCTGCCATGAGCAAAATGAAGCCAGTCGTCGTACGATTTTGGCTTGTGGGGGTGAGCTAGAGGATTGCCGTGAGCAAACAGAACGTTATTGGATTGAGCTCTAGCCTGATAACACTAACCATGAAAGGAAGCAAAGAGAGTTTAGGTTAAGGCTTAGAGATGGATAGAAATCTTCATAACTAGGCAAGTAATGGGACTTAATCTAGCTCTGATGACTCTAGGAGTTGATATGAATAATCCAAAACCACAAGAGTGGAAAAGTGAGGAGCTGAGCCAAGGGCGTATCATTGATTACAAGGCTTTTAATTTTGTTGATGGTGAAGGGGTGCGGAACTCTCTTTATGTGAGTGGTTGTTTATTTCACTGTGAGGGCTGTTATAATGTTGCAACGTGGTCCTTTAAAGCAGGGCAACCTTATACAATGGAGTTGGAGGAGAAGATTATGACCGATCTTGCTCAACCTTATGTTCAAGGCTTAACCCTTTTAGGAGGAGAACCTTTTTTAAATACAGGAATTTTATTGCCCTTGGTGAAGCGCATCAAGACAGAATTACCCAATAAGGATATTTGGTCTTGGACAGGCTATACTTGGGAAGAGATGTTGCTAGAAACAGACGATAAGCTAGAGTTATTATCTTATATTGATATTTTAGTAGATGGACGTTATGATCGTACGAAGCGCAATTTAATGCTCCAGTTTAGAGGCTCATCTAATCAGCGAATTATTGATGTTAAACGTTCTTTAGCGACAGGAGAGGTTGTTATCTGGGACAAGCTTAATGATGGGAAAGAGAGCTTTGAGCCTGCTAGACGCGAGCAATAACACTTTTCTTTCTCTGATAAGATAATAATCGAAAAAAAAATATCATCTTATCAGAGTGAGAAGGAGAAAGCACTCAGCCCATCAAAAACAAGTTCATCAATCAGTTCTAGTTTTAAGTGGTTAGGTGAAAGCAGAACGATCTTGCTGATTTCAGCTGTCTGGGAGATAGTTGCAGAGATCAAGTTTGAAGTGAAAAATATAAATTGAGAAATCTTATCTCCAATCTTTAATAAGTCCACTGGACTATTAAACCCAATCCACCACTGCCACTGAGATGTTGACACAACGTCTGATCATGAGTATCAGTAGTTGTGTCCAATTTTATTTTTAGGGAGAATGATGTACACGACAGAAAGTATTAGGCAAAAACTTGTTTTATTTTTTAAGATTTTTTTACCGATTTTAGTCTATCAGTTGGCTAATTATTCAACAGCTTTTATTGATACGATGATGACAGGGCGTTATGCGACGTCGCACTTAGCAGGTGTTTCTATTGGTGGCTCTATTTGGACACCGATTTTAACGCTATTGACAGGTATTGCTTCAGCACTTGTTCCAATTGTGGGACAAGACTTTGGAAGTGGAAAAAAAGAAAAGATTAAGAAAGATTTCTATCAGTTTATCTATCTTGCCTTAGGATTATCGCTTGTCACACTTGTTTTAGGAGGACTTTTCTTAAAACCTCTTTTATCCTTGCTAGGTCTAGAATCTTTAGTAGAAGAAGTGGCTTTTACTTATCTTACTTACCTTGCTTTAGGGATTCTTCCTTTTTTATTATTTACCGTTTGTCGCTCCTTTATGGATGCTCTTGGGCTGACGCGTCTTTCCATGTATTTGATGCTATTAATTGTCCCTTTTAATGCTGGATTGAATTATTTATTTATCTATGGTCAGTTTGGTTTTCCAAAGTTAGGAGGAGCAGGAGCAGGTTTAGGGACAGCTCTAGCTTATTGGTTTTTATTGGGTGTAACGGTCTTGGTATTAAGGTACCATCCTGACTTAAGAGGCTATGGTCTGCAGGAAAAAGAGTCTTTTGACTGGCAAGCTTGTCGTTCAGCCTTACGTTTAGGGCTTCCAATTGGAGGGATGAGTTTTGCAGAGGTTGGTTTTTTTGCGATTGTCGCAATTTTTATGTCGAAATTTTCAACAGAAGTGATAGCGGCTCACCAAGCTGCTATCAATTTTGCCAGTTTGATGTATGCTTTTCCCCTATCTAATTCAATGGCTTTGGCTATTATGGTTTCCTTTGAGGTCGGAGCTAAGCGGTATGACCATGCTCGTACTTATACGCGATTAGGTCTTTTGGCTGGATTGGCTTTTGTTGTGTGCACCTTAACTTTTTTATATTTTAATCGTGCAGGTATTGCAGCTCTTTATGGAAAAGATCCTGACTTTATCCATTTGGTAACGCGATTTTTGACGTATAGTTTATTATTTCAGCTATCAGATGCCCTATCAGCACCTATACAAGGCATTTTACGAGGTTATAAGGATACGCGTATTCCTTTTGTGATTTGTGTTGTTAGCTATTGGGCACTTTGCATTCCTTTTGGTTTGCTACTGGATAGATGGACGGACCTTGGGCCTTATGCGTACTGGATTGGGTTAATTCTAGGTTTATTGACATGCGGGCTTGGTCTAGGTTTGCGCCTTTTATATGTTGAAAAACAAGAGATTGACTCTGCTTAGTGATAGAAGAGGCTAAGCAAAAATACTACTTATAACAATCAAAAATAGCTTAGAATCAACATTTCTCATGATGTGATTCTAAGCTATTTCTATTTTTCAGTCTTTTATGTGATTGATTTGATGTAAACAAGGTGTTGTGCATCCGATTGATCTTCTTGATAGGTAAAACCAGAAAAGGTTAAGGTTTTTAATTGCTCGGGCTCTGTAATCTTATTTTGAATGATCTGAGTAATCAGTTGTCCTCTTGCTTTTTTTGAAATGGTAGAGTGTTTTTTGAGTTGACCATTTTTTTCTTCAAAAAAGCTGACGCGAATCAATTTTTTTCGGATAGGACTAGAGAAAACCTCTTCAAACTCACTAGAAAGAAGGGATAAGATAGGTTCCGTATCTGAAACAAAGGCATCGAAGCTCTCTCGCCAAAATTGTTTTAAAGTTTTTCCATCTACCTTAAGAGGATTAAGGAAGTCTAGTCGGTGTTCTGAGATAGGCTCAAGCGCATTGATGATGCCGTAAAAGGAAGAGGTGATAAAAATAGATCTATGGATAAATGCTAGATTTTCAGGAGTCGGCTCAAAAGCAATTTGCCGATACATTAGGCCATTAAAAAGCTCCAATGCGGGATAAGTCAAGGCAGCTCCCTTGACTATGGCTTGCCAACGTTCCAGCTCTTTTTGAGCAGCAGTTTCTTTTAAATGATATAGTTGTTGCAAATCAGAAACCCCATAATCCTGTAGTGCCTTTAAGACAGCTTGACTGGCTTTGGAAAGAGGCTGGGCGGAAACAGGAGTTCCTGTCTTCATTTCTTTTGCAGTTGGAATTAGAATTTTCATAAAGCACCTGTGGATAAGTTAAATAAAGAGAAGAAGGCTAATAGCCATGATGATCATACCTGCAATCAGTCCATAAATGGATAAATGATGCTCACCATACTCATGGGCGGCAGGAAGGAGTTCGTCTAGAGAGATAAAAACCATGATCCCAGCTACGCTTGAGAAAATCATGCCATAAACGACATCGTTCATAATAGGCATGAGGAGAAACCATCCGACAAGAGCTCCGATTGGCTCTGCTAGGCCAGACAAAAAAGAATAGGTAAAGGCAACTTTTTTTGAACCAGTTGCTTGATAGATAGGAACAGAAACAGCTATTCCCTCTGGGATATTATGAATGGCGATGGCGACAACAATAGGAATCGCAATGCTAGGATCTTGCATGGCAGAAATAAAAGTGGCCAATCCTTCAGGAAAGTTATGGATTCCAATTGCTAGAGCGGTCATTAAGCCCATACGCATTAGTTTTTTAGGGCGTTGTATGTGTTCTTTAGCTTCTGTGAGGCTATCTTTTTTTTCTTCCTTGAGATGTTTGATTTCATGAGGGTTTTCATCTGATGGGATAAGTTTATCGATGAGAGCGATGAGAAAGATGCCTAGGAAAAACGCTGTGGCGTTTAACCAAGCTCCGCCTTTTTCGCCCAATTCTTTAACGAGAATGTCTTGAGCTGTTGGAAAAATCTCAATAAGAGAGACATAGATCATGACTCCTGCGGAGAAACCAAGGCTAACAGATAGAAATTTTTTATTGGTATCCTTGGCTAAAAAGGCAATAAGACTACCAATACCAGTACTTAAACCTGCAATAGCTGTCAATGCAAAGGCAATAAAAAAGTTAGTATTCATAGGAAATTCCTACGCTTTCTAAATATAGAATGGTATGAATTTTATTATAGTATGTTTGAAGTAAATAGACAATAAAAACCATCAAGACTCTGCCTCTTATCCTAAAAGCTTGATGGATAATCTTACTTTTGAGAGATGGTAGAAGATCTTAATGGTTTAAAATTTCCAAATAGAATGATTGAGGAAACCTTGAATGAACTTCTGTGTTTGTTCAATTTGCTGAATTTCTTGTGTTTTGAGCTGTACTTGTTTTCCTGTTAAGGCAGCTACTGTTGTTTGGTAGCCCACCGTATAAAAAATAGTACCGTCAACAATTTCAAAGATATAAATTTTGTCTGGGAAAGGTTTTAAGGCCAAAAAATGACTGCGGTAGGTTGTTGGAACAATTTCTAAACGAATAGATGGACTATGCCAAATCATTTCGAGTTGTTGACGGTTGTGAACCTTATCAATTAAGGTTGATTTTAGCCACCTAGTGGCATAGTCTTTTTCTGGCATGCTCTTTCTCCTTTTATTTCCATTATATCATTTCTTAAAAAAAATAGAGGGAAAGAAAAGACTCACCAGGCTAAAAGAATCTTTTCTACTCCCTCTTTTTTGGGGTATTTATCGAATATATAATATCATAAGTGGATGAGCTTAAAAAAATCTTAAGAGCAAGGTTAGAAATTGCGATTTGAGCGATTATAGCCGTATTTTTCAAGGAAATCTTGTCGGAATTCCAACAGATTGTCATCCATGATGGCTTGACGGACTTTTTTCATCAGATTAACTAAGAAATAAAGGTTATGATAGCTAGTTAGGCGAATACCGAAGGTCTCATCTGCCTTGAGCAAGTGGCGGATATAAGCTCTAGTGTAGTTTTGACAAGTGTAGCAGTCACACTCTGGATCTAGTGGTGTAAAGTCTTCTGCAAACTGGGCATTTTTAACAACGAGTCGTCCTTGGCTGGTCATACACGTTCCGTTACGAGCGATACGAGTTGGTAAGACGCAGTCAAACATGTCAACGCCACGAATAACCGCATCAATTAAGCTGTCTGGCGCTCCAACCCCCATAAGATAACGGGGTTTGTTTTCAGGTAAGAGTGGGGTTGTAAAGTCAAGAACAGCATTCATCTCATCATGCGTTTCTCCCACAGCTAACCCTCCGATAGAGTAGCCTGGGAAGTCCATGCTAACCAGATCTTGCGCAGATTGACGACGAAGGTCTTCAAAACCAGCCCCTTGAACAATTCCAAAAAGTCCTTGATCATGTGGGCGACGGTGAGCTTTTAGCCCACGCTCTGCCCAACGACTCGTCCGTTCGATAGAGTTTTTGACATAGTCATAAGGTTGGTAAAACTGTGGACACTCATCAAAGCTCATCATGATATCAGACCCTAGATTGTTTTGGATAGAGATCGCTTTTTCTGGTGATAAGAACATCTTAGAACCGTTGAGGTGGTTTTTAAAGGTTACCCCTTCTTCACTGATGTTGCGTGTATCAGCTAAAGAATAAACCTGAAAACCACCAGAATCCGTTAGAATAGGCTGATCCCAGTTCATAAATTTATGGAGTCCACCAGCACGGGCAATCAACTCATCTCCAGGGCGTAACCATAGGTGGTAGGTATTTGCCAAGATAATCCCTGAGCCCATTTCTTTAAGCTCTTCAGGGCTTTGGGTTTTAACGGTAGCTTGCGTTCCAACAGGCATAAACATAGGGGTTGGGAAAGTGCCATGTGGGGTGATAATCTCACCCAAACGTGCACCAGTGTGTTTTTCTTTTTTGATTAAACGATATTTAATCGGCGAATCAGTTGTCATTTTTTCTCCTTTGCTGTCAGAAAATACAGTTCTGAGCGTTTTAGCCCTACAATTTTATCAAAAAAAAAGCTCTTTGTCATTAAGTTGACTTATCATCTCCTATGTTATAATAGACATTAGGAGGTTTTTATGTCCTTAAAACAAATGCGTCAAGTTGCTAGGCTTCATCTAGCACAATTGAAAGGAAGATACTCATTTTTTCTATTACCAATTTTACTCATCTTTGTTAGCTCTAGTATTAGCTATCGTCAAGAGATCCAGACACAGCTAGACTGGGATTGGTCAGACACAGTATTTCCTATCTTGGTTAATCTTTTAAACATGGGAATAACGCTTTCTGTTATCATGAGTTTGGTCTATAGTCTAAGAGGAAAAAAAGAGCGTCTTACTTTAGCAGATGCTGTGATGATTTTTGATAACCATATCATTTTTAAGGTCATCTGGCTGGCTATTGTTCGCCTTATTTTCTTACTACCTTGGTTGTTTTTTACCATAATGGGAACGATGATCAACACTGTTGGGATTCCTGCCCTGAGTGAAATTGTCATCTATTCTCAGGGCATTTGGTCACAACTTCAAACTTGGGTAGCTCTCGCTTTGGTACTAGTTGGTCTGGGTTTACAACTATTTGGAATAGTGATGTTCGTGATAAAATGTTTTGCCTACTCTCAAGCAGAATACGTCTTATTAGATGCTTTATCAGATGGTAGCTATGAGAATGCCTCAAAGATCTTATCTGAGAGTCAAGATTTGATGAGAAAGCAGAAGTTTAAATTTTTCCGACTTCATTTGAGTTTTTTAGGCTGGTATCTACTGGTTTTGATTACTTTCGGATTTGCTATTATTTATGTTTTACCTTATTACCTTACCGCACGGGCTGTTTTTTATCATGAATTAAGAAAAAGGCTGGGTAAAAACCCCAGCACGACTTGATCAAGGTTAGCCTAACTATTTCAGAGCGGTGGTTAGTTGGCAGATTTGTTCGTGTTTGACACTTCAAATCTAATCGATTACTGCACAGGGGCTGGGAGATAAACTCTTCTTTGAATGGTTGAGTTACTTCCCGTCCCTTTTTGCTAGATTGGCATGTTCAATTTTCAGGCACTTATTCATGACAATAGCAGTACGGTTGGCTTTCGTTAAGATGTTTTCGGCTTCTTGGCTTTCTAAGCCTAGCTGTGCCCAAAAGATATCTGCATCGGTTTCTAAAAAATCTTGTGCGACATCAGCTAAAAACTCACTACGCCTAAAAACATCAACGATGTCAATATGGACAGGAACATCTTGTAGTTTAGCGTAAGCTTTTTCTTCTAAAATCTCAGATCCAGCTAACTTAGGATTGATGGGAATAATGGTGTAACCAACTTCTTTTAAATAAGCAGCCACACGATAAGCAGCGGTGTCTGTACGATCAGATAGGCCGAAAATAGCAATGGTTTGAGCATTTTTCAGATAATGATCAATGATGGGTTGACTAGGGTTGATAAAATGATATGTCATAGGAGACCTCCTTTTCTCATATTTTATCATATTTTGAAAGGGATTTCATTTTCTGTAACCAAATGGGCTAATTTTTTGACGGTTAGTCTTTTTTAGGGTATATTATCACTAACTAGTGATTTATAAGGGGTAGAAAATGGAATCATTTCGTATTCAACAGGATAAAACTGGCTTGGAGTTTGGTTTATATTCTTTAGGGGATCATATGCCAGATAGTGTTAGTGGGAAAGGCATTTCAGCCCAAGAGCGCTTAGATCAGATTATCTCGGCAGCCCAGTTGGCTGAAGAGGCAGGGTTTGATTTTTTCAGTATTGGGGAGAGTCATCAGAAGTATTTTGTGGGGCAAGCCCATGCAGTTATTTTAGGGGCTATTGCCCAAGCTACTAAAACCATTAAAATTGGCTCTGCTGCAACCATTTTATCAACTTCAGACCCTGTTCGTGTTTATGAAAATTTTGCTACCATAGACCTTCTTTCACATGGACGAGCTGAAATCATAGCTGGACGAGCTTCTCGTACAGGTTTGTTTGATTTGTTAGGCTATGATACAAAGGATTATGAAGCCTTATTTGAAGAAAAATTTGATCTTCTTTTGCAGATTAATGCAACAGAACGTCTCACTTGGCAAGGAGAGTATCGCGCTTCTTTAGACAATGCCTTAATTCTTCCACGTCCCGCTCAAGGGAAGCTTCCTATTTGGCGTGCTGTTGGAGGACAAAAACCAAGTGCCATCAAAGCAGGTCAACAGGGAGTTCCAATGGCTTTGGCCATGTTGGGTGGTCATATCAAGCATTATCAATATGTTATTGAAGCTTATAGAGAAGCTCTTGTAGAAGCAGGTTATCAGCCAGAGCACATTCCTTTAGCGACGACAGGATTATGTTATGTTGCAGAGACGACGCAGCAAGCAATGAAGGAGTTCTATCCTTATGTTGATGAAGGGATGCGTAAGGCCAATGGGACAGGTTGGGCGAAAGAGGCTTTTGCACAAAGCTCTGATTTAACTAATGTCATGGTCTTAGGAAGTCCACAAGAAGTCATTGAAAAATTACTTTATCAAGCAGAGACTTTTGGTCATCAACGTTACATGGCTCAAATTGATTTTGGAGGAATGCCTTTTAAACAGGTGATGAAAACGATTGATAAACTGGGTTCCATTGTCATGCCTGCTGTTAAAAAATATACTAAAAAATAAAAGAGTTAGTAGCCCTTATCATTTGTTTTAAGGGATACTAACTCAGGGTTAAGAAGTTGGACGCTATGCCAGCTTTTTTTTATGATGATTTTACTTAGCTTCGTACCAATTGGCGCCACTATTGCTGTCAACAATAAGAGGAACAGATAGTGAGATGGCAGATTCCATCGTGTCTTTGACTAATTTTTGGACAGCTTCTAACTCCTGATTTGGGACTTCAAGAACGATTTCATCGTGTACTTGTAGGAGCATGCGTGCTTGATAACCTGCTTTTTCTAATTCTTGATCTAATTGAATCATCGCAATTTTTAGGATATCTGCGGCAGACCCTTGGATTGGGGAGTTGATAGCTGTTCTCTCTGCAAAGCTACGCACGTTAAAGTTGCGGGAGTTGATATCTGGCAATTCTCTGCGTCGGTTAAAGATCGTCTCAACATAACCTTTGTCTTTGGCTTCGCGTACGACAGTTTCCATGTAATTTTTGATACCAGGATAACGTTCAAAATAAGTTTCGATGTAGTCCTTAGCTGCTTTTCTGGTGATACCTAGGTTATTAGCTAAGCCAAAGTCAGAAATACCATACACTACACCAAAGTTAACGGCTTTGGCATTTCGACGGTCATTTGAGGTGACCTCTTCTGGCTTATCAATACCAAAGACACGCATGGCAGTTGAGGTATGAATATCTGCCCCATGCTTGAAGGCTTCGATGAGGTGCTCATCTTGAGAGATGTGAGCTAATACCCGTAATTCAATTTGTGAATAGTCTGAACTTAATAAAACACTGTCTTCCATACTTGGTAGAAAGGCTTTACGAATCATGCGTCCTTGTTCTAGTCGAACAGGAATATTTTGTAAGTTAGGATCAATGGAAGATAATCTTCCTGTTTGGGTTAAATCCTGCACATATCGGGTATGGATTTTACCATCTTCTAAGATGTAATCTTGTAAGCCAATAATATAGGTTGACTGGAGTTTGGTAATCTGGCGATAGTCTAAAATTTTAGCAACAATAGGCGCTTCAGGGGCTAGACGCTCTAAGACGTCAACGGCTGTTGAGTAGCCTGTTTTAGTTTTTTTAGTGGCTGATAAAGGGAGAGCCATTTTTTCAAAAAGAATGGTACCCAGTTGTTTTGGTGAGTTGATGTTAAATTCTTCTCCAGCCAAGTCATAGATTTCTTGAGTGAGGTTGTCAATGACAACTTGGTTTTCCACCTGCATGGCTTGCAAGGTTTCACGTTGAACCTTGATTCCTGTGATCTCCATTTTCGCTAAGACATTAGCGAGTGGCAATTCCATGTCAAAAAGGAGCTCTAGCTGATGGTTTTGTTCCAGTTCTTGTCGCATAGGTTCTTCTGTTTCAATCAAGACTTGTAATTTTTTGGCAAGATGGCTCAAAAGCTCAGCTTTTTCAGGAATAGCACGTTTAACGCCTTTACCATAAATTTCAATGTCATCAGCCAGAGGGGTTTGTCCGTAAAGCTTAGAAATAGTAGAGATGGCATTGTCTTCAACGGTTGAGAGAAGATACTTAGCAAGACGGCTATCAAAAAGGCTGGTTGGCATGGTGATGCCATAGTGGCTGAGAAGAACCTTGCTGCGTTTAAAGTCATAAGTTTTAACAGGTTTTTCTAAGGCAGCCTTAAAAAGAGGGTGCGTCAGTAGTTGGCGATTGGTGGAAACATAAATATTTTCTTGATTTCCCCAAGCAAAGCCAATAATATCTT
Source organism: Streptococcus sp. 11273D007BT (assembly GCF_053547195.1). Lineage (NCBI taxonomy): Bacteria > Bacillati > Bacillota > Bacilli > Lactobacillales > Streptococcaceae > Streptococcus > Streptococcus sp. 11273D007BT. Next base: position 2,026,237 of record NZ_JBPWPE010000001.1, on the reverse strand, counting down.
CTAGGTGGTAATTATCGTTAAAAATCTCAAAATGGAAAAATTGATTTTCGCTAAAGTGTTCAGGTTGTAATTCGGTCACTTCTGTATAGGAGACCTCGACTTCTTTTTGACCAGCGCCACCTAATCCAGCTTTTAATTGCTTGAAGTCCATTTCATCATAAAAAGCAGAGAGCACTTCAAGGTTTGGTCCTTGGTAGATAATGTCATCAAGTCCGATGGTGATAGGAGCTTTGGTGTCAATGGTCGCAAGAGTTTTTGAGAGAAAGGCTTGTTCTTTATCATTGATCAAATTTTCCTTCATTTTAGAAGCCTTCATATGCTCAATATTTTCATAGATGCCTTCTAGACTGCCATGTTCTAGAAGCAATTTTAACCCTGTTTTTTCTCCAATCTTGGTGACACCAGGGATATTATCTGACTTATCTCCCATGAGAGCTTTTAAATCAATAAATTGGCTAGGGGTAATACCCATTTTTTCCATTAGATAAGCAGGTGTAAACTCCTCAAACTCTGCCACTCCTTTTTTAGAAATTTCAACAACAGTATTTTGATCAGTCAGCTGGATTAAATCTTTATCCCCACTGACAATGGTCACTTCAAATGGTGTTGTTGTGCGTTCAGCCATTTTGTCTAGCGTCCCAATGATATCGTCAGCTTCGTAATTTTCAAGGTCATAATATTTGATACCTAAAGCTGTCAGCATTTCTCGAATGTAGGGAAATTGCTCACGAAATTCATTAGGTGTTTTGGCACGTCCAGCCTTATAGTCTGCAAACATTTCTGTCCTAAAGGTAGTTTTTCCTGCATCAAATGCGACAAGGACATGTGTCGGCTCAATGCGTTTCATCATGTGATCCAACATGAGATGGAAGCCGTAAATAGCGTTGGTGTGAAGCCCATTCTTGTTTTTAAAACGATCAATTTGATTGTAAAGGGCAAAAAAGGCACGAAAGGCTACAGATGAGCCATCAATTAAAAGTAATTTATTCTTGTTAGTCATGTTTCTATTATAGCATAGAATGGATAGACAGGCTTTGAGAAGCTTTGCTTGTCTAAAAACGTTACGATATAAAAAGAGGTTGGGAGAGTTTCCCAACCTCAGAGTCTTATTTTGAAATAAAAAAAAGCTGTATTGGTACCGATGATTCACGTTTTGTATTGAACCCGCGACGTACATAGCAGGTGGGCAACTCGCTCCAACTGAAGCTGCTTCCGTGTGAGACGGCTTGCGAGCTGTTGGATGTCTTCGTTTCCCGAAAAATACAAAAAATAGTCGGTCAACACATAGATGTGAATTCGTATACCACAGCAGTTCTTTTCTGTACTTTTATGATACCATATTCAAAAAATTTTTCAAGTCAAAAACAGGATTTTTTTGCAATCGTTTTCTATTTTGAGAGTTTATCAATTCGCTCTTTGTTGAGCCCAAGGGCACGTTCGTATTTTCCTGTTGCGTTAGCGGTAAAATAATTGGCTTGTTTGAGTTTGTCAGGAAGGTAGTCTTGTTTAACCCATTTTTCAGGATAGTGATGTGGGTAAAGGTAGTCTTTGGCATTGCCGAGTTCCTCACTACCTGAATAGTGTCCGTCCCTAAGATGTCGTGGGATAGCAAGATGACCTGACTTTCTAAGGTCAGCTAGTGCGGCATCTATGGCAAGATAGGCTGAGTTTGATTTGGGTGAGAGAGCGAGGTCAATTATGACATTAGCAATCAAGATTCGTGCTTCAGGAAAGCCAATTTTTTGTGCCGCCTCCATAGCAGTGACGGTGTGAATCTGAGCTTCGGGGTTGGCTAAACCAATGTCTTCATAGGCGATGACAATTAGTCGGCGTGCTAAACTGGGTAAATCCCCAGCCTCAATCAATCGTGCAGCATAGTGCAGACTAGCATTGACATCGCTACCTCGTATGGATTTTTGTAAGGCAGATAGGGTATCGTAGTGACTATCTCCTGACTTATCCATACTGATGAAAGAGCGTTGTAAGCTATTTTGAACAGCATCTAGATCAATGTAGCGACGGCCATCGCTTTCCTTGGTAGAAAGAACAGCTAATTCTAGTGAATTGTAGGCAGCACGTAGGTCACCATTAGTGGCAGTAGCGATAAAATCAATCACTTCTGGAGCAAGATCAATATTGCCTTTAAGTCCATTTTCTTTGTCTGAGATGGCACGGTTTAAGGCCTCTGTAATGTCTTGGTTGCTTAAGGGCTCTAGTTCAAAGATTTGTACTCGGCTACGGATAGCTGGTGTGACAGAGAAAAATGGATTTTCCGTTGTAGCCCCAATCATGGTTAGAGTACCGTTTTCAAGTAAGGGTAATAAAAAGTCCTGTTTGGTTTTGTCTAGCCGATGGATTTCATCTAGTAACAGAACAAGCCCACCTGAAAATTTTGCCTCTTCAGCAATCTCTTGTAGGCGTTTTTTACTGTCAATGGTTGCATTAAAAGTGCGAAAAGCGTATTTGGTCGTGCCAGCAATAGCTGAGGCAATCGAGGTCTTTCCAATCCCTGGTGGTCCAAATAAAATCATAGAGGTTAAGCGATTAGCTTCCACCATACGACGGATGATTTTTCCCTCGCCAACCAAGTGTTTTTGCCCAATCACATCCTCAATGGTTTTGGGGCGCATCCGCATAGCAAGATTCGTGTCCATAGTCCTCCTTTAACGGTTTCTCAAAAGTTAATGTCCTTAAAGAAGCTGGTATTAGAAGGGGATTTACCAGCTTAGTATTTGAGCAAGGGAGTTTTTATGGTCCTGTTTTTTTGCTCTTTAAATGGTATAATCATTATACTACAATTTTAGGATTTGGAGAGAAACGAAGATGGCGGAGTTGACGGTGAGTGTTTTGGAAGAATACTTGCGTGACCACTATGGGACGACAGTTCCCGAGCAAAGTCTCTTTATGAAATTGGTGGAAGAAATTGGTGAAGTGGCAGAGCTGCTGAACAAGCGTGCAGACCGCAAGATGATGGATGGCGAAGACGACAGCTCTGCTCGTTTGGCAGAAGAATTAGCTGATGTTATTCACTATGCTGTAGCCTTGGCAGCGGTGAATCAACTAGATTTAACCAAGTCCATTTTGGAGAAAGACAAGCGGGCTTCTGTCAAATATGGTCGAGAAATAAATTTATTGGAATTTATCGTCATTTAGTTTTTCTTTTATTACGTCGTTAACTCGCTTTGCCGTACTTCAGTACAGCCTACAGCTCGTTGCCTAGTACTAAAAGTAAACTAAAAGACTATATAGAAAAGAGGAAATAGAATGGCGAAACATGGCTTTTTAGATGTGCTGGAAGCAGCACTGGACAAACATTTTACTTACGATTACGAGCTCAACTGGGACAAGAAAAACCACGCAGTTGAGTTGGCTTTCATCTTGGAAGCACAAAATGTGGCTGGGATTGAAACGGTGGACGACGAAGGCAATGCTTCTGCGGAGGATATTTTCCTGGAGGAGTATGTCCTTTTCTACAATCAGGACAAGTCTCGCTTTGACGCGGAAGACTATCTGGTCGCTCTGCCATTTGACGCCAAGAAGGGCTTTTCGGCAGAGTTTCTGACCTACTTCGCAGGCTTTCTCAAGGACACCGCCGACCAAGGCCTAGATGACCTCATGGACTTTTTGGCGGACCCAGAGGCCCAAGAATTTGCGATTTCTTGGGACAGAGAGGCTTTTGAAAAAGGCAGAGCAGACTTGCAAGAAACAGAATTTTTTGGCTATCCGAGGTATTGAAAATGAGACGAAATATTATCGAAATTGATACATTCCTCAAAATGTATGGGCTGAACAAGGAAATTAGAGAAGAATATTTGCAAATTAATTGTTTAAGCTCAATGAAAGACTATGAGTTAGACACATTAAACTCTCTTTTTTTGCAATTATCACCCTTACTCACTATTCCCACTCAAAAGATGGGATATTTACTTGATAAAAGTGTTAGATGTGGCATAAAAGAACAGTTTGATATATTAAGGTTTGCAAATAGAACAGCTCTCAATATTGAGTTGAAATACAGTATGCCTAAGCATGGATTACCAGGGATACTTTATCAACTTCGAAGACATGAACATTTATTAAAAAATGTCTGTGACAATGTACAAGCATTTTGTTATATTTTAGATACTGATACTCTATACCGATTAGATGATAATAAAGAATTATTAGAAGTCTCTTTTATGGATTTAGCGAGTGTGGTTGATGAGGCGTATACAGAGGATAATTTGTTGGAGTATATAAATAGCTCAAATATTCTTATTTCTCCATATACAGAACCTCAAAAATTTATAGAATCCAAATATTTTTTATCTGACAAACAACGAGATATTGTTAGAGACTTGATGTCAGATGATAACAAATTAAATGCAATTACAGGTGGTCCTGGCACAGGGAAATCCTTGGTCTTGTTTGAATTAGCAAAACGTTATAATTTAGAAGGGAAAAAAGTTTTATTTATTTTTTCTGCTAAGTTTGAAGAGGAAAATTTTGGACGATATTTTCCTTTTGATTTTAAACCAATCAAAGATGTCACAATTGATGAAGTAGTTGATGAATACGAAGTTATTTTGGTAGATGAGGCGCAGCGATTACGAAGGGAACAAGTAAATTCATTAGTACTATCCCAAAAGGTAGTATTTGCTGCTGATCATAGACAAGTTCTTCGGTTTTCAGAAGATAGATTAGGAATCGAGGAGGCTCTACGAAAAAATGTTGATGTTGTAATCTATGAGTTAGAAGAAAAAGTTAGAACAGATAAAGAACTATCTTCATTCATTCAAAATTTCTTTGATACTAAATCGAATGTACAAATTGAAGAATTTACTAAGATTAATGCTGTATATTTTAATTCAGAATTAGAGGTTCGGGAGTTTATTGATAAGATGGTTTCGTTTAACAATTATGTAGCTATTGAACTGACAGAATATACAAAATACAAATGGAATAAGCCTAATGAACAATACAGAACAAAAATATCGAACCGTTCAAAAAATCAGTTCGATGTGATAGGCAGGGAGTATGATAAAGTACTGGTTGTCATTGACGAAAAAGTTCAATATGATAGTAATGGGAAGTTAATTCTGCCACAACGAGATTATGATTATATTGAAATAAATGGGTTGTTTGAAGCGTTAACAAGAGTAAGAGAAAATTTATTGCTTGTTTTTGTTCGTAATGAAAATTTATTTATTAAAACTAGTAGACTTTTGAATCATACAACTGAAACTAAAAATAGAGGTAATTTGAAAAAATTACTTACCGTTTCTCAGCAATTAGAAGAACATTTAATAGCAGAAGGAACTCTTGAAAAAAATGAGTATGTTGTAACTAATAGAAAATTGAGAAATCAGGTTGGTAATATCTTAAAAGATAATTAAAATATCGTATAAAAAGGAAACAAACATGAACTCATGGCAAGAATTAACGATTCACGTGCATCGTGATGCAGAAGAGGCAGTTTCAAATCTCATGATTGAAACGGGCAGTCAGGGGGTGGCGATTAGCGACTCGGCTGACTATGTGGGACAGGAGGATCGTTTTGGCGAACTTTATCCCGAGGTGGAGCAGTCAGACATGATTGCCATTACGGCTTACTATCCTGATACTGTAGATATTGAGGAAGTTAAGGCAGACTTGGCGACTCGCTTGGCGGATTTGACAGGCTTTGGCTTGGAGACGGGTCAGATCAGTCTAGAAAGTCACGAATTGGCAGAGGAAGACTGGGCGGACAACTGGAAGAAATACTATGAGCCAGCCCGCATTACCCATGATTTGACCATTGTACCGTCTTGGACGGACTATGAGGGGACTGCTGGTGAGAAGATTATCCGCCTGGATCCAGGTATGGCCTTTGGTACGGGAACCCACCCGACTACTAAGATGAGCCTTTTTGCTCTTTCTCAGGTCCTGCGTGGTGGTGAAACGGTCATTGATGTCGGTACAGGTTCAGGCGTTCTCTCCATTGCAAGCTCTCTCTTGGGAGCCAAGGAGATTTACGCCTATGATTTGGACGAGGTGGCGGTGCGTGTAGCTCAGGAAAATATTGACCTTAATGCTAATACTAGCAATATTCATGTCGCGGCAGGTGACTTACTTCGTGGCGTTGATATTAAAGCAGAAGTTATCGTTGCCAACATCTTGGCGGATATTCTTATCCATCTGACAGAGGATGCCTACCGTCTGGTCAAGGACGAGGGCTACTTGATTATGAGCGGTATCATCGCGGACAAGTGGGACATGGTGCGAGCATCTGCGGAAGCGGCTGGCTTCTTCCTTGAGACCCACATGATTCAGGGCGAGTGGAATTGCTGCGTCTTCAAGAAAACAGCTGACCGCTCAGGTGTGATTGGAGGTTAGGATGCAGCAGTATTTTGTCAATGGCAGAGCACCGCAGGGCCTTTTCCAGATTAGCGACAAGGACACTGCCAAGCATATGTTTTCTGTCATGCGCTTGCAGGCAGATGATCAGATTGTCCTCGTCTTTGATGACGGGATCAAACGCTTGGCGCGCGTGGTAGATAGCCAGAGCCAATCGGTTGAGGTTATTGAAGAACTGGCAGACAATGTCGAATTACCCATTTCTGTGACCATTGCCATGGGCTTTCCTAAGGGAGATAAGCTCGAATTTGTCGCCCAAAAGGCAACGGAGTTAGGCATGGCAGCCCTATGGGCCTTTCCAGCGGACTGGTCTGTGGTCAAATGGGACGGTAAAAAACTGGCAAAAAAAGCAGAGAAACTAGAAAAAATCACCCAAGGAGCAGCCGAGCAAAGCAAACGCAACCGCATTCCAGCTATTCGCTTATTTGAGAAAAAAGTGGCTTTCTTAGCCCAGTTGGCAGGCTTTGACCAGATTATCCTAGCCTACGAAGAATCCGCAAAAGAAGGCGAACAAGCCAATCTAGTGAAAATCTTATCTGGCTTAGAAGCTGGCCAATCAGTCCTTGTTATTGTCGGTCCAGAAGGTGGCGTGTCGCCTGAGGAAGTAGCCGCTTTTGAAAAAGCAGGAGCGGTCAAGACAGGTCTAGGTCCCCGTATTTTGCGAGCGGAGACGGCTCCACTCTACGCTCTTTCTGCCATTAGCTACGCAACGGAATTGTTGAAATAAGGAGAGTCTCAAGATGAGTGAATTAGAGCAAAAGGAACAAAGAGAGCTAATTGTGTCTGAGGACTATTTTGCCCTCATTCAGGAAATGGATGCGTTGGCATTACCGACATATCAAAAATATGAAATTACAAATCCGAATATTTTGGCTCATGTTGAAAAGATAGTTCAACCAGCACTTAAACATAATCTTCAGAAAGCCGGACAGCCTAATATTCCTAAGGGATTGTTTAAAGTGGATTTGCCGATAGGCGATTTGCACAAAATCAAAGGGGAAACGGATAAGTATCGTGCCTTAGTTAAAGGTGCGGATGGAAAAATTAATGCCCATGCAATCTTGACCCCTGCACAAGTGGATATCGCAAAGGGAGCAAAAGCTGCGGCAGCTGTTTCGGGTGTAATGCAAGTTGGTGCCATGGTTGTTGGTCAATATTATATGGCTGAAATCAATGGACAACTTAATTCCATGAAAGAAACTTTAAATGATATTAAAGATTTTCAAGAAAGAGAATTTAAAGGGACTGTTCGGGCTTTGATTGTTAATATTTCTCAGCTATCAAAATTTTCAGCAGATTATGTTGGAAATACTGAATTATCAAGACAAAAGTTGATGGAGTGTGCAAATTTTCGGGCCGAGGTTACTAAATTATTAGAACAGGTGAATCTAGCTATTGAAGATATTGTCACTAAGGGAAAAGGATTATCTTTTGAAAAGTATGAAAAACTAATTGAAAAGTTAAGTGCCAATCTGTTCTATCAACAAACCTTGCTGAGATTATTAGAGGAACTTAGTAAGTTGGACTTAGTATTCTCACAGGGCGTGATATCAGAGGATAGTAGTTATTATGTGTATGAGTATTATCTAAACACCTGTAACAGTTTGGGTGAAAAGATAGCTGATTGGCATAAAAACAAGATAAAATCATTTCGCATTGATTTGAAGTATAATAGGCGTGCACAGGAAGGTGCTATGAAAGTAGTAGCAGATGTTGCCAAAGAATTGGATAAGAACGCCCATATTGCTGCTGGAGTAGGATTTCTTGGAGGTATCGTAGGTGCTGCTGCAGGTTTTGGATTAGGCAAAGCTGCTGGAGAGCTAAATAAAGCGATTCGCTATATTGGTGTTCGAAAACAGACGATTAAGCAGATTTCAGAACAAGAAAGAGTTTCCTATCAATCTAGTAAGCAACTATCTATTAACAGCTATGATGAGAATGTAGAATTGCTGCTTGAAGATGGCAAAGTCTATTATCTCTTGCCAAATGATAGAGAATCATAAAGGAGGACCATGTTTGCCTTAGGAACAATTATCAATACCATCGCTATTGCCCTAGCAGGTTTTTTAGGGTCTTGGTTTGGGCATTTACTAAAAGAACGCCATCAGTCGGGGTTGACGATGGCGAGTGGTGTTGCTGTTCTTTTTCTGGGGATTTCTGGTAGTTTAGAGGGGTTACTGACAGTTGTAGATGGTCAGATCACAAGTCAAAATAGCATGCTTTTGGTCCTTAGTCTGTCCTTGGGGACCTTGATTGGGGAAGTGCTCCATATCGAAGGCTGGTTTGAAAGGCTGGGTATTTGGCTCCGTGAAAAATCAGGAAACAGTCAAGATAGTCAGTTCTTAGATGCTTTCCTGACAGCGTCATTGACCGTTTGTATCGGTGCCATGGCTGTACTAGGAGCCATCCAAGATGGACTGACAGGAGATTATCGCTTGTTGGCCGTAAAGAGTATTTTGGACTTTGTTATCATTTTGATTATGACCTCGAGTTTGGGCAAGGGAGCAGGCTTTTCAGCAGTACCAGTCTTTCTCTTTCAAGGGTCTATTACCCTCTTGGCACGTTTGATTGAGCCACTGATGACGGCCCAGGCACTTGCCAATCTCTCTTTTATCGGCTCTGTCCTCATCTTCTGTGTCGGTGTCAATATCATTTGGGACAAAAAGATTCGCGTGGCCAATATGTTGCCTGCTATTTTACTTGCGGTTTTATGGTCTTATCTTACTTAAGGCTACGGTGGGATTTTGAACAGAAAGCTCTGATAAAGTAAGGGTTTTCTTTGTTTTTGTCTCTTTATTGTTTTATAATGAAGAAAGAAAACAAAAGGAGGTCAGATGATGGATCATTATCAATTAGCTAATGGCTTGAATATCCCTAAGATTGGTTTTGGAACTTGGCAGATTCCAGATGGTGAAGAGGCTTATCGTGCGGTTTCTTATGCTCTTGAAGCGGGTTATCGTCACATTGATACGGCTCAGATTTATGGTAATGAAAAGAGTGTCGGCCAAGCGGTAGCAGATAGTTCGATAGCACGTGAGGAGATTTTTTTAACCACTAAGGTTTGGAATGATCAATTAGATGCCAAGGGAGCGCGGGCGTCCATTGAGCAATCTATGGAAAAATTAGGGGTGACTTACCTAGACTTGGTCTTGATTCATTGGCCAAATCCTAAAGCTGTGCGAGAAAATGGCGCTTGGAGAAAGCGTAATGCAGAGGTCTGGTCGGCGATGGAGGAGCTTTATCAAGAAGGTAAAGTGCGAGCTATTGGTGTCTCTAACTTTATGATTAGCCATCTAGATGAGCTCTTAAAAACTGCCAAGGTTATCCCTCATGTCAATCAAGTCTTATTAGCCCCTGGTTGTCCGCAAGAAGATTTAGTAGCTTACTGTAGAGATAGAGAGATTTTATTAGAAGCCTATAGCCCATTTGGGACAGGGACTCTTTTTCAAAATGATGTTGCTCATGAACTAGCAGAAGCAACAGGTTATTCTGTTGCTCAAGTGGCGCTGGCTTGGTCCTTAGCTAAGGGCTTCCTCCCCTTACCAAAATCCAGTAGTCCTGAAAATATCAAGGCTAACTTAGATGTATCAGGGCTAAGTTTGAGTCTAGAAGCACTCCAAAAGCTAGATCAATTAGAGGGGATTAAAGCTCAGAAAAATCCTGATGAAGTTGATTTTTAAAACATAAAAAAGCTTGATAGTTTCAAGCTTTTTTATGTTCAATGGGTTACCATAGAAATTTTAACGATTGGCACGATAAGCCCAGTAAGCGAAGACACCTACTTTAACAGCAGTATAAGCCAGAGTACCTGCTAACATTTCTCCACCTCCTTTCTTTTAATTATAGGTATCAGATATTAATGAAAATACCAACTGATAACTGATATATACCATCTCATCAAATATACGGAATCGGAGAAATGACACTTTTGTCCACATTTTTTGAGAACAACCCAAAATTTGTTATAATGTCTTTATGATAACTGATGATAGCTTAAAAAAAGAACTCGGCAATCGTATTAAAAAATTGAGAATAGAGCAGGGGCTTAGTCGAGCAGATGTTTGTCGGGATGAGGTTTATGTTAGTTCAAGACAATTAGCACGTATTGAGCAAGGAGAGCATCTGCTAAAAGTATCTATTGCCTTATATCTAGCAGAAATCTTTCAAGTTTCTGTAGAACAACTATTAAATCCAGTTCCAGAACGATACTATCAATTGAAGGCTAAGGCTATTCATTTTGCTACTCAAGGCGATAAGAAATAAATGGAGGAAAGAGAAGATATTATTAGAGATCTTTATACTTATTACAATATCCTTCCAAAGCAAGAAAAAGAAAGTATTGATTTATTAGATATCACGGCTAAACTGCTACATAGCGGTGAGACACAGACTGCCAGAGGGTACTTTTTTCAATTTTTAAAACGTCCTCTCTCTTCTATAATAGATATAAAAGAATTAGATTTATTATGGATTGATTTTTACCTTATTTATATCTCAATTGATGAAAGTTGCTATGATGAAAAAATTTTTAATTGTACTGAGTTTGTTCTTGATTATCATTGGATCTATCTATATTTATATTCAGTATAATCTAGCTCGCTATTCTGTCTATTATGCTAGTCATATGCCTAGAAAAGATGGAGCTAGACCCGAATTGGTTATGGCTGTTGAAAATAAAAACTTCATCGATGAACCAAATGGTGATTATGTTTACTTTGACGAGGAACACGATCATACTATATATATTAGTGATAATGCATATTTCACCTATGGACTGGAAGGATACTATCTTAGAGTAATTAAACAAAATAAACTCTATTTTTACAATACTGATTCAGCTGGAAAATTTATATCCTATTCATCTCCAGTTGGCAACAAAAATGAAGAAGCACTAGATGAGACAATGTTACAAGAAATTGAGGCTATAGTATCTCCTGCAACTGAAGATATTATTAAGGCTCAAAAAATCCCCTTTATTAACCTTCAGAAACTATTCAACCAAAAATATGAATCAACATTTAACTAACAAAAACCTAGAGAATGACCAATTTTCCATTCTCTAGGTTTTTCTATTATGGCTTCGAGCCAGTTTTTCTCGTAGAGAAAAACAAGAAAACCACCAGCTATGCTGGTGGCTGACAAGGCTTTGAGCTTCCATTTCTTTTTCCTGTTATAATCTAATTGTTCAGGTTAGATAAAGGAGGAAAAAGAAATGGCTAAAACCAGTTACAGTTTATCACATACCAAATGGATGTGCAAATATCACATAGTTTTCACACCTAAGTACCGGAGAAAATCCATTTACTACAAAATTAGACAGGACTTAATTGATATTTTCCGTCATCTATGTCAATACAAAGGCGTGGAAATCATTGAGGGACACATGATGCCAGACCATGTTCATATGCTTGTCTTGATACCTCCGAAACTTTCGATTTCCGATTTTATGGGATATTTGAAAAGCAAAAGTGCTCTAATGATATTTGATAAACACGCTAATTTAAAATATAAGTATGGAAATCGAAAGTTTTGGGCCAGAGGCTACTATGTTAGTACCGTTGGGCTGAACGAAAAGACAGTTGCGAAATACATTCGCGAGCAGGAGAAAAATGACATTGCACTTGATTCTTGAGTGTCAAAGAGTATGAAGATCCATTTTCAGATGGCAGTTTTAGAACAAGATAAAAGCCCGTTGTTACGGGGATTAGTCAAGTAATTATAGCACTAACCTGAACGAAGTTCAGCGAACGTCTTTAGACATCGCTGGAGAGAAACGGCTTATATCCGGTGTACAAGCCACCCGTTTTCACGGGTGGTTATGACTCCAACATCTGACTCATTAGGTAAGCGTGGATGAGTTTTTCGGTAGCTTCGATGGAGTCTGTATGGGTGCGTTCATAGGCATGGCTAGCTTCAATGCCTGCACCTAAAAGTGCGTGGCGTACCTCTGCTCCAGCTCGCATAGCAGCCGAGGCATCTGAACCATAGTAGGGGTAGATGTCTAATTTGTAGGGAATTTGGTGTGCTTCTGCTAGTTGGACGATGTGTTGGCGGAGGCCATAGTGGTAAGGTCCAGAAGCATCTTTGACACAGATAGAGACGGTGTATTCGTCTGTTTGTTGGTCATCTCCTATAGCTCCCATATCGACAGCCAAATACTCCAGAGTTTTTTCAGGGATACTAGAGTTGGCACCGTGTCCTAATTCTTCAAAAGCGCTAAAGTAGAAGTGGGTTGTATAGGGGAGTTTCACTTGATTATGCTGGTATTGTCTTAGGAGGTTTAAAAGGATGGCTGCCGAAACTTTGTCATCTAGGTGACGTGATTTGATAAAACCAGTTGGGGTAATCTGAGTTCTTGGATCAAAGGAAATAAAGTCTCCGACCTGGATGCCAAGTGCGCGTGTTTCTTCAGCAGAGGTGACTTTTTCATCTAGTCGGACTTCCATATTGGTCTGATTGCGTTCAGCAGTCCCAGCATCCTTATAGACATGAACAGAAGTTTGGTGCATGAGAATCGTACCTGATATGGTTTTGCCATTTTGAGAAACATGGACGGTACAGTTTTCACCTTCTATGGCATTGTAGGTGAAACCGCCGATCAAATCAAGTTTGAGACGCCCATCTGGCTTGATGGCACGTACCATAGCCCCTAAGGTGTCTAGATGGGCGGTTAGTAGTCGATGCTGATCATCATTTTTTCCCATTACGGTAACAAGCAGACCATCTTTTGGGGTGCGGTTGGCTTTGTAACCTAAGGAAGTGACCTCAGCTTCAACGTAGTCCATGATAGCCTTGGTAAATCCTGTTGGAGAAGGGATTTGAGTGAGTTTGGTAAGATAAGTTAGGGTTTCTGACATAAATGTTCCTTTTCTATTGAGATATGATAAGTCCATTATAGGATTTTTAACAGTGGCTTTCAAGAAGAAGTGAGGTATTAAAGCTTAATCTGCTGTCTGATTTTGGTAAAGTTTTTTTATTTTTAGGCTAAAAAATGGTAAAATGGGAACAATATAATTTAAGTTGATGATTGTAAAGAGGAAAGAGATGCCTAAAGAAAAAAATTTGACAGGAGAAGAGGTTCTGACACTTGCAGCCTCTTATCTGAATGAGGAAGATGTTGCCTTTGTTAAGAAAGCTTTAGAATACGGAGAAAAGGCCCATGAGGGACAATTTAGAAAATCTGGTGAGCCTTACTATATCCATCCTATCCAAGTTGCTGGTATTTTAGCTCAGCTACATTTAGATGCTGTTACGGTGGCTTGTGGCTTCTTACATGACGTGGTTGAGGATACGCCTTATACTTTAGATGACATTGAGGAGGCTTTTGGTCCAGATGTTAGGATGATTGTTAATGGCGTCACCAAGCTTGGAAAAGTGGAGTATAAATCTCATGAGGAGCAGCTAGCAGAAAATCATCGCAAGATGTTGATGGCCATGTCTCAAGATATTCGTGTGATTTTGGTGAAGTTAGCAGACCGCCTTCATAATATGCGCACACTCAAACATTTACGCCCAGACAAGCAAAAACGTATTTCACGTGAAACGCTAGAAATTTATGCCCCACTAGCTCATCGTCTAGGGATTAGCCGTGTAAAATGGGAACTTGAAGACCTGTCTTTTCGCTATCTTAATGAACAGGAATTTTATCGTATTTCCCACATGATGACGGAAAAACGTCGTGAGCGTGAAGCTTTAGTGGATGAAATTGTCAATAAAATTAAAACCTATACCGAAGAACAAGGTCTTCATGGAGATGTTTATGGTCGTCCAAAGCATATTTATTCCATTTACCGTAAAATGCATGATAAGAAAAAACGGTTTGATCAAATCTTTGATCTGACGGCCATTCGTTGTATCATGGAGACTCAAAGTGATGTTTATGCCATGTTGGGCTACATCCATGAGTTGTGGCGTCCTATGCCTGGTCGTTTTAAGGACTATATTGCCAATCCTAAAGCTAATGGTTACCAGTCTATCCATACAACTGTCTATGGTCCAAAAGGTCCTATTGAGATTCAGATTCGTACCCGTGAGATGCATGAAGTGGCGGAGTATGGGGTAGCTGCACACTGGGCTTACAAAAAAGGCATGAAAGGCAAAGTTGACGGACGTGAACAAGCCCTTGGCATGAACTGGATTAAGGAATTAGTGGAGCTTCAAGATGCCTCTAGTGATGCGCAAGATTTTGTTGATTCGGTTAAAGAAGATATCTTTGCTGAACGCATCTATGTTTTTACCCCAACAGGTGCTGTACAGGAGTTACCGAAAGATTCAGGTCCAATTGATTTTGCTTATGCTATTCATACCCAAGTTGGAGAAAAAGCAACAGGTGCCAAAGTAAATGGTCGCATGGTGCCATTAACGGCAAAATTAAAAACAGGTGATGTTGTTGAAATTGTCACCAACAGTAATTCTTTTGGTCCAAGCCGTGATTGGATTAACATTGTTAAGACCAATAAGGCCAGAAATAAAATTCGCCAGTTCTTTAAGCATCAAGATAAAGAGCTCTCGGTACATAAAGGCCGTGAGATGCTGATTGATTACTTTCAAGAACAGGGATATGTTGCTAATCGCTACCTTGATCGTAAGCATATTGAAGATATTTTACCTAAGGTCAGCTACCGTAATGAAGAAGCACTTTACGCGGCTATCGGTTTTGGGGAAATTAGCCCTATTAGTGTTTTCAACAAATTAACTGAAAAAGAACGTCGCGAAGAAGAACGAGCTAAAGCTAAAGCAGAAGCAGATGAGCTACTAAATGGTGGCGAAATCAAGCATGAGAAAAAAGATGTTTTAAAAGTTAAAAGTGAAAACGGTGTGATTATCCAAGGGGCGTCAGGACTTCTTATGCGTATCGCCAAATGTTGTAATCCTGTCCCTGGTGATGCTATTGAAGGCTATATTACGAAAGGCCGTGGAGTTGCCATTCACCGATCTGACTGTCACAATATTAAGAGTCAGGAAGGCTACGAGCAACGCCTGATCGAAGTCGAATGGGATGATCAGCATTCAAGTAAGGATTACATGGCAGAAATTGACATCTATGGCTTGAACCGTTCCGGTCTTCTAAACGATGTCTTGCAAGTCTTGTCAAATATGACCAAGAGCGTATCTTCTGTCAATGCTCAACCGACAAAAGATATGAAGTTTGCTAATATTCATATTGCTTTTGGGATTCCGAACTTAGATAGTCTAACAACAGTGGTTGATAAGATAAAAGTGATTCCAGATGTTTATTCTGTTAAGCGAACAAATGGGTAGGTGCTAGATGAAGATTATCATTCAACGTGTTAAAGAAGCCTCTGTTGCTATTGAAGGGAAAAACCATGCCAGTATCAAACAAGGTTTTCTTCTTCTAGTTGGTGTTGCTCCAGATGATCAGCAAGACGATATGGATTATGCCATTCGAAAAATCGTTCAGATGCGGATCTTTTCTGATGAAAATGATAAGATGAACTTGTCTTTGCAAGATATTAATGGTGAAATCTTATCTATCTCCCAATTTACCCTTTTTGCAGATACTAAAAAAGGCAATCGCCCAGCTTTTACAGGTGCAGCTAAGCCTGATTGGGCTAGCCGATTTTATGACCAATTTAATCAAAAATTGGCACAGTTAGTACCTGTTAAAACTGGTATTTTTGGAGCTGATATGCAGGTATCTTTAATTAACGATGGTCCAGTGACCATCATTCTAGATACAAAGAACAGATAGAGTTTAGAAGGACCTATATAGTTTCTCTTTAATCAAATCCCTTGCCGTTAGGTAAGGGATTTGATGCTTTTAGATGGCGGAGGCTTGTTTTTGAAAAGGTTTTCTCTTGATGGTATAATAGAGTTGAAAAAGAGATACGGGGTGATTCTGATGTTGGTTTTAAGCTTTAATAGTGCCCGTATCTGGTCTGTGGGAATTTGGTTACTACTTTTTGTGGTCCTTCGTTATCTTGGTCGGCAAGATGTAAGTGACAAGAATCAAAAAGGTTCTTTCGGGACCTTGCTTTGAGATATTTTCTAATGTTTGGAGGTGATGATGATGTTAAAGGACCTTCTTGAAATTTTATTCATTATTACGCTAACTGGGGTGGGAGTCTGGTCCTGTGTCCAATTGATTAGGATTTTTGAACATCATATGGAAGACGTTTAAAGAGGTGGACGAAAGTCCACCTCTTTTTAACTGATGAAGATGACTAAGGATTGTCCATCACTTTTTAGTCATATATAATGGTTATTATATCATGAAAAAATGATAAAAAAAAGACTTGTTTTTAATTATTTTTTTGTTATATTTAAGGTGTTCGGTACCGACAATAGAAAAATATGGCATACCTTAGTTATTTATCTAGAGTAAATGAGGAGGTAAATCATGGAAAATCTTAAAAAGTATCATTTCAATTTATTGTTACGAAAATGTACAGTTGGTATGTTGTTGGTAGCAGGAGGATTGTTAACAGGAAATCGTCAAATAGTTTCAGCAGAACAACAGGAATCGCCAACAGTTTCAGTGGTTGAGACACTTTCTGAAGTGTCAAATCCAATAGATAATCTAACGACAAGCGGGGATGCTATCGAGTATAGTTCTACACAACTCCAATCTCAGGATAACTCTATTATTAATCCTGAGGTTGGAATTGTATCAGAAAAGGATTCAGTATTAGATAACAGTAATGAAGTCGAGGCTTCAGGTTATGATGAATCTAAGAAGGTAGTAGAGTCGGAGTTAATTTTATCAGATGGAGTTACGAATCAATCACTCTCTAATAATGAGACTAAACAGAATGAACCAATTATTTATTTAGAGCCTAATACGAGTGCACATGTAGAATATATAAGTGTAGATGAAGCATCAGAAAATACAGTCAATGAATCTACCAACAAGATATTCTATAGTGATCGAAGCGCTACTTCAAGCCTTATTGGTGATAACTACCGTTGGAAAAATGGAAATATCAATACCGATGTGGATAGTTGGGGCTATCCTGTCAGACAGTGTACTTCTTTTGTTGCGTTTCGTTTGGCAGAAACAAATGGTTTCTCTAATGTTAGTTATTTAGGTAATGCTGGTTCTTGGGGATATTCAGCTGTGAATAGAGGAGCAACAGTTGATTCGATTCCAAATATTGGGGCAGTGGCGTGGTTCAGACCAGGTGAAGGATGGTCTGACTCTACCTACGGACATGTTTCATGGGTAGCTGCAGTAGAAGGTACTGATGTGATCTTGGAAGAATACAACCGTTCACCCAATAAGTATGCTTATGGAACATTTAGAATGCCAATTAAATTAGTGAGTGGTTTTATCCATTTCAAAGACTTAGTAGCACATGACACTAGCTCCTCAACATCAAACGCTGTAAATGGAGGTGGGACACTTGCTTCAAGTGGTACTTACCATTTTACAACAAGATTATATATCAAATCAGAGCCTAAGATATCTAGTCCAAATCTTGCGTATTATGATGCAGGTCAATCTGTTAATTATGATAAGATTTTAAGTTCAGATGGATACAAATGGATTAGTTATTTATCCTTCCAAGGGAATCGACGTTATATAGCAGTTCAGAAAGAACAGACTACACCTACTCCTTCCACTACTACAGGAAATATTATTATACAAAATAAAAATGCTGTTTCTGGCTCGTTTGATGTTGTTATTACCAATGTATATAGTCCTAAAGGTCTTAAAGAGGTAAAAATTCCAGTATGGTCATCCGAGAATGGTCAGGATGATTTAGTGTGGTATAGCGGAATCAAACAATCAGATGGGACATATAAAGTATCGGTAACCTCAAATAATCATAAAAATTCTGTAGGACTTTATAATATCCATCTTTATTATGTGAAAAATGATGGTACTCTTGAGGGAGTTGCTACAGCAACAACAGTTGTTAATAGAAATACTTCTCAAGTAACCCTACCTCAAAGTGGTACTTATCATTTTACAAAGCGTTCTTATATAAAATCCTCCCCTACAATGTCTAGCCCTGATCTTGCGTATTATGATGCAGGTCAATCTGTTAATTATGATAAGGTATTAATTTCAGAAGGTTATCAGTGGATTAGTTACATTTCATATGCAGGCAATAGGAGATATATCGCTGTCAGTTAGGAGGCTTTAAAATGAAAAAAGTACATCTTAGTTTAGTGTGTTTAGCCGTGTTAATATTATTTAGTGGTTGTTGGAAAGAAGAAGGCAAGAGTCATCAAGTGGAGTCTGTGCCTAAGACTAGCCAAAGTAGTCGTCCGTCACAATCAAAAGCTTCCACTTCCAAGTCTTCCTCAACACCTAGCTCTTCAAACCAAACTGAGTCCTCTCAAACAGTAGAAAAATTACAAGAGAATCAAGTCGATTCTTCAACTGAGCTTTCTGAGGATGCTTCTCTCAATTCAGCTGTGGAAACAGTGCCAGAATCATCTATGGAAGAAACAGTAGTATCAGATGGCGCAGTAGCTGAGCAAACCACTACTCCAGCACCACAAGGAGGAGAAGTCGCTTCTCTTTCTGCTCAAGAAGATGGGACACCTTCTGCTTTAAATCAGCTTATCAGTGGAGATTATAGTGCTATTGCGGGAACTTGGTCAGATAATCTAGGAAATAGTGTCGTTGTTGATGCTGGTGGAGAGGTTCAGATGGTGTATGCCGATGGTCGGATACTTACTTACCATATTATAGAAGGAACTGGGGCACTTCAAGGGATCCATGTTTATCAAGCTAGCATGGGTGATCCATCAGGTACAGCTAGTGTCCCTGATTTGCGCTACACAGCTTCTCAATCAGGTCAGGATAGTTTATATCTTGTACCAAGAGGAACAGAGGTTGGATTTAATACCTTGTACCGTACTTAATAAATGATTGATTTAGTTGATTTTATAAAAATAGGCTTGGGATAATTCCCAGGCCTTGTTTGATTGATCATTTACTTTTTCTTCTAGCAAAGTCCACAAATTTGAATTTTTCAAGTTTATGTCGGCTATCGGTATATTGAAATTGTGTCGTGTCAGATAGGTAAACCTTAGAGTTGACTGAAACCACATGGATATCAGAGCCTAGGTCTAGATAACGTCTATCTTTATCAGTGACATGGTCAATGATGATTTCTTTTTCAGCATAAGCAATATCAAGTTTGAGGTCTGTTTCAAGATAGTGATAGATGGAGCTTTGAGCGGTCTCTACTGTCATTTGGGGAACTATCTTTTTTAAGAGGTAATCTGTATCTAAGACAGAAGCCACACCATCGACAATTCTAAGGCGGACAACGCGCCAAAGTAAGTCATTGATTTTAAAGCCTGTTTTTTTAGCCAAGTGTTCATCTGTGATGATTTTATCAATACTAATCACCTTTGTTTGTGATTTGAGTCCGATAGATTCGACTAACTCTTGATAACTGGTCAGTTCAGATACAGGAAAATTGATTTGTTCTCGTTTGATGATTTGTGATCCTCTTCCTTGCATTTTTTGAATAAGTCCTGCATCATTCAGTAAGCGAAGGGCTTTTCTTATCGTATCACGACTAGCGTGATATTCTTTAGTTAGGGCTAACTCAGTAGGGAGGTAGTCTCCTGCTTGATAAAATTGAGTGTGAATCTTATGTTCTAAATCATGGAAGATTTGGATATATTTTTTCATTAAAAGGTCTCCTTATTTTAATTTGTCTTTGAAAAGGCATACAAGATGACTTTATTTTATCAAAATAAGGAGGAAGCTAGGACTTACCTAGTAAGTAAAAAATGGGAAAATTTGAAAACCAAGCCCGCGAGATGCTTGAGGCGATTGGCGGCAAAGAAAATATCAGCGCAGTAACCCACTGTGCCACTCGTATGCGTTTTGTGCTTGTTGATGAGAAAAAAGCAGATGTGAAACGTATTGAAAACATCTCTCCAGTTAAAGGAACGTTCACAAACGCTGGTCAGTTCCAAGTAATCATTGGTAATGACGTGCCAATCTTCTACGGCGATTTCACAGCTGTATCAGGTATCGAAGGGGTTTCTAAAGAAGCAGCCAAGTCAGCTGCCAAAAGTAATCAAAACCCAGTTCAACGTGTCATGACCATGTTGGCTGAAATCTTTACCCCAATCATTCCAGCTCTTATCGTTGGTGGTTTGATTCTTGGTTTCCGTAACGTGCTTGAAGGCGTGCAGTTTTCAGCTCTTGATGGGAAAACTATTGTTGAAGTGTCTCCATTTTGGAGTGGGGTAAACCATTTCTTATGGTTGCCAGGTGAAGCGATTTTCCACTACTTACCAGTAGGGATTACTTGGTCTGTGACTCGTAAGATGGGAACTTCACAAATCCTTGGTATCGTTCTTGGGATCTGTTTGGTGTCACCTCAATTGCTTAATGCCTATGCTGTGCCAAGCACATCAGCAGCAGAAATCGCTAAAGATTGGGTTTGGGACTTTGGGTTTGTAACGGTCAACCGTATTGGTTACCAAGCACAGGTTATTCCAGCTCTTCTAGCAGGTTTGTCACTAGCTTACCTTGAAAAATTCTGGCGCAAGGTTATTCCAGAAGTGGTTTCAATGATTTTTGTGCCATTCTTATCACTTGTTCCAGCTCTTATCCTAGCTCATACTGTTCTTGGTCCAATCGGATGGACTATCGGACAATGGCTATCAACAATTGTGCTTGCTGGTTTGACAGGACCGCTTAAATGGTTCTTCGGTGCAGTCTTTGGTGCTCTTTATGCGCCATTTGTTATCACTGGTCTTCACCACATGACAAACGCCATCGATACCCAATTGATTGCAGATACAGGTGGAACTGGTCTATGGCCAATGATCGCTCTTTCAAACATTGCACAGGGATCAGCAGTATTTGCTTACTTCCTTATTAACCGTCACAACGAACGTGAGGCACAAATCTCACTTCCAGCAACTATCTCAGCTTATCTCGGAATTACTGAACCAGCTCTCTTTGGGGTTAACGTAAAATATGTTTACCCATTTGTAGCAGGTATGATTGGTTCAGGGATTGCAGGTTTACTTTCTGTAACCTTTAACATTCAAGCAGCTTCTATCGGTATCGGTGGCTTGCCAGGTATCTTATCGATTAAAGCGAATTACTGGGGAGCTTTTGCTCTAGCTATGGCTGTTGCGATTGCAGTCCCAATGGCATTAACCTTTATCTTTAACCGTACAGGCGCTTTTTCAAAAAAAGATGACGAAGAAGCAGTGAGCCCAGCTCAAGCTTTAGCTGAAGTGGAGGAAAAAGAAGCGCCAGCAGTTGGCACAATTGTCACAATCCAAAGCCCTCTTACTGGGGAAGCAAAACCTCTCTCAGAAGCAGTTGACCCTGTCTTTGCCCAAGGTGTGATGGGACAAGGTGTCCTTATCCAACCAACAGAAGGTCTATTAACTGCTCCTGTATCTGGTGTGATTTCTGTTCTCTTCCCTTCAAAACATGCTGTCGGTATCTTGTCAGATGAAGGTGTTGAACTGTTGATGCACATTGGTATGGACACAGTTAACCTTGATGGAAAAGGTTTTGAAGCTCATGTGGCACAAGGTGATCGTGTAGCAGTGGGGGATAAATTGATCACATTTGATATGGATGTTATCAAAGAAGCTGGTTATGTTACGGAAACTCCAGTTATCGTCACTAACCAATATGATTACCAACCAGATGCGATTGGCGACTTACCACGTGAGATTAAACGCGGCGAAAACGTGATTAAAGCAAGTAAAATTTAAACATAAATCGTGATTGAGACTTGGACAGCTTGGCCTAGTCTCTTTCACTTAATAAGTAAAGTAACAAGAGAAAAGCAGCGCTTTTATAAACTAGAGAAAGGAATAGAACCCGAGTGGAAGGCTTGAGTGAACAAGTTTTTCTCTCATGTTCTTGGTATCTTAATGATGGCAATCGACAAACGTAAAGTGGTGTACCAAATCTATCCCAAATCTTACAAGGACACGACAGGAAATGGTGTAGGGGATTTGCGTGGTATTATTGAAAAACTTCCCTATCTTCGTGAATTAGGGATTGACATGATCTGGTTAAACCCATTTTACCCAAGTCCTCAGCGTGACAATGGTTATGACATTTCAGATTACACTGCGGTGAATCCTGACTTTGGCACCATGGCAGACTTTGAAGAAATGGTGGCTGTTGGAAAAGAATTAGGCATTGAATTTATGCTAGATATGGTCCTCAACCACTGCTCAACTGATCATGAGTGGTTCCAAAAAGCCCTCGCTGGTGACAAATATTACCAAGACTTTTTTATCCTACGTGATGAGCCGACAGACTGGGTATCTAAGTTCGGTGGTAATGCTTGGGCGCCATTTGGTGATACTGGAAAGTACTATCTCCACCTTTTTGATGTGACGCAAGCAGATCTTAACTGGCGCAATCCCCATGTCCGTGAAGAACTTTTCAAAGTCGTTAACTTTTGGAAAGACAAGGGAGTTAAAGGCTTCCGTTTCGATGTTATCAACTTGATTGGTAAAGATGAAGTCCTAGAAGACTGCTCTATCAATGACGGCAAACCTGCCTATACCGATCGCCCTATTACGCATGATTACCTCAAGATGATGAATAATGCTACCTTTGGAAAAGAAGAAGGCTTTATGACGGTTGGGGAAATGTCTGCTACGACCATTGAAAATTGCATTCTCTACACGGCTCCTGAGCGTGAAGAGTTGTCTATGGCTTTCAACTTCCACCACTTGAAAGTGGATTACAAAGATGGCCAAAAATGGACTATTATGGATTTTGACTTTGAAGAACTCAAACGTCTCTTCCATACTTGGGGAGAAGGGATGAGTGAAGGCAATGGTTGGAATGCGCTGTTCTACAACAACCACGATCAGCCGCGTGCCCTCAATCGTTTTGTGGATGTGAAAAATTTCCGCAATGAAGGAGCAACCATGCTGGCAGCCTCTATCCACCTTTCTCGAGGAACACCCTATATCTACATGGGAGAAGAGATTGGGATGATTGACCCAGACTATGATTCTATGGCAGACTATGTGGATGTTGAGAGTCTCAATGCTTATCAAATCATGTTGGACGAGGGCAAATCTAAAGAAGAAGCTTTCAAGATTATCCAGGCTAAATCTCGTGATAACTCAAGAACTCCAATGCAGTGGGATGATAGCCAAAATGCTGGTTTCTCAACGGGGACACCGTGGCTAAAAGCAGGTAAGTCTTATCCAGAGATTAATGTGAAAAATGAGAAGGAAGGCCCAATCTTTACTTTCTATCAAGACTTGATTCGATTGCGTAAAGAGATGCCTTTAATCGCAGAAGGAGACTATAAGGCAGCTTATAAAGATAGTGATCAGGTTTATGCGTTTGAGCGTCAGCTTGGCGATGAAAAACTCCTTGTCCTAAACAACTTCTTTGCTGAGGAAGTACCCCTTGACCTAGCTGATTATGCCTCAGGTCAAGTTTTGATCAGCAACTATAAAGACACTGTCTTAGCAGATCAGATTACCCTCAAACCTTATCAAACCCTTGCTATTTTAAAAAAATAAAATGTGTGTTATCCAGTAGTAAGAGTGGAAATAAGATGAGATTTAACTAAAAAGAGAAGGACTGAGCAACAATATCCTTCGCTTTTTAGTTTCTATATAGATAATATTGTAAAACTCTTCCCCAATCATTTATTTTGGTGGAAGAGTTTTTGTGATTTATTCTTCTTCTGGATAGACTAAGCCCCAGTCTTTTCTGAGTTTGGTCATGATAGCCATCACTTCTTGGCTATAAGCAAGGTGCATCTCATTTTCGATACCAGCGACAGCTTTTTCCATATCTTGGACTTCATAGGAGAGGGCTTGACTGGTGTCTCCTGCTTCAATGATATCTTGGTGGCCATCTTCTGTATAGGTGATGATAGCTTTTTGACCACGAGGGTATTCATAAAGTTCAATGTAGCCTTTATCGTAGGCAATGGTACCGCGTTTAGGTTGTTTAGCATGTAAGGTAAGGGCAATAGTAGCCATTTCTCCTTTTGGATTACTTAATAAAATTCCCACCTGTTCATCAACCCCAGTTGGAGCTAATTTTACTTGAGAGCTGATTTGATCAGGCGTTTCAGACATAAACCAGCGAACAAAAGATAGGGCATAAACCCCAATATCAAGGAGGGCTCCACCAGCTAAATTTCTATTAAAGAAACGATTGGTCATGTCGTAATCTTTATAGCTTCCAAAGTTCATTTGAATCATTTTTAGATCCCCCAAGGCTTGTGATTGGACCAGTTCACGGAGACGGCGGTAAATAGGCATATGGAAAATAGTCATTGCTTCAGCAAGAATGACTTGGTTTTCTTCGGCAAGCGCAATAGCCTCTTCCAGTTCCTCTGAATTGAGTGTAATAGACTTCTCACAAAGGACGTGCTTTCCTGCTGACAAGGCCTTTCTTAGATAGTTAATATGGGTATTATGCGGGGTTGAGATGTAAATAATATCTACCTCAGGATCTTCAAATACTTCATCAATGGTTTGATAAACTTTCTGAATACCATATTTTTGGGCAAATGCTAGACCTTTATCATAGGTACGATTGGCAACGGAGTAGAGATTGCCGCCTAGTGACTGCAAAGCTTGAGCTAATTCATTAGCAATGACCCCAGTTCCTAGGGTAGCCCATTTGTATTGAACTAAATTTTTCATGTGATTTCTCCTTATAAAAGCGCTAACATTAGTATATCAAAAATAACGAAAAAAATTTTTTAAAAAAAGCCTTTCTTTTTATATTTTTTTTCGAATAAATAAAGTGAAGGGGAAATACACGACAAACGGATGAAGAAAATATGTTTTTCAGAAAACATATTTTCATATTTTATACAGTTTTTTAGCAAAAATTTATGCTATAATTAGTCTGAATTTGAGGAATTACTCATGACTAAATATAAAAACTATGAAAATAAATTGAAAAAATGCATGTGATAAGAAAATGGTTACATGCATTTTCTTCATGCGTATGGCGTGAGGGGAAATAGCCTAAAAAAGCAATTCTAATCTTTTTTTGTTACAATAAAAAAAGACAATACAAAGGAGTACAATGATGACACGTTATCAAGATGATTTTTATGATGCGATCAATAAAAAGTGGGAAGAAACAGCTGTTATTCCTGCTGACAAGCCAAGAACTGGTGGCTTTTCAGATTTAGCTGATGAAATAGAGGACCTAATGTTAGACACAACCGATGCTTGGTTAACAGGTAAAGATGTCCCAACAGATCCTATTTTATCCAACTTTGTCAAGTTTCATAAGCAGGTCAGTGATTTTACAACAAGAGAAACACTCGGTGTTACCCCTGTTAAACCCTTGATTGAGGAGTATCAGGGTCTATCGTCTTTCTCAAGCTTTGCAGAGCGGATAGCAGAGTTTGAGATGGATGGCAAACCGAACCTTTTACCGTTTGGTGTAGCACCAGACTTTATGGATGCCCAGACCAACGTTTTGTGGGCAGAAGCTCCGAGCACCATTTTGCCAGACACTAGCTACTATGGCGAGGATAATGAGAAGGGAAAAGAGCTATTGGCAACATGGCGCCGATGCCAAGAAGATCTATTGCCTAAGTTTGGCTTTTCTACAGAAGAGATCAAGCATATTTTAGATGAGATGATTGCGCTTGATGCCAAATTAGCTCAATATGTTCTCTCAAGTGAGGAGTCTTCTGAGTATGCAAAGTTGTATCATCCTTATGACTGGGCAGATTTTACTAAATTGGCACCAGAACTACCTTTAGATACTATTTTTAAACACATTTTAGGACAAGTTCCAGATAAAGTGATTGTTCCAGAGGAGCGTTTTTGGACAGAGTTTGCAGCGGAGTTTTATTCTGAAAAAAATTGGACAGCCCTAAAAGCGATTTTAGTGAGAAGTGCGGCTCTTTCTTATACCTCTTACCTGACAGATGAGATTCGAGTCTTATCAGGTGCTTATAGCCGTGCTTTATCTGGTACTCCTCAAGCCATGGATCAGAAAAAAGCTGCTTTTTATTTGGCACAAGGTCCCTACAATCAAGCCCTTGGTCTTTGGTATGCGGACTTGAAGTTTTCTAAAGAAGCTAAAGCTGATGTGGAGGCGAAGGTAGCGACTATGATTGAGGTTTATAAGGAGCGCTTAGCTAATAACGACTGGCTAAAACCAGAAACACGAGATAAGGCTATCATCAAGCTAAACAGCATCACACCACATATTGGTTATCCTGAAAAATTACCAGATACCTATGCGAAAAAAGTTATTGATGACTCAGCTAGCTTGATTGAAAATGCAGCCCATCTTGCAAAAATCTCAATAGCTCATAGCTGGAGCAAGTGGAATAAGCCAGTCGATAAAAATGAGTGGGGAATGCCTGCCCACATGGTTAATGCTTACTACAATCCGCAACAAAATCAAATTGTCTTTCCAGCAGCTATCCTCCAAGCACCATTTTATAGTTTGGGGCAGTCATCATCAGCTAATTACGGAGGAATAGGTGCTGTTATTGCTCATGAAATTTCTCATGCTTTTGATACCAATGGGGCTTCTTTTGATGAAAATGGTAGCCTTAATAATTGGTGGACAGATGAAGATTACGCTGCTTTTAAAGAGCGTACAGACAAGGTAGTGGAGCAGTTTGATGGGATTGACTTTGCAGGAGGAAAAGTCAATGGTAAGTTAACCGTTTCTGAAAATGTTGCGGATTTGGGAGGCTTGGCAGCAGCCCTTGAGGCCGCTAAAAAAGAAGCAGATTTTTCTGCTGAGGACTACTTTATCAATTTTGCGCGTATTTGGCGCATGAAGGCGCGTGAGGAATATTTGCAGTTATTGATTGCTGTAGATGTACATGCCCCAGGAAAACTTCGCACCAATGTTCAGTTGCCAAACTTTGATGATTTTATTGCTACTTTTGATGTCAAAGAAGGCGATGGGATGTGGCGAGATAAAGACAAGCGTGTCGTGATTTGGTAATACAAAAACCATTTGGGAGCCTTCCCAAATGGTTTTTTAATCTTCAGAGATGTTTAAAGTCATTGTCTTAGTATCAATAGAAATGTTGGCGCCAATTGTAATGGTAAAGAGAGGCTGAGTATGGGCAAAATCTAGGTCATAAAGTACAGGGATAGTCTTAAGTAGAGGGTATTTGTCTAAAATCGCTTTAAAAATTTCCTCAGTCATCTCTGTTTCTTTAGGGAAACGACCAAAAACAACTGCCTTGGGGTTTGGATAGGCTTGTAGGATGGCTGTTAAATGTCTAAGTATCGTATAATAGTGATCGCCTTCAGCTTCCTCCAGAAATAGAACATAGTTCTCAACTTTCGGTGCAAACTCAGTTCCTGTTAGAAGATTAAACGTTGAGATATTTCCTCCAATGATAGTACCATGAGCTGTTCCTTCTTGATAAACTTTCCACTCAGTTGGTTTGAAGTGTCTTGTTTGAGAGGGATCATACCAAGCATCGCTAGACCATTCTTGACTAGGTTCCAAGTGGTAATTGGTGTGGCTCAGAGCGCGATGCCACATTTTTGTTTGATAGGTTTGCCCTTCTATCATTTTAATGCTGGGTCTTAAAACAGGGTTAAAAGTTGAAAAAAATATCTATACCTTCTTTGGTTGCCTCAACCCTTGATATTACAAGCTCTACAGCCTGTTTTTGTGTATCGTAGTCAGCGGTCAGTATGTCTGGGAATGCTAGAAAGGTGTCTATTTTTTTGCGTAATTCATCTTCTCTTGTTGTAGCTGACAAGAGTTTTATTTGTTCTTCCATGAACTCATTTTCGTTTAGTAGTGATTTTGATTGCTGTTTCAGATCATCAAGAGAAATAAGGTCATTCAAATATAGGTCATTTAATTTTGATAGCTTTGATGTATTTTGCTTTATCTTTTTTTCATAGGTTGCTATTTTGTTATGCAGCTCATTGTCCTCAGCTGGTTTGATGTCTTTTAACTTTTCAGGATTTTGTTGTAACTTTGCCACCTCATTCAGGATATACCCCTCCAGTACAGATTGTTTGAAACGTGGGTTTGTACACTCCCCTGTACCCCTAGATCTTGTGTTAGGGCAAAAGAACGAGATGGACCGTGTGCCAGTAAGTTTATTTTTCTTATCTTTTTCTGACTTTAGGTGTGCTCCACATAGACCACAGTAACAAATTTTAGAACCGATATATTTTCTTTGAAATGGGGGAACCCATTCAGCGTTATGATATTTTGCCAGTCTCTTTTTTCGTTCAAGTTGAGCGAGTTCAAAAGTTTTTTTATCTATGATGGGAGTGTGTTTAGCTTGGTAAGTTTGCCCCATGTATTTCATCATTCCACAATATACAGGGTTGTCAATGATAACTGTGACAGCGTGGTGTTTCCAATCATGATTTTTACCGTGATAATTCATTGAGTTCAATTTTTGAACAATTTTATTAACAGAGGCCCCTTTTAGGAACTCACTATATATCATTTCAACTATCGGAGCTTTAACCTCATCTAGCTCTAGGTCGCCTGTTTCTTTGTTGTAATTGTAAGCAAAGGGAGGCATTCCCCAAGACATAGCTTTCCCAGCTTTCGCCCTACCGATTTTCCCCATCATCATTCTTTCTGCAATATTTGCCCTATCTAGTTCAGCGTAAGCTGATAGCATACCAAAAACCATTTTTCCAACTGGGGTAGAGGCGTCAAAGTTCTCTGTAAAGCTGACTAATCTAATACCGTTTGGATTGAAAACATCTTCTACAAGCACAATATTCTCTTTTTGAGAGCGTCCAAGCCGTTTCAAGTCGTATATGAGTACAATGTCGAATAATTTTCGTTTAGCGTCTCTAGTGAGTCGTTCTATCTCTGGTCTGTGCATATTTTTTCCAGAAATCCCTGGATCAACATAGACATCATAAAGAGTCCATTCTTTCAATTTGCAGTAGTTTGTCAATAAGTCAACTTGTTCATCAAGTGAATAGCCATCATCTACCTGTCCTTGTGTGCTGACACGGACATAGATAGCTACCTTATTCCTGTCCATCATTATAGTACCTCTTTCAAAATTTCCTAAAAAATGATAAAATGGGCACAAGAAAAAGGGATTTTTAATGCCTGATTTCTTGTCACTTAGCCTTATGCTCAAACTTTGGTCGGGGAGAGCATAAGGCTTTTTTATTTTGTTTTGAACATATTACCGCAAGATTGACAGTGCCAGTTGTTTTTACCTTTCTTCCCAACTAACCCTAGTAACAGGAAAGGCCAAGCAATCAAGAAACCGATACAACCGACGCAACCATTAAATCCTTTTCGTTCCTGGTTCATAAATTGTACTTGTGTACTTCCGCAACGTGGACAACGTTTAACAGCCATAATAAAATCTTCCTACCCTCCTTTTAACGTGGTTTAGGGGAGCACGTACCGTTAGTTTTCTCTATAGATGTCTACGACTTCTCCAATAGTCCTGATGTCGTCATCTTCTGAAAGAAAAACATCATCATAGTCAGGGTTAAGTGATTTCAAATAAGGTCTACCATTAGATTTGAACTGTTTAACATAGTTTTCACCATTAACTTGGAAAATGGCAATATCGTTGTTATCTACCTGAGGGGTATGCTTGATGAAAAGCAAGTCTCCATCTTTGATTTTAGGAGCCATACTCTCTCCAATAACCTTTGCAACACTGTCAAAATCATCAGGAACCTCACTAGATGGGATTGTGATTTCAGCGTCCACATAGTCATCCTGGATAACTCCATTACCAGCAGATACAAAACCAGTGATATACACCGTGGTCATTTGGATTGGTTTCCTATTTTGTTTATCACGCAAAGCAAGAGCTAAGTCTACTACTTTTTTCTTGTTGAGGTCATTGAGGTCATCATAGATAGATTGAATATCAGAGACGGCAGGTTTATCAACTCCATACAAAATATAATCTGTAGAAGTCCCTAAAATCTGAGCCAGTTGGACTAGCTTTCTGCCGTTTGGGAGATTTTTAGCGCCCTCCCACTTAGAAATAGTGCTTTGTGATTTGTAGCCCATGAGTTCAGCTATATCACTTTGTTCAAGCCCTTTTCTTTCTCTGAGTGTCTTAATTCTATATGAGATTTCTTCATTGGTATTCATATTGCCACTCCTGTTTTTGATAAGTCCATTATATAGTACAAAAGAGAAATAATCAAGTGATATAGAGAAAAAAGTAAAAAAATATGAAAAAAAGTCATTTTAACTATTGACGAATGAGAAAAAATCATATAGAATATAATCAAGCTTGAGAAAGCTTAATATAAAAAATAAAGAAAGAGAGGGGTAGGCATGACCAAACCAAAAATCACTATCGCCGAAATCCGTGCTAAAAACGGTAAAATGACACAGCGTGAATTTGGTGATAGTGTAGGAGTAGCGCCACAGACGGTAAACTCTTGGGAAAAAGACATCTACCGTATAAGCGCAAAAAACCTCATGAAAATCTGTGAGATTTACCATGTGACTTCTAGTGATTTGCTAGGCACTTAAAAAATTTTACCTCTCACATGATTATTTCTCATATAGAAAGGAGACAACATGAATGAACTCATCAACGTAACGCTGAATGATAATCATGAGCCAGTTGATTTTGATAATTTTGAAGAATTATTTCTTTGGGTATCTCGTCAGAAGCTCAATAGTAATTCCAAACAGCTTAAAGAGCTTAGACGGTATATCAAAAGTAGATTTATCAATAAATTTGAAGCAACCATTTATTTAATTGATTTTTTAGACCTTGAAATAATTAACGCTTATGAGTGCGAAAACAATAGAGAAAACAGAGAAAAACAGATGCAAGAATATATTATTCGTAATTTTGAATTATTGTTTCCAGATTTTGTTTTTGTAAAGTCAGAACACGCTATTAAGACCGGAAGAATAGACATTCTTGCCGAAGACAAAAATAGTAAACGTCCAGTAATAATTGAATTGAAAGCAAAAAATAAAAATCCAACATTACAATTATTGGCTTACTCCAAAGAATTTATCAATCCTATATTGATAGGCATTTCGGAACAAGAAATACTAGATACAAAGATTGATAATGAAATTATGTACTACGTTTTTTCAAAAAATAAATTACAAAAGGTAGAATATGAACGAAATTTACAACTTTAAAGGACAAGATGTCCGAACGGTAACTATTGATAACAAACCCTACTTTGTCGGTAAGGATGTGGCAGATATTCTGGGATATTCAAATTCCAAAGACGCCTTAAACAAGCACGTAGATAGCGATGATAAACAAATTATCCAAAGGTCGCAAAACGCTACCTTAGACATTCCAAACCGTGGACTAACCATCATCAACGAATCTGGTCTTTACTCACTTATCCTATCTAGCAAACTGCCACAAGCAAAAGAATTTAAACGCTGGGTGACATCGGAAGTATTACCAAGCATTCGCAAAAACGGCATGTTTGCTACAGACGAATTGCTAGATAATCCAGACTTTGCTATTGCGACCTTGCAAAAGCTCAAAGAAGAAAGAGAAGCTAAGAAGTTGCTTGAAGCTCAAATCGAAGCAGACAAGCCAAAAGTGCTGTTTGCAGACGCTGTTAGTGCCAGCAAGTCATCTTGTCTGATTGGTGAACTGGCTAAAATTCTGAAACAGAATGGGATTGATATTGGTCAAAACAAACTCTTTCAGTGGTTACGCTCTAATGGTTACCTAATTAGTCGCCGTGGAGAGTCTTGGAACCAACCGACACAGAAAAGCATGCAGCTAGGTCTGTTTGAGCTGAAAAAGACAAATATCAACCATGCCGACGGTCACACCACAGTCAATACAACAACTAAGGTCACTGGCAAGGGTCAACAATATTTTATCAACAAGTTTCTTAACCAAGAGTATTTACCAGGTTAGGAACGTAAAAAAGCCCCTCTGGAACGGCAATTCCATTGAGGGACTAAGTAAAACATTTACGAGGTAATTATATCATGTCAAGAGACAAAGAACAATGGACACCCAAGGTTACTAGCCTACGCAAGGTAATTGTTGACGGTGTGGAGCAATGGGTAGAGTTTGATCCAGCAACTTATGTCATTCCAGCAGGTCATCCTTATTATGACATTGTCGGAATGCAAAAGCATGAGCTACGGAAAGGAGCTTAGTTTATGGGGTATGCAGTATATTATCAGGAACACTAACGAAAATTACACCTCTATGAATAATCATTTCTTACAAGACCCTAACCTATCAAGTTCTGCTAAGGGTGTCCTAGCTGTCATCTTGAGTAATAAAGATGATTGGCGTATTTACCCAGACGAAATTGCCAAGCGCTCAAAAGATGGTCTGGGTAGTCACAGAACAGCTTTTGAGGAATTAGAAAAGCATGGGTACATAAGAACCGTTAAGAAAAGTTTAGGTAGGGGTAAAGGTATTCAGCATTATAGATTTGCTCAAGATATACCTATTGCAGATGATTATTTTGAATATATCTTAGAGAATTTTGAAAAAGAGTTATCCACAGAAACAGTTGATAACCAAGATGATGGTACTTTACAAGGTTAGGTTTTACAACTTTGTATTTTACAACTTTGTACTTTACAACTTTGTATTTTACAACTTTGTATTTTACAACTTTGAAAAATCGCACACTAACAAATACTAACTATACAACAAGTACCAATATATAACAATCCAGTGCTTACGCACACTAACAAACAACAATCTAAGCCTTACGGCACTAACTTAGTAATAAATACTAAGTTACAAAAAACTAGTAGTAATAATAAATAAAGAAAGGGATAACCAAAGTTATCCACAGGTAGAAAAATCATGATTGACAAAGACAGAATTATCCGAGACCAACAGAAGAAGATTGAGCGTATTGAAAAACTCCAAAAAGAGCTACACGCTATCTCAGTATTTGGACTGTTTACGCTAAAGGTTGTGGGTATCCCAGATGAAAACGGTACGCTTGAGGTGTCATTGGACTCCATGCACAAACTTTCTCATGTTATCGAAGATGTGCTAGAGGGTATGGAGCCTAAGAAAGCTATCAAAGAGACAATGACATCATTTGACGAAGACGACGAGGAGGAAGACTAATGCTAGAGAAATTGAAACGATATTTTGGACTTGACGAACTGGCAAAGGCCGAGCCAACTCAAACCGATAGCACTCTGATTGAGCTAAAATCCCTCAAAGCTGAGAACCGTAGGCTTAAAGGACTTATTGACCAAAAAAACGCAATACTACAAGAGCTGTCTCAGGAAAATATGGCTATTGGCCGTGACCGTCAACAAATGGCTGACATCATTGCAAGACAGCAGCGACTGATTGACGCTTATGCAACTCTATCATCTTGAGGAGGTGCAACATGGACGGTACTTACCCATGGTTTGACTATGACCGTGATTATCTACAGCCTGAGGAACCAAGACAGGTACATGATCCTGATGAATGGGTATTCAGAGGCGGTCAATGGATTTATGTAGGAGATAACTAGCCTATGGAAAGAGAACGCTATGAAGACAATGCTTACTGGCGGAAACGTTACTTAGAGCTTTGTTATGAGCTAGGAGAGATTATCAATGAGCAACATGACAAGATAATTTCAATTACCAACGAAAATAGACGCTTAAAGCGTGAAAACTGGAACTTGAAACAGACCAAAAGGAGAAGAAAATGACTAACAATCAATTATCAACCCAACAAGCAAAGCGTGACATTGCTATTGATACCAGTGTTTGGACTTTCCAAGATGTCAAACGCTATTTTGACCCTCAAAACTTGCTGACTGAAAAACAAGTGGGGCAAGCCTTATCTCTTATCAAAGGACGCAACTTAAACCCTTTGGCAAACGAGGTCTATATTGTTGCTTACAAGAAAAAAACTGGAGGCACAGAGTTCAGCTTGATTGTCTCAAAAGAGGCGTTCCTCAAGCGTGCTGCCCAAAATCCAAACTATGAGGGATTTGAGGCAGGTGTTGTCACCGTGGATACTGATGGAGTTATGCACGAACGCAAAGGAGCTCTCATGTTACCAGGAGATACTTTGGTAGGTGGTTGGGCTAGAGTCTATCGGAAAAATTTCAAAGTACCTGTAGAAATCTTTGTCAGTCGTGAAGAATATGACAAGAAACAGAGCACCTGGAACGCTATGCCAGCAACCATGATCAGGAAGACAGCTTTAGTAAATGCTCTACGTGAGGCATTCCCTGAGGATTTGGGAAATATGTACACGGAAGATGATGGTGGTGAAACTTTTGACCGTATCAAACAGGCGGAACCTGTTGAAAGCCGTGAGGATGTCATGGCACGCAAAATGGCTCAAATTGAGCAGATGAAACAGGAACAAGCTCAGAGACAGATTGACACAAGTTATCCAACTGATGATGTGATTGATCCTGATGATGATCCAGTACAAGGTGAGCTATTGGAAGATTTGGAATACTAGGAGGACAACATGCAAGAATTACAAGTAAAGGTAACACAGGCACAAGTTGAAATCATTGACCGTGAAAAGTTTGAGCAAGGTATAGCTGATGTAGTAGCCAAGTATGAAAATTACACGGTCACAGCTGCAACAATCAAAGATGACAAGCAAGTTTTAGCTGACCTACGCAAACTCAAAAAACAAATCTCAGATGAGCGTATCAAGATTAAGCGTGAGTTGTCACAATCTGCTGATGAGTTTGACAAATACATCAAAGACACTAGTGAGCCGATGGATGAAATCATCAACAAAATCGCTCAAGATGTTAAAGACTTTGAAGAACATCAGAAAGCTGTGCGGCTAGATACCGTTAAAGGCTATATCGCTAATAAAGCGGCTGAGTACATGCTAGACCCACGCATTTTTGATGGCAAGTCGCTTGACTACATCAAGGCTGGCGACTTTATGGCTGACGGTGTGACTTTGAAAAAAGCAACGATGAAGTCGCTTGACGATATGGTGACCTTTGAGTTTCAAAATCAACAGGAATACGAAAAAGCCAAGGCTGCTATTTCTGGTCAATGTGCCGAGTACGGTATGACCGACCTGCCATATCTTCGCATGTTGCAAGATATGAGTTTGGCAGAGGTCTTAGAACAAATCAAGTCAGATTACCTTTTCCAAAAGCAAAAGGAAGAAGCGGAGCGAGTTAGACGTGAGCGAGAGCAACAATTAGCCGAACAGCGACGTAAGGAGCAGGAACAAGCTCAAAAGGCTTCTGACGTGCCACAGGTTGACCCAGAAACAGGTGAAATCTTAGACGGTGGGGATTTGTCCCAAAATGAGCAAAAAACGCTCAGAGGGGCTGAAAATGAGCCTAAAAAGTACACTCAAAAAATGACCTTGGAAGTCTATTTTGCCAACACAGCAGAAAAAGACTTATTTAAGGCAGGACTGTCAGAGCTTGGTTTTGAACACAAGCAAAATTATCAGGTTAGCGGCTATCAACGGATTGAGCCAGTAACTCAAGAACAACTCAATGAATTGTGTGGGTGGTAGTTATGGAAATCATAAAAGTATCAGATAGTGTGGCCATATACTCAGACGGCAAGCGACTGCAAGTTATTCATGACTTAGGAGATGAGTTTGTCCTTGATTTTGGCTATCAGACAGAGAATGTAGTTAATATTGACGAACTTAGTCCAGGTATTGTTGATAGGATTGTGCCAGTTTTCAAAGTCAGCGGTTTTCGCTCTAGGGCTGGAGAGGGTATGCACAGCTTACGCTGGGCTATCCTCCAATTCCAAATATTTGAGAACTACATCAAGGACAATCAGGCTGACTTGCTTGATTGGTGGAAAAATCCAGGAGGGGAAAATGATAAATAACGTTGTTTTAGTGGGTCGGATGACCCGTGATGCAGAGTTGAAATTTACACCGTCCAATTTGGCGGTTGCTACATTTACTTTGGCGGTCAATCGTCCATTTAAAAATGAAGCTGGAGAGCGCGAGGCTGATTTCATTAACTGTGTGATTTGGCGCCAGCAAGCTGAGAATTTGGCGAATTGGGCTAAGAAAGGTGCTCTGATTGGTGTTACAGGTCGTATCCAGACTCGTAGCTATGATAACCAGCAAGGACAACGTGTCTACGTGACTGAGGTGGTTGCAGAAAGTTTCCAACTCTTGGAAAGTCGGAACAATCAAAGCGGTCAACAGAACCAAAGCAACTCTTTCCAAAATGGAAACAACCAAGGTTATCAGTCTCCATTTGGTAACTCAAACCCTATGGACATCTCTGATGATGACCTGCCTTTCTAGGAGGTGCTGAAATCAAGAAATTGTTTGACTTTATCAAACTGAACAAAGAGAATTTCTTTGAAAAATTAGGTCTTAAAGGAGTCCTTGAGGAATGAAATTAGTCCTAAATATCGAACCAAAACCACAATCACGGCCAAGGTTTGCTAGGCGTGGGAGTTTTACCACAACCTATGAAGACAAGGGCATGAAATCATGGAGAGAGTGTTGTAGGTTACTTATCGCTAATCTCTACATGGGGCAGCCTATTCTTGAGGGAGCACTGAGGGCAAAGGTGAGGTTTTTCATCAAGCCCCCTCAGTATATCTCTAAGGTCAAAAAGAACCAGCAGGCCCTCATAGATGAGACTATCCCAGTAGGAAAAAAGCCTGATGTTGATAACTACGAAAAGGCTCTGTATGACAGTATGTCTGGCATAGTCTTTAAGGATGACGGTCAGATTGCTTTGCATGATGTCGGTAAATTTTACAGCCTCAAGCCACGAATTGAGGTAGAAGTGGAGGTCTTGGAATGAAAGACTATCAACCATTACTGTTTATTGGCACTTTATGGCTCATCATATTACTTGCAGCTATGCTGAAAATCAGAGATCTAAGTCATGAAGTGGATGAATTGAAAGCTAAAGAGCCTGTCATCATCTACACCGTCGATAATGCAGGTGGTGTGATGGTAGGGCAAATCACAGACAAGGAAATCATAGAGGGACGCTACACTGTCACGGTTCATGCTTACGGTAAGTTCTTAGTTACCAAAGAACAGTACGAGGCTATCCGTGTTGGTGACCCAATCCCTGATTATTTGAAGAAAAGAGGAAGTTGTAATGCCGAAAGTTATTTATAAGAGAGAAATTGGAGTGAATATGTTAGGAGAGCTAGAATATTCTGTTACCCCAACATGTCCAGTGTGTGGTGAATGGACTTATAGCGAAGATACCTGTCCATTTTGTCGCATGAATGGAGTGTTGACCGAATTAGAATATAACGGTGCTAAAGCTCCAGAGTTTATTGACGAGCATGGTAATAAGGCTAAATGCCATTGCGGAACTTGTGGAGGAAACAGATGACAGTCGATGAAATTATAACAACCTTTCACAAAATCAATACCAAACCAAATATCCATTTTGGAGAGGTGCAGGATGTGTATGAGTCCAAGGATGGGCAGATGCGGTATTACGTTAACAGAAAGAACGGTGTGGCTTATCTATACGCCACACAGGAAAGAGGGTGTTTTTTATCGGTGGTAAACGAATAAAAGAAGATGAGCTTGAGTATATGCGTCATCTATACCAGTATCCAGAGGACAGCAGGATAAAAGATGTGATAGCTTATCTCGGTATCTCTAGGCGTGCTTATTACTACCGCAAGGATAAAGCAGGTATTACCAAGAAGCACATTAGAGGTTGGTCGGATAAAGAGATTGAATTTATCAAAAATACATACAATACGTTAACGACACAAGAACAAGCTGATATGTTGGGTAGGACGGTTAGCGCCGTTAAGAATAAACGTTTTGAAATCGGTGCGGTACGCTATCATTCAAAACCTCGCTTGAAAGATGTTATAAAATTAGCAAGTGATGGTCTGACAAGACGTGAGATTTCTAAAACGCTCGGAATCTCAATCAGTGCTGTTGATTGGTATCTATACCATTACGGTATTGACTATGTAAAATGCGATGGGTCGCATGTTTGGAGGAATGACATGAGAGCGTTATTTGGAGGAAACAGATGAATAAACAGGAAGCGATTGAGCAATTAGAGTGGAATGTTATGAGAACGTCAGATTTTGACAGAGCAGAAGATGTTGTGGTATTCGAGAAAGTGAAGAGTATCATCTCCCAAATCCACGAACCGCAGAAGGTTGTGGTGCCGAAGCATATCGCTGATAAAATCGAATATTGCAAAAATACAGAAGGGTATGGGCTATTTCATGCAATGGATCACTGCTTTGGATATAGCGATTCTGCTGAATGGCTAGAATACAACCAAGAAACATTCGCCCTAGCTTGGGTGTACGGTTATGAGATTGAGAAGGAAGTACTGTACTTTGTTGAAATACCTAACCCTAACAGCAGAGATGTTTATGATTACTTTCTCAAAAAGGACTCCTCTACAGGAAAAGTGGTTTTATTTAAGCGTAGTGTAAACCCTCGCAACAATAAAGATTTATGGCTCACCGAATCCGAAATTAAACAGGATTTTGAGTGGGCGTGGGATGCTGGGTTTGCGAAAGAGGTGGAGTGATGGAGAATTATTTAATGTATGGAATCGTCATTTTAGGAATTATAAGTGTCGTGCTAAATATAGCCCTCATCTTAGTTTATGCTATAGCTATTAAAAATCTCGATAGTCAGCAACGAGAATATAAAAATGAGATGAGACGGATATTCGGTTGGGATGAATATGATTGGAGTGATAATTTTGATAGAGTTAAAAGAAGGTCAGAACGGCTACTAGAAGAGGTTGATGAGCTTAATAAATTACCTCTAATCATTCAAGCGAAGAAAGAGCAGACACTTAGATGTTTGAATCAGGAACAAGACCAAACGCAGAGAGAAATCGAGAGGTTGAGCAAAGGAGGTTGAGTGATGGATTGGCCGATATTAGACTTTTTATTTAAATATCTTCATATCTGCGTTAATAGCGATTTTAACCATAGTTTGGATACTTATCATCGCCATGATATGTATGTTTTTCGAAAAATAGGAGGCAAACAATGACTAAAAAACTAGGTGTGCTACTGGTCGATGTGCCAGAGCCGAGATTTGCTGTGTATCATTTTGTTTACTTGTCAGAATTAGGTTTTATGATTAAACCTTCAAGTGACTCAAAAATAATACTGGATTTAGCCTACAAATGCACCCAAGAAGAAGCTAAAAAATACCCGCAATTTAGATGGGTAGCGTTGGAGGATTTATGATTGGGAGAATTTACAAAGATAGAAACGACAACCACGTTAAAGTTGTCGCTAAGGCAATGCTGGTTTATACGAATGAGGATCTGATCGTGTACGACAATCTAGAGAATTTGCATACATGGTCAATGACCGAAAAAGATTTTAATAATGTTTTCGAGGAGGTAAAGAATGCATCGAGCAATTAAAACACTGTTTGGTTTCCATCGTCACGAGTTTAAGCCATATCGCGATGAAAAAGGAGACGTCATCTGTTTGGAGTGTATGAGGTGCAGGAAGAGAGAAGAGAAGGTGAATTATGAAGACACGCTACTATGAGACAGTGCTATATCTGACTATCCTTTCCCTGTCTCTTGTATCTCTGATATTAGCGCTAAAGGTCAAGAAATTAGAAGCACGACCGATCGAGATTGTCTATCAAGTCGATAGCGGTGGTGCTGTCGGTACTGGTGTGGTGACGTCCAAATCAGAGCATGACGGACGGTACACCTTGACTATTAGTGGTTACGGAAATTTCTTGGTGACAAAAGAGCAGTATGAGGATGTTAAGGTTGGTGATGAGATGCCTGAGTATTTGAAAGGGAGAGGGGGATGAGATGGCTGTTCTCAAAATTACAATTGCTGTTTTAAAATTTTTATTCACCTAAGAAGGTCCGCGCAGACGTTCGATTCGTCTGTTAGGTCTAGTCTGGCCAGACTAATTATGAAAAAAAATAAAGTGGAAGACGCACCCACTAACGAAAGGATAACAGGCTCCTGCGCTGTGAGATTGGTGGCGACCGCTCAGGAAGGCGTTAAATTTTTGATCTTAATAAAAAGCACACAAAAAAAGAGCGTCTCCGCTCCCTTATGTTCGTATTCCGTATCTATTATAACATAAAGGAGTGGCTGATGACTTTTTTTCCTGAAATAGACGAAAAACAAACAATCAGAAACGCTAAACGAAAATTGAAAGAATACCCACGTTGGCGGCGCATTGCCAATGATGTTGGCGAACAGAAAGTGACTGCAGTGTACACTTTCGAACCAAGACAAGCTCACGGGAATCCAAGCAGACCAGTTGAACGATTAGCAATTAATAAGACTGATGCTGAAGCTGAACTCGAAGCAATCGAATACGCTGTCACTCATTTACTAGATCCGATGCACCGACGAATGTTACACGATAAATATATGGTTAATTGCCCAAAAACGCATTTTGAGATTAGAGAGGAAATTGGATACGAGAAAAGCCAATACTATGATATGATTTCTGATGCTCTGTTAGCATTCGCTGAATTGTATCGTGGGAGTTGTTTGGTAGCGGAAAAATAGCGGAAAAACCGCGGAAAAAAGCTCCGATAAATGTGATATTATAGTATTATCGGATACCGAGAAGAGATAAACAATTACATTTCGAGTCATAATTAATTGACAACCAATCTCCTTATGAAATCGAACTCGGTATCTATTTCTGGGAACATGAGCCAGATTGGAAATCGGCAAGGGTAGCGCCCTGAGCAGGTCTGTATGACGTCTACGGCAATACGCTATGTGCAGGTTCGAATCCTGCTGTTCCTGTATGACAAGTTAGCTTAAAGCGTAAGTAATTGGTAGACGTGCCAAGGAGGTGCGCATGTGCAAAGCGCTGGGCTGATAACCCAGAGATGGAGGTTCGAATCCTCTACTTGTGGTTCTAGTCACACAATCGTGTGGCTTTTTGTTTTGCAAAGGAGGTGATGGACATTGATAGACATCAACAAATTATTGACGAGCTAACTAGCGATGCAATCAAGCTGATGTCAGATTGGCCATCGGCAAGAGAAAAGCAGAAGCAGTTTATACTCGCTTATGTTTCTAGTGGATTTAAGAATGGTACGGAAGCGGCGCGGCAGGCGGGATATTCAAATAAAACAGCTAAGCAAATATCTAATCAACTCTTGACAAAACTTGACTTTTTTCACGTCCAAGAAGTTATCAAAATATTAAAGCAAAACTTTGATAAACGTAGTACAGAACTATCAATAGCTTCCTTGGTCGAAATAAAGCAATTCCACACAAGAGTATTACGAGGAGAAGAAACTGATTTCGAGGTTGTGACTTCGGTCAACGGTACTACTAGCATTGAGGAAGTCCCTCCGAGAATCAAGGAAAAACAAAAGTCGGCTGATAGCTTAGTTAAAATGCTATCTGATAGCGAGAATGTCAATCGAACAGAACTAGCCCTAAACAAGCTATTTGACAAGCTAGAAGAGGAAATAAATGGGAATTGATAGACTGTACCACGATAAACAACTCAGCATCTTAAAACGAGCCTTGCGTGAAGATTGGTACATGATGATCAACCATGGAGCCGTCCGTGCAGGTAAGACTCAGTTGGACAATGATCTGTTCCTCATGGAGTTGCGCAGAGCGAAAAGAAATGCTAAAGCTTGTGGTGTTGACAATCCTATGTACATCCTTGGAGCGACTAGTGCTGGTACTTTGCGGACTAACATCTTGCAGGAACTATCAGAGAAATATGGTATTGATTTTAAATTCGATAAGCACGGGAATTTTACTCTCTTTGGCGTGTATGTGGTTACGACCTTTACAGGCTCGGTAGCTGGTTTGCGTGCCATCCGTGGTATGACGGCATATGGAGCTTATATCAACGAAGCGACGCTAGCCAACAAGGAAGTCTTTGATGAAATCCGCAAACGTTGTTCAGGTTTTGGCGCTCGTATCATTTGCGACACTAACCCAGACCATCCAAATCACTGGCTGAAAAAAGATTATATTGACAAAGCAGATGACAAGAGTATTATCGCCAATCATTTTACGATATTCGATAATACCTTCTTAAATCAGCGCTACATTGAGAACCTTATTGCAACAACGCCGAGCGGTATGTTTACAGAACGTGGTATCTACGGTCGTTGGGTCAGCGGTGAAGGGGCTGTTTATCGTGATTTCAAGGAAGATATGCTCATATCTAGCAAGGACATTCCAACAGACGACATCACAATCTATTATGCTGGTGTTGACTGGGGATATGAACACCATGGGTCTATTGTTGTTTGTGGACAAACGGCAGATGGTAGAGTCTACCTTTTAGAAGAATACTCGGCGCAGTACCAAGAAATTGATTACTGGGTGGAGATTGCTAAAGACATCAAATCTCGTTATGGAAATATCTATTTCTATGCAGACTCCGCCCGACCTGAACATGTCGCACGGTTTGAACGGGAGCATCTAAAATGTGTGAATGCGGATAAGTCTGTTTTGAGCGGTATTGAACAAGTGGCTAAGTTGATGAAACAATGTCGCTTTTTTGTTTGCTCGGAAAAGGTTGAAAAATTCAAGGATGAAGTCTATCAGTATGTCTGGAATGAGAAAACCGGCGAACCGGAAAAGAAGAACGATGATGTGCTAGATGCACTTCGATATGCTATTTATTCAAAATTCCAGGGGGTTGGTAGCAAAATCAAATTATTCAAAGGAGGTTTTTAATGTCGCTAGTTAGCATAAACAAACGCAAGTTAATGACAACATCGGCGGAAGAAATTACGCCAGAGTTAGTGTCAGATGCTGTTGAATTGCATCGTTCAAAATTGCTTAAGGACTATTTTGAGAACGAAGACATGTACATGTCCAATCATAGTATCTTAAAAGGCGGTCCTAAAGATCCATGGAAGCCGGATAACAGGCTTGTCATTAATTATGCTAAGTACATCGTTGATACGTTCAGCGGCTATCAAATCGGTGTCCCGGTTAAAATCACGCATGATGATGATACTACAAGCAAATTCATTGATGATTTCCGCAAATTGAATGACATGGAAGATAGCGAGTTTGAGCTAGCCAAGATTGCAGATGTTTTCGGCCATGCTTTTCTATATGTCTATCAGGATGAAGAAGGAAATACGAGGACAACCTACAATAGCCCAGTCAATATGCTCATCGTCCACGACAACAGTATTCAAGAAAATCCGTTGTTTGCGGTTCGGTACGCATTTGAAGAAGGTGCGGCAACTGGGTATGGACAGGTTATCACTGCGTCGGAAGTCATTGACGCAACTTTTCAACAGGGAGGGGACGTCACGTTCGGAGAACGCACATCTCACATCTACGGCAGATTGCCAGTCGTTGAATTGGTTGAGAATGAGGAACGCCAAGGAATCTTCGACAGCGTTAAGACACTTATCAATGCTCTAAACAAGGCTGCAAGCGAGAAAGCTAATGATGTTGATTATTTTGCTGATGCGTATCTTAAAATAGTTGGCGTTGAGCTAGATAAAGATATGGCAGGCCAAATTCGCGAAAATCGTATCTTTAACTTGTGGAAGAATGGTTCGGACGGACCATTACCTGATGTTGGATTCCTAGAAAAGCCAAACTCAGACACAACTCAAGAAAATTTGATCGCGTTGCTCAAAGAGTCCATCTTTGCAGTGTCCATGGTTGCGAATCTGTCTGAGGAAGACTTTGGAAATGCTTCAGGGACTGCCCTAGCGTTTAAATTACAAGCTATGGATAATCTAGCCAAGATGAAAGACCGCAAAATGCAGTCTGCTTTCAACCGATTGTACGAGATTGTCTTTAACGTGCCGATGGCAAAAGTCCCGAGCAATGGTTGGACTGGTATCAAGTACCGATTCACCCGGAACGTGCCACGCAATATCCTAGAAGAAGCGCAAGTAGTAGCTCAGCTGTCAGGTCAGGTATCGGATGAAACTAAATTGTCTGTATTGTCTATTGTTGACAATCCCAAGCAAGAGCTTGATAAAATGGATAAAGAAGCTGAGCGCTCTAGCTTGCTTGAGAAAGAAATGGAGATCAATCAGCGTTTTGCTGATATTGATAATCAACCAGTAGACGATGAAAGCAAGGAAGTGATGGCCGATGTCGATTGATTATTGGCGCGAGCGGTATGAGCTTGAAGAAGCTGTTAGAGCTAGGTCAGATGCTGAGTTTGAAGCGCAATTAAAAGCAGTCTATCAGCAACATATCAGAGATATCCAGAATGAAATCGATGGGTTTTGGCA
The DNA here is from genome assembly GCF_053547195.1 of Streptococcus sp. 11273D007BT. NCBI lineage: Bacteria > Bacillati > Bacillota > Bacilli > Lactobacillales > Streptococcaceae > Streptococcus > Streptococcus sp. 11273D007BT. The sequence goes on along the minus strand of NZ_JBPWPE010000001.1, from coordinate 1,981,822 downwards.
ACGTTATGCAGATAGAAACGGTATTACCAAGTTAGAAGCTCAAAAACAAGCTGACAAGATTGATGTGACGTTGGTAGGATTTAAAGCTAAACAGTTGGTAGAACGTGCTGAGCGTTTACGTGCTAGTGGTAAGATAGTTGATGCATCTTACTTTACTAAGGCTGAGAATGATTTGATGAGGCTTTATAACCTCAAGATGAAAACAAGCCGTTTGGAGGTCTTACAAGCTAATCTGAAGCTACACATGTATGAGCTTAACCTAGATGAATTTGAAGAGACGCATAAGCAATTGGTTAACGCTAATAGGCGTGAGCATCTCTATTCGTCTGGGATTTTGAAAGAGACACTAGGAAGTTACGAGACACCAAAGATTAAAACGGAAGCTATCATCTATGCTAACTTTCACGGTGCAAGATGGGATAAAACCATCTGGAAAAGACAAGATGCCCTACGATCTGTTGTGAAAAAGGCTGTTGCTGATACGGTCTTACGTGGTCATGGCACAACACCATTGATAAAACAGATTGAGAGGGAATTTAAGGTATCATACAGCTATGCAAGACGGTTGGCGGTAACTGAGACTGCGAGAGTCTATTCAGAGGCTCAGAGGCTAAACTATGAGGCTAACGGCTTTGATGAGTATGAGATTATCGCTGAAAGTGGCGCTTGTGGTGTCTGCGCTCCTTTGAACGGTACTCATCATAAAGTGTCAGCGATGGCGCCAGGCTACAATGCACCACCTTTCCACCCTAACTGCCGCTGTACGACAGGGGCTTATTATTCAGTTGACCGTGAAGGTCTGAACGATAACCGTAAATTACTTGATATTGAACCAAGAAGTGATACAATTAAGATGAAAGATATCCAACTCCCACATTCACTAAGTGCTATGGCTAGAGATATCTATGTTAAATCTGATTATCCTGTTAGAGGTGATTATTTAATTAAGCGAGGTAGTACAATCACAAATGTTGAAGTTATTGCCGGGAAAGATGTCAGAAGACAAATAGATGATATCCGCCGATTAGTGAGAGTGCATGGCGGTAAAGCAAAAGATTGGCAAAAAGTAAAAGGTCATGCAATCTTGTCTGATGGTAGAAAAATAGAAGCCCATTGGTATCAAGCGAAGAATGTAGGTAAAGTTGAATTTAAAATCAAGAGGTGGTTATAATGAAAGCTAGGTACATTGGAAAAACCGAATCTCATACTTTGGATAATGGAAAAATTTATGAAATTATTTCAATTGAGCAAGGATGGTACCGAGTAATCGATAAATCTGGTGAAGATTATTTATACCCATCTGAAGAATTTGAAATTGTAGAAGAATAGCACCTAGAGCAATCTAAGTGCTTTTTTTGTTACTCTTAAACAGGAGATACAAATGTTAGAGATGTTATGGCAGTTTATCTGCTTTTTATTTTTGTCAGCGTTGGCTGCATTGATCTTGACGATTTGGGCAGTCTTCATCGTAGGATTAATAAAGGCAGTATCGAAAACATGGAAAGGAAAATAATGATGAACAAACGAATGCGGAAGAAATACCACTATCATGAGTTAGCATTAGCGCTTGATGGCGTTTGTAAAACTATTGACAAGTTGGAGACAGAAATGCTTCTTTTGCGCAAGGAAGTAGAGGCGCATGATAAGTATATTGCTGATGATCGTTACCTAGCTTCTCAAAATACGCAAACGATTAATGCCAAGTTTCAAAAGATAGAAACAGATATCGAAACTTTAGGTTGCTATTACCGCGAAATTACACAAAAGAAAAAATGGTTTTGTAAGCGATAAACCGTGTCGAATTCGATGCGGTTTTATTTTGTCCAAACTTTGATGACATTAAAAGCTAAGGCTATCAGTCCACTCAGGACTTAAAAGGGAGGTGCCGTATGGCAGAAGATATTAAAGACGCAGTAGTTGAAACCGAAAAAGAGACAGTCGACACCTCGGAAACGGCTGAAACTACTGAAAAAACATTCACACAGGCTGAGCTTGATGCTATCATCCAGAAGGAAAAAGGCAAAGCCAAGCGTGCTGCTGAAAGGGAGTACCAAGCAAAGATGGATGAAGCTGAGAAGTTGCGTAAGATGAACGCTGAACAGAAGGCAGAGTATGAAGCCAAAAAACAGGCTGATTACATCGCTGAACTGGAAGCTAAAATCAACCGTAGTGGTCTTGAAAAAGAAGCGTCTAAAATGCTTGCTGAGAGCGGTTTGGTTGCTGATGATAAAATCCTAGGCTTTGTCGTCAAAGACACCGCAGAAGCCACTCAAGATGCTGTAGAGAGCTTTTCGGCATTAGTGAATGACCTCGCTGACAAGAAAGTCAGTGAAATGCTCAAAGGTAAGACTCCGAAAAAAGTTGAACAAACAACTTCGGCTGGTATTACCCAAGAGCAATTTAATCGCATGAGCTATCGTGCTCAACTGGACTTGCAACGCAATGATCCAGAACTATATGAGAAATTATCGAAAGGGTATTAAAGTATGACACAAACTAAAATTGCGGATCTAATCAATCCACAGGTAATGGCTAATCACATTTCTGCCAAATTGCCTAAGTTATTGAAATTTACGCCTCTAGCAACTGTTGAACAAACACTTGTTGGTCAGCCTGGTACAAAATTGACTGTGCCTAAGTTTACTTACACAGGCGCTGCATCCGAAGTAGCAGAAGGTCAAGCAATTCCGCTTAACAAGCTCGGAACTACTACTACCGAAATGACCATTAAGAAAATCGCTACAGGTTATGAAATCACGGATGAAGCTATCCTATCTGGTATGGGCGACCCAGTCGGTGAAGCTGTTCGTCAACTCGGTTTGGCTATTGCTGATAAGATTGACAATGACATCATCGCAGTTGCTAAGACGGCTACTCAGCACGTAACAGATGCTCCTAATACGCTTGAAGCGATTCAAAAAGCTCTGGATATTTTTGCGGATGAGGAAGATGTGCGTTATGTTGGTATCTTTAACCCGCTTGATGCTATGAAGCTACGAACTGCAGCAGGAAAAGACTTCTTGCGTGGGTCTGAGATTGGTGCTCAAGCTATCGTCTCTGGTGTTTTCGGAGAGGTGCTAGGTGTTGAGATTGTGCGTTCTAAGAAAGTGGAACAAGGTCAAGGTTTCATCGTTGCTGTTTCAGCACGTTCAACAGACCAAGAGGACGATGCACGTTATGGCGCTTTCGTGCTCAACATGAAGCGTGATGTTGCTGTTGAGACTGACCGTGACATCTTGAAAAAGACTACGGTTATTACAGGCGATGAGCATTATGGTGTTTATCTTTATGACGATACGAAAGTGGTACGCTTCGGAGGTAACTAATGGGGATGCTATTACGTCGTCATTACGAAGATAATAGCCAGGCGAGTGAGCTAGATTTTTCAAAAATGAAGAAAAGCGAACTTATTGAGCTAGGAAGACAAAAAGGTCTGGAATTTTCGGATGACTTGAAAAAAGAAGATATCATCAGAATATTGAAAGGGTAAGCTTATGGAGATTATCAAGCAGGTAAAGGCATTGTTAGGAATTTCCGATAACTTGCAAGATGATCTCTTGGAAGTGATTCAGGAACTCACGGAAGCTCATTTCATGGCTTATACCAATCAAGCATTTGTGCCTAGTTCTCTGGAATTCATCATCGTTGAAGTGATGGTGAAGCGGTTCAATAAGCTAGGTTCGGAAGGAATGTCAAGTCACGGGGTCGAAGGGCTGTCTATGTCGTTTGACCTTGATGATTTTGCTAGCTACGACAAGGTTATTCATCGTCAGTTTGCTAGCAACTTCCAAGCGGGGTTTAAAATGCTATGAGATACGCGGATAGAATCTTCTTCGAAAAAGGGAGTAGCGAGTTCTATGATCCTGACCTTGGCGAGCATGTGATGAAGCCTGGCGAGGTGATTACTTTACCTTGCTTGGTTATTGATTTAGGCATTGAGAAGTCTATACAGGTCTTTGGTGATTATCAAAAAGACAGAAAAGTCTGCTACTTGCAGAGAACGAGGCAGATTGACTTTGTATATTGTACCTACAATAATCAATATTACAAGGTCATCGCTGACAAACAGGATGGTCGTGTGTTGTATCTAGAAGGAGACAATAGCATTGGTTAAAGCGACGATGAAGTTTGTTGGTTTGGATAAACTAGGGCAGAAACTTAAAGCGATTCAAAAAATGGACGCAGTAAAGGACATTGTCCAAAAAAACGGCGCAAAATTACAACGCACGATTGTTAGAAAAGCTGTATTTCGTGGGCACTGGGAGGGAAAGAAATTTGTTAAACCGACTGGTGCCACGAGACGTTCGGTGCAGTTGTCCATTTCTGCAAACAAACTGACTGCGAAAGCTGGTCCGACCACTCATTATTCCGCCTATCTAGAAAAAGGTACGCGATATATGAGTGCCCAACCATTCGTTGGTCCAGCTTTTGACGAAGTAAAAAAAGACTTTGTCAAAGATCTAGAAAGGTTGGTTAAATGATTAAAACAAGAGACCAATCAATTTTTGATGAAATGTACAAACGGATTAGGAATCTCGGTTTTTCGGTCTATGATTACAAGCCGATGGACAGGGTGCCTTATCCATTTGTTGAGTTAGAATCAACGACTACGGACCATGTGCCAAACAAGACAGATATCAAGGGGTCTGTGACCTTGCTTGTTAGTGTCTGGGGCTTGCAGAAAAAGCGCAAGCAGGTCTCTGATATGGCTGGGGGTATCTATCATGAAGCGCTAGGCATTGAGGTAACAGACGGATATCGTTGGTCCTTACACATTGCACGATCGTCTATCGAGATGATGGACGATACTACTACGGTTGACCCGCTCAAACGGGCGAGGTTGACCCTTGTTTTTAATTTGAGATAGGAGTAATTATGCTAACAGCAAAAAAAGGTATTGATTCGATTTTGCTTTTTCGTGTTTTGAAAGAGCAGGCGAATAAGGCGGCTGCTAAGCTGGCTTTCCAAACAGAGCATAGCTCAGAAAAGAGCCGTGACACAAACACGTCACAAACCAAAGACGGGGTCTTGCAGACAATTGGTGGAATTGAAGTTACATTGTCCGCTACCTCTATCATGGCTGAAAACGACCCTTTGGTCCTAGAGCTGGAACAAGCCATGAATAACGGTGATTTGGTGGAAATTTGGGAAATCGAAAAAGGTGCTGCTAAGGTTGCTGAAAAATATCCAGCGACTTATTATCAAGGCTATATTACCTCATTCAACAAGACCAAGAATGCAGAAGATTTGGTTGAGCTTGAAATGGAATTCGGTATCAATGGTGTTGGCGCCTCAGGTAATGCCACTTTGACTGAAGAACAGGCTCAAGTGGTGCAGTACGTCTTTGAGGATACAACTGTAAAATCGAGCTCATAAGGTTGCGCCCGTTATTGGGCGCTTTATTTTTTAGCAAGGAGAAAAACACATGCAATTGGAAATCAAAGGAAAAACGTATCAAGTTAAGTTTGGCGTGAAGTTTGTAACGGAAATGGACAAGCGCCATGTTATGAAAGATGATCGTGGTGAATTCGGAATGGGTCTTGAAACAACGGCGCCATTATTGTTGACTCGTAAGATTACGACACTGGCTGAATATCTCCATGTTGGTACGATTACAGAGAAGCCTCGCCCAAGTTTTGATGCGATTTGTGACTATTTGGATGAGGTTGAGGATATCGAGGCGGTATTCTTGGAAGTTGAGACAGAATTGGAACAGTCCAATGCGTCAAAGCTCTTTATCGGCAATCTCAAGCGCGAAATGGAGAAGGTCGAAGCCTAAAGCCGTTAAGCTCGGCTGAAACCTTCGAGCAAATTGTCATCAACTGCATTCGCTTTCTTGGTATTACAGATATGGACGCTATCGGGCGAATGACTTTGTATGAGTATGACCTGCTTATGACAGGAAAGGCTCTACAAAGTATCGACACCATGCATAATCTTCATCAACAAGCTTGGCTCAATCGCCAAGTTAAGGCGACTAAGAAAAGGGGCAAGAATGAGGTCTATGTCTTTAAGAAATTCGAAGATTTCTTTGATCATGAAAAGGCTATCGAGAAGATTACTGGCAAGATGGATTTGGGTGTGATACAGGATGACAAATTGTATAGCTTGCTGAAAAAAGCCAACGTTTAGAAAGGAGGGTTAAATGGCTGAATCATACTCAGTTGAAGCGGTATTATCAGCCGTTGATAAATCATTTACCTCAACATTAAATAAGGCCAATAAGGCAATCACCGGTCTAGACAAAGCGTCTAACTTTTTTAACTCAACAAGCAATAAAGCAACCTCCATGTTTAAGAGCATGTTGGGGGCTAATCTGGTCAGCTCTGCGGTTTCTAAGATGACCGGTCTTGTTAGTGCGGGACTCTCCTCTATGGGCGGCGAGTTGATGAGCTCTGCGAAGGCATGGAAAACGTTCGATGGGAACTTGAAAGATTTAGGTTGGGGCAAGCAGGAGATAGCGAGCGCCAAAGCTAACATGAAAGATTACGCTGAACAGACAATCTATTCTGCATCTGATATGGGTTCTACATTCGCACAGATGGCTGCTATCGGTCGTAAAGATGCTGGAAGTTTGGTAACTGCTATGGGTGGACTTGCATCTGCTGCAGAAAACCCAAGCCAAGCCATGAAAACACTGTCGCAACAAATGACACAAGCACTAACCAAACCAAAAATCCAATGGCAAGACTTTAGACTTATGGTCGAACAGTCTCCTGCTGGTATGGCGAAAGTCGCCAAAACAATGGGGATGTCGTTAGAAGAATTGACCGCAAAAATTCAAGCTGGCGAAGTGTCAACGAATGAATTTGCGGAGGCTTTCAAACAGGCTGGGAATTCAAAAAGCTTTCAGAATATGGCGACCGAAGCGAAGACGGTTGATCAAGCGATGGATGGCTTGAAAGAAGGAGTATCTAATAAACTGGAACCAGCTTTTGCACATTTGAATCAATTTGGGGTTGATGCTGTAAAAGCGGTTGGCAAGGCTTTAGACGATGTCGATTTCAGCAAATTCGCAGACGGTTTAAATAAATTTTTAGACAGTATAGATATAGAGGCGACAGTATCGAATATCGCTAATACTCTTGAAAACGGCTATAATGCTGTCAAACGTTTTTACGAAGGTTTTTCTAGTACTGGTGCGTTAGATACTGCAAAATCAACATTGAATGATGTTTGGCAAGCTATTAAGAATGTAGCAAGTGCTTTCGGAAATGCTAATATCGGAAAGGATGCTGGTCAAGCTTTTAATACCATTGCAGGAGCTGTATCTAAAGTTGCGCAAGCCATTTCAAAATTATCTCCAGGGCAAATTCAATCGATCGCAGGAGCTTTTTTAGCCTTTAAATCAGTAAGCCCTACAATGAATGTTGCAGCAGGTGGCCTCAAAGCGTTCACTGCTACTACGGGTGCTGTTAAAAAAGGCTTGCAATTCGGTACCGATGTAACCAACGTCGGTAGGGCATTAGTTGGTATGAAGAACGGGTCTCAAGCGGCTGGCTCAGCATTAACGCTAATGGCCAATGATTCTAAAGTAGCTAAAACTGCTTTAGGTGGATTGAATATTTTCAGTAAAATCAGCGGTTGGATTAGTGGGGCGATTGGATTCATTGGATCATTAGGAACTGCTCTAACATCCGCTGGATCAGTTACAGGAGGTCTTTCAGCCGCCTGGGGCGTTTTGAGTGCTGCGTTTATGTCCAATCCAATTGGTTGGGTCATCGGCCTTGTGGTCGGTTTAATCGCTGTAATTGCCACCTTGTGGTCCAAGAGTGAAGGGTTCCGGAATATCTGTATTTCTGCATGGGAGGCAATAAAATCAGCATTTGCAACTGCATGGGATTTTATCAAATCAAAAGCTTCAGAGGTTTGGGATTGGCTAGTTGCTGAGACCGCTCCAATCGTCGAATCTATCAAAGGCGTGTGGGAATCGCTCCAAGAATTCTTTGCAGCCTTATGGAATAGAATTTCATCCGTCGCGTCTACTGCTTGGTCTATTATTTCTTCGGTGGTTTCTACTGTCGTTGAAACAGTGAAGAGTATTTGGCAGGCTATTGAACCGTTCATGTCTGGTTTATGGAACACTATTGTTTCGGTCGCTACTGCAGCGTGGAACACTTTAGCTCCGATTATTTCTGGTGTTTGGGAAATTATTAAAACGATTATCCAAACTGCTTTTGATGTTATTAAAGGGATCATTGATACTGCTACGGCCTTAATCAACGGCGATTGGGATGCAGCATGGGAATCGTTCAAAGGAATTTTCTCAACGATTTGGGAGGCCATTAAGTCTATATTGCAAATTGCAATTGATTCTCTCTCGGCAGCTTTGTCGACAGGTATGGAGTATCTAAAAGGAATCTGGGAGACTGTTTGGGGGGCGATTAAATCAGTTGCGATGACTGTCTGGAGTGCTATCCTAGAATCGATTCAAACAGCATTACTGTTTCTTCAATCCGTGTTCCAATTAGGATTGGATTCGATCAGAAGTATTTGGGAATCAGTTTGGAACAGTATCAAAGGCTTTATCGAACCTTTATGGGAAGGTATCAAGATGATGTTCCAAGGGGTTTGGGAATTCATTAAATCCATCTTCATGGGCGCTCTACTGATTATCATCGATTTGGTGACTGGCAATTTTACACAGCTTAAAACGGATATTGATCTCATATGGCAATCTATCAAAAATGCTTTTCAACTAATTTGGGATGGAATTAAACAGATTTTTGAAACGGTAGTTAATGCTGTGGTTAATTTCGTTAAAACAAGTTTTGAAAACACAAAACAATTCTTGAGCCAAACGTGGGAAAGTATCAAATCAACGGCATCAACTACTTGGGAAAATCTAAAAACTAGCGTTTTGAACACTGTTCAAAATCTCGTAGATGGTACCAAGCGTGCATGGGAGAATTTGAAGTCATTCATGGCGACAACGGTTGAAAGCATTAAATCTACAGCTGTTAATGCTTGGAACAATCTTAAATCTAGCGTCCAAAGTACAATTGATAACCTTGTATCAGGCGCCAAGCGTGCGTGGGAAGATTTGAAACAAAGTGTTTCAGATACGGTCAATAACGTCAGATCAACTTTTGATGGTTTGAGAAACATCGACCTCTTTGCAGCAGGTCGGGCTATCATCGATGGTTTCTTGAACGGTCTTAAATCAGCCTTTGAAAGTGTCAAGTCATTTGTTGGGGGTATTGCGGATTGGATTCGAAAGAATAAAGGACCTATCAGTTATGACCGTAAGCTCTTAATTCCTGCCGGTAATGCTATCATGAAAGGTCTAAATGGCGGTTTGCTTGATGGTTTCAAACCAGTTAAAAATACTGTTATTGGGATTGCTGACAGGATTTCGGACACTCTAAGCCAGAATACGTCAATACTGCCGAATTTTGCGGATGTTCGTTCGGGTATTTCTGCCATTTCTGACAGTTTGCATCCATCGGTTGCATTTAGTGGAGCTATGGAACACGAAATGAAACTGAACCGAAAAGAGCCAGCTCATATCAACCTGAACATTGGCGGTCATAATTACCGTACCTTTACGGATGATATTACAGAAGCTCAGCGCTTAGAATTAGTGTTATCAGATTATTAGGAGGAGTGAAATGTATCAATTTAGAGATGTAACAACAAATCAAAAGGTTGATGTGTTTGAACCTATTGATAACATGTCCATCAACGGTGTGCCCCTCAATCAACTGGTTGAGGGCTATCGTCATTTGACGGTAACAGGTAGGGGATTGCTTGGTCAATCGGTCAAGACAACCTCTGTCCCTGGCCGTCGTGGTGTCTGGGTGGAAGATGTGTCTGATGATGAGCGGGTGCTTGAAATCAAGTACCAACTAAAAGCTAGAACCAGTGCGGATATGCGGGATAAGTTTGCAAAACTCAACAGGATTTTGCGGACACTTGCTAGTAGCGGTTATCTGGAAATTACATTCAAGGACGAGCCGACTTACACCTACTATGGCTATTTCAGCGGAGCGGATGATATTGAGGAAAAATCCTTGTCTGTTGTCAGCAAGTTCACTCTGATAGTCCCTGATGGTTACAAAAAGAAAAATGCCCAGAACTCCACCGGGCTTATTTCTTTATCGGATGCATTGGAAGTTTTGCCTGAGTCTATTACGGTCACACCGACTGGAACGGTTAACCAGGTACAGATTATCAACGGAACTAAGATTTTATCTTTCTCTGGCTCTTATGTGGCTGAAAAAGACATTGTGGTCACATTTGGAGATGAAGAAGTAACTGCCACTTACAATGGCAGAAGTATTCTCAGTGAGCTGGAGCGGTTCAGTCCGTTGGAGCAATTCACGGCGAAGAACGGCGACAGGATTACGGCACGGAATGCCACAGTAAAAAATGTAGTTTGGAGGGATGAGAGAGCGTGATTTATTTATTCGATAAAGATGAGAAGCTGATAAAGATTGTCAGAAAATCGGCTGTCAAGACTGCCCTGCAGAAGTACGCACTAACCACAGAACGCTACGTATCTGACCGTTTGACAGTTGAGTTGAAAGGGCTGAATACGGCCGAGTTGGAGCAAATCGAATACATGGCTATTCAGACCATGGAAGATGCTCATACCTTTCATTATTTCTACGTGGCTCAGAAGTTTTCAGATAGTCTGACAACTCTGATTGGTGTCCAGTCAGGGATTGAGGAGCTTCGGAAGTCGCCTGTTTTTGATAAGCGTCCAAAGAATGCCTTTGCCCGTGATGTGATTACAGACTTGCTTGCTGGTACCAACTGGCAAGCTCGTTTTGTTGGCGAAACCACTCCACACAGTACCAATTTCTACTACACGTCTGTTTTCGATGCCTTGAAAAAGGTCTGTGAAGTCTGGGACTTGGAGATGCAATTCTTTGTCGAGATGAACGGCAATCGCATCGGTGCCCGTTATATCGACTTTAAGCAACGAATCGGTGAGGCAGTCGGTAAGCGTGTGGTTTATGGACACAATGCCTTGCAGATACTGCAAGAGGTGGAACGCACCAACATCTTCACCGCCCTTGTCGGTCGTGGCAAAGGCGAGGAAACTGGTGACGGCTACGGTCGGAAAATCACATTTGAAGATGTGGTTTGGTCAAGGACACAAGGCAAACCGGTTGATAAGCCTAAAGGGCAGAAATACCTAGAATTGCCCTTGATGACAAGGCAGTATGGTATCAAGAATGCTGATGGCTCTATGCGTCCTAAAATCGGCTTTGTGGACTTTTCGGAAGAAGAGAATCCAGAAGTCTTGATTGAACGGACTTACAAGGTTTTGATTGATGCTGCTCGTCCGCAGTTGACCTTAAAGACATCTAGTGTCTACTTGAAGAGGGTTAAGGTTGGGGATACCATTCGAGTGGTTCGGCACGATAAAAAACTGGACTATGATACTCGGATTTTCGAAATTACCTTCAACCGACTGAATAATCAATCCAGCGACATCAAGCTTGGAGACCGAATTGGCGAAAGTAACGAAGCCAAAGCTCAAACAATTGCGGATAAGGCTGTGGAGCAGTTTGTCACTAACGAATTTTCCAATTTTGTTCAGAATTTGCCTGACTACTTACCAAGTGCCGATGGTTTTAATAATAACTGGTACGGTGCTGAAGACCCTACTGTCAAGTATCTAGGTAAAGTGCTGATCAATGATATTTGGTATAAGCCAGATCCAGAGCACGAAGGACACAAAATCATGCTTCGGTGGACTGGAGAAGTTTGGGAAGAAATTCTGAGAACCTACGAAAGCGAATCTTTGCGCGATAGGATTGCGGAAGAAATCGCTCAAGTCAACACCTCCATGCAAGCTCAATCTGAGGAACACGACAGACAGGTCGCAGACATTCTGTCCAAAACCCAGTCTGTAGAATCGCTTGCCAACAAAGCCAAGTCGGACGCTGCTAGTGCATTGGCTAGAGCCAACCAGGTCAAGACCGAAGCTATCGCAGATGCGAGAGCGCAGGTTGCGACGGTCAACCAGGCACTTAACACAGCTAAGACTGAGCTACAGTCAGCTATCGCTAGTGCTGACCAAAAGGCGAGGGATAGCCAAGCTAGCGCTACAGCTTTGCGGAACGACCTTAATTTGCAAGCTAGTAAGATTTTAGCACAAGCCCAAGCACAGACGGCTTTGACCAATCGTGTGACGACAGTCGAAACTCTTGCAGATGGTACGAGGTCAACAGTCGCAGAACTGTCTAGAACACTCTCTAAAGCAACTGGAGACATCACTAGCGTTACCAGTCGAACTAAGACCGTAGAGGATACTCTGAGTCAAACAAGAGCCCAATATGAGGCACTAACACAAACCGTCAACGCTCAGACTGGTCAGATTGATAGTATCAGTCGTCAGACTGGTACGATTGAGGCAGGCTTAACTGGGATACAAGAGAGATTCGAGAGTATCAAGATTGGGAACCGAAACTATTTCAAAGATGCAAAAGATAGAAGCTACCTTATCACTAATGCCGGAACGCAGGATTATCGGACATATATCTACGAAGATTTTTGGAGGAATACCTTACGTTTTGAGCAAAATAAGGTGAGGGTGTCGTTCGATATCGCTTTTAGTCCAGCTCTTCCGCAAGATTTTACAACAAAAGTTCATTTCGCAGCGACACCTTGGTATTCATCAAGCGTTACTTTTAAAGGTAACACGACAGATGTACAACATATTGACTTAATTATTGACTTAAGCAGTTCCAATGCATCATATTGGGCAGATAATGTATTTATACGTTTTAGCAACGCGTTCCCGGTAAATACAAACGTGTCAATCAAGAATATGATGCTTTATATCTCAGATTTTAGAGAGGATTATGCGGAACCTTCAGAAGATTTACGCTCTGAGTTTGCCACCTACATCCGCACCGCGACCGAAAACAGCGCAGAATTGGTCAGACGGATAGAAACAGCGGATGGTAAAGCAGTAGATGCTAAGTCCTACGCTCAGCAGACGGCAGAAGGCTTTAAGTCAAGGATTGAGAGCCTGGAGACGTACAAAGACGCGGAAGGCACACGAGCCAGCCAATATTTGACTGCTAGTCGGACTGAGACTGCTAAACAGATAGCAGCAGAGCGAACTGCGATTGCTACCGACTATGTTGCAAAATCAACCTACACAGAGGATGTCCGTGGAACCACTCAGAAGCTTAATGAGATTAAGAATACAGCGGATACTGCCAAGCAAAGTCTAGCGACCTATCAAGAGACTGTAGACCGTAAGTTAACCGAGCTAACATCAAGCACACAGACTCTTGATGGCAAGGTCAATACAGCAAGTGCCAAGGTCGATACGGTAGCTGGTCAGATACGGACAGAGATTAGTGAGGTTGAGGGTAAGATACCGACGACTGTGGGGGGACAGAACCTCATCAAGAACGGTGGATTCCCGACTAATACTCAGTATTGGTCTGGGCAGATGATTGTAGCACAGCATGACTTTTACTACAGCAGACAAAAAAAGCTATTTTTGTTACAGACTTCTGGAACTTCAGAAATAATGGCATCAACCAATCGCTTTGAGGTAAAGCGGAACACAGACTACACGCTATCATTTTATGCGTTCTCTTCAAGCAACGTCCGTAACTCAGATGTGTATTTCTTGGGACGTAAATCAAGTGAGACAGACGGGTTCTCTTCGATATCTCAACCAATCAAAGATCGCCGCTTTTCAAATTCAAAAGCTGAGTATGTAACTGTTACTTTCAACTCTGGTAACAATGATAGTGGTTATCTCCGATTTGATAACAACGGGTCGACCGATGGTCAAAACGCAGTTATGTTCTTTGGTGAAGTGATGCTAGTTGAAGGCGCAATCGCTCGGACATTTGAACCATCTCCAGAAGAAGTGATGGAAGAAGTCGAAAGTGTCAAAACCACAATCACTCAGACTGCATCCGGTGTTGAGCAATTATCGACAAGTTTAGCAACTACAGATAACAAGGTCACGACTGCCGAGGCCAACATCCGTAATCTTGTCGATGAGGTATCCAGCAAAGTATCTCAGACCGATTACAACACACTAACCGGCCGTGTGAGCAGTGCAGAGACAGCGATTACTCAGAATGCGAATGAGATTAGCAAACGTCTGACAAGTACACAGGTCGATAAAGCTATCACAGACAAAGGTTACCAGACCAAGTCTGATGTAGACAACAACATCACAGGTCGTGGATATATCACTAATAGTGCATTACAGCCCTATGCATTATCAACGACTGTGCAGAATCTTGTCAAAGAGACTGCAGATAGCTTTAGTCGGACGATAAGCGAGACTAAAGCACTGATACCATCAGGGGAGAGCAATCTCGTCAAATGGGGGCGTCCTGGCGAGCGGTCTGAGTACCTAAATGCTGAGATTACAACGCATCCGTTCTTCTACAACAACGGCGTGCGGATGTATATCATCAAAAACACAAGTGCGACGAACGAGAAATTGGTTAGTTTAAACCGCTTTACTGTAGAACGAAACACAGACTATACTTTGTATTTTAAAGGTTTTAACAACAGCGCTACCGTAAGCATGGACGTCTGGTTTCTAAAGAGAACAAGAGGAAGTTCAGCCAACTATGACGAAGCTCAGCAACTGGTCACTAAACATTTATCAAGAACGAGAGCTGAGGAGATTGTTGTCACGTTTAACACAGGCAACTTTGACGAAGGATATCTACGATTTGATAATAATGGCTCAACCGCAGAGGGAAGTTCCGCTAACTTGTATTTTGGCGATATTTCGGTCAAGAAAGGCAAGTCTAATAACGGATGGAGCCCGTCAGTCGAGGAGCTAGCTACCGTCACAGCCTTACATAATGTCAAAGATACGGTCGATAGTCACACTCGTACTATCGGTGCTGTCGGCACAGCGGGAAGTATCTTAGACAATGTCAGCAGGGTTACTCAGACTGCAGCTGGCTTGGTCCAGGAAGTATCTGGTGCTAATGGACTCAAGACACAAGTCAGTCAACTAGCAGGCTCTTGGGCAGTTAAAAATCTGACAAGCAGTGGTGCGGTGCTTAATCAGATCAACCTTTTAGCAGATGGTACTAATCGCATTGATGGACATCTAACTCACATCACAGGCCAGACCTTGATAGATAATGGTGTCATCAAGTCGGCTATGATTGGCAATGCCCAAATTAACACAGCACATATCGGAACGATTGACGCTGGACAAGCAAATATCGTTAATATCGACGCTAGTAATATCACATCAGGGACTATCACAGGTATCAACATGCGCGGTGGGGTCTTGAGTGCGATCAATGGTAATACTGTCTTTGATTTAAATAATGCAAGACTAAGTTTTAATTCCGACGCAAAGATCGAGTTCTACAACAACAATAATGCATTTAGACGCGTCGTTAGTGGTTACGGTAATCAGTTTATTAAATTTAAGACAGGTGGGTTTACCAGAGACGGAGAGACTGGTTGGAATGCTAATACAACAGTTATTGGCTCAAACCGTGGAGGCACTGAATCGGACGAGGACGGAGAGTTTGCGGGTCTGCGTATTTGGAATATGAAGTTACCTAATCGAAACAAAGCAGCAGATCAAATAGACATCATAGGAGATACAGTAGCTATTATGGATAGCGCAACGGGTGGAAGTAGGTCACCTTGGGTGTTCTACAACTACAATGGAACAAACCAGTTAGCCTTTGTTGGTAATGCTGAGAATGGCAAACAACATTTTATCGGAACGAATGATAGGCCATTTGAGCAAATACACGGCAACACAATTGTTGCTAGTCGAGATATGTTTCTTCAAGGCGAGCGACTTGCGAAGATGATTAAAGACTTAGCTATAAGAATTGGTTATGAAGGCAACGATGGCTGGGCAAATAGAATAGGTTAATAGGAGGTAATCATGCACGAACAAATAGCAATCAAATTGGCAAATCAAATCGCACAATTGAATTACGATAACACTGTTCTGCAAGTGCAGAACGAAGAGAAAGATGCTCGGATTGCAGAACTTGAACAACTACTAGATGATGCAACAAAAGGAGATAACTGATGACTTTAGAAGTATTTACGCCATATTTGACTGATGGGAAGACACATGTCGTTGTTCGTGATACGGATCCTGACTTAAATGTCAACTTTACGGCTGTCTTGGACGGCGACTTTATGAGCAAGTCAAGAGCTGAGTTGTTGCAACTCGGCTTAGCTTGGTTTACTGGTAAATATGTGCAAGAGTACGCCAATCAAAAAACAGTCGAAGCAGTGGCTAATGTTAAGGGTAAGATTGCGGAGATTGATGACGCTATTGATCGCTCAAACAAGCAGTACGATCGTGTAGAGGAGTTGCTCAAAGTCACGACAGCAACGGTCAATGAATTGATTATGTCGCTTATGAGTGAGGAAGAGGAGGCTGATACTGATGAGCCTGAAACAGAAGTTAACTAATATTTTACAAGGAGGAATAGCAATGATGATTAATTATTTTGCAATGCAGATTGAGTTTGGTTGGATCACTTTAGAGCAAGTACCAAGACGGTATCGTCAGAAGGTTAAAGCCTTGTTAGAAGCATCAACACTTGGAACAGACGAATAAGGAGGTAACTATTTGACGATTGATATTCTACAAGTTGCGTCTGTTGCAGGCGCTCTTCTAACACTTGCTGGATTGGTCAAACTAGTAGTACAACCTTTTCAAAATGCCATGCGGAAAAACGATGATACCATGAGACGTTTGCAAGAAACCATCACAACACTGACCTTTGAATTGCAAGATTCGCAGAAAGACCGTCAGAACATCCACCAACAGCTTAACAAACATGAAGAACGAATTGGACGAAATGAGGATGCTATCATCGTGAATAATGAACGCATTGCGACATTGTTTAAGGAGAGGAGAGACTAAATATGGACGAATTAACACAATACATTATTAGCGCAACTATGGGTATTTTGACAATTCTCGCAGGTATCGCTGTACAAGCAGTTAAAAGCTACCTCATCACAAAAGGTGGTGAGCGTGCTGTTAAGATTGTCGAAATCGTGGCTAAAAACGCTGTACACGCAGTTGAGCAAGTCTCTGCTGAAACAGGACTGACTGGTGAAGACAAGCTCGCACAGGCTAAGTCTGTTATCTTAGATGAGCTTTTAAAGTACAACATCCACATGACAGACAGTCAGCTTGATACCTTTGTCGAAAGTGCCGTCAAGCAAATGAACGACGCATGGAAAGCATGATAAAACCGTCCGTTTGGGCGGTTTGTTTTTGTATGGAGGTAAAAAATGACAACAGCACAAGATGTTGTAGCTTATGCTAAAAGCAAACTCAATCAAAAAGTAACAGTGCCGACTAACCCTTACGGCGGGCAATGTGTTGCTTTTATTGATCATATCGTGCAGCATTTTAGCAACAAAAACCTAGCTTACACCAATGCCATTGACTGCCTTAAAAAGGCTAAATCGCAAGGACTAGAAGTTATCTACAATAATCCTAACGACGTCAACTTGATCCCAAAATCCGGCGATTTTTTCGTCATGTCATCAGTGGCAAGTGATGGTGTAGATTATGGTCATATTGGAGTAGTCGTATCTGCGGATACTAAAGGCATGACAACGCTAGAGCAAAATATTGATGGTTACTCAGACAATAACCGTAACGGCATTAACGACCAACTGGAAATCGGTGGCGGCGGATATGTCCGAAACAACAAACGTAGTTATGCTGGTGTGACTGGTTGGTTTAGGTTGCCGTATGATAATAAAACAGGCGCAATAAATCATGACAGAGAAATATATTCATCTTTTACAACACACTTCAATCCAAATGTGATGTATTCTAACCTATCAAAAGGTGTAACCGGGTATAGTCGCATGAAGATTGACCGTATCGTCATTCATCATAACGCAACTACCAATAAAAACGTGGCTATGCAGACATGGTACGAATCGTCAGGCAACTGGACTAGTGCTCATTACGAAATTGCAGACAACGAAATTTGGGGTTGCGTCGGGGAGCAATATTCTGCTTTCCACTCAGGCGACGCTACGATGAATCGTCGGTCTATCGGTATTGAGCACTTAAATGCCACAGGAGCACCACACTGGACGATTTCGGAAGCGACCTATAAATCATCAGCTAAACTGATTGCGGATATCTGTAAGCGATATAACATACCTATCGATGCAAAACACATCATTCCACATAAGCAAGTCTCAGCTACAGAATGCCCTGGCGGTATTGATATGGCTAAGCTGATTCGTATGGCTCAGGAAGTTTCAAGGGGTGGAGTTTTTGCAAAAAATACAACAACACAAAAAACGTCTGGATCGTTTCGTGTGAGAGTCTCTGTTAGTGATTTAAATATTCGTAAGTCACCTAGTTTAAAAGCAGGCAAAAATGGAGTGGTTAAACCTGGTGTCTACACCATCACGGAAACTAAATCCGCTGATGGTTATGAGTGGGGCAAACTCAAAAGTGGTGCCGGTTGGATTGCGCTCAAATATACGAGCAAATTATAAGGAGGTAGTATGTCTGATAAGACTAAACTAACGTGGCTAAACGGATCTGTTATCAAACAAGGTGATATATCCTCTGTGTTTAAACTCAAGCTAAAGACAGAGGATAAAGCCATTCTGAATGGTTCGGCTAAAATTCAGCTTATCCATAGTTCAAAAGGGATGATAGAGTTTGAAGCAGCGGTGGTGGACAACCTTGTCAGCTTCCACCTTGAAAAAGCTCTGCCCGTTGGGAGTTATATCGTCGAAGCGGAACATGCTGGCTATGTGTTCCCGTCCACTGACTCAGTCACTTTGACGGTCAATGAGAATCTGGGCGATGTTATCACAGATGAGATCGCCGAGTTGTTAACTGTCGACGATTATATCAAACAGAAATTGGCGGATTTTCAAGCCGGGCAGATTGATTTGGATGAGCTTGCGAGTAAATTAAATATCCCGCAATATGATGATGGGCCTTTAACCACTCAAATTAGCGATATTTTAGCGGAAGTTAGCGTCTTAAAACAGTCTCAGGAACAATCAGTCAAGTACGACGATAGCGAGCTTAGAAGCCGTTTAGCGGCCTTGGAAAACAAGACTGACAATGATACAATCTATGATGATACGACTGTTAATCAACGGCTAACAGCCCTCGAGTCAAGACCAGTAGGAAGTAGCTATGATGATACAGCTATCCGTAACGAGCTTGCCGCTTTAAAAGCAAAAGAGATCTGCGATGATACAGAGGTTAAATCACGGTTAACAGCCCTTGAGCAGTCAAGTGGAGCAGGCAGTGCTACAAGCAATCGTTTTGGTCCTACAGGTTGGTTCTTAGACAGGTCTGTTAGTCCGTGGCAATTTCGCTTCGATAACGGATCTAGCTTGACTCTTGGTAATGTTGACCAACGGGCCTACATCTATACTGAATCAGTGCCATTGACGAAAGAGAAAGCATCCGAATATCGTGTAATCACTACACTGATGCGATTTGCGATGGGTAGTAATACCTTAACAACGATAGCAAGTCTCAATGGGATTGCGCGTTTCTGGACCGATGGCGTTGTTACAAATCCAGTTTACGATTCTAGCGGATTTGATTTTACAAACGCAGTATTTAACCCAAACGATACTAATGGGCCATCGAAACGTGCGCAACCTATTATGATCCGTTGCTATTACGAATTAGGAGTCTTTACTAAAGAAGATATTCTAAGTCTTGGCGCAACAGAAATTTAACAAACCCCTCAGCGATTGCTGGGGGTATTTTTTGTTGCTTTTATAACGGACTTATTGCAAAAGTTTATTTTATTTGATATAATATAAGTAATCTATCTGCTAAATAGATGTTCTTTTAAATGGTTTTTTTGTGTGTGTGTTGCACGAAAAGGCTAAACAAGTCCTAGATTTTTCTAGGACTTTTTTATTTTTCCAAACCATTTTCCGAATAAATAAGTAGGAGGTAATAAACTATGTTACATTATGACGAATTAAAACAGGCGATAGATGGAGGATATATTACAGGCAACAAGGTCAACATTGTCAGAAAAGAGGGTAAGGTCTTTGATTTTGTCCTACCTGATGAGCCTGTCAGACCTTGGGAGGTAGTAACCTCTGAAAGCGTTGCAGATATATTGAACGAGTTAAGACAACAAGAAGACCTCTGATTTTTCAGAGGCTTTTATCAATTCCCCTGTTTTATTGCTAAGTATTTTAAAACTAGAGAAAGAAGGTCCCATATAAGTTTTAAGACCTGTTTTGGCATAAATGCCGTTTAAAAGGGCAGTCGTATCGGAATACCCACAAAAAATTTTCGGATTGTTTCGGATGAGATCGTAATCTAGATAAGGTAACAATTCGTTACAGTTAAATCCTCCAATAGTTGTCATAATAACATGGATCATTGGATCGGCAAATGCTGCATGTAAATCTGCGACACGACTTTTTATAGAGGATGAATAAAATCTATCATTTTCAAAATAATGCTCAGAGAAGGACACTGTAAAACCCAGTTCTTCTAATTTTCTTTTGGCAGATAAATTGGCTTTAAATCCCCCTAAACGTTCGATGGAACTAGATGGGCTAAGAACACGGATATGATCACCCTTAGTTAATTTTTTAATCACCAAACCTCCTTTATTAAAGTGTTAACAGTATAGCAAATGCATTAGAAGGAGTAAAGGATAGAGAGTGATTGTTAATGTTGTAAAACTTCTTTTCGTGAATAGATAGAAAGTTTAGCGATTACATTTATCCGCATATCAACAAAAAAGCCCGATTTTACGGGCTTTTCATTCGGTTAATTCCTGTTAATTCAGGTACTGAAAGGCGGTAGACGGATTTGAACCGACGATCAAGCTTTTGCAGAGCCGTGCCTTACCACTTGGCTATACCGCCACAACATCATTTATTTTATCGTAAGATAATCAGAATGTCAAGACATAAAAGTGATTTTTATGTGAGAGTTAACCACAAATGGCTTGTCAATCCTCATTTTTTTTGGTATGATAGTAAGGTCGCAATAGCGATAATACTCATCTTGGACCAATTGTGGTCTTGTTGCCGCAAGGTGAGACTGCAAGTCGAAGTCTAGGAGAGGAAAAAAACAAAAAAGGAGACATTACTCATGGCAGTAATTTCAATGAAACAACTTCTTGAGGCTGGTGTACACTTTGGTCACCAAACTCGTCGCTGGAATCCTAAGATGGCTAAGTACATCTTTACTGAGCGTAACGGTATCCACGTTATCGACCTTCAACAAACTGTAAAATTGGCTGATCAAGCTTACGAATTTGTTCGTGATGCAGCAGCTAACGATGCGGTTATCTTGTTCGTAGGAACTAAGAAGCAAGCTTCAGAAGCAGTTAAAGAAGAAGCAGAACGTGCTGGTCAATACTACATCAACCACCGTTGGTTGGGTGGAACATTGACAAACTGGTCAACAATCCAAAAACGTATCGCACGCCTTAAAGAAATCAACAAAATGGAAGAAGAAGGAACTTTTGAAGTTCTTCCTAAGAAAGAAGTTGCACTTCTTAACAAACAACGTGACCGTCTTGAAAAATTCTTAGGTGGTATCGCTGATATGCCTCGCATCCCAGATGTGATGTACGTTGTTGACCCACACAAAGAACAAATCGCAGTTAAAGAAGCTAAAAAACTTGGTATCCCAGTTGTAGCTATGGTTGATACAAACGCTGATCCAGATGAGATCGATGTTATCATCCCAGCTAACGATGATGCTATCCGCGCTGTTAAATTGATCACTTCTAAATTGGCTGACGCTATCATTGAAGGTCGTCAAGGTGAAGATTCAGTTGCAGCTGTTGAAGCTGAATTGGCTGGTGAAGAAGCTACTGCAGATTCAATTGAAGAAATCGTTGAAGTTGTAGAAGGTTCTAACTAATCATAAAACAGACTAAGATTAGGTCTTAGAGGAGAAAAACTCTCCACCCAATTAAGTAACTTGTAAACGGGGCAGCAGCAAACCGCTCTGCTCTCGTTTTTTTATATCAAACTTTGGAGGAATTTAGAAATGGCAAACATTACTGCAGCTCTCGTTAAAGAATTGCGTGAAAAATCAGGTGCCGGCGTTATGGACGCTAAAAAAGCCCTTGTAGAAACTGAAGGTGATATCGAAAAAGCGATTGAATTACTTCGCGAAAAAGGTATGGCTAAGGCAGCTAAAAAAGCTGACCGCGTTGCTGCTGAAGGTTTGACAGGTGTTTATGTTGACGGTAACGTCGCAGCAGTTGTTGAAGTTAACGCTGAAACAGACTTTGTTGCGAAAAACGCTCAATTCGTTGAGTTGGTAGAAGAAACTGCAAAAGCTATTGTTGCAGCTAAACCAGCTAACAACGAAGAAGCACTTGCAATCAAATTGCCTTCAGGTGAGACACTTGAAGAAGCTTATGTTAATGCAACAGCTACAATCGGTGAGAAAATCTCATTCCGTCGCTTTGCTTTGATTGAAAAAACTGATGAGCAAGCCTTTGGTGCTTACCAACACAATGGTGGACGTATTGGTGTTATCTCAGTTATCGAAGGTGGCGATGAAACACTTGCAAAACAAGTATCAATGCACATTGCTGCGATGAACCCAACAGTGCTTTCATACACTGAACTTGATGAGCAATTCATCAAAGATGAGTTAGCGCAATTGAACCACAAAATTGAGCAAGATAACGAATCACGTGCAATGGTTAACAAACCAGCTCTTCCATTCCTTAAATATGGATCTAAAGCACAATTGACTGATGACGTTATTGCACAAGCTGAAGAAGATATCAAAGCAGAACTTGCGGCTGAAGGTAAACCAGAAAAAATCTGGGATAAAATCATTCCAGGTAAAATGGATCGCTTTATGCTTGACAATACTCAAGTTGACCAAGCTTACACACTTCTTGCACAAGTTTACATCATGGACGATAGCAAAACAGTTGAAGCTTACCTTGACTCAGTAAACGCTAAAGCAGTTGAATTTGCACGCTTTGAAGTTGGTGAAGGTATTGAAAAAGCTGCTAACGACTTTGAATCAGAAGTTGCAGCAACTATGGCAGCAGCCCTTAACAATTAATAGAGTAAAAGTTGAAACTCCAGTCTTTTAGGCTGGGGTTTTTCTTTATGATATTTGAGAATGAGGATTTTTAGTTTTCAAATAGGTGAAAATTCGGTATAATAATAGTCAGTTAATGTCAAAGAAAACTTGAAAGGAGAAGAGTCATGCCTTCTAAAAATGCATCAGATCATATTGAGGAATACATTAAGGATCTTTTAGCACAATCCGATTTTGCTGAGATTCAACGTAGTAGTTTGGCAGATAGCTTTCAAGTGGTTCCTAGTCAAATCAACTATGTGATTAAAACCCGCTTTACTGAAAGTAGAGGCTATATTGTTGAGAGTAAACGAGGAGGGGGCGGTTATATCCGTATTGCTAAAATTCGATTTTCTGATCAACATCAAATGTTAGGGAGTTTAATTGCCTCTTTAGGTGATCGGATTAGTGAGCAGGAATTTACGGATTTGATCCAATTATTGTTTGATGAGGCTATTATTAGTGAGCGTGAAGGAAATATTATTTTAGCTAGTGGTTTGGATAGCGTTTTAGGATCCGATGCGGCTACTATCCGTCCACGTCTTTTGGCAAAAATTTTACAACGTTTAGATAGAAAAGGATATTAGAATGAAACGCTATTCAACTAAGCTAGAACAAGCCTTCGCCAAGGCTCAGTTTATAGCTAATAAATTTGATACGGACTATTTGGAAAGTTGGCAGTTATTATTGGCTTTCCTTCATTTCCAAGATTCTATTGCAGGTCAGGTTTTAGATTCTTTGCAAGTTAGCTTTGAAGAGTTTATGGCTGCGACTTTAGCGGTAACTGCTCGGAAGGAGACCTTATCTCAGAGAGAAGAGATGGTCTTTTTTAGACAATCTCCTGCTTTGGAACTGATTATGAATAAAGCTTATGCCATTTCAAAAGTGGTACATCAAGATGAAGTGGGAAGCGAGCATGTTTTGATGGCGATGTTGCTCCTTCCTGATTTGTATCCTGCACGTATTTTAGCGACACTTGGAACATCTAGTCATCTTGAGGCACCTTCTTTTCGATTGGCAGATGTTAGAAAATCTATTGACCAAATTGCGGGTTATACTAAGGCACAAGTTAAAGCTATCCGTCAACTAGATAAACCTAAAGCTAGTCCAGCTATGATGGATATGATGAAACCACAATCGACAGCTGGAGATCTAGCGGATTTTACACGCGATTTGACAGATCTTGCTCGTAATGGTCAGATTGATCCTGTTGTGGGACGTGATAAAGAAATCACGCGTATGGTCCAGATTTTAAGTCGCAAAACCAAAAACAACCCCGTATTAGTTGGTGAAGCTGGTGTGGGGAAAACGGCTTTAGCTTATGGCTTGGCTCAACGCATTTTATCTGGCGATGTACCAGAAAATCTATCTAAAATGCGTGTTTTAGAACTTGATATGATGTCTGTGGTTGCTGGAACTCGTTTTCGTGGGGATTTTGAAGAGCGGATGAATCAAATCATTTCAGATATTGAAGAAGACGGTCATATTATTTTATTTATTGACGAGTTACACACGATTATGGGATCGGGTAGTGGTATTGACTCCACTCTTGATGCTGCCAATATCTTGAAACCAGCCCTTGCCCGCGGTAGCTTACGCACTTTGGGGGCAACAACCCAAGATGAATATCAAAAACATATTGAAAAAGATGCCGCTCTTTCACGTCGCTTTGCCAAGGTTATGATTGAAGAGCCTTCAGTAGAAGATGCTAGCCAGATTCTCTTGGGCTTAAAAACATCTTATGAAGATTATCATCATGTGACAATCTCAGATGAAGTGGCTCGTTTGGCTGTTAAGTTAGCTCATCGTTATTTGACCAGTAAGAAGCTACCAGATTCTGCTATTGATTTATTAGATGAAGCGAGTGCAACGGTACAACAAAGTCGTCCTAAAAGAGAATATAGTTTTCTAACAGATGTTGACCATGCCTTGATGAGTGGTGATCAAAACGCTTTACTATCAGCTCTAAAAAAAGAGGATAAAAAGAAAGATAAGCCAGCCCTTATGGTGACTGAGGAGCACGTTTTAGCAACGCTTAGCAAGTTGTCAGGAATTCCCGTTGAAAAAATGACACAATCTGATGCCAAACGCTATCTTAAGTTAGAGCAAGAACTTCATCAGCGTGTTATTGGACAAGATGAAGCGGTATCTAGTATAAGCCGCGCGATTCGTCGTAACCAGTCAGGTATTCGAACAGGTAAACGTCCAATTGGCTCTTTTATGTTTTTGGGACCGACTGGTGTCGGAAAAACAGAGTTAGCGAAAGCTTTGGCAGAACTCCTTTTTGACGATGAATCCGCTCTTATCCGTTTTGATATGAGTGAGTACATGGAAAAATTTGCAGCTAGCCGTTTAAATGGCGCGCCTCCAGGTTATGTAGGCTATGATCAAGGTGGTGAGCTGACAGAAAAAGTCCGTAACAAACCGTACTCTGTTCTCCTATTTGATGAAGTAGAAAAAGCCCACCCAGATATCTTTAATGTTCTCCTTCAAGTTTTAGATGATGGCGTATTGACAGATAGTCGTGGTCGTAAGGTAGATTTTTCAAATACTATTATCATTATGACCTCCAACCTTGGAGCGACAGCTCTTCGTGATGAAAAGACTGTTGGATTTGGGACAAAAGCGCTTGTTCATGATGATGATGCTATGCAAAAACGTATTCTAGAAGAATTGAAAAAAGCCTATCGTCCAGAATTTATCAACCGTATTGATGAGAAAGTTGTTTTCCATAGCTTGACAGAAGACAATATGCGCGAGATTGTCAAAATCATGGTAAAACCTTTAATTGCAACATTATCTGAAAAAGGAATAACCTTAAAATTCCAACCTTCAGCCTTAAAACACTTAGCTGAAATAGGCTATGATATTGAAATGGGGGCTCGTCCGCTTCGTCGTACCTTGCAGACAGAGGTAGAAGATCGCTTGGCAGAACTCCTCTTATCAGGTGAATTGACCGCTGGTCAAACGCTAAAAGTGGGAATTACTAAAGGCAAGATGAAGTTTGATATCAGCTAAACCTACTTATATAGAGTGAAAATTTAAGTGACGAGTTGTATACGGGAGATCTAGGAATGACGATTAAATCAAATAAAGAAATTGGGCATCGCATTAAAGAACTTCGTGAATTGAAAGGCATCTCACGGGCAGAATTGTGCGCCGATGAAAGTCAACTTAGTCATCGTCAGTTAATTCGGATAGAACAGGGAGATTCTGTAGCTGGTGTTGATAAGATACAGTTTATTGCTCAGCAGTTGGGGACGACCTTAGTGGAATTATTATCAGATAAGCAAACCATATTACCAGAAAGTTATCTGCTGCTTAAACAAAAGTTAAGAGAAAATCCTTATCTTGATAAAAAATTATTATTAGAAAAATTTGAAATTTTAGATACGATTTACCAAGATTATATAGACATCTTGCCAGAAGAGGAACTACTTTTTTTGGAAATTATGGAACGTCTATTGCAGATTAGGCAATCTAAAGAAGGTTTATCTCCTAAAGTTATTTTTTCCGAGTGGTTCAGTCATTTTTCTCATAAAACTTTTTATGATTTGAATGATGTATTAATTGCTAATTATTATTTGCAGTATACACAGGTACAAAATGATTTTGATAAAACGGAGTTACAACAAATTTGTGATATCTTGTTATCTATAGAGATATCATTAGATAATGATTTTAACAGAGCGTTATTAAATACTTTAGGTAACGCAACCACAGTCGGAGTTCTCCATAATGACTACTCGTTTATGAAACCTCTCTTAGATAGAATGAATGAAATAATCAATAAGATTAAAGATTATGCTTTAAAACCGCAGCTTTTATCTAGCGAAGCAAAATATTATTTTTATGAAAAGGGGGATAGGGATAAAGCGAGTAATTTGTATAACCTTGCAGAGCAACTGTGCAAAATCTATAACAATGATATATTGTTAGATATGGTAAGAGAAGAGCGGAAAAAGGATTTTGAAAATCATTTATGACATATATGTCATAGGTGATTTTTTATTTTTTTGTTATAATATGCCCATCAAAATGAAAGGAGCAAGTTATGTTTGGGATTAAACTTTTACCTATTATTTTGACTTGGGGATTTTATGGTTGGTAGAGTCTTTTGAAAAAAGATCTACACATATTGATTGAAACGGACTAAGGAAATAGCTTTTGATGATATGCCTTAGGGTCACAACTAACTACTGCTTTAGAAGTTTTATCTAAATCATTTATGCTAGGAAGTTATGAACTTTAATGAACAGGGGAAATCAAATGAATAAAATAATTGAAAATTTAGAATCAAAAGAGTTGCTAGACATAGTAGGAGGAAAGACGGTTAGTTATGGTAACGGTTATTATTGTAATGGTAGTCGTTGCTGGGTAGATTGGTCAGAGACTGTTCGGATTATTGCTAATAATTCCGCTATGAATCTTGCAACAGGAGGGGCAGCAGGATGGAATCCTCATGCAAAATGATGACATCTAAATTAAGATGGTTTTCTGGAGGTAAGGAGAGGAGTCAAGGAGCTGTAGAACTTTTAGGAGAGTTGAGCATTGATATTAATCATCAGGGGAATGCGCTCTCAATCTTACCTATTCTAGAAGCTTATAAGAATGAACTAAGTGGGGGAACTGCAGTTCCTTATGTACTTAGTCGTATGAATGTGGAGTTATCTAACCATTTAATGGCAAATAACATTAGTTTGACAAGTCATCAAGAAGAACTCTTTAGAGAGTTGCGAAAAATGTCTCAAATTAGATATGGATTTTAGAGGAAACTAACTCAATCTGTCAAAGTTTATGGAGATTGAGTTTTTTCTTATATAGGGAAAGAAAAGGAGTCATATGTCGTTTAAAAAGCGTCATTATAGAGCACAAGTTGATACTAGAGATTGTGGTGTAGCAGCCTTAGCTATGATTTTTGAGTCTTTTGGGTCGTATTACTCTTTAGCTACTTTACGTGATATGGCAAAGACAACCATGGAAGGGACAACTGCCTATGGATTAGTAAAAGTGGCAGAAGATTTGAATTTTGAGACTAGAGCCATACGTGCAGATATGTCACTTTTTGATGAGGAATTAATTTATCCTTTTATCGTTCATGTGATTAAGGACGGTGGGCTTCTCCATTACTATGTAGTAACAGGTCAGGATAAAAAGTCTATCTATATTGCGGATCCAGATCCATCAGTTAGAATGACAAAGATGTCCCGTCAGAGGTTTGAAAAGGAATGGACAGGTGTGGCACTTTTTATGGCTCCAGCACCATCTTATAAACCTCATAGAGAAAAGAAATCTAATCTCCTATCCTTCCTACCTATTCTAATTAATCAAAAGGGCTTGATTTCTCATATTGTTATAGCAACTTTACTAGTAACGCTTATCAATATCTTAGGTTCATATTATTTGCAGTCGATTATCGATACTTATGTACCTAGCCAAATGAAAAATACTTTGGGAATCATCTCACTAGGTTTGGTGATTGTTTATAGTCTTCAACAGGTGATTTCATATGCGCAAGACTATTTATTGTTGGTTTTAGGTCAGCGTTTATCAATTGATGTTATTCTTTCTTATATTCGCCATATCTTTAACTTACCTATGTCCTTCTTTGCAACGAGACAGACAGGTGAGATTGTGTCACGTTTTACAGATGCTAACAGTATTATCGATGCTCTAGCTAGCACGCTATTATCAATTTTTTTGGATGTTTCTATTGTCTTAATATTAGGTATGGTATTATTTTCTCAAAATATGACCTTGTTTTTTATGACGCTTTTTGTTTTACCTATATATAGCATTATTATCTTGGTATTTATGAAACCTTTTGAAAAGATGAACCAAGATACCATGGAAGCTAATAGTGTTTTGTCGTCATCTATTATAGAGGATATCAACGGCATTGAGACGATTAAGTCTCTAACAAGCGAGAGACAGCGTTACCAAAAAATTGACAAAGAGTTTGTAGATTATCTAAAAAAATCTTTCACATATGGACGTGCGGAGAGTCAGCAGAGAGCTCTCAAAAAACTGATACAACTCGTGCTTAATCTAGCTGTTCTGTGGTTGGGAGCTAATCTTGTCATGGAGGCCAAGATGACTATAGGGCAATTGATTACATATAATACACTTTTGGTGTATTTTACCAATCCTTTAGAAAATATCATCAATCTTCAAACAAAACTTCAGAAAGCAAGTGTTGCCAATGACCGACTTAATGAGGTATATCTCGTTGAGTCAGAGTTTAAGGAAGATAGGGCCTTAAACTCTGATTTATTGGGAGATATTGAACTTGAGGGAGTATCTTATCAATATGGTTTTGGTAGAGAGGTTTTATCAGATCTTAATCTGATAATCAAAGAGGGAGCAAAACTTGCCATTGTTGGGATTTCAGGATCAGGAAAAACAACTTTGGCAAAGCTTTTGGTCAACTTTTTTGAAGCTAGCCAGGGGAAAATCAAATTTAATAGACACCCTTTATCAGAAATTGATAAAATAGCTCTTCGACATCATGTTAATTACCTCCCTCAACAACCTTATGTATTTAATGGAACAATTTTAGAAAATCTTTTATTAGGTGCTAAGGAGGGAACAACTCAAGACGATATTGTGCGTGCAGTTGAATTAGCTGAGGTTCGCCATGATATTGAGCATATGCCACTCAATTATCAGACAGAGTTAACTAGTGATGGTTCTGGTATTTCAGGTGGTCAAAAACAACGTATTGCTTTGGCGCGTGCCTTATTAACCGATGCTCCTGTTCTTATTTTAGATGAAGCGACTAGTAGTTTAGACGTTTTAACTGAAAAGAAAATAGTTGATAATCTCTTACAGTTAGATAAAACAATCATATTTATTGCACATCGTTTGACTATCTCAGAACGATCGGAACAGGTAGTGGTTTTAGACAAAGGCAAAGTTGTCGAAGTGGGAAGTCATCAAGAGCTTTTGGAAAAAAATGGATTTTATGCCAATTTAGTTAATAGTTAGGGAGGGATGACATGAACAATCAGTTGCTTGAGAGTGCAGAGTTTTATCGCCTTAGATATCATAATTTTGCTAGTCGCATTATTTTACCGACTCTGATTCTTTTTATAGTCTGTATAGCTTTTTTAGCTATTGCTGAAAAAGAAATTGCTATTAAGACAACAGCTAGCCTAGAGCCTACTCAAGTTTTGGCTAGCATTCAGTCTTATAGTGCTAGTCCGATTATTGTTAATAATTTAGAGGAAAATAAAGAGATACAAGTTGGAGACCTCTTACTCCAGTACCAATCTAATCAAGAAAGGGTTCAAGAAACAGTTTATTCAAATCAATTAAGCTACTTAGAAGATCAGCGCTACAATCTAGACTTATTGCAAGATAGTGTGAATTATGGTAGTGACCAATTTTGGGAGGATGATAGTTTTGGCTATCACCAGCGTTTTCTCAACTATCTTAATCAAATTTACCAATTAGAAAGTAGCGACACCGCAGTAGCTAACTTAAAATCTCAAATTCTCTCAGAGATTGGAGAGGAAAAAACTAGCCTTGATAAGGCTATTGTAGAGTTGCAGGGGAGTTTATCTGTACAAGGAGAAGTAGTATCGGACAACACTCTCATTTCAGCTTGGTCAGGTGTTGTACATCTTAATAATGAGGTATCTGACGCTGTGGTTATAACACCCGGTACGACTATTGCCTATATCTACCCTGATCTAAAAAAGCAGAAAGAAGTTCTTATTACAGCCTATGTTTCAAGCCAAGATATCACTGCTATTGCTATTGGAGACACACTTAGATTTGTCACTCAAAGTAAGACGAATAAGGATATGACACTGACAAGCAAGATTACTAGTATTGATAATAGTGCAACTGTAACAGAAACTGGAAATGTTTTTAAGGTTCAAGCCCTCCAAAAACTTACTAATGAGGATATGGATAAACTACGTTATGGCATTCAGGGCAATGCTATGATGATAATAGGAAAGAAAAACTATTTGACTTACTATTTAGACCAATGGTTTGGAAAGGAGTAGCTATGATTCAGATTGATGAAAATATCAGGAAGTATAGACGGAAAAAAGGGCTTTCTCAACAGGATTTAGCTGATATTATCGGAGTTAGTCATCAAGCTATTTCTAAATGGGAGAGAGGAGAAAATTATCCTGATTTATTAAGTTTAGTATCTTTAAGCCAATTTTTTGAGGTTGATATCAATCACTTGGTTTATAAAGAATGAGAGAATTTATTTTCGCAACTAATAGTTGCCGAAATGCTACTTATGGTTGCTGGACGCAAATCTAACAATAGGCTAAACTAGAATTGTAATTACTGGTTACAACTTTTGTTAAACTATAGGAGGATATTATGATAAATTAGGCAGTATTTAGTAATGGTGTAGACTTTTCAAAATTTGATGAGTTGGCTAAACATCAATTAGAGCAAGTATCTGGGGGACACAGTGTAGCATATACGACTGGTTACTATGTTGGTAAAGTCGTTCAAGTTGGTCTAGCAGTTGCCCCACTTGTTTTATAAATGATATAGGAGGATCTTATATGTTAGTAAATCGTAAGGTATATTATTTAATAAAAATATTATTGATTATCACACTAGTAGCGATAAGCATAAAATCATTCCTTGATCAAGATATTCATGTATCTTCTATTGTAGCAGTTACTCTGGGAATTATAGGTGTTAAAAATTATGAAATAAAAATGCTAAAGTTGAATAAATAAATATAGGGGGCAGAAAATGACAACGTTTGAAGAATTGGAGAAAAAATTTATTGATCTTTCAGAAGAGGATTTAATGCTTACAGAAGGTGTGAAGAAGAAACCTTGGTATCAGCCTGTCATTGATTTTGGTCAGGGATTTTTAGATTCATTTTAAATGTAATACGTAAAGATGAGATAATAGTCCAATTTTGAATATAACAAGTGAATGATATTAGGTTGTTCGCTTTTTTATAAATTCTATTTAATATGGTGTTTACAGCTGTCAGTTGTAAAAATGCTACCTATAATTGCTGGATAAAGTACAAGTCAGTTTATCATAAAAGTATCAACAGATGTAATCGATCACAACAAAACAAGAGGTAATGTTATTATGGTGAAAACAGTGACAAATTATAACGTTCTAACATTAAAAGAACTTTCAATGATTAAAGGTGGGGGAGGAAACTTAGGACCTGGAGTTTATTGTAGGGATGTTAATGGTAGGGCAAAGTGTAGTGTGGATCAATCAGAACTTTGGGCTTATACTGGTCGCGTTATTGTCAATGGTTGGGTCAATTATGGACCATGGTACCCAAGACCCTAATTAAGGTGTATTTTCTATGACAAAAACAGAGTTGCTAAATCAGCTGACAGCTGTTTGTGAGGACAGTGATGTCAGGGCTAATCGAGAGTTACACGCTTATTTTGAAGAGGCTTTGAAAACGTGTGAGTCTATTCAAAGAGAGGATGAGCTCCTAAGACTACAAGCAGAAATCAGCCAAAGGATTTCTCTTTATCTCATGCTTAATCGCTATAAGGCGCCTAAGTGTGTGATAGGGTTGGGGACCTGCTTATCCAGTGCCGTTCCTAAGGAGCGAGGGAAACTGTCTTTTTGGCTGATGTTGTCTCAAAGTTTATCAGGTCTTTTTCGCTAACTGGAGGTAATGATGAGAGATAAATCACCCTATCTTATATCAGGTAAAATTGTTAGTATTGTGATAGATAGCATTGTATTTGCTCTCTTTATCATTCATATTGCCCAGCCTAAACTAGATTTTATGAACTTGGCGATGGTTTTAAGTGTCTTACACACCATTGTGTTTGTGCTAGCTTATGTTTTAGTCGGTAAAATGACTGGTATGTCAGTACTTCTAGGCAACCTAAAGCTCTGGTTAGCTGGCGTGCTTGGTTTACTCTTGTTATGGCTAGGGATCATGCTTTCTGATGGCTTAAACTGGGAAGTTGTGCTTATGGTAATCAATAGCTTGTTTGTGATTCTTTATCCTTATCGCAATCCTTTTATTCAGAGAAAATAATAAAAAACAAGACTGGATACTTTAATCCAGTCTTGTTTTTTATCTTAAGCTATTAAAATGTCCTTGGACTTCTTCAAAAGTTTCTGCCTTAGCAACGGCAGAGCGGACTTTGGCAGCACCTGATGTGCCACGTAGGTAATAAGGTGCTAGGCCGCGAAATTCTCGAACTGCGATTTTCTCACCCTTCAGGTCAACGAGACGGCGCAGGTGTTCCTCTGCGATATCTAATTTTTTGATAAAAGGAAGGTCAGGCAATTCTTCACCTGTTTCAAAGAAATGATTGATTTGGGTAAAGAGGTAAGGGTTGTTCAAGGCAGCGCGTCCAATCATGACAGCATCTACCCCCAACTCCTCAATCATAAATTTAGCATCTTGCACACTTTTAACATCGCCATTTCCGATAAACGGAATAGTCGTAACAGCGTTTGATACGCGAGAGAGTGTCTCGTGATCACAAGTGCCAGTGTACATCTGTTCACGGGTACGGCCATGCATAGCAAGGGCAGAGACCCCACCAGATTCAGCAGCAAGGGCATTTTCTACAGCGAGGTTACTATCAGCCCAGCCCGTACGCATCTTAACGGTTAGCGGAATATCTAGGACAGATGTTACTTCCTTGACAATGTGGTAAATTTTATCGGGGTCTTTGAGCCATTTGGCACCTGCTTCATTTTTAACGACCTTATTGACAGGACAGCCCATATTAATATCAACGATATCAGCCTTGGTATTGTTTTGAATGAAGTCAGCGGCACGTTTTAGCCCTTCGGCATCTCCACCAAACAATTGGATAGACATGGGATGTTCATTGTCATCGATGTGGAGCATGTGAAGGGTTTTTTCGTTGTTATAGAGGAGCCCTTTTTCAGAGATCATTTCCATCACAACTAGCCCAGCGCCAAATTCTTTAGCAATAGTCCGAAAAGCTGAGTTGGTGACACCAGCCATTGGAGCTAAGACAGTACGATGAGGAATCTCGACATTTCCGATCATAAAAGAAGAGTTTAATTTAGTCATTGATCAAGCCCTCCAAGTCTTCTTCAGTAAATTTGTAGGTGGTTTCACAAAATTGACAGGTGATCTCGGCACCGTGATCTTCTTTTGCCATAGCTTCTAGTTCCTCTTTTCCAAGAGTGATGAGAGCCCCCTCAAATCGCTCACGTGAGCAGTCGCAGACAAAGCCAATCTCTTCCTCTGAGAGCACCTTGTAGTTATCGTCTCCATAGATAGCAGTGAGTAGAGCATTGATATGGTCATCAGACTCTAGCAAGGTTGAGATGGCTGGCATTTCTTGGATACGTTTTTCAAAGCGTGCAATCTCTTCTTCTTTAGCGCCAGGTAGGACCTGCAACATAAAGCCTCCTGCTACCTTGACCTGATCGTTCTCGTCCAAGAGGACGTTTAGCCCAACAGCAGATGGGGTTTGCTCACTTTCAGTGAGATAGTAGGCAAAGTCTTCACCAATCTCTCCTGTGATAAGAGGAGTGGTTGAAGTGTAAGGGTTACCTGTTCCGTAGTCTGTAATAACAACAAAGTGACCTTGTCCCATAAATGGCCCAACTAAGACCTCACCAGTTGCTGTTTTTTTGATGTCAACACCTTTATTTTGGATGTAGCCTTTAACCTGTCCATTAGTGTCAGCAACTGAGATGACGTGACCAAAAGAGCTGTTTCCGATGATCTTAACGGTAACCTTGCTGTCTCCTTTTTGGTTAGCAGCTAAGATGAGGTTAGCGATAAGGGTACGCCCTAGTGCAACGGTTGAGCTTGACAGGGTCTGATGTTTTTCTTGAGCTGTTTTGACCGTTTCAGTAGCGTCTAATACATAGGCACGGAAAGAGCCTGATTCTGTAATAGTTTTTATAATCTTATCCATAAAGAATATTATAGCATACCCCTTATAAAATACCAGTCGGATGCATTTTTGAATAGGCTTACTTGAAATTATTTTTGTAAAAGTCATCATAAGGTCATATTAGTGTGGTACATCAGCACCAAAAGGAGGTTTATGATGAAACTTGCATTGAAAGAATTGATATTTTCATTAAAAAAGTATGCTCTGGTTGAATTGTTAGTGGTTGTAATGATTTTTATGGTTATTTTTTATCTGGTTTGGCTAATGGCTTAGGGAGAGCTGTGTCATAAAATTTTGAGCGGTCTCTACTACTATTTGTACCTTTTACGGTGTTAAAGTCACAGAGCTTTCTTGAAAAATTATCAGAAATTTCATATAATAGAGTGTAAGACATTCTTGCAGGTGAGATTCCTGCCCTAGAGAGTTGAGAAAGGATGAGGAACTACAGATTTGTAGTTCAGAATCGAAATTATGACATCAGTTGTTGTTGTTGGTACCCAGTGGGGGGATGAAGGTAAAGGTAAGATTACAGACTTCTTGTCTGCAAATGCCGAAGTCATTGCACGTTATCAAGGTGGAGATAACGCAGGACATACTATCGTGATTGATGGTAAAAAGTTTAAGTTACATTTGATTCCATCAGGGATTTTCTTCCCAGAAAAAATCTCTGTTATTGGAAATGGTATGGTAGTTAATCCAAAATCTTTGGTTAAGGAGTTGGAGTACTTGCATGGAGAAGGTGTGACAACTGATAACTTACGCATTTCAGATCGTGCCCATGTTATCTTGCCATATCACATTCATCTTGATCGCTTACAAGAAGAAGCGAAAGGTGACAATAAAATTGGTACAACGATTAAAGGGATTGGGCCAGCTTATATGGATAAAGCGGCGCGTGTTGGTATCCGTATCGCTGACTTGCTTGATCGTGATATCTTTAGAGACCGTCTGGCACGTAATCTAGAAGAAAAAAACCGTCTTTTTGAAAAAATGTATGATGCAGAAACCTTATCTTTTGATGAGATTTTTGAAGAATACTATGCTTACGGGCAAGAACTTAAAAAATATGTCACTGATACTTCTGTTATCTTAAATGATGCCTTAGATCAAGGAAAACGTGTCTTGTTTGAGGGAGCTCAAGGTGTGATGCTTGATATTGATCAAGGGACGTATCCATTTGTAACCTCATCAAACCCAGTTGCGGGTGGTGTGACGATTGGTTCAGGTGTTGGTCCAAGTAAGATTGATAAGGTAGTTGGGGTATGTAAAGCCTATACTAGCCGTGTTGGTGACGGACCATTTCCAACAGAACTTTTTGATGCAGTTGGTGACCGTATTCGTGAAGTTGGTAAAGAGTATGGGACAACAACAGGCCGTCCACGTCGTGTAGGTTGGTTTGACTCTGTTGTGATGCGCCACTCTCGTCGTGTGTCGGGAATCACTAATCTTTGCTTAAACTCTATTGACGTCTTATCTGGTTTAGAGACTGTGAAAATCTGTGTGGCTTATGATTTAGATGGTGAGCGTATTGATCACTATCCAGCCAGTCTTGAACAGTTAAAACGTTGCCGACCAATTTATGAAGAAATGCCAGGTTGGTCAGAAGATATTACAGGTGTGCGCAGCCTTGAAGAACTTCCAGAAAATGCACGTAATTATGTTCGTCGTATTAGCGAGTTGGTGGGTGTTCGCATTTCAACCTTCTCTGTAGGACCTGGTCGTGAACAAACCAACATTCTTGAGAGTGTTTGGAGTAATTAAGATTTAAAGTAGGTTTGATTGTCCATTTGAGGGACAGTCAGCCTATTTTTTTATTTTATTTTTAAAAATTTTTTGCCACAGTTTTGCCACAGTTTTGGCTCAATTTGACCAAGATTTTAAAGAGCCCTCTAGTTTATAATAAAATTAATCAATCAAATAAATAGAGGTACTATAAAATGAAAACTGTTAAAGAAATTTTAGGAAACTTGAAGCCATCGAAAAAAACTGTTATTATAGGCTTATCAGCACTTGCCTTAACAGGTGCTCTAGGTGTCGGAGCAGGTGTTTATGTTAAAGCGAATACCAGTCAAGTTCGTGTAGAGACAAATAGTTCAACGGCAAAACTTAGCTTGACAGATAAAACGAATCGCTTATCTGCATCAAGTTTATCTTCAGCAGATAAAGCAAAGGTAACAGCTGCAGAAAAAGAAGCAGCGACTTATTACAATAAAATTGCGGACCTAGAGACACAGAAAGAAAAATTATATACAGAGTATTTTGGAGCGATTGAAAAGAAATTTATGGCTTTTGATACTGCTAGTCTATGGGCGAAATTTGGTGAGACAGATGCCCTCAGTCGTGATGACTTAGATGATTTTACAGATCAAGATGCTAGTGAATTAAAATCTGAAATTGCTTCCTCGACAGCTTTGACAGCTGATGAAAAGACCAAGCTGACAAAAGAAGTTGATGAGCGTTTAAGTTTGGCGAAAGAGTGGCAAGCACAAGCCAGTAAATATCAATCTGCAGTAGCTAGTATCAAGTCAGATATTAAAGTTCAGGAAGATAAGATTAGCCAAGTTTATAAAAAACATGGAGTCACAGAACAGATGCTCGAAGCCATCTATGGAGATGATGCCGTTGAATCCAGCGATGCCTTTGATCGCCTAGAGAATAAATGGGACCATGAAGAAGATTATGATTATGAGGATAAAGATTAAGAAGAGATAAAAGAGATTGGATTATCCAGTCTCTTTGTATTTCTATGACAAATATAACAAGTCTGTTAAAATTGCAAAATTCCCACTAATTAGTTGTATGTTTTGCTATAATGGATTGAAAAGTTTAGGAAAATTAAAAAAACACAAAGGAATTTCAGATGAAAAAAATTATTTCTCTATTGGTTGGAATTGTAGCGGTTGTGGCTGCAGTATTTAATGCCTATCTCTTATTTTTTAAAGGAGAAACGAGCCAAATGGCAACACCAGCTACTAGCTCATCTGCTAGTACTAACACTTCAAGTTCAGAAACAACTCTAGCTACGTCATCTGCTGCTACTTCAAGTTTGAAAGATGGAACGTACTCTGGTGCGGTTACCTCAACCAATCGTGGTGATTACCAGGTACAGATC
Organism: Streptococcus sp. 11273D007BT; assembly: GCF_053547195.1. Classification (NCBI taxonomy): domain Bacteria; kingdom Bacillati; phylum Bacillota; class Bacilli; order Lactobacillales; family Streptococcaceae; genus Streptococcus; species Streptococcus sp. 11273D007BT. Next base: position 1,943,793 of record NZ_JBPWPE010000001.1, on the reverse strand, counting down.
ACGGTAGCTAGTGGTAAAATTGATGATATTACCGTTCTAGAGTATCCAAATGATAATCCAGAATCTCAATCTATTAATGATAACGCCCTTCCAACTTACACAGCCGAAGCTTTATCGAATCAATCCGCAGAAGTTAATCAAATCTCAGGTGCAACCGAAGCTTATAAAGGCTTTACAGGCTCTCTTCAAGATGCCTTAAATCAAGCTCAGGCTTAATCTATGGAGATTGTTAGTCAAACCGTAGAAGCGATGACGCTTCCTTTCACCATTAGTTTGGTTACGCGTGATAAAGTCTCTTCAAAGGACCTTTTAGAAAAGGTTAGTCAAGATATTTTATCTGCTCTAGAAGCAATCGAACAAAAATTCTCAGCCTTTCGTGCGACTTCTTTAGTGAGTCGCTTTCAGAAAGGGGATGAGACGGTGATGCTTGATCCTGAATTTCAAGAGATTTTTGCGCGTGTTACCATTGCAAAAACAGAAACTAGAGGTGCTTTTGACCCTTATTTTCAAGGTGTCTATAATCCCACTGGTCTGGTGAAAGGCTGGGCTGTAGAAAAGGTATTTCAGCAGTACTTGAAGCCCTTGTTGCGACTGTCTGAAATAGAGGCAGTCTGCCTAAATGGTGGAGGTGACATGCAATTTGAAACCAGAGACAATAGTTCGTTTATCTGGAAAATTGGCATCGAAAATCCAGACCATTTGCAAGAAATGATTGCGAGATTTCAAATGAAAACAGGTGCTTTAGCCACTTCAGGTTATAGCAAGCGTGGTCGTCATATTCTATCACAGTCAACCATCAAACAGGTCACTATTTTAGATGCGAGTTTAGTTCAGGCTGATATTTGGGCAACGGCAGCCTTAGTTTTATCAGAATCTGATTTTTGTCAAATGATTGCTGATAAAAAATTAAGCGGACTTTATGTGACCGATACCAAGAAACAATTTTTTCAATATGGAGAACTAAAAAATGTTTAAGAAAAATAATTATGCTCTAGGCTTGGCCTGGCTAACGGCAGTTTTTATCTTGCCGACGCCTTTTATTTATACGTTTGTTAATGGGATGTCAACTTTAAGTAGTCAGCGACGAATTGGGATTGCCTATGGTATTATCGCTTATGTCTGGATGTTATTGGCGATTTATATTGGGACAAAGCCAAAGTGGCTTGATCGTTTAATTGGACTTCCTGCGGCTTACATGATTCATGGGATTTTAAGTCTGGTAGCTATTTTATTAGCTTTTATGCATAAGAGTTTGAGCCCCTCTTATGGTTTAATCAGTACCACAGGTGATCTTGCCTTTAATATTTTCCTTGGAATTGGTCTTTACTCCATGATTTTTATGGCTGGTTGGCTAACAAGTAGAGTCCCATTTTTATTGACCATTAAGCGTTATTTGGAGAAAGTGTTTAAGCATGAAATTTCAGTTTGGCTACACAGGCTCAATATTTTGGCGACATTACTTGTGTTTCTTCATGTTCAGCTAATCCCTGATATTCGCAGTAATACAGCTTTTATGCTAGTCTTTTATCTGTCAAGCATCTTTGTTTTTGGTAGCTACCTTTGGGCAAAGTTGAAACCAACTGCTACAGGATTTCCAGCTGAACTTCTGGCTAATCAAGAGATTGGTCCCAATATTTATGAATTACGGATCAAGGTCCCAAAAGTACGCTCTCAACAAATGAAACCAGGAGATTTTATTTTCATTTCTTTTCCAGAGGTTAAGGGTCTGACAGAGCCGCAACCTTTTTCTATTGTCAATGATCCTAGGGGGGCGAGTGAGCTTGTCTTGGCGATTCGTGGCGATGGTGATTTTACAAAGCAATTGCAACGTGTTACCGCACCAGCTAAACTTCATGTTGATGGTGGTTATGGCATGTATCAATCCATTATTGATGATCAAAAACCTCAAGAGGTTTTAATGATTTCAGGAGGAATTGGGGTAACTCCTATTTTGTCAGTGATTGAGGGAAATCCTGACCTTAAAACGACAGTCTTTCACGGTGCTTCAACGCAAGCAGCCTTGATTTATGGTGATAAATTTGCCAAGTGGCAAGCTGAGCGTGATAATTTTATAGTTAACCGTGTGGTTGGGATGTATCAAGAAGAGGACGTTTTAGCTTATCTACCAGAGGATAAAAAAGATTTTACTGTTCTGATTAGTGGACCACCCGCAATGGCTCGCTATTGGGAGAAGGTTATGAAAGCCAATGGTGTCCCCAAAGGACAGATTTTTTATGAAGAATTTGGATGGTAATTTTTGTAGAAACTCAGTCAGTCTGAGTTTCTTTTTTTGACATAACAGTTAACCTATTTTTATATATAGGTTGACAAATAAAATTTCTTAGTATAAACTAAGAAACAAAGTCACTTGTAGATAATCATTTTAATGCGATGGCTTGAACTTTAGCAGTCCTTGCTATTTATGATATTTAGGAGTTACAGATGAAAACAAAAGAATTATCACAAATTGCGTTAATGACGAGCTTATTAGTGGTATTAGGATTTATTCCAGCTATTCCTCTTCCTTTTATTGCTGTCCCTCTAACCCTGCAAAATCTTGGGGTCATGCTAGTAAGCCTGTTTTTAGGATCCAAAAACGGTAGTCTTTCCATGCTATTATTTTTTCTTTTGGGCCTAATTTTTCCAGTTTTTTCCGGAAAAGCAACGTCTATTCCAACCCTTATGGGACCCACAGGAGGTTATGTTTTGGCTTGGTTGTTAGTCCCTTTATTATTTGGATATTTGTCATCCTTCTTGAAAAAGCAGAGCTTTTTAGGATTATTTGGGATGATGTGGCTAGCAGGAGTTTTGTTTGTAGATCTACTTGGTGCGGTCTGGTTATCTCAAGTGACAGAGATGGCGCTTAGTCAATCTCTGGTTTCTAATCTTGTTTTTATACCTGGAGACACTGTGAAAGCACTGATAGCAACCATTTTAGCCTATCGTCTATCAGATTTTCGAGCATAAGTCTGTCTGCTATGGCTTGAAATTTTGATATAATAGTCTTATCTAAAGTAAAGAAGGTAAGACTATGAAATTAACGACATTAGGTTGTTGGGGAGGCTATCCCTACAAAGATGCTGGAACAACAAGTTTTTTGCTAACAGGACAAGATGGTTTTCAACTTTTAATTGATGCAGGCAGTTGTGCTTTAAACGAATTAGAAAAAGAAATTAGCCCTTTAGCCTTAGATGCTGTCATTATTAGTCACTATCATCCTGATCATATCGCTGATTTAGGAGTGCTGCGTCATTATCGTCAACTTTATCCCAAACACCTGTGGACACCAAAAGTTTTACCAACTTATGGTCACAATGAAGATCAGGAGGAGTTCGCCAAACTTCATTTAGATGGGGTAACAGAGGCTCGCGCTTATAATGTCAATGGTGTGGAACAAATTGGACCTTTTGATATTACCTTTATCAAGACTGTTCATCCTGTGGTTTGTTATGCCATGCGTATTGTTGAACGTGAGACTGGGCAAGTTTTGGTCTTTACAGGTGATACGGGTTATTTTGAGGACTTAGCAGACTTTACTAAAGAGGCGGATTTATTTTTAGCGGATGTCTATTTCTTTGAGGGAACAGAAAACCATTTTGCTCATCTTAGCAGTAAGGAAGCTGGTCTGATTGCCAAGGAAGCTAAGGTTAAAAAGTTGGTTCTAACCCATTTACCACAATTCCCAGCAGAAGGAATTCAAGAATCAGGCTACTTAGAAGTTTTACGCCAGCAAGCAGCCTCTTATAGTGGTGCTATTCCTGTTGATTTAGCAAGTCCACATCGTTTTTGGGATTTAGGGGCGCTATGATAGTATTTACCGAAGAAGAAAAAGCCTACTTTATGTCTCAAGCGTTAGCTGAAGCTGAAAAATCGTTAGAAAAAGATGAGATTCCGATAGGCTGTGTGATTGTAAAGGACAAAAAAATTATCGGTCGTGGGCATAATGCTAGAGAAGAACTCAACCTAGCTGTGATGCACGCAGAAGTCATGGCCATTAACCAAGCTAATCAGTTTTTAGAAAGTTGGCGCTTACTAGATTGTACCTTATTTGTCACAATCGAACCCTGTGTCATGTGTAGCGGGGCTATTGGCCTAGCACGAATACCTCAAGTGATTTATGGGGCGAAAAATCAAAAATTTGGCGGTGCAGGAAGCCTTTATGATATCTTAACAGATGAGCGCCTAAATCATAGGGTCGCAGTTGAAGTTGGCATTTTAGAAGAAAGCTGTGCAAGTATCATGCAAGAATTTTTTAAGCAACGTCGTAAGAAACAAAAAGAAGCTAAGAAAAAGCCTGCAGTTTAAACTTGCTAAAAATTTCTTTTGTGCTATAATATTATCTGGAGCAACATTTGTGCGTGAAGCGGGTCAGGGGAGGAATCCAGCAGCCCTAAGCGACATCAAGTGTGTGCTCTTTTTTTGTCTCATATTGTCACTAGGAGGTGTCAAGAGACTTTCTGAGTTCTTAATCTCCATCTTTAGACTGATTTTTTGAAAATCAGCTTTTTTTGTTTGCTAAAATAGGACAAAATACCCTATGATTAAGGTCTAATTAAGTCAGGATTCTTATACTAGTAGAGAGAATAGGAGTGAAAATGATTTTATTTGCTTTTCCAGGAACAGGAAAGACCACACTGGCTGCCCATCGCCAAGAGGTTGTAGATTTAGAATTATCAGAAATCAAATATGACAATAGTGGGGTTAGCCACTTAAATAAAGAAGAACGAAAATCTATCAAACGCCCTTTAAAGTCAAAGGATTACAAAGCTATTTATGTTCAAAGGGCTCTTTCTTATCATCAAGATGGTAAGGTTGTCTTAGCTGCCTTAAATTTTTTATTTCCCATTTTGTTTGCCTTGTTGGCATTAGGAGAAAGTGATTTTCATATTGTTATTCCTCATTATCGATTGAGAAAAGAATATAAAAAGCGCTATATTGGTCGTGGCAATAATAATAAGTTTATTTTTGAGGTGATGGCAATTTGGTACCCAACCCTTATCAGCTTAGGTCTTTTAGCTAAACTTTTCCCCCAGCGTATCAGTGTGCTATCAAAAGGAGAAACTTTAGAGGATTATTATGCGAATATTTCCATGTCAAAAGTCAGCTATTCTCCTGTTAAACGCTTCTTTTACGATTATGAATAGTTTAGGTCTGGCAAAATTACGCAATCGTTTGCTTTTTTTGTTAAAAATCAGCAAAAATCATTGAAAAATTAAACGTAAAGGGGTAAGATAGTAAGGACCCTAATTTATGGAGGAAGAAAAGACAAAATGACACATATTAAATTTGATTATTCAAAAGTGTTGGAAAAATTTGCAGGCCAACACGAAATTGATTACTTGCAAGGTCAAGTGACAGAAGCAGATAAACTCTTGCGTGAAGGAACAGGACCAGGATCAGACTTCCTTGGTTGGATGGACCTTCCAGAAAACTATGACAAAGAAGAGTTTGCTCGTATTCAAGCTGCAGCTAAGAAAATCCAAGAAACCAGTGAAGTCCTTGTGGTGATCGGTATTGGTGGTTCTTACCTTGGTGCGCGTGCAGCGATTGACTTTTTGAGCAACAACTTTGTTAACTTACTATCGGCAGAAGATCGTAAAGCTCCACAAATCCTTTATGCAGGAAACTCAATTTCATCAAGCTACTTAGCAGACCTTGTGGACTATGTGGCTGACAAAGAGTTCTCTGTGAACGTGATTTCTAAGTCAGGAACAACAACTGAGCCTGCCATTGCTTTCCGTGTATTCAAAGAGCTTTTAGTGAAAAAATACGGACAAGAAGAAGCAAACAAACGTATTTATGCGACAACTGACCGCCAAAAAGGTGCGGTTAAGGTTGAAGCAGATGCGAATGGTTGGGAAACGTTCGTTGTACCAGATGATATCGGTGGCCGTTTCTCAGTGTTAACAGCTGTTGGCTTGCTTCCAATTGCAGCATCTGGTGCAGATATCACAGCACTTATGGAAGGTGCAGCAGCAGCTCGTAAGGCTTACTCATCAGATAAGTTATCAGAAAACGAAGCTTACCAATATGCCGCTGTTCGTAACGTCTTGTACCGTAAAGGTTACTCAACTGAGATTTTGGTGAACTATGAGCCATCACTTCAATACTTCTCAGAGTGGTGGAAACAATTAGCAGGTGAGTCAGAAGGTAAGGATCAAAAAGGGATTTACCCATCATCAGCTAACTTCTCAGCTGATTTACACTCTCTTGGTCAATACATCCAAGAAGGAGCACGTATTCTCTTTGAAACAGCTATTCGTGTTGAAAAACCACGTAAAAATGTCATCATTCCAGAATTGGCTGAAGACTTAGATGGCCTTGGTTACCTTCAAGGTAAAGATGTTGACTTTGTTAACAAAAAAGCAACAGATGGTGTACTTCTTGCCCATACTGATGGCGATGTGCCAAACATGTACATCACGCTTCCAGAGCAAGATGAGTTTACACTTGGTTATATCATTTACTTCTTTGAAATTGCTATCGCACTTTCTGGTTACCTCAATGCTGTTAACCCATTTGATCAACCAGGAGTTGAAGCGTACAAGAAAAACATGTTTGCCCTTCTTGGTAAACCAGGTTTTGAAGACCTATCCGCAGAGCTTAACGCTCGTTTATAATCAAAAAAGAATCGACTCATTTTTGTCGATTCTTTTTAATAACTTCTCTTGAAAAATTAAAATAATATTGATAATATAAATATATACAGCCGCTATAAAAAGACCATTAAGTTTAATCGGAGGAATGAAGATGAAAAGTAAAGGATTAGGATTATTGGTATTGTCAAGCTTTGTTTTGTCAACTCTAACGCTTTCTACGACAACTGAGGTGAAGGCTGAGAGTCAAAAAGTGATTCAATTGGCAAAGAAAAACAAGAAAAAAGAAAAAACTTACAAAGTTGGCGAAGTGGTGACGGTTAAAAGTGTTGAATACACAGTTAATGGCAAGGAACTGACCACAAATGTCGGGGGCGAATTTGGTGCAACGGCTAATGATGTTTTTCTTGTAGTAGATGTTACCGTTAAAAATAATGGTAAAAAAGCTTTGACGATTTCGGATGATTTCTTCAAATTATACAAAGGAGAAACAGAATATGAATCTGATTCTGCAGCAGGTGTTTATGCGAATCAAGACTCATCTGCTAACTTCTTTTACTCTGAACTCAACCCAGGTAGTACAGTGACTGGTAAGGTTGTTTTTGATCTTACTGAGGCTGCTGCTAATGATCCTGAATTAGTCTTACAGGTACAAACAGGCTTCTGGGGAACACAGACAGCAAAAATTGCTTTGAATCAGTAAAAACAAGATCAATAGGACTAAAAATATCTGATTAAGAAAGATATTTTTAGTCCTTTTTTTGTTAAAGCATTAGAAAATGACTATAAGTTAGCGATAGCATTTTCTTTTTTTAGTCTTTACGTTATAATATATTTATGATATATAAACGTTTAATATGGCTATTCTCATCTTTAATTATTTTAGTAGGGCTAGCCATTATCGGAGTCTATTTTTTTAATCAACCCCAATTAAGAACCCTTCCTGTTGATGTCTCAACGCCACGGGTGCAAGAGCAAGTCTCTAAGATGACTTTGGAAGAGAAGGTCGGGCAACTCTTTTTAGCTAGAGTTCCTATAGACAATCAGATTGAGGACATTAAGACCTACCATCCTGGAGGTTATTTGTTGTTTGCACGAGATATGGAAGGACAAAGCCTTGAAAGTTTGAAAGCCAAGCTCTCTTCCTATCAAGCTGCGAGTCAGGTTCCTTTATTGATCGCATCGGATGAGGAAGGTGGCCAGGTTAGTCGTCTTAGCGCTCTATTAGAGCAATCTTTTAGCTCTGCTTTTGACCTTTATCAAGCAGGTGGATTAGAGGCGATTAAAGAAGATACGGCAAATAAAGCTGATCAGCTCAATCAGCTAGGGATCAAGGCTGGGCTATTTCCTGTTGCAGATTATGCGAGTAGTGCAGACAGCTTTATCTATTCTCGGACGATAGGAAAAGATATTCAGGCAACTTCTGACTATGTTGCAGAAAGTGTCAGAGTCTTGAAGGAGAAGCACTCAGCTTCTACTCTCAAACATTTCCCAGGTTATGGGGATAATGGTGATTCCCACTTGGACTTGATTTATGATAATCGCAGTTTGGATCAGCTAAAAGCTCAAGACTTTAAGCCCTTTGAGGCTGGAATAAAAGCAGGTGCTGATAGTATTTTAGTGTCACACAATATTATGACTCAGATAGATGGTTTGCCAGCTTCGCTTTCGCCAACCATTTATCAAACCCTAAGACAAGACTTGTCCTTTCAAGGTGTTGTCATGACGGATGATTTTGATATGGATGGTTTAGAAAATTTTACCACACAAGAAGATGCCGCCTATCAAGCGATTGCAGCAGGTGCAGACATGATATTAAGTTCGCATTACGCCAGTCAGATTCCTTACTTGGTTGAACAAGTGAGACAAGGTAATCTCAGTGAAGATCGAATTGATGAGGCAGTGACTAGAATTTTAACCATGAAGGCGAATCTGGGGATTTTAAAATCATAAAAACCATAAAAATAAGTGAAATGGCATGAAAAATCTGAAAATTCTGTTATAATAGAACATAAGATTTTTGAAGTATAGGAGAACCTTATGACAGCAACAAAAATGTCAGCACAAGAAATTATTCAATTTATTGCTCAAGCAGAGAAAAAAACCAGTGTTAAAGTGACCTTTGAAGGTGACTTAGCTGGCGCTACTCCAGAAAATGTGACCAAATTAGGTAATGTTTTATTTGGAGATTGGAAAGATATCCAACCTTTGCTAGTTAACTTAGTTGAGAACAAGGACTATGTGGTTGAACAAGATGCTCGCAATTCTGCCGTACCTTTATTAGATAAACGTGCCATCAATGCGCGTATTGAGCCAGGTGCTATTATCCGTGATCAAGTTGAGATTGGTGATAATGCGGTGATTATGATGGGGGCTGTGATTAATATCGGTGCTGAAATCGGTGCAGGAACGATGATTGATATGGGTGCTATCCTTGGTGGCCGCGCCATTGTTGGAAAAAATAGCCACGTTGGTGCTGGTGCTGTTCTTGCAGGTGTCATTGAGCCTGCTTCTGCCGAGCCTGTTCGTGTGGGGGATAATGTGTTAATCGGTGCCAATGCTGTTGTGATTGAAGGGGTACAAATTGGTAATGGTTCAGTTGTTGCGGCAGGAGCTATTGTGACACAAGATGTTCCTGAAAACGTTGTGGTAGCTGGTGTTCCTGCACGTGTGATCAAGGAAATTGATGAAAAAACACAACAAAAAACAGCCCTTGAGGATGCCCTTCGTACCCTTTAAGATAAGACAAGTTTTCAACTTAATGCTCTATTAGGTTGATCTGTATGAAAGATAAAGATATAAGAAGCTAGGCACTTTGTTCCAGCTTTTTATATTTATTGTGAGGATATTATGCTTGATTTAATCCAAACCAGACGTGACTTACACCAAATTCCAGAAATTGGCCTTGAAGAGTTTAAGACACAAGCCTACTTGCTAGAAAAAATTGCTCAGCTAACAGCAGGGTATGACTTTGTCCAACAAAAAACTTGGCGTACAGGGATTTTGGTTTACCTAGAGGGTTCCAATCCAGAAAAAACAGTTGGTTGGCGTACAGATATTGATGGTCTTCCGATTGTGGAACAGACAGGATTGGCATTTTCTAGTCAACATGAAGGGCGTATGCATGCCTGTGGGCATGATTGTCACATGACAGTGGCATTAGGGCTTTTGGAAGCTCTTTTAGAAGTTCGCCCTAAAGATAATGTGTTATTTTTATTTCAACCTGCCGAAGAAAATTTTGCGGGAAGTATGCTAATGTATGAAGATGGGGCCTTTGGTGATTGGTTACCAGATGAGTTTTATGGGCTTCATGTTCGTCCCGATTTAAAGGTTGGCGATATTGCTACGAATACTGGAACACTTTTTGCAGGGACTTGTGAGGTTAAAATAACCTTTAAAGGAAAAGGAGGTCATGCGGCCTTTCCCCATGAGGCTAATGATGCTCTTGTGGCAGCAGCTTATTTTGTGACACAAGTTCAATCTGTGGTCAGTCGTAATGTTGATCCTATAAAAGGAGGAGTGGTCACTTTTGGCTCCCTACATGCAGGGACAACCAATAATGTTATTGCAGAAACAGCTTTTTTACATGGAACGATCAGGACCTTAACGCAAGAGATGAGCCTTCATATTCAAAAGCGGGTTAAAACCATTGCAGAAGGTGTCGCTGCTAGCTTTGATATGGATGTTGAGATAGAGTTAATTCAAGGAGGCTATCTGCCTGTTGAGAATAATCCAGACTTAGCCAAAAATTTAATGGCGTTTTTTGAGGAGCAAGAGGGTGTCAACCTTATTGATTGTTTGCCCGCAATGACAGGTGAGGATTTTGGTTATCTCTTAAATAAAATCCCTGGAGTGATGTTCTGGTTAGGAATTGATACCCCTTATGCCCTTCACCATCCTAAGATGAGTCCAGATGAATCTGCTCTGCCTTTTGCCGTCAGAGAAATCAGCCAATTCTTGAAATCACGTGTTTTATAAATCAATAAGAGGTAAGAAAAGTGTCTATTTTCTTACTCTTTTTTTCAAAAAAATAGAAGAATAGTGTATGATAGTAACATGTTAAAAAAACAACTGCGACAAGAGATCCTATCTCTTTTGAAAGCTCAAGATCCTATCCAAAAAGCGCAAGCCGATCAGCGCTTACTGGAGCAACTTTGCCAAAGTGAGTTTTATAAAAATGCTCAGACGATTGCTACCTTCCTATCTTTTCCATTTGAGTATGATACTAGTCTTCTTATCCATCAAATGCAAAAGGATAAAAAGAAAATCCTTATCCCTAAAACCTATCCAAAGGGAAAAATGGACTTTGTTGTTTATGAACCTGATCAGCTAGTTGAGACTCATTTTGGTTTAAGGGAGATTCCAAATGGAAAGCCTGTGAATAAGTCTGCGATTGATCTTATTCATGTACCTGGGCTAGTCTTTAATGAAGCTGGATTTCGAATTGGCTTTGGGGGCGGATACTATGATCGTTATCTCGCAGATTATCAAGGGATGACAGTAAGCTTGATTTATCCGTTTCAAATTTGCAACTTTGAGGAGAAAGAATATGATGTGGCAGTTAGAGAGGTGATGCGTGATGAAACAGATTTTTGATAGAAATTATCCCGTGACGAGCTTATTGCTAGGGTTAACGACAGTTGTCTTTTTGTTAACTCAGTTGGTTTATTTTGGGCAGGCAACAAGTGCTCAAACGATTTTTAATGTCGGAGGGATGCTGGGAGCTTATGTCAAGTATGATCCTACACAGCTTTGGCGTTTGGTAAGTCCGATATTTGTCCATATTGGTTGGCAGCATTTTCTTCTTAATATGTTATCGCTTTATTTTATGGGACGAATGGTTGAGGATATTTTTGGTTCTAAAAATTATTTGTTGTTGTATGTATTGTCGGGTGTGATGGGGAATGTCTTTACACTATTTTTGACGCCAAATGTTGTTGCAGCAGGAGCATCAACCTCATTATTTGGCCTTTTTGCAGCAGTTGCTTTTTTGGGTTATCAATCTAAAAACCATTATTTAAATCAGATTGGAAGAAGTTACTTTACATTAATTGTCATCAATATGGTCTTTAGTTTGTTTTCTCCAGATACGAGTTTAGCTGGGCATCTAGGTGGTGCAGTAGGTGGTTTGCTTTTGAGTGTTATGTTGAAAACTCAAGTAGATCCTTTTGCGTTTAAAAAAGAGCAACGTGTCACAGCCAGTCTAGTGTTTATAGGTTTAAGTTTGGGGATGATTGGGCTTTCCTTGTGGGGATAAATCTAGTCAAATAAAAAAATACGTTTGAGCTTTATCTTAGCTCAAACGTATTTTTATTCTTCTGTTTTTGAAGTCTTTTGTCCATCAAGTTGTTTGCCAAGTTCAATGATGTATTGTTTTAAGTCATCTTTGACTTGAGGGTGCTTGAGGGCGTAATCAATAGATGTTTTCATGAAGCCAAATTTATCACCAACATCATAGCGGTTTCCTGTGAAGTTACGCGCAAAGACACGTTGAGTTTTGTTGAGGGTATCGATGGCATCAGTGAGTTGAATCTCATTTCCAGCACCTGGTTCTTGATTTTCTAAGATATCAAAAATTTCAGGTGTGAGGAGATAGCGTCCAATGATAGCAAGGTCGCTTGGTGCCTCTTCTGGCGCTGGTTTTTCAACAAAGGTTTCAACGCTATAAAGACCATTGACCCCCTCACCTTGAGGAGCAATTACCCCATAGGCAGAAACTTCTTCATGTGGAACTTCCATTACGGCAATGGTTGAAGCATGGGTAGTTTCGTAGTCGTCAATGAGTTGTTGGGTAAGAGGTGTCGCCTTATCGTCTGTGATATCCATCAGGTCATCGCCTAGCATCACGACAAATGGCTCATTTCCAACGAAGGCTTTGGCTTGAAGAACGGCATCTCCAAGACCGCGAGGATGACTTTGACGGATAAAGTGAAGACGGATACCAGTTGTTTCGTCAACCAATCTTAAAAGATCGTGTTTTCCTTTTTCTTTTAGGTTGTATTCCAGTTCAAAGTTTGAGTCAAAATGGTCTTCGATAGAACGTTTGGATTTTCCTGTGACAACCAAGATGTCTTCAATTCCTGATTTAAGAGCTTCTTCTACGATAAATTGGATAGTTGGTTTGTCGACAATCGGAAGCATTTCTTTGGCGAGTGCCTTTGTAGCAGGAAGGAAACGCGTCCCCAAACCTGCAGCTGGGATAACGGCTTTTCTGACTTTTTTCATGTAAGACTCCTTGGTTGTTTTTTTAAAAAATTTTTAAATTAATTAACACAGTGATATTATATCAAAAAAAGCTGGTAAGAACAATGATGCGAAGGAAATAGAGATGATTTTCTTTACAAGTAAATATAAGGGTGTTAGAATGAACGAGACTAGTGATGCTTGAGCTATTTAGAAGTAGAAGGATATGGAGAAAATATGAGAAAAGTACTAGTGACAGGTGGAAGTGGTTATATTGGCTCACATACCTGCTTAGAATTATTAGAATCTGGTTATGAAGTTGTGGTTCTTGACAACTTAAGTAATTCTAGCTATCAGAGTTTAAAAAATGTGGAAAAGTTGACTGGAAAAGCGGTGACTTTTTATCAAGGAGATATCTGTGATAGACGTTTTCTTGATAGTATTTTTGAAAAAGAAAAAATAGATGCTGTGATTCATTTTGCAGCTTTGAAAGCTGTGGGAGAGTCAGTTGCTCGCCCTATAGACTACTATGAAACAAATATCAGTGGTACCTTAGCTCTACTACAGGTGATGAAGAAACATGAGTGTAAAAATCTTATTTTTAGCTCGTCAGCCACTGTTTATGGTCACCCTAAAACAAATCCTATTAAAGAAGATGCCAGTGTGTCTGCAACTAATCCTTATGGACAAACAAAACTAATGACGGAAAGAATTTTAGAGGACGTTTATCTATCGGATCAGAGTTGGAATATTATTTTATTACGTTATTTTAATCCGATAGGGGCGCATCCATCTGGTGAGCTAGGAGAAAGTCCTCAATCTGTTCCGAATAATTTATTACCATATATTACGCAAGTTGCTATTGGTCAGCTTCCTTTTATTAAGGTGTTTGGTCAGGACTATCCTACAAAAGATGGGACAGGGGTGCGAGATTACATCCATGTAGTTGATTTAGCTAGAGGTCACCTTGCGGCCTTAGATCACCTAGAGAAGAATGAAGGATTAGAAGTTTACAATCTTGGCACAGGTCAAGGCTATTCTGTTTTAGATTTAATCAACATCATGTCTGACGTTGTGGGCAGAGCTATTCCTTATCAAATTGAAGGACGTCGTCCAGGAGATATTGCGACGTGTTTTGCTGATCCCACAAAGGCAAAAGATAAGTTAGGATGGGAGGCTACGTTTACAATCGTAGATATGTGCCAAGATGCTTGGCGTTGGCAAGAAAACTATCCTAACGGCTTCAATGAGTAGGGAAGAATAAAAAAGCCTAGCAACCTATTAGGCTAGCCAGGCTCTTTAGTACCATAATAAACTAGTTAATTTAGCTTTGAAATCAAGCGGGCTAACAAGAAGTTACTAGGAAGTAGATAGACTTTAATAATATAACGATGCAAAGCATACTCATCTTTGTAGAAAGTAGGGATAAAAGGATTTTTAAGGTAATTAAGTTCCTTGAGTTCTTTTACGGCTACCTTATAAGTCGTATAATCATTGATTTTTACAGCATTTGCAACCATCTGCAATAAATCTTCGATCATCTTAAAGGTAAAATAATCTTTAAATTCAGGATTTCGTTCTCCCATGATGCGATTATTTTCGAGAGATTCTCTATTTTTTTGAGGATTTGGTGTAGTACTAAGAGAGCCATCTCTTGACCGATAGACATAGAGTTTTTCAGGTACAGTTGTAATCATTTTTGCTGCTATCATCAATTCAAAAATAATCCCCTCTCCCATTCCGGGTAGAAAGTGAAACTGTACGCGGTCAATCAGTTGTTTTGAAAAAATCCGACTGCTTGGCTGTGTGTTATGGAAAAGATCTTTTAAGGTAGGTTTTCCATAAATTGGTTTATACCAAACCGTTTTCTTCTTACCGTTTGATGAGTAACTATCTGTATCGCAGAGGACAATGTCAGCCTGCTCTTCCAAAGCTTTTTGATAAAGTTTTTCAAACATATCAGCCTTTACAAAATCATCGGAATCAACAAAGGCAATAAACTCGCCACTAGCTACTTTTAGCCCTTGATTTCTGGCTTCTCCTACCCCTTGATTGCTATCTAGAGAGATCACCTTTATGCGAGGATCTTGTTTTTGAAAATCTGTCATGATTTCCAAAGAACGATCAGTTGAAGCATCATTGACAAGTATAATTTCAATATCTTGTAAGGACTGTTTCTGTAAAGATTTGACACAATCTGCTAAGTAATCTTCGGTATTATAAACTGGGATGATAATAGAAACTTTTGCCACGTTTTTCTCCTTGATGAAATAGTAAATGCTGATGTTTAGGTCATTATACCATAAACCTAAAATGGAACTCAATAAAGTGTTTATGAAATGAGATGGCAGGGTATGTTTTTATCAAATATAATGGTACAATGAAAATTATAAAAATTGAAATGATAAAGGAAATAAAAATGGATAAAGAATTAAGTTTGCCAGCGATATTTAGGTTATTAAAAAATAAGATTCGTTGGATTATTTCAACTATTCTGGTTTTTATGGTCAGTGCAGTAGTGTTGAGTCTTTTTGTGATGAAACCACTATATAGTTCAACTGCAGAGCTACTTGTGAGTCCAAAATCCGCTTCCAGTCAACAATTGACCTTAAACCAGTTAGATACGAATGCCAAGTTGATAAAGACATATGAAAATATTATTCTATCAGATGATATTTTAACCCTGGTTAATAAAAAAATATCAGCAGACTATTCTAGTCAAGATTTAAGAGGTAAGATATCAGTTACCACAGATGCTGATTCTCAAACATTTGGCATTAAGGCAGAGGATTCCTCGCCAGCCTTGGCAGCGGAAATTGCAAATACTGTCGCTGAGATTTTTCAAGATAAGCTAGATAGTTATTATGCTTTTAACTTAAAAATAAGAGTAATTTCAGCAGCTAAGGTAGCAAATCAGAAAAGTTCCCCTAACTTACTAAAAAATTTAGCCTTTTCAATAGCTTTAGGTCTTGTCGTTAGTTTTTTAGCCATCATCTTATTTGAGCTATTGACTCCAACAGTTGGAGGTACAGGATTATTAGAACGCTTTAAGTGGTTAGAGTTAGGAAGTCTTCAACTAGGAACTTTTACACAGCGAACTTCGTCAGCCAAGCGGAAGCAAACACGTAAAAAATTATTCAAACCAGAGGTCATTCATGATAAGGCGATTTTGGATAACATTGAGGGCATTAAAGTTAAGTTAAAACTCCAACTTAAAAAGCATCAGGCAAAATCTTTCCTTATTACTTCTCCAGAAACAGCAACAGGGAAATCCACTTTTGCAACTTATTTAGCTAAGAGTTTTGCGCGTGATGGTCAGAAGGTTTTACTGGTGGATGCTAATTTTAGAAATCCAAGTTTACATCACATTTTATCCCTGCCTAATGATACCGGTTTGACAACCTATTTAGAAGGTTTGGATGACGTAGAGCTACCACTCATGTCTCATGAAAAAATGAACGTATTAACGACTGGTCCAAAGCTAGCTCATAACACAGATTTATTGACTGGTAAAAAAATGGATGAACTTTTAATCAAACTAGAGGAACAGTTTGACTATATTATTTTTGATGCTAGTTCCTTAAATGGCATTCCTGATGCACAGATTTTGGCCACTAAAATAAAAAATGTTGTCATGTTAGTAAAAAGAGATTATACAAGAACTGACGATTTAATTGAGAGTAATCGATTTATTGTAGATTATGACATACAGGTTTTAGGTTATGTCTTTAATGGTGAGATCCGTGATAGGGAATCAACATTTCAGAAACTATTTTATAAATAGAGGTTATAGGAGCCGTTGATATGTATGATCGAAATCGAAACAGCTGGGATGTCGCGCTACTCTATTTAAGTCTGTCTATTTATCCTTTTAGTGTTATTCTAGCGGCAGTATTACGGTTACTGAGTTTAGATTTTTTTGCCTCAAAGACCATATTTTTAGGCTACGGTTTAGTTGCTTTAGTAGCATTCTTTATTCTTTTGAGATTTCCAGTTTCTTTGAAGCGTCTCTCATCTTTATTTTTTGTCTACTTAGTTTATGTTTTTCTATTTTTAACATCACATCAATCTGTTCAAGGTAGATACTTAGATAGTGATATGGTAATGATTTATAGTTTCTATCTGCCTTATGCTATGCTAATTTTGTCACGGATTTCTGACTTTTCTCCCTTGTTTGACAATAAAATCATTGATAGTATCAATAGCTTTTTGATCATTGGGTCTTTTCTTGTAAAGTTTATTTTGAAAGACGCAACAGGATATATGACATTTTCTTATAATCTATTGCCGTTTTGGATTCTGACATCATTTAGTTTCCTAAAGAAACCTACACTAATAAAACTGGGAGTTTTATTAGTGATGTTAGTGGAAGGTGTTGTCTACGGTGCCAGAGGTCCTCTTATATGGTTAGTGATTAGTATCCTGGTATTTTATATTTTACAACGATTCGATAATCAAAAACCCATCACAATCTCAATGAGGTCACTGTTTACAGTTACTGGTATAGGTTTGGGATTAGTTTTATTTGTAATAGTGTTATTTCAGATTCTAACACGCCTCAATGTCGCAAATTCCTATATCTTAAACCGTGCAGCAACAGGAGTGTTGACGCAGAGTACGGGTAGAGATAACATGATAAAAATTGCTCTGACTTATCTGAAGGGCATGGGTGTAGATTTTAATGGCATGTTTTTTGATCGTACAATCATGCCAGATGGTGTCTATGTGCATAATCTTTTTTTAGAAACATTTTTATCTTTTGGTTGGCTATTGGGATCTTTAATTATTCTTGCCTTATTTTACTTTATAGGGAAAACCTTTTTTAAAACTGATATAACTGGGAAGAAAGTTGTCGTTTTTTTGACATCTAGTTTTTTTCTCAAATATTTTTTAACAGGCAGTATCTATGATGATTATACCTTTATTATCTATCTAACGTTAATGTATGCCGTTTATAAACAATCTCATCCTGATAAATTAGTGATTTACGATAAAAAACGTTAAATAAAAACTCGGCTTTTTAAGTACCGAGTTTTTTTCTTTTAACGATCATGAAGAATAGCTGTTTATTGTAATAGTAATTTATCAAACAACTAATACTAGTTGTGATCATAATGCTTATAATTGCAAATACCACCCATGATATGGTAGAGGTTATATGGTGTAGAAAAGGAAAGGCTAAAAGGTTTGAAAAGCTAAAGACACTGATATCAATGAGTAATTGCTTTATGACAAATTGATAGCTGGCTTGTAAAAGATGCTTATAGCTATACCAGATATAGTAAGATAAGCTATAAAGAAATGAAATAGTAGTTCCGATAGCTACTCCGACTAATCCCATGTTAGACACTAGTAAGAGAGAGATGATTAAATTCAATAAAGCTTCTAAATAAGTTCCTATTTGTGTATCTTTAAATTGACCTGAAGCAAAGATTAAGGTTCGATAAGGAAGACGAAGGGCATATAAAAATAATGCTAGTGTCATCATATAGCCAAAGATTGGTTGGTTATAGTCAGTATCCTTAACGTTCTTTGTATAAAGGATGACAAATGGCGTAATCAGTTGAAAGGTAGTGCTTAGGACAATGGTTGAACCAGTATGAATTAACCATTCAATCTTATTAAATTGTCTTGCCAATTCTTTTTTATCTGCAATATGTAAAGCTTTTCCTAAGAAGGGGCGTAATCCACTTGTTGCTGCATTTAAAAAAGTTTTAATCCCTTGAAATACAGTATTATAGATGGCGTAGATAGAGACTTCTTGTAAGCTAGCAAAAAGCGATAAAATAAGAATATCTGTGCTTTCTTGTATGGTATAGGCGATATGTTGTCCTATGCCATACCATTGTTGCTGAATTTTGTAGTTCTTATCAATTCGTTTTTTAGAAATATGATAGTGACGATGCACATAATAGCTAATAATAATCGGCGGGATAACAAAGATTAAAGCTGAACCGAGTCGTACTCCAAAGATAGATTGATTAGCATTGATGAGGACAAGAGAAAGAAGGAGATTGGCAATGTTAGCTAACCCCTGAAGAATCTCTTTGATGTAGGCTTTTTGGTCAGATCCTAATATGATTTGACTAGTAATTCCCACAAAAAATTGTAATAATTGAGATAAGGATAAAATCAATATCAAGCCGATAATTTGTTGGTTAGAGAAGTGACTCGATAAGGTTCGTGGAAGAATGAAGCAGAGTATCCCGATGTAAAAGAGAAGGGCTAGTCCAACTTTATTGAAAAATTGTTGTGACTTATAGTAAATGGTTGACAGTGTTTCAGTATCTTCTTCTAGCAATGGCTTATACATACTGGCTTGCACAACTGCTCCCATTCCTAAGTCCAGCAAGCTAATCAAGGTCAGGTATTGGGTAATACTAGACATTAACCCATTAACTTCAGAGCCAAAGGCTTCAATATAAAGTCTTGGAAGGATGAGACTGCAAATAATGGAGACTAGTTTATTCAGTAAAGAGATAATTCCATTTAATTTTAAAGATTTTGTATTCACGGCATGACTTTCAGGATAAAATATGTTTGCATTGTACTATTTTTTGTTAAAATAGTATGGAGGTAGTATCTTTTAAAGGGGATTTTTACTATTGTCTTTTGTGTAAGAAGTGATGTTATCAGCTTCTTTTAACAAGGGTTTTAACATTTCGTAACATAGCCTTACATTTCATCAATTGGCGTAGGGAAGAGTATCCAAAACTAGCAAAAATAAAATAAACGATTGGTACAAGTTTTGGAGATCGTTTAATAGACTGTTTGAGATACGTTCGAGTATGTTTTATATCTTTTAGACCAAAGTAGCGCATAGCAAGGTAATAGTCTTGGTAGGCCTCTAATTCTTTTTGGGGAATGAGGTTGAGTTGGTGATTAAGGGTTTTGGCACGTTTTGACACGATTTGATAGCCTTGGATAACCTTGGTACTGTTTCTAGAGATGCTGTCCTCTTGTGTTTCATAGATGACGAGGTCCTCTGCTATTTTATAACCCTGACTGATGTTCAAGAGTTTTAAAAATAGGTCCCAATCTTGACAACTTAAAAGTTGTTCATCTAATCCTCCAACAGCAAGAAAAATATCTTTTTTTACCATGAGGGTAGAGAATCCACCTAGATTATTTTGCTTAATGGTATCTTTGATAGGAATAATACCTTCGCCCAGGGTGGTGAATGTCTTAGCTCCAAATCCAGTTACGACAAACCCAATTTCTGGAAATTGGTTAAAGATTTGGATTTGTTTTTCTAGCTTAGTTGGTAAGAAATAATCATCAGAATCTAGGAAAGCGATGTAGTTTCCCTTAGCCAACTTAACTCCCGTATTACGGCAGACATTAGCGCCTTGATTTTTGGGAAGTTGGAGATAGGTTAGATTAGAAAGTTGACTTTTGAGTCTTTCTAATGTGTTCATAGATCCATCTGTTGAATGGTCGTCAACGACAATAATTTCGATATTGTGATAAGTTTGACTGGTAATACTTCTAATGACCTCTTCAATGAGGTGCCCACGGTTAAAATTAGGTATAACAACAGAAATAAGTGGCTGGTTCATATTTTTTTCTTTCTAACTTTAGTCGCTTTTTATATTACTATATGATTCAATAATTTTCAAACAATACTTATGTAGGAGCTTTTATAATGCCATCTCAATTATCTCAACCACTAGTTAGTGTTATTATTCCCATGTATAACGCTTCAAGTTTTATAAAAGAAACGCTTCAGTCTGTTTTTCAACAAACTTTTCAAAATTTTGAAGTTATTGTTGTTGATGATCAGTCCACCGATAATTCTTCTCAACTGGTATCAGAAATGTTATCAGCTTATTCAAATCTTAGTTTGCTAAAGAATGTGCAAAATTCGGGTGTTGCGATTTCAAGAAACAAAGGAGTAAGCTGTGCTAAAGGTCGCTTCATTTGTTTTTTAGATGCGGATGATTTGTGGTTACCAAACAAGCTAGAAGTACAGGTTGCTTTTATGCTAAAATATGGTTATGCTTTTTCATTTACATCATATCAATTTGCAGATGAGACAGGTAAACCCATCAAAGCTCCTATAACTGTTCCAGAAAAAATTTCCTATCAGCAGGCATTGAGGAACCATACCATTTGGACCTCGACAGTTATGCTTGATCTAGAGCAACTTAGTAAAGAAGAGATTGCAATGCCTGATGTCAGGAGGGGCCAAGATACAGCTACATGGTGGAAAATTTTAAAAGTTGTTAAGTATGCTTATAGCATCAATCAACCCCTTTCCATTTATAGAAGGACCAATCAATCACTATCAGCTAATAAGTTTGCTGCGATTAAAAGAACATGGTATTTATTTAGAAAAGTGGAAGGACTGTCAGTTATAGAGACTGTTGGTCCATTTATAGGATATGCTTATAATGCTGTTAAAAGAAGGATGTAAGGAGAATGTATGGTCGTACTAGTTGCAACCTTAGATACTGAAAATGTTAAAGGCTTGGTTGAGGAGATGAATTTAGAAAATCTTGAGACCATTGTTGTCAACCAATCAAGGCAAGGAAGACTGGCTTCACAACTGTTGGAAGATGGTAAAACTAAAATTTTATATAGCGATCGTCTTGGACTTAGTGCTAGCCGCAATGATGCTCTAAATTTAGCTCCAGATACTGCAATTTGTCAGATTGCTGATGATGATATGGTCTTTGTGGAAGACTATGAAAAACTTGTTGATCAAGCCTATCAAGAGTTTCCAGATGCGGATATGATCGTTTTTTATGTCGATCAAGAGCGTAGTGAATTATCGAAAAAACCGTTAAAAAAGGGAAAAATGAATCATATCACTGCTATGAAGACTTCCTCTGTTCAAATCAGCTTTAAAAAGTCAAGCCTAGTAGATAGAGGGATTACATTTGATGAACGGTTTGGTATTGGAGCTCCGTATACCTTTGGAGAAGAAAATATTTTACTTTTCGATGCCTTGAGGAAAGGGTTAAAGATTTATAGCTACCCAGAAAAAATAGCGACCTTGAGAGATAGGGAATCGCATTGGGATCGTACCCCGACCCCATCTTTGTGTCAGAAACGAGGAGCTATTTTTAAGCGCATGTCGCCAAAATGGTACTGGCTCTTGATTATACAATTTGCCATCCGTAAACGTCAGATGATGCGTCCAGAAATTTCTATTTTAGCTAATATAAAGTATATGTTTCAGGGAGCTAGGGAATTTCGAAAAGCTAGGACATAAATCAGGAGTAGAAGCGTTGTAGCAGTTGTTTGATGCTACAAAATGAAAAAGGAGATGGAATGATAAAAACAAAAAGTTTATGGTCCATTATAGTTTATGCTGTTGAAGTTATTTTAATGTTAGCAGGAATATTTGTATCTTTGCAGTTTCAAGATCTATTTGGTCAATTTTCTAATTTAAATAATGATCTTTTAGAGTTGAGTGGTTTTAGCCGTGTTCTTCCTTGGTTAGTACTGATTTATCTTATCATTTGTAACATGTTTGATTCACATGTGTATTATAATCGTTCCAAGAGCTCTTTATTTGTTAATGCTTTTTTTATTCAATTATTCTTTTCACTTGTCATGCTAATAGTAGAGTGGGGAAGTTTTCATCAGCTCCATGTTACAGGATGGTTTTATCTCGCCTATATTATCTTAAGCACAAGTATTTCTGGATCTTTTTATATAATGGTTTCTAGCCTGTATAAGCTCGTTATTGGTCAGAAACGTCTTTTGATTTTAGGAAAAGAAAAAGACGTACTAGCAGCTATTGCTAATTTTCAGTCCTCGGCTTCTTCATTTCATGAGCTTAGTTATGTTGCCTTTTCTGACTACCTTGAGAAGATAAAAAAAGTGATTGATCAGATAGATGTTGTTTACCTTGTTGGTCCTATCGATCAATCAGAAGTTTTAGAGATTTACGATTATCTGATGAGGGAAAAGAAGGACATGTATTTAACAGCGACTGTAGAAAGTACGCTTGTCCGTGATTCAGATCTCTTTAATATTTCTGATGAGAATATGCTTCGTTTAGCCCCTTATTCGCTCTCCAAGGGACAAGATATCGTTAAACGTTTGTTTGATATTATATTAGCCCTTTTCATGTTGGTGTTAAGTCTGCCGTTGACCCTACTAGCAGCTTGTATGATAAAGTTAGAAAGTGAGGGGCCGATATTTTATAAACAGGATAGAGTGACACGTGATAACAAGGTATTTTCTATTTTAAAGTTCAGATCAATGACGGTAGATGCAGAAAAACACTCTGGTCCAGTGTTAGCACAAGCCAATGATCAACGTGTGACAAAGGTTGGGAAATTCATTCGAGCAACCAGGATTGATGAGATTCCTCAGTTGATTAACGTCCTAAAAGGAGAGATGTCGATTGTTGGTCCAAGACCTGAGCGTCCGTTTTTTGTGGATCAATTTTCACAAGAAGACTCGCACTATCCTTGGAGACATCATGTTAGGGCTGGTTTAACAGGTTATGCTCAAGTCTATGGTAAGTATACCTCGGATTTTAGAGATAAGTTGAAATTTGATCTCTTATATATCAAAAATTATTCCTTGTTATTAGACATCAAACTTCTTTTAAAAACGGCTATTATTATTTTTGATAAGATGAGTTCACAAGGAAAAGAGGAGCAAGCATCAGATCAGCTAAATTTGACAGAACTTGAGCGAATAGTAAAGATATTATGATATTAAAAATAACAAAATAGTAATTAGAAACAAGAATGTTCTGCATTCTTGTTTTTTTTTTGAACAAATGCTATACTGACAGAAAGATAAGGAGGGGACATATGAAAAAGTTTTCTAAAGAAATTTTGGCAACTGTTCTTAAAGATTATAGGATAAGGCACCAATTAACTCAGGAAGATCTGGCTAACAAAGTTGGTATCAATCGTTCATTAGTTTCTCGAATAGAACAAGAAAAGTTTGTTCCCAGCATTGCTCAATTAGAAAGCCTAGCTGAATTAACCAACCATAAAATTGAAGATTTTTTTTCAGTTGAACAAAAAACTGTACAAAATATTGAGTCCAGTAGCACTATTGCAGTGGCGGGATTAGGCTATGTCGGAATGTCAATGGCGGTGTTACTAGCTCAGTATCATCAAGTAATAGCTGTAGATGTTTTGGAAGAAAAGGTGGCTCTTGTTAATAAGGGAGTTTCTCCTATTCAGGATGATTATATTGAACGGTATCTAAAAGAGAAGGACTTAAATTTGAAGGCAAGCTTAGATGCTAAAAAGGCTTATGAGGCTGCTGAATTTATCGTCATAGCAGCTCCTACAAATTATGATAGTGCTACAAATTATTTTGATACGCAACACGTTGAGACTGTTATTAAACAAGTACTTGCTGTGAACCCTCAAGCAATTATGGTGATTAAATCTACTGTCCCAGTAGGGTTTACACTTTCTATGAGAAAAAAATATGGCACAGAAAATATTCTATTTAGTCCAGAATTTCTGAGAGAATCAAAAGCTCTTTATGATAATCTTTATCCCTCGCGTATCATTGTTTCTAGCGAATTAAATGATTCGGTAGAGTTAAAAGCAGCGGCTTCAAAATTTGCTTCTTTTTTAAAAACAGCTTCTCTGAAGGAAGATGTCAGTGTTTTATCTATGGGGGCGACAGAAGCTGAGGCGGTTAAGTTGTTTGCCAATACTTATTTGGCTTTACGGGTATCTTATTTTAATGAGTTAGATACATATGCTGAAATTAAGGGATTGAATACACAATCAATTATCGAAGGGGTTGGTCTAGATCCTCGTATTGGAACTTATTACAACAATCCATCGTTTGGTTATGGTGGCTATTGCTTACCAAAAGACAGTAAACAGTTACTAGCTAATTATGATAATATTCCTCAAAATATGATGACAGCTATTGTAGAATCTAATCGAACACGAAAGGATTTTATAGCAGATCAAGTTTTAAAAATAGCGGGGTATTACGATTATAGTGAGCATGATACCTTCCACTCTCAAAGTGAAAAAGAAGTAACTATCGGAGTTTATCGTTTAACCATGAAGAGTCATTCCGATAATTTTAGACAAAGTTCGATACAAGGAGTCATGAAACGGATTAAAGCCAAGGGTGCTAAAGTCATTATATTTGAGCCAACTTTGGAGAATGGCTCTAGCTTTTTTGGCTCTGAAGTGGTCAATCATTTAGAAGAATTCAAGAAAAAAAGTCAGGCTATTATTGCAAATCGTTACGATGACAACTTAGATGATGTCCGCGATAAAGTTTATACAAGAGATATTTTTGGTCGTGACTAAGCCTTATATGAAAAAATGAATGCTCAGAAGATGAGCATTCATTTTTTCATATAAGGCTTAGTGCCATTCATTTTCTGAGCGCAATTCGTTTGACATCATACTTAGGATGCTTTCTTTGATGTCTGCGCCCTCGTAGATAGACTTATAGATAGCAGTAGTGATAGGCATATAAACACCAAGTTCTTGTGCAATCTCATAAGCAACCTTGGTTGTTGAGATACCTTCAATCACCATTCCCATATTGCGTTCGATGTCTTCTAGTTTCTCCCCTCGTCCTAGGGCATCTCCAGCGCGCCAATTTCGTGAGTGGATAGAGGTTCCTGTGACAATCAAGTCCCCAACGCCAGACAGACCGCTATAAGTGAGTGGATCAGCTCCGAGCTTGACACCGAGTCTTGTAATCTCAGCTAACCCCCTTGTGATGACAGCAGCTTTGGCATTGTCTCCGAAACCAAGTCCGTGTAGCGCTCCTGCTCCAACCGCGATGATGTTTTTAAGCGCACCAGCTGTTTCGACACCAATCACATCCGTATTGGTATAAAGACGGAAATAGGTGTTGCTAAAAAGATTTTGAACATACTTTGCAGTGTCTAAATCTTTTGATGCTGCAGTAATTAGGGTCAAGTCACGTACAATAGTTTCCTCCGCATGACTAGGCCCAGAGACTACCACAACCTCACTACGAAGCTCAGCAGGAATTTCCTCTTCTAATATAGTAGACAGACGTTCATGTGTGCCAGGCTCTAAACCTTTTGAAGCATGCATGATGGTAACTTTATGGTTTAAAAGTTCAGCAACTTGTTTGGCCACTAGACGAGTCACTTTTGTTGGAACGACAAAAAGAATGGCGTCAACCTGATCTAAAGCTTCTTTTAAATCAAGATAGGCTTTGATGGATGGATCTAGCACCACATCTTTAAAATAATGTGTATTCGTATGATGGGTGTTAATCTCTTCAATCTGTTCAGGAATATTTCCCCAAAGACGAACATCATGCCCATTGTCATTTAATACTTGCGCTAGGGCTGTTCCCCAAGAACCTGGGCCCAAAACTGCAATTTTTTGTTTTGTCATATTTTTCTCCTCTTAATGATAGAAAACCATTCATATTATACCATATTTACGCTAAACTTGTACAATTGGAAGGAGTTGGATTAAAACAATCTTAAGACTAGCAAAGTTAAGGTGTTTGTGTTAGAATGATAGGCATTGAATAATGCAATACTTCCTGTTCACACCTTGAACCAGGAGTTTTTTCATGAAAAAGGAGGAAAATATGCTTAAAAAAGCACTTAAGCCGTACAAGTGGTATGTTATGGCTTCTGTATTGATGACGATTGTAATCGTATTAAGTGCGCTTTTACAACCGAACTACCTCAAAGATGTGTTAAGTGCGGTGATGGAAAACGATAAGGATAAGATTACATCAATTGGGATTTGGTTATTGGGGATTGCGGGTGCAGGTCTCCTAGCTGGTATTGTCAATACCGTCTTAGCCGCTAAAATTTCACAAGGTGTTTCTGCTGATTTGCGTGAGGCAACATTTAGAAAAATCCAGACTTTTTCTTATGCCAATATTGAAGAATTTAATGCAGGGAACTTGGTTGTTCGCATGACCAATGATGTCACGCAGATTCAAAACTTGATGATGATGATTTTCCAAGTCTTGCTACGTCTTCCTATTTTGTTTATTGGTGCTTTCATCATGGCAGTAAGAACGCTACCAAGTTTATGGTGGGTCTTGGTGTTGATGGTTATCCTGATTGGAGCAGTAATGGCTGTTATCATGGGATTGATGGGGCCGCGTTTTGGGATTTTCCAAAGCTTGATGGATAAGATTAACAGCATTGCTAAAGAGAACCTTCGTGGTGTCCGAGTGGTTAAATCTTTTGTACAGGAAAAGTCACAATATGCTAAGTTCAAGGAAGTTTCTAATGATCTGCTTGATCTCAATTTATTTATTGGGTATGGCTTTTCCATTATGATGCCTGTCTTGACCTTTATCGCTTATATGGCAACATTTGTTTCTATTTACATGGTATCTAAAATGGTTGATACTGAGCCAGAGGCTATCGGAAACATTGCTTCTTTTATGACCTATATGATGCAAATTATGTTCTCAATTATCATGGTGAGCTTTATGGGGATGCAAGCTAGTCGTGCCTTTGTAGCCCTCAACCGTATCAAAGAAGTATTGGATACTGAGCCTGCTATGACCTTCAAAGAACATGCAGATGAGGATCTTAAAGGAGATATTGTCTTTGAGCATGTGAGTTTCACTTATCCACATGATACCGAGCCAACACTCAAAGATGTCAGTTTTGCAATTAAATCTGGTCAGATGGTCGGAGTTGTAGGAGCAACAGGTGCAGGGAAATCAACCCTTGCGCAGTTGATTCCGCGTCTATTTGACCCTCAAGAAGGACGTATTACAATCGGTGGCCGTGATCTTAAAGACCTTAATCAGACGACTTTAAGAAAGACAGTCTCTATTGTTTTACAAAAGGCTATTTTGTTTAGTGGAACGATTGCTGATAATCTTCGTCAAGGAAGTGCTGGTGCAGACATTGCGGCAATGGAGCGTGCAGCAGGAATTGCTCAAGCTAAAGAGTTTATTGATCGTATGGATGAGACTTACGAAAGTCAAGTTGAAGAGCGTGGGAATAACTTCTCTGGCGGACAAAAGCAACGTATGAGTATTGCCCGTGGTGTGATTGGAAATCCTAAAGTTTTGGTCTTAGATGACTCCACTTCTGCTCTTGATGCTAAGTCTGAAAAGTTAGTTCAAGAAGCTTTAAATAAAGATTTAAAAGAGACGACGACAGTGATCATTGCTCAAAAGATTTCTTCAGTGGTTAAAGCAGATAAAATTTTGGTTTTAGATGAGGGCCGTTTAATTGGTGAGGGAACGCATGCTGAGTTAGTTGAGACCAATGCCGTTTACCGAGAAATTTATGAAACACAAAAAGGAAAGGAGGAAGAGGAATAAGCTGAGCTTAACCTCTATGTATAATGAAAACAGCACGATTTTTCTGGTTTTATTTTAAACGTTATAAGTTATCCTTTTTCGTGATTTTTTTAGCGATTATTCTATCCACTTATTTACAAGTTAAAGCCCCTGTTTATCTTGGGGAGGCTTTGACAGAGCTTGGGACTTGGGTACAAGACTATTTTAAAGCTAAGGCAATCAGTGAGGCAACAGGACAAGACTTGGTACGTCCAAGTATGGATGCCTTTGGCTCAGTCATGTGGAAACTCTTTTTAACCTATGCTTTTACAGCCTTGTCAATGTTGATTTATACGGTACTTTTTTCACGTATCGTAGCACACTCAACTAACCGAATGAGAAAAGGCTTATTTGGGAAGTTAGAGCGCCTGACAGTAGCGTTTTTTGATCGTCATAAAGATGGTGACATTTTATCTCGCTTTACCAGTGATTTAGACAATATTCAAAACTCTTTCAACCAGAGTTTAACGCAAGTGGTATCTAATATTGCCCTTTATATTGGACTTGTGTGGATGATGTTTTCACAAAATACCAAGCTAGCTTGGGTGACAGTAGCTAGTACCCCAGTTGCTATTTTATTCTTGATCTTTATTGTTCGTATGGCTAGAAAATACACTGATCTTCAACAGGCAGAAGTAAGTAAACTCAATGCTTATATGGATGAGAAAATTTCAGGTCAAAAAGCCATTATTGTGCAAGGTTTGCAAGAAGAGACGATTGCAGGTTTTACAGTATTAAATGATAATGTTAGAAGAGCAACTTTTAAAGGTCGTCTTTTTGCTGGTTTGCTTTTCCCAGTGATGAATGGTATGAGCTTGATTAATACAGCTATTGTCATCTTTGTGGGCTCAACTCTAGTATTGGATGATAAGTCAATGACAACAGCAGCTGCACTTGGTTTAGTGGTTACCTTTGTTCAATATTCACAACAATATTATCAACCAATCATGCAGGTGGCCTCTAGTTGGGCAGAGTTGCAATTAGCCTTTACTGGTGCAGGGCGTATTCAAGAAATGTTTGATCAAGAAGAGGAAGTTCGTCCTGTCTCTGCTCCTAAATTTACAGAATTGAAAGAAAGTGTTGAAATTGAAGGGATTGACTTTGGTTATCTACCAGGTCAGCGTGTTCTGAAAGATGTGACGATTTCTGCTCCTAAAGGGAAAATGGTGGCGGTCGTGGGACCAACAGGTTCTGGTAAGACCACTATTATGAATCTCATTAACCGTTTTTATGATGTGGATAAGGGTGCGATCAAGTTTGATGGTCGTGACATTCGTGAATACGATCTTGATAGCCTACGTGAAAATGTTGGGATTGTGTTACAAGAATCTGTTCTCTTTAGTGGCAGCATTAGAGATAACATTGCTTTTGGTCGTCCAGATGCCAGTCAAGAAATGGTGGAAGCTGCTGCTCGAGCGACCCATATCCATGAATTTATTGAGAGCCTTCCAGATCAGTATGAAACCTTGGTTGATGATGAAAATAACATCTTCTCGACAGGTCAGAAACAATTGATTTCCATTGCGCGTACCTTGTTAACAGATCCTCAAGTTTTGATTTTGGATGAAGCAACGTCAAACGTTGATACGGTAACAGAAAGCAAGATTCAGCAAGCTATGGAAGCTGTTGTGGCAGGGCGCACGAGCTTTGTGATTGCCCATCGTTTAAAAACTATTTTGAATGCTGATGAAATTATTGTCTTAAAAGACGGTGAAGTGCTAGAACGTGGAAACCATTACGAACTGCTTAGACAAAAAGGTTTTTACGCTGAACTTTATCATAATCAATTTGTATTTGAATAGCACAAAAGACAAGGTGATGAGACCTTGTCTTTTTGAAAAAAGAAAATTATCAGGCTTTTTGCTTTTCTTTTACGAATAGCCTATAATAGAGGAATTGAGTAGAAAGTGAGAAAATTATGTCTAGAATCCGTGGATTTGAATTGGTATCAACTTATCACAACGAAGATTTACTGCCTAAGCGAGAAACAGCACATGCAGCTGGATATGACCTAAAGGTTGCAGAAAAAACCATTATTTCCCCAGGGGAGATCAAGTTGGTCCCAACAGGCGTAAAGGCGTATATGCAAGCAGGAGAAGTCCTCTACCTTTATGATCGCTCGTCCAATCCAAGAAAAAAAGGTTTGGTCTTGATTAACTCTGTTGGTGTGATAGATGGGGATTATTATGGTAATGCTGCAAATGAGGGGCATATTTTTGCACAAATGCAAAACATTACGGAGCAAGACGTGGTCCTTGAAGTTGGTGAACGCGTAGTACAAGGTGTTTTTGCGCCCTTTCTTATTGCGGATGGTGATCTAGCAACTGGTCAACGAACGGGTGGATTTGGAAGTACTGGAAACTAAAGAAGAGTTGGGGAGGATAGAAGAATAGCTAAGAAGAAAACCAATTTTGTTTGTCAAGAGTGTGGGTACAACTCTCCTAAATACTTGGGGCGTTGCCCCAATTGTTCGTCTTGGTCTTCTTTTGTTGAAGAAGTAGAAGTCACCGAGGTTAAAAATGCTCGTGTCAGCCTGACAGGCGAGAAAACCAAACCTGTTAAATTAAATCAGGTAACCTCTAGTCAGGTTGCTAGAACACAAACGGATATGGAGGAGTTCAACCGTGTGTTAGGTGGAGGTGTTGTCCCAGGGAGCTTAGTGCTGATAGGAGGAGACCCAGGGATTGGAAAGTCCACTTTGCTTTTACAGGTTTCGACTCAGTTAGCCAATAAAGGCACCGTGCTTTATGTATCAGGGGAAGAGTCAGCGGAGCAAATCAAACTACGCAGTGAGCGCTTGGGTGATATTGATAATGAGTTTTACCTCTATGCTGAAACCAATATGCAATCGATTAGAGCCGAGGTCGAAAAAATTCAGCCCAATTTCTTGATTATTGACTCTATCCAAACTATCATGAGTCCAGACATATCCAGTGTTCAGGGATCTGTTTCACAAGTCAGAGAAGTGACAGCTGAGTTGATGCAACTTGCTAAAACCAATAATATTGCGACCTTTATTGTTGGTCATGTGACTAAGGAGGGTACACTGGCAGGACCACGGATGCTAGAGCATATGGTGGATACTGTCTTATACTTTGAAGGGGAACGTCAACACACTTTTAGGATTTTGAGGGCGGTAAAGAACCGTTTTGGCTCGACAAATGAAATTGGTATTTTCGAGATGCAGTCAGCTGGTCTGGTAGAGGTCTTGAATCCGAGTCAAGTCTTTTTAGAGGAGCGTCTTGATGGGGCAACAGGATCGGCTATTGTGGTAACAATGGAAGGAACAAGGCCTATCTTGGCTGAGGTTCAAGCCTTGGTAACACCAACGGTATTTGGAAATGCTAAGCGGACCACAACAGGATTAGATTTTAATCGGGCAAGTTTGATTATGGCAGTCTTGGAAAAGCGTTGTGGCTTGTTGCTACAAAATCAAGATGCCTACCTAAAATCAGCTGGTGGAGTGAAGTTGGATGAACCTGCTATTGATTTAGCTGTTGCTGTAGCCTTGGCATCTAGTTATAAGGACCAGCCAACTAACCCTCAAGATTGTTTTATTGGTGAAATTGGATTGACAGGTGAGGTCAGACGGGTCAATCGGATTGAACAAAGGGTAAATGAAGCAAGTAAATTAGGCTTTACTAAGATTTATGCTCCGAAAAATTCCCTACATGGTCTAACTGTTCCAGATGGTATCCAAGTAATAGGTGTGTCAACAGTCAGTGAAGTCTTGCAGAAAGTATTCAATAGCTAGCTTTTTCTGTCTTTATCAGGGACATTTTCAGAAAAACATGATAAGATAGATGAAACTAATGTGAAACCGTCATGCTTTTCATTGCACAAAAAAGGAGGATGAAGAAATGACACGATTTGATGATTTTTTGACGAATAACCAAAACTTTGCGAGGGTTTTTCCAAATGGTCATATCCCGACACCGCCAAGAAAAGAGGTTGCCATTGTGTCTTGTATGGATGCAAGGATTCATGTGGCTCAGATTTTTGGTTTGAGTTTGGGGGATGCCCATATTATTCGTAATGCTGGTGGACGTGTTACAGATGATATTATCAGGTCGTTGGTGATTTCAGAGCAGTTACTTGGGACAAAGGAGATTATCGTAATGCACCATACCGATTGTGGTTTGCACAAAAAGGATAATCAAGCCTTGTGGACCAATTTAGCACCTGTTTTAGGTAATGAGGTCAAATCGGTGGATTTTCTTCCCTTTGAAGACATTGAAGCCAGTGTGACAGATGATGTTCTATTACTAAAAAATAGCCCCTTGATTCCTAAAGATATTGTGATTAGTGGGGCAATTTATGATGTGGATACTGGACGTGTTTTACCAGTTATTCGTGCTTAATAGAAGCTGTTGATAGAAAAAAGGTTGGCGATTGAGCTAACCTCAAAAAGTTAGATAAAAATAATTAGTAGAAGGATTTAGTTCTATACTGAACAGGACTAAGTCCTTTTAGTTTTGCTTTAATACGCTTATTGTTGTAGTAAAAATAGCTTGTTCTAGAGACTTGAAAGTCTTCTCAAATCCGTAACATTTCTGTTTTCAAGATGCAAAAGAAGGACTCTATCATGCTGTAATTTCTTGCCCCATCCCCCTTGTAAGACTTGTATCTCTTACGCTGACGGATACTCGCACTGAGATGTTAGTGCAAGAGGTATTTGAAAAGCTGATGCAAGGACGTACGAGCTTTGTTATCGCTCATAGGCTATCAACCATACAATCCGCAGATATCATTCTTGTCATGGTAGATGGCGATATCGTTGAGCATGGCAATCGCCAAGAGCTGATGGCTACAAAAGGTATCTACTACCATATGCAGCAGTCACAGGCTTAATGATCTGTTTTTGCTAGCTGTTATCAGTCGTTTTAAAAAGATTTTGGAGAAAAAATCCCAAAGTCTTTTCTTTTTGTTATACTTATTATTAAGATTATTAAAAAAATCAGATGAGGTGAACTTGTGAAGATTAGTGAGCAAAAAAAGGCGGCAAGGGCTTTTATGGACCGTTGGTCAAATCGTGGCAATGAGCGCCAGGATAGTCAGTCATTTTGGCTGGATTTATTGGGGTCGGTCTATGGTATCGAAAATCCT
Source organism: Streptococcus sp. 11273D007BT (assembly GCF_053547195.1). NCBI lineage: Bacteria > Bacillati > Bacillota > Bacilli > Lactobacillales > Streptococcaceae > Streptococcus > Streptococcus sp. 11273D007BT. The sequence goes on along the minus strand of NZ_JBPWPE010000001.1, from coordinate 1,910,638 downwards.
GCCGAGTATATCACTTTTGAAGACAAGGTCATGCTTGACCATACGAGTTTCATCGATGGCTACATTGATAAAACCAAGGTCATGATAGAGCAAAAAGGTACGGATAAGGACTTGAACAAGGCGATTAAACAGTCTGATGGTTCTTTGTTGACCCCCTTTCAACAAGCTAAGCGCTATTCTGCTAATCTTCCCTACTCAAAACGTCCACGCTGGATTGTGACGTCAAATTTCAAGGAGTTCTATATCTACGATATGGAGCAGCCAAATGCTGAAGCAACGGTAGTCAAGTTGGCGGATTTGGAACAAGAATTTTACCGTTTAGAATTTCTGGTAGATAAGTCAAATGAACATCTAGAGCGGGAAATGCAGATTTCTATGGAGGCAGGTGAGATTGTTCATGAGATGTATGACGGACTGCTCAAACAGTACATCGCTCCTGATAGTCCTGAAACACTCCATGCCATCAACCAATTGATTGTCCGTCTGGTCTTTTGTCTTTATGCAGAAGATTCAGGTCTCTTTGGGCACAAACTGGCTTTCCACGACTATCTGTCGCGTTTTGGGAGTCGAGATTTTCGGAGAGCCTTGATAGACTTGTTTGATGTGCTAGACACACCTGTCAATCAGCGAGATCCCTATCTAGATGAGGATTTAGTAGCCTTTCCCTATGTTAATGGAGGCATGTTTGCGGAGAAGCAGATTGAAATCCCTAATTTTACCGATGACTTGCGGGCTTTGATTTTGGAGCATGCGAGTTCTCAGTTTGACTGGTCAGACATCAGTCCGACGATTTTCGGGGCGGTTTTTGAGTCCACTCTCAACCCTGAGACCCGTCATTCTGGCGGTATGCACTATACCTCTATTGAAAATATCCATAAGGTCATCGATCCGCTCTTTTTGAATGACTTAAAAGACGAGTTAAATGACATTCGTCAGTTTAAGCAGGCTAAAACGGTGGAGCAAAAAGCCAAGCAATTTCAAGCCAAACTGGCTAGCCTGACCTTCTTTGACCCTGCCTGTGGGTCTGGAAACTTCTTGACCGAAACCTATATCTCCCTCAGACGCTTGGAAAATGAAGCCATTAAACTTTACATGGGAGATTCTGTCAAACTTGACGTTGAAGAGCTAGACTTGGTCAAGGTTAAGCTCAATCAGTTCTACGGTATCGAGATCAACGACTTTGCGGTGTCTGTTGCCAAAACGGCACTCTGGATTGCAGAAAGTCAGATGCTAGAAGCGACCAAGGAAATCATCTATGCCGAGCTCGACTTTCTTCCCCTCAAGTCCTATACCAATATCCATCATGGCAATGCCCTAACGACTGACTGGGAAACAGTGGTGGATAAGGATAAGCTCAACTATATCATCGGAAACCCGCCGTTTGTCGGTCACCAGTGGCAGACTAAGGAGCAAAAGGAGGGTATGGCACAGGCTTTTTATGACCTTAAAAAACATGGAAAGCTAGACTTTGTGACCTCTTGGTTTGCTAAGGCTAGCCAACTCATGCAAGGAACTACAATTATGACGGCTTTTGTTTCGACAAACTCTATCGTCCAAGGCGAAGCAGTGCGGACACTCTGGGAATACCTCTTTGATAAAGGGGTTGAAATCCAATTTGCCTATCAATCTTTCAAATGGACGAGTGAAGCCAAAGAAAAAGCTGGGGTTTCTGTTGTAATTATTGGTTTTACAATGTTTGAAACTAAAAAGTCCAAAATCCTCTTCAATGGCGATAATAAGGAACTTTGCGATAATATCAACGCCTATCTGGTCAAAGGGGACAACTACTTTATCCAATCCCGAGGTAAACCTCTTAATCCTGTTATGCCAATTATGACCAAAGGTAGTCAACCAACAGACGGTGGTAATCTTATCCTATCTACTAGTGAACGGGCTGAGCTTTTGAGAAAATACCCTGACCTATCAACAGTTATTAAGCCTTATATTGGAAGTAACGAACTTATCAACAAGAAAGAACGCTACTGTCTCTGGCTGGTAGATGCTGATCCAGCCCTAATCAAGAAATCTCCTGAACTCCGTGAGCGTCTGGAGGCAGTCCGTGCTATGCGTCTGGCAAGTCCGACCAAGTCCGTACAGGAACAGGCCCTCACCCCTCAGCTTTTTACCCAAATTCGTCAACCTGACGTAGACTATATTGCTGTCCCTGAAGTTTCCTCCGAACGCCGTCGCTATATCCCTATCGGCTTTTTGGATAAGGAGATCATTGCAAGCAACAAGCTCTACATTATCCCTGAAAATGACCTTTATCTCTTTGGTATTCTTATCTCCAATGTTCACATGGCTTGGGTGCGGACGGTTGCAGGGCGTTTAGAAGAACGTTACAGTTATTCACCAGCCGTTTACAATAACTTCCCGTGGCTGGACTTATCAGATGCTGATAGACAGGCGATTGAACGGACAGCTCAGGGGATTTTAGAGGCACGATCCCAGTTTCCAACCAATAGCTTAGCTGATCTCTACGATGATATCGCTATGCCACCAGCTCTTGTCAAAGCCCATCAAGAAAACGATAAAGCTGTCATGCGAGCCTACGGCATGACCAAAGTTGTCGATGGTAAGAAAACATGGCTGACTGAAAGCGAAACTGTTGAAAGATTGTTTGACATGTATGAGGAGTTGGTGAAGTAGGAGGGAAAATGCGAGAAATAATTTTTGCAATGTGGCTTTTAATTAAGAAAAATAAAGAGAGAGGCTATGAAAATATTCGGGCCGATATGAATGACTTTTTTGGTGTTGAAAAAAAGATTATTCAACGAAATGAAACAGTTTATAATATTAATGCTCAAAAGACGGATAGAAATGTATTTATTGAAATTAGTTATGGAAAAACTAATCCAAGACCTGATACAGTTTTGAATTTTGAGTTAGAACAGTTTCAGAAGAATCCAAGGCAGAAAAATCAAACAGAACTTGTGAATCAATTATTTGTATTATATGATTTCAAGACATCAATACTTTATTTCAATAATGCCAATAATAGAAAAATTCTTTTAGATATTTTAAATGAAGTTTTTCAAAGTCAGTTCAATATAGTTGGATTATATAACGATCCCCAAAAATTTCAAAATTCGCTACGGGAAGTTTCTGAATTACAGTTTACCTCCGTAAGTGATATGTTTGCAGGCAATAGTGAGAGAGAAAATGGTTTAGAAAAGTTATTAAATACTCCCCACTTGACTGATTTTACACTAAATGTGAAGTTTAATAAGAAACTATCACACAGGCAATTTAGTCCTATGATAAATCAATTATTCAAAGATAAAAGAAACTATATTGTTGATGGCCTTCTGATTCGTGGGATAGATGAAGATGGATTTGAAACTGTATTTAACAAAGAAACTTTTATTAGGAAAATCAAAATCAATGTTCGTTTGCAGGAAGACGGTAGCGTATCAGCAAGTGAGGTCAAGGAACATCTTATCAATAATATTATAAGAAAGGAGGATAAATGAAACAAATTTGGAAATTAGTGGATTTTATATTATTCAGCATATTTCTTGTGGTATTCTATAGATACGGAAGCTGTTTGTCTTTTAATTCATCGGACATGATTAGCTTTGTATCAATTATTAGCGGCGCCTTATTATCAGCAATATCAATATTATATACTTCATCTGTGAGACAAATTTTATTAGCAGAGAGAGTAAAAAGCTATACTTCAAAATGGGAAAAATTAGTTGCAACATACTTTCATACATTGTTACTATCCATAATATTGAGTGTTATACTAATAATAAATATAATGGCAATACCAAAATTTATTACGTTATCTCTATTTGCTATGATTATCCTCAAAACAATCATAGTGGGTTATGAATTACATGAATTGTTATTGATAAGAACAAGAGATTGACTAGGGTATAAATTATAAAATGATGTATGATGAGTTGGTCACCTCTGTGAGAATTGCTAAATAGTTTAAAATGTGTTACAATGTAACACAAAGAAAAGAGGTAAATAACTATGGGAACAGTGACTATCAGATTAAACCAAGAGGAAGAGACGTTTTTTAAAAGCTATGCTCAATTAACAGGTCAAAGTCTTTCAAGCTTGTTTAAGAAAGCTCTTGAACGTGATATTGAAGATGAATATGATTTAAAAATCTATCATCAAGCCTACGCTGAGTATAAAGCAGACCCAGAGACAATTAGCCATGCTGATTTTAAGAAAGAGCTAGGCTTGTAATATGTATCGTATAGAGTATTCTAAAAAGGCTCAAAAGCAGATTAAGAAGTTAGATAGGCAGATACAGCGGTTGTTATTTGCTTGGATTGATAAGCACCTAGAGGGAACAGATAACCCACGCTCTAGCGGTAAAGGTCTGACAGGGGATCACGCTAACGAGTGGCGTTATCGTATTGGTGATTATAGGCTTATTTGTGACATTCAAGATGACAAGATGATTATCTTAGCCCTTGAGTTTGGACATAGGAAAGATGTTTATTAAACATCAAGAAAAATAGCACCTGTGGAGGTGCTATTTTTCTTGCCCGCTGAACTTATTCAGTTAATACCTTTTCTCTCTAAAACCATTTGATAAAATAATACATCCAAATTAAGATAACTAGAATCCAGCAGAGGATGTTCCAAAATTGTTTTTTTTCATCAGCATTGAGATGTGCTATACTATAAGTGTTTTATTAACTCAACAATCACCGTAATGCCAGTTGAGATAACTAGAGCTTTTGGTCCGTCTAACCAAGGCTCTTTTTTATTTGACTTATGCCTAGCCATCTCTGACCTTCTTTCTTAACTTTATGAATTAATTATAGCTCAATTTTTTTAAAAGTGTTGTTTCTATTGCGCTTAAGCATAAGCCGTGCTTTTTTCGCTATAAAACCTTATTTTTGATTGACAAGTGGTCATTTGAAAAGTATAATTGTATTACATTAACAATACAAAAAAGGAGAACCTCTCATGTCAGATAATCGAATGAAATATACCATTGATAGTAATATGCAATTTCCACTTGTCGAAATTGCTCTTGAAGCTGGTGAATCTGCCTATATCCAACAAGGATCTATGGTTTACCATACTCCTAGTGTTAGCTTAAATACACGTCTTAATGCGCGTGGGGGATCAGGTCTAGGGAAGTTACTGGGAGCGATCGGACGTTCTATGACTTCTGGAGAATCTATGTTCATCACTCAGGCAGTGTCAAATGCAGCAGACGGGAAGTTAGCGTTAGCTCCATCAACCCCAGGTCAAGTGATTGCTCTTGAGTTAGGGGCTAAGCAATATCGTCTTAATGATGGAGCTTTCTTAGCTCTTGATGGTTCTGCTCAATATAAGATGGAACGTCAAAGTGTTGGACGAGCTTTCTTTGGCGGGCAAGGAGGTCTTTTTGTCATGACGACAGAAGGTGAGGGAACTCTCTTAGCTAACGCTTTTGGTTCTATCAAAAAGTTAGAGCTGACAGGTGGTACGATTACTATTGATAATGCGCATGTGGTCGCTTGGAGTCGTGATCTTAATTATGACATCCACCTTGAAAATGGCTTCCTGCAGTCTATCGGTACTGGTGAGGGAATTGTTAATACCTTCTCGGGCTACGGTGAAATTTATGTTCAGAGTTTAAATATTGAAACCTTCGCTCAAGTGATCGGTAATCACATTGTTACAGGTGGAGGAGATGGTGGCGGTGGAAGCACCTCTATCTTAGATGCCTTGATGTAATACAGTATAGTAGGAAAGTAAGGAATGATTGAAATGCCTTTCTTTCCTTTTTGTTTTATCCTACTTTCTTGTCGCAAGCTTTCAAGGTATGTTATAATAGTGAAGATTGAAACTTTTAAGGAGAAAGGGACTAAATCAGTTGCAATGATTAATAAAAGTAGCTAGAGCATGACTTTTATTAACGGCTTGTTTTCTGTTTTAGTTAGTCTTGGTATCTTACATTATGTCAAATACTATTCGCGTGCGTTATGCACCAAGTCCAACAGGATTACTACACATCGGTAATGCCCGTACAGCGTTATTTAACTACCTTTTTGCTCGTCATCACGGTGGTGATTTTATCATCCGTATCGAAGATACTGACCGCAAACGTCATGTTGAAGATGGTGAGCGTTCTCAGCTGGAAAACCTACGTTGGTTGGGGATTGATTGGGATGAAAGTCCAGAAACTCATGAGAACTACCGTCAGTCAGAGCGTTTGGAACTGTATCAACAGTATATTGATCAACTCTTGGCAGAAGGCAAGGCCTATAAATCTTATGTGACCGAAGAAGAGCTGGCAGCAGAGCGTGAGCGCCAAGAAGCAGCTGGGGAAACACCACGTTATATCAATGAGTTTCTAGGCATGTCTGAGGATGAAAAAGCAGCTTACATTGCAGAGCGTGAAGCAGCAGGCATTGTTCCAACGGTACGTCTTGCAGTTAATGAAGCAGGCATCTACAAGTGGAATGACATGGTCAAGGGTGACATTGAGTTTGAAGGGGCTAACATCGGTGGTGATTGGGTCATCCAGAAACGTGATGGTTACCCAACTTACAACTTTGCCGTGGTTATTGATGACCATGATATGCAGATTTCGCACGTTATCCGTGGGGATGACCACATTGCCAATACGCCAAAACAGTTGATGGTTTATGAAGCACTTGGTTGGCAAGCACCAGAGTTTGGTCACATGACCTTGATTATCAACTCTGAGACTGGTAAAAAGTTGTCCAAACGTGATACCAATACTCTTCAGTTCATCGAAGACTACCGCCGTAAAGGTTACATGCCAGAAGCTGTCTTTAACTTTATCGGTCTTTTGGGCTGGAACCCTGGTGGCGAAGACGAAATCTTCTCGCGTGAGGAATTTATTCAACTCTTTGATGAAAATCGTCTCAGCAAATCGCCAGCAGCCTTTGACCAGAAGAAAATGGATTGGATGAGCAACGAGTACATCAAGAATGCTGATTTGGAGACTGTTTTTAATCTTGCTAAGCCATTCTTGGAAGAGGCTGGTCGTTTGACAGATAAGGCAGAAAAATTAGTAGAGCTCTACAAGCCACAGATGTCATCTGCGGATGAAATCGTGCCATTGACAGATCTTTTCTTCTCTGATTTCCCAGAGTTGACAGAGGCTGAAAAAGAAGTCATGGCAGGCGAAACGGTTCCAACGGTCCTGAATGCCCTTAAGGCAAAATTGGAAGCCATGACCGACGAAGATTTCCAACCAGACAATATCTTCCCACAAATCAAGGCAGTCCAAAAAGAAACAGGCATCAAGGGCAAAAACCTCTTCATGCCAATCCGTATCGCCGTCTCAGGTGAAATGCACGGACCAGAGCTACCAAATACCATTTACCTACTCGGTCGTGAAAAATCCATCCAGCATATTGATAATATGTTGAAGAGTTTGTAAAAACAATCCCCGCTGTCCTGTGACGGTGGGGATTTGTTATAGTTTTCAGTTATAATTGTTACGTTGAAAACGATATAACCAGTTTCTGAAAATCTATGATATGATAGAATAATCACAAGAATTTAGGAGAGTGTATGGAAAATCATAATTTTGAAAATCAAGGTACCTTTAACCGAGAGATGAATAGTCGTCACTTGCAGATGTTGTCCATCGGTGGGGTTATCGGTACAGGTTTGTTCTTAAGTTCAGGCTATACCATTGCACAGGCTGGGCCTTTTGGAGCTGTTGCGGCTTATCTTTTCGGAGCTATCATGGTCTATTTGGTCATGTTCTCTTTAGGTGAATTGTCGGTTGCAATGCCGGTGACTGGATCTTTCCATACTTATGCGACCAAGTTTATCAGTCCAGGTACTGGTTTCATGGTGGCCTGGATGTATTGGCTTTGCTGGGTCGTTGCCCTGGCTTCTCAGTTCGTAGGAGCAGCTCAACTCATGCAACGTTGGTTTCCTAGTGTGCCGATTTGGGTTTTTGCGACGATTTTTGCAGTCATTGTCTTTGGTTTGAATACCCTATCTGTTGGCTGGTTTGCCAAGGCAGAAGATGCGCTTTCGTCTATCAAGGTCTATGCCATAGCAGCCTTTATCGTGCTTGGGACTTTGGCTATTTTTGGTATTTTGCCATTTGAGGGAACCAATGCTGCGCCGCTATTTAACAATATCACAAGTAACGGCTTACTTCCTAACGGTCTGGTTGGTTTTATCACGGTCATGTTGTCCGTTAACTATGCCTTTTCAGGTGTAGAAATGATCGGAATTGCGGCAGGTGAGACGGATAATCCCAAAAAAGCCGTACCGCAAGCCATTAAATCAACAATTGGTCTCCTGGTTATCTTTTTCGTCTTGACCATCGTTGTTTTGGCAGCCCTACTTCCTATGTCAGAAGCAGGTGTAACTGAGGCTCCTTTCGTACTTGTCTTGGACAAGATTGGTTTTCCTTACGCTGCTGATATTATGAATTTCATTATTTTAACAGCTATTTTATCAGCTTCAACTTCGGGACTCTATGCCTCAAGCCGTATGCTCTGGTCTTTGGCCAATGAAGGCATGATTAGCAAGGAATTAGTCAAGATTAACAAGCACGGTGTTCCAATGCGTGGCATGATTTTGTCCATGATTGGTGTGGTCGTTGCTTTAATTGCGTCAATTTATGCAGAAGATACAATCTTCCTGGCCCTGGTTTCTATTGCTGGTTTTGCAGTTGTTATTGCTTGGTTGGCCATTCCATTGGCACAAATTGGTTTCCGTCGTAAATTTTTGAAGCATCACAGTGAAGATGAATTGGAATACAAGACGCCCTTCTCACCGACCTTGCCATGGATTACGGTTATTTTGCTGGTTATTTCTATCATCGGAATCGGCTGGGATCCTTCACAGCGTGCTGGTCTTTACTTTGGTGTGCCATTCATGATTGGTTGCTATATTTATCACTACATTCGCTTTAAAAAGTGGTAGGAGGTTCTAGAATGGGTCGTTTTAAGGAATTATTAGAAAATCAAGAGTTTGTCATTTTACATGGTGCTCTGGGAACAGAGTTGGAGTTTCGAGGATATGATGTATCGGGCAAGCTTTGGTCTGCCAAATATCTTTTGGAAAATCCCCAGTACATCAAGGATATCCACAAGGATTATATTCGTGCCGGAGCAGACTTGGTGACAACATCTACCTATCAGGCAACCTTTGAAGGTCTAGCAGGAGTTGGTTTGTCACAAGCAGAGGCAGAGGACCTCATTCGCTTGACAGTAGATTTGGCGAAAGAAGCGCGAGATGAAGTCTGGGCCGAATTGTCTGAAGCTGAAAAAGCACAACGAACCTATCCCCTTATTTCAGGTGATGTGGGTCCCTACGCAGCCTATTTAGCTGACGGTTCTGAGTATACAGGTAATTACGGCTTGATTAGTGTGGCAGAGCTGAAAGACTTTCACCGTCGTCGGATCGAGCTTTTACTAGAACAGGGTGCAGAGCTATTGGCTTTGGAAACCATTCCAAATGTTCTTGAAGCACAGGCTTTGGTAGAGTTGCTGGCAGATGATTTCCCAGATGTTGAAGCCTATATCAGTTTCACCTCACAAGACGGTCAGTCGATTTCTGACGGAACGTCTATTGAAGAAATAACAGAGCTGATCAACAGCAGTGAGCAGATTTTGGCGCTTGGTCTTAACTGTACGGCTCCCTCGCGGTACTCAGCTTTCCTTGGCCAGTTGAGAGAGAAAACGGATAAACCATTTGTTACCTATCCAAATTCTGGGGAAGTCTATGATGGAGCCACTCAAACTTGGAAGGAAAAGGCAGGCGACAGCTATTCTCTTCTGGACAACACACTTGAATGGCACAAACTGGGTGCCAAGGTAGTTGGAGGCTGCTGTCGTACTCGACCAGCCGATATTGCTGACCTAGTGGCAGGTTTGAAATAAAAGTATCCCCGCTGTCCTGTGATAGCGGGGATTTTAAGTTGTTATACCTAGAATAAAGAAAAATAAGAATGACAAAATAACTACAGGCGTTGCATATAATATTTACCCGTTGTGCTAGTTAATCAAGCGTAAGCAAGGGAATGTTTTAAACTGCTACCAAATTCAGTATGACTGCTTTTAAGCAAAAGAGAATAGATAAGTACTATTGCCTCTGTCTTAAATTTGAGCGCCTGAATGTTTCGGCAACGTAAAGCCTCCATTCCAAACTGCTCTAAACTAGAAAATGCAGTCTCTACTGGTTTCCTCAATCGACTTATTTTGTAATTTTCTAGCCACGAATACCCCATCATGTTTTTTCTGAGTTGAGAAATTAACTGGATACCACAGTCTGCCAACGCTGCCTTTGTCTGTCTATCCACATATCCTTTATCTCCATAAACGATTGGAAATGGGCTATTTTCAAGTAGCTCCAAAGCAACATCGCCATCATAAATAGATGCGGGTGTGAAACATAATCAATAGGAAACTCACTATCGCTGACAGGAACTGAAAATTTCAAGCCATCATAATGGATTTTCTTAGTCGCATTATAGCCAATATCTGCCACCTCTGATAACAATGTAGCTCTCATGTTGTGAATGGGGTGACATAGGGCACAAGGAAAGCTGTCAATCAAGCCGAACGAGCAGGTTTGACAAAGATCTAAGACCATAAAATAGCGCATACGCTGAATACTTTGAGCAAGATTTTGACAGATACGGCAAAATCGAGAGCGTTCTGGGAAGTTGTCAGGGAAGAGATTATGACGAATCGCACGGTAAATCGCACTTGCCGTCCGGCAGCCCTCTTGAATTGCCCAAAGATAACTAGCGATAACAACATCATCAAACTGTTTTTGTAGGTGGATGTTTCACCGATTTCAAACCTCACATGGAACAAATCGCTCATATAAAGCGAGAACTTGAGTCAAGATTTTTGAAAAAATAATTTGTGTTTGATTGGGATTTGCGAGATAATAATATTGGCTTTGCATAGCATTCTCTCATTTCGTGGTTGTTTTGAGTTTATGATACGCAAAGTTTTTTTATTTGGCTAGAATTAACTAGCACAACGGGTTTTATATTCCCTATTTTATAGCAAAACATGAATTTTTATCCAAAAAAATAAAAATATTTGCATAAATATGTTGACAAAAGAATAAATATGCATTATACTGTATAACATAAGGTTGAGTGATATCAACCCATTAAGAATAAGAAAAGAGAAAAATGTTATGTCAAAAGAAAAAGTTATCCTTGCTTACTCAGGTGGTCTTGATACGTCCGTTGCGATTACTTGGTTGAAAAAAGACTATGATGTTGTAGCGGTATGTATGGACGTTGGTGAAGGAAAAGATCTAGATTTTATTCATGATAAGGCCTTGACTGTTGGAGCGATTGAGTCTTATGTGATTGATGTAAAAGAAGAGTTTGCACAAGATTATGTTCTTCCAGCCCTTCAAGCCCATGCTTATTACGAACAAAAATACCCACTGGTGTCAGCTCTTAGCCGTCCGTTGATTTCTAAAAAGTTAGTTGAAATCGCACACCAAACAGGTGCGACAACTATTGCTCATGGATGTACTGGTAAAGGAAATGACCAAGTTCGTTTTGAAGTTGCCATTGCAGCGCTTGATCCAAGCTTGAAAGTAATCGCCCCAGTGCGTGAGTGGAAGTGGTCTCGTGAAGAGGAGATTGAGTACGCTAAAGAAAATGGTGTTCCTGTGCCAGCTGATCTTGACAATCCTTACTCAGTCGATCAAAACCTTTGGGGACGTGCAAATGAGTGTGGTGTTCTTGAAAATCCTTGGAATCAGGCTCCAGAAGATGCCTTTGGTATTACAACAGCTCCAGAACAAGCTCCAGATACTCCAGAATATGTGGACATTGAGTTTAAAGCAGGTGTTCCAGTTGCGGTTAATGGAGAAGAACTTAGCTTGGCTAATTTAATTCAAAAATTAAATGTAATAGCTGGCGCTCATGGTGTAGGACGGATTGACCACGTTGAAAACAGATTAGTAGGAATCAAGTCACGTGAAATTTATGAATGTCCAGGAGCTATTACTTTACTAACAGCTCACAAAGAAATCGAAGATTTGACCTTGGTTCGTGAAGTTTCTCACTTTAAACCAATCATCGAAAATGAATTATCAAACTTGATTTATAATGGACTATGGTTTAGCCCAGCAACCAAAGCTTTGATTGCTTATATTAAAGAAACCCAAACTGTTGTTAATGGAACAGCCAAGGTTAAGCTTTATAAAGGGCATGCGCAAGTTGTGGCTAGAAAATCACCAAACTCACTTTATGATGAGAACTTGGCAACCTATACTTCAGCTGATAGCTTTGATCAGGATGCTGCGGTTGGCTTCATCAAACTTTGGGGGCTTCCAACACAGGTTAACGCACAGGTACAAGAACAATCACAGAATTAAAGAGGTCAAGAAAGGACTTCAGATAAAAGTACACAGAGAGGTACATCTGAGTCTCTTTTCTTAATCTTTATCGACAAGGTTATCCTGAGAGATAACTTCGAGGATAAATAAACCCATCCGAGAGAGTTGGGATTTATCATCATGTGCAGGGACACAAGCTAAGGATGAGAGCACTCGTCCTTTTTCATTGATGAGAAGAGAGGATAGACAATGGCAGATAAAAAATTATGGGGTGGCAGATTTGAAGCGGGCCTTGAAAAATGGGTAGAAGAATTTGGAGCATCCATTGCATTTGATCAAAAAATGGCAAAATATGATATCCAAGGCTCTCTGGCTCATGTGACCATGTTGGGAAAGACAGGTATTATTGAAAGTGCAGAAGCAGATACGATTAAAGCTGGTTTAGAAGAGCTTTTAAAAGAGTATGAAGCAGGGCAACTGGTATTTGATATTTCTAATGAAGATATCCATATGAATATGGAATCGCTTCTAACAGAAAAAATTGGTTCGGTAGCTGGGAAACTACATACAGCGCGTTCTAGAAATGACCAAGTCGCAACAGATATGCACTTGTATCTAAAAGATAAGTTGCTAGAAGTAGTTGAGAAGCTGGCCAATCTTCGTCAGGTGTTGGTTGATTTGGCAGAAGAAAATGTTTATACTATTATGCCAGGTTATACTCATCTTCAACACGCTCAGCCTATTAGCTTTGGGCATCACTTGATGGCTTACTACAATATGTTTACCAGAGATAGTGAGCGTTTTGAGTTTAACATGAAACATGCTGATTTATCACCGCTTGGAGCAGCTGCGCTTGCTGGCACGACTTTTCCGATTGACCGTCAGCTGACCTCAGACATGATGGGATTTGCCAAACCTTATAGCAACTCTCTGGATGCTGTTTCTGATCGTGATTTTATCTTAGAATTTTTATCCAATGCTAGTATTTTGATGATGCATATGAGCCGTATCTGTGAAGAAATTATCAATTGGTGTTCTAATGAATTTCAGTTTGTCACACTATCTGATACGTTTTCAACAGGCTCATCCATCATGCCACAGAAGAAAAATCCAGATATGGCAGAGCTAATACGTGGAAAATCGGGTCGTGTTTACGGCAACTTGATTGGTCTTTTGACTGTCATGAAGTCCCTACCTTTGGCCTACAATAAAGATTTACAAGAAGATAAAGAAGGGATGTTTGATACCGCAGAGACCATTACCGTTGCGATTGATATCTTGGCAGGAATGTTAAAAACCATGACCGTCAATCAGGAACACATGGCAGAGTCCACAGAAAAAGACTTTTCAAATGCAACAGAATTAGCAGACTATTTAGCAAGTAAGGGCTTACCATTTCGTGAGGCACATGAAGTGGTTGGTAAGCTAGTCCTGGAGTGTACAAAGGCAGGCTACTATCTTCAAGATGTGCCATTTAGTCGCTATCAAGAAATTTCTGATTTAATTGAGGAAGATATTTATCTTGCTTTGCAGTCTAAGACAGCTGTGGAGCGCCGCGACTCGCTTGGAGGAACAGGGTTCAAGCAGGTATTATGGCAGATTGAGGAGGCAAAAAACTCTTTCTAGTTGAAAAATAAGTCAAGAAACTGAGGTTTTTTGGCTTTTTTTTGATTTATGGTATAATAGATGTAATTTAGAGGTTTGGAGTCGTATTTTGCGAAAATCATTTCGAGTAAAGAGCGAGAAGGACTTTAAGGCAATTTTTGAGGCAAGTCAAAGTGTCGCCAATCGAAAATTTGTAGTCTATCGCTTAGAAAAACAACAAAAACACTACCGAGTAGGGCTCTCAGTTGGGAAAAAACTAGGCAATGCCGTGGTGCGAAACCGCATAAAAAGACGATTACGTCACTTAGTGATGGAATTTTCCCCCTATTTAGTAACGGATGACTTTGTCGTGATTGCTAGAAAAGGGGTAGAGGAATTGTCTTATCAAGAGTTGAGACAAAATTTGATGCATGTCTTGAAACTCGGAAATCTTTATCAGGAAGGTTTATCAAGTGAAAAAGAAGATTAAAGTAGTAGGGATGCTCCTTATGGGCTTACTTATATTGACAGCCTGTGGGACAGGCAATATTACCAGCTCAAGCTCAGGTGGCTGGGAACAGTTTGTCTATTTATTTGCAAGAGCTATTAGAGGCTTGTCTTTTGGTAATATTGGGGTGGGAATCATTCTCTTTACCCTTGTGATTAGGACAGTTCTCTTGCCTGTCTTTAATTTACAGATTAAGTCAAGCCAGCGTATGCAGGCACTTCAGCCAGAGCTCAAGGCTTTACAAGCTCAGTATCCAGGTCGTGATACCGATAGTCGTATGGCTCTTGCAGAGGCATCGCAGCGTTTATATAAAGAGCATAAGGTTAATCCCTATCTGACCTTATTGCCTATTTTTATTCAATTGCCAGTTCTTTTAGCGCTCTATCAGGCTCTCACTCGAGTAGAGTTTTTAAAAACTGGTCATTTCTTATGGTTAGATATTTCTCAACCTGATCCTTATTTTATTTTGCCAGTGTTAGCGGCAGGATTCACTTTTTTATCCACATGGTTAAGTTCAAAATCAGCACTTGAGAAGAATTTTGCGATGACCATTATGACTTATTTTATGCCAGTGATGATTTTCTTTTTCTCTATCAGTGTGGCGAGTGGGGTAGCTCTTTATTGGACGGTTTCAAATGCTTACCAAGTAGCGCAAACCTTGATCTTTAACAATCCTTTTAAAATTATTGCGGAGCGTCAGCGTTTGGCACAAGAGGAAAAAGAAAAAGAGGCACGACTAAGAAAAGCTAAGAAGAAGGCTCAGAAAAAGAGAAAATAAGGAGAATAAAAATGGGACAGTTCACAGGATCTACTGTTGAAGAAGCCATTCAAAAAGGGTTAAAAGAGTTGAGACTTTCTCGCTTACAAGCACGTATTAAAGTGGTGTCTCGCGAGAAAAAAGGATTTTTGGGATTATTCAAAAAGCCAGCTGTTGTTGAGGTGGCAAGATTAGAGGATTTTAGTCAGACGGCGGAGCTTAAGTCTGTGATGGTCGAGGCGGAAAAGCTAGACTCTGCAAGGCAGAAAAAAAGCTCGGAGAGTCTGAGTTTATCGCTTGAGGAGAGTTTGTCGGCATCTAGTTCAGAATCTCTTTCAGAATCTCTTGCCCAAGTAGCATCAGAAAGCTTTGTTGAAGAGTTCCAATCAGAAAGTGTATCGTCTGATGAAAAATCTTACCCTAATATTTCAGAAGCAGCAGAAGCTATTGGTAACTATATTCAGACCATCATTTATGAGATGGATATTGAGGCTAATATCTTATTAGATTACAGCCGTCGAGCGATTAATTTACAGATTGAAACCTCAGAGCCAGGTCGTGTCATCGGTTATCATGGTAAAGTCCTTAAATCTTTACAACTTTTGGCGCAGAATTTCTTACATGACCGTTATTCTAAACATTTTTCTGTCTCTTTAAATGTCAACGATTATATTGAACATCGTACAGAGACTTTGATTGAGTTTGCTAAGAAAATTTCAAATCGTGTCTTGGAAACAGGTCAAGATTACGTCATGGACCCTATGACCAATAGCGAACGTAAAATTGTCCATAAAACCATCGCCCAAGTTTCTGGTGTGGAAAGCTACTCTGAAGGTAGTGATCCCAATCGTTATATTGTTGTGACCTTGGGGGACTAAAACGCTTAGAAATAAGCGTTTTTTTAGTTCATCTTGAGGACTATTCATTAGTGTTAGAGCTATTTTTGCTCATTTCCTAGCTTAAATCAAAGATAATGAGTATTGATTTGAAAAAAAACATCGTCTCTCTCAAATAATTCTTGACAAGAGGATGCTATTTGTTATAAAATATTATGGTATGTTTAGTAACTGATCAAATAATAGCCGGCTAAACGAATACGAAAATCTATGAGGAGGTATTCAAAGTGAAACGTACTTACCAACCAAGTAAAATCCGTCGTCAACGTAAACACGGATTCCGTCACCGTATGTCAACTAAAAACGGACGTCGCGTGCTTGCAGCTCGTCGTCGTAAAGGACGTAAAGTGTTGTCAGCTTAATGCGACTAAAAAAACCGACAGTAACTCGAGTCTGTCGGTTTTTTGATTGGGAAAATATGATAGAATAAAGATATGACAATAGAAATTTTTGACACCCATACACATCTAAACGTAGAAAATTTTACTGAAACTGTAGCAGAGGAGTTAGCCTTGGCTAAGGAGATGGGCGTGACGGCTCATAATGTGGTTGGTTTTGACCATGCCACGATTGAGCGTGCTCTTGAGTTAGCAGATAGCTATCCTGAGATTTATTTGACACTGGGTTGGCATCCGACAGAGGCGGGCTCCTATAGTGATGAGGTAGAGGCTTACCTTCGTGAGAAACTCCGGCATGATAAAGTGATTGCCCTTGGCGAGATTGGCTTGGACTACTACTGGATGGAAGATCCAAAAGAGGTTCAGGCGGAGGTTTTTAAGCGCCAAATGGCTCTGGCAAAAGAGCTGGATTTACCCTTTGTCGTTCATACCCGTGATGCTCTTGAGGATACTTATGCTATCATCAAAGAGGTTGGTGTAGGACCTCGTGGTGGGATTATGCACTCTTATTCAGGGTCTTTGGAAATGGCAGAGCGCTTCATCGCGCTTGGGATGATGATTTCATTTTCAGGCGTGGTGACCTTTAAGAAGGCCTTAGATGTCCAAGAAGCTGCACAACATTTGCCATTAGACAAGATTTTGGTGGAAACCGATGCCCCTTATCTTGCTCCTGTTCCCAAACGTGGCCGTGAAAATAAAACAGCTTATACACGCTATGTCGTTGAAAAAATAGCCGAGCTTCGAGGTTTAACGGTTGAGGAAGTGGCGCGTGCCACAACAGAAAATGCAAAGAGGTTGTTTGGTCTTGACTGAAAAAATAAAAATCCAAGAAGTGATTGTGGTTGAGGGCAAGGACGATACTGCAAACCTGAAACGCTTTTATGAGGTGGATACTTATGAAACCAGAGGCTCTGCCATTGATGAGGATGATCTAGCGCGTATTGAGCGTCTCCATGATTTGCGCGAGGTGATTGTCTTTACTGACCCCGACTACAATGGCGAGCGCATCCGAAAAATCATCATGCAGGCTATTCCCACGGTCAAGCACGCCTTTTTACAGCGAGACGAAGCAACTCCAAAGTCAAAAACCAAAGGCAGATCACTAGGAGTAGAGCATGCTAGTTTTGAAGACTTGGAAAAAGCTCTCTCCAGTGTCCGTGGTTACTATGATGACGACAATAACTTTGACATCACCAAGTCAGACCTGATGCGCCTAGGGCTCCTTATGGGCGGTGACAGCCGCAAGCGCAGAGAATATCTAGGAGAACACTTGCGCATCGGCTATTGCAACGGCAAGCAGTTGCTCAAACGATTGGAGTTGTTTGGGATTAGCCTGGCGGAAGTGGAAGATGTGATGGGGGAGTATAAAAGTTGATGATGAAAAAAGTTGTTCTTTGATTCATCTTTGTATTAGAAGTGTTATTGAAGGTAAGATAAATATAAGGAGATTACAATGAAGGTTGTGAAACAATTATTACTAGCTTTTTTTGTGTTATTATTGTCGTCTGATATACGCAACACACTAGTTTCTTTGATACTGGGAAATAGTATAGAAAATCTCTCTCAGATGACATTAGGGCAAGGTATATTATTGATTCTATTATTTTCTACTTTGTTTCTGATACTGTTGTTTATTGGTCGCAAAGGACAATGGTTGAATTGGGATGATAGCTTATTTTCTAAAGAAAATGTAAAATGGTTAATATACACTATCTGTGGAGCATCACTGGCTTATGCATCATTCATATTTATATTTCATGATAGTCAGGAAGTTCTTCCTCTGAACTCGATTGATTTTTGGCTCGGTATTGGATCAATGATTTTAATTGCTCCTATGGCAGAGGAGATGGTTTTTCGTGGCATATTGCCAAAAGTTATTTTTTCTCAACATCTAAAATTGAGTCTTTTGATAACGGGTTTTCTATTTATATTACCACATTACCCAGATAGCCTTGTATCTTGGCTTGATTACGGCATATCTGCACTCCTGTTATCTTATTTATATTATAAAACCCGTAGAGTAGAGTTAACTATTATTTTACACATTTTTATGAATGCTTTGGTAATCATTTTTGGTTAGGGTATTTTTTTATTGATGAAGAAAAGTATTTGATACTAAAAAAAGAAATTTGAGATTACAGCCACTATGAGAAACTTAAGTGTTGTTTCACGATTGAGTGAGATGGCCGTGTGATTGGAGAATTTTATGTGTCTTATCTGTGAAAGGATTGAATGGATTAAGCAAAATGAAAATCCGTATTTTGTAAAAGAACTTGAGACAGGGTATGTCGTTATTGGGGATCACCAACATTTTAAAGGGTATACTTTATTTTTGTGCAAGGAGCACGTCACTGAATTGCATGATTTACCTCCTCTTTTTCGAAATCAACATTTATCCGAGATGGCGGACGTATCGGAACTTGTTAGTGAAGCTTTTTTTGCTGATAAAATAAATATTGAGAGTCTAGGGAATGGAGATAGTCATCTACATTGGCATATTTTTCCAAGAAAATCTGGTGATTTAGGCGATTACGGTCGTAATGGTAAAGGGCCAGTTTGGTGGTTGCCATTTGATGAAATGTATGCAGATGAAAAGTGTGTGAAGGGACAAGAGCTAGAAAAGTTGAAAAAATGTCTATTAGCAGAGTTTGAAAATAGGAAGCAAAATAAATGAGAATTGCAGACAAAAACGTTACTCGTGCCGTCCTTGAGCGCCACGGGTTTACCTTTAAGAAATCCTTCGGTCAGAACTTTTTGACTGATACCAATATTTTACAGAAGATTGTGGACACGGCAGAGATTGACCAGGATGTCAATGTCATCGAGATTGGGCCTGGAATCGGAGCCTTGACCGAGTTTTTGGCGGAGAGTGCCGCTGAGGTCATGGCCTTTGAGATTGATGACCGTCTGATTCCGATTTTGGCGGATACCTTGGGCCGCTTTGACAATGTGACCGTGGTCAACCAAGATATCCTCAAGACCGATTTGCAGACCCAGATTCAGAATTTCAAGAATCCTGACCTGCCCATCAAGGTCGTGGCCAACCTGCCTTACTACATCACTACCCCTATTCTCATGCACCTGATTGAGAGTAAGATTCCCTTCAGCGAGTTTGTGGTCATGATGCAGCGGGAGGTGGCCGACCGCATTTCTGCCGAGCCAAACACCAAGGCCTACGGTAGTCTGTCCATCGCGGTTCAGTACTACATGACTGCCAAGGTGGCCTTCATCGTACCTCGTACCGTATTTGTGCCTGCGCCAAATGTGGATTCAGCGATTTTAAAGATGACACGCCTTGATAGCCCTGCGGTAGCTGTTCAGGATGAGGACTTCTTTTTCAAGGTTGCTAAAGCCAGCTTTGTTCACCGTCGTAAGACCCTCTGGAACAACTTGACCAATGCTTTTGGAAAGTCTGATGAGGTTAAAGCTAAGCTAGAACTTGCCTTGGAAAAAGCAGAGCTAACTGCAAATTTACGTGGTGAAGCCTTATCACTTGAGGACTTTGCGAGATTGTCAGATGCTTTGAAAGAAGCAGGATTATAAAGAAATAAGAAAGGCAAACCTATCTGGGTTTTGTCCTTTTTCTTTTTTTGATATAATAGGGATATTAAGTATTAAGGAGTTCATTTGCGAGGAAGAATTATCAAATCCCTAGCAGGATTTTATTACGTTGAAGCGGACGGTCACGTTTATCAGACCAGGGCGCGTGGCAATTTTAGAAAAAAAGGTCAAACACCTTATGTGGGGGACTGGGTTGAGTTTTCAGCAGAAGACCATTCAGAAGGCTATGTGTTAGCGATTGAAGAGCGTCAAAATAGCTTAGTGAGACCACCAATTGTGAATATCGATCAAGCAGTGGTCATCATGTCGGCTAAGGAGCCTGATTTTAATGCGAATCTTTTAGATCGTTTTCTGGTGCTTTTGGAGCATAAGCGGATTGAGCCGATTATTTATGTTTCAAAGCTTGATTTATTGGAGGATCAAGCAGAGCTAGACCAGTTGCGTCGTGTTTATCAAGAGATTGGTTATGAGGTATGTTACAACTTAGAGGAGCTCTTACCATTATTAAAAGATCGTGTAACAGTTTTTATGGGACAAACAGGGGTTGGGAAATCAACCTTACTAAATAAAATTGCCCCAGAGTTAGCTTTAGAAACAGGTGAGATTTCAGATAGTCTTGGACGTGGCCGTCATACGACGCGAGCAGTGAGTTTATACACTGTTCATGGGGGGAAAATTGCAGACACCCCAGGTTTTTCTTCCTTAGACTATGAAGTCACAAAGAGTGAGGACTTAAATCAGGCCTTTAGAGAACTAGCGCGTCTAACCCCACAATGTAAGTTCAGATCGTGTACCCATACCCATGAGCCTAATTGTGCAGTCAAGCAGGCGCTTGAGCAGGGAGAGATTTTTCAAGGACGCTATGAAAATTACTTACAACTACTCAGTGAAATTGAAAATCGTCGTGAAACATATAAGAAAACAGTCAAAAGAAAGTAGGTTATTATGTCACAATTTAAGATTGCCCCATCTATTTTAGCAGCAGATTATGCTAATTTTGCGACAGAGTTGAAGCGTGTTGAAGCAAGTGGTGCCGAATATGTTCATATTGACATCATGGATGGTCAATTTGTACCAAATATCAGCTTTGGTGCAGGTGTGGTCGCTGCTATGCGTAAACATAGTAAGTTGATTTTTGATTGTCATTTGATGGTAGTAGATCCTGAGCGTTATGTGGAGGAATTTGCTCAAGCAGGTGCTGATATTATGACCATTCATGTGGAAGCAACCACCCATATTCATGGTGCCCTTCAAAAGATTAAGTCTTGTGGGATGCAAGCAGGTGTCGTGATTAACCCAGGAACTCCTGTTGAGGCTTTGATACCTGTTTTGGATTTGGTTGATCAGGTTTTGATTATGACAGTTAACCCAGGATTTGGAGGGCAAGCCTTTATTCCTGAGATGGTCGAAAAGATTAAAAGAGTTGCCCAACTGCGTCAAGAAAAAGGTTTAGACTTTGATATTGAAGTGGATGGTGGGATTGATGATAAGAGCATCAAAGCAACAAAAGATGCAGGAGCTAACGTCTTTGTAGCAGGTTCTTATGCCTTTAATGGAGATTTAAATGAACGTGTGGCAACACTCAAAAAAGCAATTGAAGCCTAAAACGGTTGCTGTTTTTGCCTCTGGTGACATCACAGGAGCTTGTTTTGATTTTGATTATATTGTAGGGGTGGACCGAGCTTGTCTATATCTCTTAGATAAGGGTCTGCCACTTGATTTGGCTGTGGGAGATTTTGATTCCGTATCAACCTCAGAAAAAGCCTTGATCGTTAAAAAAGCTCAAAGAGTCTGTCAAGCCCAGCCTGAAAAAAATGATACAGATACAGAGCTAGCTTTAAAAGAGGTCTTTCGTCAGTATCCAGAAGCATGTGTAACAGTTTTTGGTGCCTTTGGTGGACGTTTGGACCACGCTTTGTCTAACCTCTTTATGCCTAGCGATCCTGAACTTTCCCCCTTTATGCGTCAGCTTTTTTTAAGAGATCAGCAAAATCATATCAGTTACTATCCTAAAGGGAGTCATCTGATTATGCCAGAGCCACAGCTACCCTATGTTGCCTTTATGACAAGTGGTGAGGGGGATTTGGAGATTTTAGGTGCCAAATACCCCTTAGTTTCTTCGAATTATTTTAAGAAGAAGATTTATACCAGTAATGAATTTTTAGATGATCCCATAAAAGTGACCGTAGAAGATGACTATGTTGTAGTGATAAGGAGTAGAGATAGGAGGTAGCATGTTATATCTGATTTTGATCATCATAGTAATCCTTTTGCTATATTTGATTTGGAAGCAAGCAGATGACCAACGAAGACAAGTACAATTTCAAGAAGAAGAAGCGGATCGCTTATCCGATCAACTGTCTTACCAGTTAGAAGTCGCCAATAAAAATTTGCTTCTTGAGCAAAGTAAGCAACTACAGGAATTACAAAGGGATCTTTATCAACAGCTATTGTCTATTCGAGAAACCTTAGGGCAACACTTAACGGAGCATCGTGATCGCTCAGATCAACGCTTGGAAATGATGACCAAACAGTTGACCGACGCAGTCAGATTGATGCAAGACTCTAATGAAAAGCGTTTGGAAGAGATGCGGGTGACTGTAGAGGAAAAGCTGGATAAAACATTACACAGCCGTTTACAAGCTTCCTTTGCAACGGTTTCTCAGCAATTAGAAAGTGTCAATCAAGGTCTGGGTGAGATGAAGACGGTGGCGCGTGATGTGGGGACTTTAAATAAGGTTCTGTCCAATACCAAAACCAGAGGGATTTTGGGGGAATTACAATTAGGACAAATCATTGAAGATATTATGAGCCCTAGTCAGTATGAGGTGGAAGTCCCAACTGTTTCAGGCTCTAGAGAGCGTGTGGAGTATGCCATTAAACTCCCAGGACAAAGCCAAGGGCAGACCATATATTTGCCGATTGATTCAAAATTTCCTTTAGAGGATTATTATCGCTTAGAAGATGCCTATGAAAGAGGTCAAAAGGAAGAAATCGAGCTGCACCGAAAAATGCTTTTGGCGGCTATCAAACGTTTTGCTAAAGATATCAATAAAAAATACCTTAATCCTCCTGAAACAACCAATTTTGGAATTATGTTTTTACCGACAGAAGGACTATATGCGGAGGTCGTCAGACATCCTGCTTTCTTTGATAGTTTGCGTCGGGATGATCGTATCGTGATTGCGGGTCCGTCCACCTTATCAGCTTTATTAAATTCCTTGTCTGTTGGCTTTAAGACCTTGAGTTTGCAGCGTTCAGCTAATGATATTGGACGTGCTCTAGGTCAGATTAAAACCGAGTTTGGTAAATTTGAAGGTCTTCTAACGAAAACGCAGACCCAATTAAACCGTGCGAGTCAAAATATCGATAGTCTTTTATCGACACGAACCAAGGCCATATTACGTAGCTTGGATCGTCTTGAGCAAGTAGAGCAAGATGATTCTTTCTTACCAAATCTAGAAATTGAGGAAAACCATGAAAATTAACCAGATGAAAAAAGACCAACTTTTTGAAGGCTATTACCTTATTAAGTCGGCGGAAGTACGAAAAACTAGAGCAGGTAAGGATTATATCGCGTTTACCTTTCAAGATGACACAGGAGAAATCAATGGAAACCTATGGGACGCACAAGCTCACAATGTGGAAAAATTTATAGCAGGTAAAGTTATCTTTATGAAGGGCCGACGAGAGGTCTATAATGGGATGCCTCAAGTGAACCAAATCACCTTGAGACTAGTTCATGAGGGAGAACCTTCCGATCCTAAAGATTTTAAAGAAAAATCACCTGTTAACCTTGATGATATTAAAGAATATCTTGATCAGATGATTTTTAAGATTGAAAATGCCACTTGGCAACGGATTGTGCGTGCGCTTTATCGTAAGTTTGGAAAGGAGTTTTACACCTATCCAGCAGCTAAAACAAACCATCATGCTTTTGAAAATGGCTTATCTTACCACACTGCTACGATGGTGCGTTTGGCAGATGCGATTGGAGACATTTATCCAGACCTCAATAAGAGCTTATTATTTGCAGGCATTATGTTGCATGACTTAGCCAAGGTGATTGAGTTGACTGGGCCAGAAAATACAGAATATACTGTACGCGGTAACCTGATTGGCCATATTTCCTTAATCAATGAGGAAATTACCAAAGTTATCACAGAGCTAGATATCCCTGATGATAAAGAAGAAGTTATTGTGCTTCGCCATCTGATTTTAAGCCACCATGGACAGCTGGAATATGGTAGCCCAGTACGTCCTATGATTATGGAGGCTGAGATTCTTCATATGATTGATAATATTGATGCGGAAATGATGATGATGCAGACAGCACTTAGCCGTGTATCCGAGGGAGAAATGACGAATCGTGTCTTTGCTTTGGACAATCGTTCCTTCTACAAACCAAAATATCATCAGTAAAAAACCAAGAAAAACGAACATGAGGGGACTTAATGTTCGTTTTTTACTTATATTATGATATAATAGCAGAAAATAAATTTCTGGAGAACTGTATGAAATTAAGAAGAAGTGAGCGTATGGTGGTCATCTCTAACTACCTCATCAATCATCCTTATCAATTAACAAGCTTAAATGTATTTGCTGAAAAATATGAAACAGCTAAGTCGTCCATCTCAGAAGATATCTCTATTATTAAAAAAGCCTTTGAAGAAGCTCATATTGGTGAAATTGAAACAGTGACAGGAGCTAGTGGAGGAGTTCTCTTTACACCTACCATTTCTAAAGAAGAGGCATATCAAGTCGCTTCAGATTTACGTGATCGTCTATCTGAAAGTGATCGTATCTTACCTGGAGGATACATTTACTTATCAGATTTATTAAGTACACCACACATTCTTAATCAAGTAGGGCGTATCATTGCTTCACATTTTAAGGAAAAAAAGATAGATGCAGTGATGACTGTAGCTACCAAGGGTGTTCCTTTAGCTAATGCGGTAGCAAATGTTTTAAATGTACCATTTGTTATTGTTCGTCGCGATTTAAAAATAACAGAGGGATCGACCGTCAGTGTGAACTATGCTAGTGGTTCGAGTGACCGCATTGAAAAGATGTTTTTATCAAAACGCAGTCTAAAGCCTAACAGTAATGTCTTGATTGTAGATGATTTCTTAAAAGGTGGCGGGACGATTACAGGAATGGTCAGTCTATTATCTGAATTTGATAGCCACTTAGTCGGTGTTGCGGTATTTGCAGAAAACCGGCAGGAAGAAAAGGATTTGGTGGACTATAAATCTCTTCTTAGTGTGGCTGAATTAGATACAAAAAATAAATTTATTCGCGTTGAATTAGGGAATTTATTTGAACTGTAACAATTTTGTAAAAGAGATAGGATTGTCCCTCTCTCTTTTTTATGATAAAATTCTAATTGTTTATAGATATAATGAGGTATAAAAATGAACATAGAAAATCAATCAATTGATAATAAAAAAACGAATAAATTAACAACGACTTTGGCAACGACATCTGCAACACTTGCTGTTCTAGGTGCAAGTGGGCTTAACCAGACTGTTCACGCAGAGGATGTAGAAACAGCCACTCAAGTGACAACAACTACAGAGGAGACAACGACACAGTCAACCCCAACCATCGAAGAGGCTACTGTAGCAGTTGCCGATGCTGAAAAAGAAGTAGCCACAGCTAATGACGCGGCACAGCAAGCTACTCAAGCTGCTACCGAGCAAGATGCGGTAGTAGCAGACTTGACTGAGCAAGTGGCTGAAGCAGAGACAGCTGTGACAGCAGCAGAAAGTGCCGTAGCAGAGGCAGAAATCATCGCTTCAGAATCTAGTCCTGAAGTTATCTCTGAAACTCAAGATAAAATCCAAGCAATTACTTCTGAGTTAGAAACGGCCACTACAGCTTCAGAGGTAGCAGGTCAAGCTGTACAAGAAAAAGAAGCCGAGGCAGCAGCGGCTAATACGGCATTACAGGAATCTAAGGATGCCGTTAGCGAGAGCGAAAAAACCATTGCTACTTTATCAGAAGCCGTTCAATCCCCTGAAAAATTAGCCGAAGAAAAGGCAGGTAGTGAGGCTAAGGTAGCGAGTCTTGAAAAAGAAGTTGCAACTGCTGATAAAGAACTTGAAGCCGCAAAGGCAACCGCTTCAACAGCAATTTCAACAGAATTGACGCAAGCTAAGACAGAGTTGTCAGAAAAAGAAGCAGAATTGAGTCAACTTCAAACTGCTACAACAGAAGTGAAGTCTGTTACAGGTGGAAATACTCTAGTAGTGCCTGCTAACTATGCTACACAGCTTTCCAATATTCGCAATTATAGTTCCATCTCTGCTGCCGCTAAGAATGAATTGATTCAAATTGGTAAGGCGGCGGCAGCTGCAAATGGTGTTGTGGGTGATGGTTTTGTTGGCTCTAGTACAGCTTATAAGACCATTGCAGAGGACACAACACGCTTAGTTGATGTCAATAACATCAGCCACGAAGTTCAAGTTGAATTGACTCAATTTGTTGTTGAGTTACTCAATCCCGTACGCGCAGCCTTTAATTTATCACCTCTAACTATTACAGAATCCTCAATGGCATTTGCTGAAAGTGTTTCTGCAGCCTATGTTAGCAAGCATTCTCGTATTCAATATGAAAATGGCGCTCATGATACTACCATTTTAAATCAAGAAGCAAGTAAAGCAGGTTTAACCGCTTCTTGGTATGAAAATATGGGAACAACTTGGTTGTCTAGTCATACGACAACGGTAGATGCTCTAAAGAGTAAGATCTATTATCAATTGATTTACATGCTCTTTACAGATGCTAGCTCAAACTTTGGTCACACTCGTACCTTCTTGAAAGGTGATAGTGGAGAGGCGGCCTATATTGGTGTAGGAATTAATGGTTTGGGTGCAACAGGTGTTTCTACTGCCTTTACACAACATTATTTAGTTGTTAAAGAAAGCGAGATTCAATCATCAGGTTTCTCTCGAACACCAATTGTGGCAACAAAATCAACTGTTGATGAAACTAAGATTTCTCAGGTCCGTCAAGAAATCAGTAATCTTAAAGCTAAAATTTCAGACTTACAATCTAAACAATCCAATATTTCAACCTACTCAACGGTAGTGGCTGCGCAAAATAAAGTTGACACTCTATCTGCTCAATTATCTAGCGAAAAAGCGACTTTATCAACTTTAACTACTCAGCTAACTACAGCTACTCAGTCTGTAGCGGCTAATCAAGCTGCTCTAGAACTAGAAGAGAAACGCCTAGCAGAATTACAAGCTGTTGTAGTAACGGCTCAAAATAATTTTGATACGGTTAAATCTGAACTAGGAGATTTGATTGTGGCAAAAGGTGCAGCTGATTACAAAGTGAATACTTTAAGTGAAGAGTTAGCTGCAACCAAAGAGTTATTAGCGAAGTATCAAAATGAAAACTTATTAGCAGAGAGTCAAGAACAATTAGCGGCAGCTATTGAAACGTTAGAAACTCTGACATCTCAATTGGCTTTAGCAATTGAAGAACAAGAAACCTTAGCGAATCAACTAAAAGAAGCCAATACACAGCTTGAAGCGAAACAAGCTACATTAGTAGCTGCTCAAAAAGTCTTGCTAGCACTACAAAAAGAGCAATTAGCAAAACAAGAGTCTGTGATTCCGACAGAGCAAGACGGAGTGATTACAGAAGTTGTTCTTCCTCAGAAGCCTGTTAATACGACAGGTCTCAAACCTGTTGATACAGTGTCGAACGAACAAGTCAATATCCCAGTAAGTGAACAAGTGGCTCAGTTAGAGCAGAAAAATCGTGTTGAGAAGGCTAGTCGTAACGTCTTGTCACAGACAGCACAGAAACGTCCTGCTTCACCAAGCGTAGTAATGTCTAATTCTGTGGTATCTAATGGGACAAAAGCCTTAGATAAGACAAATAACACACTTCCGACAACAGGAGAGGCAACTTATGGTTCTGCTAGTCTTCTTGGATTTGGTATGTTAAGTGCAGCAGCTTTAGCTAGTTATAAACGTAAAAAAGATGAGAGATAAGGCGAGATAGAATCTTTTTTTGCCCAAGAACTTCAAAAGTTAGGATAAGTCTAACTTTTGAAGTTTTTTATTTATTCGATTATACTTGCTAGGTCTGCAGTCATCCATTGATTTCCCAAATTTCAAGTTGAAGTTAGCCACCCAAAAGAAATTCACTTGGCGACTTGTAGTCCAAGCATTTTTTAGGGTAGTTATTAATCCAATTTTCGATAAAAGCGACTTCTTTCGGAGTCGTTTTCTTGGTTCCTTTAGGTAACCATCTCCGAATCAATCGATTATGGTTTTCATTTGAACCTCTTTCCCATGAAGAGTAGGGATGTGCATAGTAGATATGTTCCTCAGGAAACACTTCAACCAATCGACTAAATTCCGAACCATTATCTGCAGTTATTGATAAAATATGATACTCAGCTATTAGTAACCTAAGTGCCTGATTGACAGATTCAGCAGTTTTATTTGGAATTAATCTTATGATTTGGTGTCTACTTCGTCGGTCGGTTAAGACTAAAAGACACTGATTTTTCGCTCTGGTTAGTAGAACTGTATCAATTTCATAATGACCGTTTTCCAATCGAAGATTGATGACCTCCGGTCGCTCTTCAATTGATTTACCAGCTGGCTTAAAGTTCGGACTGGCTTGCTTCTTGACAGCTTTCCATTTTCTAGGATAAAGCATATCCGCTTTTGTCAAACCTAAATGACCATTATGAAACCAATAGTAGATAGTTGAAATACCAACTTTCACTTGCTTCTTCTTAACCATCATTTCAGGCGAAAATTTTTGCTTATGATAGTGTAAAATCTTCTCTTTCATTTCTTTCGTTAGGATTATCTTTTTAACCGACCGTTTTCGATTGGATTGGTAAACAGTTTGTGCATAATCAGCAGAATAAACTTTCTTGTAGACCCCTTTTCGCACTTGTTGTAAGGTTGTCCCACGCTTGATTTCATTATGAATTGTTTGAGGAGCCTTTCCAAGCAAGCCTGCAATTTCACGATTGGACTTATTTTCAAGTTTCCACCGCTCAATCAAGCGACGGTTATCTATTGTCAAATGTTTCCCTTTTGGTGTATAATACTTTTGCATCTCTGTGCCTTTCCTTGTGTTTGTGGTGAACAACAAGTATAGCACAGAGGTGTTTTCTTATACCTTACATCAGATTTCATTTGACAACAGGAACCCTTGAAGCTGTTTTTTCAGCTAAACCAAGGCTATGATTAGCCTTGGGCACCTAGCCTAACAGCTTCAAGCCTGTTATCAAATGAAATCATCAACTTACTCAAACATAGTGAAACATCTAATTCTTGACTAAGGTAAGGTGGCTAACTTCATTATAGAACTTTCGTCATCCATTGATTTCTTCCTTAAATCTATTTTTTAGAAAAAAGAATTGACGTGAATGAGGATATATGTTATTATATTTAACGGTACTTTTTACTTTTGGTCTCTCAAAAGTGTACAGAGACGTGCTGACAATTGTTGCAAAAGTACACACAGATATGGGCGGTCACCACGTGCCATGTCAACCAAAAATAAAAAATTTTACAGGAGAAATGTAGATGCCTACAATTAACCAGTTGGTTCGTAAACCACGTAAATCTAAAGTAGAAAAATCTAAATCACCAGCCTTGAACGTTGGTTACAACAGCCACAAAAAAGTTCAAACTAACGTATCTTCACCACAAAAACGTGGTGTAGCAACTCGTGTTGGTACAATGACACCTAAAAAACCTAACTCAGCCCTTCGTAAATTCGCTCGTGTACGTTTGAGCAACCTTATCGAAGTTACTGCGTATATCCCAGGTATCGGACACAACTTGCAAGAACACAGTGTGGTTCTTATCCGTGGTGGACGTGTAAAAGACCTTCCAGGGGTACGTTACCACATCGTCCGTGGTGCACTTGATACTGCAGGTGTAGCTGATCGTAAACAAGGCCGTTCTAAATACGGTGCTAAACGTCCTAAAGGATAATAAGAAGGGGGATAAGAAAAAATGAGTCGTAAAAATCAAGCGCCAAAACGCGAAGTATTACCAGATCCAATCTACAACTCAAAACTTGTAACACGTCTTATCAACCGTGTTATGCTTGATGGTAAACGTGGTACAGCAGCAAGCATCGTTTACGGTGCCTTTGATCAAATCAAAGAAGCTACAGGTACTGACGCACTTGAAGTATTTGAGACAGCTATGGAAAACATCATGCCAGTTCTTGAAGTACGTGCCCGTCGTGTCGGTGGTTCTAACTACCAAGTCCCAGTTGAAGTTCGTCCAGAGCGTCGTACGACACTTGGTCTTCGTTGGTTGGTAAACATCTCACGTGCCCGTGGTGAGCACACTATGGTTGATCGTCTTGCAAAAGAAATCATGGATGCAGCAAACAACACAGGTGCAGCTGTTAAAAAACGTGAAGATACTCACAAAATGGCAGAAGCAAACCGCGCGTTCGCACACTTCCGCTGGTAAGATTAAGATACGAGGGCGTCAAGCAACTCCTAGACAAAATAGGGAAGCGAAGCAGATTGCTGTGCAATCAATGAGGTTCATCTTTTTGTCAGTGAGTTGTAGCCCGAGTTCAATTAGGATGTGAGGACGTTAAGTCAGTTCTACATAAATCAATTGAGATTATGGTAGCAACTTATCGTCCAATCATCACAAATAGGATTGAGGCTTACCTCATCTAATTTACACCATGAGTAAGAAATCAAGCGGGTGGGATTAACCCACTCGCTTTTCTTAATAATATGGTATAATAATAAAGTAAAATAAAAAATTATAGGAGAAAACCAAATGGCTCGCGAATTTTCACTAGAAAAAACTCGTAACATCGGTATCATGGCTCACGTTGATGCTGGTAAAACAACAACAACGGAACGTATCCTTTACTACACTGGTAAAATCCATAAAATCGGTGAAACTCACGAAGGTGCTTCACAAATGGACTGGATGGAGCAAGAGCAAGAACGTGGTATCACTATCACTTCTGCTGCGACAACAGCACAATGGAATGATCACCGTGTTAACATCATTGACACACCAGGACACGTGGACTTCACTATCGAAGTACAACGTTCACTCCGCGTTCTTGATGGTGCCGTGACTGTTCTTGATTCACAATCAGGTGTAGAACCACAAACTGAAACAGTATGGCGTCAAGCGACTGAATACGGTGTTCCACGTATCGTATTTGCTAACAAAATGGATAAAATCGGTGCAGACTTCCTTTACTCAGTAAGCACACTTCATGACCGTCTTCAAGCAAATGCACACCCAATTCAATTGCCAATCGGTGCAGAAGATGATTTCCGTGGTATCATCGACCTTATCAAGATGAAAGCTGAAATCTATACTAACGACCTTGGTACAGATATTCTTGAAGAAGATATTCCAGCAGATTACCTTGAGCAAGCTGAAGAATATCGTGAAAAATTAGTTGAAGCAGTTGCTGAAACTGATGAAGATTTGATGATGAAATACCTTGAAGGTGAAGAAATCACTGAAGAAGAATTGAAAGCTGCTATCCGTAAAGCAACTATCAACGTTGAATTCTTCCCAGTATTATGTGGTTCAGCTTTTAAAAACAAAGGTGTTCAATTGATGCTTGATGCAGTTATTGATTACCTTCCAAGTCCAGTTGATATTCCAGCGATTAAAGGGATTAACCCAGATACAGATGAAGAAGAAACTCGTCCAGCATCTGATGATGAGCCGTTTGCAGCGCTTGCCTTCAAGATCATGACTGACCCATTCGTAGGTCGTTTGACATTCTTCCGTGTTTATTCTGGTGTTCTTCAATCAGGTTCATACGTTATGAATACCTCTAAAGGTAAACGTGAGCGTATCGGACGTATCCTTCAAATGCACGCAAACAGCCGTCAAGAAATTGACACAGTTTACGCAGGGGATATCGCAGCTGCTGTTGGTTTGAAAGATACAACTACAGGTGACTCATTAACTGATGAAAAAGCAAAAGTTATTCTTGAGTCAATCAACGTTCCAGAACCAGTTATCCAATTGATGGTTGAGCCTAAGTCTAAAGCTGACCAAGATAAAATGGGTATCGCCCTTCAAAAACTTGCTGAAGAAGATCCAACATTCCGCGTTGAAACAAACGTTGAAACTGGTGAAACAGTTATCTCAGGTATGGGTGAGCTTCACCTTGATGTCCTTGTTGACCGTATGCGTCGTGAATTTAAAGTTGAAGCAAACGTAGGTGCTCCTCAAGTATCTTACCGTGAAACATTCCGCGCTTCAACTCAAGCACGTGGATTCTTCAAACGTCAATCAGGTGGTAAAGGTCAATTCGGTGATGTATGGATTGAATTTACACCAAACGAAGAAGGTAAAGGATTCGAGTTTGAAAATGCCATCGTCGGTGGTGTGGTTCCTCGTGAATTTGTACCAGCAGTTGAAAAAGGTTTGATCGAAACTATGGCTAACGGTGTTCTTGCAGGATATCCAATGGTTGATGTTAAAGCTAAACTTTATGATGGATCATACCACGATGTTGACTCATCTGAAACTGCCTTCAAGATCGCAGCATCTCTTGCTCTTAAAGAAGCGGCTAAGACTGCACAACCTGCTATCCTTGAGCCAATGATGTTGGTTACTGTAACAGTTCCAGAAGAAAACCTTGGAGATGTTATGGGACACGTTACAGCTCGTCGTGGACGTGTTGATGGTATGGAAGCACATGGTAACAGCCAAATCGTTCGTGCTTACGTTCCACTTGCTGAAATGTTTGGTTATGCAACTGTTCTTCGTTCTGCAACTCAAGGACGTGGTACATTCATGATGGTATTTGACCACTATGAAGATGTTCCTAAATCAGTTCAAGAAGAAATCATTAAGAAAAATGGTGGAGAAGCATAAGAGCTTCCAATCTAAAAATATACAAGCGTCTGGAAACAGGCGCTTTTATATTTTTAGAAAAGGGTAAAATCGTTTGCAATTTTATGGAAATAGTTATATAATAAATACGTTGAAGGATTAATTTGTAACCATCCAAGTTAATCTTTTCACAAAGACTTAAGGGCTTGCCCTTTACAATAATTTTTATTTGATTTTCATAAGGAGGAAATCACTAATGGTAGTTAAAGTTGGTATTAACGGTTTCGGACGTATCGGTCGTCTTGCTTTCCGCCGTATCCAAAACGTAGAAGGTGTTGAAGTAGCACGCATCAACGACCTTACAGATCCTAACATGCTTGCACACTTGTTGAAATACGACACAACTCAAGGTCGTTTCGACGGTAGCGTTGAAGTTAAAGAAGGTGGATTCGAAGTTAACGGTAAATTCGTTAAAGTTTCTGCAGAGCGCGAACCAGCAAACATTGATTGGGCTACTGACGGTGTAGAAATCGTTCTTGAAGCAACTGGATTCTTTGCTTCTAAAGCTGCAGCTGAACAACACATCCATGAAAATGGTGCTAAAAAAGTTGTTATCACTGCACCTGGTGGAAACGATGTTAAAACAATCGTTTACAACACTAACCACGAAATCCTTGATGGTACTGAAACAGTTATCTCAGGTGCTTCATGTACTACAAACTGTTTGGCACCAATGGCTAAAGCTCTTCAAGACAACTTCGGTGTTGTTGAAGGTTTGATGACAACTATCCACGCTTACACTGGTGACCAAATGATCCTTGACGGACCACACCGTGGTGGTGACCTTCGTCGTGCGCGCGCTGGTGCTGCAAACATCGTTCCTAACTCAACTGGTGCTGCTAAAGCTATCGGTCTTGTTATCCCAGAATTGAACGGTAAACTTGACGGTGCTGCACAACGCGTACCTACTCCAACAGGTTCTGTAACTGAATTGGTTGCTGTTCTTGAGAAAAACGTAACTGTTGATGAAATCAATGCTGCTATGAAAGCTGCTGCTAACGATTCATATGGTTACACTGAAGACCAAATCGTATCTTCAGATATCGTAGGTATCTCATACGGTTCATTGTTTGACGCAACTCAAACTAAAGTTCTTGACGTTGACGGTAAACAATTGGTTAAAGTTGTTTCATGGTACGACAACGAAATGTCATACACTTCACAACTTGTACGTACTCTTGAGTACTTTGCAAAAATCGCTAAATAATTTTATTTAGTATCAAAAGAGGCTTAGGCCTCTTTTTTTGTTATGAAAACAGACAGTTAGAAGCTATCGCTTTTACAATTTTTGTGATATAATTAACCTGTATAAAAAATTTTTTAAGGAGTCTAACAAATGGCTAAATTGACTGTTAAAGACGTTGATTTGAAAGGGAAAAAAGTTCTTGTCCGTGTTGACTTTAACGTTCCTTTGAAAGATGGCGTTATCACTAACGACAACCGTATCACTGCGGCTCTTCCTACAATCAAGTACATCCTTGAGCAAGGTGGACGTGCGATTCTTTTCTCTCACCTTGGGCGTGTAAAAGAAGAAGCTGATAAAGAAGGTAAATCATTGGCTCCTGTAGCAGCTGACTTGGCAGCTAAATTGAGTCAAGATGTTGCTTTCATCGCTGGTGCTACTCGTGGCGCTGAATTGGAAGCAGCTATCAATGCTTTGGAAGATGGACAAGTTCTCCTTGTTGAAAACACTCGTTTCGAAGATGTTGATGGTAAGAAAGAATCTAAAAACGATCCAGAACTTGGTAAGTACTGGGCTTCACTTGGAGATGGCATCTTCGTTAACGATGCATTTGGTACTGCACACCGTGCACACGCATCAAACGTTGGTATCTCAGCAAACGTAGAAAAAGCAGTAGCTGGTTTCCTTTTGGAAAACGAAATTGCTTACATCCAAGAAGCTGTTGAAACTCCAGAGCGTCCATTCGTAGCAATCCTTGGTGGTTCAAAAGTATCTGATAAGATCGGTGTTATCGAAAACCTTCTTGAAAAAGCTGATAAAGTTCTTATCGGTGGTGGTATGACTTACACATTCTACAAAGCTCAAGGTATCGAAATCGGTAACTCACTTGTAGAAGAAGACAAGCTTGATGTGGCAAAAGCACTTCTTGAAAAGGCTAACGGTAAATTGATCTTGCCAGTTGACTCAAAAGAAGCAAACGCATTTGCTGGCTATACTGAAGTTCGCGATACAGAAGGCGAAGCAGTTTCAGAAGGCTTCCTTGGTCTTGATATCGGTCCTAAGTCAATCGCTAAGTTTGACGAAGCCTTGACTGGTGCGAAAACAGTTGTTTGGAACGGACCTATGGGTGTATTTGAAAACCCAGACTTCCAAGCTGGTACAATCGGTGTGATGGACGCTATCGTGAAACAACCAGGCGTAAAATCAATCATCGGTGGTGGTGACTCAGCAGCAGCAGCTATCAACCTTGGCCGTGCAGACAAGTTTTCATGGATCTCAACAGGTGGTGGTGCTTCAATGGAACTCCTAGAAGGTAAAGTACTTCCAGGTCTTGCAGCTCTTACTGAAAAGTAAAAATTACGACGAAAAGAGTTGGGTTACCAACTTCTTTTCTAGTGCAAAAGCTAAAATGCAACGGATTTCCGTTGCATTTTGTGCATCATGTAGAGTTTTTACGATATTGGGCGAGTTAGAAAGTCTAGCAAGGTGAAAAAATACTAGACCTTGCTACATTAACTGGAAAAATAAATTTTGTATCTACTGCTTCTGTAAAATCTTGATTTTT
This sequence comes from Streptococcus sp. 11273D007BT, assembly GCF_053547195.1. Classification (NCBI taxonomy): domain Bacteria; kingdom Bacillati; phylum Bacillota; class Bacilli; order Lactobacillales; family Streptococcaceae; genus Streptococcus; species Streptococcus sp. 11273D007BT. The sequence goes on along the minus strand of NZ_JBPWPE010000001.1, from coordinate 1,875,009 downwards.
TAGAAAAAGGATGGTTTTCCCATCCTTTTTTGATTATTTAGAAGGGAAGAAGCGGTATATTTAATCAGATTCTGCTTGGTTGATTTAAGTCTAGAAATTATTGTAGGCCTCTCTAGAAGTGGACAACAGAGCGCACATATTTAGTTTTAGACAGATAGTGTCAATGTTTGAGTAGGAGAGATTATGTGTGTCTAGTTAGTTGCACTTATCTATGATTTCAACCCAATTACCTTTTTTAAGAAATCATTTGAGAGCTGGTTGTCAGACTAGGTAGTCTAGAGGGGAATGGAGTTATTTTTTGTCAAAGTTATTTGAATTTGAATGCCTCAAAACTCTAACTTCGTGTTACAATAAAATTATGTTTAAGAATAATCGATTTGATCCTAAGAAGTTTAAATTAGGAATGCGGACCACCAAGACAGGACTAGCTGTTTTCTTGGTATTGTTGTTATTTGGTTTATTAGGCTGGGAAGGTTTGCAGATTGGAGCGTTGACGGCTGTTTTTAGCTTAAGAGAAGACTTTGATAAGAGTGTTTCTTTTGGGGCGTCTCGTATTTTGGGAAACGCAATTGGTGGGGCATTGGCTCTTGTTTTTTTTGTCATCAATAGCTATTTTTCAGGGGCATTTTGGGTGACCTTGTTCTTAGTCCCTATTTTAACCATGTTAACTATTATGTTTAATGTGGCTTTTAACAATAAAGCGGGGATTATTGGCGGAGTATCTGCCTTGTTGATTATCACTTTATCTATTCCTTCCCATGATACTATTTTATATGTTTTTGCGCGGATTTTTGAAACTTTTGTAGGTGTCTTTATTGCCATTATGGTGAATTCTGATATTGATCGCTACAAACAAATGGTTAAAAATAGAAAAAAATAAATATATGTTAGAAAAACTAACATAAGGGCTTGACATGTCAAAATTTTCAGAATATAATAGCTACTAAGAGAAAGGAGTTTGTCATGAAAGAAAAAGAATTGAGACGTTCAATGGCAGTTTTCCCAATGGGCTCTGTTATGAAATTGACCGATTTGTCTGCTAGGCAGATCCGCTATTATGAAGATCAAGGCTTACTAACACCAGATCGGAGTTCGGGCAATCGTCGGCTTTATTCTTTGAATGATATGGATCTTCTTCTCGAAATCAAAGATTTTTTAGATGAAGGGCTTAACATAGCAGCGATAAAAAAAGAGTATGCGGATCGTGAAATACGATCTCAGAAAAAACAACATGCTCTTACCGATGAGGATGTGCGACGTATTTTACATGATGAGTTGCGTAATCAAGGACGCTTTTCTAGTCCAACTAGTATTTTTCGTTAATTTTCGTATAGTAATATACGGGATATAAATTTTATTTTTTCTAAAATTCAAAGGAGACCACTTATGGCAATCACAGCAGCTGATATCAAACGCGATATTAAAGAGAAAAATGTTACCTTTCTTCGTTTAATGTTTACAGATATTCTAGGAATTATGAAGAATGTTGAAATTCCAGCGACTGATGAGCAAATCGATAAGGTGCTGTCAAATAAAGCAATGTTTGATGGATCATCTATTGAAGGATTTGTACGTATCAATGAGTCAGATATGTATCTCTATCCAGATCTTGATACTTGGACAATCTTTCCATGGGGTGATGAAAATGGTCGTGTAGCGGGATTAATTTGTGATATTTATACAACAGAAGGTGAGCCATTTGCTGGTGATCCACGAGGGAACTTGAAAAAAGCTCTTCGTCATATGGAAGAGGTTGGTTTTAAATCGTTCAACTTGGGACCTGAGCCAGAATTTTTCCTTTTCAAAATGGATGAACAAGGTAACCCAACTCTAGAAGTAAACGATAAAGGTGGCTATTTTGACCTTGCTCCAACTGACCTTGCAGATAACACGCGTCGTGAGATTGTTAATGTATTGACTGAGATGGGATTTGAAGTAGAAGCGAGTCATCATGAGGTTGCTATTGGTCAACATGAGATTGACTTTAAGTATGCGGATGTTTTGAAGGCTTGTGATAATATCCAAATCTTTAAATTGGTTGTTAAGACAATTGCACGTAAACATGGACTATATGCTACTTTTATGGCAAAACCTAAGTTTGGTATCAATGGATCTGGTATGCACTGTAACATGTCTCTTTTTGACAAAGATGGAAACAATGCTTTCTTTGATCCAGAAGATCCAAAAGGGATGCAATTATCAGAAACAGCTTACTATTTCCTTGGTGGCTTGATGAAACATGCTTATAGTTACACTGCTATTATGAACCCAACAGTTAACTCATATAAGCGTTTGGTACCAGGTTACGAAGCTCCAGTTTATATCGCTTGGGCAGGTAAAAACCGTTCACCATTGATTCGCGTTCCTGCTTCACGTGGTATGGGAACACGTCTAGAGTTACGTTCAGTGGACCCAACTGCTAATCCATATCTTGCTCTAGCTGTTCTTCTTGAATCAGGACTTGATGGTATTGAAAATAAAATTGAGGCTCCAGCTCCAGTTGAATCAAACATTTATGTAATGACTGAAGCTGAACGTAAAGAGGCAGGAATTGCTGATTTACCATCAACACTTCACAACGCTATTAAGGCACTTCAAGAAGATGAGGTTGTAACAGAGGCGCTAGGTACTCATATTACGACAAACTTTGTAGAAGCTAAGAAGATCGAATGGGCAAGCTATGCTACTTTTGTTTCACAATGGGAAGTTGATAACTACTTGGATCTGTATTAAAATAGCTAGATATCATCTATTGGGAGTGTGGAAATCCAACAATACAAGGTTGGCCTTCCCCCTCTCTTTCTTTTTTAGGAATTTATAGAATATTCAGATTTTATTTAAAGAATAAAGATGATATAATGTAGAAATAATTATAATGATTATTGATAGAAGTGTCTTAAACACAAGGTTTTATAAGGAGTAAACATTATGAAAGAATCTGCCTTAAGAGCGCAAGAAACAACTCTTTGGAATCCTTCTTTTGAATCAGATGCCTGTGGTATGGGATTTGTGAGTCAAATTGAAGGTAAGCAGAGCCATACCTTAATTGAGTATGCCTTGACCATGCTTGAACGCATGAATCACCGTGGTGGGACAGGAGCTGAACCTGATACTGGTGATGGTGCTGGTATCTTATTGGGAATGCCGGATAAATTTTTTAGAAAAGAAGCTAAACAAGTTGGGGTTGATATGCCAAACCTTGGTGAGTATGCTGTTGCACAGTTGTTTTTGCCGCAAGATAGAGTAGAAAAAGAAGCGCTAGAAGAGGTGTTGGAAAAATCTTTTTCTCAAGCAGGTTACTCCTTGCTGTTTAAGCGTGATGTTCCGTTTAGGTATGAACACTGTGGACCGACTGCGCAAGCTATTATGCCAAGTTTTGTTCAATTTGTCATTGGTAAGCCTGAACACATTGAAGGAGGGCGTCCATTTGAAGATGCTTTATTTGCTTTACGTCGTCAACTAGAAAAAACGATCACAAATGAGGATTTCTTTATTTGTTCATTATCTAGTAAGACAATTGTCTATAAAGGGATGTTACATGCTTTTCAGGTTGGGCTTTTTTATCCTGATTTGACAGATGAGCATTTTCAATCTCATATTGCATTGACACATTCACGTTTTTCAACCAATACTTTTCCATCGTGGGATCGTGCACAGCCTTTTCGCTTTTTAGCGCATAATGGTGAGATTAATACGTTACGTGGTGCTGAAAATTGGATGCATAGTCATCAAATTGAAATCTATAACGAAGAAAATTCGGACTCAGCTAAGTTAGAGAATTGTTTGGAGTACCTTTATCGTCATGGTCGTGATATTCCGCAAAGTTTATTGATGATGGTCCCAGAAGCGTGGGGACCAGATTCGGGACTAAATGACGAATTGAAGGCTTTCTATGAATATGCCTCAAGTTTTGTTGCACCTTGGGATGGACCGGCTGCCCTTGTTTTCACAGATGGTGATATGGTTGGGGCTCGCTTGGACCGTAATGGTCTTAGACCAAGTCGCTATTCACGTACCAAAGATAATTTCCTGATTTGTTCAAGTGAATCTGGTGTTGTGGATCTTGAGCCAAGTCGTGTCGTTGAAAAAGGTGTTCTTGGACCTGGTAATATGATGTTGATTGATACAAAAACAGGTCGTCTTCTTAAAAACGAGGAAGTTAAAAACTATTATGCGACACAACATCCTTATCAAGAATGGGTGAAGGAAAATATGACGCTGTTGAGTGATATCGAAGCCGCTGAACCACAAGACTTGGAATACGATATTAATACCATGTGGAAGCTTTTTGGCTATACCGATGAAACTTTGCGCAGTGTGATTCTTCCTATGGCAGAAAAAGGGGAGGAGCCTGTTGTTTCAATGGGGTATGATAGTCCTCTAGCTGTTTTGTCTGACAAACCTCAGTCTTTATTTACCTTCTTCAAGCAACAATTTGCTCAAGTCACTAACCCTCCGATTGATGCCATTCGTGAACAAATCGTGGTATCAACAGGAGTTTATTTAGGGGCAGATGGTGATATTCGTCGAGATGGTAAAGATAACTGTTTGAAGATAAAAATTGATAGTCCTGTATTATCTAGTCAAGACTTTGCTAAAATTGCCAGTCTTTACAGTTCAACACACAAAAGCCGTATTTTATCTACCGTTTATCATTTGGATACAGGGATTCAACAGGCCCTATCAGATCTTTTTACTTTGGCAGAGGCAGCTTTGGATGCTGGGGCAACTATTTTAATCTTATCAGATCGAGGAGTTAAAGGGGAAAATCAAATGGCATTGCCAATCCTTTTAGCTGTATCTGGTCTTTATAATGCTATGGTAGCAAAAGGTAAGGCTAGTCAGTTCTCGATTGTAGTGGATACAGCAGAGGCTTTTGAAGTTCATCATTTTGCGACTTTGGTTGGTTATGGTGCTGCTGCCATTCATCCTTATGGTGCTTATGCGAGTTTATTAGAATTTGGTCAGGATAGTCATGGTTTAGAAAACTACCGTAAAGCTGCTGAAAAAGGGATTGTGAAGGTCATGAGCCGAATGGGAATCTCAACTATCCTAGGTTATAAAGGCGCTCAATTATTTGAAGCACTTGGTCTTTCCTCTGATGTTGTAAACCAATACTTTACGGGAACAGTTAGCCGTATTGAAGGTTTGTCTCTTGAACAAATTGAAAAAGAATACAAGGCACGCACAGACTTTGCATTTGGCTCTCGAAGTGAGGACTATTTACCATCAGGTGGAGCTTATCAGTTTAAGACAGATGGGGAATATCATCTTTTTAATCCAGAATCAATTTATAACTTCCAACAGGCTGTTAGAAAAGGCGATTACCATCTCTTTAAACAATACAGTCAGCAGTTAGATAAAGAAGCTCTAGAGCGACCAACAACCTTGCGGTCCACATGGGAATTTGCATCGGAACGTCCTGCTGTTGCTTTATCTGAAGTTGAACCTGCGGAGTTAATTGTGAAGCGTTTCAAAGTAGGTGCCATGAGTTTTGGTTCTTTATCAAAAGAAGCACATGAAACCATTGCAGAAGCTATGAACCGAATTGGAGCTAAGTCTAACTCTGGTGAGGGTGGAGAAAATCGTCAGCGTTTTAAACCTCAAGCTGATGGACGGAATGTCAACTCCAAAATTAAACAAGTGGCCTCAGGGCGTTTTGGAGTAAATGCAGAGTATTTGATGTCAGCTGAAGAGCTCCAAATTAAGTTAGCTCAAGGAGCTAAACCTGGTGAGGGCGGTCAATTACCAGGACAAAAAGTCTTTCCGTGGGTTGCTGAGATTCGTGGAGCAACGCCAGGTGTTCGTTTGATTTCCCCTCCACCACATCATGATATTTATTCTATCGAAGATTTAGCTCAGTTGATTTATGATCTTAAGGTGATTAATCCTTATGCAAAAATCAATGTGAAGCTAGTGTCTTCTACAGGTGTTGGAACTATTGCGACAGGATGTGTGAAGGCTGGTGCAGATAAAGTGGTGATTTCAGGTTATGATGGTGGAACCGGTGCTTCTCCTCGTAACTCTGTTCGTGATGCTGGGCTACCTTGGGAGATGGGCTTAGCAGAAGCACATCAAACATTGTCTTTGAACCGCCTACGTCAACGAATGACTTTGGAAACAGATGGCAAGCTGATGACAGGTCGCGATTTGGCTATTGCGACACTGTTAGGAGCTGAGGAATATTCTTTTGCTTCTTTGGCTCTAGTTTCTGTAGGTTGTGTGATGATGCGCGTGTGTTCTCTTAATACCTGTCCAGTAGGTGTTGCCACACAAAATCCTGAGTTGCGTCAGCATTTTGCAGGGAAACCTGAGCATGTTATTAATATGATGTTCTTCTTAGCAGAGGAGCTTCGAGAATATATGGCAGAGCTTGGATTTAGATCTATTGATGAAATGGTTGGTCATACTGAAGTTTTAAAAGCTAAGGTGATGTTGGATGAAAAAGCTAATTCTCTTGATTTTTCAAGAATTTTAGGAACAAGCTATGGTATTGAGCGTAAGGTTGAAGATCCATTTTTGGACCCACGTCAGTGGCGTGAGTTAGATGGATTTGCACAAGCCGCTATTGACAGTAAGACTTCTGTGACCATCAAGGGTGATATCAATAATGTTCAACGATCTGTTGGCGGCCGTATGGCAGGATGGATTGCTGAGCGATATGGTAATACCAGTTTAGAGGCTGGCTTATTGAAGTATGAGTACACTGGTATTGCTGGACAAAGTTTTGCAAGTTTCATCACACAAGGAATGGAATTAACCTTGATTGGAGAAGCTAATGACTATATTGCTAAGTCAATGTCAGGTGGACGCTTAATTGTGAAGCCACCGCATGATGCTGCCTATGATGTTGAAAACTCTCCAATTGTAGGTAACGTTGCCTTGTTTGGAGCAGTAACAGGTGAAGCTTATTTTGCTGGACGTGCAGGGGAGCGTTTCTGTGTTCGTAACTCAGGTGCTAAGGTCGTTGTTGAAGGGGTTGGCGCCCATGGTTGTGAGTATATGACAGGTGGTGTTGCTGTTATTTTAGGTAGCACTGGTCGTAACTTTGCAGCAGGTATGAGCGGTGGAATCGCTTATGTTTATGATGCAGATGGTGACTTTAAGGATAAAGTCAATACTGAAATGGTTGATCTTTATTCTTTAGGGGAAACACGTGGAGACCATGTGTTGAAAGAAATGATTGAAAAACACTATCACTATACAGGTAGCGCTAAAGCAAAACGCCTTTTAGAAAATTGGGAAAATGAAGAACAGAAATTTGTGAAGGTTTATCCATCAGAGTTCCATGACATCAATGATATCGCTTATGCTCTTAAACAGCGTGGACTAACAGGTTATGAATTAGAATTACATACCTTTGAAGTGGCTACGGGAGCTCAGAGTACAGCTAAAGAGCGAGAAGAATTATTGGCTAGCGTAAGAGGAGGTTACTAAAATGGCAGATCCCCATGGATTTTTAAAATATGACCGTAAGGATAATCCTTACCGTCCTGTTGGTGAGCGTATCTTGGATTTTGAAGAGTTGCAAGTCCCTCTATCTGAAGAAGAGCGACGTCAACAGGCTGCACGTTGTATGGCTTGTGGTATTCCATTTTGCCACCAAGGGACTTTTTATGGTGGCGGTCGAGCTGTTTCAGGTTGTCCGAATGATAATCTTATCCCAGAATGGAATGATTTAGTCTTTCGTGGTGATTTTAAGCGTGCCTTTGAACGCTTATCGCGTACCAATCCTTTACCAGAGATGACAGGTCGAGTTTGTCCTGCTCCTTGTGAAAAAGGATGTACCGAAGGATTGAATGGTTCAGGTGTGACCATCCATGATAATGAACGCTTTATTATTGATACCGCTTTTGAAAATGGTTGGGTAGAAGAGTCAGGACGTCCCAAGGAGCGTACAGGATTTAAGATTGCGATTGTTGGCTCAGGTCCGGCTGGTTTATCGGCTGCTTGGCGTTTAAATAAATTGGGGCACTCTGTAACGGTTTATGAACGTTCCGATCGCTTTGGTGGGTTGTTGATGTATGGTATTCCAAATATGAAGTTGGATAAGTCTATTGTCCAGCGCCGTATTGATACGATGAAAAATCTGGGTGTGACCTTTATTGCCAATACAGAAATTGGTCGGGATATTACAGCTGATGACCTGTTAGCACAATATGATCGTGTGATTTTGGCGACAGGAGCAAGTGTGCCACGTGATTTACCTGTTCCAGGTCGTGAACTTTCAGGCATTCGCTTTGCCGTGGACTTTTTAACCGACGTCACCAAGAAAGTTTTAACCAGTCCAGACAAGAGTTTAGAAAAATCGCTTGCTGGTAAACACGTTTTAGTGATTGGTGGTGGAGATACAGGAAATGACTGTATTGGGACAGCTGTACGTTTAGGTGCAGCTAGTGTCAAACAGCTAGAAATTACTCCTCAACTTCCTGATGAACGCTTGCCTACTAATCCATGGCCTCAGTATCCTATGATTAATCGCATTGGTTATGGGCAAGAAGAAGCTAAATTTGTACAAGATGAGCCTCTGACAGCTTATGCCACTTCGACTACAGCTTTTGTTGGAAATGATGATCATCAAGTCATTGCTGCAAAAACAGTTCAAGTGGGACCTGGGTTTGAGCCGATTTCAGGAACAGAAACAGAGATTAAGGCAGATCTTGTTCTCTTAGCTATGGGCTTTACAGGAGCAGAAACCAGTTTGTTTGATGCTTTTGGTGTTCGTAGTGTTTATGACGATTATACAACGACTAATAAAAAAGTGTATGTGGCTGGAGATGCCCGTCGTGGCCCAAGTCTTGTGATTTGGGGGATTCGTGAAGGGCGTAAGACAGCAGAAAAAATTGATCAAGAATTACGTTGTGCGGTAAATGAGACAGCTTGATCATTCTATTTGGGGTAATGAGAGAGTTTCCTTAAATAAAACCGCTTTAACCTTAAAGTAGCTTATCTGGCAACTAAAGCCTAAAGTTCCTGTCACATTTTTAATATAATCGCTATTGCTTTGTCATATTGCTTGAGTATGATAGACCTATCAAAACGTGAGAGGAAATGATAATAATGTTTAAAAATAAAATGAAATCAACTTTAGCTTTAGCAGCTGTATCAGGAGCAGCAATTTTTACTGGCGCTTCAGCTAGTGCGGATCAATGGGGCGCTCCTTATGGACAGGACTATGGTTATTCACAAGATCCTGTGGCCACTTATATGCCAGAGCAAGTAGCACAAACCTACGCTGGAGATAGCAGCTATGCAACAACAGATACAACAAGTACCACAACTAGTACAGTAGCGGCTACCACAACAAGTAGCTCATCTAATAATACTTATCCTGTTGGTCAATGTACTTGGGGTGTTAAAGAGTTGGCTTCATGGGCTGGAAATAACTGGGGAAATGCAGCTGATTGGGCGGCTAGTGCAGCTGCAGCTGGATTTACAGTAGGAACAACACCGCAGGTCGGTGCGATTGCGGTATGGAATGATGGTGGTTATGGCCACGTTGCCTATGTGACGGATGTTCAAAGTGCTAACAGTATTCAAGTATTAGAATCTAACTATAATGGGAATATGAGTATCGGAAATTATCGTGGCTATTTTGACCCAACGACAGCTCAAGGAACAGTATCTTACATCTATCCAAATGCTTAACAGGCTGGATAGGTGATAAACTAAAAAGAGGGATTAAGCTTGTGGCTTAATCTCTCTTTGGTTTATCTCTGAAGTTTTCTCATCAAACCTGCATTACATTAAGAAGAAGGAAAGAGAGCAGTCGGTTTTAAATTGTCCAATGGCATTGAGATTCCTAAAGAGTTTAAAGGCGAATTCAAGTTTGCTCGCCAACGTTGCAAATTAACAGGAGAAATCCTAGGAACTTTTTTGTGGTCAAAGGTGACTACTTGTAAGTAACAAAACTAGCTTGGAAGATTCTAGGCTAGTTTTGTTGTGTTTTGTACCATTCTCCCCAGTCCCACATAGAATCAAGGATGGGTTTCAAGGAGTGCCCCAGTTCGGTTAGAGAGTATTCCACACGGGGCGGGACTTCTGGATAGACCTTGCGGTTCACAATGCCTTTTGCTTCAAGGTCTCGCAGGTTGCTGGTCAGGACCTTCTGGCTAATGGAGCCAATGGAACGTTGTAACTCGCTAAAGCGTTTGGTGCCACCCATCAGATCGCGTAGGATGAGAATGTTCCACTTGCTACTAATCAGTAGCAAGGTTGTTTCAATAGGGCAAGCTGGCAAGTCTAATGGTAATTTTTTACTGGTCATAGCTTTCTCCAAAATTTTTTCAAAAAATATAAGTCGGTTAGTTCTTGAAAATATGCATTTCTTACCTTAAGGTAACTACCGCACTTTAAGGTGTATACTTTCCAAAAGATACTGACAATGATAGTATATAATCATGGCATGAAAAATGCAAGAAGAAATTTACATGGAGGTCATTGATATGACAATTACAAGCAATACATTCGATAAAGTTACCGTTCACACTTACACTGCTCCTGAAGATGGAGCAATGGTAAATACACATATTATTGAAACAGAGGCACACTTAATTGTGGTAGATACCCAGATGCTTCTACCATATGCTCATGAGGTGAAAACATTTGTAGATAGTCTGAAAAAACCAATTGAAATGGTCATCATTTCTCATGGACACCCAGACCATTGGTTCGGCACAGCTGTCTTTGAAGGGGAAAAAGTGTATGCGATTCAGGAAGTGTTGAATGAGATTCAAGAAACTGGACCAGCAGCGATCGAACGGAATAAGGCAGTTTTGGGAGATTTGGTTCCAAGCCAAGCAGTTATGCCGACGCTTGTTTTGGCTGAGGGTGATGTTACGCTCGATGGGGTTACGATTCGTGTGACAAAAGTGGCCGATACTGAAAGCAGTTTTATCACTACTTTGGAATTGGTTGAGCAAGAAGTTATCATTGCACAAGATATTGTTTATAATAATGTTCATCTCTTTGTTGCTCAACAGGAGTTGGAAAATTGGAAAGCTGTTGTAGCGGATTTGAACAACCGTAATTGGACTCTAGTGTTACCAGGGCATGGTCTGCCAACGACAAATGCAGTTTTTGGGCAAATGATTAACTATCTCAATCTAGCACAGGAAAGTTTAGCTCATGCAGAATCATTCAGTCAATACAAAGCAGCTGTCATGGCAGGTTTTCCAGACTACAAGGGTGAAGTATTGATAGACCTAAATGAACAATTTTGGGGTTTGAACTAATTATCTACAAGAGGGTGGCTCCCTCTTTTCTATTTGGAGGAAACAATGAAACAAGAAAAAATTGATAAGGCCAAGAAATTGCTTGCAGAAGCGGATGCGATTGTGATTGGAGCGGGTGCTGGGCTGTCCAGTGCTGCGGGCTTGACCTACTCAGGACAACGTTTTGAGGAACATTTTGCCCCTTTTATCAAGGCCTATGGGCTGACAGATATGTATTCCGCTGGATTTTATCCCTTTGCGACTGAGGAGAAGAAGTGGGGCTACTGGAGCCAGCACCTCTACCTCGATTGCTATCAAACGGGTAGCTTACCACTCTATCAGGATTTGTATGAACTGGTGGCGGACAAGAATTACTTCGTCATCACGACCAATGTAGATAGTCAGTTTGAAAAGGCGGGATTTGACAAAGAAAAACTCTTTGAAGTTCAGGGAAATTTCGGGGAGTTTCAATGCTCGGTGCCTTGTCATGATGGCGTTTATAATAACCAAACAGCCTTGGAAATCCTGCTTGCCAACCGTCAGGGTTTGGAGGTTAGAAGTGAAGATATCCCCAAATGTCCTAAGTGTGGGGCAGACATGATGAGCCGCTTGAGAATTGACCATCGTTTTGTCGAAGATGCTACCTGGCATAGGCAAGAAAAGGCTTATCTGGATTTTTTGCAGGCCAATGCTGACAAGAACATTGTCTTTTTGGAACTGGGTGTGGGCTTCAACACGCCAACTATCATCAAATTCCCCTTTGAACGCTTGAATCAGACCCTGCCAAGTGCCAGTCTGATTCGGGTCAATCTAGAAGACCCAGAGCGTGAGGGGATTCTGACCTTTCATCAAGATATGCAGGAGGTGGTAAGGGCATGGAAAAACTAGAAAAAATGATTCACTATCTGGCGCCTGACTTGGAGCTACCTCAGACTCAGAAAGAGCAAGAATGGGCCTTGCGAGCCTTAATGAACATCTGGGAGCCCAAGGTTATGCCAGCAGAGTTTTGGACCTTGCAAGATACCCATTTACAGGAAAAATTGGCTCAGAAAAACCTGACGAGTCTATCCGACTTGCAGGAGGTGGAGCCGCAGATCTATCTCTGGCAAGGTGACATTACCAGTTTGCAGGTAGATGCTATTGTCAACGCGGCCAACAGTCAGCTCTTGGGTTGCTTTGTGCCACATCACCGATGTATTGACAATGCTATCCATTCGCAGGCGGGGCTTCAACTGCGGCTGGCTTGTTACCAGCTCATGAAGGCTCAAGGGCACTTGGAAGCAACAGGTCAAGCAAAGATAACGCCAGCCTACAATCTACCAGCCAACTATGTCATTCATACGGTTGGGCCGATTATTCAGACAGAGGTTAGTCCACAAGATCAAGCCTTGCTCGCCTCTTCTTATCAAAAAAGTTTGGAAGTGGCTTTGGAAAATGGGCTGACCAGCATTGCCTTTTGTTGCATCAGCACAGGCGAGTTTCGTTTTCCCAATCAGCTGGCTGCGGAGATTGCGGTAAAAACGGTTCGGGATTTTGTCCCAAAACACCCGCACATCAAGGTTGTCTTCAATGTTTTCAAGGATTCGGACCGTGAAATCTATCAAGAACTCCTGCAGAGATAAATAGTCAAAAATATTGACTATCTTTCTTTTTCTGTTATAATAGTAAAAAAGATTGACTAATGAAAGGGAGTTCCTATGAAGGCTATTGTGGTTTCAAAAGCTGGTGGGCCAGAGGTTTTGGAAGTAAAAGAAGTTGCCAAACCGCAGGTGAAACCAGGTTGGTCCTTGGTAAACATCAAGGGCTTTGGTATCAATCATTCGGAGATTTTTACTAGACAGGGTCTGTCACCAAGTGTTGTCTTTCCGAGAATTTTAGGGATTGAATTGGTCGGCGTCATTGAGGAAACGACGGAGCCAGACAGGTTGCCAGTTGGACAAAGAGTTGTATCCATCATGGGTGAGCTGGGTCGAGCCTTTGACGGTGGTTATGCAGAGTACGCCCTGGTGCCTAATCAAATCCTCTACCCTGTCCAGACTGATTTGGACTGGGCAGAACTAGCTAGTGTCCCTGAAACCTACTACACTGCCTACGGTTCCATGAAAAATCTCAAGCTGGAAGCGTCAGATCGGATCTTGGTGCGTGCGGGGGCTAGCGGGGTTGGACAGGCTCTTGTCAAATTAGTGCGGAGCCAGTTTCCAGACCTGCCTATCTACGCTTCTGTCCGCAAGCTAGAAAAGACCGATAAACTGTTGGCCTCTGGTTTCAGCCAAGTCATCCTCGAAAAAGACGGGCGTTTGCAGACAGACTTGACCTTCGGCAAGATTCTTGAGCTGGTTGGTCCTGCTACTCTAGCGGATTCCTTGGCTCATCTGGAGGAGGGCGGCATTGTCTGCTCGACGGGGCAGCTGGGTGGTAAGTGGTATCTGGAGGACTTTGACCCCATTGAGCAGTTGCGGCAGAATATCTATTTGACTACTTTTTATTCGGGCAATGTCAATCAGGACAAGTTGCAGGAGATGTTTGACTACCTAGCTCGTTATCAGGTGCCAGTTGGGCCTGAGAAGATTTTTTGTTTGGATACCATACAGGAGGCTCACCGCTATTTAGAGGGGGCGGAGGCTTTTGGCAAGGTGATTGTGCTCAATAGGGAGGAAGATGATGACAGAATTGAGACAGCGGAGTAAGATACTTGCTCAGATTTTTTACAATCAGGATGGTCTATATGAGGACTATGCAAGGAGGCAGGGGCTAAACGGCAAGTGCCTATCGATCCTTATGTGGCTTTATTATTATCCCGGAGGTGTGACACAGAATTTGGTCAGTAAGAAGACTTACTCTAGCAAGCAGGTGGTTAATGCCACCATTAAGAAATTTCTTGATAAGGGCTATGTCTTTTTTGAGGAAAATCCGGCAGATAAGCGGCATAAGAAGGTCAAGCTGACTGAGGAAGGCCGTGTCTATGCCAGTCGGATTTTGGATCCCTTGGAAGAGGCAGAAAAAACAGCCCTGTCCCAGTTCAGCTTGGAAGAACAGGGGCAGTTACTGGACCTCTTTGGTCGCTATGGACAGGCCTTGACGGAAATCTTAGGAGGAGAAACCAATGATTGAGTACCAAAATGTGTCCCTGACCTGTCAGGTCAGCGGGCCAATCTTGAAAAATTTGACCTTTGACATTCAAGAGGGAGAATTCTTTGTTTTGATTGGACCAAGCGGTAGCGGAAAAACAACCACGCTGAAACTGATCAACCGCCTGATTGAGCAGACAGACGGAGATATTCGGATTCAGGGCAAGCGGCTGAAAGACTTTGACCTACGAGAACTACGTTTGGAAACTGGCTATGTTCTGCAACAGATTGCTTTATTTCCAAATATGACAGTGGCTGAAAATATCGCTCTTATTCCTGAGATGAAGGGGATGAGCAAGCAAGATATTCTAAAAAAATCCAGAGAGCTTTTGACTAAGGTAGGTTTGGATCCAGATAGTTATCTGGGGCGTCTACCCAAGGACTTGTCTGGGGGAGAAAAACAGCGGATTGGGATTCTGCGAGCGATCATTGCCAATCCCAAGGTCTTGCTGATGGACGAGCCTTTCTCAGCCCTAGACCCTATTAGTAAGGGGCAGTTGCAGGACTTAATCAAAGACTTGCATGAAGAGTTCAAGATGACAACGGTTTTCGTCACGCATGATATGGACGAAGCGGTTAAGTTGGCAGACCGTATCTGTTTGATGAGGGCAGGAGAAGTGGTCCAGTTGGGCACGCCTGATGAGCTCCGCAATCAGCCAGTCAATGACTTTGTTGTTGAATTTATGAAAAATCGGGGAGGTGCCTAATGGATCAGTTGGTAACAACCTTTCTGGAACGCAAGGCGGACTGGCTGACAGCCCTCTTTGAGCATCTGCGGATTTCCCTTCTGGCCTTGATTATCGCCATTGCCATTGCGGTGCCACTGGGCTTGGTCTTGTCCAACAAGAAAAAGCTGACCGAGTGGAGTTTGCAGGTGACAGGCGTTTTCCAGACCATTCCCTCCTTGGCACTTCTGGGGCTCTTTATTCCATTTATGGGGATTGGCACGCTGCCTGCGGTGGTGGCTCTGGTTATTTATGCCATTTTCCCCATTTTGCAGGGGACTTTGACCGGACTTTCGGAAATCGATCCCTCGCTAGAAGAGGCTGCGACAGCCTTTGGGATGACCAAGCTAGAAAAACTACGTAAGTTTCAGTTGGCTCTGGCCATGCCTATTCTCATGTCTGGTATTCGGACGGCGTCCATTATGATTATTGGAACGGCAACGCTTGCTGCCTTGGTCGGTGCAGGCGGTTTGGGCTCTTTTATCCTCTTGGGAATTGACCGTAATGACTCAGCCCTGATTTTGATTGGGGCGGTGTCGTCGGCCGTCTTGGCAATCCTCTTTGGCTCGGTCATCAAGTTCTTGCAGGATAAGAAGCCACGGACCATTCTGGCGGCTCTCTTGGTGACTCTCTTGGCTGTCGGAGTCAGCTATGTGCCGTTTAATCAATCGTCATCGAAAAAGCTGGTCATCGCTGGGAAATTGGGTGCCGAGCCTGAAATCCTCATCAATATGTACAAACTCTTAATTGAAGACAAGACGGATATCGAGGTGGAGCTGGAGCCAAACTTTGGTAAGACCAGCTTCCTCTACGAAGCCCTTAAGTCTGGCTCGATTGATATTTACCCTGAGTACACTGGTACCATTACGACCACTCTTTTGACGAGTCCGCCGTCTGATCTGTCCAACAATCCTGAGGAGGTTTATACCTACGCAAAAGAAGCGATTTTGAAGCAGGATAGCCTGGTTTATCTGGCTCCGACAGACTTTCAAAACACCTATGCCTTAGCTGTGACGGAAGACTATGCTCAGAAAAACGGTCTTGAAAAGATTTCGGATTTGGCAAAAGTGCAGCAGACTGCTGTCGCAGGCTTCTCTTTGGAGTTTAATGACCGAGAGGACGGGAATATCGGTCTGACCAATCTGTACGGCCTAAACCTCAATGTCAAAACCATGGAGCCTGCCCTTCGCTACGAAGCTATTAAAAATGGAGATGTGCAGCTAGTTGATGCCTACTCAACGGATAGCAAGATTGTTTCTTACAAGCTGAAAATCCTGGAAGACGACAAAGAGCTCTTCCCACCCTATCAGGCCGCTCCGCTATTGACCAAAGAAACCTTAGAGAACTATCCTGAGTTGGAGCAAGTTTTGGGGGTTCTTTCGGGCAAAATATCGACCGAGGAAATGACCCAGATGAACTATGCGGTCGATGTGGAAGGCGAGTCGGCAGAGCAAGTGGCGAGGGAATATTTAGAACAAGAAGAATTGTTAAAATAGGAGAAAACCATGACTAATCAACTAGAAAATGCTAAAAATCTCTATCTCCGTGGCATTCGCGACGGGGAAATCAAGGAAGTCCATGAAAACTATATGGGAGCTACTTACACCCAGCATAGTACAGGTGTGCCGGATGAGAAGGAGGGCTTTGCGGCTTTCTTTGAGGACTTTTTCAAACGCAATCCCAAGCGGGAAATCAGCATTGTGCGCGCCATTGAAGATGGAAATTTTATCTTCGTCCATGTCCACCAGAAACTCAATGACGGTGAGGCTGAGTGGGTGACGGCGGACATTTTCCGTTCAGATGAAAACGGCCGTATCGTCGAGCATTGGGATGTTATTGATGCTTATCCAAAAACCATTGGCCAAACAGACCCGATTTATGCCGACTTTGAGTTGACAGACCTAGACAAGACTGAGGACAACAAGAAAATCGTCCGTCGTTTCTTGGTTGATGTCCTTCAAAATGGGGAAATTGAGAAGTTTGACGGCTATGTTGTAGCGGACCTGATTCAGCACAACCAAGAGATTTCCCAAGGGGGTGCAGCCTATAAGGATTATCTTGTCGACAATCAAGTCAACTATGACTTTGTCTTCAAGGTGATGGGACAGGGTGACTATGTGGTGGCTTACTCGAAAGTCTGGATTGCAGGTCAGGACTACGCCCACTTTGACATCTATCGCCTCAAAGATGGTAAGATTGTCGAGCACTGGGACAACAAGGAAGTCATGCCAGAGAAAAAAGACTTGACGAATCTAGGGAAGTTTTAGGTGGAAAAAAAGAACGGGCAGAAGTTTTCTGCCTGTTTTCTCTTGTCTCAAGCCTACTTTTTTGATGAAAAAGTATGCTATAATGGAAAAATCATATACGGGAAGGGACTATTAGTTGCATGAACTTTTATGATTTAGATTACATTATTCAGAACCAATCCTTCAATCTCGTTCTACGGTCTATTATACTGATTGGTTTGCTGATTGTGGCGACGGCGACGGTGCTTTGCTATATGCGAAATCGTCTCAACACTCGCTTGCGAGACATCAGTATTGGTATGGTGATTTTAATGTTCATTATCTTGGGTATTCAGATTGAAGACTATATGCAAAATAACCAAGACTTTACACAGTCTCAGGTATTGACACAATTTATCAAAAGTGTCGCCATTGATAATCACGTGTCGGAAAAAGAGGTTTATGTCAATTCAACCACTCTCAAGGACGGCATCATCGTGCGGTACAATGAGGAAGATTACACAGTAAACCTCAACAGTGACACCAATTCCTACACCTTGGTTCGTACGCACGTTATTGATCATAATGTTTATATCAACGGGGAGAAGTAGAATATGGATTTGTATGTATTAGCAGCCTGTAAATTTATTATTGGGATTTTTGTGATGATTTTGCAGATCAATATCCTAGGAAAGTATGAGTTTTCTGCCAACACGCCACTCAATCAAATTCAAAACTATGTCCTCGGTGGGATTATTGGAGGGGTTATTTACAATAGTACCATTTCCCTACTGACTTTTATCATTGTCCTCTTAATCTGGTCCTTGGTGGTCATTGTCGTGAAATTATTGGTCAATCAAAAGTTGATTAAGTCTTTGGTGGTGGGAAATCCTGTCGTTCTGGTGAAGGACGGTCAGGTCAATGTCGAAAATTGTGCCCGTGTCGGTCTGTCGGCTGACCAGCTCATGCTCCATATTCGCATGGCTGGTTTACAGTCAACTAGAGATATTAAAAGTGCCATTATGGAGCCAAACGGTAGCTTGACAATTTTGGACAAACATTCCCAGAATCCCAAGTTTCCTCTTATCAGCAATACCCATATCAACGAAGATGTGTTGGATCTGATTGGTAAAAATCAGGACTGGTTACAAAAACAATTGGAACGGGAAGGCTATCAACTCAAAGATATTTTCCTAGCAGAATACCTTGACGGACAGGTCTATATCACGCCCTATGTAGAGAAGGGATCGGAAAACTAGCAGAAATCACCTGCCAGAATAGAACTCGCTCCTAGCTCTGCTATTTTCCCGAACAATGCCCAAAAGTCTCGAAAAATCCTTGCCAAAAACGTAGGTTTTTAACTCATCCCGTGAGGTGAGAAAGACAACAAGGAAGTCATGTCAGATAAAAAAATTCTTGACCAATCTAGGGAAGTTTTAATTGTAAGTAAAAATCAGAAGTTTTGGGCTTCTGATTTTTTATAACCATTCCTTCACGATGAGGGATAGTGATTTCGGATGCCATCCAGTTCCTGTAAATAGGCTTCTTGTAGTTCTTTGGGGATATGGTAACCATTTAGAAAAAATTACTGGTTTTCTTCATATTAGAATGCGGTTTGAAGGTAGCCTTCTGGTAAACAGAAACCAAATTCAATCTCTTCATGATGCGACGAATCCGACGGCGAGACAAGTTGATTCCTTGTATAAAATCAATGAGGTATTCGTAACGATGTCTAACAATTTTGAAAAAAGATTTTCACTATTCATTTTATTATGGATGCGTCAGGATAAACCGCGTCAAGAGGGAATGGACTACTGGAGTGGCGGGCATGCACAGATTATTGCAGCTTCACCGGGTCTACTAGAATACCGCCAGCAACATTTGAGTGAGACGGAACATAGTTTTTGGCCGAAAGTGACAGGCTTAGAGACGGCTATTCCAGAAGACCGTCGGATTGATGGCATTGCGGAAGTGACCTATCAAAAGTTATTGGCACCAATAGGCGGTCGCCGTCAGACTGCTCTTGCCTTTGAAGATGAGGTCAACGTTTTCCGTCGGACCTTGATGCACATGGGCTTCCCTTATTCATCACGTTGGTACCATACTAGCACTCAGGCCCAAACCCAACTGCGTGATGTCCTTTACTTCCGTCGCAAAGATGGTGTTAATAGCGGCAGCTTCAAAACATTTGTTCAAGATGGACTAGCCAGTCAACTGGCTACAATTTCTGGGGTAACGGAAGTACGGACACAGGTCTATCTTCCTTGGAATAAAGCGACTTGGAATACCCCAAATGTTGCCCATGACAATCCTAAAGAAGACCACCTTCATGCCTCCATCATCCTAGGTTTTGTGGATCAGGCGGCAAGAGAGGCCTTCTATGCCAACCTAGCTCCGCAGTTGAATGCAGAAGTGGTTCAATACGCCTCCGCAGTCCACGCCTATCATATAGATAAAACCTTGCCTTTCGTCCTAAACGGGAAACGCATGTAAGACAAGCGACTTCTTGGTCGAGTGCTTTGTTTTAAAAAAAATAAAGCAAAAGACTTGCCAAGAAGTCTAGCTTATGGTAAACTTGTTCTTGTAAGTGATACAAGAATAGAAAGGAGCGCGAATGGATACAAAGTTTTCAGTAGCCCTTCATATACTGACCATGATCAGTGAGAGTAAGGAAATACTTAGCTCGCAAGCCCTAGCTGAGAGCGTTGGCACCAATGCCAGCTATATCCGCAAGGTGATTGCACTTTTGAAAAATGCAGGCTTAATCACTTCGCACCAAGGGCGATCGGGCTACCAATTGAGCAAGTCCCCTAAGGATATTAGCTTATTGGAAATCTACCTTGCGACGCAAGAAGTGGAGCATATTCGCCTATTTCAGATACACCAGAATGCCAATCTTACTTGTCCAGTTGGGCAGCATATAGAAGGGGCAATGGTTCCCATCTTTTCCTGTGTTGAACAAGAACTGGAAAATCAACTCAGTCGTCAATCCTTAGATAATGTGATTGATAATCTCTATCAATCCGCACAAGAAACCCGAATCTGACCTCGGTCAGATTTTATAAAACCCAACATAGACCTGTAAGTGATACAGGAACAAACTAAAGAATAGAAAAGAGAAGAACATGAAAGCAGCACAACACACAGCTTATAACAAAAACAAGATCACCCTTAACCTTACAGAAATTGCTAAACCACAAATTAAACCCAACCAAGTCCTTGTCAAAGTGACCGCAGCAGGCGTTAACTCATTGGACAACATGATTTCACGTGGAGATGTGAAATTGCTTGTTCCTTACAAATTGCCACAAACAGCTGGAAATGAAGTAGTTGGAATCATCCAAGAAATCGGTGCAACTGTAACCAACTTTGCAGCAGGTGATCGTGTCTTCGGTCGTCTTCCGCTTGATAGTATCGGTGCTTTCGCTGAGTATGTAGCGGTTGACGCTCAAGCTCTTGCTAAGGTTCCTGCCTACTTGACAGATGAAGAAGCGGCTGCTGTTCCTTTGACAGCCTTGACCATCATGCAGGCCCTTGACCTCATGGGTGCTGAGGCAGGTAAGACCATCTTCATTTCTGGCGGAACTGGTGGTGTCGGCGGTATGGCTATTCCGATTGCCAAAGCCAAGGGCTTGACCGTCATTACCAATGGTGATGGGGCAAATGCAGAGCGGGTGTTGTCATTGGGTGCAGATCGGTTTATCGATTACAAGACAGAAGATTACACCAAAACACTTAGCAATGTTGACTATGTCTTGGATACACTTGGTGGTGCAGAAACGGAAAAACAAATGTCCATCATGAAAAAAGGTGGGCAGCTGGTTTCCCTTCGTGCCATGCCAAATGGTGAATTTGCCAAACGTATGAATTTACCAAAATGGAAACAAATCTTGTTTGGCCTAGCTGGTCGTTCATTTGACAAAATGGCTAAGAAATACGGTGTTCACTACCATTTCATTTTCGTAGAGAGCAATGGTCGCCAACTGCAAGAAGTAGCAGACATTTTCAGCAAGCTCGAAATCAAACCGTCTATCGATACCGTTTATCCATTTGAAGAAGTCAACGCCGCACTTGATAAGGTTGCCAACGGTCGTTCACGCGGAAAAACCGTCCTCAGTTTCAACTAAGACAATAAGATATACAAGGAAACATCATGTCATATATTACAACCAAAAACCAATACATCACCGTTTCAAACAATAAAATCGCCTATCGTGAGCTCAGCAAGGGCAAGTCGACCCTTCCTTTGGTCATGCTGGTTCACCTAGCGGCGACCTTGGACAACTGGGATCCAAAATTGCTGGATTTGCTGGCTGAAAAGCACCATGTAATTGTCCTAGACCTTCCTGGCGTGGGAGCTAGTCAAGGCAAGGTTGCTCCGACTATTCCAGGAATGGCTGAGCAGGCTGTTTCTATTATCAAGGCTTTGGGTCATGAGAAAATCAATTTGCTGGGTCTGTCTATGGGTGGTTTCATTGCTCAAGAAATCGTTCGTCTGGATAGTCAGCTGGTCAACCGTTTGATTTTAGCAGGCACAGGTCCTCGTGGTGGTTTTGAAGTCGATAAGGTGACTGGAAAAACCTTCCGCTATATGCTGAAGGCTGGTTTGGAGCGTGTGGATCCGAAACGCTACATCTTCTACAATCATGATGAAGCAGGTCGTCTGGAAGCAGAAAAAGTCTTGGGTCGTATGGGGCAAAGAAGTGCTGCTCATGCAGACAAGGACATGAATGTTCCAGGATTTTTAACCCAGTTGAAAGCTATCAAACGCTGGGGAAGAGAGCCTCAAGATGATATGACCTTTATCACCCAACCAACTTTGATCGTCAACGGTGATAAGGACATGCAGGTTCCAACAGAAAATTCTTACACTATGCACGAGAAGATCAAAAATAGCCAACTGATCATCTATCCAAATGCAGGACACGGCTCGATTTTCCAAAATGCAGAGGATTTTTCGAAAGCCTTACTAGCCTTTTTGGAGGAAACCAATGCCTAAAACCATTTTAATCACAGGATCGACGGATGGAATCGGCAAACACCTAGCCATGAAACTGGCTAGTGAAGGTCATGAAGTGATTTTGCACGGGCGAAATAGCGAAAAGCTCCGTGTAGCCCTCAGTGATATCCAATTAAAAACAGGAAATAAAAAGATTCACGGCTACCTTGCAGATTTTTCCAAGTTAGCAGATGTCTATCGTTTCAGCCAAGAAATTAAACGCGATTTTGAGCAGATTGATGTCTTGTTAAACAATGCGGGTGCTTACTTTGGTGATGCCCGTGTGGCAACGGCAGAAAATATCGAGATGACCTTTATGCTGTCTGTCCAAGTTCCTTATATCTTGACGACGGAATTGCTGCCCTTGCTGGAAAAAGCAGCAGGCAGGGTCATTCATACCTCTTCCTTCATGCACCATTTTGCACAAACCAGAGGTCATTCAATCGTTTATGTACCAGGAGAGTTGACCCAACTCTTACAGTCCCCTTTATGAACCTATCGACGGATCGAAAGAAAATGGTCAGTATTTGAAAAGTGAGATTGCCTATAGTAAGGAATATCCTAACAGTTTTTTAGATATTACCTATCCAGACCAAAATTTTGAAGCTGACCGTCCAACTCTCTTCTATTTCCACGGTGGTGGTTTCTTTGGAGGTAGCAAAAATATGGGGGACCCTCTGGCTGCCAGCCAAGCCACCTATCTCATTGACGATATCGTGTCAAAAGGATATAATGTGGTCAATGTTGACTATGCTCTTGTACCAGACCACCATTTTCCAACACCTGTGATTCAGATGAATCAGGCCATTGCCTACATAAAGGAACACGCTGAAGAATATCATTTGAACATGGACAATGTCGTCTTAATGGGCTCATCCGCAGGTGCTATCATGGTAGCACAATATGGTAGTGTCTTAGCCAACAAGGATTACGCTCAGCTATTGAACATTGAACCAAGTATTGCAAAAGAACATGTCAAGGCTCTAGTCATTGACGACGCTCCCTTAGATTACGCCAAGTTTAGCTTAAGCACGAAGATCTTGGTTGGAAATTATGTTTCAGGAACCATCTATCTAAGTGAGGAAGAAATCAATGTCTATAACCCGATTTCACATGTGAACAAGGACTATCCAGCTAGTTTCCTTCTGGGAAGCGAGTATCGAACAGATATGGTATCGCTCAATAAAGCCTTGAAGCAAGCGGGAGTTGAAAATGAATTGGTCGATCCTTTATCAGAAGAAGGGCTTGAAAAGCCACATGGTTTTGTGGCGAATTTACGAAATGACCCGGTATCTGCGAAAGCATTTGAGCGGATGATAACTTTTATTGACGATAGAACCAAGGAGTAACATGAACACTAAGAATTTTTACTGGGTAAGAGAACCAGAAAACTACCAGATTTCAGACAAGGAAATCAGAATCACAACCCAAGCTCATACGGACTTGTGGCAGAAGACCTACTACCATTTTGTCAATGATAATGCTCCCCTGCTCTTGATGGACACGGAGGAAGAGTATTTTTCCTTTACGGTTAAGACGGATTTTTCCAATAGCCATACTCGTTTTGACCAGTGTGGTGTCGTGGTTTATCAGGATTCGGAAAACTGGATTAAGGGCTCGATTGAGTATGAAAATGAAAATTTTCAGCATTTGGGTAGCGTTGTGACCAATCAGGGCTTTTCAGACTGGGCAACCCAGGAAATTCCTGCTTCTGTCAAGTCAATTTACTACCGTTTGAGCCGCCGGGGCAGTGATTTTTGCATTGAAAACTCCAAAGACGGTATTCATTTTGAGCAAATGCGGATTTGCCACCTGCATCAAGGCAGTGGGAAAATTCGTTTTGGTATCTATGCCTGTTCACCAGAAGACTCATCTTTTGAAGCTGTCTTTACAGAAATGAGTTTGACTGACTGCAAGTGGTTGGCCCACGACGGACAGCAACCAGATTAACATTATAAAGAGAGTTTCTTATTGATGTTATCGTCTAGGTTTGAGTGTGCGTACCTTACAGAGAAATTTGTCAGCTGAAACTACCAGCTTTAAGAAAGAACTACAAGCAGTTCAAAAATCTATGGCTTTCTCTTACCTTAAGATGAATCTCTCAGCTGAAGAAATCTCTAGCCTAGTCGACTATAGCGAGGTCAATGCTTTTAGCCGAGCCTTTAAAAAATGGACAGGCATGACCATAACGGATTATAACAAGAAAAACCATTTCAGCTAATGCACTTGAAAATAAAAACGATCTCCTCACCCAAGGAAATTTGGGCTGAGGCGTTTTTTTATTTAGAAAGGCTTTAGTCTTTGTAAAAATCTGAATATTATCAAAAATTTAAAAATACTGTTATAAAAATTTTATATATCGCTTAGTTTCTATCAAACAAAGTAATATTCAGCAATCAAAATGCTTGCAATATATATATATATATATATAATGGTAATGAGTGGTCAAAATTCAACTCACAAATATTTCGGAGGTATTTATGTATTTTAATCGTCAAGGTAGCCAACAGAAAAATTGGCGTATGATTAAAAAAGGGAAGCAATTCTTATTTGGATGCTCCCTTGTACTTGCCATTGGTGCCGTAGCCAATGTTGCAAGTGCAGATACAGTCACAACAGAACCAACCACAACTTTAGATAATACAGCATCTGTAGGATCAGAGGATGGAACTTTAGTTGAGACAAGCACAGAAGCTGCAACTTCTACTGCAACAAGTGAAGCAAGCTCAACAGTTGCAACTTCTACTGCAGCAACAAGTGAGGCAAGCTCAGAATCCGCAGCTTCCACTGTAGCAACAAGCGAAGCAAGTTCAGAAGCTGCAACTTCTACTGCAACAAGTGAAGCAAGCTCAGAATCTGCTGCATCAACAGCTACAGAAGCAAGCACAGAAGTAGCAGCAGAGACAACAAACCGTACAGCTTATATTGCCTATGAAGTGCAATATACAACTAGCACAGGTGAGGTTGTTGCCAAAACTGCTAACTTAGTGGCAACAGAAACTTCTGAAGAAGTGGCAGAATCGACACTTACAGTAGCTGCAGCAGATATTCCAGCAGGTTACACATTGGCTCAAGGTCAAGCTGCAACCATTACTCAGCAAATCTCAGAGAGCCAAGTTAATATCTTGTCCTTTGCGATTGTTAAAAAATCTGAAGAAGAAGAAATTGCCGAATCTCAATTAGCGGATAAGACTGTTCTTGAGCAAGTTATTTCAGAAGCTATTGTCCTTTCAGATGAAGCTTTGCGCCAAGTCGCAACAACTCAAGCAGGAAATACTGAGTTAGAAGCAGCAGCAACATCAACTCAAGCTACTGTTGACCAAGCCAACCTTGTCCTTGCTGATGCAACAGCAACACAAGAGCAAGTAGATAGCCAAGTTGAAACAGTGAAAGCAAGCACTTTGGCGCTTGCTGATGAAATGCTTAAAGTAGATGAAGATGGGAACTTGACAGTTGCCTTGAATACTACAGGGACAACAATCTCGGCAGAGCGTGGAACTGGTACTGTGGCAAACGTCGTTTCAAACTATGAAATCAGAGATGGTTACGTATACTGGACACATGAGTTTAACAATAATTATGTAAACCGTAACTACTATAATTACTTCTTCACAATACCAAGTTCAGTTGGAGCTATGGAAGATTTAGTTGTTACTCAATATAACACAGATGGATCAGTTCGCTCGACAAGTAATACATGGCCTGATGGTGAGGGTGCTGCAGGGGGAATTGCTGCCAATATTGGTCCTATCGGAAACGGATACTTTGATAAAAAAGGTTTGAATGAAGGACAAGTTAATGCGGTAATTTATAATAATCAAAACCATATTTTAACAGCTATTGATCGTACTGGTTTTGCGGGCTCGGATGCTATTCTAAACAACTCTCAATCTGAGTACTATGTACTGAACTCTAGCCGTCGTACAAATAATACAACTCGCTGGACAGTAACTTATCGTACACCAATCGTAGATGATTCAAAACCATTGGATTATATTGCTGGTGGTGCAGCACAGGTTAAGGCTGATAATGATGATGTTGTTGTTGGTACTTATGGTGCGGTCTTGAAAGAAGACTTGAACATTCAAAATGACTATAAACTAGCTTGGACACAGCAGTCAGTTTCTAGCCGTAACGATGCTGGTTTTGCGTGGAGTGATGATGGTAAGTCAATTATTTACTATTATGATGCGGATGATACAACGTCATTCAACGCTAATGAAATCCTAAAACTTCTAGTTGCTAATCCAGTAGATTCTACTAACCGCACACTAAATGGTGATGAAAAAGAGAAGTTGGAAACAGGTATTGTTAATTCAACAGCTGATAATTACTATGGTACTGGGGATTCTACGGGTGCAGATGGTTTCTACTATAAGGACTACCTTGCATATGAGAATGGAAACCTTGTTCAGTATCTTGATGTTGTTAACCCAACTCACCTTGGTGGTGGTGAGACGATTCCGTTGGATGTTGATAAGACAAATACAACAGATTCAATTACTATTGATGCCAAAAATGGTGCAGGTGAGATTACAATTACAAGTGACGATATCCCATCTGGCAAGCAGTTGGTTAACTCTGTAACACAACGCCAAGTTTATGCGCGCACTCGTATTGTCGCATTGGACTCAACTATTAACTCTGCAACAGATACAAATGTTGTTAACCTTTACTTTGTACCTTATACTGCTAAACCTAACCAAGCTCCAACTATTGATAGCGTTGGTACAGATGGAACACAGTTGAAGACAACCCAAGATACAAACAAGTATCTATTTGTCTTTGGTACAACTGAGGGGACAACTGAAACTGAAACAGGTGCAACTACTGCAGCCCCAGTAGCCAATAAAGACAACGCTACGGCGACAATTACTATGTCAGATGCAGATGGTACGATTGTTAGCGTTTCTTATGATGATGCTAACACCCCAATGACAACACTTGGTAGCAACTTGACACTTGGTACAGATGGTAAATTGGAAGGTTCCTTTGCCCATGCAGCAGGTGGTTCTTACACTCGCCGCGTAATAGTGACAGATGATGATGGTGCAACAGCAACAAGTAATGCTTTCTACACGTATGCTTATACCGATAAAGAAGTCGATACAACTTCAATCGAAAAAGAAGAAGGTACAGCAGTTACTGAAGCAGAGATCTTTGCTAAGTTGGCTATTGCAACAACAAGTGATGCTTTCCCTAACACTGGTAATAATGTTCCAACAGTGCCAGATACAGAGTACACTCGTACAGTCGTTGGTTACCGTGCTGTGGGAAGTACAGATGTTACAGAGGCAACTGTCGACACACTTCCAACAACTGGTGAGTATGAAGTAAGAGTACAAACTCGTAACATTTACGGTCAAGATATCTATAACTGGATTACCGTTTCATATTCTGACACAGTTGCTCCAGAAACCCCATCAGTAGAAGCTAATGAAGATGGTACAGTAACCGTAACACCATCACAAACAGCTGGTGATGATACTAAGACGACAGACATCACTTATACTGATGAAACAGGTACATCTCAAACAGTAACTGTTACTAAAGCAGATGATGGCACATGGTCCGTTCCAGCGGATTCAGGTGTCACTGTAGATCCTACTACAGGTGCAGTCACAATTCCAGCAGATAAAGTTCAAGATGGTTCAACAGTTTCTGCCACATCAACTGATGAAGCAGGCAACACATCAAACCCAGCAACAGACACAGCTAAGAACAATCCAGACACAACAGCACCAGAATCTCCATCAGTAGTAGCTAACGAAGATGGCTCAGTCACTGTAACACCATCAACCACAGCCGGTGATGATACTAAGACCGTTGACATCACTTACACTGATGAAAATGGAACAGAACAAACAGTAACTGTTACTAAAGAAGATGATGGCACGTGGTCCGTACCAGCAGATTCAGGTGTCACTGTAGATCCTACTACAGGTGCAGTCACAATTCCAGCTGATAAGGTTCAAGATGGCTCAACTGTTTCTGCCACATCAACTGATGAAGCAGGCAACACCTCAAACCCAGCAACAGACACTGCTAAGAACAATCCAGATACAACAGCACCAGAATCTCCATCAGTAGTAGCTAACGAAGATGGCTCAGTCACTGTAACTCCATCAACCACAGCTGGTGATGATACTAAGACCGTTGACATCACTTACACTGATGAAAATGGAACAGAACAAACAGTAACTGTTACTAAAGAAGATGATGGCACATGGACAGTACCAGCAGATTCAGGTGTCACTGTAGATCCTACTACAGGCGCAGTCACAATTCCAGCAGATAAAGTTCAAGATGGTTCAACAGTTTCTGCCACATCAACTGATGAAGCAGGCAACACATCAAGCCCAGCAACAGACACTGCTAAGAACAATCCAGACACAACAGCGCCAGAATCTCCATCAGTAGTAGCCAACGAAGATGGCTCAGTCACTGTAACTCCATCAACCACAGCTGGTGATGATACTAAGACCGTTGACATCACATACACTGATGAAAATGGAACAGAACAAACAGTAACTGTTACTAAAGCAGATGATGGCACATGGACAGTACCAGCAGATTCAGGTGTCACTGTAGATCCTACTACAGGCGCAGTCACAATTCCAGCAGATAAAGTTCAAGATGGTTCAACAGTTTCTGCCACATCAACTGATGAAGCAGGCAACACATCAAACCCAGCAACAGACACTGCTAAGAATAATCCAGATACAACAGCACCAGAAGTACCATCAGTAGTAGCTAACGAAGATGGCTCAGTCACTGTAACTCCATCAACCACAGCTGGTGATGATACTAAGACCGTTGACATCACTTACACTGATGAAAATGGAACAGAACAAACAGTAACTGTTACTAAAGAAGATGATGGTACATGGTCCGTTCCAGCAGATTCAGGTGTCACTGTAGATCCTACTACAGGCGCAGTCACAATTCCAGCAGATAAAGTTCAAGATGGTTCAACAGTTTCTGCCACATCAACTGATGAAGCAGGCAACACCTCAAACCCAGCAACAGACACTGCTAAGAACAATCCAGACACAACAGCACCAGAAGCACCAGTTGTTAATGCACCAAAAGCAGGTGACACAACTGTAACAGGTACAGCTGAACCAGGCTCAACAGTCACTGTAACCTTCCCAGATGGTTCAACTGTAACAACAACTGCAGATGAAGACGGTAACTACACAGTTGACGTCCCAGCAGGTGTTGAGCTTAAAGAAGGCGACAAAGTCACTGCGACAGCTACAGATGAAGCAGGTAACGTCTCAGAACCAACAGAAGCTACAACGACAGCTAACCCATCAGATGCGGATGAGAACACCCCAAATACTCCAGCCGTAACGCCAGTTGAAGATACAAACAACTTGACTGATGATGAGAAAGCTAAAGTTAAAGAAGAAGTTGAGAAAGCTAATCCAGACCTTCCAACAGGAACAGAAGTCACAGTTGGTAACGACGGAACAGTAACCATCACTTACCCAGATGGCTCAGTTGATACAATCCCAGGTACTGATACAGTAACGCCAATTACAGACACAACAGCACCAGAAGCACCAGTTGTTAACGCACCAAAAGCAGGTGACACAACTGTAACAGGTACAGCTGAACCAGGCTCAACTGTCACTGTAACCTTCCCAGATGGTTCAACTGTAACAACAACTGCAGATGAAGACGGTAACTACACAGTTGACGTCCCAGCAGGTGTTGAGCTTAAAGAAGGCGACAAAGTCACTGCGACAGCTACAGATGAAGCAGGTAACGTCTCAGAACCAACAGAAGCTACAACGACAGCTAACCCATCAGATGCGGATGAGAACACCCCAAATACTCCAGCCGTAACGCCAGTTGAAGATACAAACAACTTGACTGATGATGAGAAAGCTAAAGTTAAAGAAGAAGTTGAGAAAGCTAATCCAGACCTTCCAACAGGAACAGAAGTCACAGTTGGTAACGACGGAACAGTAACCATCACTTACCCAGATGGATCAGTTGATACAATCTCAGGTACTGATACAGTAACGCCAATTACAGACACAACAGCACCAGAAGCACCAGTTGTTAACACACCAAAAGCAGGTGACACAACAGTAACTGGTACAGCTGAACCAGGCTCAACAGTCACTGTAACCTTCCCAGATGGTTCAACTGTAACAACAACTGCAGATGAAGACGGTAACTACACCGTTGACGTCCCAGCAGGTGTTGAGCTTAAAGAAGGCGACAAAGTCACTGCGACAGCTACTGATGAAGCAGGTAACGTCTCAGAACCAACAGAAGCTACAACGACAGCTAACCCATCAGATGCGGATGAGAACACCCCAAATACTCCAGCCGTAACGCCAGTTGAAGATACAAATAACTTGACTGATGATGAGAAAGCTAAAGTTAAAGAAGAAGTTGAGAAAGCTAATCCAGACCTTCCAACAGGAACAGAAGTCACAGTTGGTAACGACGGAACAGTAACCATCACTTACCCAGATGGCTCAGTTGATACAATCCCAGGTACTGATACAGTAACGCCAATTACAGACACAACAGCACCAGAAGCACCAGTTGTTAACGCACCAAAAGCAGGTGACACAACTGTAACAGGTACAGCTGAACCAGGCTCAACAGTCACTGTAACCTTCCCAGATGGTTCAACTGTAACAACAACTGCAGATGAAGACGGTAACTACACCGTTGACGTCCCAGCAGGTGTTGAGCTTAAAGAAGGCGACAAAGTCACTGCGACAGCTACAGATGAAGCAGGTAACGTCTCAGAACCAACAGAAGCTACAACGACAGCTAACCCATCAGATGCGGATGAGAACACCCCAAATACTCCAGCCGTAACCCCAGTTGAAGATACAAATAACTTGACTGATGATGAGAAAGCTAAAGTTAAAGAAGAAGTTGAGAAAGCTAATCCAGACCTTCCAACAGGAACAGAAGTCACAGTTGGTAACGACGGAACAGTAACCATCACTTACCCAGATGGATCAGTTGATACAATCCCAGGTACTGATACAGTAACGCCAATTACAGATACAACAGCACCAGAAGCACCAGTTGTTAACGCACCAAAAGCAGGTGACACAACAGTAACTGGTACAGCTGAACCAGGCTCAACAGTCACTGTAACCTTCCCAGACGGTTCAACTGTAACAACAACTGCAGATGAAGACGGTAACTACACAGTTGACGTCCCAGCAGGTGTTGAGCTTAAAGAAGGCGACAAAGTCACTGCGACAGCTACAGATGAAGCAGGTAATACATCAACACCAACAGAAACTACAACAACAGCTAACCCATCAGATGCGGATGAGAACACACCAAACGTTCCAGCTGTAACACCAGTTGAAGATCCAAACAACTTGACTGATGAAGAAAAAGCTAAAGTTAAAGAAGAAGTTGAGAAAGCTAATCCAGACCTTCCAACAGGAACAGAAGTCACAGTTGGTAACGACGGAACAGTAACCATCACTTACCCAGATGGATCAGTTGATACAATCTCAGGTACTGATACAGTAACGCCAATTACAGACACAACAGCACCAGAAGCACCAGTTGTTAACGCACCAAAAGCAGGTGATACAACTGTAACAGGTACAGCTGAACCAGGCTCAACTGTCACTGTAACCTTCCCAGACGGTTCAACTGTAACAACAACTGCAGATGAAGACGGTAACTACACCGTTGACGTCCCAGCAGGTGTTGAGCTTAAAGAAGGCGACAAAGTCACTGCGACAGCTACTGATGAGGCAGGTAACGTCTCAGAACCAACAGAAGCTACAACGACAGCTAACCCATCAGATGCGGATGAGAACACCCCAAATACTCCAGCCGTAACGCCAGTTGAAGATACAAACAACTTGACTGATGATGAGAAAGCTAAAGTTAAAGAAGAAGTTGAGAAAGCTAATCCAGACCTTCCAACAGGAACAGAAGTCACAGTTGGTAACGACGGAACAGTAACCATCACTTACCCAGATGGCTCAGTTGATACAATCCCAGGTACTGATACAGTAACGCCAATTACAGACACAACAGCACCAGAAGCACCAGTTGTTAACGCACCAAAAGCAGGTGACACAACTGTAACAGGTACAGCTGAACCAGGCTCAACTGTCACTGTAACCTTCCCAGATGGTTCAACTGTAACAACAACTGCAGATGAAGACGGTAACTACACAGTTGACGTCCCAGCAGGTGTTGAGCTTAAAGAAGGCGACAAAGTCACTGCGACAGCTACAGATGAAGCAGGTAACGTCTCAGAACCAACAGAAGCTACAACGACAGCTAACCCATCAGATGCGGATGAGAACACCCCAAATACTCCAGCCGTAACGCCAGTTGAAGATACAAACAACTTGACTGATGATGAGAAAGCTAAAGTTAAAGAAGAAGTTGAGAAAGCTAATCCAGACCTTCCAACAGGAACAGAAGTCACAGTTGGTAACGACGGAACAGTAACCATCACTTACCCAGATGGCTCAGTTGATACAATCCCAGGTACTGATACAGTAACGCCAATTACAGACACAACAGCACCAGAAGCACCAGTTGTTAACGCACCAAAAGCAGGTGACACAACTGTAACAGGTACAGCTGAACCAGGCTCAACTGTCACTGTAACCTTCCCAGATGGTTCAACTGTAACAACAACTGCAGATGAAGACGGTAACTACACAGTTGACGTCCCAGCAGGTGTTGAGCTTAAAGAAGGCGACAAAGTCACTGCGACAGCTACAGATGAAGCAGGTAACGTCTCAGAACCAACAGAAGCTACAACGACAGCTAACCCATCAGATGCGGATGAGAACACCCCAAATACTCCAGCCGTAACGCCAGTTGAAGATACAAACAACTTGACTGATGATGAGAAAGCTAAAGTTAAAGAAGAAGTTGAGAAAGCTAATCCAGACCTTCCAACAGGAACAGAAGTCACAGTTGGTAACGACGGAACAGTAACCATCACTTACCCAGATGGATCAGTTGATACAATCCCAGGTACTGATACAGTAACGCCAATTACAGATACAACAGCACCAGAAGCACCAGTTGTTAACGCACCAAAAGCAGGTGACACAACAGTAACTGGTACAGCTGAACCAGGCTCAACAGTCACTGTAACCTTCCCAGATGGTTCAACTGTAACAACAACTGCAGATGAAGACGGTAACTACACAGTTGACGTCCCAGCAGGTGTTGAGCTTAAAGAAGGCGACAAAGTCACTGCGACAGCTACAGATGAAGCAGGTAATACATCAACACCAACTGAAGTAACGGTTCCAGATACAACAGCACCAGTAGCTCCAGAGGTTACAGATGATGGTAATGGTAATATCGTTGTGACCCCTTCTGATGATGCAACAGAACTTGTGATTACTTATGTTGATCAAGATGGTAATACACAAACTGTTGTTGTTAAGAAAGGTGAAGATGGTAAATGGACAACTGATAACACAGTAGTATTTGTTAACCCAGAAACAGGACAAGTTATTATTCCTGGAGATGTTATCAAGGCTAACACAGTTGTTACAGCTTACACTAAAGATGCCGCAGGTAATGTTTCAGAATTAACAGAAGCAGACATTATTGAAGTAATTGATGAAGAAGTGGCAGTTCAAACTGGTAAGAAAGCCGTTTCTGCTACACGTGGTATCACCATTCAATCTGATGCTTCAACAAGCAATCAATTCGAAGCAAAAGGTAAACAATTACCTAACACTGGTGAAGAAGATACCACATCAGCCGTTGCACTAGGTGCTAGCATGATTCTTGCTTCGCTTGGACTTGTAGCAAAACGTCGTCGTAAAGAAGATTAATAGCCAATCCCTTTTCATAAGCTCAATTAAGAGTCTTTACCATTCTTTGTCATAAAAAGCTTGTCTAACATTGATATTTCAAAGATGATGAAAAGAGATCGCTCTTATGACTTCGTATGACGAGAGCATTATTAAAACAAGAGGCCTAGATAGGTCTCTTGTTTTTAGTTTATGTTGGATTTGTTAGCTTATAAGATATAGAGATAAAATAAAGGCTAGCCATGGACAGGTATGACCACGATGGATTATAAAAAGAAAAACCATTTCAGCTAATATAGCTAGCCGAAATGGTTTTTTCTATTTGTGATCAGGTGTTAGTACCATAGGAATAATAATGGGCTCACGCTCAGTTTTTTCATAAAGAAAAGGACGAAGAGCATTGACAATTGCACCATTAACAGATTGGATACTAGCATCTTTATTTTTTAAGGCAATGCGGATGGCATTAAAAAGGATACGTTGGCTTTCACGGATCAGATCACCTGATTCGCGCATATAGATGAAGCCACGACTTAACAAGTCTGGTCCAGCTAAAATCATCTTAGAGTTGAAGTCAACTGTAGCTACTGCTAAGACGACACCATCCTCAGCTAGATCACGGCGATCACGAAGGACAGCAGCACCGATTTCTCCGATGCGATTACCGTCAACATAGACATCTTGAGCGTTAAACTTACCAGAAATGCGAGCGGAATCCTTTGTTAAAGCAAGGACATCACCATTTTCCATGATAAAGATATTATCTTTTTCAACCCCAGTATCTACTGCTAGACCAGCATGAACTTTTTGCATACGGTATTCACCGTGAACAGGCATAAAGTACTTGGGTTTCATTAAACGGAGCATTAATTTTTGTTCTTGTTGTCCACCGTGTCCAGAGGTATGGATGTTGTTGATTTTACCATGAATCACATCCACCCCAGCTTCCTGGATCGTGTTAATCAATTTATTGACACTTGTCGTATTACCTGGAATTGGGCTAGATGAGAAAATAACGGTATCACCAGGCTGTAAAGTGACTTGACGGTGGGTACCGTTAGCGATACGAGCCAGAGCAGCCATTGACTCCCCTTGGCTTCCTGTACACATGATGAGAATTTCAGAAGCATGGTAGTCTTTAATTTCATTAGGTTCGATAAAGGTCCCCTTTGGAACCTTGATGTAGCCAAGCTCAATACCATTAACAATAGCTTTTTCCATCGAGCGTCCAAAGACTGCGATTTTACGTCCTGTTTTCACAGCAGCCTCAGCGGCCTGTTGCAGACGGAAAATGTTTGAGGCAAAAGAGGCGAAAATGATACGCCCATGAATGCCTTCAATAATTTTCATGATGGACTGACCAACAACTTTTTCAGAATTAGTAAAAGTTGGCACTTCTGCATTGGTTGAGTCTGACAAGAGACAAAGGACACCCTCCTCACCAAGAGCAGCCATACGATGTAGATCTGCGGGCTCACCAACTGGTGTAAAGTCAAACTTAAAGTCACCTGTACAAACCACACGACCTTGAGGCGTGTGAATAACAATTCCTAAAGGCTCTGGGATAGAGTGGGTTGTCCGAAAGAAAGTAACACTGAGATTTTTGAAGGTTAACTCTGTGTTGTGGTTGATTTCATGCATCTTAGCATCACGCAGTAAACCATGCTCTTCGAGTTTTCCCTTGATTAAAGCTAGCGCTAGAGGACCTGCATAGATTGGGATATTAGCTTGTTTGAGAAGAAAAGGGATACCACCAATATGGTCTTCGTGCCCGTGAGTAATCACAAGTGCTTTGACACGATCGATATTTTCAACAATGTAAGAATAATCGGGGATAACATAGTCAATCCCTAAGAGATCATCCTCAGGAAACTTAATCCCAGCATCAACAATAATAATTTCATCTTGGTATTCAATACCGTAAGTGTTCTTACCAATCTCACCAAGGCCACCGATGGCATAAACCCCAACTTCTTCGGGTTTTAAATTGATATTTGACATCTTACAACTCCGTTAATTCAAAGACACCTGTTTCTTTTTCATATTCAAGGTGTTTGTCAGATAATAACTCAACAAACTCAATATTATAGTCTGTTTTGTCCTCAACAAGTTTACGCGCAATAATACGTCCTTCAAGTTCAGTTGAAGCTTCCACCTCTACATAGAGGGCTTTGGTTTGTTCACGTTTTGGGCTACGGTCTTTGCGTTCTTGATAAAATACTTTATAAATCATGAGATTTCCTTTCTGGTTTTGAATGGGTTAAGCCCATCTGAATTGAACTAATAAAAAGAGAGTGGGCCAAATGTGACTTGCAAAAGCGTCAGACTCCCACCCCAAGATTGGTTTACTACCTTTTTTAAAAGATGATAGCAGATGACCACTGGGTTAAGTGACTGTTAAATAGCCACCTCATATTCAATTGTTATAGTGTAATGGATTTAACCTTGATTCGTTGCAATTATCACAATTATATCATACAATAAAGGATAGAATCAAGTGAGGACAGTTAAGAAATGAAAGTTTTATCCTTTGATACATCAAGTCAAGCGCTCTCTTTAGCCTTGTTAGAAGATGAGCAATTACAAGGGGAGCTAACCCTTAATGTTAAAAAAAATCATAGTATCAGCCTCATGCCAAGCATTGATTTTTTGATGCAACAAGTGGGCTGGCAACCAAGTGATTTGGACCGTATCGCTGTGGCACAAGGTCCAGGTTCTTACACAGGCTTGCGTGTTGCAGTAGCAACTGCTAAGACATTAGCCTACAGTTTAAAGATTGATCTAGTAGGGCTGTCTAGCCTACAAGCTATTGCTTTAAATCACCCTAGCTCACATCTGGTGGTGCCAGTGATGGATGCTCGTAGAAATAATGTTTATGCTGGTTTTTATGAAAAAGGCAGAGCGATCAAGCCAGATTGTCATGCTAGCTTTGAGCAAGTTTTAGAAGCCGTCAAAGACTACGAAAAGGTCAGCTTTGTTGGTGAGGTTGGCAATTTTTCTGATCAGATTAAAAATGCTCTCCCAAAAGCAGAGATTACTCCAGTTCTTCCAAGTGCCTACGAGATAGGGAAAGTTTCCTTGTCGCTAGATCCTGTCGCTATTGATGCTTTTGTGCCAGAATACTTGAAAAAAGTAGAAGCTGAGGAAAATTGGTTAAAAACAAATCAAGAAACAGACACAGATTACATTAAGCGAGTTTGAGATGCTGGAAGAAAAAAGAGAAGATTTAGCCCAGTCAGTTTATGCTATTTTAGAAGACGTTTACATACAGTCGCCTTGGACTTACCAACAAGTCTTGACGGACTTATCCCAGCCTCAAGCAGAGTATTTTTATGTGTACGAAGACGGAGAAATGGTAGGCTTTTTATCCCTTCAACATCTGGTGGGGGAGTGTGAGCTGACGAATATTGCCGTTAAAAAATCCCACCAATCCAAAGGATTTGGGGAACGTTTGATGACTTTTTTAGTCGATCTTGGTGTGCCTGTTTTTCTAGAAGTTAGAGAGAGTAACCGCTCTGCCCAAACCTTGTATGCTAAATTTGGTTTTGAAGTAGTTGGTAAGCGAAAAAACTATTATCAAGCACCATCAGAAGATGCCATTCTAATGAAAAGAGATAGGGGATAAAAAATGACAACAGATCAATATATTTTAGCTATTGAGTCTTCCTGTGATGAGACCAGTGTAGCTGTATTAAAAAATGGTAAGGAACTATTATCTAATATCATTGCTAGTCAAGTGGAGAGCCATAAGCGTTTTGGTGGTGTCGTCCCTGAGGTAGCCAGTCGTCATCATGTGGAGGTTATTACGACTTGTATTGAGGATGCCTTATCAGAAGCAGGGGTTGTAGCCAGTGACTTAGATGCAGTTGCGGTTACCTACGGACCAGGTTTAGTGGGAGCGCTCTTGGTTGGAATGGCAGCAGCTAAGGCATTTGCTTGGGCACATGGCTTACCCTTAATTCCAGTCAATCATATGGCAGGTCACCTAATGGCAGCAAGAGAAGTTGAGGAGCTAGAGTATCCTTTACTCGCTTTATTGGTGTCAGGAGGACACACAGAGCTTGTTTATGTGACAGCACCTGGAGAGTACCATATTGTTGGAGAAACGCGAGATGATGCTGTTGGTGAAGCTTATGATAAGGTTGGTCGTGTTATGGGGCTGACCTATCCTGCTGGACGTGAGATTGATGAGTTAGCCCATAAAGGACAGGATGTTTATCAGTTTCCTCGTGCTATGATTAAAGAAGACCACCTAGAGTTTTCTTTCTCAGGTTTGAAGTCTGCCTTCATCAATCTGCATCATAATGCTCAGCAAAAAGGTGAGGATTTGGTATTGGAGGATCTTTGTGCCTCGTTTCAAGCAGCTGTTTTAGACATTCTTTTGGCTAAGACGAAAAAAGCGCTAGAGCGCTACCCTGTTAATACATTAGTGGTTGCAGGTGGCGTCGCTGCCAATCAAGGCTTACGAGAACGCTTAGCAGAGGAGATAAGGGATGTTAAGGTCATCATTCCTCCTTTACGACTTTGCGGGGACAATGCTGGTATGATTGCTTATGCAGCAGCAGTAGAGTATGATAAGGGCAATTTTGCCTCCTTAGACCTTAATGCCAAGCCGAGTTTGGCATTTGACTATTTAGAAAACTAAGTCCATAAGCACCCTTGCTATATTGCCAAGGGTGTTTTATAATAGGGCAATCACTAACTGTACAAGGAGTTTTTATGTTTAAAGAAATGCAGCTTGGGGCAAAAGCGGCAACTCCAACTGTTTTGGGTTATCTCTCTATTGGCTTAGCCTGTGGAATAGTAGGGAGTAAAGCTGGATTATCCCCATTTGAGATGGGGCTCATGTGTTTACTGGTTTACTCAGGGAGTGGGCAATTTGTTTTATGTGCCATGCTTCTGACCAAGGCACCTTTATCCACCATTGCCATGACGGTATTTTTGATTAATATTAGGCACTTTTTGATGAATCTTCATGTGTCCACAATTTTTCCACAAGCTAAGCTATATCAACAAGTGCTGATTGGCTCCTTTATGACTGATGAGAGTTATGGGGTCTTATTGGGACATCGTTTGGAGCAAAAAGTTATCTCTCCTTTTTGGATGTATGGGAATAACTTTGCAGGCTACTTGTCTTGGTTTTTGGCAACGGTTGTAGGGACTATCTTAGGAGGTTTAATTCCAAATCCAGATCGTTTTGGGATTGACTTTGCTTTAGTTGCTATGTTTGTAGCTATTTTGGTTAATCAACTCGAAGGGATGATTAGGCGTATCTCGGTGAAAAAAGTCGCTTGGATTTTGCTAAGTGTTTTTATTTCCTATTTTATATTAGCTATTATTGTGAGTGAGTCTTTGGCGGTTTTAGGTGCCACCCTTTTAGGATGTTTTGTGGGGGTAATGATCAATGATTAGTGCATATGTTTTTTGGGCCATTTTTTTAGCAGCCTTGGTCACATGGATTCCTCGTATTTTGCCTTATTTCTTAGTGAAATTGGCTAAATTACCGGATAAGGTTGTTCAGTTTCTAAGCTACTTGCCGATTACCATCATCTTTGCCTTGATTTTATCTAGTATTTTCACAGAGGAAGTTACTCAGCTACCTCGCTTAAAATGGGTTGAGTTTTTAGCTGTTTTACCGACTTTTTTTGTTGTTGCTAAGACGAAAAATGTGATGTTGGCTGTAGCAGTTGGGATTATCTGTGTTGCATTTTTGCGTTTTGTCATGTAAGGAGGATAGAATGTTACATTTTGAAAATGACTACAATGAAGGCTGTCACCCCAAACTTTTAGCAGCCTTGGTCAAAAGTAATGAGGAAAACCTATCAGGCTATGGTACAGATAGCTATACGCAGTCTGCTATCGAAAAGATTAGAGAGGCTTGTCAGTTAGATGAGGCGGAGGTTGTTTTTCTGACAGGAGGAACACAGACTAATCAAGTTGCGATTGCCAGCTTATTGCAGTCTTATGAAGGCGTTATTGCAGCAGAGACAGGGCATATTGCCTTGCATGAAGCTGGTGCTATTGAATATACGGGACACAAAGTTCTAACGCTACCCCACCAAGATGGCAAGCTATCAGCAAAAGCTGTAGCTGATTACCTGGAAACCTTTTATGCAGATGGTAACCACAGCCACATGGTTTATCCTGGGATGGTTTATATTTCCCATCCGACCGAATATGGAACACTCTATAGCCAGCAAGAGTTAGAAGATTTATCTCGAATTTGTCACGATTATCAGATTCCTCTCTTTTTAGATGGTGCACGTCTAGGCTATGGTTTAGCTGCCAAGGAGACAGATCTTGATTTACCTACAATTGCAAGACTCTGCTCAGCTTTTTATATCGGTGGCACAAAAATGGGAGCTCTAGCAGGTGAAGCCTTGGTCTTTACCAAAAAGAACATGCCAAAGCACTTTATGACCATTGTCAAACAACACGGTGCCTTGTTAGCTAAGGGACGTTTATATGGGATTCAGTTTGATCAGTTTTTTACAGACAATCTCTATGTGAAGATCGGAGAAAAAGCCTTAGCCTTAGCAGAAGAATTAAAAGCTATTTTAAAAGAAAAAGGTTATCGTTTTTATTTAGAATCTCCGACAAATCAGCAATTTATTATTGTTGAAAATAGCCAGCTAGATTCACTTTCTCAAAAAATCGCTTATAGCTTTTGGGAAAAGTATGATGATAACCATACAGTCATTCGTCTAGCAACCAGCTGGTCAACGACAGATGACGATATAAAAGCATTACGAAACATACTATAGCATAAAAACGAGGCTAGACCATAGTATTGGTCTAGCCTTGCTTATTGTCTATTGGAGGTTTAATACCTTGGTGTTCCTGCCACCCAGCCTGTGCAGAGGGCAGAAGTGATGTTGAAGCCACCTGTATGGGCGTTAATATCTAACACTTCTCCTGCAAAATGAAGTCCAGAAACTTTTTTACTTTCTAGGGTCTTAGGATTGATTTCTTTTAAATCTACGCCACCTTTAGTGACAAAGGATTTAGCCAAAGACATTTTGCCTGTGATGTTGATGGGGAAAGCTTTGAGGTTGTCCACAAGGACTTGCTTTTCTTGTGGGGAGAGTTGCTTGATTTTTTTAGGGAAAGGCTGCGCTAAAAAATCTGCTAGGCGTTCAGGCAGTAAGTCTTTTAAGACATTTTTACAGGATTTTTCACGTTGTGCTTCAAATAAGGTCAACAATTCTTCCTCACTTGTTTGTGGAAGAAAATCAAGATGTGCTGTTTCTCCTCCTTTTACAAAGCTAGATAGTCGCAGGGCAGCAGGACCAGAAAGTCCAAAATGGGTAAAGAGAAGATCATGCGTGATAAGGTGTTTACCATAGCTCAAGGTCACATCATCCAAAGAGATCCCTTGGAGTGCTTTATGTGGAAAATCGGTTAAGAGGGGACTTTCAGCGGCTTCAAGAGCTGTCACATCTAGTTTGAAGTGTCGGGCAATCTCATGACCGAATCCTGTGGAACCTGTGGATGGGTAAGATTTTCCGCCAGTAGTGACAATGAGTTTTTCACAGGTAAAACAAGTATCACTAGATTTGATGTGGAAAAGTTGATCGATTTTTTTGACCGAAACCACTTCAAACTGCGTTTTGATCTGCCCACCTAGTTCTAAGATTTTCT
Organism: Streptococcus sp. 11273D007BT; assembly: GCF_053547195.1. Taxonomy (NCBI): domain Bacteria; kingdom Bacillati; phylum Bacillota; class Bacilli; order Lactobacillales; family Streptococcaceae; genus Streptococcus; species Streptococcus sp. 11273D007BT. The sequence continues at coordinate 1,833,274 of NZ_JBPWPE010000001.1, read as the reverse complement.
TTTCCAAACAATCGATAATCGTTCGAGATTTATCTGTTGTGGGAAACATTCGTCCGTGGTCTTCTACTTTGAGTTTGACGCCATTTTCTTCAAAAAAGTTTATGATATCATGATTGTCAAACTGTGAGAAAACACTGTAGAGAAAACGACCATTTCCTGGGATACCAGCTAATAGGTCCTCAAGACTACCATTGTTGGTAACATTACAACGTCCACCACCAGTTCCAGCTAATTTTTTACCGAGTTTACGATTTTTTTCAAGGAGGAGAGTTTTTTGACCGTAGAAGCTAGAAGCAATAGCTGCCATCATGCCTGCAGGTCCTCCTCCGATTACGATAGTATCAAAATGTGTCATGCTTTTATTTTACCATAAAAGTTCTATTTTTCACTAATGTGAGGTGTCAAGTCAGATTGACAGTTGTTGTCAACTGTGCTATCATAAATGAAATAATAATCGAGGTGAAGATAGAATGTCAGTTGAAAAAACCGTTAGTGAAATTGCTGAGATTTTGGGTGTCAGTCGTCAAGCTGTCAACAACCGTGTCAAGTCTCTTCCAGAAGAAGATTTAACCAAAAATGACAAAGGGGTGACAGTGGTTAAGCGTGAAGGACTGTTAAAGCTTGAGCAGATTTACAATAAGACCATTTTTGAAGATCAGCCTGTGAAAGAAGAGGCTAATGACCGTGAGTTACTACAAATCTTAGTAGATGAAAAAAATACTGAGATCACACGTCTCTATGATCAGATTAAGGCTAAGGATGTGCAACTAGCTGAAAAAGATGAACAATTGCGTGTCAAGGATGTTCAGATCGCAGAAAAAGATAAGCAGCTAGATCAACAACAACAGTTGACTTTGGCAGCTATGGAAGATAGTAAAAAGTTACAATTAGCTTTGAATGAAGCAAAAGCTGAAGTGGAAGAAATTCAAAGCCAAAAAGAAGTTGAAGCTCGTAAAGGTTTCTTTGCACGTCTTTTTAAAAAATAAGCAGATAAGATGAAAAGAGTGGGGTGTTTAGATGGTTTCCACTCTTTTTTGGAGGAAATGAGATGAAGACATTAACAGAGTATATTGCTTTTGATTTGGAATTTAATACAGTTGATGATGTCAGCCATATTATTCAAGTTTCAGCGGTGCGTTATTGTCAAGGGATTGAAGTTGACAGTTTTGACAGTTATGTTTACAGTAGGGTTCCTTTACAGAGTTTTATCAATGGTTTAACTGGTATTACAGCTGAAAAAATTCAATCGGCACCACAGATAGAGCAGGTGTTAGTGAGTTTTAAAGATTTTGTAGGTCAAGTCCCTTTAATTGGCTATAATGCTCAAAAAAGTGACCTTCCTTTACTATTAGAAAATGGATTGGATTTGACCTCGCTTTATCAAGTTGATCTTTATGATCAAGCCTTTGAACGCCGTAGCACAGATTTGAATGGGATTGCTAATTTAAAATTACAGACAGTCGCTAATTTTTTAGACATTAAAGGTCAAGGACACAATAGCTTGGAGGATGCACGGATGACAGCCCAAGTCTATGAAAAATTCCTTGAGTTTGATGAAAACCGCCAACTTCTAGAAAAACAAGAAGAAGTGAGCATTGATAATCCTTTTGCAAGTCTAGGAAATTGGTTGGATTGATAAAAAATCACCTTAGGTAAGGGCTTGTTTGTGACCTAGGGTGATCTTCTATAATGGATAGGAACAAAGGGAAATCAGGTGCACAGGATTTACACGTTGTCTCATCAGTATATAGAAAGAAGGTGTAGGAAATGTCTGATACCTATTCGACAGGGGAGTTGGCAAAGCTAGCTGGTGTGTCAGTTCGAACAGTACAGTACTATGACCAACGAGGTATTTTAATACCCTCTGAGTTGACAGAGGGTGGTAGGCGTATTTATAACGATAGGGATTTACAACAGCTGAAAATGATCTGTTTTCTAAGGGAGATGGATTTTTCCATAGAACAGATAAAAAGGTTACTGGCTGAGGACGATTCTAGTGTAGTCCTTGAATTGATCTTACAGGAGCACATTGGACATTTAAAAATGGTCCTTTTAGAACAGAAGACCAAGCTTGATACAGCTGTCACTCTGCTTAACAGTTTGAAAACCTATCCCAACTCTTCACTTGAGACTCTATCAGACGTTTCGCTTATCATGAAAAATCAAAAACTTTGGCATCAGACTTTTAGGTTATTTTTCCTTTATCTACTGGGAATTGTAGTGGTTGTTACGTTAGCTTTTCATTGGGCAGATCAAAGGCACTCTCTTTTATTAGGAGGACTAACAGCTGCAGCCTTTTTAGTGGGTGTTTATGGTCTTACCCGATATTACTATCAAAAAATGGTTTATCTATGTCCGCACTGCCACAAGACTTTTAAGCCTACTTATCTGTCTTTTATAAAGGCAAAGCATACACCTAAAACACGAAAACTAAGCTGTCCTAATTGTAAGGCCACCTCCTACTGTTTGGAGCTAGCGAAAGAGCGCAGTAAATAAAGAGAGCTGGTGTCCAATGCCATTACATTAAGTTATTAACCCATAAAAAACTATTCCCACATGTATGATGTGGGAATAGTTTTTTATATTAGCTTTTTATTCAAATTGTTTTTGATAGATCTTATTAAACAGCCATTGTAAGTTGACGCTTGGCTTTGTCTCCATCTTTTCAACAATGGGATTGATCACCTCATCCACATAGCTCTGTGCCTCTTTTTGTCTGACAGCACTCTTGTCATAAATGCTTTTCTTTACACCAGGCTTCTGATAATAGTAAGCCATGAATTTCCCACTCTTATCAAACAAATAAGTGCGGTATATCTCTTCATCTGTACCCTTGAAGATTAGAACTAGATATTTAGAAGAGGGCTTAAAATTTCCTTGACCTACAAAAAATGAATGATTTTTAATGATTGCATTATGACCATCCGTATCGTATCTTAAACCTTTAATAGAGGATTCTCCTAGATAGTCTAGATAGTCTAAAATAAATACCATTTCAGGATTGGCACCTTTTTCGTGAGGGATATGCTTGGCATAGTAGATAAAGTAGGTGGAAAAATTATGGTCAATATAAAGGAAGCTGGTAAGAGAGCTAATAGCTAGCACAACAATTGTGATCATCATTCTTTTGATAAAAGGCATTTTTTTCTTTTTCATTGCTTATCTTCTCCGTTTTTTACTTGATTTCTGGACAGGATAATTGCTTTTTATTCAAATCGTTTTTGATAGATCTTATTAAACAGCCATTGTAAGTTGACGCTTGGCTTTGTCTCCATCTTTTCCACAATGGGATTGATCACCTCATCCACATAGCTCTGTGCCTCTTTTTGTCTGACAGTACTCTTATCATAAATACCTTTCTTTACACCAGGCTTCTGATAATAGTAAGCCATGAATTTCCCACTCTTATCAAACAAATATATGCGGTATATCTCTTCATCTGTACCCTTGTAGATCGAGACTTCATATTTAGAAGAGACGTGAATGACGCCTTGCCTTACTGAAAAAGAATGATTTTTTACGATCGCATTATACCCATCTGTACTATATTTTAATCCTTTAATAGAGGATTCTCCTAGATAGTCTAGATAGTCTAGATAGTCTACAATAAATACCATTTCAGGATTAGCACCTTTTTCGTGAGGGATATGCTTGGCATAATAGATGAAGTAGGTGGAAAAATTATGATAGATGTAAAGGAAGCTGGTAAGAGAGCCAATAGCTAGCACAACAATTGTGATCATCATTCTTTTGATAAAAGACATTTTTTTCTTTTTCATTGCTTATCTTCTCCGTTTTTTACTTGATTTCTGGACAGGTCTATTCACTTTTCTAATAACAGGTGCTGCTCGTCTAATGACTTTTCGGACAGGCTGAAAAACAGGTCTCGCCACTCTCGCTCTTCTAAGGGGTTGTACCACCTTCCTCACCACCCTCTTAAGGGGTTGGGGGACTTTTTTGATAGCCTTCTTGACAGGTTGAGGAATCACTTTCCTAACTTTTGCCATCACTTTTTTAGCAGTAGGGACTTTTTTTATGACTTTATTCACTTTTTTGGGAACTGTTTTAGTCACAAATGTCTTGATATTCTTAATGACCTTAGCCCTTGTTTTCTTGAAAGTCCGCACAACAGGTTTAATAACCTTATTATTGATAGTTTTAATAGCTTTAGTAATAGGTTTAATGATCTTATTCTTAATGGTTTTAGTCACTGGTTTAATGATCTTGTTATTGATGGTTTTAAGGGCCTTAGTAACAGGTTTGACCACCTTTTTCTCAATGGTTTTGGCAATGGCAGCTTTTGTTGTTTTTAGGGGGTGTTTAAGAAACTTATTAATATTGCCGTCATAAAGGACAGTATCCACTTGATGGATGTGATTATCAATATTTTTATACTTCCCGTTTACCACAGAATACCCCAATAATCCAAGACCACCAATGGTTAGAAAACTCGCTACAATTTCGATGAAGGAGCTTAATTGGGCTTCCCCCTTGTCCTTTCCTTTATTCATCCCATAGACTTCCAAAAAGAGGTCTTTCCGCTTTTTATCTAGATGTTCTTGATTATAATAAGCAAGGATGCGTTGATCTAATGGTAAATGCTTATACTTAGGGTGTCTAGAGAGGATAATCGAATCCATATCGGTATAAATATCAGACACTGGCATGGTTGTGAAGATATCCCCAAGTAATGAATTCTGCTCAAGTATAATGTTACGCTGATGACGGTCATTAATGGAGTGGCCTAACATTGGATTTTTTAGAAAAAACGCTAAGAGAAAAGAGCGTGAAGACAGTTTCTTGATCAAATTATCTGAGAATTTTTGGTCCTCCAAAGAAGCAAGTGTTGTCATGACATGGGCAAAATCAATCTTTCCGTTTTCATGATTATCTACTATTGCATTTTTTGCACCATCAGATACCTTATATATTGAACCTTTAAAAGTACTAAAAAAATTCTGTAACTTGTCATCACCATAGGAAGGAGAAGCCAATGTTAAAGCAATATCCCTATTAATTTTATTCAGGTCATGACCATGTTTTTTCTTAGCCTTTTGACCAATCTCTTTAATAAAGTTGATTAAATTATCTTGATAGCGCTCCCCTGTATCGATATTCTTAATTCCAGTATTTTCTCCAAACCAATCCTCTTTATCATCAGGATCCTTCTTATTAGAGGAGTGTTGATTGGGTTTCTTCTGAGACTGGACTCTGACAGGATTCAAAGACTTAATTGACATTGAATATTGAGGACCCAGAGTACCAACAATTTTAGTAGGACTAAAAGTATAGTTGGGGCGATAGCTTGGATAGATTGGACTTTGAGTTGGGCTAACCATTACGGGTAAGTAGTAAACCCTTGCTTTAGCTGTTTTTGAGCTAATCGTTGTCGCCTGAACTGGCTTAGCTACCGCATTTTTCACAACTGGTTTGAAACTAGCCTTGTGGTAAAAGATAACAGGAAGATTAGGTGGTGTGGGTTTAGCTATAGCCTTTGGTTTCTGAGGCTTATTTATCTTTTTAGGTACATTAGGAGCAACTGGCTTCTTTGGAAGAGGTTGATAGTTTGGCTCACTTGGTTTGGTTGGTGCCTGTGGTTTCTGAGGAGAGATCAGTTCAGGTGCTTGAGGTTTATTGGGTTTGCTTGGCTCCTTGATGGCTGTATTGAGTGTCGGTTTCTCAGGCGCTTGGGGTTCTTCTCTTAACTGGGCATCTAATATCCCTGATGCTTTGAGATCCGTATTCACCGCAAACCAGAGGCGTGAACTGTTTCGTAATTGTCCTGGGTTACTGGATTGATTAATATCTACTTGACTATACCGTATTCCAAAGTCAAAGGCAATGGTAGATCCTACAATCTTAGCCACACCAGCGCCAAAGTATTCATTATCATCCCCATCATTATCCCAGTCAGCACGATCATATTTTGACCCATCGGCTTTACTATTGTTACTTCCAAAAGAAGCAACAATCCCATCTTTTGAGGAAACAGATGAACCTGTAATAGGAATAAAGGTCATCGTATCGCTAAGCTTGACGTATTCTTGTTCACCAAACTCAAAACTATGATTTAAAGAAGAAAGAGAGAGTAAAGACGAGGTAGCTTCGTCTAGAATGACTTGTTCGGTATCATTATAGTAAAAACGAATGGTCTGATGAATCGTAAAGTCCGTAGTGGCATGATTATCACCATGATGACCGACATAGATCGTTTTAGTGGGGTCTTTATAGATAAAAGCGGTAGCTACTTGTTCAGGACTAAAGGTAGAGACTAACTCAAAGGTATAGATAACCTTTGTGATAGCGCGTCCCTTATAGGTTGATTTTTCCAGTCCAGTATAGGTGACGGTAATCGGTTGACCCTGTTTTAAGAAAACTCCATAGCCATCTCCTGCCCCAGCAGCGGTAGCTCCCCCCACTCCTATCGCTAAGTTAGGCTGTTGGTCTCTGGTGATGTCCTTTGGATTTCCTGAAATACCTGCTAGGGCAAGGCCAAAGTCATGATTAGCCCCAAAGAAATCTTGAACCCCTTCAAAGCTAACTTTAGCGTTAGGCTCATTTTTGAAGATGAGGTATTGGGCATGAACTTTGCTTAGAAACCCATCTTTTAGGGTGTCAGCTTCAGCTGCCTTAAGCTTTTCGTCGTAAAGAGCTTTCTCAAGCTCCCACTCCCTATGATTCTGTTGGTAGAGGTTGAGTTTCTCTTCATAAAGAGAAAGCAGTTGATCATTGTCTGCCTTGACCTGATCAAATTCCTTTTTAGCCACTTCATAATCATTGAGGGCTGTTTCATAGTTCGCCAGATCTTTCTGAAACTGAGCTTCCTTTTCTTTATTGAGGTCAACCTGTTTCTGATATTCCCCTAAGGCCTTTTGATAAGAGGTTTCCTCTTGTTGGTATTGAGATAGGGCTACTTGATAATCAGTTTTTAACAGATCATTTTTAGCTACCGCTGTTTCATAAGTTTTTAGTTGATTTTGATATTGCTTATAGTCAGTCTGGTATTGTTTTTCTGCAGCTAAATAATTTTGATAGGCTTGTGTTTCTTTTTGATAATTCTCAACCTCTTTTTGGTTGTTCTGATAGGCCTGATCAGCTTTTTGATAGTCCGCTTTAGCAGCTTGATAGTCTGATACCAGCTGATTGACTGTTTGGGTTTGTGCATTATAGTCATTTTTAACTGCCTGTTTTGTGTCGTAACTCACAGTGTCATCTGCGACAACCACAATACCTTCGGAAGCTGCTGTTGAAAGAGCTTGGTTTAACGGTTGATGGTCTGTATAATTCGTTACTTGACTAGCAGTCGTTTCAGATGTATTAGAGTTAGCAGCAGGTGTAAGTGAAATTTCATCAGCTAAGACCTTGGGTGTTGCCAGCAATAAACTACTGAAAAGACTAATTCCTAAAACTTGGTAAGATTTCTTTTTCATAACTATCCTTTCTAAAAGTATAGAGCTATTATACCATCAATGAGGGGGGCTTGAAACAGGCTTTATTCTGTTAGGTGTTATTTTGATAAAAAATCAGATTTCTTACTTCTCCTTGTTTGGGAATCCTTTTTCCTTGATAATAGGAACAGTCAGGTGTTTGATAGTCCAATTTTGCACATATCTAGATGTAGGTGTGAAGCTGTAAAACGATCAGGATTTTAATGATTCTATCTTTTAATCCGCCTACATCTGTAGTATGTTTAAGGAGTTCCATATGAACTCTTTCTAATGATTTGCTTGAACGCTTTTCATCATAGGTCATATGGAGCTTTTTACACTTAAAAAGACCCCATAATCTCTATAGTGGATTTACCCACTATAGAAATTATAGAGCCTTATTTTATAGCTTCTTCCTTATCATCTGGTAGTTGATCAACTGTTTTGAAGGCTAGTAGTAAAACAATCCAGTTTAATGTCCCATAAAAAGTTTCAATACCTGTAAAATCAAGCGGAGAGTTCCACAGGAAGTGAAGGGCTACAGGCGCTAAGAGAAAAAGGATAGCTTTTTGTTTAGAAATGAGGTTGCTTTTTGAGACAAGAGCAAGGAGACCCAGTGAAAAGATAGCCGTAAAGACCCAGTGGCTGACGCCAGATGAGGCGATGCGTTCAAATGCCATAGAGAAAACATTTTGCTCCTTGTTAATCGCTGCTTGAGAGAGGTAGTAAATGTCTTCAGAGAGCTGAAATCCCATACCAGCAATCATCCCGACGACTAGCCCTGCTTTTAGGGATAACTTTCTAAAGAGTAAGAATACCAACAGTACAACTAATCCTTTTCCAATCTCTTCTGCAAAAGGCGCTGTTAGAGAAGCTCCCCAGTCATTTAAAATATGGCGTTTAGGGTCTAAAGTTAGGAGGATGTAAGAGAGACCATCATTGCCCAAGGATCCAATATTTGCTGGTATGAGCAAGCCAAAGAGCCAGCTGCTGATGATTATCGGTTGAGGAATGTGAAAACGTTTTTTGAGGTAGTTGGTTAAAAAGATAAAGGGAATCAGATAAAGTGCCAATAAGCTACAAGCCAATAAAAATAAGGGAAAATCTTTGGCAGGAAGGGCTAATTTCGATAAACTGGAAAATTGAAATTGCATTCCTGAGATACATAAGGCAAGGACCAAGATGGCAATAAATTCTGTCCTAAAACGACTAAAACTCTTTTTCATAATATCTCCTTTTTAATATTGGTATTAAAACTCCCATAAAGGTTAGCACTTGCTATCTCTATGGGAGTTTTTAAGGTCATTTAAAAGGGTAGTTTTCCAGCAAAAGCTCCGAGAGACTTTTTGGTAGCGTCATCAATCTGACTAAGGGCATCATTGATAGCTTGTGCCGTCATATCTTCAAGTGTTTCAAGATCATCAGGATCAACAACGGCTTCTTTGAAGTTGATGGAAACTAATTTTTTGTCTCCAGTGAAGTTGGCTGTAACCAAATCTTGCGCAGATTTTCCTGTAAAGGTTGTTGCCGCTAAGTCAGCTTGTGCTTTTTCCATTTGTTTTTGAAGCTTCTGTGCTTGCTTCATCATGTTTTGCATATTCATCATAAGATTTTTAAGATTCCTTTCGTATCAAGGGGTTAGACCCTCTTGTTGAATTTTTGTTGCCCTATTTTGCCTTATTGTTAAACATTTTCAAAGGCAGAAGCGACTTTTTCTTTCTTAGTTATTATATCATGTTTAGGACATAACTCAAAATTTGGATTGAAGAAGTTGTACTAATAAGTTTGATATTTAGAGCAGTTCCCTTTTAATATGTAAAATAGCTTCCTTTTATGAGGGAAGCTATTTTTGGTCACCTTATATTTATTTCATTTGTTCTAACAAACTTTGAAAAGCTTTAATGCTTTTTTCTTGTCTGTCTTTTGGTAGCTCTGACAGTAAATCCAGTAATTGTGAAACCTCAGGATTATTTTCCTTGATGCTAATATCAAAAAAATGTTCAACATCTGTTTCTAGAGCATCTAGGATTCTCTCAAAGGTATCTATTTTGATATTGGTTGCTAACTGTTCTATCTAATCTAATTAGTTTGTATTTGGTTGAACTGGTAAGTTTATTGTTGACTGTGCCAAATCTACTGTTAAATGATAGTCGGTATTATCACGTATGGTGTGTTCAAAATCTGTTGTATAAAGAACTAACCGCAAGGTATCACCAGCTAAAAATTGATAAATAGTAGGTTGTAAAGAAAGTTCAATGGACATCCATTCATTTGGAACAACAGGCTCTACTTTTAGCAAATGAGTGCGATTTTGCAAGTTTAAAAATCCTTTTGTGACCACGCGCTTCTCTTGCGTTGCAAAGGGAAGTTCCACTAGGTTTTCACGTGAAAAGTTGACACCATTATCTAGGCTTTGAGCAAATAGAGGGCGAGGATTGTCTCCAAAACCTTTTTTGGTGGTATGATCTAGTATCTGGGCAGAGAGGATGCCTTTATTGGTAGAGGATTTTAGGCGAAGGTTTAGTTTGATTGGACCATTGATCCATAAATCCTGTTTGATAGGGAAATCGATCGTCACTGCCTTAGTTTTTTGGCTAAACAGATCAGCTTTAAAGTGATGAAAGTTTTTACCATAACGTTCAAAATCATCTTGAGTATAGGCATTAGGGATGGTTTTTTCTTCTTGGCCAAGGCCAAGACGCTTGTTATGGGAGCTTCCAAATGTTTCTAAGTTTCTCCATGTTTGTTCAAGGTTATTGTCTTGCCAAATAACAGTAGGCAATTTAAAATGTGTCCCGATATCTAGGATGCGATCACACAAAAGTGCATTTATGGTTTCTCTAAAATCAATAGACTGCCAATTGTTCATATAAACATGGGCCCCTTGATGCAAAAAGACATGTTTTTTAACAGTATCAGGAAGTGCCTGCAAGATATGATAGACCTGTCCCGGTTTAACATTCCAATCTTGCAAACCATGGGTGTAAATGACCTCACAGTTAACGTTGTTGGCATGGATGAGATAGTTACGATCATGCCAAAATTGATTATAATCGCCAGATAGCCTATCAAGAGACTGGGACTGTTGATCTAGTTGTGTTTGATAAAGGGCATTGTTTTTAAGGTAATCTCCAGCAAGTAGATTACGAGAGTAGGTTAGTTCTGTAAGGACATCTAGATCCTCACCAGGATAACCTCCAGGGCTACACACCAAACCATTTTCACGATAGTAGTCATACCAAGAGCTAATTCCAGCTTCTGCAATAATGACTTTTAAGCCCTCAACACCAGTAGTAGCCAGTCCTGTGGATAAGGTTCCTAGATAAGAAATTCCGCTAGTAGCCACCAAGCCAGAAGCCCAGTGAGCGGTGACCTTTTGATCACGTTTACGGCTGCTATAAGCATTTGCTCTGCCGTTTAACCAATCGACAACTGCTTGATAACTTGCAACTTGTTGGTAATCTCCAGATGTCATAAACCCATCAGAACCTAAAGTTCCAATTCCAGAAACGTAGATAGAAGCAAATCCTCTAGCTAGCATATAATCATTTAAGGTATAACTGCGGATATGACTAAATGTTTCGAGTTGTTCTGCTTCTGGAACAGGTGTTTTAGGAATTTTTGCAAAGGTTAGTTCCTTATTTTCAACAGAGATTGTATGTGGAGGTTTGACAGAGAGTTCACCCTCCATTTGATAAAGTTTATCATCGGACGCTTTATCATTGATGCCTTCATTGTAAGGACTTTGGGTCATGATGACTGGTAATTGATGGGATGTTCTCGGCCGAATAATACGGACTCGTACAAGATCGTATTGTCCTTTATTTTGCGTATCAAGGGGTGTTTCGACATAGACAACTTCCCGAATAAGATGAGAGGTATCAAAAGTGGCTAGACTTTTTCCATTAAAAAAATGGTAGGTATTATCTGCCTGTATCAAGCCTGTGCTGACAAGTTTATCGATTAGGCTATTACCTGACTTTGTTCGGCACGTTAATAATTGATAGAGATTTAAAATGAGGTTAGCTTCATCATATAGGATAGGAAATTGACAATCCTGAACAAAACGTCCTGCATCACTAAAATCAAAATTAGGAACAAACTCAAGTGCCTGTAAGGCAATAGTGTAAAAGATTTCAGGACTAAGAGCTTGATTAGACTGTAAAAAATCAAGTAAGTCTGTCTGTTCATCCGCAATCCAATCTTTTAAAACCTCATCACTTTCAGGGTAATTAAAAAAAAGACGTTTTAGAAAGACTGTTAAATTTTCTTTAGGTGTGAGAGCTAAAGAAAGTTGAAAGCCAAGATGCGTTAGTTCGCTAAGTGCCTTTTCCATCGTTGTTGGAATATAACTGTATTGGTTAAATTTCATAGGGGAACCTCACAAGTAAGCGTTTTTATTTTAAGAAGTGCTTTACTTTATCCATTATACTTGATAGAATGTTAGATGTCTAAAAATATTTACAATTTTGAAAGGAATTCAGACACAACATGGATATCACATGGACTTTAAAGTACATTACTGAGTTTATTGCAACGGCACTCTTGCTGATTATTGGTAATGGTTCAGTTGCTAACGTAGACCTTAAAGGGACAAAAGGAAATAACAGTGGTTGGGTTGTTATTGCGATCGGCTATGGTTTGGCAGTAATGATGCCAGCTATGATGTTTGGTAACGTTTCAGGTAACCACATCAACCCTGCCTTCACACTTGGTTTGGCAGTTTCAGGACTCTTCCCTTGGGAACACGTTGCACCATATATTGTAGCTCAAGTATTGGGGGCGATTTTTGGTCAATTAGTGGTGGTAACAGTTTACAAACCTTACTTCTTAAAAACTGAAAATTCAAATCATATCTTAGGCTCATTCTCTACTATCTCAGCTCTTGATGATGGTACTAAAGAAAGCCACAAAGCATCATGGATTAACGGTTTCCTTAACGAGTTTGCAGGTTCATTCGTTCTATTCTTTGGCGCACTTGCTCTTACGAAAAACTTCTTTGGTGCAGAGCTAGTTGGTCGCCTTGTTGCAAATGGTTATGATCAAACAACTGCTGAAACTCAAGTGGCTCCATTTGTAACAGGTTCACTTGCATCAGCTCACATTGCAATTGGTTTCCTTGTTATGGCTCTTGTTGCGGCATTAGGTGGACCTACTGGTCCAGCACTTAACCCAGCACGTGACCTTGGTCCTCGTCTTGCTCACCATTTCTTACCAAAAACAGTTCTTGGACAGGCTAAAGCTGATTCAAAATGGTGGTACGCATGGGTACCAGTTGTTGCTCCAATCTTGGCATCAATCCTTGCTGTAGCTCTATTTAAATATCTTTATATGAACTAATCGTTCGTGAAACCACATCCTAACAGGATGTGGTTTTTTATAAATGTGAGATAGTTGATCTTAGTTAGATAATGAAAAAGTCTGGCTAATTTCCATATAATTATTTGTCAAAATAAAAAAAATTTTTTAAAATAATAGGGTTGGAGGAATTATGACATTATTTAAGAATATGGTATTTAGCCTGCCTTTTATTCGAGTGAATAACAAGGATAAAAACAGTGCTTTTTATCGTGAGACACTAGGTTTTAACTTACATTCTGAGGAAAATGGTTTGGCTCTTTTTTCTAGTAAAGAGGATCAGACGATTAAATTTATTATTGAAGAATCACCATCTATGCGAACTCGCCGTGTCCGTGATGGAAAGAAAAAATTGAAGCAGATAGTGGTGAAATGTCATCAAGCAGCGGATATTGAAAACCTCCTAGCCAAAGGAGTGGACTATGACAAGCTGTATAGGGGAGAAAATGGTTTTGCTTTTGAAGCCACCTCTCCAGAGCAGGATCGTTTTTTACTGCATGCTGAGGATGACTTGTCCACATTGGTAGAGATTGAAACAGCTGATTTTCAATCACATACTGAGAATTTGGGTTTGAGTGATTTTGCTATTCAAGAGATAGTATTACGAGTTCCATCTAAAGATGCTCAAGACTTTTATCAAGATTTATTTGGGGGCGCCCTTCCCTTAAATTTGTCCTTTGTGGTAGAAGAAGGATGTGACCTCCAAGTTGAGCCAAATGTCACTTGGGATTTGGAAGTCTTGGAATTTAAAGTTAATCCTGATACAGACTTATCGCAGCTTAAGACTTATTTTGAAGCTAAAGGGCTAGAAGTGTATCTGGATCGTGCTGAAAAAATTCTTGTGATTTCAGATCTCAGTCGTATCGAACTTTGGTTTGTAAAATAATATGGATAAAATAAAAGAAAAAATTCAAGAACAGATTCAAGATCGTATTTATTTAGGGGCTAGTCTAGCCCTTTTTAATAATGGAAAATGGCAAGAATTTTATTTTGGAGAAAGTGAGCCAGGTAAGCCAACGAAAGCCAATCTTAGTTATGATTTGGCCAGTGTGAGTAAGGTTATTGGTGTGGGGACTATCTGTTTACAGTTATTGCAGATGGGAAAAATCCATTTAGATGATACTCTGAGATGTTATTACCCTGATTTTCAAGAAGACAAAGTCACTCTGCGTCAGCTTTTAACTCATACCAGTGGTTTGGATCCTTATATCCCTAATCGTGATCATCTGGATTTTAAGGGGTTGAAGGAAGCTATGAACCGTCTGAAATTAAAAAAGGATAGGTCATTTCATTACACTGATGTTAACTTCATTTTACTGGGTTTTATGCTAGAGGAGCTGTTTCAAAAGGACTTGGATCAGATTTTTGCTGACAATATTTTTGTACCTCTTGGAATGTTACAGACTTCATTTGGACCTGTTTGGGATGCTGTTCCCACCACTAAAAATCAGACGGCAGGTCAAGTGTATGATCCTAAGGCTCAAGTTTTAGGGAATCATACAGGAAGTGCAGGTTTATTTTCGACGTTAAAAGATTTAGAAACATTTCTAAATTACTATTTAAACCATGATTTTTCGATAGATTGGTCTCAATCGTACTCTAATGATCTTAAAACAAGAGGGATAGCTTGGGATTTGCAGGATGAGTGGCTTTTGCATACGGGTTACACTGGAACATTTATCATGTTTCATCCTAAGGCTCAACAAGCAGTCATTTTTTTATCCAATCGTACCTATGAAAAAGATGACAGAGCCCAGTGGATTCTTGATCGAGATCAATTAATCAGAGTAATTAAAGAGTCTTTTCTGGGTCTAGGAAAGTTTGATTAAATAAAAAAATAAAAGAGTTTGGATTCAAACTCTTTTATTTTTTTTTTAGTTTCCTGATACTTCGGCAGCGTGATCATCCATTGAAAGAACTTCGTGGAAGACACGTTGTGTCAATTCAGTTTTTTGTTCTTTTGTAAGGTATTTAGTGTTAACACAGTATCCAGAGATACGTACGATAACATCTTCTCCAGCCATGATTTTTTCGTAAACATCGTTTAAGTCCATAACGTTTAGGTTAACGTGCTGACCACCATTTTCAAAGTAGCCATCAAGAATAGTGACTAAGTTATCAACTTGTTCATCGAATGTTTTACCAAGAGCACGTGGAGAAACTTGTGTTGTCAATGAAATACCATCATTGGCATGAGCAAATTCAAGTTTAGACAAGGAGTTCAAGTTTTGTAACCAACCACCACGAGATTTAGAAGTTGGGTTAGCACCTGGTGGGAAGAATTCTACTTTAGAAGTGTTAACAGATCCATCTTCATTAAGGAAGACACCACGGTGAACTGGTGAGTTAGCTGTTTGTTTAGAGTAAGCAACGTTTGATGTAATGGTCAAGATAGACACAGTTGCTTCAGCATTTTTGTAAAGTTTGTGTTTGTTCAAACGAGTGAAGAAAGCTTCCATGAGCCATTTCGCAATGTCATCTACACGGTCATCGTCTTCACCATAGCGTGGGAAGTCGCCAGTTACTTCATAGTCGTAGATGAAACCATCTTCATCACGAATTGGTTTAACTTGTGCGTACTTGATTGCTGATAAAGAGTCAACAGTATTTGCAAATCCACAGATACCGAATCCCATGTTAGCACGTAGGTGAGTTGGCAAGAAGGCCATTTGAACAGCTTCATAGTTGTACTTATCTGTCATGTAGTGGATGATGTTCATGGCATCAACATAAGTATCAGTCAACCAATCAAGAGCTTTTTCAAAGTTTGCAATGACTTGGTCATAATCGAAGATTTCAGAAGTATTTGGCTCAACGCCATCAAATACTTTGTAGTCTTTGTGCACATCGTCATAACCGTTGTTCCAGCTTGAAAGAAGAGCTTTCAAAACGTTTACACGCGCACCGAAGTACTGGATGTTGTGGCGTTTGTCTTCGCTTTCTGGGTCAAGTGGTGACACACAGCAAGAGATACATGACATTTCACCATAGCCATCTTTAGCCATAGTTGTTACCCCTTCATATTGGATAGAAGAGTGTTTGTGGCTCATTGCCATACAGTAACGACGGAATGAATATGGTAATTGGTCAGACCAAAGAACTGTCAAGTTTGGCTCTGGAGAGTTGCCAATGTTGTCAAGAGTGTTCAAGAAACGGTAGTCCATCTTAGTAACACGGTGACGACCATCATTACCCATACCTGCCATAGATGTTGTCAAGAAAGTAGGGTCACCAGAGTAGATTTCATCAAAAGCTTTTGTACGAGCGAATTTCACTGTACGAAGTTTCAATACGAAGTCATCAACAAATTCTTGGATTTCTGATTCAGTAAATGTACCGCGAGCCAAGTCACGTTCAGCATAGATGTCAAGAACAATTGGGACACGACCTAGAGAAGTTGCAGCACCATTAATGACACGAGCTACAGCCATGAAGGCAATGTTTGTCCATTGGATAGCTTCTTTGGTGTTCATAGCTGGTTTACGTACATCAACACCATAGTTGTCACCAAGCTGAACCACTTGTTGAAGAGCTTGATACTGCATATTGATTTCTTCACGAAGACGGATCGTTTCTTCATCAATTTCAGTGATAGCATTCCAATCATTTACTTTTTCTTGCATCAAGTAGTCTGCACCATAAAGGGCAAGACGGGCATACATCCCAATGATACGGCCGCGTGAGTAAGCATCTGGAAGACCAGAAACGTGGTGAGAGTGACGCGCACGGCGGATATCAGCAGTGTAGGCACGGAAGATACCGTCATTAACTGTTGTAGCGTGTTTTGTATAAATTTCATGAAGAACAGGATCAGGCTCGTATCCGTTTTCGATGAGTGTTGTCTCAGCCATACGAATACCGCCTTTTGGCATGAAGTTTAATTTGAACAACTCATCATTTTGGATCCCAAAAATCAATTCATTATCTTTATCAATGAACCCTGCTGGAATATCAGCAATAGATGTTGCACGATCGACATCCATAGGGAAACGAGTTGCTTCGTAGCCTGCTTTTGTTTCTTCAATAATTTTTTTAATGTGAAGAGAACGCTCAGTTGGTCCAGCAAGGAAACTTTCATCACCATCATACGGTGTGTAGTTTGCTTGTACAAAACGTGTTACACTAGCTTTGTCACGCCAATCGGTTCCTTTAAAACCTTCCCAAGCTTTTTCAAAAACATCAGTGTTTGTTTTTACAGTTGCCATAGTAAGACTCTCCTTCAATACTTAAAAACACAATCTGTGTTATACTTACCTATATATAATATCATACAGTAAACGCTTTCACAACTAAAAAAAGTGATTTTAAAGAAAATCTTTTATAATACAGATTCTTAAAAATAGCTAACTGTATTATATTTTCTCTAATTTGTAGGGATAATTCAGATAATAGAGAGTGGTAATTTTGCGATGTTAATTTTTCCTCTAATCAATGATACCTCACGAAAAATTATTCACATTGATATGGATGCTTTTTTCGCCTCTGTTGAAGAGCGAGATAATCCTGTTTTGAAGGGGAAGCCTCTGGTCATTGGTGCAGATCCCCGTTTAACAGGTGGAAGAGGGGTTGTCTCAACAGCTAACTATGAAGCTAGAAAATTTGGGATTCATTCAGCCATGTCTTCAAAAGAAGCTTATGAACGTTGTCCACAAGCTATTTTTGTTTCTGGAAATTATGAAAAATATCAGACAGTGGGGCAACAGGTCAGGGAGATTTTTTATCGCTACACAGATTTAGTAGAGCCTATGTCCATTGATGAGGCCTATCTAGATGTGACAGAAAATAAGCTAGGCTTAAGCTCAGCGGTAAAGGTTGCTATGTTAATCCAACATGATATTTGGAATGAATTGCATCTCACAGCATCTGCAGGTGTTTCCTACAATAAATTTTTGGCAAAAATTGCTTCGGATATGGAAAAGCCGCATGGCTTGACGGTGATTTTACCAGAAGATGCTGTCAGTGTTTTATCATCGCTACCTGTTGAAAAATTTCACGGTGTTGGGAAGAAAACGGTGGAACGCCTGCATGAGATGGAAGTTTTTACAGGGAAGGATTTGTTAGATGTGCCTGAAATGGTTTTGATTGATAAATTTGGTCGATTTGGCTATGATTTGTATCGTAAAGCAAGAGGTATTTCAAATAGTCCAGTAAAAGCCAACCGCGTTCGTAAGTCCATCGGTAAGGAGCGAACTTATCGTAAACTGCTCTATCGTGATGAGGATGTGCTAAAAGAGCTGATTAGCCTTTGTCAACGAGTAGCAGCTAGTTTAGAAAGAAATGAGAAAAAAGGACGAACCATTGTGTTGAAGCTTCGTTATGGTGACTTTTCAACCTTGACAAAGCGGCATAGTTTGGATGAATACACTGATCAATCAGAAGTAATTGAAAGAGAAGTTCGTCAATTATTTGAAGAGGTAGGGCAGGCTGAAAAAGGCATTCGCTTGTTAGGGGTGACGGTCACTAATTTTCAGACTTGAGTTCTAATAGGGTCTGTGTTAGACTGAAAAAAAAGGAGAAAAGATGCAAATTTCGAGTAGATTTACCATAGCCAGTCATATTTTGGTCTTACTGGCCTTGGAGGGAGAAAAGGAAAAACAGACCAGTACCAGCATTGCTGGCAGTGTGGGTGTCAATCCTGTCATTATCCGAAATATTTTAGCTCAGCTCAAAGAGGCAGGTCTGGTTCAGGTGGCGCGTGGGGTCGGAGGTGCCCGCTTGGCAAAGGCTCCAGACCAGATGACTCTCTTACAGGTCTATCAGGCTGTAGAGTTGTTTGGCGAAAAGGGACAACTCTTCGGCTTTCATGAGCAGCCCAATCCAAACTGTCAGGTAGGTCGCAATATTCATCCTTTACTGGATCATCGTCTAGAGAATGCCCAGTCGGCTCTGGAAAGAGAGTTGGGAAGGACGACCATTGCTGATTTATTGGCAGAATTGTAGCCATATTTTCAAGAAAAATCATCTTTGTGATGATTTTTTTAAATTTTCTTCGTTGTAACACTTGACATTACAACGAAACGAGGATATACTATAATTGTAAACAAAAACATTACAACGAAATAAGTGAGGTATCAACATGAAATTAGCCATTATCGCAGCCAACGGTCAAGCAGGTCAAGCCATTGCAAAGGAAGCAGTAGAACGTGGTCATCAGGTGACGGCTATTGTCCGTTCTGAAAACAAGAGTGCAGCTGAAGATGTTCTTCAAAAAGATGCTTTTGATTTGACCAAGGAAGACTTGGCAGGATTTGATGTGGTGGTCAATGCCTTTGGTGCTTGGATACCAGAAACGCTACCAGATCACAGTCGCCTAGCTGAGCATCTAGCAACCATCCTTGCAGATAGTCCAACTCGTCTCTTAGTAGTTGGTGGTGCAGGTAGCCTTTATCTAGATGAGAGCCAGACAGCTATGCTTAAGGATGCGCCAGATTTTCCTGCAGAATATCTACCAATTGCAGAGGCGATGGGAGCAGGTCTTGAGGTTTACCGTCAGGCGACAGCTGTCAACTGGACCTATATCAGCCCTGCATCCGATTTTGATGCGGAAGGTCCAAAGACAGGTGCCTATAGCCTTGCTGGTGAGGTTTTCCAAGTCAATGACGAAGGTGAAAGCTATATCAGTTACGCCGACTATGCGGTGGCTTTGGTTGATATTGCTGAAAAAGGTGGTTACAGCAAAGAACGTATTTCTGTATTTGCATAAAATTGAGTGAAAAGATAGTTCTATTATGGAATTATCTTTTTTATTTGCAGATAGGCTGTTGTGAGGAGTTTACTTGTATTATGTTTAAGGGAAAATTGAGCCAAGATGGGTGTTTTTAAGCCCTTATAAAGCTAAAAATTTAGGGATGATAATCTTTAAAAAGAATAAGCTCCATGAGCTTTGGCTCATGGAGCTTATTTTAAATGATTGCTTTATGATTCAGCAATTGCTTTTTCGAGTTGATTGATTTTGTAAAGCACAAAAACATAGAGGGCAAGAAGAGCTAAGTTGACTCCAAGTCCTAGTAAAATTCCTGTACTAGCTTTTGTTAAAAAGAGACTGAAGATATTGGTCAAACTAGTATAGAGTTGAAGAGCTGCCCCAAGATAGTAAGGGAGTTTAGAAGGCTGATTATTTTTGATGCGTTTGCGGTTTAACCAGGATAAAATAACAATGGTTCCCGTGATAGTGACACTGACAACAACTCCTAAAATAGCTAGCGGAGTCAAGCTAGCGCGATAGACTGCTTCTTGATCAGGCACTTGTTTGATAAACTCTTCAAGGTTCATAGCAAGTGTAACAAGTCCTAAAACACCAAATAATCCAAAAATGAGAAAGATGATATTCAGAATGAGGACGGCAGTATTGCTATTAGCAAGACTTTGTTTTAACTTTTCTTTTGATAACATAGCATAACCTCCTAAAAATTAAGATAATTAAGATGGATGACACCATCATTATAAAACTTTTTAATCCAAGTGTCTATATGCTACGAAATTTTTTTAAAAAATTGCAGAATATCTTCATCCGTCAAGCCAATCATGGGGTCAATAGATAGAAAATTAGCTTCTGTCAGGCGATACTGTTCGCTATCCTTATTTAGAGGATCGTTTTGGTCTTGTTTAGTGTTTTTTTCTGAAAGTGGTTCTATTCCTAGGAAACGTTCAACAAGGTAGGTGTGACGTTTGGCCCCTTCATTTTTGATAGCATAATCAAAAGCTGTGTATTCTCCTAATAGAATCAGTTTACTTTTGGAACGAGTGATGGCGGTATAAATCAGGTTTCTTTGGAGCATGCGACCACTAGATCGAGTAATGGGTAAGATAACCACTTGAAATTCACTCCCTTGTGACTTATGGATACTCATAGCATAAGCTAGAGTTATTTTTGCCCACTCATTACGAGGGTAAGTGACCTCAGCACCATCGAAATTAATGATGAGCTCATCTTGTTTGGATTCGGTATATTTTGCGGGAATCAGATCGGTGATGTAGCCAATATCGCCATTAAAAACATTATTTTCAGCATCGTTAATAAGGTGTAAGACCTTATCTGCTTTCCTAAAGCTGATATCATTGAAAGAAAAGCTTAGCTGGTCATCAAGTGGGTTTAACAAATCTTGTAGGAGTTGGTTAAGTTTATCAATACCAGCATCGCCACGATACATAGGGGCTAAAATCTGGATTTCCTGTGGGTCAATGCCACTTTTAATGGCTGCAGCAACAATTTTAGTTACCATTTGAGGAATATGGTTGGCCTGTGCTTCAAAATAGCTACGGTCTGCTTTTTTTTCAGTAAAATCAGGAGGAATGATCCCTTGTCGAATTTGGCTAGCTAAGGATACAATAGTAGAATCATCAGATTGTCTAAAGATTTTAGTGAGGGAGACTTGTGGTAGCTCTGTAATTTTTAAAAAATCAGCTAAAACTTGTCCAGGACCAACAGAAGGCAGCTGATCTGCGTCTCCAACAATAATGACTTGTGTGTGGCTGGAGATGGAGGTGAATAGTTTATAGGCCAACCAAGTATCCACCATCGAAAACTCATCAATGATGATAAGATCACAATCCAAGTAGTCCTCTAAGTCTTGGTAGTCTTCTTGATCTCCTGTTAACCCAAGGTGTCTATGGATAGTGGCACTAGGAAGTCCTGTCAACTCGTTCATCCGACGGCTAGCTCGCCCAGTAGGAGCTGCGAGGATGATGGGAAGATCCTTTTTATGTAAATCAATTCCATGTAAGTCAGCATAAACTGAAATAATGCCATTAATAACTGTGGTTTTTCCAGTACCAGGACCGCCTGTTAGGATAAAAAATGGGCTGGTGACAGCTTGGTGGATAGCTTCTTTTTGGGTACTGTCATACTGGATACCTAGATTTTTTTCAACTTTTTGGATGACCTGACTGATAGCTTCTTTTTTGAAGGGATGCTGATTATTTTGCTCAAGCAGACGTTTGATGTGTTTATGAATCCCTTTTTCAGAGTGGTAGAGGGTATTTTCGAAAATTTTAGTCCCTTCATTGGCAACTTTTTCTTCCACTAAAAGCTGGCTTAATTCATTGGCGACAAGGCTAGGGTCAAGTTCAATAGGTCTTGCCTTTTCAAGTAGAGTTAGACTGGCCTCTAATAAGTCTCGTGCCTCGACGTAAGTATCTCCTCGTTCAATAGATAGCTCGGTCAGGCTATGAACCAGTCCAGCACGAAAACGTTGGGGAGCATCGCTAGCAATTCCTAATTGTTCGGCTAATTGGTCTGCAATAGCAAAGCCAATCCCTTTAATATCTTCTACAAGCCGATAAGGTTCATTATTGATAATATCAAGCGTTTGTTCCTTGTAGGTTTCAAAAACTTGTAGGGCGAGTTTGTTTGATAGTCCTAATTCTGCTAATTTTGATAAGATCTGCTCCGCGCCATAATTTAGTCTTAATTTGGCAAGGAAGTTGTCGCGATTAGCTTTAGATAGTCCTGTGATGGTGGAGAGATGACTAGGATCTTCTAGGATAGCGTCAATAGGATGCTCACCATAAAGCTCCACGATGCGCTCAGCGGTTTTTTTACCGATTCCCTTAAATTGCTCGCTTGAAAAATACTTTACCAAGCCAGAAGCAGTGGGTCTTGCTTTTTCATAGCGACTGACCTTGAGTTGTTCGCCATACCTTGGATGTTGGATAAGCTCTCCCCAAAAGGTATAGTTCTCCCCTTCGATGACATCTGCAATGGTTCCTGTCACAATGATTTCAAAGTCAGAAAAATCAGCATCAGTTTCTTCGATGTCAAGTAGTAAAATTTTAAAGTAGTTACTGGCGTTTTCAAAAATAACGCGTTCAATAGTACCTGAGAAATAATATGCCATAATGTTTTCCTTATATTAAAAAAGTGGGACAATTCCCAAATATTAAGAGGGTGCTTGTCTCACTTTGTAGCAATGATTATTAGTCGATGCTTCCTAAATTGCTGATTGGCCAGACGGGCCAAATTCTAAATTTTGCTTCCCCAATAATGGTATTTTTTGCAAAGGTCCCCACTGCTCTACTGTCCTTAGAAACGATGCGGTCATCCCCTAGGAGATAATATTGTCCTTCAGGAACAGTGACAGTGAAACTTGCTTGACCAGAGCTATCGGTGGTAAAGGCGCTAGAATTCTGTGCTAATTCTTGGAAGTAGCTATTGTAACTATAGGTTGATTGGAGTTTATCTTTTTTATAAGCAGCTTGGTAGTCCTTAAGATAGCTTTCTTCAACAACCTTACCATTAACACTTAGAACGTCATTATTATAACTGATCGTATCTCCTGGCATTCCAATAACACGTTTGACAATGTTTTTATCACCTTCCTTGGCGACAACAATGTCAAAGCGCTCGATTTTAGCAGTTTTGATGACTAAGAGTCGTTGGCTATCAGCAAGAGTAGGATCCATAGAATGCCCATCGACTTTTACAGGGAACCAAATAAAAAGACGAGAAAGTGTGAACAGTGATAAGATGAGGATAAAACTTCCCCATTCTTTAAGAAAAGATTTAAAAGAGAATGTCATAAGGTTATTCCAATCGTTTTAGTGCTTTTTTTGTATTTGCAAAGTGCAGCTTTGCAAGACGAGAGAGAGTTTCTATGCCGTATTGTTTGATGATTTGGCTTGCTACCATATCAGATGCTTGTCCAGCACCACTAGGAAGAGTGAGATGAAGATCTTGTCCCAATTGATCAAGGTTTTCTAAAAATAAGTTTCTAGCAATGATCGAGCTTACTGCGACAGCAAGGAATTGATTTTCTGCTTTTTGGATCAAATCAATGGGCATAGAGACTTGGTGTTGCTCGTGCTTTACATATTTAGCATAATTTTTAGCGGTTGTAAAAGCATCAACTACAATGCGTTTAGGCTCTACACCGTCTTTCATAAGGAGATAGATAGCTTGATTATGTAAAGCTACCTTAACAGACACAGCATTGTGCATTTTTCCTTCTCCAACAACTTGATTATATTTTTGTGGAGATAATAGCAAAGCACGGTGAGCGATTTTATCCTTTAAAACAGGCGCAAGTTGTCGAATTTTTTGATCTGTTAGTCCTTTAGAATCTCCAACCCCTAATTTTTTTAAAAAAGCGTGTTGGCTAGGCTCAACAAAACTTGCCACAACAGCAATCCCACCAAAGTAACTACCATTTCCAACCTCATCAGTTCCGATGAGGGGGACGTTTTGCTCTAATGAAAGTTTGGGACTAGGAGTTACTAATCCTAACGTTTCAGCTAGTTCTTCAGCCTGATTTCCTTGAATCACTAATTTTCCTGACTGATACAAAGTTACCATCTGCCCCTGTGCTTTTGCGGTGAAGATAGCAGAAGTGTGACGATTGGGGATGGTATAAGGGGCAAGTTTTTGCCTTAGAGAAGTCATCTCATTGTTTTTCAGTGTTAATGATACAGTACTCATATCTTCTATTTTATCATAAAAGGAATCAAAAAAAATGAAAAAACATCTTAAAAATCTTGCCATAAAAGAGACCTTGTGTTAAAATAAAATCATCAAAAGGAGTAAAGCGCTTTCCTAAATGAGATGAAAAGGAGATTTTGATAATGAAAAAATTTTTTGTTTCACTTTCAGCGACAGCTCTTCTTGTAGCAGTAGCTATACCAGCATTTGCTCTTGATAATGGAACTACTGTGAATACAGAGGATCATGCTGCTCTTGGAGGTGTTACTGCACCTGAAAAACCTGAATTAAATATTGATCAATTCCTAGCAGATGGAACAGTTGAAATCACTCAAAAAGGAGATTCTGTGACCGCACCGTCACAAACATCTGATTTGATTTACGATGTTCTAAAAGATGAGAACGGCAATCCTGTGTTGGATGAAAATGGAGAAGCGACTATCATCGCCAAACCAGCAACAGCTCCAACTGCACAAGGTACCAATTTGAAAGGTGGAATTGACGAAAACGGCAATGGTTATGTTTATGGTAATTCTGTAACCGATAAAGAAGTGGTTGAGTCATCAGTTAAACCAGCGGCTAAGTCCGTTGCAAAAGCTGATACAGCTCAAGGACAAAAAGCTCTTCCAAAAACAAGTGCAGTAAAATAATCTAAGCTTGTCTTTGGAAGAAAAGAGGGTTGCCTATTGGTAGGTAGCCCTTTTAGTGTATTAAGTGATTTTATAAAAAGGAGTAGAAATGAGAACAACAAGCTCATTAAAAAAACAATGGTCAGGTATTTTTCTTGCTATCATGATGGTGTTGATCTTGGTTGGCTGTGGAATAAAGACGAATCAGTCTTTGTCTTCCAATACTTCTTCACAACAAACAACGCAGCAGACACAACAAACAGGCTATACAGTTAGCTCAGAAGAAAAAGAGTATTTAACTAATAAATTCGCCAGTCTAAAAGCAACTAATGCTGATACGATTGGTTATATTTATGCACCAGGGACACAACTGGATGAGCCGATTGTTCAAACTACAGATAATGAAACCTATCTTGACAAGACTTTTGAAGGTGCTAATGAACCTTTGATGGGAACTGTTTTCATGGATATGGATAATAACAAAAATTTTTCTGATAGTTTGACTTGGTTATTTGGTCATGCTAGAGGAAGTCAGGTTGCTGACCATCGTATGTTTAATGATGTTAATTATTATGACCAGCAATCTTATATGGATGAACATCCCTATGTGGTCATTGAAACACCAGAGCGCAAATACTATTATGAGGTAGCTTTTTTAATTATTGTCCCTGAAACAACGGCTTTTTATAGAACTTCATTTGATAATACCGCGCAATTTGAAGAGCAGTTAAAAGAGGTTCGTGAAAAAGCACATACTCAGAATAAAGGAGTTGAAATTAATTCTTCTGATAAGTATGTGGTCTTATCAACTTGTCGAGAAGATGATGTGACGATTAGAGCTAATCTTTATCTTCGTCAAATTCCAGATTCGGAATTACCTGAATTTTTAAAAGAGAATGGAGAGAAACTCGTTTACACTCCGACTCGATAATGAGATTTTATCAGGGGATTATAGGCTAAATAACAGAGCAGTTTGGGATAGAGGTGTCTCAGACTGTTTTATTTTAGCTGATTTCCTATTTCAAGGTTGGTCAATTATAAAATTTACGATATAATAAAGGGTGCGAGGTATGAATCATGACAAGTAAAAATAGATATAAATTTACATTTGGAGAAAAAAAACTAACGCTAACAACAGACAAAGATAATCTTTTTATGGAAGAAGTCGAACGAGTGGCGAAGGAAAAGTACGATACCATTAAAGAAAAACTACCTGATGCAGATAATGAAACGTTGGCGATTTTATTGGCGATTAATGTTTTATCGACACAGTTGACCAGAGAGATTGCCATCGAAAAGCAAGAAAAAGAGTTGGAAAAACTTAGACACATGACAGTTGCTCAAATTAAAGATCGATCAGATCAGGCTCAACTGGAGGATAGTAAATGATCACAGTGCTTATTTTACTGATTTTATTGTGGCAATTTTATCTTGGTTATGCCAGAGGCTTTTTCCTGCAGTTGCTTTATACAATTGGTCATATGCTAGCCATTTTTATCGCAGGGCTTAACTATCAGAGTTTGGCTAATACTTTGACCTTATGGGTTCCTTATGCCAATGCTGAAGAAGGAGCTAGTGTTTATTTTTTTACAGACGTTTCTTTGTTTGATTTAGGGCAAGTCTTTTACTCAGGGGTCGCTTTTATTCTATGTTACACAGCGGTGTATTTGTTTGTCCGATTTTTAGGGGTTATTTTTCATGTTGTGAAATGGCAACCCTTAGACAGTCAACTGGGTAAAATTTTGGCAGGGACTTTGTCTCTTCTTGTTAGTGCTAGTGTTTTGACAATGCTCTTGTCTTTGTTGGCAACAATTCCTTATGCTAGCCTTCAAAATCATTTAAATTCAGGTTTGGCAAAAATGCTCATCGACTATAACCCAATAACGAGTCAATTGGTTCATTATTATTGGGTAACCAATAGTCTAGGATAGCTCAGAGTAAAAGGCTCAAGGAGCCAAGTAGAAGAGATACTCATCTAGTGATAGGGAGTGAGATAAATTCTTTAAGTTTGCAAAGAGTTTGATCCACTCTTTTTTTGATAAAGAAAGAATTATGAATAATAGAATTTTAGAAAATTTAGAGTTTAATAAGGTAAAGCAGTTGCTCTTACCTTATGTGGCAAGTCAACAGGCCGAAAAAGAATTGCAAGATTTGCTACCGATGACAGAACGTGACCGTATCAAACAAGCCTTTTCGGAGATTAAGGACATGGAGGAGATTTTTGTCGCCTCTCATGGCTTTAAAGTGGCTGCTATTAAGGATATTTCTGAATCTTTGAGGCGTTTAGAGTGGGATGCGGATTTAAATATTTCAGAGTTACTGGATATTAAGCATGTTTTACGAGTGTCGTCAGAATTGAGTCATTTTTATACAGGTTTAGAGAATGTTTCGTTACGTGCTTTAGGAAGGCTATTTGAGCATATTGAAGTCTTTCCGAATTTAACAGGTGCTCTTGAGGCGATTAACGATGGGGGATTTGTTGAGAGTTTTGCTAGTTTAGAGCTGTCTCAAATTAGACGTACCATTCAAAAAAGCGAGACTGAAGTCAGACAGATTTTACAAGATCTTTTAAAAAGCAAGTCAGACTACCTGGCTGAAAATTTGATTGCTAGTCGTAATGGCAGAAGTGTTTTACCAGTTAAAAATACTCACAGGAATCGGATTTCAGGAGTTGTCCATGATATTTCTGCATCAGGAAGTA
The DNA here is from genome assembly GCF_053547195.1 of Streptococcus sp. 11273D007BT. Classification (NCBI taxonomy): domain Bacteria; kingdom Bacillati; phylum Bacillota; class Bacilli; order Lactobacillales; family Streptococcaceae; genus Streptococcus; species Streptococcus sp. 11273D007BT. The sequence continues at coordinate 1,805,746 of NZ_JBPWPE010000001.1, read as the reverse complement.
CGGTTTATATCGAGCCAAGGGCAGTTGTTGAGTTAAACGAGATTATGACACAGGCTCAGGCAGATGAACGGCATGAGATCAGTCGCATCTTACACGACTTGTCTGACATGCTTCGCCCTCACCATCAAGCGATTCGAAATAATGCTTGGTTGATAGGTCATATTGATTTAGTTAGAGCCAAAGTATTGTTTATGAGAGATTATCAGGCGACTATTCCTCATATTTCTCAACACAAAACCATTCAGCTAGTTAATGTCCGCCATCCTCTTTTGAAAAATCCTGTTGCCAATGATCTTCATTTTGGTGAGACCTTAAATAGTATTGTCATTACAGGTCCCAATACAGGTGGGAAAACCATTATGATTAAGACTTTAGGTGTCAGTCAACTCATGGCTCAATCAGGCTTGCCTATTTTTGCGGATGAGGGATCTAAAGTCGCTATTTTTAATCAGATTTTTGCAGATATAGGAGATGAGCAATCTATTGAGCAAAGTCTTTCTACTTTTTCAAGTCATATGACCCATATTGTTGCGATTTTGGAAGAAGCTGATGCAGATAGCTTGGTTTTATTTGATGAACTTGGAGCAGGAACAGATCCGCAAGAAGGGGCTAGTCTGGCTATTGCCATTTTAGAAGATTTAAGAAAACGTCACATCAAGACCATGGCAACCACACATTATCCAGAATTAAAGGCCTATGGTATTGAAACACCGCAAGTTGAAAATGCTAGTATGGAGTTTGATACTGACAGTTTAAGACCGACTTATCACTTTATGCAGGGTGTCCCAGGACGCTCAAATGCTTTTGAAATTGCTAAGCGTCTGGGACTTGGTTTGGAAATTGTGGAAGAGGCGGAGCGTTTAACGGATCGCGACACAGATGTGAACCTTATTATTGAGCAGCTTGAAAAACAGACAGCTGAAAGCAGGAGACGTTTGGACCATATCAAAGAAGTGGAGCAAGATAATCTGAAGTTTAACCGAGCTGTTAAAAAGCTCTATCAGGATTTTTCACGTGAGCGAGATAATGAATTCGAAAAAGCCCAGAAAGAAGCGCGTGATATTGTGGATTTAGCACTTAGTGAGAGTGAAGCCATTTTAAAAAATCTGCACACTAAAGCCCAGCTCAAGCCACATGAGATTATTGAAGCTAAAGGACAGTTGAAAAAATTAGCCCCTGAGGTTGATTTGTCTAAAAATAAGGTTTTGAAAAAAGCCAAGAAAAAACGTGCTCCAAAAGTCGGTGATACAATTGTGGTTACTAGCTATGGACAAAGAGGTAGTCTCACCAAGTTATTAAAAGATGGACGCTGGGAAGCGCAAGTTGGTTTAATCAAGATGACGCTTAAAGAGGAAGAGTTTCAGATTGAAAGCGTTGAAAAATCTAAAGAGCCTAAGAAAAAACAAGTCCATGTTGTGAAAAAAACAAGTGGACAAGGTCCGCGTGCTCGTCTGGATTTAAGAGGAATGCGCTATGAAGAAGCCATGATGGCACTAGATAGCTTTATTGATCAGGCATTATTGAATAACATGGCACAGGTTGACATTATCCATGGTATTGGGACGGGTGTTATTCGTGAGGGCGTTAGCCAATATTTAAGACGCAATAAGCATGTTAAAAGTTTTGGTTATGCCCCACAAAATGCAGGTGGATCTGGAGCAACCATTGCTAATCTAGGATAGCGTAGCAAATAGTGGAAAAAATCTGAGAAATCTGTAAAATATAAGTATGATTATCAATCAAAGGAGATTATTATGGTACAAGTATTAACAGATGCAAACTTCGAGTCAGAAACGAGTGAAGGGCTTGTTTTAGTTGATTTTTGGGCAACTTGGTGTGGTCCATGTTTGATGCAAGCTCCTATTCTTGAGCAATTAGCAGAGGAATTGGATGAAGATGAATTAAAAATTGTTAAAGTTGATGTTGATGAAAATCCAGCAACAGCTCAACAATTTGGCATCATGAGTATCCCAACGCTTTTGTTTAAAAAAGATGGAGAAGTGGTTAAGCAAGTAGCAGGTGTTCATACCAAAGAACAAATCAAGGCTATTGTCGCAGAGTTAGCATAAAATAAGAAGCTAGATAAAGAAATCTAGCTTCTTATTTTTTATCTGTTAAGGAGATACTTAGTCATTATTAGCAGTTTGATAGGCTTCCCACATTTTTTTCTGAGGGGTTGCAAAAGGGTAGGTGTCAAAATCCTTAGGTTTGAGCCATAGGAGCTCTTTTTGTTGATGGAGGTCAATATCTTGAATCTCTCCTTCTAAGAGTTCAATTTGCCATTTTTGATGACTAAAGACATGTTTGACCAGTGGAAAACTTTTTTCTGACCAAATGGGTTGAATCTGATAGTTTTCTTCAAAGCTTATTTTTTGAGATAAGGTCGTACTGCTTTTCTCCGGATCTGTAAAGAGATTAAGTTGTTGTTCGACAAGTCTAGTTTCCAATAAAGGAAAAGACCAAAAACCAGATAGGAGTCCTTCTTTGGTATTTTTTTGGAAGAGATAAGCACCTTCTGAATTTTTAATGACAAAGGCTTGTAAAAATCGAGGACGTGGCTTTTTCTTTGGTTCTTTGATAGGGTATTTATCCATTGTTCCGTTAAGATAGGCTGCGCTGAAGAATTTAATTGGACTATCTTCTGGCCTAGGGTTTTTAGCCGATTCAATATCGGTCCCTAGATCCATCAAAGCTTGGTTGAAATCACCAGGGCGCTCAGTATCAATTAGCCGTTCCATGATGGCTTGGAAAATTTTGCGGTTTGCCGGGACCCCGATATCATAATTTACTTCAAATAATCTAGCCATAACCCGCATGACATTCCCATCAACTGCAGGCTCAGGTAAGTCAAAGGCGATGCTAGCAATAGCTCCTGCAGTATAGGGGCCAATTCCCTTTAGAGAAGAAATTTCCTTAAAAGTTTTAGGGAATTTTCCATCAAAGTCTGTCATGATTTGCCGGGCAGCCTGTTGCATATTGCGTACACGAGAATAGTACCCTAAACCTTCCCAAGCTTTTAAGAGTTTCTCTTCAGGCGCTTGAGCTAGATCTTTGATTGAAGGAAACCAGCTTAAAAATCGCTTATAGTAGGGGATAACTGTTTTGACCTGTGTTTGTTGAAGCATGATTTCAGACACCCAGATATGATAAGGGTCTTTACTACGTCTCCAAGGTAAGTCCCGCTTTTCACGATCATACCAGTCTAGTAGGGTCTTTCTGAAGGAGAGGATGGTTTTTTCATCCCACATGTCAATTCCATAATCTTTTAAATTTATCATGTGTCTATTTTATCAAATCATAAAAATAAGACAAATGAGCTGATTTTTTTACAGAAAAAGCTTGACTTTTGGAAGCGCATACATTATAATAAAGACAGAAAGAAGGATAAGAGATTTCCAAAGGAGAAAAAGCCTATGATGAAATTGAATATCGCACGGTACAAAAACGGAGACAGAGCCTAAAACGGTAGGCAACATTCATAACTTTATATCTCACCTTATGAGGTGGTCTTATGTTACATTTAAATCTATCGCGGTATAAAAATGGTGATTAGTGAAAGTGAGCTGTGAAACGACATGTCGGAGGAAAACAGTTATGCTTAGTATGAACTTAGGACGTTATAAAAATGGAGACACTTTAGGCTGTTGCGAAAAATAGCTTAAGGGGTGAATCCAATGTAAAATCAAGTGGTTTAAGTAGTATTTCTTTAAAGCGTCGCCCAAAGAAAGTGAGGGACTGTAATGTTAAGATTTAATATCAGTCGCTATAAAAACGGAGACGAGTTGTAGTTCCTTAATATTAAGGAGGTTACTTTATGATTCTATTTAACGTATCACGGTATAAAAATGGTGATTTCTAACTGAAAATTTATAGAAGTAAGTAAAAATCGGAGGTATGTCGACATGCTAATGATGAATTTAAATCGCTATAAAAATGGAGATAATGGAGTTTGACGACTCCTTATGAAATGACTCTGTAGTCAAGAGTTTGGAAAGCGTTCTTGATAATCAGAGGGGAACCTTAGAGGATTAGTCCATCCTCTGAGGTTTTTTTATTCTTCGATAGATTTTTCTTGCATAGTTTTATTTTTTAGCGTATAATAGTTTCTTGTGAGAATAACCTCACTTACTCATGACAAAGGATCATGAGTCATTAGACCAAAAGGAGGAACATATCAATGGCAAAATACGAAATTCTTTATATTATTCGTCCAAACATTGAAGAAGAAGCTAAAAACGCTTTGGTAGCACGCTTTGACTCTATCTTGACTGACAACGGTGCAACTGTTGTTGAATCAAAAGACTGGGAAAAACGTCGTCTTGCATACGAAATCCAAGATTTCCGTGAAGGACTTTACCACATCGTTAACGTTGAAGCAAACGACGATATCGCTCTTAACGAGTTTGACCGTCTTTCAAAAATCAACGGTGACATTCTTCGTCACATGATCGTTAAAGTAGACGCTTAATTACAAAGAGGGTAGTTTATGATTAATAATGTAGTACTTGTTGGTCGTATGACCCGCGATGCAGAACTTCGTTACACACCAAGTAACCAAGCAGTAGCAACTTTTACTTTAGCAGTTAACCGCAACTTTAAAAACCAAAATGGTGAACGAGAGGCGGATTTTATCAACTGTGTGATTTGGCGCCAGCAAGCTGAAAATCTAGCTAACTGGGCTAAAAAAGGCGCTCTTATTGGTGTTACAGGTCGTATTCAGACGCGTAACTACGATAACCAACAAGGTCAGCGTGTCTATGTAACTGAAGTGATTGCAGACTCTTTTCAAATTTTAGAGAGTCGTGCTACACGTGAAGGAAGCTCTGGATCTTACCAGTCTAATATCTTTGATCAAGGCTTTAGTAGCCAACCATCAGGTTTCCAACAGCCTTCACAGTCACAAACGCCTAACTTTAGTCGAGATGAAAGTCCATTTGGAAATTCAAGCCCAATGGATATCTCAGATGACGATCTACCATTTTAAAGTAGGTTAGGACAAAAACTCAACTTCATTTGAGTTTGGGCTAGAAGAATAGTGATAGAGACCTTTAACTAAGCATTTTAGTGCTGTGTAAGTTTCTTATCTATCATCATTTTCTAGACCTGTAAGATCATAATATAAAGGAGAACTAAACATGGCTCAACAACGTCGTGGCGGATTCAAACGCCGTAAAAAAGTTGATTACATCGCAGCTAACAAAATTGAATATGTTGATTACAAAGATACTGAGCTTCTTAGCCGTTTCGTTTCAGAACGTGGTAAAATTCTTCCACGTCGTGTAACTGGAACTTCAGCTAAAAACCAACGTAAAGTAACAACAGCTATTAAACGTGCTCGCGTTATGGCTTTGATGCCTTTCGTAAACGAAGATTAATCAAAAGACCCATCTGGGTCTTTTTGTTTGGCCTTATTTTTCTAAAGTATGTATGAGTCAAAAATACATTTTTGCAGAGTAAAAGCAGTCAGTCTATTTACGGGATTTTAATCTAGCAAATAGACTGACTGCTTTTTTTGAAAAGATCGATCTTATAGTTTATCTTTCTACAGTGAAAGAACTTTGGACATTAAAATGCTTTTTAAAGAAGTAACGTCCTGCAAAAGCAGCAGCTCCTAATACAACCATCAATAAGGCAGGTAATTGAGGGTTAAACTGGGTAGGGAGTAAGCTGACTAATGAGACAAGGAGCACCCATCCAGCAAAAGAGAGAGTTAGAAGTCCAAGGTTTTTCCAAAAGTTTGGACGTTGTGAACGCTCTTTACCAAGGTGTCGATAAAAGAAATGGTAAGTTAGATACATTACCCCACCTCCTGCTAGTCCAGTTGCAAGGAGAGTGAAGATGCCATATGGGATTTGGTTGCTATTGGTTAAAGCTAGAAAACCTTGGATAAGAGAGACAAGACCTAAGAAAAATAAGGCACTGTCGGTCCACATAAAGAGCGGTTTAGTGTTTTTAGGCTCTGTTGTACTTTGTGTTGTTGCCTCTTGTTGTGTGAAAGTTGCTGCCCAAGTAGTTGGGGCACCTAAAAATGTTCGGGCAGGGATACCTTTATTTTGCTGTTCTAAGATATTAGGCATAATATCATCTATAATAGCTTGGATTTCTTCTGTTGACTTTCCGTCTTTATGAAGTTGGTTTTTGGCAATGTGAATAAATTCTTGATTTTTCTTTGTTAAGTTTTCCATATTGTATTATTTTCCTTATTTTTGATGAGGTTAAAACCATTTTTTTCTGATAAAGTAGAGGACCATACAGGAACTAAGAGTAGCAGCAATAGCAACAACATACCAAAAGGCGTTATCTAGACCGTTTAAGGGCATGGTATTGTTTTTAAAGTTCATGCCGTAGGCAGAGAAGATAACGGTTGGAATATCTAATGTCATTGTAACCAAAGCTAAGGTTTTCATGATGGTATTTTGGTTGTTGGAGATGATAGAGGCTGATGTCTCAGTCATGGCATTGAGGACGTTTTCATAAATACCTGCCATCTCAATGGCCTGTTGTGTTTCAATCAAGGTGTCTTCAAGTAAGTCTTCGTCTTCGATGTATTTTTTAAGACTGGACGCATTACTTGACAGCTTTTTGACGATGCGTTCGTTCAGTTTGAGAGAGGCTTTTAGATAGACAATAGATTTTTCAAGTTCCATCATGTCGATGAGTTGCTCATTTCGTGTGGCACTTTCAAGTTGTGCTTCAATTTTATCACTTTGTCTGTCAATAGAACGAAGGGCTATTAGAAAGAGCTCAGCGTTACGATAAAGCAGTTGAAAAACAAACCGTGTCTTCATAAATGTATAGAAATTACGGATTCGCCTCTTGATGAAATTATCAAATAGGGTGAGATCTTCAAGACAGGTTGTGATAACCGCATTTTCTGTGACAATAATCCCTAAGGGGATGGTAACATAATAACTTTTGTTATTGCGCTCTTCATAGGTTGGCACGTCCACGAGGATAAGAGTGTAATCATCTTCAACAGAGATACGGGAAGTTTCTTCTGCATCGAGCGGTGCTCTAAGATCTGTAATATCGATGTTGAACTCTTTGGCTAGTTTGACGGACTCTTCCTGGGAAGGGTTGACAAGATTAATCCAAGCACCTGGCTCAAATGTATTGATTTCTTTAAATTCTGTTGCTGTTGAAAGAAACATTTGTTTCATTTTAAAGCCTCCCTGTTTGGTATTTGTAGTCTCGTCAAAGGCATACTGTTTTATTATACTATATTTTGAGATATTTTTGGGCATCAGATAAGCATAAATTTGATATAATGGAAAGGAAAATTTGAGGAAAGAAATATTAAACGATGCAAGATAAATTAGTGATTCATGGTGCAAGAGCCCATAATTTAAAAAATATTGATGTTGAGATTCCACGAGATAAATTGGTAGTCGTGACAGGTTTGTCAGGTTCTGGTAAGTCTAGTCTAGCTTTTGATACTATTTATGCAGAAGGGCAACGCCGTTATGTGGAGTCTTTGTCAGCTTATGCCAGACAGTTCTTAGGGAATATGGAAAAGCCAGATGTAGATTCGATTGAAGGACTTAGTCCTGCTATTTCTATTGACCAAAAAACAACGAGTAAAAATCCACGTTCCACAGTTGGAACAGCGACAGAAATTAATGATTATCTTCGTCTCTTGTATGCTCGTGTGGGGACTCCTTATTGTAAAAATGGTCATGGTGTAATCTCTGCCTCATCTGTAGAGCAAATTACAGATGAGGTGTTGGAATTGCCTGAACGGACAAGAATGCAGATTTTAGCACCAATTGTCCGTCGTAAGAAGGGGCAACACAAGACGATTTTTGAAAAAATTCAAAAAGATGGGTATGTCCGTGTTCGAGTAGATGGTGATATTTATGATATCTCTGAGGTACCAGAATTATCTAAGAGTAAAATGCACACCATCGAAGTTGTGGTTGATCGTTTAGTCAACAAGGACGGCATCAGAAGTAGATTGTTTGATTCTGTTGAAGCTGCCCTTCGTTTAGCGGATGGCTATGTGGTTATTGATACCATGGATGATCAGGAGCTACTCTTTTCAGAGCATTACTCCTGTCCAGTATGTGGCTTTACTGTCCCAGAATTAGAACCTAGGTTATTCTCCTTTAATGCTCCCTTTGGTTCTTGTGCGACCTGTGATGGTTTGGGTATTAAATTAGAAGTGGATATCGACCTAGTTGTTCCAGATGCTAAAAAAACACTACGTGAAGGTGCTTTAGCACCTTGGAATCCTATTTCTTCTAATTATTATCCTCAGATGTTAGAGCAGGCTATGCAACATTTTGGTGTGGACATGGATACACCTTTTGAGGACTTATCAGATGAGGATAAGGATTTGATTTTGAATGGCTCAGCTGGTCAGGAATTTCATTTTCATTATGAAAATGAGTTTGGTGGCGTAAGGGACATTGATATTCCTTTTGAGGGGGTACTGACCAATATCAATCGACGTTTCCACGAGACGTCTAGTGACTATACTCGCACACAAATGCGAACTTATATGAATGAATTGACCTGTACAACTTGTAAGGGTTATCGTTTGAGTGAGCAGGCTTTATCTGTTAAAGTTGGAGGAGAAAAAGGTCTTCATATTGGTCAAGTGTCTGACTTGTCTATTGAGAAGCATCTGCAGTTACTAGAGGAATTAGTTTTAGGTAGAAACGAAGAAATTATTGCTAAGCCTATATTAAAAGAAATCAAGGATCGCTTAACTTTTTTGAATAATGTGGGGCTAAACTATTTAACCTTATCACGCTCTGCGGGGACCTTGTCTGGTGGAGAGAGTCAACGGATTAGGTTAGCAACCCAAATTGGATCAAACCTAAGTGGTGTCCTTTATGTTTTAGATGAGCCTTCTATCGGCCTTCATCAGCGTGACAATGATCGCTTAATTGCTAGTCTTAAAAAAATGCGTGATTTAGGAAATACTTTAATTGTGGTTGAGCATGATGAAGATACCATGAGAGAGGCGGATTGGCTGATTGATGTTGGTCCAGAAGCAGGTGTTTTTGGTGGGGAGATTGTTGCATCAGGCACTCCTGAACAGGTTGAGAACAATCCTCATTCGATCACAGGTCAATACTTGTCTGGTAAAAAAGCTATTCCAATTCCTGTAGAACGTCGCTCTGGAAATGGTCAAAAAATTACTATAAAAGGTGCGTCTGCCAATAATCTAAAAAACATTTCTGTTGAGATTCCACTTGGTAAATTTATCGCAGTGACAGGTGTTTCGGGGTCAGGAAAATCGACTCTTGTTAATGGTATTTTGAAAAAAGCGATTGCGCAAAAGTTAAATCGCAATGCTGATAAACCAGGAAAACATCAATCTATCTCTGGAATTGAGCAGATTGAGCGTTTAATTGATATTGATCAAAGTCCGATTGGACGAACACCACGTTCTAATCCTGCTACTTATACAGGAGTCTTTGATGACATTCGTGATCTTTTTGCTCAGACCAATGAGGCTAAGATTCGGGGTTACAAAAAAGGCCGTTTTTCATTTAACGTTAAAGGTGGACGTTGTGAAGCTTGTTCTGGTGATGGTATTATTAAAATTGAGATGCATTTTCTACCAGATGTCTATGTTCCTTGTGAGGTTTGTCATGGAACGCGCTATAATAGTGAGACCTTAGAAGTTCACTATAAGGAAAAAAATATTGCAGAAATTTTAGATATGACGGTTAATGATGCGGTCGAATTTTTTGCAGCTATTCCCAAAATCGCAAGAAAACTACAAACCATTCAAGATGTTGGTTTGGGATATGTAACGTTAGGTCAACCAGCAACGACCTTATCAGGAGGTGAGGCGCAACGGATGAAGTTGGCCTCAGAGCTTCATAAACGTTCAACAGGCAAGAGTTTTTACATTTTAGATGAACCGACAACAGGCTTACATACACATGATATTGCTCGTTTGTTAGAAGTCTTGGCGCGATTTGCAGATGATGGAAATACTGTCTTGGTGATTGAGCATAATCTGGATGTAATTAAAACTGCAGATCATGTGATTGACCTTGGCCCAGAAGGGGGAGATGGTGGTGGAACAATTCTTGCTACAGGTACTCCAGAAGAAGTGGCAGAGATTAAAGGAAGTTATACAGGTCAGTATTTAAAAAACAAGTTGATATAAGATAAAAAGAAATCCGATTGGATTTCTTTTTAGTAGCCATCTTGCTTTATCAATCATAGTTTGGACTTAGCTCTAAAGGATTGTTCAAAATTATGTTTTGACTGAAAGATGAGCCTTGGAATAAATTGGTATTTCCCTTTATTTCTGCTATAATAGTTACAAAATCTTTGGAGGAATGGGATGCAAAATAGACTTAAAAAATTTGAAGCGAAACTTTCTGAGTCTCAGGTGGACGGTGTAGTAGTTTCTGGTCAAAATAATGTTTATTATTTAACAGGTTTTTGGGGAACAGAAGGGACTGTTTTTATTAGTAAGAGCCGTCATCTTTTTTTAACAGATTCACGTTATAGTTTAATCGCAAAGGGTGTTGTGACGGGATTTGATATTATAGAAACTCGTTCTCCTTTAGAAGAAATTGCTAAGGTGATTAAAGCAGATGGGCTTAAAAGTATTGGATTTGATCAGCAAGTTAGCTATGCCTATTATCAAGAGTTGAAGGCCATTTTTGCAGATTATCAACTGGAAGGTATGGCTAATTTTATTGAAGGTCTTCGTATGATTAAGGATGCTAGTGAGATTGCGACCATTCGTCGCGCTTGTCAGATTTCTGATCAGGCTTTTATGGATGTTTTGGATTTTATCAAACCTAATCAAACGACAGAGATGGAAGTGAATCACTTTTTAGATCACCGTATGCGTCAGTTGGGGGCTGAGGGAGCTTCATTTGAGTTTATTATTGCCTCGGGGCAACGTTCTGCCATGCCTCATGGCGTCGCATCGGATAAGGTAATTCAATCTGGTGAAACCTTGACCCTTGATTTTGGTTGCTATTATCAGCATTATGTGAGTGATATGACAAGGACCATTCATATTGGACATGTGACGGATGAGGAACGTGAGATTTATGAGATTTGTTTACGTGCTAACCAAGCTCTGATTCATCAAGCAAAAGAGGGAGTTAGCTACCGAGATTATGATAGAATCGCACGTGATGTCATCAATGATGCTGGCTATGGTGCATATTTTACACATGGTATTGGACATGGTATTGGATTAGACATTCATGAGTACCCTTATTTTGGTCATTCTGATGAAACGATAAAAGCAGGGATGGTTTTAACAGATGAGCCAGGTATTTATCTTGATGGTAAGTATGGTGTGCGTATTGAAGATGATCTTTTAATTACTGAAACAGGATGTGAGGTCCTTACTCTTGCACCAAAAGAGTTAATTGTTCTTTAAGGAGTAAGTGATGGAAAAAGAGCAACGTTTGTCTTGGCAAGATTATTTTATGGCAAATGCAGAGCTGATTTCTAAGCGTTCCACTTGTGATCGCGCTTTTGTTGGTGCCGTTTTGGTAAAAAATAATCGTATCATTGCAACAGGCTATAATGGTGGTGTTTCAGCTACTGAAAATTGTAATGAAGTTGGTCACAAAATGGAAGATGGGCATTGCATTCGCACGGTTCATGCTGAAATGAATGCCTTGATCCAATGTGCTAAAGAAGGGATTTCAACGAATCATACTGAGATTTATGTCACTCATTTTCCTTGTATCAACTGTACCAAGGCACTTTTACAAGCAGGAGTGTGTAAAATCACCTATAAAACTGCTTATCGTCAACATGACTTTGCTATTGCCTTGTTAGAAAAGAAAAATGTTCCCTATTTTCAACATGATGTCCCAAAGATTCTTTTGGGAGAGGATTAGTCTTTTTAAAAAGATTTGAGAATACAGGTGCAATATGATAAAATGAAGTGATAATAATTTTATAAAGAGGTATATAGATAATGATTGAAGCAAGTAAGCTAAAAGCTGGTATGACATTTGAAACAGCAGATGGAAAATTGATTCGTGTTCTTGAAGCTAGTCACCATAAACCAGGTAAAGGAAATACCATCATGCGTATGAAATTACGTGATGTTCGTACTGGCTCAACTTTTGATACAAGCTACCGTCCAGAAGAAAAATTTGAGCAAGCTATTATTGAAACTGTTCCAGCTCAGTACCTATACCAAATGGATGATACAGCATACTTCATGAACAATGAAACTTATGATCAGTATGAAATTCCAGTAGCAGCAATTGCAGATGAGTTGAAATTTATCCTTGAAAACTCAGAAGTTAAGATTCAATTTTACGGATCAGAGGTGATTGGTGTGACTGTCCCAACAACTGTTGAGTTGACAGTAACAGAAACACAACCATCTATCAAAGGAGCTACTGTTACAGGATCAGGTAAGCCAGCAACGCTTGAAACAGGTCTTGTGGTCAACGTTCCAGACTTTATTGAAGTAGGACAAAAATTGATTATCAATACTGCTGAAGGGACTTACGTGTCACGTGCTTAAGAAAAAAGAGCGCTTTTCCACATTGGAGAACTGACTTTTTTAATCAACAGCTAGAAAGGAAAAGCTATGACAACTGAAACAATTGGAGAAATTGTCATTTCGCCTCGTGTTCTTGAGGTTATTACAGGAATTGCGGCGACAAAAGTTGAAGGAGTTCACTCACTTCATAATAAGAAAGTAGCAGATAGCTTCAGTAAAGAATCTTTTGGACGTGGTGTTTATTTAACAACGGCTGAAGATGGACAAGTATCAGCAGATATCTATGTTTATCTCCAGTATGGTGTAAATGTGCCTGCGGTATCTATTGAGATTCAAAAAGCAGTTAAATCAGCTATTTATGATATGGCTGAGGTTAGTCTATCAATGGTTAATGTTCATATTGTTGGGATTGTTCCTGAAAAAACACCAAAACCAGAAATGAAATCGTTGTTCGAAGAGGATTTCTTAGATGACTAGACATTTTATAGATTCCAGACGTGATTTACGTGAGCGTGCCTTCCAAGCTCTTTTTAGCCTAGAGTTTGGAGGCGAGTTTGTTGATGCCGCTAATCATACCTATATTTATGATAAAGAAGGTGATGAACATGAAGTGCCAGTCTTTCTCTTAAATCTGGTTAATGGGGTACTTGATCATCAGGCGGAGTTGGATGAATTGATTTCAAAGCATTTGAAACAAGGTTGGTCCTTATCGCGTCTAACTTTAACGGATAAAACAATCCTCCGTTTAGGCTTATATGAGATGAAGTATTTTGAGGAAACTCCAGACCGTGTGGCTGTTAATGAGGCTATTGAAATTGCAAAAAAATACTCAGATGAAACATCAAGTCGTTTCATCAATGGCTTGTTAAGTCAGTTTATTGAAGATGAGTCATAAAAAAAGTGATTGGAAATCCAATCACTTTTTTTATGCACTTGTTCCTGAAATAAGATTGACAGGTAGGATATAAGATTTTTCCAACTCTTCTTCAGGGAAATTTATTTTTTTAAGAAGTAGCTCTACACAAAGATAAGCAATCTCTTTGAGAGGTTGTTTAATCGTTGTCAAGTCTGAAAAGAAATTTTCAATAAATGTTGTTCCATCATAACCGATAACTTTTAAATCATCTGGAATTGATAACCCCATCTCTTTGGCAATTCTAATGGTTAAAAGCGCAGTCAGGTCATCGGAGAGGAAAATGCCGTCAGGTTGCTCTTTTTGAAGGACCTGTTTAATCTCCATTTCTTTTCGAATAGGAGAAAAATTACTGGGAACATGAATAATTTTAGCAGTTGGTAATAGGGCTTCAAATCCCTCTTTTCGAAGTCCAGTTGGAGAATTGGAGTTATCATTTCCTGTAATCATGACGATTTTTTTGCAACCTAATTTTTCTAAAGTTTGAGCTGCCATCTTTCCACCTTCAAAGTTATCTGAGGAGACAATTGGAATATTTGGAGCTAGATTACGGTCAAAAGAGATGATGGGTGCCTCGACACGTTCATAATCATCGATACCAAGATTATGACTTCCAGAAATAATGCCGTCAACTTGATTGGCTTCAAGCATCTCTAAGTATTCTTTTTCTTTACTAGGGTCTTTTTCACTATTGCAGATGATGGTTTTATAACCGTGATTAAACAACTCGATTTCCATATGTTCAATAAGTTCAGCGTAAAAGACATTGCTAATATTGGGAAAGATCAAGCCGATTAATTTAGCGGATTTCCCTTGAAGTCCACGAGCTAGGCTATTGGGTTTATAACCTAGTGTTTTCATGGCTTCCTTTACTTTTTGTATAGTTTGCTGGGAAAGGTATCCTTTATTATTGATAACACGTGAAACAGTAGTAGGGCTAACACCTGCTAATTCAGCAACATCAGTAAGTTTTGCAACCATTTTAGTAACTTAACTCAAAGTATTTTCCAGTAGCTTCACCGCTAACTACAGCGATGCCGGATTGGTCTTCGTTAGGGAAGACACGGCCAGTAAATACTTTTTCTCCCTTGTTGATGAAAATTTCAAAGATTGATTTATCAATAAAAATATTAACAGTCGTATCACTGTTTTCAATGCTACATTCACGTGTTGTGCCAAATTCAAGTGCAAATGGTTGACCAGCTTCAGAACGATCGATCATCACTTTACCAGAAGCCGTATCAACTGTTAAATGGAGTCCTTTATGATTTTCATCGGCAAATAAAACTAGCTCTGTTTTACTGTCTTTTTTAAAGTTTAATTCAAGTTCGTAAGTATTTTGGCTAGTTTGACGCTCTGAAAAGTCCTCTTCGGTTTGACGTAATGAGGTGATGGCTTCGACTGGGTATTGATAAAGTTTCCCATCTTTAAGAGTGAGTTCTTTGACTAAGCTCATAGCACCTTGGTAATCAAACTGATCAGTAGGATAATCAACGTCAGGGAGTCCAATCCAGCTAACGGCTAAAGCACGTCCATCTGGGGTGTTAAATCCTTGTGTAGCGTAGCATTCAAAACCAGAGTCAAGGTTTAAAATGTTAGATGCTCCAACTAGAGCAGGTTTTTCTGTGTCAAACGATTGACAGATTTTATAGGTGTTTGGATAGATGTTGTCGTAATCCAACTCAGCTTTATCCAATCCTTGAGGGCTGTAAAGGAGGACTGGTTTATCATCGACAAAGACAAGGTTAGGGCATTCAATCATATACTCAGACCCTGTTCCACCAAAATCAAGGTCACCGACAAGTTCCCAGTTTTTAATGTCATTATTCACCGCTTTATAGAGTTTGATAAAGCCTTTTTTGTCGAGGCTCTGTGCGCCAACAATAGCATAGAACTGGCCTTTGTGATCAAAGATTTGCGGATCTCGGAAGTGTTCAGTAACATCGCTAGGTTGTTGAATAAGAACTTCTTCAAACTTTTCAATCTGACCATTTTTATCCATAAATGCCCCAACTTGAAGAGGGTCACGTACCCAGTTTTCATCACGAACATTTCCTGTATAGAAGATAAAGAGTTTTCCATCTACTTCATAAGCAGATCCTGAGTAAGCGCCGTGACTATCATGTGGGTGATCAGGAAGGAGTTTGGTTCCTGTTTCAGAAAAGTGAATCAAGTCATCTGAGACAGTATGGACCCATTGTTTTAGACCGTGTGCTGGACCATAAGGCCAGTTTTGGTAAAAAAGATGGAATTGTCCATTGAAGTAAGAAAAGCCGTTAGGGTCATTTAATAGTCCAGTTTTAGGCTCGATATGGTAATTGCTTAACCAAGGTGATTTTGCTTTATTTTCGTTCAGAGTTTTAATCTCTTCGTCTGTCCAGTCTTCATATCGACGGTAACGAATCTCTTTAGGTAAATCCATAGTTTTCCCTTTCTTCATAAAAACTTAGTACATCTATATAGTAAACGTTTTCTCGTTAAAAATCAAGTTATAATAATGTTAAGGGATTTCAATAAAAAATATATGACAAACGCTTGACAGATTTAAGAAAAGTGTTAAAATAGAATATATAAAGCGCTTCCAAATTTGGTGATGCTAGTTGATAAAGGAGATTTTATAATGGATTATAAAAAAGTAGCCGATGAAGTTATTGAAGCTGTTGGAAAAAGGAATTTAGTCGCAGCTGCTCACTGTGCCACTCGTCTTCGTTTAGTTTTGAAGGATGAGTCTAAAGTTAACCAAAAAGCCCTCGATGATAATGCGGATGTCAAAGGTACATTCAGTGCGAATGACCAGTACCAAGTGATCATCGGACCTGGTGATGTCAACTTTGTTTATGCAGAGCTCATCAAGGCTACAGGCCTAAAAGAGGTTTCAACAGATGATTTGAAGCAAATTGTAGCACAAGATAAGAAGTTCAATCCATTGATGGACTTGATTAAACTCTTGTCAGACATTTTTGTACCAATCATTCCAGCTCTCGTTGCTGGTGGTCTCTTGATGGCGCTTCGTAACTTCTTGACTTCTCCAGATTTGTTTGGTCCAAAATCAATTGAAGAAATGTACCCTGCTATCCAAGGCATTTCTGCTATGATTCAATTGATGTCAGCTGCTCCATTCATGTTCTTGCCAGTTCTTGTTGGTATTTCTGCCGCAAAACGCTTTGGTGCAAACCAATTTCTTGGTGCAGCAATTGGTATGATCATGACTACTCCAGATTTGGGTGGTAAAGAAGCTTTCTGGGATATCTTTGGTTTCCAAGTAGCTCAGACAAACTATGCCTATCAAGTTATTCCAGTTCTTGCAGCTGTATGGCTTCTTGCGACTCTTGAAAAATTCTTTCACAAGAAATTGCCGTCAGCGGTTGACTTTACATTCACACCATTATTGTCAGTAATGATTACAGGCTTCTTGACATTTACAGTTATTGGACCTGTTATGTTGACTGTATCTGATGCCATTACTAATGCTATTGTTTGGTTGTATGATACAACTGGTGCGATTGGGATGAGTATTTTTGGTGGAACTTACTCACTGATTGTTATGACTGGTCTTCATCAGTCCTTCCCAGCTATTGAAACACAATTGCTATCAGCATATAATAATAACGGGACAGGATATGGTGATTATATTTTTGTTGTGGCTTCCATGGCTAACGTTGCGCAAGGTGCAGCTACTCTTGCAATTTATTTCCTAACAAAGAATGCCAAAACAAAAGGTTTATCAGGATCAGCGGCAGTTTCTGCCTTTCTAGGTATTACAGAGCCAGCTCTTTTTGGAGTTAACTTGAAATACAAATTCCCGTTTTTCTGTGCTCTTGCAGGATCAGCGATTGGAGCTCTTTTCGCAGGGCTAACACATGTTATTGCTGTTTCACTTGGAGCAGCAGGGTTCATTGGTTTTCTTTCAATTAAAGCTTCCTCAATTCCGATGTATGTTGTTGCTGAGTTGATTGCTTTTGCTGCAGCCTTTGCATTTACTTATCTGTATGGTAAGACAAAAGCTAAAGCAGTTTTTGATGAGGAGACTAGAGCTGCTAAGATTTCTGATTAAGGTTGAATAGTCTTAAGGCTACTAGGTTACTTTAGTGCAATTCAATCCCACTAAATGTTAGTTTGTTAAAAGGTTGAGTAAAAACTAGCCAATAACTAAAAAATACAGATAGATTCGAGCTGATTTTAATGAAATCTAGCAGAACTGTCTGTGTTTTTCTTTTTGTCTCTCGAAATAAAATAGCTTTTATGTATTTTTATGTTATGTTTGCTTATTGATTTGGTATTTTATGATGAACGTTTTCATATAAAAGAGTCCCATCTTCCCTCTAGCCAACTAAAAAAATCTGCAAAACGCTTGACATATTGTAAAAACATGATAAGATAGTTTTTGTAATAAAGTGAAACGCTTTCACGAAGAAAAAAAGAAAAAGGGGTTTTGCAAATGGATAACACACAAATTGCAAAAGAGGTTATTGAGGCTCTAGGCGGTCGCGATAACGTACGCAGTGTCGCTCACTGTGCAACTCGTCTGCGTGTCATGGTTGTTGATGAAGCAAAAATCGACAAAGACAAAGCAGAAAACATTGAGAAAGTTCAAGGTGCTTTCTTTAACTCTGGTCAATACCAATTGATTTTTGGTACTGGTACAGTTAATAAAATTTATGATGAGGTTGTCGCACTTGGTTTGCCAACGTCAACAACTTCTGAGCAAAAAGCAGAAGCAGCGAAACAAGGAAACTGGTTCCAACGTGCTATTCGTACTTTCGGTGATGTCTTTGTTCCAATCATTCCAGCTATCGTAGCGACAGGTCTCTTTATGGGTCTTCGTGGCTTACTTGGAGCATTTAATATTACCTTGCCTGAAGATTTGAACGTTTATTCACAAATCTTGACAGATACAGCTTTCATCGCTTTACCAGCTTTAGTTGTTTGGTCAACTTTCCGCGTATTTGGTGGTAACCCAGTTATCGGTATTGTTCTTGGGATGATGTTAATTTCTGGTTCACTTCCTAATGCTTGGGCGGTTGCCTCAGGTGGTGATGTCAAACCAACTATTTTCTTTGGATTTATTCCTGTAGTTGGTCTTCAAGGATCAGTTCTTCCAGCCTTCATCATTGGTATTTTGGGAGCTAAGCTTGAAAAAGCGATTCGTAAAGTTGTTCCAGATGTCTTTGATCTTTTGGTAACACCTTTCTTGACACTCTTTATCATGTCAATTCTTGGTCTATTTGTTATTGGACCAGTATTCCACGTCGTTGAAAACTACATCCTTGTCGGAACAAATGCTATTCTTTCATTGCCATTTGGTCTTGCTGGTTTGATTATTGGTGGTCTTCACCAAGTTATTGTGGTATCAGGTGTTCACCATATCTTCAACTTGCTTGAATCACAATTGATTGCTAGTACAAAAGCTGACCCATTTAACGCTATCATGACAGCGGCTATGACAGCTCAAGGTGCAGCGACTGTTGCCGTTGGTGTGAAAACTAAAAATGCTAAATTGAAAGCTCTTGCTTTCCCAGCAGCCCTATCAGCTTTCTTGGGTATTACTGAGCCTGCTATCTTTGGGGTTAACTTACGTTTCCGTAAACCATTCTTCCTATCACTTGGAGCTGGTGCCATCGGTGGTATGTTAGCATCACTTCTTGGTCTTGCCGGTACAGGTTTTGGTATCACTATCATTCCTGGTACGCTTCTTTACCTTAACGGTCAATTACCACAATATCTTCTAATGGTTGCGGTATCATTTGCTCTTGGTTTTGCCTTCACTTACTTCTTTGGTTATGAGGACGAAGATACAACTGTAGCAGATAATCAAGAAACCACTAAGCTTGCAGAAGAAGCAACAACAGGTAACCTTGTTGAAGGAACTACAGCTGAAGTTATTGTGAACCCACTTGCAGGTCAAGTTGTTGATCTTAAAGATGTTAATGACCCTGTATTTTCAAGCGAAGCTATGGGGAAAGGTATTGCCATTAAACCAAGCGATAACACAGTTTATGCACCAGCAGACGGTACAATCTCCATCGCCTTTGAAACTGGTCATGCTTATGGTATTAAAACTGATAAAGGTGCTGAAATCCTTATTCACATCGGTATCGATACAGTATCTATGGATGGTAATGGTTTCACTCCAAAAGTGAAAGCTGATCAAAAAGTTAAAGCAGGAGATGTTTTGGCGACATTTGAACCAGCTAAAATCAAAGAAGCAGGTCTTGATGATACAACTATGATCATTGTAACCAACACAGCAGAATATGCTGAGGTAACACCACTTGCAACTGGTACAGTTGCTAAAGGTGCTGACCTTCTTGATTTGAAATAAAAATTTGATAAAGGGTTTAGGCAGTTTTCTAGTCTAAATCCTTTTATCACGTTTTGAGGATTTCCAATTATCCTAGTTGGAAAAGGCTTTTCAGTTAGTAATTTTTTTGTTAAAATCGTATAAAAAGACAAATATAGAGGACATTTTTTATGACAAAATTATATGGTAGTTTAGAAGCTGGAGGAACAAAGTTTGTTTGTGCGGTCGGTGATGAAAATTTTCAAGTGATCGAAAAAACACAGTTTCCAACGACTACTCCATACGAAACAATTGAACGTACAGTAGAATTTTTTAAACGCTATGAAGATCGTCTAGCGGGGATTGCGATTGGCTCATTTGGTCCAATTGATATTGATCCTAACTCACAAACTTATGGTTATATCACCTCTACTCCAAAGCCACACTGGTCAAATGTTGATCTTCTTGGTTTAATTGCTAAGGAATTCAAGATTCCATTTTACTTTACAACGGATGTCAATTCGTCAGCTTATGGTGAGACACTTGTGCGTAAGGGTGTGAAAAGCCTTGTTTATTATACAATTGGAACAGGTATTGGTGCAGGTGCGATTCAAAATGGTGAGTTTATTGGTGGCATGGGTCATACTGAGGCAGGTCATACTTATGTGGCGCTCCATCCTTATGATGCTAAAAATGAGTTTGATGGGATGTGTCCATTTCATAATGGCTGCCTAGAAGGATTAGCTGCAGGACCATCACTTGAAGGGCGTACAGGCGTTCGTGGTGAATTGATTGAATTAAACTCTGAGGTTTGGGATGTTCAAGCTTACTACATTGCACAAGCTGCAGTTCAAGCTACACTCCTTTATCGTCCACAGGTCATTGTTTTTGGTGGTGGTGTCATGGCTCAAGAGCATATGTTGAATCGTGTTCGTGAAAAATTCACTGCTCTTATGAATGGTTATTTACCAGTTCCAAATGTGAAAGATTATATCGTTACACCTGCTGTTGCTGAAAATGGTTCAGCGACCTTAGGAAACTTCGCCCTAGCGAAGAAAATTTCAAATTAATAGTAAGAAACTTGGATTTAGTGTTGACTAGATTCAAGTTTTTTGTTTTCTTTTATCTAGTTAGCAATGTATTTTTAAACCATATTGACTTACACGAAGAATAGTTTTAAAAAGAAAAGTATATAAAAATAAAATAAATGTATAGACATTTAAAAAATATTGTAGTATACTAGAGTCAGTTAAAGGGAAGGAGATCAAAAATGGCATTACTAGTATTTGATATTGGGGGCACGGCTGTCAAATACGCTCTGTATAAAGATAAAGAACTGGAAAGTACGCGGTCTTTTACAACCCCTTTATCTTGGAAAGAAATGAAAGCGCTTCTATCAGAGGTGAAGCAGTCATTCAAAGGAGAGACTTTGGAAGGTGTTGCTATTAGTAGTCCTGGAGCAGTGGATGTTGAAGCAGGCGTGATTCGTGGTATTAGTGCTATTTCTTATATCCATGATTTTAAGATAGTAGAGGAACTGGAAGACTTGTTTCAGTTGCCCGTCACCATTGAAAATGATGCTAATTGCGCTGCCTTAGTTGAATTAGCCTATGGAGTGGCAAAGTCTGCTAATACGGTACTCTTTTTTGTCATTGGTTCAGGAATAGGTGGTGCAGTGGCTATTGATGGCAAATTGCATAAGGGGATTAATCTTTTTGGGGGAGAATTCGGCTATATGATGCTGGATAAGGGCTATACCTTAAGCCAATCAGCTAGTCCAGTCCATGTGGCTAATCGTTATTCAAGCGAAAAGGATCTACCGACATCTATTTCAGGTCAGGAATTATTCCAATTGTCAGATGACGGGGATGAAAGTGCCAGACAAGCAGTTGATAGCCTATTTCAAGCATTAGGAAAGGGAATTTTTAATGCAGCCTTGGTTTTAAATCCTGACTTGGTGGTTTTGGGAGGAGGACTTTCTAAACGTCCGGGTCTTGTGGAGGAAGTTTCTAAACAAATTGATCATCTACGAGAAAAAACTGGAGCACAAGATTTAACCATCTCTCTTGACACTTGCCAATTTTATAATGATGCCAACCTTCTTGGAGTAGTTGCTCATTTTCAAAATAACATTGGGATAGAAAAATGAAATTAGAAAAACAGGACCGAATTGTCTTTTTTGGAGATTCGATTACAGAGTGGGGAAGAGATAAAGAAGATGCACAAAGTCTGGGATATGGCTATGTTCACTTTGTTGCTTCTCATTTACTCTTCCATTATCCTGACTACCGTTTTGAATTTTTCAACTGCGGTATCGGTGGAGACAAGGTTGCGGATTTGAATGCTCGTATCCATGACTGTCTTGATCTTCATCCAACTGTTCTGGTACTCATGGTGGGCATTAATGATGTTTGGCATAATGTTGGTCAAGAATCCTTCGGTAGTCAAACAGAACAGGACCGGTTTGAAGGAGAATACCGCAAGTTGCTGACAAGCCTGGTAAGGGCAGGTCTGCAACGAATCTTGGTTTTAGAACCCTTTGTTTTGCCCTATCCTATGGATCGCCAAGAATGGCGAGTGGATTTGGATCCAAAACTTCAGATCATTCGACGGTTGGTCAAGGAGTTCGGTTTGGAGTTTGTTGCCTTGGATGGTTTCTTGAATGAACAGGCTATTCTGTATTCCGCCCAATACTACACAGGCGATGACGGTGTTCATCCGACCTTGGCAGGTGCTACTGTGATTGGGCACGAAGTGCTGAAGAGACTAATTGTCTCTGAGGTTTAATAAATAGTAGACGAGTTAAGATCAGCAGGCTTTAGGAGTGGGGTATGTGTGCTGGTAATTGATTTTTTATCTTGAGTATAGTCACGAGCACCTTCCCAAATATAATGATATTATTTTTAGAATTTTAAAAGGAGAAAGGATCTAGTCAGATGAAAACATTTCCGAAAGATTTTTGGTGGGGAGCAGCCACATCAGGTCCCCAAAGCGAAGGGCGTTTTGCTAAAAAACATGCCAATATGTTTGACTACTGGTATGAGATAGAACCAGAAGCCTTCTATCATCAGGTTGGTCCAGATACGGCTTCCAACTTTTACAATAGTTTTCGTGAAGATATTGCTCTCATGAAAGAGGTTGGTCTTAACAGTGTGCGGACTTCTATTCAATGGACACGTCTGATTGATGATTTGGAAACTAATACAGTCAATCAGGATGCGGTTGCTTTCTACAATCAGGTGATTGATTGCTTTATTGAAAATGGTATTCGTCCGATTATAAACTTGCACCATTTTGACTTGCCAGTGGAGCTTTATCACAAATATGGTGGTTGGGATTCTCGTCATGTGGTGGATCTCTATGTTGGATTTGCTGAACAAGCTTTCAAACACTTTGGTGACCGTGTCAAAGAATGGACGACCCACAATGAGCCTATGGTAGTAGTTGATGGAGAGTACCTCTATCAGTTCCACTATCCTAAAGTAGTTGATGGGAAAAAAGCTGTTCAGGTAGCTTATCATCTCAATCTGGCTTCTGCCAAAGCCATTGCCAAGTATCGTGAATTGGACTTGGCCAAGAATGGGGGACGCATTGGTACAGTCTTAAATTTGACGCCTACCTATGCAGCCTCAGAAGCGCCAGCTGACCAAGAAGCAGCAAAATTTGCTGAACTATGGAACAACAAGATGTTCTTGGAACCAGCTATTTACGGCCATTTTCCAGCAGAACTTGAAGAGGTCTTGACGCGCGATAAGGTTATCTGGCAAACAGAACCAGAAGACGCAGAGATTTTCAAGAACAATACAGTAGATTTCCTTGGAGTCAACTTCTACCATCCCAACCGTGTGAAAGCACCAGACATCGCTCCGAATTCTGTTGGTGACTGGATGCCTACCCGCTATTATGACCATTATGATATGCCAGGACGTCGGATGAATATTGATAAGGGCTGGGAAATCTACCCGGAAGCCATGTACGATATTGCCATCAATATTCGTGACAATTACAAGAATATTCCATGGTTTGTTTCTGAAAATGGTATGGGGGTTTCACGAGAAGAACGGTTCTTGGATGAGAACGGTCAGATTCAAGATGACTATCGGATTGATTTTATCCGTGAGCATCTAGAGTGTCTTCATAGAGGAATCGAAGAAGGATCAAATTGCTTTGGTTATCACCTTTGGACGCCAATTGATTGTTGGTCATGGAGCAATGCCTATCGCAACCGCTATGGATTTATCTCAAATAATATTCATACGCAAGTGAAAACCATTAAAAAATCAGGGGAGTGGTTTAAAGCGGTTGCGGAACAAAACGGTATTTAAAAATAATATAAAAATAAAAGAAGCCTACTAAACTAAGTAAAGGAGAATTAAAATGGCAAAAGCCTTAATTATTTGTGCAGCGGGGATGTCTTCATCTCTTATGGCTAAGAAAACAACAGACTATCTACAAGAACAAGGACATGATATCACTATCGAAGCGATCGGTGCGACCGAAGGAAATAAAGTGATTGAGAGTGCAGCTTATGATGTTTATCTCATTAGTCCACAAACACGGATGTATTTTAAGCAATTTGAGAAAACTGGTCAGAAAGTAGGGCGACCTGTTGTCCAAATTCCACCTCAAGCTTACGTCCCAATTCCAACAGGTATTCAAGGGCTTGGGAAAGTGGTTTTAGAGCAATTGTCATAATAGGAGAAGTTAGATGAACGCAGAAGAATTACAGGTTTCGGCCTTTGGGATTATCCTACATAGCGGTACTGCTCGTTCAGATATCCATGAAGCGTTTGCCTTAATGAGAATTGGCGACTATGAAGAGGCTGTTGAGAAACTAGAAAGTGCTAACAAGGAATTAGTTGAAGCTCACCATGCTCAAACGGAATTGTTACAACATTATGCTAGCGGTGTTGAGATAAAAATTGAGATTATCATGGTCCATGCACAGGACCATTTGATGACAACGATGACGTTGTTAGAAGTTGCCAAAGAAATGTTGGAGTTACATCGAAAAATCAAGTCGTAGAAAATAAAGGAGATGAAAGAAGATGAATAAAATTCTAGATCAACTGAGTGATAAACTTTTACCAATTGCCAATGCCCTAGGATCAAACAAGTACCTAGCTGTACTAAGGGATGCCTTTATGCTATCTTTTCCAATCACCATGTTTGGTTCCTTGATTGTGGTTTTCAACAACTTGCCGTTTTTCAATGACGATACGAAAACCTTCCTTTACAACCTACTCGGAAATGGTCAGATGGCAACCATGTCTATTATGACAGTCTTTGTTGTATTTGGTATTGGTTATTATCTTTCAAAATCTTATGATGTTGAAGGGGTTTTTGGTGGTGCAGTTTCTCTTTCAAGTTTCTTGATATTGACACCATTTTTTATCGAACCTGAAAAGGGTGAAGCGATTAGTGGTGTGCTTAGTTTAGATCGTCTTGGTGCTAAAGGGATGTTCTTAGGAATGATTACAGCTTTTGTTGCAGCAGAGTTATATAGTCGTATGAGTAAAAAAGGTTGGCAAATTAAGATGCCAGATACTGTGCCACCTGCTGTTGCCAAATCGTTTGCTGCTCTGATTCCAGGTACATTAACCCTATCGATTTTCCTTGCGCTACATGCCTGTGTGACTTACTTCTTCCATGTTAATCTCCACGATGTGATCTATAAAGTCATTCAAGCGCCATTAATTGGTTTGGGAGGTAGTATTGGGGCAACATTAATTGCGATCTTTGCGATTCAAATCATGTGGTTCTTTGGTTTACATGGACAAGTTCTCGTTAACTCAGTAATGGATCCAATTTGGAACACATTAAACCTTGAAAATTTGGAAGCCTTTCAAGCTGGTGAAGCTACACCACACATTATTAGTAAGTCCTTTATTGAAACCTTTACCGTTGGTTTAGGTGGTTCAGGAATGACCCTTGCAGTTGTTCTGATTATGGCATTTGTTCTTAAGAAAAAAGTGTACAAGGATGTTGGGCGACTAGCACTTGGAGCAGGTATCTTTAACGTTAATGAGCCTGTTATCTTTGGTTTACCAATTGTGATGAATGCGACGATTCTTATTCCTTGGATTGTAGCCCCAATTGTGGTAACAGCCATCAACTATACCGTTATGGCACTTGGAATAGTTCCAGCTCCAACAGGTGTTTCTGTGCCATGGACAGTGCCTCTCTTCTTTAGCGGGATGATGGCAACTAATTCTATCATGGGTGGTCTTCTCCAATTGGTTGATGTTGTGATTGTTGGGCTGATTTGGTATCCTTTCCTTCGTGTACTAGACAAGCAAGAGGATTCTGTATTATAATAGGCATAAGAAGTGATGGAGTGAGGAGAAATCATGGCTAAAATAAGTAAGTATGAAGAAATAGCTAATATTCTCCGTGAAAGAATTGCACAAGGAGTCTATCCCGTAGACTCCTTATTGCCTACTCAAACGGAATTAGCGACAGAATTTCATGCTAGTCGGATGACTGTCAAAAAAGCTGTCGAGATCTTGACGATAGAAGGATTGATTTATTCTAAACAAGGAAATGGCACCAAAGTATTAGATTCGTCCTTTTGGAATCTTCGAGATACAAAAGTTAGGCTGAATAATTTTAATGGTTTGAGTAAGGACCTTGAAAAAGATGGCAGAGCATTGACAAGCCGTATTATTAAATTTGAAGTAGCCTTTCCCTCCAAAGAAATCTCAGAACGCTTACAGATTGGTCTGACATCACCAGTTTATCACATCATTCGTCTTCGTCTGTTGGATCAAGAACCTTATGTCATTGAACATACCTACATGCCTTGTGATTTAGTTCCAGGGCTTGATGAGGAGGTACTCTTACACTCCATCTATGACTATTTACATGAGACCTTAAACTTAAAATTTGTTGGTAGCTATAGGAATATTACGGCTGATAGAGCAGATGAATATGATATGGCGTATTTGAAATGTGACGAGACAACCCCAGTTCTTCAGGTGGAGCAGGCTGTTTATTTAGAAGATGGTCGTCCTGTCGAGTATTCTCGTAGTCGTAATCGTTACGATGTCAGAGGTTACTCATTGTTAGATGTCAAAAATATTTAGGAGGTTTGGTAATTGTGGAACCACTATTTTTAAAATCAGTGATGCAGGAAAAAATTTGGGGAGGTAGTCGTTTACGAGACGTTTTTGGCTACGATATTCCAAGTGAAAAGACAGGTGAGTATTGGGCGATTTCTGCTCATCCTAATGGCGTATCCATAGTGGAAAATGGGACTTATGCCGGCGTGCCCTTAGATCGTTTGTATCGTGAGCAACCTCAATTATTTGGAAATCCTAAGAGCGAGGTTTTTCCTTTATTAACAAAAATCCTAGATGCTGAGGATTGGTTAAGTGTGCAAGTTCATCCAGATGATGCTTACGGTCTAGCTCATGAAGGGGAGCTTGGAAAAACAGAGTGCTGGTATATTTTATCAGCAGAAGAAGGAGCTGAGATCATCTATGGACATACAGCTAAGAGCAAGGAAGAGTTGCAAGCTTTAATAGATAATAAAGACTGGGAGCATCTTTTGACGCGTATTCCTGTTAAAGCTGGTGATTTCTTCTATGTTCCAAGTGGTACCATGCATGCTATTGGAAAAGGCATCATGGTTCTTGAAACGCAGCAATCTAGCGACACAACTTACCGTGTCTATGATTTTGACAGACCTGATGATCAAGGGAACTTGCGTGAATTGCATTTAGACAAAGCAGTAGATGTTCTAACGATTGGCGAACCTGCCAATAGTAAGCCTGTTTCTTTACATGTGGATCGATTAGATAGTACCCTTTTGGTATCCAATGATTTCTTTACAGTTTATCATTGGACCTTGAGTGGTTTGGTTGAGTTTAAGCAAGTGGCGCCGTATTTATTAGTTAGTGTCATCGAAGGACAGGGGCGTCTAATTATTGATCAAACGGTTTATCCGATTCAAAAAGGCAGCCACTTTATTTTACCGCATACCGTCAAACACTGGTCGTTTGAGGGAGATAATTTAGAAGTAATTGCAAGTTACAGTCATGAGTAAAGTGATATAAAAGGATAATAGCATCTCAAAGGTTAGAGAATTTGTCTAACTTTTGAGGTGTGTTTTGTTTTTATATATAATGCAAGATGACACAACAAGTGCATGAAGAAAACTTTGTTTTTCAAATCCTGCTTTTTCATAACAGTTATATTTTTATTAATAATGTAGGTGAAGACGAGGAAAAATCAACATCCATATGCAATTATCATAAAAATATTTTGAAAATGTACACGGTTGGAAAAAGGTACATGATTTTTCTTCATGCGTACGGCGTGAAGAAGCTAGTCTCAATGATTGAAGAAAAGTCTCAAATATGTTAAAATGGAGTGATAAGACTATCGAAAGGAATTCAGATGGCACATATTATACGCAGAATCATTGAAAATGAAAAAGGCGAATTAAGAAAATTAGAACGTATAGCAAAAAAAGTTGAAAGCTATGCGGATGAAATGGACAGCCTGTCAGATGCGGCTTTGCAAGCTAAGACAGAAGAATTTAAAGAGAGATACCAATATGGTGAGAGTTTAGATGATCTTTTGCCAGAAGCATTTGCAGTTGTACGTGAAGCAGCTAAAAGGGTACTAGGCTTATATCCTTATCGTGTTCAAATCATGGGAGGTATTGTACTCCACCATGGTGATGTCCCAGAGATGCGTACCGGAGAAGGAAAAACCTTAACAGCTACCATGCCTGTTTATCTCAATGCTTTGTCAGGAGAAGGTGTACACGTTATCACAGTTAATGAGTACTTATCTGAACGTGATGCGACTGAAATGGGAGAATTGTATAGCTGGTTAGGGCTTTCGGTTGGAATTAACTTAGCAGCCAAATCGCCTTACGAAAAACGTCAAGCTTATCAATGTGATATTACTTATTCTACCAACTCTGAAGTTGGATTTGACTATCTTCGTGACAACATGGTGGTTCGTCAAGAGGATATGGTTCAACGACCATTAAATTTTGCAGTTGTCGATGAGGTTGACTCAGTCTTGATCGATGAAGCCAGAACACCACTGATTGTTTCTGGACCGGCCAGTTCTGATACTAATCAGTTGTATCATCGAGCAGATATGTTTGTAAAAACACTGGTTCGTGAAGACTACGCTATCGATGTTCAAACAAAGACCATCGGGCTTATGGATTCAGGAATTGATAAGGCAGAGGCTTATTTCCATCTTGATAATTTGTATGATATTGAAAATGTAGCCTTGACACATTTTATCGATAACGCCCTTCGTGCAAACTATATTATGGCCTTAGATGTGGATTATGTTGTTAGTCCAGAACAAGAGATTTTAATTGTTGATCAATTTACCGGTCGTACAATGGAAGGTCGTCGCTTCTCTGACGGTTTACACCAAGCCATTGAAGCTAAAGAAGGTGTCCCAATTCAAGATGAATCTAAGACAAGTGCTTCTATCACTTACCAAAATATGTTCCGTATGTATAAAAAGCTCTCGGGTATGACAGGGACAGGTAAGACAGAAGAGGAAGAGTTTCGTGAAATCTATAATATGCGTATTATTCCTATTCCGACAAACCGTCCGATTCAACGTATTGACCATCCTGATTTGTTGTATCCGACTCTGGAATCTAAATTTAATGCGGTTGTAGAAGATGTGAAACGTCGCTATGAAAAAGGACAGCCTGTTTTGGTTGGTACAGTTGCTGTTGAAACAAGTGATCTTATTTCTAAAAAATTAGTTGCAGCTGGTGTTCCACATGAAGTTTTAAATGCTAAAAACCACGAAAAAGAAGCACAGATTATTATGAATGCAGGTCAACGTGGTGCAGTTACCATTGCGACCAATATGGCTGGTCGTGGTACTGATATTAAGCTTGGAGCAGGTGTACTTGATCTAGGTGGCTTGTGTGTGATTGGAACGGAACGCCATGAGAGTCGTCGTATTGATAACCAGCTTCGTGGACGTGCAGGTCGTCAAGGGGACAAAGGAGAGTCGCAATTTTACCTTTCTCTTGAAGATGAATTGATGCGTCGTTTTGGTTCAGACCGTATCAAAGCCTTCTTAGATCGTATGAGTCTGGAAGAAGAGGATGCTGTGATTAAATCACGCATGTTTACTCGTCAAGTAGAATCCGCACAAAAACGTGTTGAGGGAAACAACTATGACATGCGTAAGCAAGTCCTTCAATATGATGATGTCATGCGTGAACAGCGTGAGATTATCTATGCAGAGCGTTATGATGTCATTACAGCTTTTCGTGATCTAGGACCAGAAATTCGCTCTATGATTGGACGAACCATTGATCGTCAAGTTGATGCCCATTATGGTGCCAAAGAAGAAGGCTTAGAGGCTATCTTAAACTTTGCACGTTTAAATCTTGTTCCAGAAGAGTCCATTTCGCTGGCTGATTTAACAGGTTTGAAAGCAGCTGAGCTAAAAGAAGAATTATATGATCGTGCTATGGAAGTCTATGATCGTCAAGTGGCTAAATTTAAAGGTGATATTGACAAGCTAATAGAGTTCCAAAAAGTATTGATTTTAATGGTCGTTGACAGCAAGTGGACTGACCATATTGATGCTTTGGATCAATTGCGTAACGCAGTCGGTCTTCGTGGTTATGCTCAAAATAACCCAATTGTCGAATATCAGACAGAAGGTTTCAAAATGTTTAACGACATGATTGGAGCAATTGAGTTTGATGTGACACGGACCATGATGAAAGCACAAATTCATGAAAATGTGGAACGCGAACGTGCGAGTCATCAAGCTACTACAACGGCAACGCAAAATATTGCGGCAAAACCAATTGGTGAAGAAGTATCAACAGAGAAACTAGATTTTAGTGGTGTTGGTCGCAATGATAAATGCCCATGTGGTTCTGGTAAGAAATTTAAAAACTGCCACGGACGACAACAATTATAAAGAGTAGGAAAAAATATGTCATTTAAAGCAACAAGTGAAAAAATTAATTTGGAAGATGTTAAAAGTGCTACACGTCTCACAGGCGATGTTTTAGCCAAAAAAGAATCACGCGATAAGGAATTAGAAGCCATTATGCGTGGAGAAGACGATCGTGTTCTTTTAGTGATTGGACCTTGTTCATCAGATAATGAAGAAGCTGTTTTAGAGTATGCTCATCGCTTGGCGAAACTTCAAGAAGAAGTCAAAGATCGTGTCTTTATGGTGATGCGTGTTTATACAGCTAAACCACGTACAAATGGTGATGGTTATAAAGGGTTAGTTCACCAACCAGATGCAAAAGGTGCACCAAACTTAATCAATGGTATTAAAGCAGTTCGTAATCTTCACTACCGTGTGATTACAGAAACTGGTATCACAACAGCAGATGAGATGCTTTACCCAGAGAATTTATCCCTTGTTGATGATTTGGTGTCTTATATTGCTATTGGGGCGCGTTCGGTTGAAAACCAACAACACCGTTTTGTGGCTTCTGGAATTGATGTGCCAACAGGAATGAAAAATCCAACGTCAGGTAACTTAAACATTATGTTTAACGCTATGTATGCGGCACAAGCCCAACAAAACTTCTTATTTAATGGGGAAGAAGTGCAAACAAGTGGTAACCCACTAGCACATGCTATCTTACGTGGCGCTGTTAATGAGTATGGTAAAAATATTCCAAACTATTACTACGACAATCTTCTTGAAACGATTGAAACGTATGAAAAGATGCAACTTGAAAATCCGTTTATCATGATTGATACTAACCATGATAACTCAGGCAAACATTACCTTGAGCAAGTGCGCATCGTTCGTCAAACACTCATTAATCGTGACTGGAATGAAAAAATTAGAAAATATGTTCGTGGTTTTATGATTGAGTCTTACCTTGAAGACGGTCGTCAAGATGAACCAGAAGTCTTTGGTAAGTCTATCACAGACCCATGTCTTGGTTGGGACAATACTGAACAGCTTGTTCATGAACTTTATGATTCGTTAGGAAAATAATTTATGGCAATTAGACAAAAAAGTGAGACCATTAAAGTCTCAGATGTGAAAGAACTTTCAAAACTATCTGGAGATGCTTTAGTTAAAAAAGAAGCACGTGATAAAGAATTGGCGGCAATTATCAAAGGAGAGGATGATCGTGTTCTCTTGGTGATTGGCCCTTGTTCATCGGATAATGAAGAAGCTGTTTTAGAGTATGCTCATCGTTTATCTAAATTACAAGAAGAAGTAAAAGATCGTATTTTTATGGTGATGCGTGTTTATACTGCAAAACCGCGTACGAACGGTGATGGTTATAAAGGGCTGATGCACCAACCAGACACTTCTAAGTTACCTGATTTGATCAATGGGATTGCTGCTGTTCGTAACCTTCATTACCGTGTGATTACAGAGACAGGTTTAACAACGGCAGATGAGATGCTTTACCCGTCTAATCTCCCTTTGGTAGATGACTTGGTCAGTTACCATGCGATTGGAGCGCGCTCTGTTGAAGATCAGGAGCATCGTTTTGTAGCATCAGGTATCGATGTGCCAACGGGTATGAAAAATCCAACATCAGGTAATCTGAATGTGATGTTCAACGGGATTTATGCAGCGCAATCAGCTCAAAACTTTATCTACCATAATGCTGAGGTGGAAACAGACGGTAATCCGCTTGCCCATGCCATCTTGCGTGGGGCAACAAATGAGCATGGGGAAAATGAACCAAACTACTACTATGATGTCTTGCTCAAAGCTATTGCTCAGTATGAAAAAATGGGACTGAAAAATCCATTTATCGTTTTAGATACTAACCATGATAATTCAGGCAAACAGTACCTTGAACAGATGCGTATTGTCCGTCAGACTTTGATTAACCGTGATTGGAACGAAAAAATCAATAAATATGTTCGTGGTTTCATGATTGAGTCTTATCTTGAAGATGGTCGTCAAGATGAGCCAGAGGTATTTGGTAAATCCATTACAGATCCATGTTTGGGTTGGGAAAAAACAGAAAAAATGATTCGTGAAATCTATACAACACTAGGACATGATTCGTTTGAAGATTTAATCAAATAATAACAGGTAGTAAAAAGGAGTGGGGAAGAGGCTTATAAGCATTCCCCCTTCTTCTTTTTGGTGATAAGACGTATGATTGTAGGACACGGGATAGATTTACAAGAGATTAGTAAGATTCAGCAGGCTTATAAAAAAAATAAAAACTTTGTCACAAAGGTATTGACCCCTAAGGAACAGTTGGTTTTTGCTGATTTAATGGGAAAAAGGCAACTCACCTATTTAGCAGGGCGTTGGTCAGCCAAAGAAGCCTTTTCAAAAGCCTATGGAACGGGAATAGAGGTTAAGGGACTGCGATTTCAAGATTTAGAAATTTTATCAGATGCTAAAGGGGCACCTTATTTTTCAAAGCATCCCTTTTCAGGTTCTGTTCACGTGAGTATCAGTCATTCAGGAAATTTTGTCCAAGCTAGTGTTATTTTAGAGGAGGAAGTATGATTTCAAGTCCACATAGACCAACTGTCATTCATGTTGATTTGGAGGCAATCACCTACAATATCCATCAAGTTCAGTCTTCATTAGATAAAAAGACAAAAACTTTTGCTGTGGTTAAGGCTAATGCTTACGGTCATGGTGCAGTAGCGGTTTCAAGGGCAATTGAGTCACAAGTTGATGGCTTTTGTGTTTCGAATTTGGATGAAGCTTTGGAATTGCGAGAAGCAGGGATTAAAAAATCTATCTTAGTTTTAGGTGTCTTGATGCCAGAAGAGATTAATTTGGCCTTGGAGCATGATATCTGCTTAACCATTGCTAGTTTAGAGTGGCTTGACTTGGCTGAACGTAAAGGTATTGATTTAACGGGCTTATCTGTACATTTAAAAGTAGACTCAGGAATGGGAAGGATTGGTTTTAGGACAGCAAGTGATGTTAATCAAGCTTTGGCGATATTAGGGGATAAGTCAGCTTTTGTAGAAGGCATTTTTACCCATTTTGCGACAGCTGATGAAGCCTCAAAGGAGTATTTTGATACTCAACTCTCTCGTTTTAAAGAAATTTTAAAAGGTCTAGACTGGGTTCCAGAAATGGTTCATGCTAGTAATTCTGCTACGAGTCTTTGGCATAAAGATACGGTTTTTAATGCTGTTCGTTTAGGACTTGTGATTTATGGTCTTAATCCAAGTGGTACTGTCCTTGAGTTGCCTTATGATTTAAAACCTGCCTTGAGCTTGGAGTCCGAATTGGTACATGTGAAGGTCTTGTCTGAAGGAGAAGCAGTAGGTTACGGAGCAAGTTATCGAACAACTGAAGAAGAAGTGATTGGAACGATTCCTATTGGTTATGCAGATGGTTGGACCAGAGATATGCAAGGTTTTTGTGTGCTGGTAGATGGGGAGCCTTGCCCAATCGTTGGTCGTGTATCGATGGATCAAATCACGGTTTCTTTACCAAAAGTGTATCCTTTAGGCACCAAAGTGACCTTAATTGGAACAAATAAGGAAAAAGTGATTTCTGCGACAGCTATTGCAGAAAAAAGAGGGACTATCAATTACGAAGTACTTTGTCTTCTTAGTGATCGCATTCCAAGAGATTATCTATAAAACAGGAGTGGGGTTAGGAAACTAACTCTGCTTTTTCAGTAGGAGAAGTATGTTATTAACAGATTCTTTAGCTGTCTTGCCAGGGATAGGCCCTAAGTCAGCAGAAAAATTTCAAAAATTATCTATTTTTACGATCAAAGATTTATTACTTTATTATCCTTTTCGGTATGAAGATTTTAAAGCGCGATCGGTGTTTGAGTTATTAGATGGTGAGAAAGCTGTCATTACAGGAACTGTAGTGACACCGGCTAATGTTAAATATTATGGGTTTAAGCGTAACCGTTTGTCATTTAAAGTACGACAGGGAGAGGCGGTCATTGCTGTTTCTTTTTTTAATCAACCTTATTGGCAAGATAAGGTGGTTGTTGGACAAGAAATTGCGGTGTTTGGAAAATGGGATCAAGCTAAAGGGGCTGTGACAGGCATGAAAATTTTAGCTCAGGTAGAAGATGAAATGCAACCTGTTTATCATGTCGCACAAGGTATCTCTCAAGCGAGTTTGACTAAGGCTATCAAAGCGGCCTTTGAGATGGGGTATGATCATTTACTAGATGAAAATTTACCACAGACTTTAATAGACAAGTACCGCCTGTACACAAGGCAACTGGCTTGTCGAGCCATGCATTTTCCAAAGGATTTACCAGAATATAAACAAGCCTTGAGGCGTACTAAATTTGAAGAGTTATTTTATTTTCAAATGAATTTACAATCCTTAAAATCGGAAAATAAATCAGAAACGAGTGGTCTAAAAATTGATTATGACCCCCTTGCGCTAGAAAAACAAATTGCAGACTTGCCATTTCCTCTAACCAAGGCTCAAAGACGGAGTTTAGATGAGATTGTTGCAGATATGGCATCTGGTCGTCATATGAATCGTCTTTTGCAAGGGGATGTCGGTAGTGGTAAGACAGTTATTGCTAGTCTTGCTATGTATGCGGCTTATACTGCTGACTTGCAGTCTGCTATGATGGTTCCCACAGAGATTTTGGCAGAGCAGCATTATGAAAGTTTGACCAAGTTGTTTCCAGACCTTTCTATTGCGATCTTAACATCAGGGATGAAGGCGGGTCCTAAGCGAACAGTCTTAGCAGCGATTGCTGATGGACAAGTGGATATGGTTGTGGGGACCCATGCTTTAATTCAAGATGGAGTGGTTTACCATCGTTTGGGCTTGGTGATTACAGATGAGCAGCACCGATTCGGTGTGGGGCAACGTCGCCTTTTTCGTGAAAAAGGGGAAAATCCAGATGTTCTGATGATGACTGCAACGCCTATTCCTCGAACACTTGCGATCACTGCTTTTGGGGAGATGGATGTTTCCCTTATTGATGAACTGCCAGCTGGAAGAAAGCCGATTGTGACGCGTTGGGTTAAACATGAGCAAATGGAGTCAGTTTTAAGCTGGATTGGGAGTGAATTGAAAAAAGGTGCCCAGGTTTATTTTATTTCACCTTTGATTGAAGAATCTGAAAGTTTAGATTTAAAAAATGCGGTAGCTTTGGAGGAAGAATTAAAGCATCATTTCTCAGATCAAGCGCGTGTGGCCTTGATGCATGGTCGTATGAAAAATGAAGAAAAAGACCACATTATGCAAGAATACAAGGCTCATCGTATTGATATTTTGGTTTCTACCACTGTTATTGAGGTTGGGGTAAATGTTCCCAATGCTACGATCATGGTGATTATGGATGCTGATCGCTTTGGGCTGAGTCAGCTGCATCAATTGCGTGGTCGAGTAGGACGTGGTGATAAACAATCTTATGCAGTTTTGGTGGCTAATCCTAAAACAGAGACAGGAAAGCAACGGATGAAAATAATGTGTGAGACCACTAATGGCTTTGTTCTTGCTGAAGAGGATCTCAAAATGCGGGGGTCAGGAGAAATTTTTGGAACACGCCAATCAGGCATCCCAGAATTTCAAGTAGCTGACTTGGTAGAAGATTACCCTATTCTCGAAGAAGCTAGAAAAGTTGCCAGTCAGATTACTAGCCAGCCTAATTGGAAAAATCAAGCTGAGTGGAAAATTATTGCTCAAAATTTAAAAGAAAAGGGGCAGTTTGATTAAGTGGCTCCTTACAGTGATAGCAAAAAAGGTGATGATATGTTAAATAGTTAAATAACACTAGAGAGTTTAGAGAAAAAAGATAAGGAGCAGTTTATTCTAGACAATCAAGAAGCTTTTCAAATAGCTACCTTTGGCGTTTTAGATAGCCCTCTTGAAGAAGAACCGGTCATTTCTAGACAAGACATTGAGGAATCACTTGCTAAAGGGAAAGCTTATCGGATTTGTCTAGATGGTGAAAGAGTTGGCGGAGCAGTGGTGTCCATTAATGGGGATAAGGGGGATTTGGAGTTGTTATTTATTTCTCCAAACATGCAAGGAAAAGGCATAGGTTATACTGCTTGGGCTTTACTTGAAAAAGCTTATCCTAAGGTAAAAATCTGGCAAACCATGACACCTTATTTTGATAAACGAAATATTCACTTTTATGTCAATCGTTGTGGTTTTCAGATTGTTGAGTTCTTTCATCCTTATCATCCCGATAGACACCGAAGTGATGATGGTAAAGGTTTGGATGAGATGTTTCGATTTGAGAAAAGAAAAGTTTGATCTAAGATGCTTTTGTCTTGTTAAAGATTTATTTAAGAGTTTACCGCTACAATGAGTCTATTCAAATGAAAGAGGTGACGCATATGACTGTAAAACTCAAAGTTGCTTATCAGAATAAAGAATTTCAAATGAAAAAAGATTTCCCTCACTACGGTGTTTGTCATTAAGATTTTATGGATACAAAGAAGGAGCTAGTGAAAACTGGCTCCGTTTAAGTCTTTCTCTCAGACTAACCATTTGCTTTTTAAAAAATATTTATGCTATAATAAGTTGCTTTATGCAAATGAAATAAAAGAGGACACGACGATGTTAAAAGCAATGGAAGTTTATTTGGTAACGGATGGAAATGGTCTTGAAGCTATCGAATTTTATAAAGAAGCACTAGGTGCAACAGTTGAGCAAGTCAATCTATACAAGGACTTTTTGCCTGATTGTCCAAAAGAATTAGAAAATTTTGTCATGAATGCTCAGTTTCGTTTAAATGGTCAGCGCTTTATGTTATCTGATAATAATCCAGAGATGCCATATACTGCAGGAGATAACATCACAGTAGCCTTGATTACAGATGATGCAGAAACAGCACAAGACTTATTTACAAAACTCTCAAAAGATGCCAAAGCTATTGCTATGGAATTACAAGCAGTACCGTGGTCACCAGCTTATGGTAATCTGACAGATAAGTTTGGCATCAACTGGCAGATCAATGCTGAGGTTGAAGGATACGGTCAAGAATTTTACGCAGAATCATAAAAAAGGTTGGGATTTCCCAACTTTTCATTTCAAATAAATTGAAAGGGATTACAAGAGGTTATGTCACAAAAAATTGGACAAACAGATATCAATGCTTCTAAAATTGCGCTAGGTTGTATGCGTATGGCGAGTTTAGAAGCAAAAAATGTAGATGATGTGATTACTAGGTGTTTAGATCTTGGAATTGATTTTTTTGATCATGCGGATATTTATGGTAAGGGGCA
Source organism: Streptococcus sp. 11273D007BT (assembly GCF_053547195.1). NCBI lineage: Bacteria > Bacillati > Bacillota > Bacilli > Lactobacillales > Streptococcaceae > Streptococcus > Streptococcus sp. 11273D007BT. The sequence goes on along the minus strand of NZ_JBPWPE010000001.1, from coordinate 1,767,932 downwards.
ATCAGAACAGGTCTTTGGAGATAGTGTGAAGCGCCTTGGAATCAAGCGAGAAGATATGGTTATTCAATCGAAATGCGGTATTCGAGAGGGCTATTTTGACTTTTCAAAGAAACATATACTAGCATCGGTAGAAGGTATTTTAAAACGCTTAGGGACAGATAATTTGGATATTCTAGCCCTACATCGTCCTGATGCTTTGATGGATGTAGAAGAAGTAGCAGATGCCTTCTATGAGTTGAGAAAATCAGGAAAAGTCCGTTATTTTGGTGTTAGCAACCAAAACCGTTATCAAATGGAACTGTTAGAAGCTTATCTAGAACAGCCTTTGGCGGTCAATCAAGTGCAATTTTCTCCAGCACATACCCCTATGATTGACGCTGGATTAAATGTTAATATGGTTGATCGTCCCGCTTATGATAGAGATAATGGGATTTTAGACTATTGCCAGTTGAAAAAAATAACCCCACAAGCTTGGTCTCCTTTTCAAATTGATTTAGGCAGAGGAATTTTTATGGGGCATCCTGATTATCAAGATTTGACACGAACCATTGAGGAGCTTGCAGGTCAATATGGTGTTTCGCATGAAGCGATTATTATTGCTTGGATTTTACGTCATCCAGCAAAAATTCAAGCTATTGTAGGATCAATGAACCCAGTTCGTTTAGAGAAAATCGTTGCTGCAAAACAAATTGAATTAAGTAGGGAAGACTGGTATCGTATTTATCGCAGTGCAGGTAATCGTCTGCCTTAATATAAAAACGTTTGTGCTTACACAAACGTTTTTATATTATCCTTCAATGTATTCTTTTAACTCCTGACCTTTGAGACCAGCATTTAGAGCGATGAGTAATTTGATGCGAGCCTTTTGAGCGTTTAGTTCTTTTACAAACATGACACCTTTTTTAGCGAGTTGTACTCCCCCACCATCATAAGCATAGACAGGCTCAGCAATACCATTAAAGCAACGTGATACTAGCACAACAGGGATATTATTAGCCATTAATTGTTCTAAGGCAAGTGCTGCTTGAGGAGGGATATTTCCAGCCCCCAGTGCTTCGATCACAATGCCATCCACACTGTCAGGAGATAGTAAGCTGATAATGCCATCTCCCATACCAGCGTAAGCTTTGATAATAGGAATGGTACCAGAGATAGTCTCAAGTTCAAAACGTACACGGGGTTCTGCCGTTTTAAAGTAAAGGATATCATTTTTCATGATGATGCCTAAGGGACCATGTGTCGGAGTTTGGAAAGTGGAGACGTTAGTTGTATGGGTTTTGGTCACATATTTGGCGGCATGGATCTCGTCATTCATGACGACCAAGACCCCTTTATCTTTACTTTTTTCATGGCTGGCAACTCGTAAAGCAGAAAGGTAGTTATAGATGCCATCACTACCTAGTTCATTGGAGCTACGCATGGCTCCTGTCAAAACAACAGGCATATCAGGAAGTGCCATTGTATCTAAAAAATACGCCGTTTCTTCTAGGGTATCTGTTCCATGGGTAATGACGACGCCATCATATTGTCCAGCTGTTCCCTTGATTTTTTGATAAAGTGCCATCATATGTGTCATAGTGATATGAGGACTGGGGACATTTAGAAAGTCTAAAACATCAAGGCTAACTTGTTTTAGATCTAGTCCAACTTGGGTCATCGGATTTACTGTATCAGGAACAACGTTTCCTTCTTGATCAGCATGCATGGAGATGGTGCCTCCTGTATGGAGGACAAGGATTTTTTTCATTGTCATTCTATTTCTCTCTCAAAATGTGTTATACTATATTTTAACATAAAGAAGAGGAAGAAGAAGGACTATAATTTGGCAATTAAAGCAGTTTTTTTTGATATTGATGGCACGCTCTTGACTGATATGAAGACTGTTTCCAAATCGACACAAGAAGCGATAAAATCAATGAAAAAACAAGGCATTTTGGTCGGTGTGGCGACTGGTCGTGGTCCTAGTTTTATCAATCGCTTTATGGAAAATTTAGAGTTAGATTTTGCAGTTAGTTATAATGGTCAATTTATTTTTACACGCGATCAGATTCTTTATCAAAATCAGCTTCCTAAATCAACTATCTATAAAGTGATCAAGTATGCAGGAGACAAGCGTCGAGAAATTTCTCTTGGAACGGCATCTGGTCTTGTTGGATCTAATATCATCAATATGGGCACGAGTCGTTTTGGTCAAATTGTTAGTCGTATTGTTCCGAAGCGATTGACAAAAACAGTTGAGCGCTCTTTTAAGCATTTGATTCGTCGCTTTATTCCTCAGAATCGTGCCAATCTTCTTACGATTATGCGTGAGCCTATTTTTCAAATCGTTCTTGTGGCAACAGCAGGAGAAACAGATAAAATCCAAGAGAAATTTCCACAACTAAAGATAACACGCAGTAGTCCTTACTCTGCTGATTTAATTGCTAAAGGGCAATCTAAATTGGTTGGCATTGAGCGAGTTGGTCGAATTTTTGGTTTTGACTTAGATGAGGTTATGGCTTTTGGGGATTCAGATAATGACAAAGAGATGTTGATGGGTGTTGGTGTTGGCGTTGCAATGGGAAATGCGACGGAGGAGTTAGCAACTGTCGCCACTTATCGCACGAGTAGCAATAATCATGATGGCATTGCTAAAGCTTTGTCACATTATGGTTTGATTCATATTGAAACAGACCGCACATTTACCAGTAGCGATGATAATTTTAATAAGGTAAAAGATTTTCATCAGCTGATGGATGGTGAGACCTGTGAGACACCAAGGACCTATGGTCTTATAGAAGCAGGGCATCGGGCAGATTTTAAAGTTGAGGAAATTATCGAGTTTTTATATGCGGCATCAAATGCTGACCAAGAGGAGTTTACTCAAGCTATCGCAAATCTTCATCTTGCAATTGATAAGGCAGTCAAAAAGGTGCAAAACAAACCTCATCCAGAAAGTCCTCTTGTTGGAGAAGTGGATGCCCTAGTAGATCTACTTTACTTGACTTATGGTTCTTTTGTTTTAATGGGAGTTGATCCTAAGCCACTTTTTGATACTGTCCATGAAGCTAATATGGGAAAAATTTTCCCAGATGGTCAAGCTCATTTTGATCCTGTGACACATAAAATTTTAAAACCGGATGATTGGGAAGAACGCTTTGCCCCTGAACCAGCTCTTAAGCGAGAGTTGAATCGCCAAATTCAAAAATCCTTAATCCGAAAAGCTAGTCGTTAATCTATTTTGCGTAGGAAATTTCCTGCGCAAAATTTTTCTTGACTTATGCAAGCGTTTGCGGTAAAATAAAATCAAATTAAAATAAGGGAGAAAACCTATGACAACCCTCAATCTTAATAAAGTTTACAAAAAGTATCCAAATGCAACGTATTACTCTGTTGAAGATTTCAATCTTGATATTAAAGACAAAGAGTTTATTGTTTTTGTTGGCCCATCTGGTTGTGGTAAATCAACGACTCTTCGTATGATTGCAGGACTTGAGGACATTACCGAAGGTGAGTTTTATATTGATGGTAAACTCATGAATGACCAAGCGCCGAAAGATCGTGATATCGCTATGGTCTTCCAAAACTATGCCCTCTATCCACACATGAGTGTTTATGAAAATATGGCATTTGGCCTAAAACTACGTAAGTACTCCAAAGATGAAATTGATAAGCGTGTTAAAGAAGCGGCTGAAATTCTTGGTTTGACAGAATTTTTACAACGTAAGCCAGCAGATCTATCTGGTGGACAACGTCAACGTGTTGCTATGGGGCGTGCCATTGTTCGTGATGCGAAAGTTTTCTTGATGGATGAGCCATTGTCTAACTTGGATGCCAAATTGCGTGTCTCTATGCGTGCAGAGATCGCTAAGATTCACCGTCGTATTGGAGCGACAACCATCTACGTGACACATGACCAAACAGAAGCAATGACTTTGGCAGATCGCATTGTCATCATGAGTGCCACTAAAAACCCAGATAAATCGGGTTCTATCGGTCGTATTGAGCAAATTGGAACACCGCAAGAACTTTACAATGAACCAGCTAATAAGTTTGTCGCAGGCTTTATTGGAAGCCCAGCTATGAATTTCTTTGAGGTAACGGTTGATAAGGGTGAGATTCGTAGTGATGATGGCTTTAGAATTGCTCTTCCAGCTGGACAGGAAAAAGTCTTAGAAGCAAAAGGTTACCTTGGGAAAAAAGTGATTTTTGGGATTCGTCCAGAAGATATTTCAAGTAAAGAAATCGTTAAAGAAACCTTCCCAAGTGCTAATGTTCAAGCAGAAGTTGTGGTTTCAGAGCTTTTAGGTAGCGAGACCATGCTGTATGTGAAAATTGGTCAAACAGAATTTGCATCACGTGTTGATGCCCGTGACTTCCATGAACCAGGAGAGAGTGTTGATTTGACGTTTAATGTTGCTAAAGGCCACTTCTTTGACCTAGAGACAGAAAAACGTATCACTAATTAAAGCTAAGTTCCATAGAATAGAAGGAAAAAACCAGTTGTTAGCTGATCGTTCAGCTAAGTTTTGGAATGATTTTTGTATCCCTAAATAGTTTTGGGGAGATGCAGTAATAATAAACGATAAGACAACTTGTTCACCAACCTATTTGGGATAAAAAATAAAAAGTGAAATCGATGATTTAATCGGTTTCACTTTTTTAGATTAGAAACTTAAGATAGTAATCTCAAGTTTTAATGTTTAGAAAGTTTTTTCAGGATCACGGACGATAAGCAGATCAACTTTTGCATGACGAAGAATGTATTCTGATGAAGAGCCGATGAGCAGGCGTTCAAAAGTATTTAGCCCAGTTGCTCCGACCATGATAAGATCCACCCCTTCACGATCAGGAATTTCAGTAGCTAACAGTGGTTTTGGGTTGCCAAATTCAATAACCTTTTTAACCTTTAATAGTCCTTTTTTATTAGCTTGTTGCTCATAATCGTTCAAAACCTCCTTAGCCTCCTGTTCAAGTTTTTCATAAACATAAGCATCAAAAGTGGCAACACTCTGGAGGGCACGAGTATCGATAACATGAGTCAAAAGAAGCTCAGCACCATTTCTGAGAGCGACATTAACCGCTTTTTCAAAAGCAAGCTCAGATTCGTAAGAACCGTCAATAGCAACTAGGATACGTTCATATTGATGTGACATAAGTTTGACCTCCTTATCTTTTATGATTTTATTGTACTCCTTTTTTTAAAAAAATGAAAGCGTTTTTACAAAGAAGATGAAAATTTTTTGATGCCAGTGAGAAATTTTCTGTTAGAATAAAGAAAAATGAAGGGAGAAAAAATGATTAGGAAAGTTTTAAGAGATCTTTATCAACATAAATATACCTATATCTTAAAAGCCTTGCTACTACAGCTATTTTTAACTACTATAGGGATTTATATCTTATCAGAGCTCTTTTCGTTGATTTTATTTTTAGGAAATCAAGTCCAACTCAATAAGGATAATCTAGCTGATTTCTTTTTGAATCCTTTAACGTTACTGGGATTTATCCTTTATTTCTTTGCGGTTGCTCTTTTGGTTTATATGGAATTTTCTATTTTAGTAGAGATTATTCGTCAAAAAGATAGTCCAATAAGGGTAACGATTAAGCGATCTTTGTTTAAAATTAAGCCATTTTTAAGATCCATCTCTGGTTTTCATTTATTTGCCTTTATCGGTTACTTGATCTTAACTGTCCCCGTGGTGCAATATGTGATGGCATCTTCTTTAGTTGAAAAGCTTTACATTCCCAAATTTATTACCGATGAGCTCATGAAAAGTAGTCCTACTCGGTATATCATGATGGTAATGGGGATTTTGGTTTTTTATTTGAACATTCGCTTTATTTATACCCTTCCTTTAACAGTGATAAAAGAAGCTCCGTTTTTGTCTAACATGAAAGAAAGTTGGCAACTCACTAAAAAGAAAACGTTCACGATTTTATGGCAGCTAGCTGTCATTGAATCGGTCATTTTAGTGACCTTATTTAGCATTGCTTTGCTGATTATAATGGGCTTAAATTATATTGATAGTAGTGAAAAACATCTGATATTACAAACAATCTTTTTAAGCTTTTCATGGGGAGTGCTGTATTCAGCCTCATTGTTATCTAAGTTATCTTCTATTTCTTATCTTTTATCCAGTATCAATGAAGATAAAAGTCCTTATCTTCTTTCTGTCCCAAAAGTTAGAAAGAAAAAAAGACTCTTAGCTTTAATGATCTTGGTCACTGCTATGGGACTAGTCACGATGGCTTGGAATTGGGAGCGTTTTAGTGGCGCAGCTTTTAATAAAAATATTAAAACAATTGCACATAGAGGATACGTGTCAAAGGGTGTGGAAAATTCGATTGAAGCACTTGAAGGAGCTGCTAAACAAGGTGTGGACTATGTTGAGATGGATATTCTATTAACCAAGGATCATCACTTTGTGGTTATTCATGACAATAATCTCAGTCGTCTCGCTGGGGTTGATAAAAATGTTAGTGATCTCAAAGCAAGTGAGGTTATAGGACTTGCGATTCATCAAGATGGTCATCAGAGTACAATTTCTTCTTTTGAAGATTATGTCGCAAGGGCAAAAGAGCTAGGTGTCAAATTGTTAGTTGAGTTGAAACCACATGGGTCAGAGCCAGATAACTACGCCCAGTTATTTGTAGATAAGATGAAAGAGTTGGGTGTTGAAAAAGATTACCAAGCCATGTCGCTAGATTTATCGGTAATGGAAAAAATAGAACAATTGGCACCAGAGATACAGACAGGTTATGTCATTCCTTTACAGATTGGAAATTTTGATAAAAATAAGGTTGATTTTTGGGTTATTGAAGATTTTTCATATCGCGAACGTCTGGCTTTAGAAGCTAAGTATCTAAAAAAATCGCTCTATGTTTGGACAGTAAATGATGAGGACCAAATCGAAAAATATCTAAACAGCTCAGTCAATGGTATGATTACGGATTATCCTAATTTAGTTAAGGAAGCTAAGAAGTCTCTAGAGGAGAATGATTCATATGTGATGCGCTTTTTAAGTCTTCTTAGTTGAAAAAATATATTTAGTTCACCTTTTTATAAATTTAGTTTATAATTTTAACTAGTAGAAAAATTGAGGTATGATTATGAAATATTTTGATAAATCATCGAAATTAGAGCATGTTGCTTATGATATTCGTGGACCAGTATTAGATGAAGCCATGCGTATGCGAGCTAATGGAGAGAAGATTCTGCGTCTAAACACTGGTAACCCAGCAGAATTTGGTTTCACAGCTCCTGATGAAGTGATTCGAGACCTTATTATGAATGCGCGTGACAGTGAAGGCTATTCAGATAGTAAAGGGATTTTTAGTGCTCGAAAAGCCATTATGCAATATTGTCAGCTAAAAAATATTCCAGATGTTGACGTTGAAGATATTTACATCGGAAATGGTGTCAGTGAGCTGATTACGATGAGCATGCAGGCTTTATTAGATAATGGAGATGAGGTTTTGGTTCCTATGCCAGACTATCCTCTTTGGACGGCAGCGGTCAGTCTTGCTGGTGGTCATGCGGTGCATTATATCTGTGATGAGCAGGCAGAGTGGAACCCTGATATAGATGACATTAAGTCTAAGATCACATCAAATACTAAGGCTATTGTTCTCATCAATCCTAATAATCCAACAGGTGCCCTTTATCCAAAAGATATTTTAGAGCAGATTATTGAGATAGCTCGTCAACATGACTTGATTATTTATTCAGATGAGATTTATGACCGCATGGTCTTTGATGGGGCAACACATATTCCTATCGCGAGTCTAGCACCAGATTTATTTGTGGTCACGATGAACGGGCTATCAAAATCACACCGTATTTGTGGCTTCCGTGTAGGGTGGATGGTTTTATCTGGTCCTAAAGAACATGTCAAAGGCTATATTGAAGGTCTAAACATGCTATCAAATATGCGTCTTTGTTCAAATGTCTTGGCGCAACAGGTGGTTCAGACTTCTCTTGGTGGCTATCAGTCAGTAGATGAGTTGTTAATACCTGGAGGGCGTCTTTACGAGCAACGTGAGTTTATCACTAAAGCCATCCAAGATATCCCTGGTTTATCAGCTGTTAAGCCTAAGGCAGGCTTATATATCTTCCCTAAAATTGACACGACCATGTATAATATCACGGATGATGAACAGTTTGTCCTGAATTTCTTGAAGCAAGAAAAAGTCATGTTAGTTCATGGACGAGGTTTCAACTGGAAGGATCCAGATCATTTCCGTATTGTTTATCTGCCGCGAGTGGAAGAATTGGCAGAAATACAGGAAAAAATGGAGCGTTTCCTCCGTCAATACCGTCGTTAAAAAACAGAAATTATTAAATTAAAATAATGTAGGGAATTTTCTGATAATTGTTTGCAATTTAAGAAGAGCTTTGTTATAATTGGGGGGAATGATCAAAGAAAGAGTAAAAAATGGCAAATTTATTATCAAAAACAAGAAAAATAACATCGATTTTACAACGCTCAGTCGATAGTCTGCAAGGAGAGTTACCATACAATATTATGGCTGATCAACTTGCTAATATTATTGATTGTAACGCTTGTATTATCAATGGTGGCGGTGTTTTACTTGGTTACGCAATGAAGTACAAGACCAATACCGATCGTGTCGAAGAATTTTTTGAAGCTAAAAAATTTCCTGAAACTTATGTTAAATCGGTGAGTCGTGTCTATGATACTGAGGCGAACCTTCCTATTGACAGCAATTTAACAATTTTCCCTGTGGAGTCTAAGGATATCTATCCTGATGGCTTGACGACTATTGCCCCTATTTATGGTGGAGGGATGCGTCTAGGGACACTGATTATTTGGCGTAATGATAAAGAGTTTAACGATGATGATCTTATCCTGGTTGAGATTGCCTCAACAGTAGTTGGTTTACAACTGCTTAATCTTCAAACTGAGAATTTAGAAGAAACCATTCGTAAGCAAACCGCTGTTAATATGGCGATTAACACCCTTTCTTATTCAGAAATGAAAGCTGTTGCAGCGATTTTGGGTGAATTAAACGGAACAGAAGGGCGCTTGACGGCATCTGTTATTGCAGATCGTATTGGTATTACTCGTTCTGTTATTGTTAATGCTCTTCGTAAGCTAGAGAGTGCAGGGATCATTGAGAGTCGCTCTTTAGGAATGAAGGGGACCTATCTAAAAGTTATTAACGAAGGCATTTTTGATAAGATTAAGGATTACGAATAGGCTATGGTAAAAGCTTTAATTTCAATTGATTACACCTATGATTTTGTGGCTGATGACGGTAAATTAACAGCAGGAGAGCCTGCTCAAGCGATTTCAGAGGCTATTTATCAAGTCACTCGGGCAGCTTACGAGGCAGGAGATTATATCTTTTTTGCGATTGACGGTCATGATGAGGGGGATAAATTTCATCCAGAAACCAATCTTTTCCCTCCACATAATATTATAGGAACTAACGGCCGTACCCTTTATGGGAAATTGTCGGATTTTTATCAAGAACATCACTCAGATAGCCGTGTTTTTTGGATAGATAAGCGCCATTATTCAGCATTTTCAGGGACTGATTTGGATATTCGTTTACGTGAGCGTCGTGTTGATACCCTTGTGTTAACAGGGGTGTTGACAGATATTTGTGTTTTACACACAGCCATTGATGCTTATAATTTAGGTTATCAGATTGAAATTCCAGAAAAAGCTGTTGCCAGTCTGACAAAAGAAAATCACGATTGGGCTTTGGCGCATTTTCAACAGGTTCTAGGTGCTAGAATCATCAAATAAAGAGTTGGTTTACCCCAGCTCTTTTTACATTTGCTGTGAGTTTAGCAAGAAAAGAAGATAGGTGAATACTTTAAAATGTGGTATAATAAAAAACGATAGACTAATTGGAGGATAAGCTCAAAATGAAAATTTCTGAAGCAGAAGTTCGTCACGTTGCTCAGTTGTCAAAACTGTCTTTTAGTGACGAAGAAACCGCAGAGTTTGCGACAACTCTAAGTAAAATTGTTGATATAGTTGAGCTCTTAAACGAAGTGGATACAACAGGTGTCGCGGTTACAACAACCATGGCAGATCGAAAAAATGTCTTGCGTGAAGATGTGGCTCAAAAAGGGGATGACCGCTCAGAGCTCTTTAAAAATGTCCCAGAATCACAAGATAACTTTATTAAAGTTCCAGCCATTTTGGATGGGGGAGGAGATGCTTAATGACGTTTAATCATAAGACTATTGAAGAATTACATGATCTTCTGGTGAAAAAAGAAATCTCAGCCCTTGAGTTAACCAAGGCAACACTTGAAGATGTTAAAAGCCGTGAAGATGCTGTTGGAAGTTTTATTACAATTGCTGAAGAAGCAGCGCTTGCTCAAGCAGCGCGTGTTGATGAAAAAGGAATTGATGCTGACAATCTTCTGTCAGGTATTCCTTTAGCAGTTAAAGATAATATTTCAACTAAAGGGATTTTAACAACAGCTGCTTCAAAAATGTTATACAACTACGAACCAATCTTTGATGCAACAGCAGTGGCACAAGCCTATGCCAAGGATATGGTGGTGATTGGTAAGACGAACATGGACGAGTTTGCCATGGGAGGATCAGGTGAGACCTCTTATTATGGTGCTACTAAAAATGCTTGGGACCAAACGAAAGTTCCAGGTGGGTCATCAAGTGGTTCTGCAGCAGCAGTTGCATCTGGTCAGGTTCGCTTATCACTTGGTTCAGATACAGGTGGTTCTATTCGTCAACCTGCAGCTTTTAATGGGATTGTTGGGTTAAAACCAACTTATGGAACCGTTTCGCGCTTTGGCTTGATTGCCTTTGGTTCCTCACTTGACCAGATTGGTCCATTTTCACAAACAGTAAAAGAAAATGCACAGCTTTTGAATGTTATTTCAGGTCATGACGCTAAAGACTCCACCTCTACAGTCAATGAGATTGCAGATTTTACAAGTAAGATTGGTCAAGAAATCAAAGGGATGAAGATTGCCCTCCCTAAAGAGTATATAGGTGAAGGAATTGATCCAGCAGTTAAGGATACTATCTTAAAAGCAGCCAAGCATTTTGAGTCACTAGGTGCTGTAGTAGAAGAGGTTAGCCTACCACATTCTAAATATGGTGTTGCAGTTTATTACATCATTGCATCATCGGAAGCTTCTTCTAACTTGCAACGTTTTGATGGGATTCGCTATGGTTTCCGCGCAGACGATGCTAAGAATTTAGAAGAGATTTATGTGAAAACGCGTAGTCAAGGATTCGGTGAGGAAGTGAAGCGTCGTATCATGCTAGGAACCTTTAGTTTGTCATCTGGTTATTATGATGCTTATTTCAAAAAAGCAGGTCAAGTCCGTAGCTTGATTATTCAAGATTTTGAAAAAGTCTTTGCAGACTATGATTTGATTTTAGGTCCGACAGCTCCGACAGTTGCTTTTGGTCTTGACACCTTGAATCATGACCCAGTAGCTATGTACTTAGCAGATTTATTAACAATCCCAGTTAACCTTGCAGGTCTTCCAGGAATTTCCATTCCAGCTGGTTTTGTAGAGGGCTTACCTGTAGGATTACAACTGATTGGTCCAAAATATTCAGAAGAAACCATCTATCAAGCGGCATCAGCGTTTGAAGCGACAACTGATTACCATAAACAACAACCAGTGATTTTTGGAGGTGACAAGTAAATGAACTTTGAAACTGTCATTGGACTTGAGGTCCATGTTGAGTTAAACACCAATTCTAAGATTTTCTCACCTTCTTCTGCTCATTTTGGTGAGGATCCAAATGCCAACACTAATGTGATTGACTGGTCCTTCCCAGGAGTTCTTCCTGTTCTTAATAAAGGGGTTGTTGATGCGGGGATTAAGGCTGCTTTGGCTTTAAATATGGCTATCCACAAGGAGATGCATTTTGACCGTAAAAACTATTTTTACCCTGATAACCCTAAAGCTTATCAGATTTCTCAGTTTGATGAGCCAATTGGTTATAATGGTTGGATTGAGATAGAACTAGAAGATGGCTCAACTAAGAAAATTCGTATCGAGCGTGCGCATTTAGAAGAGGATGCAGGAAAGAACACTCACGGTACAGATGGTTATTCCTATGTGGATCTCAACCGTCAGGGTGTACCATTGATTGAGATTGTATCAGAAGCAGATATGCGTTCTCCTGAGGAAGCTTACGCCTACTTGACAGCTCTTAAGGAAATTATTCAGTACACAGGAATTTCAGATGTTAAGATGGAAGAAGGGTCCATGCGTGTGGATGCCAATATTTCTCTTCGTCCTTATGGTCAAGAAGCTTTTGGAACTAAGACAGAAATTAAAAACTTGAACTCCTTTAACTATGTGAAAAAAGGGCTCCAACATGAAGTAGAACGCCAAGCGAAGATTTTACGATCAGGTGGTCAAATCCAGCAGGAAACCCGTCGTTATGATGAAGCTACTGGCGAGACGATTCTCATGCGAGTTAAGGAAGGATCATCAGACTACCGCTATTTCCCAGAACCAGATCTTCCTCTTTATGAGATTGATGATGCTTGGATTGAAGAAATTCGTGAAACGTTACCTGAATTTCCAAAAGAACGTCGTGCTAACTACGTGGAAAACTTGGGCTTGACAGCCTATGATGCAGGTCAATTAACTTCTACCAAGGCTCTGTCTGACTTCTTTGAAGCAGCAGTGGCAGTAGGTGGCGATGCTAAACAAGTTTCCAACTGGTTGCAAGGAGAGGTGGCTCAGTTCTTAAATGCTGAAGGAAAAACTTTAGCTACGATTTCTTTGACTCCTGAAAACTTAGTAGAAATGATTAGCTTGATTGCTGATGGTACGATTTCTTCTAAAATTGCTAAAAAAGTCTTTGTACATTTGGCAAAAAATGGAGGGTCAGCGCGTGATTATGTTGAAAAAGCTGGTTTGGTACAGATTTCAGATCCAGCAGTTTTGATTCCGATTATCCACCAAGTCTTTGCAGACAATGAAGCAGCGGTAGCCGACTTCAAGTCAGGTAAACGCAATGCTGATAAGGCATTTACAGGTTTCTTGATGAAAGCAACTAAAGGTCAAGCCAATCCACAAGTAGCTCAAAAATTATTAGCAGAAGAGCTGGCTAAGTTATTGGATTAATCTAAAAAAGCTATTTCCTAAAAATAGGAAGTGGCTTTTTAACTCTTTAAATGAAAATAGGAAAAGGAAAATAATAATGGATAGTAAATTAAAAGGTAGTCTTTTAACTGTAACGGCGGCAATTTCGTGGGGACTATCAGGTGTGAGTGGTCAGTACTTGATGGAGCAAGGTGTCCATGTCAATGTGGTGACCTCGATCAGACTTCTTATTGCAGGGATTTTATTAACGGGATTTGTGGCGTTGAGAGATTACAAGATTCTTATCCAGATGTTTTTGGATAAAAAGACCTTGCTGATGGTCTTTATTTTTAGTTTAGCTGGTCTGGTATTAAATCAGTATGCTTATTTACAAGCTATTCACCATACCAATGCAGGAACAGCTACAGTTTTACAATACACGACACCTGTTTTAATTTTAATTTACATGTCGATAAAAACTAGGGTTATGCCTAGTGTGATTGAAGTCCTATCTATTGTTTTGGCTATTTTAGGAACCTTTATTATTGCAACACACGGCTCTTTTGCTAGTTTATCCTTAACACCAAAGGGCTTATTTTGGGGAATTTTTTCTGCTTTCACTTATGCAGCCTATATTTTAATTCCAGTAGAGATGATTAAGCGATGGAGAAGTCTTCCAGTTATTGGCTTGGGGATGTTATTTGGCGGAATGGTATTCCCAATTGGTGTAGGAGTTTGGCGCTATGATGCTCATTTGACACCTGATAATCTTTTAGCATATTTTGGAATTGTTGGAATCGGAACCATTGTAGCCTATACTCTATTTTTAAAAGGTGTTAGCATGATTGGGGCTGTAAAAGGAAGCTTATTAGCAGCTATTGAACCAATTGTTGCGGTATTTTTTTCAGTTATTTTGATGCACGAGAAGTTTTATCTTATTGACCTCGTTGGAATGTTGTTGATTCTCCTAGCAGTAATTTCAATTACTTTGAAAGATATGATCATTGAAAAAAGAAAAAGCTTAAAAACATTTAATCTAAAGAATCGGTCATAAAAACTCTTGTGATATTTATGCGAAAAAGATAACAAGACTGAAGGAAGTCTTGTTTTTTACTACCGTTAGAAAGAAAATAGACTGAAAAATCTAATGAGTGATGAAGAAGATAGGAATTTAACAGGATTGTAATATATAGAGATATTGACGAAATAACAAAATATAGATAAAATAGTAATATTATCTAATCAAAATTCTAAAAGCTAAAATCGTCATTATGGGGATTGATTTTAAAAAAAGTTAAAATCTGAGACAATTGAAGATTAAAAACTTTAGTAATAAAAGCTGGCTGGTAATGTTTTAGATAATAAAAATATTATAATTTTAAGGGGAGGAAATTAACCTCTATGGGAAATAAGAGATTACGCAAAGACTATACGGAATCGTCGCGTAAGAGCCGTGTTAAGATGCACAAATCTGGGAAACACTGGGTTCGTACAGTTATGTCACAGATTAATCTTGTTCGCCTGTTTAAAGGTGGTTCAGGTCAACATGAGGTTAAGGTTGAACGTCTAGAAAAAGAGGTAACGGACTACTCTGTTCCGACAGCTCTTTTACGTGGTCTAGCCTCAGCAGGTGCCTTGGCTGGTGGTACTATGGTGGCTGAGAATGCTTTTGCAGAAGAAACTGCTATTGCCTCAGAGACTAGCACGAGTACCTTGGCAACTACTGATACGGTAGCCTTATCTGACACAACAGTATCTTCAACAGATACAGCATCAGCAACAACCGCTACGACAACAACGACAACAGAAGCAGCTGACACCACAAGTGCATCTACTTCAGCTTCAACAAGCTTGTCTGTTTTTGCGTCAGAGTCAACGAGCATTTCCTTGTCTGATTCGGCATCTGCATCAACATCAGTGTCGCTTTCAGAAAGTGCATCGGCTTCGACGTCAACATCTATTAGCGAATCTGTCTCAGAATCTGTATCTGAGTCTCTTTCAGAGAGCACATCAAGCTCAGAGTCAACGTCAAGTTCTGAGTCTGTTTCTACCTTATTAAGTGAGGCAAGCTCTGAAGCAGCAAGTTCAAGCAGCTCAAGCAGCGCTGATACCAGCAGTTCAAGTAGTTCGACAGAAGCTCGCGAAGTCTTAGAGCAAGTGACTTCAGAAGCTGAGATTCTAGTTCAGATCGCTAATGGTCAAACGACTCCTAGCCAAGAGTTGACAGATGCGGTAGCAGTTAGCACCAAAGATATTGCAGCAGCTAAGCTAATTTTGGGCAATACTGAAGCGACAGCAGAAGAGATTCAAACAGTTGTTGACTCTGTTCAAAACAGCAGTCAAGCACTTGGTGCTTTACTTATCAAAGATGATGAAGATGGCATCATTACATTTGCGCTGGATACAACAACGACTGCAACAGTAACTAAAGTTGGTGAAGGTTATGGTGTTTTAGTTGACACGCTTTCAACAGCGTCACCAGCGATGGATAATGCTAACGGTGCTGCCATTTCAGATCCAGCAAATAGTACAAGCTTTACGCCTTCATCAGAATCCGAAAGATTTACCTTTAACTATTCAAAATTCAACTGGTTTGGTGATCGATTAACTGATCAAACAATCAAAGAAAATTATTATTTCCGATATTCGTTAGATTATGATACATCAACGACGACAACTTATGTTGAACTAGTTAATAAGACGACAAATACAGTAGTTGAAAGTTATACTTTGGATAAGGGTGAGACAGCAACATTCACTTACTTCCAAAGCTACTCAGGTGCTGATAACCTGCCTCTAACTATTACTTACGGTGACAGTACCTCATCAAGTACAACAGCAGGAGAGCTCCAATTACAGTATAATGGTGGAACACTTACTAACACCCTAGTACCAACCTATCAAGAATATACAACTTACTATAAGACAACTGATGGTGCAACGATAGCAACCTACACTATTAAAGGTATTGGTGGACAAATGGCTACGCCATCTGCTAAACGTGATTTTGTAGGCTATGACTATGCAAGTACAACCGGTGGTGCTCCGGTACGCCTTTATTCTCCAGGAACGATTTATAATGATGGTGCGATTTCAACATTGTATGTTAAACGTCTGGCAGAAGTAGTAGATGAGAATGGTAGCCTTGTTAAGACTATTTGGATAAAAGATCCGGCTTACACTGGAACCGTTGATTATAACTCGGCTGACACAACAGGCTTTACCAAAGTCATGGAAACGTCTGTTATGGCTCCCGGAACAGCGAATACAAGTCTTGTTGTTCCTGTGACAGATTTTATCTCAGCTGAAGAATCTGCTTTGGCTACCGCAAATGCTCAAGCTGGTAAAACTGATAATGATATCTTCTCTGTTATCTATGAAGATAACTATCAAACCATCCGTATCGGTTTTGACGGTTATGCCAAGGCGGCGAATAGTTATCCTGTAAGTATGTTAGTGCAGGTTATCCTGAAACCAGGTCACCCGGATTATCAAACATTTACAGGGACATTAAACCCAAACTCTAAAGGGACATCGGTAAGCTTAGTCAACGGTTTGAATTCAACTACCGTTAACGAAACAACTCACTGGTATACAGTTGATACATCTGAGTCAGAGTCGCTTTCGAACTCAAACTCAAATTCCTTGTCTGAATCTGAGTCGACTTCAAGTTCAGAATCCCTCTCTAACTCAACATCCGTCTCAGAATCGACGTCTAAATCAGAATCTATCTCAAATTCTGAGTCAACCTCAGAGTCAGTTTCTACCTCAGAATCCATCTCAAATTCTGAGTCAGTCTCAGAATCAACGTCAACCTCAGAGTCTATTTCGACGTCAGAATCGTTATCGAACTCTGTCAGTGAATCCGTCTCTGAATCAGTTAAAGAGTCAGTAAGTGAGTCCGTCTCTGAATCAGTTAAAGAGTCAGTCAGTGAATCCGTCTCTGAATCAGTTAAAGAGTCAGTCAGTGAATCAGTATCTGAGTCAATCTCAGAATCAGTATCTGAGTCCGTTTCAGAGTCCGTCTCAGAATCCATTTCAGAGTCAGTCAGTGAGTCAATCTCAGAATCTGTATCCGAGTCCGTCTCAGAATCCATTTCAGAATCAGTATCTGAGTCAGTATCTGAGTCCGTTTCAGAATCAGTATCTGAGTCAATCTCTGAGTCAGTATCTGAATCAGTAAGTGAGTCAATCTCAGAATCCGTATCTGAGTCGATCTCAGAGTCAGTAAGTGAGTCAATCTCAGAATCAGTAAGCGAGTCCGTTTCAGAATCCGTATCAGAGTCAATCTCAGAGTCAGTATCTGAATCAGTAAGCGAGTCAGTGTCTGAATCCGTTTCAGAATCAATCTCAGAATCCGTATCCGAGTCAGTATCAGAATCAATTTCAGAATCAGTATCCGAGTCAGTAAGTGAGTCAATCTCAGAATCCGTATCCGAGTCAGTATCAGAATCAATCTCTGAGTCAGTCAGCGAATCAGTATCCGAGTCAGTCTCAGAATCAGTATCCGAGTCAATTTCTGAGTCAGTATCTGAATCAGTATCAGAGTCAATCTCTGAGTCAGTTTCAGAATCAGTTTCTGAATCCGTTTCAGAATCAATCTCTGAGTCCGTTTCAGAGTCCGTTTCTGAATCAGTATCAGAGTCAGTCTCTGAATCAATTTCTGAATCAGTAAGCGAGTCAGTATCAGAATCTGTATCTGAGTCAATCTCTGAGTCAGTTTCAGAATCAATTTCTGAATCAGTATCAGAGTCAGTATCAGAATCAATTTCTGAATCCGTTTCTGAGTCAATCTCTGAGTCCGTTTCTGAATCAATCTCAGAATCTGTATCTGAGTCAATCTCTGAGTCAGTATCAGAATCAATCTCTGAGTCCGTTTCTGAGTCAGTATCAGAATCAATTTCCGAGTCAGTGTCTGAATCCGTTTCCGAATCCGTATCTGAGTCCGTTTCAGAGTCAGTATCAGAATCCGTATCAGAATCAATCTCAGAATCAGTAAGCGAGTCAGTGTCTGAATCCGTATCAGAATCAATTTCCGAATCTGTGTCTGAGTCAGTGTCTGAATCCGTATCCGAATCAATCTCAGAATCAGTGTCTGAGTCAGTATCTGAATCAGTAAGCGAGTCAGTGTCTGAATCCGTATCCGAATCAATCTCAGAATCAGTGTCTGAGTCAGTATCCGAGTCAGTCTCAGAATCAATTTCAGAATCTGTATCAGAATCAATTTCCGAGTCAGTGTCTGAATCCGTTTCCGAATCAATTTCCGAATCCGTATCTGAGTCCGTTTCAGAGTCAGTATCAGAGTCAATCTCAGAATCAGTATCCGAGTCAGTCTCAGAATCCGTATCAGAATCAATTTCAGAATCTGTATCAGAGTCAATCTCAGAATCAGTATCCGAGTCAATCTCTGAGTCAGTGTCTGAATCCGTATCAGAATCAATCTCAGAATCTGTGTCTGAGTCAGTCTCAGAATCAGTAAGCGAGTCAGTGTCTGAATCCGTATCAGAATCAATTTCCGAATCAGTGTCTGAGTCAGTATCAGAATCCGTATCTGAATCAGTAAGCGAGTCAGTGTCTGAATCCGTATCAGAATCAATTTCAGAATCTGTATCTGAGTCAGTGTCTGAATCTGTATCAGAATCAATTTCCGAGTCAGTCTCAGAATCCGTATCAGAATCAATCTCAGAATCAGTAAGCGAGTCAGTGTCTGAATCCGTATCAGAATCAATTTCAGAATCAGTGTCTGAGTCAGTCTCAGAATCCGTATCTGAGTCAGTGTCTGAATCCGTATCAGAATCAATCTCAGAGTCAGTGTCAGAATCCGTATCTGAATCCGTATCAGAATCAATCTCAGAATCAGTGTCTGAGTCAGTCTCAGAATCCGTATCAGAATCAGTAAGCGAGTCAGTGTCTGAATCCGTATCAGAATCAATCTCAGAATCAGTGTCTGAGTCAGTCTCAGAATCCGTATCTGAGTCAGTGTCTGAATCCGTATCAGAATCAATTTCAGAATCTGTGTCTGAGTCAGTATCAGAATCTGTGTCTGAGTCAGTATCAGAATCCGTATCAGAATCAATTTCAGAATCTGTATCTGAGTCAGTGTCTGAATCTGTATCAGAATCAATTTCCGAGTCAGTGTCTGAATCCGTATCAGAATCAATTTCAGAATCTGTATCTGAGTCAGTGTCTGAATCTGTATCAGAATCAATTTCCGAGTCAGTCTCAGAATCCGTATCAGAATCAATCTCAGAATCAGTAAGCGAGTCAGTGTCTGAATCCGTATCAGAATCAATCTCAGAATCAGTAAGCGAGTCAGTGTCTGAATCCGTATCAGAATCAATTTCAGAATCTGTGTCTGAGTCAGTCTCAGAATCCGTATCTGAGTCAGTGTCAGAATCCGTATCAGAATCAATCTCAGAATCAGTGTCTGAGTCAGTATCTGAATCCGTATCAGAATCAATCTCAGAATCAGTAAGCGAGTCAGTGTCTGAATCCGTATCAGAATCAATTTCAGAATCTGTGTCTGAGTCAGTATCAGAATCCGTATCTGAGTCAGTCTCAGAATCAATTTCAGAATCTGTATCAGAGTCAATCTCTGAGTCAGTGTCAGAATCCGTATCTGAATCCGTATCTGAATCCGTATCAGAATCAATCTCAGAATCAGTGTCTGAGTCAGTCTCAGAATCCGTATCTGAATCAGTAAGCGAGTCAGTGTCTGAATCCGTATCAGAATCAATCTCAGAATCTGTGTCTGAGTCAGTATCAGAATCAGTAAGCGAGTCAGTGTCTGAATCCGTATCAGAATCAATTTCAGAATCAGTGTCTGAGTCAGTCTCAGAATCCGTATCTGAATCAGTAAGCGAGTCAGTGTCTGAATCCGTATCAGAATCAATTTCAGAATCTGTATCTGAGTCAGTGTCTGAATCTGTATCAGAATCAATTTCCGAGTCAGTCTCAGAATCCGTATCAGAATCAATCTCAGAATCAGTAAGCGAGTCAGTGTCTGAATCCGTATCAGAATCAATTTCAGAATCTGTATCTGAGTCAGTGTCTGAATCCGTATCAGAATCAATCTCAGAGTCAGTGTCTGAGTCAATCTCTGAATCCGTCTCTGAGTCAGTATCAGAATCAATCTCTGAATCCGTCTCTGAGTCAGTATCAGAATCAATTTCTGAATCCGTCTCTGAGTCAATTTCTGAATCCGTCTCTGAGTCAATTTCTGAGTCAGTCAGTGAGTCAATCTCAGAATCTGTATCCGAGTCCGTCTCAGAATCCATTTCAGAATCAGTATCTGAGTCAGTATCTGAGTCCGTTTCAGAATCAGTATCTGAGTCAATCTCTGAGTCAGTATCTGAATCAGTAAGTGAGTCAATCTCAGAATCCGTATCTGAGTCGATCTCAGAGTCAGTAAGTGAGTCAATCTCAGAATCAGTAAGCGAGTCCGTTTCAGAATCCGTATCAGAGTCAATCTCAGAGTCAGTATCTGAATCAGTAAGCGAGTCAGTGTCTGAATCCGTTTCAGAATCAATCTCAGAATCCGTATCCGAGTCAGTATCAGAATCAATTTCAGAATCAGTATCCGAGTCAGTAAGTGAGTCAATCTCAGAATCCGTATCCGAGTCAGTATCAGAATCAATCTCTGAGTCAGTCAGCGAATCAGTATCCGAGTCAGTCTCAGAATCAGTATCCGAGTCAATTTCTGAGTCAGTATCTGAATCAGTATCAGAGTCAATCTCTGAGTCAGTTTCAGAATCAGTTTCTGAATCCGTTTCAGAATCAATCTCTGAGTCCGTTTCAGAGTCCGTTTCTGAATCAGTATCAGAGTCAGTCTCTGAATCAATTTCTGAATCAGTAAGCGAGTCAGTATCAGAATCTGTATCTGAGTCAATCTCTGAGTCAGTTTCAGAATCAATTTCTGAATCAGTATCAGAGTCAGTATCAGAATCAATTTCTGAATCCGTTTCTGAGTCAATCTCTGAGTCCGTTTCTGAATCAATCTCAGAATCTGTATCTGAGTCAATCTCTGAGTCAGTATCAGAATCAATCTCTGAGTCCGTTTCTGAGTCAGTATCAGAATCAATTTCCGAGTCAGTGTCTGAATCCGTTTCCGAATCCGTATCTGAGTCCGTTTCAGAGTCAGTATCAGAATCCGTATCAGAATCAATCTCAGAATCAGTAAGCGAGTCAGTGTCTGAATCCGTATCAGAATCAATTTCCGAATCTGTGTCTGAGTCAGTGTCTGAATCCGTATCCGAATCAATCTCAGAATCAGTGTCTGAGTCAGTATCTGAATCAGTAAGCGAGTCAGTGTCTGAATCCGTATCCGAATCAATCTCAGAATCAGTGTCTGAGTCAGTATCCGAGTCAGTCTCAGAATCAATTTCAGAATCTGTATCAGAATCAATTTCCGAGTCAGTGTCTGAATCCGTTTCCGAATCAATTTCCGAATCCGTATCTGAGTCCGTTTCAGAGTCAGTATCAGAGTCAATCTCAGAATCAGTATCCGAGTCAGTCTCAGAATCCGTATCAGAATCAATTTCAGAATCTGTATCAGAGTCAATCTCAGAATCAGTATCCGAGTCAATCTCTGAGTCAGTGTCTGAATCCGTATCAGAATCAATCTCAGAATCTGTGTCTGAGTCAGTCTCAGAATCAGTAAGCGAGTCAGTGTCTGAATCCGTATCAGAATCAATTTCCGAATCAGTGTCTGAGTCAGTATCAGAATCCGTATCTGAATCAGTAAGCGAGTCAGTGTCTGAATCCGTATCAGAATCAATTTCAGAATCTGTATCTGAGTCAGTGTCTGAATCTGTATCAGAATCAATTTCCGAGTCAGTCTCAGAATCCGTATCAGAATCAATCTCAGAATCAGTAAGCGAGTCAGTGTCTGAATCCGTATCAGAATCAATTTCAGAATCAGTGTCTGAGTCAGTCTCAGAATCCGTATCTGAGTCAGTGTCTGAATCCGTATCAGAATCAATCTCAGAGTCAGTGTCAGAATCCGTATCTGAATCCGTATCAGAATCAATCTCAGAATCAGTGTCTGAGTCAGTCTCAGAATCCGTATCAGAATCAGTAAGCGAGTCAGTGTCTGAATCCGTATCAGAATCAATCTCAGAATCAGTGTCTGAGTCAGTCTCAGAATCCGTATCTGAGTCAGTGTCTGAATCCGTATCAGAATCAATTTCAGAATCTGTGTCTGAGTCAGTATCAGAATCTGTGTCTGAGTCAGTATCAGAATCCGTATCAGAATCAATTTCAGAATCTGTATCTGAGTCAGTGTCTGAATCTGTATCAGAATCAATTTCCGAGTCAGTGTCTGAATCCGTATCAGAATCAATTTCAGAATCTGTATCTGAGTCAGTGTCTGAATCTGTATCAGAATCAATTTCCGAGTCAGTCTCAGAATCCGTATCAGAATCAATCTCAGAATCAGTAAGCGAGTCAGTGTCTGAATCCGTATCAGAATCAATCTCAGAATCAGTAAGCGAGTCAGTGTCTGAATCCGTATCAGAATCAATTTCAGAATCTGTGTCTGAGTCAGTCTCAGAATCCGTATCTGAGTCAGTGTCAGAATCCGTATCAGAATCAATCTCAGAATCAGTGTCTGAGTCAGTATCTGAATCCGTATCAGAATCAATCTCAGAATCAGTAAGCGAGTCAGTGTCTGAATCCGTATCAGAATCAATTTCAGAATCTGTGTCTGAGTCAGTATCAGAATCCGTATCTGAGTCAGTCTCAGAATCAATTTCAGAATCTGTATCAGAGTCAATCTCTGAGTCAGTGTCAGAATCCGTATCTGAATCCGTATCTGAATCCGTATCAGAATCAATCTCAGAATCAGTGTCTGAGTCAGTCTCAGAATCCGTATCTGAATCAGTAAGCGAGTCAGTGTCTGAATCCGTATCAGAATCAATCTCAGAATCTGTGTCTGAGTCAGTATCAGAATCAGTAAGCGAGTCAGTGTCTGAATCCGTATCAGAATCAATTTCAGAATCAGTGTCTGAGTCAGTCTCAGAATCCGTATCTGAATCAGTAAGCGAGTCAGTGTCTGAATCCGTATCAGAATCAATTTCAGAATCTGTATCTGAGTCAGTGTCTGAATCTGTATCAGAATCAATTTCCGAGTCAGTCTCAGAATCCGTATCAGAATCAATCTCAGAATCAGTAAGCGAGTCAGTGTCTGAATCCGTATCAGAATCAATTTCAGAATCTGTATCTGAGTCAGTGTCTGAATCCGTATCAGAATCAATCTCAGAGTCAGTGTCTGAGTCAATCTCTGAATCCGTCTCTGAGTCAGTATCAGAATCAATCTCTGAATCCGTCTCTGAGTCAGTATCAGAATCAATTTCTGAATCCGTCTCTGAGTCAATTTCTGAATCCGTCTCTGAGTCAATTTCTGAGTCAGTCTCAGAATCAATCTCTGAATCAGTCTCAGAGTCCGTATCAGAATCACTTTCTGAATCAGTTAGTGAGTCAATCTCAGAATCCGTCTCAGAGTCCGTCTCAGAATCCGTCTCAGAGTCAGTCTCAGAATCAGTTTCAGAATCCGTATCTGAATCAATCTCAGAATCTGTATCCGAGTCAGTATCTGAATCAGTAAGCGAGTCAGTGTCTGAATCCGTTTCAGAATCAATCTCAGAATCTGTATCCGAGTCAGTCTCAGAATCCGTGTCTGAGTCAATCTCAGAATCAGTATCCGAGTCCGTTTCCGAATCTGTATCTGAGTCGGTATCAGAATCCGTATCAGAGTCAATCTCAGAATCAGTATCCGAGTCAGTTTCAGAATCAATCTCAGAATCCGTATCTGAGTCAGTCTCAGAATCAATTTCAGAATCTGTATCAGAGTCAATCTCAGAATCAGTATCCGAGTCAATCTCTGAGTCAGTGTCTGAATCCGTATCTGAATCCGTATCAGAATCAATCTCAGAATCTGTGTCTGAGTCAGTCTCAGAATCCGTATCTGAATCAGTAAGCGAGTCAGTGTCTGAATCCGTATCTGAATCAATTTCAGAATCTGTATCTGAGTCAGTGTCTGAATCTGTATCAGAATCAATTTCCGAGTCAGTGTCTGAATCCGTTTCCGAATCCGTATCTGAGTCCGTTTCAGAGTCAGTATCAGAATCCGTATCAGAATCAATCTCAGAATCAGTAAGCGAGTCAGTGTCTGAATCCGTATCAGAATCAATTTCCGAATCTGTGTCTGAGTCAGTGTCTGAATCCGTATCCGAATCAATCTCAGAATCAGTGTCTGAGTCAGTATCTGAATCAGTAAGCGAGTCAGTGTCTGAATCCGTATCCGAATCAATCTCAGAATCAGTGTCTGAGTCAGTATCCGAGTCAGTCTCAGAATCAATTTCAGAATCTGTATCAGAATCAATTTCCGAGTCAGTGTCTGAATCCGTTTCCGAATCAATTTCCGAATCCGTATCTGAGTCCGTTTCAGAGTCAGTATCAGAGTCAATCTCAGAATCAGTATCCGAGTCAGTCTCAGAATCCGTATCAGAATCAATTTCAGAATCTGTATCAGAGTCAATCTCAGAATCAGTATCCGAGTCAATCTCTGAGTCAGTGTCTGAATCCGTATCAGAATCAATCTCAGAATCTGTGTCTGAGTCAGTATCAGAATCCGTATCTGAATCAGTAAGCGAGTCAGTGTCTGAATCCGTATCAGAATCAATTTCAGAATCTGTATCTGAGTCAGTGTCTGAATCTGTATCAGAATCAATTTCCGAGTCAGTATCAGAATCCGTATCAGAATCAATCTCAGAATCAGTAAGCGAGTCAGTGTCTGAATCCGTATCAGAATCAATTTCAGAATCAGTGTCTGAGTCAGTCTCAGAATCCGTATCTGAGTCAGTGTCTGAATCCGTATCAGAATCAATCTCAGAGTCAGTGTCAGAATCCGTATCTGAATCAGTGTCTGAATCCGTATCAGAATCAATCTCAGAGTCAGTGTCAGAATCCGTATCTGAATCCGTATCAGAATCAATCTCAGAATCAGTGTCTGAGTCAGTCTCAGAATCCGTATCAGAATCAGTAAGCGAGTCAGTGTCTGAATCCGTATCAGAATCAATATCAGAATCAGTGTCTGAGTCAGTCTCAGAATCCGTATCTGAGTCAGTGTCTGAATCCGTATCAGAATCAATATCAGAATCTGTGTCTGAGTCAGTATCAGAATCCGTATCTGAGTCAGTGTCAGAATCCGTATCAGAATCAATTTCAGAATCTGTATCTGAGTCAGTGTCTGAATCTGTATCAGAATCAATTTCCGAGTCAGTGTCTGAATCCGTATCAGAATCAATTTCAGAATCTGTATCTGAGTCAGTGTCTGAATCCGTATCAGAATCAATCTCAGAATCTGTATCCGAGTCAGTTTCAGAATCCGTATCTGAATCAATCTCAGAATCTGTATCCGAGTCAGTATCTGAATCAGTAAGCGAGTCAGTGTCTGAATCCGTTTCAGAATCAATCTCAGAATCTGTATCCGAGTCAGTCTCAGAATCCGTGTCTGAGTCAATCTCAGAATCAGTATCCGAGTCCGTTTCCGAATCTGTATCTGAGTCGGTATCAGAATCCGTATCAGAGTCAATCTCAGAATCAGTATCCGAGTCAGTTTCAGAATCAATCTCAGAATCCGTATCTGAGTCAGTCTCAGAATCAATTTCAGAATCTGTATCAGAGTCAATCTCAGAATCAGTATCCGAGTCAATCTCTGAGTCAGTGTCTGAATCCGTATCTGAATCCGTATCAGAATCAATCTCAGAATCTGTGTCTGAGTCAGTCTCAGAATCCGTATCTGAATCAGTAAGCGAGTCAGTGTCTGAATCCGTATCTGAATCAATTTCAGAATCTGTATCTGAGTCAGTGTCTGAATCTGTATCAGAATCAATTTCCGAGTCCGTTTCAGAATCCATCTCAGAATCAGTCTCAGAATCAGTATCTGAGTCAGTATCTGAATCAGTAAGTGAGTCAGTGTCAGAATCAGTATCTGAATCCATCTCAGAATCTGTGTCTGAGTCAGTGTCTGAATCCGTTTCAGAATCCATCTCAGAATCTGTGTCTGAGTCAGTCTCAGAATCTATATCCGAGTCAGTAAGTGAGTCAGTCTCAGAATCCGTATCTGAATCTATCTCAGAATCCGTGTCTGAGTCAGTCTCTGAGTCTATGTCAGAAAAAGCTAAACGTCGTCTTCCAAATACTGGTACAGAAGAAAATAACACTGCTCTTCTATCAGGGTTAGGTTTACTCTTTGGTGCAGGCTTGCTTGCTAAACGTCGTAAACGTGACGAAAAATAATATAATCTGACTGTCTTAAGTTTAGTATCCTCTCCCCTTGGGATTATCAGCCATGAGATATTGCTTATTTCA
The DNA here is from genome assembly GCF_053547195.1 of Streptococcus sp. 11273D007BT. Classification (NCBI taxonomy): domain Bacteria; kingdom Bacillati; phylum Bacillota; class Bacilli; order Lactobacillales; family Streptococcaceae; genus Streptococcus; species Streptococcus sp. 11273D007BT. Next base: position 1,741,517 of record NZ_JBPWPE010000001.1, on the reverse strand, counting down.
ATCACCTAAAATAATAATACTCATTAATGAAATTTAGACAGTTGCAAAAAGAGATCCAGTGGGATCTCTTTTTGCGTGATTAGACTACTCTTCATTCCTATCTTTTTTTCTGATATTATGGTAAAATAAAGGGTAAATTTATTTTTGGAGAAAATTGTGAGTATAGATGATTATAGGCCGGACTTTTTAGTTGAGGCAGTTTATGATTTAACCCCAGACCGTTTGCGTCATCATGGTATAAAGGCTGTTTTAGTCGATTTAGACAATACCTTGATTGCATGGAACAACCCTGATGGTACCCCAGAGCTTCGTGACTGGTTGGATAGTATGACAGAAGCCGATATGCCTGTTGTAGTGGTTTCTAATAATAAGCACTCACGGGTTGAGCGTGCCGTTGACAAATTTGGTGTGGACTTTGTGAGTCGTGCCATGAAGCCTTTTACAAGGGGGATTAAGATTGCAATTGATCGCTATGGCTTTGATCCGACAGAGGTTGTTATGGTAGGAGATCAACTCATGACCGATATTCGTGCAGCTCACCGTGCTGGTATTAAGTCTATCTTGGTAAAACCGTTGGTCACATCAGATGCATGGAATACCAAAATTAACCGTTGGCGTGAACGTCGTGTAGTAGCCAAGTTAGAAGATAAATACGGAAAACTAAACTATCAAAAAGGAATTTAATTTGGAAGAATTATACTGTATTGGCTGTGGAGCCCAGATTCAAACCAAGGACAAAGAAAAAGCAGGTTACACTCCAAGTGCTGCCCTTGAAAAAGGGCTAGAAACGGGTGAGGTTTATTGTCAACGTTGCTTTAGATTACGTCACTACAATGAAATCACAGATGTTAATATTTCAGATGATGAGTTTTTAAAACTCCTTCATGAAGTAGGTGATAGTCAAGCTCTTGTGGTTAATGTTGTGGATATTTTTGACTTTAATGGCTCGATTATTCCAGGGCTACCTCGATTTGTAGCTGGAAATGATGTGCTTTTAGTGGGAAATAAAAAAGATATCCTACCTAAATCAGTCAAAGATGGAAAAGTAACCCAATGGTTGACAGAACGAGCGCATGAAGAAGGCATTCGTCCTGTTGATGTGGTGTTGACCTCAGCACAAAATAAGACAGCTATTCGTGAGCTTATCGATAAAATTGATGCCTATCGTAAGGGACGGGATGTGTATGTTGTTGGAGTAACTAATGTTGGAAAATCAACTCTAATTAACGCCATCATTCAAGAAATTACAGGTGATCAAAATGTTATTACGACTTCTCGCTTTCCTGGGACAACTTTAGATAAGATTGAGATTCCACTTGATGATGGTTCCTATATCTTTGACACCCCAGGGATTATTCACCGTCATCAGATGGCACATTACTTAAGTGCTAAAGACCTCAAGTATGTCAGCCCTAAAAAAGAGATTAAACCAAAGACCTATCAGCTCAATCCAGAACAAACCCTATTTTTAGGTGGTTTAGCACGTTTTGACTATATCTCGGGTGAAAAGCAGGGCTTCACTGTCTTTTTAGATAATAACCTTAAACTTCACCGTACCAAAATGATTGGTGCAGATGCTTTTTATGATAAGCATGTTGGGAGTCTATTGATGCCACCTGGTCCTAAAGATTTAGCAGGCTTTCCAAACTTAGTCAAACACGAATTTACCATCACTGAGAAGACAGATATTGTTTTTTCTGGCCTAGGATGGATTCGTGTTACAGGTAAAGCAAGGATCGCAGCATGGGCTCCAGAAGGTGTTGCTGTCCTACTTAGAAAAGCTTTAATTTAAAGATAGTCTAATAAGCACAAGCTTTTATAAAAAAGGAGAAAAAATGGCACTTACGAGTAAGCAACGTGCTTTTCTAAAATCAGAAGCACATAGCCTAAAACCGATTATTCAGATTGGGAAAAACGGGCTAAATGATCAAATTAAAACCAGTGTCCGCAATGCTCTAGATGCTAGAGAATTGATTAAGGTCACTCTGTTACAAAATACTGATGAAGACATTCATGAGGTAGCAGAAATTTTAGAAGACGAAATCGGTGTTGATACCGTATTAAAAATTGGACGAATTTTGATTCTTTATAAAGAATCATCACGCAAAGAAAACCGTAAACTTTCACCTAAAGTAAAAGCGATTTAAGGTGGAAAGATCGGTTCGGAGGATGCTATGGCAATTGAACTCTTAACACCATTTACAAAAGTAGAACTTGACACGAAAGACGATAAAAAAGGACGCAAACAGGTTGGTATCCTAGGTGGAAATTTTAACCCTGTTCATAACGCACATTTGATAGTAGCAGACCAAGTGAGGCAACAACTGGGACTAGATCAAGTCTTCCTAATGCCTGAATATGAGCCACCGCATGTAGATAAAAAAGAAACGATTGATGAAACGCATCGTCTCAAAATGATTGAGTTGGCACTTGATGGCATTGACGGTTTAGCAGTAGAAACGCTTGAACTAGAGCGTAAAGGGGTTTCCTATACCTATGACACCATCAAAATGTTAACGAAACAACATCCTGATGTGGACTATTACTTTATTATCGGAGCTGATATGGTGGCTTATCTTCCAAAATGGTATAAGATTGATGAGTTAGTGAAAATGGTTCAATTTGTCGGCGTTCAAAGACCAAAATTTAAGGCTGGTACTAGCTATCCTGTCATTTGGGTTGATGTTCCCTTGATGGATATCTCATCGAGTATGATTCGTGATTTTATCAAGTCTGGGCGGACCCCTAATTTTCTTCTTCCTAAACCTGTTTTGGACTATATCAAAGAAGAAGGACTTTATCAATGACCTATGAAAAGTATATCAATCTCTCTCGTGAAGACTTATTAGTGGCCTTGCAAAAGGTCATGAGTGAGAATCGTTTTCAGCATGTATTAGGTGTGGAAAAAGCAGCCATCCATCTAGCGCAGTTAAATGATTATGATCAAGAAAAAGCAGGTTTGGCAGGGCTTTTGCATGATTATGCCAAAGAGCTCTCAGATGAAGAGTTCTTATCTCTGATTGATCGCTATGCACTTGATCCTGATTTGAAAAACTGGAATAACAATGTTTGGCATGGTATAGTTGGTATCTATAAAATTCAAGAAGACCTAGGTCTGAGGGATGCTGAGATTTTACGCAGTATTGAATGCCATACTGTAGGTAGTGCTCAAATGACAACACTGGATAAGATTGTTTATGTAGCCGATTATATTGAACACAATCGCCAATTTCCTCTTGTTGAGGAGGCACGCTTGATTGCTGAGGAAGATCTCGATCGTGCAGTGGCCTATGAAACGGTGCATACTGTTGAATACCTAGCTAAAAAAGCTCTTCCTATTTATCCCAAAACCCTAGAAACATACAATGCTTATGTTCATAAGCTGAAAGAATAAAGGAGAAAGCAGTGACAGAAAAAGAATTACTAACATTAGTGGTGAGTGCTGCCGATGAAAAACGTGCAGAAGATATCGCTATTTTAGATTTACAGAGTTTAACGAGCATGACAGATTATTTTGTCATTATGAGCTCAACAAACAGCCGTCAACTCGAAGCGATTGCGGAAAATATCCGTGAAAAAGTGAAAGAAGCAGGTGGTGACCCTAGCCATGTTGAAGGTGATGCCAAAGGAGGATGGGTCTTACTGGATTTAAATAGTGTGATTGTCCATGTCTTCTCAGAAGATGAGCGTGACCACTATAACTTGGAAAAACTTTGGCATGAAGCCCCGTTGCTTGATGTTTCAGAATTTTTACCTAAATAATAAATCAATAGAGGTTGAGGTAGGTTATCTCAACCTCTATTAACCATTTTAGAAAGGATAAAAGATAGATGGCAACATATGAAACCTTTGCAAGAGTTTATGATAGCATCATGGATGATAGCCTTTATGATAAGTGGACAGACTTTAGTTTACGACACTTTCCTAAACATAAGAAAAAGTTATTAGAGTTAGCTTGTGGAACAGGGATTCAGTCTGTCCGTTTTGCTCAAGCGGGATTTGAGGTTACTGGCTTAGATTTGAGTGCGGATATGCTTGAGCTTGCTAAAAAGCGCGCTTCCTCAGCGCATCAAAAGATAGCCTTTCTTCAAGGTAATATGCTCGATTTATCAAATGTTGGGAGTTTTGATTTGGTAACTTGCTACTCAGATTCTATCTGTTACATGCAAGATGAAGTGGAGGTTGGTGATGTTTTTGGAGAAGTTTACAATTGTCTAAATGAGGGAGGCGTCTTTATTTTTGATGTCCACTCCACTTATCAAACTGATGAGGTTTTTCCAGGCTATTCTTATCATGAAAATGCAGAAGATTTTGCTATGGTATGGGATACTTATGCAGATGAAGCCCCTCATTCTGTTGTGCATGAATTAACCTTTTTTATTCAGGATGATGACGGACGTTTTACTCGCTTTGATGAGATTCATGAGGAGAGAACTTACGAGATTCTGACCTATGACATTTTATTAGAGCAAGCAGGATTTACAGATGTTAAGGTCTATGCTGATTTTGAGGATAAAGAGCCACAGGAGCAATCTGCACGATGGTTCTTTGTAGCTAAAAAACCATGATTACAGGAATTGTCGCAGAGTTTAATCCCTTTCATAATGGTCACGCTTATCTTTTAGGAAAAGCCCAAGGTTTAAAAATTGTGGCGATGTCGGGGAATTTTATGCAGCGAGGGGAACCTGCACTTGTGGACAAATGGACTAGAGCCCAAATGGCCTTGGAAAATGGAGCTGATATCGTTGTGGAACTCCCTTTTTTGGCTTCAGTTCAAGCGGCGGATCACTTTGCACAAGGAGCAATAGCTATCTTAGCGCGATTAGGTGTGGATAACTTGGTCTTTGGAACAGAAGAAGTGATTGATTATCAAAAGATTTCCACACTTTATGTGGAAAAACAGCAAGAAATGGTGAATTATTTGTCTAGTTTACCTGAAACCTTATCTTATCCACAAAAAACGCAGGCCATGTGGGAAAAATTTGCTGGTTTAAGTTTCTCAGGCTCCACCCCAAATCATGTCCTGGGTCTAGCTTATACGAAAGCAGCAAGTGCTTATGGCATCACCTTGAGCCCTATTCAAAGGCAAGGTGCAGCTTTTCACTCTGAAGAAAAAGAGACAAACTATGCCTCAGCAACTGCTATTAGAAAGCATATTTCAGATCAAGATTTTGTGGATAAGTTTAGTCCTTCAGCGCAGTTACTTTTATCTTGTCCACAAGTCTCTTGGGAAAACTATTTTTCTTACCTCAAGTATCGTATTTTAAGCCAAGATGATTTGACGACAATTTATCAAGTCAATCAAGAAATGGCACAGCGTATTAAAGCAGCTATTAGAACAGCTTCTTCTCTAGATGAGTTGGTAGAAAAAGTCGCGACGAAACGCTATACTAAAGCTAGAGTTAGACGAATGTTGACTTATATTTTAGTGAATGCCAAAGAAACAACCTTACCAGAAGGGATCCATGTCTTAGGATTTAATGGAAAAGGACAGAAATATCTTAAGTCCATAAAAAAAAGTGTCCCCTTGATCACAAAAATTGGCCAGAAACCTTGGGATGAATTGACACAAAAAGCAGATGACATCTATCGTTTAGGTCATTCTGATATCAAGGAACAGAACTTTGGTCGCATTCCAGTAAGAACCTTGTAAATAACATCAGCTAGATAGGAGTAGGTATTTTAAATGGATGGACTGGTATTATGTGAGCCTTGTTTTATCAATTGTTCAAGGGGGATGAGCTATCTTTTCAATTAGTATCATAAAATGAAGGAGTGCTATCTGATAAAGCATATGGAGAAACAAAGAGATAAAAAACAGATGAGCTATTATATAGTGGCATTTGTGTTAGTATTGATGGCGGTATTCATTTATATGGTAGGACGATCGCGTTACTTGTATGCATTTTTTAAGAATGATGACCAAAAAATACAGATTTATACAGGATGGCGTCCGAATGCTATCAGTTTATATAAAGAACTTCAAATCGTCGGTAGAGATCCTTCTATTCTTAGAGTAGGAGAGTATTACTATATAGCTGTTACAGAATTTGATCCTCAGACAGGTAAGGACTTTGTCATCTATAAAACGAAAGATTTTAATCAGATAGAACGTCATGAGATAAAGGCTGGTTTAACAACTCCTCAGACCCAAAGTGTCTGGGCACCTGATTTATTTCAGACAAAAGATGGAAAAGTGGGTGTTGTCATCTCAGTACAAGCAGAAGGAAATCCTTTAGAAACAGATAAAAATGGTAATGAGATGAAGGTGTTTGATAACTATACCATGATATTAAATTTGGAAAATATGACAGTTTCCACGGTTAAAAAGTTATTGTTAGATGGAGGCAATAAAATTGATGGTCATATTTTTTGGGACACTGATTCATATCGCTTACTGATAAAGGATGAGAAAAATAAGGAGATAGAGTTGTGGTCAAGCAACGATTTTGTTACTTGGTCTCAAGATTATGACACTATTCCTCAAACTAAAACAGATATAGAAGGGGCATTTGTGATAAAAAGTGGTGGTTTATATACCATATACACAGATGAATATCCAGAAGGGAATAAAAAAGCTGGAGGTATTTATTTTACTCAAACGAGAGACTTTAAGCATTTTTCAAATCGCCAAAAACTAACAACAAAAGACCACATTAGGCACGGATCGGGCTTGTATCTTCCCTCTATATTTGAATTCTGGGTAGATAGATAATTTAAAACTATTAGTATCTCATAAGGAGAAATGAATAAAAAAACTCGTCTGGGTTGTTGACCAGACGTTTTTTTATAATTCATTAACCACATATTGAAAGAGCTTGAAGTTTTCATTTTTTTCTTGAATCAGGAGTTCTGGGTGCCATTGGACACCAAGGTAGGCAATTTTATTGCTTCTTACTGCTTCGATGGTGTTATCTTTGGGATCAACTGCAATAACTTCAAGAGATGGTGCTAAATCTTTAATGGCTTGACGGTGAAAGGAATTAATGCTATTTTTAGAGCCAAAAATGTTAGCTAATTCGGAATTTTTTAAGACTGTGATTTCATGGGTAGTTTGAGAGCCTAGTTCACTTTGCCAGTGATTTTTTATCGATTGTTCAAGTGTTCCCCCCATGGCAACATTAACCAGTTGGGTACCGCGGCAGACGCTAAAAATCGGTTTATTTTGTTTGATAGCCTCAGCAACAAGGGCCAGTTCAAATTCATCACGTTCACGATGATAGTCATCACTATCAATAGTTTGTTCTTCACCATAATAATCTGGCAGTACATTTTGTCCACCTGTGATAATGAGTTTATCAATCATATCAACATAATCCTTAGCAATGGCAATATCACCGATTGGTAAGATGATAGGAATCCCTCCAGCTTCTTTCACAGCCTCAGAGAATGCCTTAGAGGCAAAGGTACGGGTGATGGCTTTATTAGGATCTAATTGATTGGTTTCGTTTCCAGTAATTCCTATAATTGGTTTTTTCATTTCCTTGTCCCCCCTCCTTTTAAATGGCTTTATTATCATAACATGATTTTAGACTCTTGTGAAATAGGAATTTCTTATCACTTTGATAGGAAAAACAAAAGACTTATTTTGCTCGTGAAAGCAGTCTAAATAATATTTTACCAAATGCTGACAAAGTGCTATAATATAAGGGATATTGATTTTCGCTCTGCTTTTAAAAAGCGAGATAAAACTAAAAAGATAAAAGGAGATTACCCATGGGACGTAAGTGGGCCAATATTGTTGCCAAAAAAACTGCTAAAGACGGAGCAACGTCTAAAATTTATGCTAAATTTGGTGTAGAGATTTATGTTGCAGCCAAACAAGGAGATCCAGATCCAGAAACAAATGCGGCTCTACGCTTTGTTTTAGAGCGTGCTAAACAAGCGCAAGTACCAAAGCATATCATTGACCGTGCCATTGATAAGGCTAAAGGTAATACAGATGAAACCTTTGTAGAAGGACGTTATGAAGGGTTTGGACCAAATGGTTCAATGATTATCGTCGATACTTTGACATCAAATGTTAACCGTACAGCTGCTAATGTTCGTACAGCTTATGGTAAAAACGGTGGAAATATGGGAGCATCCGGCTCAGTTTCGTATTTGTTTGACAAAAAAGGTGTTATCGTTTTTGCAGGCGATGATGCAGACAGTATTTTTGAAATCTTACTTGAGGCTGATGTGGATGTGGATGACGTTGAGGCAGAAGATGGCTCAATTACAGTCTATACTGCACCGACAGATCTTCATAAAGGAATTGAAGCCCTTCGTGCTAATGGAATTGAAGAGTTTCAAGTAACAGAACTTGAGATGATTCCACAATCAGAAGTGGAGCTTTCAGGTGAAGATCTTGAAACGTTTGAAAAACTCATTGATGCTCTTGAAGCAGATGATGATGTCCAAAAAGTTTATCACAATGTGGCAGATTTTTAAGTTTTACTGATAAAAAATGGTCTAACAGACGCAATCTATATGCATCTGTTAGGCTTTTTTGATATCTTTTTTCTATCACTGTGATAAAAAAGAAGTATTAGCCTTTTAGGATTAGGGATGTTATCATGGTCAAAATGAAAAGGAGTAGTGACGATGAAAAAAGTGTTGATAAGTTTAGGATTAGCTTTTCCTCTAGTTCTTGGAGGAGCATCTGCCAGTGCTGATGAAAAGGAAATTGTCGTGGCAACTGTAGGCGATATTAAACCCTTCTCTTATGAGAGTAAAGGGCAATTAACAGGTTATGACATTGAAGTGTTAAAAGCAGCCGATCAATTAATTGAAGACTATAAGGTAACCTTTAAAAAAACATCTTGGGAAAGTATTTTTCCTGGTTTAGATAGTGGTCGTTATCAGGCGGCAGCTAATAATCTGAGTTATACAGAAGAGAGGGCAAAGAAGTATGTTTATTCAACAGCTATTGCTAAAAATCCCCTAGTTTTAGTCAGTAGGCCTTCAGAAAAACTACGAACTCTGTCTGATTTGGCAGGTAAGACTACTCATGACGATGTAGGGACTTCAACAGCACAATTGGTGGAAGAGTGGAATAAAAAACAAGAAAATCAGCCTTCAACGATTGTTTATACTGGAGAAGATATCGGAAAACGTCTTTTTGATTTGAATGAAGGAAAGTTTGATTACTTGATTTTTGATAAAATCAGTATTGAAACCCTTATCAAACAAAAAGGTTATGATTTAGAAGTTACTGATTTAAAAACAGATATGAACCCTAATAACTATATTGTCTTTTCAAAAGATGCCAAGGACTTTGTATCCCAATTTGACAAGGCTGTTAAAAAACTTTATGCTAAAGGGGAGTTAGAAAAATTAAGTCAAACCTATCTCGGAGGTAGCTATTTACCAGAACAATAACAGAGTGGAGAATTTATGGAATCGGATTTTTACGACAATCTTTCTAAAGTGAGACAGCATATTCATGCTAATCCTGAAATTTCTAACAAAGAATTTCAAACGACTCAATTTTTAAAGCAACAATTAGAAGCTTTGGATATTAAAATTTTAGACTTGCCTTTAACAACTGGTCTTGTTGCTGAAATAGGGCAAGGTTATCCTATCATTGCCTTAAGAGCTGATATTGATGCTCTTCCTATTGTGGAAAAAAATACCTTTTCTTATGCTAGTCAAAATGGTGCCATGCATGCTTGCGGACATGATTTTCATCAAACATCATTATTGGGAGCTGCACAACTATTAAAAGCTAGAGAATCAGAATTAAGAGGAAGGCTTCGCTTGATTTTTCAACCAGCTGAAGAAGTGGCAACAGGTGCCTATGCAATGATTGCTGCAGGTGCCTTAGAAGACGTCTCTGCCATTATTGGTTACCATAATATGCCTTTTTTAAAACCTGGTCAAATCGGCCTACGTTCAAAGGCTATCATGGCAGCTGTTGAAAAATTTAAAGTTTGTGTGACTGGTGTGAGTGGTCATGCTGCCAGACCTGATTTGGGGGTGGATACTGTCTTAACCATTACAACGATGGTGAACAATCTTCAAGCAATTGTGTCACGTCAGGTTTCTCCTTTTGAACCGACAGTGTTATCGGTCACGCATATTGAGGTTGGCTCGGCTTGGAATATTATGCCTCATCAAGGTTTTTTTGAAGGAACAATTCGAAGTTTTACACCAGATAATCGTATTTTTTTACGTCAGAAGTTTACGCAGATTGTGGAGCAGACGGCTCAACAATTTGGAGCAGAAGTTGATATTCAGTGGGATCAAACGCCAAATGTCACTTATAATGATGAGATTCTAACCCCTTTGATAGCGGAAAATAGTAAAAGCTTTGCAGAAGTGATTGAGGTTGCTCCTGTTACGGGTGGGGAAGATTTTGCAGCTTACCAAGAAAAGATTCCAGGCGTATTTGCTTTTATTGGTGCAAATGGAGATCCTGATGCTCCCGATCTTCATCATGATACCTTTAAGGTAAAAGATGAAGCCTTGCCAATTGCTGTTAAATACTATGTTAACAATGCTGAAATGTTATTGGCATATTTTGGTGATAAAGAAAAGCTATCACGGTGATAAAAATTATCTACTAGCTAGTATTTTTAAATCGTGGTAAGATAGGTTTACTAACGTTTTGGAGGAATAATATGAAATTGAAAAAAGTAGTGACGTTTGCAGGTATCGCGGCAGCATCGGCTCTTGTTTTAGCGGCATGCAGTTCATCATCGTCAAAAAGTAGTACTACATCAAGCTCGAAAGAAGAAGTTGTATTTGCTACTGTTGGGACAACTGCACCATTTTCATATGAAAAAGATGGTGAGTTAACAGGTTATGATATCGAAGTGGCTAAGGCTGTGTTTGAAGGTTCTGATAAATATGAAGTGAAGTTTCAAAAAACAGAGTGGACTTCTATCTTTACTGGTCTAGATTCTGGAAAATTCCAAATGGGTGGAAACAACATTAGTTACTCAGAAGAACGTGGAGCGAAATACCTTTATTCTTACCCAATTGGGTCAACTCCTCAAGTTTTAACCGTTCCAAAAGATTCAGAGATTAAGTCATATGAGGACATTGCTGGACACTCTACTCAGGTTGTACAAGGAACAACAACTGAGGCTCAGTTAAAAGAGTTCAATGATAGTCACAAAGATAATCCTGTTGAATTGAAATATACTAATGAAAATATCACTCAAATTTTGACTAGCTTGAGTGAAGGGAAAGCAGACTTTAAGATTTTTGATGCCCCAACAGTTAACTCTGTTATTAAAAATCAAGGTCTAGATAATTTACAGACTATTGAGTTAGAATCTCAAGAACAACCATTCATCTACTTTATTTTTGGACAAGATCAAGAAGAGCTCCAAACATTTGTTAATGAGCGACTAAAAGAGCTTCAAGCAGATGGTACATTGTCTAAGTTAGCCAAAGAATATCTTGGTGGAGACTATGTTCCAACAGCAGACGACTTAACCGTTCCTAACAAGTAATCACATCAAGTCTAGAGCAACATGCTCTGGGCTTTTTAAAAATTGTCAAACAGGACGTTTGATTTACCTTATAGTTATTTTCTATATCCAGACTTAGCTAATAACAATTTGCTAGATGACATATATTGTGAGAAAATAGAAAACAGTTAAAGATGAAAATTAAAGGTGGAAATATCATGAAATTGAAAAAAGTATTAGGAATTACAGGATTAGCTTTAGCATCAACACTAGTTTTAGCAGCTTGTGGCTCAAAGCAAACAGAAGATAAAAATACCCTAACTATTGGTGTTATGACGAAAACAGAGTCAGATGAAGCACGTTGGGAAAAGATTGAAGAACTTCTAAAAGAAGATGGCATTACCTTGAAATATAAGGAGTTTACAGATTATTCACAACCTAACAAGGCATTAGCAAATGGAGAAGTGGATCTTAATGCCTTCCAACACTATAACTTCCTTAACAACTGGAATAAGGAAAATAAAGGGGATTTAGTATCTGCTGCAGAAACTTATATTAGCCCAATTAACCTTTTCTCTGGTACAGATTCTTCTGGTAAAGCAAAATACACTAAAGTCTCAGATCTTCCTGATGGTGCTCAAATTGCGGTACCAAATGATGCGACAAATGAAAGCCGTGCCCTATATGTTCTTCAGGCAGCGGGCTTGATTAAACTAGATGTTTCAGGTGAGGAACTTGCAACGATTGCTAATATCACTGAAAACAAGAAAAATCTTGATATTAAAGAGTTAGATGCTAGCCAGACTGCTCGTGCTTTGACATCAGCTGATGCGGCTATTGTGAACAATAGCTATGCAGTACCAGCAGGTATTGACTATAATACCTCACTTTATAAAGAGCAAGCAGACGAGGATTCAGCAAAACAATGGATCAATATTATTGCAGCTCAAAAAGATTATAAAGAATCAGACAAAGCGGATGCTATTGCTAAGTTGATCAAAGCTTATCACACAGATGAAGTGAAAAAAGTGATCGAAGAAACATCAAATGGTGTAGATGTTCCAGTTTGGTAAAAAACATAAGAGGTTGAGTTAGCTTACGGAGCATGGGATTTTCCCAGCTCCATTTTGTCGTATAAGGAGAGAAGATGGCATTTTCAAGTGAGCGTGAACAAATTGAAAAATTTAAAAATGATGAAGTTGCCCAACATTATTTTGAGGTTTTGCGGACGCTAATCTCAAAAAAGTCAATTTTTGCGCAACAAATTGGCTTAGCTGACGTAGCAGCTTATTTAGGAGAAGTTTTCTCAAGTGTTGGTGCAGAGGTGACGATTGATGAATCTTATACTGCTCCTTTTGTCATAGCTAAGTTTAAAAGTCCAAATCCTGATGCTAAAACCATTATTTTTTATAATCATTATGATACTGTACCAGCAGATAAGGACCAAAAGTGGACGGATGATCCTTTTAAATTGACCATTAGAAAGGGCTACATGTATGGTCGAGGGGTTGATGATGATAAGGGACACATCACGGCACGTTTAACAGCTGTTAGAAAATATATTAAAGAAGTTGGTCCTCTTCCTGTTAATGTGACTTTTATCATGGAAGGAGCAGAAGAGTCTGCTTCAACGGATTTGGATAAATATCTTGCCAAGTATCAGAAAGATCTTCTTCCAGCAGATTTTCTTATCTGGGAGCAAGGAGCTAAAAATAGTTCAGGTCAACTGGAAATCACAGGTGGTAATAAAGGCATTGTGACTTTTGATTTATCTGTCAAAAGTGCTGATGTTGATATTCATTCAAAGTTTGGTGCAGTAATTGATTCAGCTTCTTGGTATTTACTAAGTGCTTTAAACAGTTTACGGGATGAAACTGGTCGGATTTTAGTTGAGGGGATTTATGATCAGATTAAAGAGCCTAGTCAGCGTGAGTTGGATTTAGTTGAGGAGTATGCTCTTGAAAATAGTGAAACTTTGAGAAAACTATATGGTCTGCGATTACCTGCTCTTAAAAAAGAACGTCGCGATTTTTTGAGAACTTATTATTTTGAACCTGCCCTCTCAATAGAAGGGTTGAGCACGGGTTACCAAGGTCAAGGTGTTAAAACCATTATTCCGTCTAAGGCTTCTGCTAAGATGGAGATGCGCTTGGTTCCAGGTCTTAGTCCTCACTATGTTTTAGAGCAAATTCAAAAACATTTGAAACAGGCAGGTTATGATCATATCCGTGTGACCTATACTCTTGGTGAGGAAGCTTATCGATCCGATATGTCATCACCTGCTGTTTTAAAAGTTATTGAACTCGCTAAAGCTTTTTATCCAGAAGGAATTTGTGTCCTGCCTACTGCTGCAGGAACGGGTCCTATGCACACCATATATGAAGCATTAGGTGTCCCTATGGCAGCTTTTGGCTTAGGTAATGCCAATAGTCGAGATCATGGTGGAGATGAAAATGTTTCTATAGCTGATTATTATACCCATATTGAATTAATTAAGGAGTTAATAAAATCTTATGCCTAATCCTATTATTAAATTAGATCATATTGACATTACGTTTCATCAGAAAAAACGTGTCATTGAAGCTGTCAAAGACGTTACCGTTCATATCAATCAAGGTGATATTTATGGTATTGTAGGTTATTCTGGTGCTGGAAAATCAACCCTTGTTCGTGTGATCAACTTACTACAAGTTCCAACAGCTGGTAAGATTACAATTGATGGTGATGTGACCTTCTCAGATGAAAAAGTTCAGCTAAATCCAGCAGCCTTACGTCAGAAACGCCGTGATATTGGAATGATTTTTCAACACTTTAACTTGATGGCACAGAAAACAGCACGTGAAAATGTTGCTTTTGCCCTCAAGCACTCTTCTTTGACGACAGAGGAGAAAGCTAAAAAAGTTGAAGAATTACTAGACTTGGTTGGCCTTGCAGAACGTGCTGACAATTACCCATCTCAATTATCTGGAGGACAAAAACAACGTGTTGCGATTGCGCGTGCTTTGGCAAATGACCCTAAGATCTTGATTTCAGATGAATCAACATCAGCTCTAGATCCTAAAACTACAAAACAGATTTTAGCCTTATTGAAGGATCTTAATAAAAAATTGGGTCTTACGATTGTGATGATTACCCATGAAATGCAGATTGTTAAAGATATTTGCAATCGTGTAGCCGTGATGCAAAATGGAGTACTTATTGAAGAAGGAACAGTTCTTGATATCTTTTCTAATCCTAAAGAGACTTTGACCCAAGATTTTATCAAGGTTGCTACAGGGATTGAAGATGCTATGGAAAAAATTGAACAACAAGATATTGTTCAGCATCTTCCAGAGAATGCTCTATTAGCTCAACTCAACTATGCAGGAACTTCTACTGATGAACCCATCTTAAACGAGATTTATAAACGTTATGAAGTAACAGCAAATATTTTATTTGCCAATATTGAGATTTTATCAGATACTCCTGTTGGTGAGTTGATTGTAGTCTTGTCAGGTGAAAAAGAAAAACTAGTACAGGCTCAAGTAGCTATAAAAGAGGCAGGGATTGATTTAATCGTATTAAAGAAAGGTGCTTAAATGACAAACTTAATTCAAACATATCTACCAAATGTGTATCAATTGGGCTGGAGTGGTGATGCTGGTTGGGGAACTGCGATTTTTACGACACTGTATATGACGGTTATCCCTTTTATCATTGGTGGGATAGCAGGCTTAGGGGCAGGTCTTTTATTGGTTATGACAGGACCAGGTGGTGTTATTGAAAATAAGCCAGTTTATTGGATTTTAGATAAGATTGCTTCTGTTTTTAGAGCTATTCCATTTATCATCTTATTGGCGATTTTGATGCCTGTGACCATGTTGATTGTTGGGACAATGTTGGGGCCAGATGCTGCTAATGTTTCCTTATCTGTAGCAGTATTTGCCTTCTTTTTACGACAAGTGCAAGTCGTTTTATCAGAGCTGGATAAAGGAGTGATTGAAGCAGCACAAGCTTCTGGCGCGACAACTTGGGATATTGTTGGGGTTTACTTATCAGAAGGCTTACCAGATCTTATCCGTGTATCAACAGTAACCCTTATCTCTTTAGTTGGTGAAACGGCTATGGCTGGTGCTATTGGTGCAGGTGGTCTGGGAAATGTGGCCATTTCTTATGGTTATAACCGCTTCAACAATGATGTTACTTTTGTGGCAACCTTGATTATTCTTCTTATTATTTTTGCTATTCAGTTTGCAGGTGATAGTTTGACACGAAAAATCAGTCACCGTTAAGCTTTTGTTTAAGAACATAAAAAACGACTATCAGATGTAAAATCTGGTAGTCGTTTTTGTATCTACTTATTTTTTAACCTTTGAGAAAACAAGCCCAAGGATTAATCCAATGAGGGCAAAAGTTACCCAACCTAGTGAATATTGTCCTAGAGGGACAGCCTTGGTAAAGAAATTACTTAAAGCTGATGGGATAGTAAAAAATCCTGTCATAGTGGCAAAAGTAGAAATAGCATCATAAAGCCCAGCGAAAAATGTCAACCCAATGGTAAAGACATAGACACTACGATGAGAGTGGAAGTATTTATCCCCTAGCACTAAGAAAATTAAAGTAATCGTCAAAGGATAAAGGAGATAAAGGACAGGAACAGACCACTTAATAATTTCAGACAAGCCACCAAAGTAGAAAGTCGTTGCTATCAAAGTGAAGATGCTTGCCCACATCACATGAGAAATTTTTGGAATAAGACCATGGAAATATTCCGCACAAGCTGTGATCAATCCTGTTGAAGTGGTCAAGCAAGCAAGAAAGACAATAATAGAAAGAATGTTTTGCCCAATTGTCCCAAGATAGAGTCTGGAAGCTTGGCTAAGGACGTGTCCTCCATCAATAGGCATTCCATTTTGTACAAATTGTCCATTTGAAAAATCAAATAACCCTTGTGAGGTTGCGCCGATACGTGCTACAAAGATATAAATGAGTGCTAGGAGAGAAATAGCAACTAGACCAGATTTGATGGTCAAGCCTGAGATTTCTTTTTCAGAGGTTGCACCATATTGTTTAGCAGCATCAATCACTAGAACTGCAAAAGCAAGGGAAGCAAGAGCATCCATTGTTCCATATCCTTGAATGAGTCCAGCGATAAATGGAAGATCCTTGAAAGCATCGTTGACACTAGAGCTCGCATTGTGTGCTGCTCCAAGAGATCCAGAAGGATTGATAAAGGACATGATAATCACAACTGCAATCGTGATGAGAAGCGTCGGTGTTAAGTATTTCCCAATACGCTCAGTCATCTTGCTAGGTTTAATAGCCATCCAGTAGGATAACCCAAAGAAAATTAAAGCATAAATGACTTTGACCACTAAACTAGAACCAAAGATAGGTTCTACTCCCATGGAATAAGAGGTTGCACCAGTTCTTGGGATAGCAAAGAATGGTCCGATTGAAAGATATAGAGCCACAGAAAAGAAGATAGCATAAGGCTTAGAGACACGTGAAGCCAATTCTTCCATATTTTTTGCTCCAGACCATGCTGTTGCAATCACACCTAGAAAAGGAAGGGTAACACCTGTTAGGCAGAAAGCTAGGATAGATACCCAGACATTTTTACCAGAATAAATTCCTAAAAGGGCAGGATAAATTAAGTTGGCAGCGCCAAAGAAAAGCGCAAAAAGCATAAAACCAATAACGGTATAGACTTTAGCGTCAAATTGTTTTGTTTTCATATAAAACCTTTCCAAGTCATAAACATTTTGAAAATCTATTATAGCTTAAATTGTCATACAATTCAAGTCAATTTTATACAATTTAACAAATAGCTCAGTGAAGAAGAGGAAGGAAAGATTGACTTGCGCTTTAATTTATAATATGATGGAGAATGTGAAAAAATGAAGGAGTGTAACATGTCTAGATTTATCAGAACGTGGAATCGAACCAGTCTAATTAAACGGATTATGATTGGTGTCCTATTTGGGATTGTTTTAGGATTAGTAGTACCGAAATTTACAGTGATAGGCCTTTTAGGGAGCTTATTTGTAGGGGGCTTAAAAGCTGTCGCTCCCTTGTTGGTTTTTGCCTTAGTAGCGAATGCCCTTTCTCAAACGAGAGAAGGTCAAAAATCTAATATGAAAACAGTAGTGGGGCTATATCTTTTAGGAACATTTGCGGCGGCATTAATGGCTGTTATTGTTAATTATATCTTTCCTTTAAAGTTGGTGTTAAAAAAAGCAGAGACGGGTGAGTTGAGCCCTCCACAAGGTGTAGCAGAAGTGTTTCAAAGTTTATTGTTAAACCTAGTGGATAACCCAGTTAATGCTCTAGCAACGGCAAACTATATTGGTGTTTTATTTTGGGCGGTTATTTTTGGTTTTGCAATGAGAACTGCCAGTCCTAATACCAAAGACCTTTTACATACTCTGGCAGAAGTGACTTCCCAAGTGGTTAGCTGGATTATTAACCTAGCTCCATTTGGAATTATGGGCCTAGTTTTTACAACTATCTCAGAAAATGGTCTAGGTATTTTGGCTGATTATGGGATGCTTCTTGCGGTTTTGGTTGGAACCATGTTTTTCATCGCCTTAGTCATTAATCCTTTGATTGCCTTTGTGATGATGCGAAAAAATCCTTATCCACTTGTCTTTCGTTGCTTAAAAGAAAGTGGCGTGACAGCTTTCTTTACCAGAAGCTCTGCAGCCAATATTCCTGTCAATATGAAATTGTGTGAGAGTTTAGGCTTGGATCCAGATACTTATTCGATCTCTATCCCACTTGGTGCGACTATTAACATGGCAGGTGCAGCAGTCACTATTAATGTGTTAACTATGGCAGCAGTTAATACCTTGGGGATTGAGGTTGATTTTGCGACAGCTTTTCTTCTTAGTATTGTGGCTGCAGTTTCTGCCTGTGGTGCATCAGGTGTTGCTGGCGGATCTTTACTTTTGATTCCTGTAGCCTGTAGTTTATTTGGTATTTCAAATGATCTCGCCATGCAAGTTGTAGGAGTTGGTTTTATTATTGGTGTTTTGCAAGACTCATTTGAAACAGCCCTTAATTCCTCAACAGATGTTCTTTTTACAGCTGTAGCTGAAAAGTCTGTTTGGGGAAAGAAAAAATAAATAAAAAGCTAAGATTATGTAGTTTTTCTATAGTCTAAAACTATATCTAGCTCAAATAAATCGGTATTTTACACCTGCACTGTTCTATGTTATTATTGATATTCAATAATATGGAAAGTGCAGGTTTTTTATGAGTAATCAGTTATTGGTTTTGCAATCAGATTTTGGCTTGGTTGATGGTGCAGTTTCGGCTATGATTGGGGTGGCCCTTCAGGAAGCTCCTAATCTTGGAGTTCATCATTTGACCCATGAAATCACACCTTATAATATTTTTGAGGCAAGCTATCGCCTTTTTCAAACCATAGAGTATTGGCCAAAGGGAACTACTTTTGTTTCGGTTGTTGACCCTGGTGTGGGATCAGATCGTAAAAGTGTTGTTGCTCTAACCAATGCCGATCAGTATATTGTAACACCAGATAACGGGACTTTGTCTTATATTAAAAAACATGTAGGTATTAAGGCTGTTCGTGAAATTTCAGAGGTTAAAAACCGCCGAGAAAACACCGAGCTATCTTATACTTTTCATGGACGTGATGTCTATGCTTTTACAGGGGCAAAGCTTGCTTCAGGCCATATTAGTTTTGAAGAGGTAGGTCCAGAGCTCTCTGTTGATGCGATTGTGGAGTTACCAGTTGTGGAGACCCTAGTAGAAGAGGATTTGGTGAAAGGTGCCATTGATATTTTAGATGTTCGTTTTGGCTCGCTTTGGACCTCTATCACGCGTGAAGAGTTTTATCGTTTAGACCCAGAGTTTGGTGATCGATTTGAAGTGACCATCTATAATAATGATATGTTAGTCTATCAAAACCAAGTGACTTATGGCAAATCATTTGCGGATGTTCGAATTGGTCAACCTATTTTATACATCAATTCACTTTATCGTTTGGGACTGGCTATTAACCAAGGTTCTTTTGCCAAGGCTTATAATGTCGGTGTAGGTCCCCAATGGCATCTTGAAATTAAGAAAATTTAGGAGACGTTATGAAAAATAATACGATTAAAAATGTAGTGGCAACAGGTATCGGAGCAGCTTTATTTGTAGTCATCGGAATTTTGGTGAATATCCCAAGCCCAGTTCCAAATACTAGTATTCAATTGCAATATGCAGTTCAGACTCTTTTTGCTGTAATTTATGGCCCAGTTGTTGGTGGCTTGGTTGGCTTTATCGGACATATGGTAAAAGATATGTTTTCAGGTTACGGAATCTGGTGGACTTGGGTTATTCCAAGTGGTCTATTAGGGCTAGTTATTGGTTTATTGAAGCAAAGGTTATCAATTGAAAAAGGGCTATTTCATAAGAAAGATATCTTGACATTTAATGTCGTACAAATTGTTGCTAACCTTTTGGTTTGGGGCTTGATTGCTCCTATTGGAGATATCTTGGTTTATCAAGAACCTTCAAGTAAAGTTTATACACAAGGGCTTGTTGCTGGCTTGTCTAATGCGACAACCATTGCCATTGGTGGCACTTTACTTTTAGCAGTATATGCTAAAACTCGAACACAATCAGGAAGTTTATCCAAAGATTAAGGAGTCAGCTCAGTTGTTTGTCAGCTGAGTTTTCTCATATTCTGTAACTGTGGTAAAATAATAAAGTAAACTTTTAGATGAGATGTAAAGATAAGAGATAAAATGACAGATAACGTGATAGAATTTAAAAATTTTAGTTTTAAATATGATGCTCAATCGGAGCCGACCTTAAAAAATATCAATCTTTCTATCAAACGTGGAGAGAAGGTTTTAATTGTTGGTCCTTCTGGATCAGGGAAATCCACATTAGGACAGTGTTTGAATGGGATTATTCCTCATATTCATCAAGGTGAGCACGAGGGTGAGTTTTTGATTGATGGAAAACCTGCTTTTGACTTATCAATCTATGATAAATCTCATCTGGTCAGTACCGTGTTACAGGATACAGATGGGCAATTTATTGGTCTTAGTGTGGCTGAGGATTTAGCCTTTGCGCTTGAAAATGATGTGGTTTCTCAAAAGGAAATGAGAGATAAAGTTAATTTTTGGGCTAAGCATTTAGACTTAACACCTTTATTATATCATCGTCCTCAAGACTTATCAGGGGGGCAAAAACAAAGGGTCAGCTTGGCAGGTGTTCTTATCGATGAAAGTCCGATTCTATTATTTGATGAACCATTAGCCAATTTAGACCCTAAATCAGGACAAGATACGATTGCTTTGATTGATGATATCCATCAATCAACTGGCGGGACAACGATCATTATCGAGCATCGTTTAGAGGATGTCATTTACCGTAAGGTGGATCGCATTATTCTTATCAATGACGGCAGTATTCTTTTTAATGGATCGGTTAATGAGCTTTTAAAGACTAATCTTTTAAATGAAAATGGTATTCGTGAACCTCTTTATATTAGTGTTTTACGCTCTCTAGGTTATCCGTTTGAAGAAGAGCTGTATCTGGATCAACTTCATCGACTAGATTTACCAACTTATACCTTAAGTGGCGAGACTTCTACTCTAGAGAACAAACAATCAGAAGTGCTTTTAGAAGTAAAGGGATGGCAGTTTGCTTATCGTAAAGAAAATCCTATTTTGAAAGATATCAACTTAAGCGTTTATAAAGGTGAAAAGATAGCCCTAGTTGGAAAAAATGGTGCAGGAAAATCTACCTTTGCCAAAAGCTTATGTCAATTTGTTCAGGCAGAAGGTCAGATTTTTTATAAGGGAAAAAATATAGCAGATGATTCGATGACAGAGCGAGCTAGTCGCATTGGTTATGTTTTACAAAATCCCAACCAAATGATTAGCCAGACAATGATTTTTGATGAAGTGGCTCTAGGTCTACGTCTAAGAGGAATAGAAGAAGAAGTCATAAAAGAAAAGGTTTATGAGACCCTGAAAGTTTGTGGTCTGTACGCTTTTAGAAACTGGCCCATTTCTGCTCTATCTTATGGCCAGAAAAAACGTGTTAGTATCGCATCAATTCTGGTTTTGAACCCAGAAATTATTATTTTGGATGAACCTACCGCAGGACAAGATCAAAAAAATTACACAGACTTAATGAATTTTTTAAATGCTTTGCAGGAAAAAGGACATACTATTATCATGATTACACATGATATGCAACTGATGTTAGAATACTCAGATCGCGCTATTGTTTTAGCGGAAGGGCGTATTTTAGCAGATGCTAGTCCACTAGAAGTTTTAAACCAGCCAGCTGTTTTAGAACAGGCTAACTTAAAGCCGACGAGTTTATTTGCCTTAGCTCAAAAAATAGAGGAAAACCCTGAGCAAGTGACAGATTACTATATTAAAACGAGAGGAGATAATGATGCAACAATCTAATAGTTTGATTGGTTTTCATGAAGGTCAGGGTTTTCTATATAACCTATCTGGAGCTACTAAACTAGTTTTTTTCCTTCTGGTATCGATTGCCTGTATGACAACTTACGATACGCGTTTGATTGCGCTGGTCTCTGTTTTATCCTTAGTTTTGTTTCGTTTGGCAAGGATACGCTTACGTGATATTTCATTTGTCTTGATGTTTATTTTGACTTTTGCGACCTTAAATGTTGTGATGGTCTATCTCTTTGCACCAGCTTATGGTGAGGAGATTTATGGAGCAAAAACAGTTTTGGTAGAAGGTGTGGGGCGTTTTAACATCACAAGCCAAGAACTCTTTTATTTGTTAAATTTAATTTTAAAATATTTTTGTACGGTTCCTCTAGCAATTATCTTTTTGGTGACCACTCATCCTAGCCAATTTGCAGCTAGTCTCAATCAAATTGGGGTATCTTACAAGATAGCCTATGCAGTCAGTTTGACGCTACGTTATATTCCAGATCTTCAAGAGGAATTTCACATGATTAAACTCTCCCAACAGGCTCGTGGTTTAGAATTATCCTCAAAAGCTAGTCTCTTTTCGCGGATTAAAGGAAATATACGGATTATTACCCCTCTTATTTTTAGTTCGCTTGAGCGTATTGATACGATTTCAACTGCTATGGAGTTACGTCGATTTGGTAAAGAGAAGAAAAGAAGCTGGTACCAAGGGCAAGCTCTCCTTTGGTATGACTACCTTGTCCTACTTTTGGCAGTGCTAATTTTGTTAACAAGTTTTTATCTCTTTTATCTCAATGGTGGACGTTTTTATAATCCTTGGAAATAAAATAATTTAAAATAAAAACTAGAATTTTCAACTTCCTTCAACTTTGGAGACCTTATCTCAATTGTTGGAAAGAATCAGAAATTCTAGTTTTTCGTTTAGTCAAAATACCCTAAATAATCATATTTTTCAAATGTTTTAGAACTGGTAACAGCTACGATAAGATTGTTAGCCTCTAGCGGAGCTTGTAAGATAGAAGTCGTGTTGATTGGCCCTCCCTTATTAGAACGAATACCGATGACATTGATATCGTATTGTTGACGTAAATTGAGTTGAGGAATAGATTTTCCAATCCATTTTTTAGGGGTTTTAAATTCAACAATAGACACGTCACCTTCAAAATGAAAGACGTCATTAATACTATTTCGTAAAAGTCTAGAGACAAGATTTACCCCTGCTTCACGTTCGGGGGCGATGACTAAGTCGGCACCTATCCCGTAGAGGACTTCTTCGTAGGTTTTGCTTCTAGCCTTGGCAATAATTTGTGAGACTCCTAGTTTTTTGCAGTTCATAACAGCTAAGACAGCACTTTCAAGATTAGTTCCTGTTGCGACAATAACGGTGTCGCACTGGTCTATGCCGACATGTTTTAGAAAATCAATATCCGTCATATCACCGATAACGGCTTTAGTGACTTGATCGGCTAATTCTTGGACATACTGCTTTTCGCTATCGATGATAATGACATCTTGATCTAAGCGGGCAAGTTCTTTTGCGATGGTACGACCAAAGATACCGAGCCCCAAAACACCAATAATTTTTCTTTTCATAGTTTTTCCTTATCCAATAATAATATCACATTCAGCATAGTGAATGTCTTTTTCTTTTTTTTGTAAAATACTAAGAAGGACCGTGATGGGTCCAACACGTCCGATAAACATGAGGGCCATGATGATACATCGTCCTATTGTCGAAAGTTGGCTTGTTAACTCCATACTAACCCCAACAGTTGCAATAGCACTGCTAGCTTCAAAAAATAGGGCAAAAGGGTCTAAATGAGGCTCGTTTTCTAATAATAATAGATAGCCGATGATTAGGATCCCAAAGAAGAAGAGTAAGACGGTAAGAGTCTGTCGTAAAATACGTTGAGGGATTGTCCGATTTTGAAAGGAGACCTGAGATTGTCCTGCCAACTCTGCTCGAAATAAAAGAAATAAAATGGCTGCAACACTGACTTTAACTCCTCCTGCAGTTCCTCCAGGCCCTCCTCCTATCAACATTTGTAAGATATAGAGAAAATTTGTCGCATGACCAGTATCTAGGTAGGATAATGTTGAAAAACCTGCCGTTCTCATGGTGATACTTTGAAAAAAACTGACCAAGATTTGTTCAGGAAAGGTCAAATATTTTAAGGTCTCGGAGTTATTATATTCTAATAGAAAAGATAAACCTGTTCCTAATAAGAGAATGATAGCCGTACTGTTTAGAATTAAGCGAGAATGAATCGATAAGTGTTTCCAAAAATTCGCCCAAAATCGTGGTTGCTGTCGGCTGTTTAAGTAGCTGTTGTAAAGATCCTGCCAGACATTAAATCCCAATCCTCCAGAAAAAATTAAAAAAGCAAGGACAAGATTAATCAAGGGGTTGAGAGCAAAAACTTGTAAACTGTTTTGACCGATATTGTCAAATCCAGCATTACAAAAAGCTGAAACTGCTAAAAAGAGGCTATTGAAGATTCCATTTCCCCATCCAAATCTAGGAATAAAATCAAATGATAATAAAATCGCACAGATTAATTCAATTCCAAAGGTAAGACGATAGGCAAAAAAGAGATATTCTTTTAAATGGTGATGGGTGCTTTGGCTCATCGCAGATTGTAGCAATGTTTGATCACGCAGAGAGAGGCGTTTTTTGAGGCTGTATTGGCTAAAGGCGACTAAAGAGACTAAGCCAAGTCCTCCAATTTGCATTAAGGCCATTGCAGTCACTTGGCCCAGTCCATTATAGACCTCACTGACAGGAAATACAGATAACCCCGTCACACAGACCATAGATACGGCAGTAAAAAGATGATCAAGATAGCTTGTCTCAGGAGCATTTGGATAGTGCATTATAGGTGATGCTAACAATAAACTTCCAATAAAAATAAGACCAATAAAACTAAGGCTAAGTTTTTGAGTGGTTGATAGTGGATAAGTGAGGATTGATTTTTTCATAGAACCTCCAAAATAAACTAGAGTTATTATATCAAAAAAATAAGAGGTAGTGAGATTTGACAAGGAGAAGTCCTTGCGTATAATAAAAGAAAAGGAGAAAATATGACACGGGCTAAATTAACATTTAATAGTAGTATCGCAAAGAAAAAACCAACTAATCAAGATCGTTGTCCATTTTGTTATCAAGAGGAATTAGGAAAAATCTTGGATCGACAAGATCAAATGATTTGGGTTGAAAACAAATACCCTGTTTTAGAGCAGGCTTATCAAACCTTGATTATAGAATCAGATTGGCATGATGGGGACATTCCGATTTATTCTAGGGATTATAATCGACAGCTATTTTCTTATGCAGTAGAAAAATTTGAGTGCCTAGAGCAATCTGGGGAATTTAAATCGGTTCTATGTTATAAAAATTTTGGCCCCTTGTCTGGTGGGAGTTTGCGACATCCTCACCTTCAAATTGTGGGGTTAGAAACCGTTGACGGTTATGCTTTTATTCAAGAAAGTGCTTTTGAGGGACTGGAGGTTCAATCTTTTAGACAAGGTGCTAGGCTGGTCTTATCTTCGGATCCTATTGCAGGTGGTTTAGAGTTTAATATTATTATCTCTAAACGCTCGCATTTAGAAATCCTAGCGGATGTATCTCAGTTAGTTTTACGCTTTATCACACACGTTTATTTTAAAGATAAGGAAGCTTCCTATAATTTATTTTTATATCCTATAAAAGAGGGTTTTGTATGTAAAATCATGCCTCGTTATGTGGTATCTCCTTATTTATTGGGGTATGGTATTAGACAAGTTCCTAGCCAAAAACGTCTTAGTCAACTTAAAAGCAATCTAGAAAGTTATTTGAAAGACAGTTTATCAGATGATATTTAGACGATAAAAAGTCCATCTTCACCTCTTGGTTATGGGGAGGGTGAAGATGGACTTTAAAAGATGGGAACTCTTTATTAAGGGAAATTTTCGGTTGATAGCGTGTAAGTTGTTTTTCTAAATAACTGGTTTAGAGTGGTTTTTTATTTGGCATTCCCGCTTTTCTAGGATATTTGTTAGGGGTTTCTTTTTTCTTAGTGACAATAGTAAGGTTGCGATCATCCCCATTTGGCAGTTGGTAATCCTGACTGATGTCAACTTTACCAAAGAGCAAGTTAAGAGCTCTTTTGGCATCTTCTAATTCTTGGTCGGCGGCGCTGGCTTTTAAGGCAATGACTTGCCCATTAACCTTTAGAAAAGGAATAGTAAGCTCAGATAGTACTTGCATTCTTGCAACAGCTCTTGCGGTTACGATATCAAACTGTCCACGAAAAGCCTTATCTTGTCCAAAATCCTCAGCTCGACCGTGGAAAAATCGTACATTTTGAAGCCCCAACTCTTCTGATAAAAGATGGAGGAAATTGATACGTTTGTTCAGTGAATCAATAATAGTAACCTTCAAGTTGGGACAGATAATTTTCATTGGCAAACTAGGAAAACCAGCGCCAGCACCGATGTCTAAGATGGAGATGGGCTCATTTTTGATGTAGCCCATTAGGACTGGGGCTAAGGAATCATAAAAGTGTTTGAGATAGACTTCTTCTTTTTGGGTGATGGCAGTGAGATTGATTTTTTCATTCCATTCAACGAGGAGGGTAAAGTAACGTTCAAATTGATTTTTTTGATGATCAGTTAGCTCAAAACCCGATTGAGCTAGTAGGGTATAAAATTCTTGTTTGGTCATAGTTTCTCCTTTATTCTTGATTATTTTATCATAAAAATAGAAGGTGTGGCGGGATTAAAAAAGAGATGATATATTTTCTCCTTATTTCAAGAAATTTGCTATAATGGAAAGAAAATAAAAAGGAGACAAAAATGGGAATCATTATTGGATTAGTTGTAGTTGCTATTTTAGTAATAGGGGGAATTTTTAGTTACAATGGTTTAGTAAAACGTCGTATGCAGACAACAGAGGCTTGGAGTCAGATTGATGTGCAGTTGAAACGTCGAAATGATTTAATTCCTAATCTCATTGAAACGGTGAAAGGTTATGCAAGCTATGAAGGAAAGACGCTAGAGAGTATTGCAGAGTTGCGTGCACAGGTGGCGAATGCCAAGACACCTAGTGAAGCGATGGCAGCTAGTGATGCGCTAAGTCGTCAAGTGTCAGGTATCTTTGCGGTCGCAGAAAACTATCCTGATCTAAAAGCTAATGCTAGCTTTGTTAAGTTGCAAGATGAGTTAACGAATACTGAAAATAAAATTTCTTATTCACGCCAGCTTTATAACACTACGACTGCAAATTATAATGTGAAACTAGAGACTTTTCCGAGTAATCTTATTGCAAAAATTTTCCGATTTAAGCCAAGTGAATTTTTAGAAATTCCTGAAGAAGAAAAAGCTGTGCCAAAGGTTGAGTTTAACTTTTAAGAGGTGATGGTATGCTATTTGACCAAATTGCTCAAAATAAAAGGCGAACAGTTTTTCTACTAATCGTTTTCTTTGCACTTTTAGCCGCTTTAGGCGCAGCAGTTGGTTACTTGTGGTTACGCTCAAGCTTAGGCGGTATGGTGGTAGCCTTAATTATTGGGATTATCTACGCTTTTAGTATGATTTTTCAATCGACTAATGTGGTCATGTCTATGAATGGTGCAAGAGAAATTAGTGTTGAGGATTATCCTGATTATTATCATATTGTTGAAGATATGGCTATGGTAGCCCAAATTCCCATGCCTAGAGTTTTTGTGATAGAAGATAGAGGGTTGAACGCTTTTGCAACAGGATCTAGTCCAGAAAATGCAGCTGTTGCTGCAACAACGGGATTACTATCTGTGATGAATAGAGAAGAGCTAGAAGGTGTCGTTGGCCATGAGGTTAGTCATATTAGAAATTATGATATTCGAATTTCTACGATTGCGGTTGCTTTAGCTAGTGCAGTCACCATGCTCTCGAGTATGGGAGGGAGAATGATGTGGTACGGTGCAGGTCGTTCTCAGCGTCGCCAAGATAATAGCCGTTCTTCTGGTTCAGACTTAGTAATGGTGATTTTTTCTTTAATCACTATTCTCTTAGCGCCTCTAGCTGCCACTCTAGTGCAACTGGCCATTTCTAGACAGAGAGAGTATTTAGCTGATGCTTCTGGTGTTGAGTTGACCAGAAATCCTCAAGGTCTGATTCGTGCACTTGAAAAATTAGATCACTCTGTACCGATGGAGCACGAGGTGGACGATGCTAGTAGTGCCTTGTATATCAATGACCCTAAAAAAACAAACCGCTATCAGTCTTTGTTTTATACTCATCCCCCTATCTCCGATAGAATTGAGCGTTTAAAAAAGATGTGATGACTCTTAGTATCCTACTTAAATTTTGAGGTGCTAGTGTTATAATTAGTGATAAAACAGAAATCTGGGAGATCCCAGATTTTTCTTTTCTCTAGATTAAAATGATAATGTGAGGGAAATAAAGCTCTCATTTTTTTGTATCTTAAAAAAATAAAGGATCAGTACCTTCTAGCGACACAAAAATAAGGTGAAAGTAATGAAAAAGCTAAAAATTTGCTGTTTTTCCCCTTATTTGATAAAATTTAAGTGAGGAAAAAATGATTTAGAAGGATAATGAACAAAAAAATAGACATATTGTTAATTTTATGATATAAATTTAACATGGTGTTTATTCTGAAAAAATTATGACAGGATATAGTACTAAGAAAGAAAATACAAGGCGTTATCTCGACTTAGCATTGGTAGAGTTATTACAGGAGATTCCCTTTCATAAGGTTTCTGTTTCTAATTTGACGAAAAAAGCAGGATTATCACGAGGTACTTTTTATCTACACTATGTAGATATAGAGGATTTTTTAAATAGTCAAAAACTAGGTTTATTAGCACAATTTAAAGAAGAATTTCCGTCTTTTTCTACCGATGGAAGCTCTAACGCTAGAATGGCCTATCTCGTTTATTATGTTGAAAGTCATTTTGAACTTTTTAGAGGTTTATTAGGTCTAAATGGAGATAAGTATTTTGAAAAGGAAGTGATTACTTTTATTCAAGGGTTTATCTTTGAGGAATATCAATTAGAAAATAGATTTCCTGAATTGCCAGATCAGTATGTTATCAATCTTAGTGTTATGAGTATTGTTTCTATCATTTTAACTTGGTTAGAAGAAACAGAGCCTAGATCTAGTCAGGAAATATTAGAAATCATCATAAAAACACGTCAAATCACTTTAAATGAGTTGATAGAAGGAAAGCTATGATATTTAATCTTTTAGATGTAAAAAAAAAGCCTGATGGAATAGCCTTTGAAGAGCAATTGGATTTAAAAGAAGAGTTACAAGACCGTAACAGTGAAATCTTGGATCTCAAAGATATTTTGGCTAAAGGGCAGTTGATTTATGAAAATGGACTATATCTTTTGGAGTACCAACTATCGTATGTTTTAGTCCTCCCTTCAAGCCGATCCATGAAGCCTGTTGAGTTAAGACATTCCTATGAAGTTGCAGAGGTTTTTGTTTCAGCAGAAGAACTAGTTGCTAAACAAGATTTAGTAGATGAGGACTTAGTTTTAGTTCTAGATGGAACGACCCTCAGTTTGTCAGAGAGTGTAGCGGATAATATTATCCTTAACATTCCACTGAAAGTTTTGACAGCTCAAGAGGAAACTAATGATGAGATGCCTTCAGGTCAATCTTGGTCAGTTTTGACAGAGAGTCAATACAAGGATTTGCAGGAAGAAAAAAAGGCCGAGTCGAGTCCGTTTGCCTCTTTGAGCAAATTATTTGACACTGAGGAGTGACGTGGTGTAAAATGTTCAGTTTGCTATAAAATTGATTGAAAAAACTAACAAGAGATAGTATAATTATACCGATGCGTTAAGTTTAGATGTGATGATGACTCTATCACATCTTAAAAGGAAGAAGGTTGGTGAAAATGGTAAAGAAAATTTTAATTATTGAAGATGAAAAAAATCTCGCTCGCTTTGTTTCTCTGGAGTTGCAACATGAGGGATATGAGGTAACAATTACTCATGATGGTCGTAGCGGACTAGAGCAAGCAATAGATGAAGATTTTGATTTAATTCTTTTAGACTTGATGTTACCAGAGATGGATGGGTACGAAGTGACACGCCGTCTTCGTCAAGAAAAAACGACTTATGTGATTATGATGACAGCGCGTGATTCCGTTATGGATATCGTGTCTGGTCTTGATAGAGGTGCTGATGATTATATTGTTAAACCATTTGCAATTGAGGAGTTGTTAGCGCGTGTTCGTGCGACTTTCCGTCGTCAAGATTTTGAAAGTGAAAAATCCTCTTCTGATGGTTCAGCCATTTATCGTGATTTAAAAATTGATAGCCAAAATCGTTCAGTGGTTCGTGGTGATACAACTATTCCATTGACCAAACGTGAGTTTGATTTGCTAAACGCATTGATGAGCAATGTCAATCGAGTAATGACACGTGAGGAGTTGCTTTCACGTGTCTGGAAATACGATGAAGCGGTTGAGACTAACGTTGTCGATGTTTACATTCGTTACCTTCGTGGTAAGATTGATGTCCCAGGGCGTGAAAGCTACATTCAGACCGTTCGTGGTATGGGATATGTGGTACGTGAAAAATAATGTTAAAAAAAATACGTGAGTATTATCACCGTGCTAGTTTAAAAGGAAAATTGTCTGTGACGACTTTTTTCCTTTTTCTGTTTATTTTTACTATTGTAACGATTTTGGCTTATGCTTCTATGAATTATATATTATTAAATCACGAAAAAGACACACTTCAAGCAAATAGTCAAAAGTTGAGTACAGAATTATCTGATATTGATAAGGAGTTGACTTTAGATAATTTATCAGACTATCTTTATACGCATAGAGATTCTGATGTGGTGAAGGTTCAAGAATCGATTAGAGAACATCATATTTTTCGAGAAATGAGAGATTTGTCTTCGGTCTTACTATCAACACAACAAGCTTATATTTACAGTAGTCAAAAGCGATTAATTTTTACAACAGATTCTGAAAAAAATCCTCCAACCTTACGATATGTTGGGGAGATTTATTCAACGGCCTACAGTAACGTGAAGGGATATGTGCTGACTAAGCCGATTTATGCAAAATCCAACTCTAAAAAGATTATAGGTTATATTCAAATATTTCAAAATTTGCAAGTTTATTATAATCTTCGTAACCGTGTATTTTTCTTTTTGGTTATCATGGAAATTTTTATTTTGATTATTGGGCAGCTAGTTATTGTTGAGTTTTCTAGGCGTTTTTTAAGTCCTGTCCATACTTTAAATGCTTCCATGCGTGAGGTTGTGAAAAATCCTTCAGATTTATCTAAGCGTGTAGAAATTCATACTGGCGATGAGATTGAAAGTTTAGCTCATATTTATAATCAGATGCTGGAGCGGTTGAGTGAGCAAAATGATCGCCAAGTTCGTTTTATTAGCGATGTCAGTCATGAACTTAGAACTCCTATCGCTGTGATTAAGGGTCATTTAGATTTGTTGCAGCGTTGGGGGAAAAATGATCCTGAAATTCTAGAAGAGAGCTTAGAGGTTAGTTCAGTAGAAATTAATCGTATGAATATCATGATTAATGATATGCTTGAGATGGTGCGTATTACAGGAAGTTTTGAGCAGCATCAAAATGATACTTGTATAGTTCAAACATCCAGTGCCGCCATTGTGGGGAACTTTAAAGGATTACACCCTGATTTTGGCATCACCTTAAGTGATCAGATGGCACAGCCTATTATGATTAAGATGTATAAAAATCATTTTGAACAAGCGTTGACTATCCTAATGGATAATGCTGTTAAATATTCTAGAGATAAAAAGGTTATTGACTTATCAATAGGTTTAGAGGAACAGTATGCTTTGATCAGGGTTAAAGATCAGGGAGAAGGAATTTCTAAAGAAGATTTACAGCATATTTTTGAGCGCTTTTATAGGTCTGATAAGTCACGCCATCGTGTAAGCACACAAGCTGGTTTAGGAATTGGGTTATCTATTTTGAGTGAAATTGTGGAAGCTTATCATTGTCAGATAGATGTTGTGAGTGAAGTTGATAAGGGAACAGAGTTTATGTTGCGCATCCCTATTGTAAGGGAAAAATGATCATTAGCATCATAGATGATATTTCTATTGAGGGGCTGGTGTCATACCTCTTTATGTATTCTTTAAAATCACTGTCTTACCACGACAAACGCATGAAGAAAGTTTCGTTTTCAGATAACGTTTTTCATAAACAGTTATATTTTTATCATGAAATTTTGTTATAATTTAGGTGAAAAAGAGGATAAATCAAAGCAATTATGTCAATATCATGAAAATATTTAAAAAAATGCGTGTAACTAGAAAAGAGTTATATGCATTTTCTTTATGCGTATGGTGTGGCTTCCTTACCTTACTTTCTTTTATTGTGCTTCAAAATATGATACAATAAAGAATACGAATTCTTTGGGAGATAGGGGTGTTTTCATGCGTTGTCCAAAATGTAATTGTAATAAATCAAGTGTGATTGATAGTCGTCAAGCAGAAGAAGGAACGACCATTAGACGTCGTCGAGAGTGTGACCAGTGTCATTACCGTTTTACAACTTTTGAGAGAATAGAGGATATTCCGCTTGTTGTGGTAAAAAAAGATGGGACGCGAGAATCCTTTTCTCGCGAGAAAATCTATACAGGTATTATAAGGAGTGCTCAAAAACGTCCAGTATCAGCTGAGGTGATCGATCAAGCTATTGCTCGTATTGAGCAGACGATTCGCAGTGACTATGATAATGAGGTTCCCAGTGAGGTTATTGGGAATCTAGTGATGGATGAGTTGGCGGATTTAGATGAGATTACTTATGTTCGTTTTGCAAGTGTTTATCGTAGCTTTAAAGATGTCGATGAGTTGGAAGAGTTGTTGCACCAGTTGACTAAAAGTATGCGCACAAAGAAAAAGAGATTAGATAAAGATGCGAGCGAATGATTCCTTCTACTATCTTGATAAAGGGAGGATAGAGGTTGCTGATCCTTTGACGATGCAACTGTATTATCCCATTATTAAAGCTGATGCTTATATTTTATATTGCTATTTACAGGCCTTCTATGATCAAGGGAAAAAGCGACATGCCTTTCATGAGATTTTAAATCATACTCTCTATAACATGCAACGATTCGAGGAGGCTTTGGCAGTTTTGACGGCTCTAGATCTTGTTCGTTTCTATCAAGATCGTCAAGCTTATATCATTGATGTGAGAGCGCCTTTATCTAAAGAAAATTTCCTATCACATGCTCTGTATCGTCATTTATTAGAAGGGGCTATTGGACAAGTTGCAGTTTCTGAGATGGACGAAGAGATTCCAGAAGCTAGAAATCTTTCTAAGAAGTTTTCGGAAGTATTTGGAAATCAAGGAGAAATTGTTCCATCAGAGCATCCAAAGGTAGCTAAAAACTATTTTGACTTAGATAGTTTTAAACGGTTGATGAGAAGAGATGGACTTAGTTTTACGGATGAAGAAACGGATCTAGTAGCTATTTTTAACCTATCTGAGCGTTATAAACTAACATGGTATGATACTTATCAATTGGCGAGAGAAACAGCTAGTCAAAATAAGATTTTAGTTTCACGAATGGTGGCCAAAAAGGAAAGTCAGAATTCCCCTTCTACCAATGACTTTAGTGAGAAAGAAAAAATTGTCATCAAAGAAGCTAGAGAAGATAGCCCTGAGGTATTTTTAGCTAAAATTAAAAAGCCAAAGCAGGCAATAGTGACTAGAGATGAAGTTAAAATTTTAGCAGAAATGGCTCAGATGGGATTGCTTGATGAAGTGATTAACATTATGGTACTCTATACCATGAATAAGACTCAATCTGCTAATTTGCATAAAAACTATGTGCTAAAATTAGCCAATGATTTTGTGAGCAAGGGGATTTCGCGAGCTGATGATGCGATCAAGCACCTTCGGTCTGTAGGAGAGAAAAAATCTCAAGCAAAAGAAAAAACGAATAAAACCAATATTCCTAAATGGAGTAATCAAAATTATCAAAATCAAACCAGTCAAGATGAGCAAGAAAAACTAGAAGCCTATCGGCAAAAAGCCCTAGAGCGACTGAGAGATTTGGGAAAGGAGGACTAGATG
This sequence comes from Streptococcus sp. 11273D007BT, assembly GCF_053547195.1. Taxonomy (NCBI): domain Bacteria; kingdom Bacillati; phylum Bacillota; class Bacilli; order Lactobacillales; family Streptococcaceae; genus Streptococcus; species Streptococcus sp. 11273D007BT. The sequence goes on along the minus strand of NZ_JBPWPE010000001.1, from coordinate 1,707,611 downwards.
GAAAAGATAAGCATCCAATACCCCACACGTTTTAACCCAAGAGAGCTAAAAGAGCAGATTTTAAAAGATCCAGACGTGGCCATATTTATAAAAGAGCAAGGTCTAACTCCTGATCAGGTACAGTTGAGTTTAACCAAACTGAATCAGTTTCGTATGGAGCGTGATCGTTTTAATCGTGGTGATGAGGCTTATGTTGCTAAAGGCTATCAGCCCATATTAGTGATGAACGAAGGCTATGCTGATGTCTCTTATAAGGAAACGAAAGAACATCATCAAGCGCAGGAAAAACAGGCAGTGAGCGATCGTATTCATCTGGTCAATCTCCCTAAGTCATATAAGCAGATTGGGCTAGAAGATATTATGCTTGATGATATTAAGCGTATCGAAGCTTTTGAAGCTATTGTGAGTTTTGTAGAGCATTTTCCTCAGATAACAAAAGGTCTATACCTTTATGGTGACATGGGGGTTGGCAAGTCCTTTATGTTAGCTGCCTTAGCAAGAGATTTGTCTGAGAAAAAAGGGTTAAGTACCACTTTGCTTCATTTTCCAAGCTTTGCGATTGATATTCGACATGCCATCAAAACAGGGAATGTCAAAGAAGAAATTGATCGCATTAAAATGGCTGAAATTTTAGTGTTAGATGACATTGGTGCAGAACAAGCTAGTGCTTGGATACGTGATGAGGTCTTACAAGTTATTTTACAGTACCGTATGCTTGAAAATCTGCCAACCTTTTTTACGTCTAATTATAGTATGGCTGATTTGGAGAAAAAATTATCTTCTGGCAAAGCTGATGGTGAGGTTTGGGAAGCCAAGCGTGTGATGGAACGCATACGTTATTTGGCTACAGAATTGCATTTAGAAGGGGAGAATCGTAGATGACAGATATGATTGATTTGATGTTAAAACATACTTCTGTTAGGCGTTTTACTAATCGTCCAATAGCAGCTGATGAATTAGATCAGATTATTGAGGCAGGCAGAGCAGCATTTTCGTGGAAAAATTTTCAATCCTATTCTATCATTGTTGTTACCTCTGCAGAGAAAAAAGAGGAACTTTACGAACTCACCCCTCAACCTGCTATTTTGCAAGCTCAGGCGATTTTATTATTTGTAGGTGATTTGAACCGAGCAAGTAAGGCAGCTGATTTACATCAAACGGCTTTTGATGCTAGAGGGAGTGAAAATCTTTTGATTTCCTCTGTTGATGCAAGTTTAGCGGGACAAAATTGTCTCCTTGCAGCAGAGAGTATGGGATACGGAGGTGTTTTCATTGGGATGATTCGCCACAAAGCTATGGAAGTCGCGACTTGCTTTAACCTTCCAGAATATACTTATCCTATTTTTTGTATTGCACTTGGAGAACCTGCGCAAGAACATCCTGTTAAACCACGCTTACCAAAAGAAGCTGTCGTCTTTGATGAAGTGTATAAGGAACAGGATTCATCTGTAGTGCTGGCTTATGATGAAGTCCAAAGGATTTATGCGGGTGATCGTCAAACGGAAACTTGGTCTGAACGCCTGATTTCACAATTTGGACAGGCTGAGCAAAAAGAAACAGAAAAATTATTAAAAAAACATAAACTATTGTAACAAGAAAGAGAGTATTATGGCTTTACCAACTATCGCTATTGTCGGGCGTCCGAATGTCGGAAAATCGACTTTGTTTAACCGTATCGCAGGTGAGCGTATCTCTATAGTAGAAGACGTTGAAGGGGTAACCCGTGACCGTATTTACACAACAGCCGAATGGTTGAACCGTAAGTTTTCAATCATTGATACAGGTGGTATTGATGATGTCGATGCACCATTTATGGAGCAAATCAAACACCAGGCTGATATTGCGATGAGTGAGGCAGATGTCATTGTTTTTGTAGTATCTGGTAAAGAAGGGGTGACAGATGCTGATGAGTATGTGTCAAAGATTTTATACCGTACCCACAAGCCAGTTATTTTAGTGGTTAATAAGGTAGATAACCCAGAGATGCGTAATGATATCTATGATTTTTACTCACTTGGTTTGGGAGATCCTTATCCTGTGTCATCTGTTCATGGTATTGGAACAGGAGATGTTTTAGATGCGATTGTAGAGAATCTTCCAACTGAGGAAGAAGAAGAAAATCCAGATATTATCAAGTTTAGTTTAATTGGTCGTCCAAATGTCGGAAAATCAAGCTTAATTAATGCCATCTTAGGAGAGGATCGTGTGATTGCAAGTCCTATTGCTGGAACGACACGTGACGCTATTGATACAAGCTTTGTCGATAGTGATGGGCAGGAGTTTACTATGATTGATACAGCAGGAATGCGTAAATCTGGTAAGGTTTATGAAAATACAGAAAAATACTCTGTGATGCGTTCCATGCGTGCGATTGATCGCTCTGACGTTGTCTTGATGGTGCTTAATGCGGAAGAAGGAATTCGAGAATATGACAAACGTATTGCGGGATTTGCACATGAAGCTGGTAAAGGGATTATCATTGTGGTTAATAAGTGGGATACGCTAGAAAAAGATAATCATACCATGAAACAATGGGAAGATGATATCCGTGATAATTTCCAATACATTTCCTATGCTCCGATTATTTTTGTTTCTGCTTTGACGAAACAACGTTTACACAAATTACCAGAAATGATTAAACGCATCAGTCAAAATCAAAATATGCGCATTCCATCTGCTGTTTTAAATGACGTTATTATGGATGCTATAGCAATTAACCCAACGCCAACAGATAAAGGAAAACGCCTTAAAATTTTCTATGCTACTCAGGTTGCAGTGAAACCACCTACTTTTGTGATTTTTGTTAATGAAGAAGAGTTGATGCATTTTTCTTACCTTCGTTTCTTAGAAAATCAAATCCGTCAAGCTTTTGTCTTTGAAGGAACACCGATTCATTTGATTGCACGTAAACGAAAATAAAAGCTCCTGTAACATAAATGTGCCATCTTTGGTCTAACAGAAGTAGAGAAAGATTTTTATCTTACTTTTTATTTGAGATAGGCAAGCTTAAAATGGACGCAGAAAAATAATCTCAAACTCTAATCGTAAGAAGTTAAGACCAGCTTAACTTCTTTTTTATTTTTAAAGTATGCTATAATAGAGGGATAAAGAAAAAGAGGTATCAGTATGGCTAAACTTATCCCAGGGCGAATTCGTAACGAGGGGATTGAGTTATATCAATCGGGAAAATTTGAATTAATAGAAGAAAAAGATTCGGTCATTAAAGCGATGGTAGATGGTAAAATGATTTCATTTTCTTTGGATACAGAGGAAGTTAATTGCCAATGTGATTTCTTTAAATCTAAACAATACTGTCTTCATCAAGCCGCTTTAGAATATTTTATGAAAAATGATTCAGAAGGACAAAAACTGGTTTCTGGTATTAAGGAAGAAAAGAAAGAAAAGCAGGCAACACAGGCAATCACTTCATTTGGAAGTCGTTTTCTTGATCACTTATCTCTAAATGATGATGATACCTTGCGTTACCAATTGTTAGCTGTTGGTGAACAAAGTTTATATACCAATGATATTTGGTGGACCTTGCGCATTCGTCGCTTACCAGATGAGAGAAGCTATATCATCCGTGATATTAGAGCTTTTTTACTGGTCATAGAGGAAGAATCTTTTTATCAAATCGGAAAAAATTATTATGAACCGTTGTCTTTGTTGAATTTTGATGCCTCAAGTCAAGAATTGATTACGTTTTTGTGGCGCGTGATTCCTCGAGGTGATCGTTTAGATAGTGAACATATTTTACCAAATCATTCTAGACATTTGGCCTTACCCTTGGGATATTTTGAAGAAGGCTTAGAGTTACTACAGGCCTTACCAGAATCTCAATTAACTTATGCTGATAAAATTTATAAGCAGGTTACCATTCACGATTTGGTGGGAGAAGAAGGGCTGATTCAATTTAAAATTGACGTGCATCGCCAGTACATTGAATTGATGATTAAAGAAAAGGACTATAGTAGTTTATTTGATCACCGCTATCTTTTTTATAAAGGTATTTTTTATCATTTGAATCAGAAGCAAAGAAAGTTGGTGGCTAATTTAAAAACCCTTCCGATAGATGAGGATGGGGTAAAGTATCTTCGCTTTAATTTAGAAGAACAAGCAAAATTAGCAGCTAGTTTATTGGATTTTCAAGAGGTTGGTCAAGTTGAGGCTCCTAAAACTTTTCAAATTCGTGATTTTACTCCTAAATTTTATTTTGATAGTTTAAAAACAGGGGAAATTAGTTTATCTTTGCGTTATGATTATGGGCAACTAGAAGTAGTGACAGAAGATAGTCTGTTGTCACTCCCCTTTGCTAGTAATTTTAAAAAAGAGGAAAAAATCAAGCGTTTAATGGCACAAGTAGGTTTCGAGGGATATTTTTCAGCCTATCGCGCCCCACTTTTACCATCTGACTTATATACTTTTTTTGAAGAAACGCTTAATCGTTTTAGAAAAATCGGTCAAGTCTATATCGGTGATACCTTAGCAGGTTTCCATTTAGAAGAAAAACCAAGAGTGTCAATAGCAACCAAGGGAAGTTTGTTAGATGTTTCATTTGATTTTTCTAATATTGTAGAAGATGATGTAGATGAGGCCTTGACAGCACTGTATCAAAATGCACCTTATTTTATTAGTCAATCAGGAAAGTTGATCTTATTTGATGAAGAGACTCAAAAAGTTGCTCAAGTCCTCCAAAAATTACGTGCCAAAACAGCAGTCAATGGGCATTTAGAGTTATCAGGAGTAGCCGCTTATCAAATTGCAGATCATTTTAAAAATATATCTAATATTAGCTTCTCAGATGATTTTAAAAAGATGGCACAGGACTTAACACACCCAGAAAATTACCCTCTTCCAAGTTTAAGAGTTCAAGCGGAGTTGAGAGATTACCAATTATCAGGAGTTAGATGGCTATCTATGCTAGATCACTATGGTTTTGGTGGGATTTTAGCAGATGATATGGGACTAGGAAAAACCCTTCAGACCATTTCCTTTTTATCCTCTAAATTAACTAAGGCATCTAAGGTCTTAATTTTATCCCCTTCCAGTCTGATTTATAATTGGCAAGATGAATTTAAAAAGTTCTCACCAGACTTAGACGTGGTTGTCGCTTACGGTTCTAAAGTTAACCGCGATGTGCTTATTCAGCAAGCACATCAGGTCACCATCACGAGTTATACTTCTTTTAGGCAAGATTTTGAAGTTTATCGTCAGTATCAGTTTGACTATTTAATCTTAGATGAAGCACAAGTGATGAAAAATACTCAGACCAAGATTGCTCAACATTTAAGAGAGTTTGAAGCCAAGCAGTGCTTTGCTTTATCTGGAACACCTGTGGAAAATAAGCTTTTGGAAATTTGGTCGATTTTTCAGATTGTTTTACCAGGATTACTTCCTAATAAGAAAACATTTTTAAAATTAGATCCAAAGACTGTATCGCGTTATATTAAACCTTTTGTGATGCGACGTAAAAAAGAAGATGTTCTACCTGAGTTACCTGATTTGATAGAAACGACTTATGCCAATGAGTTAGCAGATAGTCAAAAAGCGATTTATCTCGCACAATTACGACAAATGCAAGAAAGAATTAAAGGTGCTTCAGATTCTGATCTTAATCGCAGTAAAATTGAGATTTTATCAGGTATCACTAGGCTACGCCAGATTTGTGATACTCCTAAACTTTTTATGACTTATGAAGGAGAGTCAGGAAAGATTAACAGTTTAAGAGAGCTCTTGCAACAAATTAAAGATAGTGGTCACCGAGCACTGGTCTTTTCTCAGTTTCGAGGAATGTTAGATATCGCAGAAGAGGAGCTGACCAAGATTGGTCTGACAAGTTATAAAATCACAGGTTCTACACCTGCTGATCAACGCCAAGAAATTACAAGGGCATTTAATAATGGCTCAAAAGATCTAGTATTGATTTCTTTAAAAGCAGGTGGGGTTGGTTTGAACTTGACGGGAGCTGATACTGTTGTCTTGATTGACCTTTGGTGGAATCCAGCTGTAGAGATGCAAGCGATTAGTCGTGCTCATCGTTTAGGGCAACGAGAAAATGTTGAGGTCTATCGTTTGATTACACGCGGAACAATCGAAGAGAAAATTTTAGAGTTACAAGAAAGTAAGAAACATCTAGTTGCCAGTGTTCTTGATGGGGACGCGACACAGTCTAATATGACAATAGAGGAAATAAAAGAGATTCTTGGAATGACTTAATAATTTTTAATAAATAAAAAGGTAAATTTTGAAAACTTTTCTATTTTAGTTTATAATAGGAATGCTATAGAAAGGAAGGGTAGCATGGATCGTAAAAAGAGGAAATTCCCCTTAGTGGCTGATCATGAAATTATTGTGGAACAGCCTAAAATCATGAAATTATATGAAACTGAGGATTTGATTACCAATATCCATGGTACTTATCAGGATAAGGATTATCAAGAGACTTTACAGGAACGTCCTATCTCATCGGCTATAAAGGAAGAAACAACTAGAGTATCACAAGTGGTGGTATCTGAGGATAAGACTTACGCTGAACAGATGAGGGAAAATTCTAAACGCGATTTGAAAAGAAAGCGCCAAGACTATCTATCCAATAAAATAAAAACCAGTCCAGTGCTATCAAGTAAAGCAAGTTCATCAATAAAAACAGAATCTTATCAAAAACCACAATCTAAAACTCAGTCTGGTCAAATACTAAAGTCATCTAAGCCAATGACAGAGTTATCTCGATTTTCTGATAAATTGAGACAAGAAACTTATATCTTAGCAGAACTTCCTAATCGCTATCAGCAACCTAAAAATCAAAAGAATACTACTAAAAAGAAAAACAACTATGATTTCTTAAAGAAAAGTCAGATTTACAATTATCCAGATAGGCAGTTAAAAACTGAAAAAAGGGTGGCCCAAGAGCTAAATTTGACTCGATTTGAAGATTGATATTAAAGGAGAAAACATGACGAAAACCTACCATTTTATAGGCATTAAAGGCTCAGGTATGAGTGCACTAGCTCTACTCTTACATCAAATGGGCTATCAAGTACAAGGGAGTGATGTTGAAAAATATTATTTTACTCAGCACGGTCTAGAAAAAGCTGGTATTTCATTACTTCCTTTTGATGAATCTAATATTTCAGATGATATTGAAGTGATTGCAGGGAATGCCTTTCGTCCAGATAATAATATCGAGGTTGCTTATGCTGTTGCTAACGGGATTCCTTTTAAACGTTACCACGAATTTTTAGGTGAGTTTATGCGTCGCTTTACAAGTCTTGGAGTGGCAGGAGCACATGGAAAAACCTCCACAACAGGCTTATTGGCACATGTGATGAAAAATATTACAGATACTTCCTTTTTGATTGGTGATGGTACTGGTCGAGGGTCGGCACATAGTCAATATTTCGTATTTGAATCAGATGAATATGAACGTCACTTTATGCCTTATCATCCAGAGTACAGTATTATTACCAATATCGATTTTGATCATCCAGACTATTTTACAGGTATTGATGATGTTTTTAATGCTTTTAACGACTATGCAAAGCAGATTCAAAAGGGACTGTTTATCTATGGTGAAGATGAGTTACTTCGTCAGATTACCTCAGATGCTCCAATTTATTACTATGGATTTGATGAAACAAATGACTTTGTAGCCTATGACATTAAACGTTCAACATCAGGTTCTAACTTTAAAGTGAAGTTTCAAGATAAGGTTTTGGGAGAATTTCATGTTCCTGCTTATGGACGCCACAATATTTTAAATGCAACGGCTGTAATTGCAAACCTATACATTGAAGGTTTTGATATGACTTTGGTGGCAGAGCATTTGAAAACTTTCTCAGGGGTGAAGCGACGTTTTTCTGAAAAATTGATTAACGACACAGTTATTATTGATGACTTTGCCCATCACCCAACAGAGATTGTCGCGACTTTAGATGCGGCACGTCAAAAATATCCAAGTAAAGAGATTGTAGCTATTTTCCAACCTCATACCTTTACACGTACCATTGCCCTTCTAGATGAGTTCGCGCAAGCTCTAAACGAAGCAGATTCTGTTTATTTAGCTCAAATCTATGGTAGTGCGCGTGAAGTGGATAAAGGAGAAGTAAAGGTTGAAGACTTAGCAGATAAAATTAGTAAGCCTGCTAAGGTTGTGACCGTTGAAAATGTCTCACCGCTTCTCAATCATGATAATGCCGTTTATGTCTTTATGGGAGCAGGAGATATTCAGCTCTACGAACGCTCGTTTGAGGAGTTGTTATCTAATTTGACACAAAATAATCAATAAAAAACGCTTAAGCTGGAATAATTTATTCCGGCTTAAGTCTTTATTTAGGAGGAAATATGATCATTAGACAAGCAAAAATGGAAGATTTAGCAGATATTGTTCGTATTGAACAAGCTAATTTTTCAGAAAATGAAGCCGCTACTCCAGAAGCTATGCGGGAGAGGGTAAAAAAAATTAGTGATACTTTTCTTATTTCAGAGATAGATGGAAAAATATCGGGTTATATTGAGGGGCCCGTTATTCCACATGAGTATATTACTGATGAACTCTTTCATGAAGTGAAAGAAAATAATAACAAAGGTGGCTATATCGCCATTACCAGTCTTTCGGTTGACGCCGATTTTAAGGGTCAAGGCGTTGGAACGGCACTTTTAGCTGCTATGAAAGACTTAGCAGTTTCAACTCATCGGCAAGGGATTACGTTGACTTGTCATGATGAGTTAATTTCCTACTATAGTATGAATGGATTTGAAGATAGAGGCCTATCTGAGTCCAACCATGGTGGTAGTGTTTGGTATAATATGGTTTGGGTAAATCCTTATTTTCATTAAAATGTGTTAAGAAACTGTAACAAATAGTTCCAAATATTGCTTTTGTGAATGGATTACGGTATAATGGCGTTTGACAATGATTAGGAGGCCATATTTTGACCGATAATTTTGACGATAAACAAAAAGAAGTCAGAAGCTTTAAAGCGAAGATTCTAGAAGATATTAAAAAAGCTAATGAGCAACGCGAAGCAGCTTTGGCTGCTGCTAAAGCCCGTGAAGAAGAGCTGAAGCTTGCGATTGCTGAAGCTGAACTAGAGGCACGTCGTCGTGAAGAAGAATTAAAATTAGCAGAAGAAGCTAAACGTCGTGAAGAGGAGCTAACCAAAGCTTTAAAAGAAGCAGAAGAAAAAGAAAAAGCCCTTCGACTTCAAGCAGAAGAAAATGCAAGATTGGAGCGCTTAAAAGAAGAAGCACAAGAACGTGCTCAAGAAGAAGAGCGTAAGTTGGCGTTAGAGGAAGCTAGACGAGTTGAGGTTGAAAGACAAGCTCAAAAAGTAGCTGAAAAAATTGCTCAAGCACAGAAAATTAGAGAAGAAGCCTATAAAAAAGCAGCTAGTGAGCAAGTTTCCCAAAAATCAGATTCATTTTCGGATAAAGAAACAGCTTTCAAAAAAGGGGAAGATAGTCTTTTTTCTGAAGTAAGCTCTGATTTGGCCGAAACACCTCAACAGATGGCTAAAGCTTCGCTAGCAAGTGTCTTAGCACAAGAAAATCTCTCCACTAAAACAACAAGGGATACTCATCATTCCTCAGATGCTCTTAGTTTGAGTGAGACATCCGATCAGACTGAAGAAGCTGATTTAGGTGAAAATGATTTCGCAGAAGAGCCAGAATTTGTGGAAGATGAGGAGCTTGTCATTGATATCGACCATCTAGATGATCAATCAGAGAATCACGTATTAACATCATCAAATGATGAGATAGAGGAAGGTCTAGTAGATACAACTACTATGAGAAAGCGAAAAACAAATGTGATTGCCATGCGAATTTCGGCAATCTTGGTCACGATTATTGTACTTTTAACACTAGCGACAGCTTTTGTGGGTTATCGTTATGTTTCTACCGCCTTGGCACCAGTTAATAGCAAATCAACAGAATATGTTCAAGTTGAGGTACCAGAAGGTGCGGGAAATAAGTTAATTGGAAATATTTTAGAAGAAGCAGGTCTGATTAAGAGTGCATCTATCTTCAACTATTATACTAAGTTTAAAAACTTTGCTAACTTCAAGAGTGGTTACTATAATTTACAACCCAATATGTCAGTAGAGGAAATTGCAAAAGAATTGCAAAAAGGTGGGACTTCTGAACCAGTTAGTCCTGCACTTGGTAAAATTCGTATTACAGAAGGATATACTATTAAGCAAATTGCAGCCTCTATTTCTAATAACGTTAATACAAAGACCACAAGTGATAAAACACCATTTACGAGCGAAGAGTTTTTAAATCTGATTCAGGATGATAGTTTTATTGCTAGTATGGTAGAGAAGTATCCACAGTTGTTAGAAAGTCTCCCATCAAAATCAGATGTGAAGTATCAACTGGAAGGTTATCTATACCCCGCAACGTATGATTATTACGAAGATACCACTTTGGAAGATCTTGTTGAGCAAATGATTGCAGCTATGGATACTAATTTAGATCCATATTATAATAGTATCAGTAAACAAAACATGACAGTCAATGAAGTTTTGACCCTATCTTCTCTAGTTGAAAAAGAAGGCTCAAGCGATAAAGATCGTCAAAAAATTGCAGCAGTATTTAATAACCGGCTAGCTCAGAATATGCCTCTTCAGTCCAATATCGCTATCTTATACGCAATGGATAAATTAGGTGAAAAAACAACCTTAGCAGAAGATGCAACGATTGATACTTCAATTGACTCACCTTATAATATTTATGTGAATACAGGTTTAATGCCTGGTCCAGTAGATAGTCCTAGTTTGTCTGCTATTAAAGCAGTCATTACACCAGCTGAAACGAATGACCTTTATTTTGTAGCTGATGTGACTACTGGTGAGGTTTATTTTGCAGAAGATTATGAAACCCATTCTGCTAATGTTGAGAAATATGTTAATAGTAAATTAACGACATCATCAAGCAGTAATTAAAAGAAATGTGGGAAACCACATTCTTTTTAAAGAAAAACAAAAAAAGAAAGAAGAGAGAAATAAAATGGCAGAAAAAACATATCCAATGACTTTAGCAGAAAAAGAACAGTTAGAACAAGAACTTGAAGAGTTAAAACTTGTTCGTCGTCCTGAAGTTGTTGAGCGCATCAAAATTGCCCGTTCATATGGCGACCTATCTGAAAATAGTGAGTACGATGCTGCTAAAGATGAACAAGCTTTTGTTGAAGGTCAAATTTCAACCATTGAAACCAAACTCCGTAACGCTGAGATTATCAATAGTGATGCTGTAGCTAAGGATGAAGTAGCGATTGGAAAGACAGTTACTGTCAAAGAAGTCGGTACAAATGATACAGATGTTTATTCTATTGTTGGAGCTGCAGGAGCGGATGTTTTTGCAGGGAAAATTTCCAATGAAAGTCCTTTAGCGCATGCTTTAATTGGGAAAAAAACTGGGGATAAAGTTGAAATCGACTCACCAGCTGGAAGCTATGAAGTAGAAATCATAAAAGTAGAGAAAACACTTTAATACTATTCTATTGCTAAAAAATATTATAAAGGGAGTGGGAAAGCCCCAACGCATAAGAAAAGGTTCGTTAACCACAAATCTCTCACTAAGTTTATACACCTGGTGAGAGATTTGTGGTTATTTTCATTATTCTGTGGGTGAGGGCATAGCCATCACGGATGTCTATGTCCAGTATCTTTATTAGTATAAGTATCCATCCACTACTAAGCTAATTAAAATAGTAAAGGAAGTCAGTTGAAAATCAGTTGAAAAATAGATAGTAAAAACCTGCTAAAAATAAGTTAGCAGGTTTTTACTATTGTTTAAAGAGCTAAGAGAAGATAATAGACTTTTTTTAGTCATTTCTTCCTAGAATGCGTAAAAGGTTTAGGAAAAGATTGATAAAATCAAGATAGAGGCTTAACGCCATAGAAATGGCCCAACCGTCTTGAACACGTCCACTAGTTTGATAATAGACATTTTTAATCATCTGGTTATCATAGGCAATAAGTCCTGAAAAAATCACAACGGAAATAATACTGATCATGAAACTCATTCCAGAACTTCCTAAGAAGATATTAACCAGACTAGCTAAAACAATCCCAATCAAGGCTGCCATTAAGGCCTTCCGCATTCCTGATAGATCCTTGTTTGTCACACGTCCAATCAGAGCCATCACAAAAAATAGAAGAGCAGAAGATAAGAAGGCGGAAAGAACGGTTGCTCCTGTATATTGTGCGATAATAAAGCTAAGTGTGAACCCATTTAAAGCTGAGTAAGTTAAAAAGATAGGTAAAGCTGCAGGGCTGTTTTTTCGTGCAGAACTTGAAGCGACAAAGACAAGTGCTAGCTCGATAAAGCCTGCTGCCATATATAACCAAGGAGCATTGGTCATGATGGCTACCATATTATCTCTAAAAACGGTTGTCATCAGAGCTGCTACTAGGGCTGATAAGCCGATCCCCATACCAACTAGGCTATAAATTTTTGTAAAGAAGCTGGCTAAACCAGAGTCTGTTTGCGTGTAAACGGTTTGTTGATTCATATATTCTCCTTTGATATGTTAATGATGGTGACTACCTAAAAATTTTCTGCTAAAACGTCGTGCTCTCGGCCATACTTTTTTTAAAGGACGCATAGCCTCACGCACTGCCCAATACTTATCGACAAAAGTGACGATATACCCTTCTTTGTAACGTGGCGGTGCAATAGTAGCTCCCCACATGTGTTTTAAGATAATATCTTCTTCTTTTTTGTTTAGGGTTGTGATTTTATTAGCATTTCTAACAGCAATACGAGGATGAGTCCAAGCATGTCCTTTTTTAAACTTTGTGGTACGCCAATCGTAGTAAAACATGTCGTGTAATAGTCCACCACGGGCAGTACTTTTTGCATCCCAGCCAAAACGTTTGGCTAATTTGTAACTAGTGTAGCTAACATTTATCGAATGTTCTAGGCGATTAGAATGGTGATGTTGAACAATTTCTTCTAATCGTTGAACACGAGGATGTTGGATGAGATGGCCAACATGTTCCATATATTCTTTATCTTTGTAGGCTTTCATAATTTTTCACCTCTTGATTTATTATAGCACAAAAGCTTAAACAAGACTAAAAATCACTATTCCTGCAGCAACGGCAACATTTAAACTTTCTGCCTGACCAGGCATAGTAATATGGATAAGATGATCGGCCTGCTCTGCCATTTTTTTAGAAATACCACTGCCTTCATTTCCCATGACAAGAGCAAAAGAAGATGGTGCTTGAATTGCTTTATAATCAACGGATTGTGGTGCTAAAGTAGTGGCTAGAATGCAGATATGATCTTCCTGCAACTGTTTGATGATCTTAAAGATATCTTGTCGGTAGATAGGAAGATGGAAATGGGATCCTTGCATGGCACGAAGTGTTTTGGCATTATAAAGATCAGCTGTTTTTTCTGATAAAAATATGGCATCAAATCCTGCTGCATCAGCTGTTCGGATGATGGTTCCCACATTTCCAGGATCTTGAACATCTTCAAGAATCAAAAATTTACCTTTAAGCTGTTGAGGAAAGTCTAGATTAGGATATGCAATTTCTGCTACGACCCCTTGGGGTGTAGCAGTATCTGAGAGTTCTTTTAAGACGTCATTTGTCACTAAATGAACCTGATCAAAGTGAGTGACACGATCAGCATACAACTCAAGAGTAAAGAGATTTAAAATCTCTGCCCCATATTTTTGAGCTTCTTCAAGTAAATGCCATCCTTCAATGAGGTAAGAATGTTTTCGATGTTTTTTTTGCAATAATTTTTTAGTCTTTTTGATTAAATTATTGGATTTTGAGGTTATAATAGTCATATAGCTATTATAACCAATTTGAGGAGGGAAAGACAATGAAAAAAGTTCGTATTTTAGTTTCTGGTCGTGTTCAGGGAGTTGGTTTTCGCTATTCGACTTATGCCTTAGCTATCGAGTTAGGTGATATTTATGGGCGTGTTTGGAACAATGATGATGGTACAGTTGAAATTCTTGCTCAATCAGACGATAGTCATAAAATGGCTAAGTTTATTCAAGAAATTCGTAAAGGGCCATCACGTTTAGCAAAAGTGGACTATTGTGATGTGCAAATGGCTGCTTTTTCCAATTATAGTGATTTTAGGATGGCTAACTAAAAAATCAGTCTCTAGAAGTATTGAGTATTTTTCAAAAAAACGTTAAAATAAGTAGATATTATCTATTTAGAAGGAATGATTACCATTGAAAAAGAAACTTAATCGCGTCCTTTTTTCAGGACTATCCTTGTCTTTACTTCTTTTTTTGTCAGGCTGTGTTCAACAAAAAAATGGAAAACCAACTGGTGAAGGCTGGGTTTATAAACTTTTAGTGGAGCCTATGGGCCATGCTATTAAATACTTTGCCAATGATTTGGGCTTAGGGTTTGGTTTGGCTATTATTATCGTGACCATTATTGTCCGATTTGTGATTCTCCCACTTGGTCTCCAACAATCTTGGAAGGCTGCCTATCAGTCTGAAAAAATGGCATTTTTAAAACCTGTTTTTGGTCCGATACAAGAACGCATGAAAAATGCAGAGACACAAGAAGAGAAATTAGCTGCGCAGACTGAATTTATGACAGCTCAACGAGAATATGGTGTGAGTCCTTTTGGTGGCATTGGCTGCTTACCGATCCTTATTCAGATGCCGTTTTTCTCAGCTCTATTTTATGCAGCTCGTTTTACTGAAGGTGTTGCAGAGAGTACTTTTCTTGGAATTGACTTAGGAAATCCAAGCTGGACTTTAACACTTAGCACAGCAGTCCTTTACTTTGTTCAATCATGGCTTTCGATGGTCGGTGCTCCTGAGGAGCAAAGACAGCAAATGCGTTCTATGATGTTCATGATGCCTTTGATGATGGTCTTCATGTCAATGAACCTTCCTGCAGGAGTGGGGCTATACTGGTTGGTCGGAGGTTTCTTCTCGATTTTCCAACAATTGATTACAATGTATGTGCTTAAGCCACGATTACGTCAAAAAGTTGCCAAAGAGTTTGAAGAAAATCCTCCAAAAGCTGTTCAATCTCATACACGCAAGGATGTCACGCCACAAGCTCAAAAATCGGTAACTACTAAATCTAAAAGTAACCGCAATGCTGGTAAACAGCGTAAATAAAAATCTGACGCCTTATCTTACGTTGAGAGTAAACAGTCTCTTGCAGATAAGATGGTAGGCCACTTTATGAAGCGCTACAATAAGAAGCTGGGGATTTAACCTAGCTTTTTATGCTTTCCCCCTCTTATATTAAGCTTGTTATAAGCTTTTTAAGATAAGATAGTGATCAGAAAAGGTAATGATTCATTACTAATACTTATTTTTAGGAGGAGACAGGTGAAAAACCTACTGAAACACATTCATCCAGATCAGCCATTAAAAGAGCTCAAATGGTTTGATCTCATTATTTTAACTGCTATTATTTGGGGAAATTCTATTTATACTTCAACGCTTTATTGGATAGCATCCTTTTCAGCGACAGAAGCAGCCGATACAGGAGTCAGCTCGTTTACAGCTTCTGATAACTGGTGGGCACTAGGTAATCAAGCCAAATTGTTAGCTTTAGCCATCCTCTATCTGTTGATTCGTCGTTTTGATTTTAAACAGTTAAAGGTGAAGCTTTCTTGGAATGTGTTGTTATGGGGACTATTGATCTTTTTAGGTGCGGGACTGATCAGTGACTTAACTTTTACGCTCTATTCCTTTATTCCAGGTATCAAATCTGGCTATAACTACTTAAGTTATTTGCCTTATTATGATTGGTCTATTATGACACCTATTAAATACTTTATGTCATTAGATGCCAGTCGTATTATTTATTCTTTATTTAATGGTTTTTACGAAGAGTTTTTCTTCCTAGGTCTTTTGTTGAGTACAAGTCAAAAGAAACGTCCGTGGGTACTTCTATTTTCAACGATTGTTAGAACATCCTTCCACACTTACCAAGGCTTGCCGTCAGCGCTGGTTATTGGGGTTCCATTTGGTTTATTCTATTACTACCTTTATACGAGAAAAAATAACAATTTGACACCGTATTTCTTAGGTCATGCCTTAGCTGACATGGCTGGAACAAGTTTCTTTGCCTTATTTATCGCTTCTTAAGAGCAAGAGATAGTGTTAGATAGATAAGTTAGGGATGTTACCCTAGCTTTTTTCTTGTTAAAAATCATCTTTTATTCATTCTCATTTTTTGTTATAATACCCTTAATATATTTTTGAGGAGAGCCTATGAAGACACCATTTATCAGTAAAGAAGCTTTAGATAATATTACTGCAGAATACCCAACACCTTTTCATCTTTATGATGAAAAAGGAATTCGTGAGAAAGCACGTGCTTTAAATCAAGCATTTTCATGGAACAAAGGATTTAAAGAATACTTTGCGGTGAAAGCCACTCCAACACCAGCTATTTTAAAAATTCTTCAGGAAGAGAACTGTGGAGTAGATTGTGCGACAGAAGTCGAACTTTTAATGAGCCATAAAATGGGCTTTACGGATATCATGTTTTCTTCAAACGATACTCCAGCTCAAGAATACGTCTATGCTAAAGAGGTTGGGGCGACCATCAATTTAGATGCCTACGAGGATATTGCATTTTTAAAAGAGGTTGCAGGTCTTCCAGAAACAATTTCTTTGCGTTATAATCCAGGAGGGGTTTTTGCCTTAGGAACAGATATTATGGATCATCCAGAAGAATCAAAATTTGGCATGACCAAGGATCAGTTATTACAAGGATTTAAAGAGTTAAAAGAAGCAGGGGTTAAGGAGTTTGGGATTCATTCTTTTTTAGCTTCAAATACCGTTACCAATGATTACTATCCTGTTTTGGCACGTCAGTTATTTGAATTGGCTTTAGAGATTCGTGAAAAAACAGGGGTGACATTGAGCTTTATTAACCTCTCAGGCGGTATTGGCGTAAATTACCATCCTGATCAAGAGCCAAACGACATTGCTCTTATTGGTGAGGGGGTAAGAAAGGCTTATAAGGAGGTTTTAACACCTGCTGGAATGGGTGATGTGAAAATCTTTACAGAGCTTGGACGTTTTATGTTAGCTCCACATGGTCTTTTAGTGACAAGGGTCTTACACCGTAAAGAAACCTACCGAAAATATGTTGGAGTAGATGCTAGTGCTGTCAACCTTCTTCGCCCAGCCATGTATGGTTCTTATCACCACATTACTAACATGGACAATCCAAATGGCAATGAAAAGGAAGTTGTTGATGTTGTCGGTGGACTTTGTGAAAATAATGATAAATTTGCTGTACAAAGAGAGCTACCTCTAACAAAAATTGGGGATACCTTAGTCATTCATGATGCGGGTGCGCATGGTTTTTCTATGGGTTATCAATATAATGCTAAACTTCGCTCGGCAGAATTACTCTACCAAGAAGATGGAACGATTCGCTTGATTCGTCGTGCTGAAACTCCATCAGATTATTTCACAACTGTTGAAGGATTTGATTTTTAAGATTGATAGAAAGATTGGATTTAATTCAATCTTTTTATTTATAAAAGGTCCAATCATAGAATTATTTAACTTTTAGGACTTCCTCTTTTTTGTCAAATGATCAGAAATTTGCTATAATAGGTGAGTAAAAAAACTAGGAGAAAAAATATGATGCCAGTTTGGATTGCTATTTTATTGATTATTGTTGCTCTTGTTGCAGGTCTTGTTGGGGGAACCTTTATTGCCCGTCGTCAAATGGAAAACTATCTTGAGGAAAATCCGCCCCTTAATGCTGATGTGATTCGTACTATGATGAGTCAAATGGGTCAAAAACCTAGTGAAGCTAAGGTGCAACAGGTTGTTCGCCAAATGAACAAACAACAAAAAGCTGCTAAAGAACAAGCTAAAAAGAAAAAATAATTTTTTGAAATAAGACTAGGGAACCCTAGTCTTATTTTAGAAAGAAGATAAAATGGATAATAGACCAATTGGTTTTTTAGATTCAGGTGTTGGAGGACTGACGGTTGTCCGCGAGTTGATGCGACAACTGCCTCATGAAGAGATTATATATATCGGTGATTCAGCCCGTGCGCCTTATGGTCCTAGGCCTGCTGAACAAATTAAAGCTTATACTTGGGAGTTGGTCAATTTTTTGTTGACCAAAGATGTTAAAATGATCGTTTTTGCTTGTAACACCGCAACGGCTGTTGCTTGGGAAGAGGTTAAAGAGAAGCTAGATATTCCAGTTTTAGGTGTCATCTTGCCAGGTTCTAGTGCAGCTATTAAATCTACTGTAGGTGGTGAAATAGGTGTTATCGCGACTCCCATGACGATTGAGTCAGATATTTATAAAGAAAAAATTAATCGTTTAGCACCCGAAATGCGTGTTCAAAGTTTAGCTTGCCCTAAATTTGTTCCCATCGTCGAGTCAAATGAGACGCAGACCAGCCTAGCGAAAAAGGTAGTTTATGAAACTTTGGCTCCTTTAGTGGGAAAAGTTGATACACTGATTTTAGGTTGTACCCATTATCCTCTACTGCGTTCGATTATTCAAAATGTTATGGGACCACAGGTAAAGTTGATCGATAGCGGTGCAGAATGTGTTCGGGACATCTCAGTCTTATTAAATTATTTTGAAATTAACCGTAGTAGGCAAGGCGATGAGTTGAATCACCAGTTTTATACCACAGCTAGTCCCTTGGCTTTTAAAGAAATTGCGGAGGCTTGGTTAGGGAGAGATATTAGAGTGGAGCATGTAGAATTATGACAGACCAAATTTATAACTATCAAGATGAGAAAAATTATTTTATTGCAAAATTTGATGCCTTTAATGACTTGACTTGTTTTGGTAGAGATGAGACTTATGAGAGTCTCCAAGATGCATTTCATCAGTTAACTAAGACCTTAAAAATTGATAAGCTTCAAGTCCATGTGGCGATGTTGGGATCTATCTTTAGTTTTTATAGCTTTTTAATTGATACTATTAATCATCAGGAAAATCGTCAGTTAAAATTAGTGCAACATCAAGGTGCGCTTCTAGTGACAGAGGCTAACCAAGTATTGATGGTTCACTTGCCTAAAGAAGGTCTTAGTTTAGAAGAGTTTTTTGGAAAATCCTCAGAAACTAAGACTATTGGAGATACTATCTTGATTGCGACACGCAATGAAGGAAAAACAAAAGAGTTCCGTAAGCTATTTGGGAAATTAGGGTTAAAGGTGGAGAACCTTAACGATTACCCTGACTTACCCGAGGTGGCAGAAACTGGTTTGACCTTTGAAGAAAATGCTCGATTAAAAGCAGAAACGATTTCGCAGTTAACTAATAAGATGGTCTTAGCAGATGACTCAGGGTTAATGGTCGATGTCTTAGGAGGAATGCCAGGAGTTTGGTCAGCACGTTTTGCGGGTCCAGATGCCACAGATGCTGCGAATAATGCTAAATTATTGCATGAGTTGGCGATGGTTTTTGATATGGAAAATCGAACTGCTCATTTCCATACAACTTTAGTTGTTGCATCACCAAACAAAGAAAGTTTAGTTGTAGAAGCTGACTGGGATGGGTATATTGCAACTATTCCTAAAGGAGAAAATGGTTTTGGTTATGATCCGCTCTTTTTAGTAGGGGAAACTGGGAAAACATCAGCAGAATTATCTGCTGAAGAGAAAAATGCAATATCTCACCGTGGTCAAGCTGTTAAGAAGTTAATGGAGGTCTTTCCATCATGGCAAAATACAGATTAATTGTAATGAGTGATTCCCATGGGGATCGCCAGATTGTTGAAGCCATTCGGGAGAAATATTTAGGAAAAGTCGATGCTATTTTTCACAATGGAGACTCGGAGCTCCCGTCAGATGATGTCATCTGGTCAGGGATAGAAGTTGTTCGTGGAAATTGTGATTATGATAGTGGCTATCCAGAAAATCGAGTGACAAAGTTTCCTGATCTCGTGGTAGCCCAAACACATGGACATTTATATAACATTAATTTTGAGTGGCATCGCTTAGATTTATTTGCACAGGAAGCTGATGCTGATATTTGTTTGTATGGACATTTACATCGTCCAGCTGCTTGGAAAAACGGAAAAACACTTTTTATCAATCCAGGGAGTGTCTCTCAACCTAGAGGAGAGATTAACGAACGTTTGTATGCTAAGATTGAAATTGATGAGGCTACTATTAAAGTTGGTTACTATACTAGAGACCATCAACTATACTCTGATTTATCAAAGGAATTTTCAAGATGATTGCAAAAGAATTTGAAGACTTTTTGACGGGACAGTTGGATACTTACCTTATCCCTGCAGATCAGTTGGCAATTTTTGTAGATACCCACCACATTGATCATGTGATGCTACTATTGGCAAATAACGGCTATTCTAGAGTCCCTGTGATTACTAATGATAAAAAATATGTTGGGACCATCAGTATGTCTGATATCATGAATTATCGCTATCAGCATGAGTTGGCAGACTGGGAATTGTCACAGACTGATATTGCTTTAGCTGTGAGTGATAAGATTGAAACCATTAATTTAAATGCTAGTTTAACAGAGGTACTGCATAAGCTTGTTGATAATCCCTTTTTACCTGTAGTGACAGACAACAACAGTTTTGTTGGGATTATTACCCGTAAAGCTGTTTTAAAAGCTGTTAATGCTTTATTACATGAATTTACGGATCATTATAGCATTACCAAAAAATAAAAGGCAGTGATGGTGAATGCTTTAATGACCTTTTATAAAAGACGTTTATCCTAATGGCAGACGATCACAATAGAAAGATGATTTTGGGAATTGAGTGATGATATTAGATTTAGTAGAAGCTTTTATTGAGGAGAAGAAGTTATCGGCAAATTCTCGGCAATCTTATTATTATGATTTGCAACAATTTGTGAAAGTTGTAGATGGACAAATAAGAGAGAGTAAGTTACGCTTATACGAAGCTTCTCTAGTGGATTTAAAAGTATCTGCTAAAAAACGGAAAATATCTATAGTCAATCAATTTTTGTATTATCTTTATTCTAAGCAAGCAGTTGAGCATTATTTTCGTTTGGAAAATCGCGAAAAATTAGATAAAGAACCGATACAGGATGCAGTGCTGGATTTGGAGTTTTATTCTGTTCAAACTGACTATCCTAAAGGAAAATTGATTGCCTTGTTAATTTTGGAGTGTGGCTTATCACCGAATGAGTTACTTCAATTAAAAGTAGAAGACATTGATTTTACTTTTCAGGTGATGGCTATTAGTCGTGACGGGCATCATCGTATTATCAAGTTATCTTCTAATTTGGCAGAGTATTTAGAGGATTATCTTTCTTCACAGCTTTATCTTTTTGAGCATCAGGGGAAGGTCTATTCGCGACAATGGATTTTTAACCAATTGCGCTTTTTCTTGGAAGAGCAAGGTTTATCAGATTTAAATGCTCAAAGATTAAGAGAGCAGTATATCTTATGTCAGAAACAAAAAGGCCTTAATAGTTTGGAGATTGCTAAAACCTTAGGGTTGAAGAGTCAAGTAACACTGGAGAAATATTTTAAGTGATATGGAGATAAAGATAAAAGATTTTGAAGGTCCCTTAGACCTTTTGTTGCATCTTGTGTCAAAATATGAGATGGATATTTATGACGTCCCTATTGCTGATGTGATTGAACAGTATCTTGCTTATATTAAGACTTTACAGGCTATGCGTTTAGAAGTGGCTGGAGAATATATGGTAATGGCCAGTCAGCTAATGTTAATTAAAAGTAAAAAACTCTTACCGAAAGTTGCTAGTCAGATAGTAGATGAGGAAGATCTGGAACAAGAATTACTTGAGCAAATTGAGGAGTACAGCCGTTATAAGATAGCCAGTCAATATCTCGGTAAGCAACATACCAAACGTGCCCACTTCTTTTCAAAAGAAAAAACAGAATTAGTCTATGAAGATATTGAATTGCTTCCTGATAAGACGGTTATTGATTTGTTTTTAGCTTTCTCTAAAGTGATCTCCGAGCATCAAAGTAAAGGATCTCAGATGGAGACAACAGTGGCGGCAGAGGATTATAAAATTGAAGATATGATGGTTGAGATTGATACCATTTTAAGCGCCAATAAACAAATCCTTCTTAGCCAGTTATTTAGTAGGCGACAGCATAAGAATGAGTTAATCACATTATTTTTAGCTATTTTAGAATTGATTAAAGTACAATCTTTAAGAATAGAGCAGTCTGAAAATTTTGGGGAAATTCTTTTAATGAAGGAGGAGAGATGAGCAGTCTCGCAAAAATAGAGGCACTTTTATTTATAGCAGGAGAAGAGGGGCTAAGTTTACGGCAATTAGCAGAAATGTTAGAGATGCCTCCAACTGGTTTAGTCCAATCTTTAGAAAAATTAAAAAATAAATATAGGGCAGATGAAGAGAGTGCTTTGTGTCTGATTAGTACAGCCAATCAATACCGTCTAGTGACAAAAGAAGACCATGCTGATCTTCTGCGCCAATATGCAAAAACACCGATCAATCAGAGTTTGTCTCGGGCCAGTATGGAGGTTTTATCTATTATTGCTTATAAGCAGCCGATTACACGTATTGAAATAGATCAGATTAGAGGAGTGAATTCAAGTGGTGCAATTGGTAAATTATTGGCCTTCAATTTGATTGCGGTAGCTGGTCATAAAGAGGTTATTGGTCGTCCAAAGTTATATGAAACAACAGCCTATTTTCTAGATTTTATGGGAATTAATCATATAGAAGAATTACTGGATATTTCAAGCTTAGAAGAGGAAGAAGGCGAAATTAATCTATTTGAGGAAAGAGAGTTAGAGGAAGAAAATGAGAATTAATAAATATATTGCTCATGCTGGTTTATGTAGTCGACGAAAAGCTGAGGCTTTAATTCAACAAGGTTTGGTAACAATTAATGGAAAGGTTGTGACAGAGCTCGCTACTACTGTTAAATCAGGTGATAGAGTAGAAGTTGAAGGAACTCCAATCTATAATGAAGAGAAAGTTTACTACCTCTTAAATAAGCCACGCGGTGTCATTTCTAGCGTATCAGATGAAAAAGGAAGAAAGACTGTAATTGATTTACTGCCAGATGTTAAAGAGCGAATCTATCCAGTTGGTCGCTTAGACTGGGATACATCAGGTTTATTAATTCTGACAAATGATGGAGATTTTACAGATAAGATGATCCATCCTAGAAATGAAATTGATAAGGTCT
This sequence comes from Streptococcus sp. 11273D007BT, assembly GCF_053547195.1. Classification (NCBI taxonomy): domain Bacteria; kingdom Bacillati; phylum Bacillota; class Bacilli; order Lactobacillales; family Streptococcaceae; genus Streptococcus; species Streptococcus sp. 11273D007BT. The sequence goes on along the minus strand of NZ_JBPWPE010000001.1, from coordinate 1,684,464 downwards.
ACCTTGCGCATGTTAAGGGGCTTGCAACTAAGGAAAACCTTCGTCCCTTGGTCAAAGGGATTATGATTGATGGTAAAAAAACCAAGCCAGCCCGTTATACCATTTTAAAGACAGATCGTGAAAAAGATCGCTCAGTAGTGGAATTAGTGATTCATGAAGGGCGCAATCATCAAGTTAAGAAGATGTTTGAGGCTATTGGCTTGCCAGTCGATAAGCTATCACGTACGCGTTTTGGGACTCTAGACTTATCAGGACTTCGACCAGGTGAAGCACGCCGTCTAAACAAAAAAGAAGTTAGTCAACTTCATAATGCAGCGATTACAAAACAAAAATGACATCATTTTTTATTTATTTGGTCAAGTTATATCAAAAGGGGATCTCCCCTTTTTTTCCAGCAACCTGTCGTTTCCAGCCAACTTGTTCCCAGTATATGATCATAGCGATCGAAAAACACGGGCTCAAGGGAATTTTAATGGGAATAGCCCGTATTTTACGTTGTCATCCTCTAACAAAAGCAGGAGAAGATCCTGTACCTGATCATTTTACTTTGAAAAGAACTAGGAAAAGATGACCTCTAGCTAGAGACCTTTGGTATAAAGATTAGAAAAAACACTCCTGTGATGACAATCTCAGGAGTGTTTTTGTAGGGGATTAGATTTTAGACCAAGTCTTTGGTAAGAATAGCAGGAGAAGAGGATAGATTTCCAATCGTCCAGCAATCATGGCAAAAGAAAGTAATAATTTTGAAAATGGACTAAAAATCGCAAAGGTTTCATTTGTTCCTAAAAGAGGACCGATATTATTAAATGTACTAGCAGCAGCACTAATGACAACCATAAAATTGTTATTATCCAGGCTGATCATTAAGACAAGGAAAATGAAAATCATGGTATAGACTGAAAGGTATTTCAAGACACCACTTTGAGTTTCCTTATCTAATACGTTGTCATTAATATGTAACGAGTGAACACGGTTTGGAAATAAGCTAGCTAAAATCTGATTTTTAGCTATTTTTGAAAGGATTAAACCACGGATAACCTTAAACCCGCCAGCTGTAGAACCAGCACAGCCACCAATAAACATCAATAGTAGTAAAATATATTGTGAAAATAACGGCCATACAGTTAAGTCTGTTATTGGAAAACCAGTAGTTGTAATAACAGTCGATACTTCAAAGAAGATTAGCTCCAGCGCCGTTTTATCAGAGTTGTAAATTCCTCCCGTGTTTAAGAAAATTAATAATGTTGAAGTAGCGACAATCAGCAAGTAAAGTCGCAATTCTTCATCTTTCAAGACGATTTTTATTTTTCTTAGCAATAATAGATAGTAGAGGTTAAAGTTCACACCAAATACTAGGGTACCAATAGCAACAAGTACTGTAATGAGAGAGCTATTGTAGTGAGCGATACCATCATTATAGACCGTAAATCCTCCTGTACCAGCTGACCCCATGGCTGTGATGAAGCTGTCAAATAAAGGCATGCCAGCTAGATATAATATCACAGTAAAGATTGCAAACATCGCTAAATAAATGATATAGAGGATTTGTGCAGTATCTTTTAGCTTGGATACAATTTTTCCAAAAACAGGACCAGGAACCTCAGCCCGCATGACTTCTAAGTGGGCATTTTTTGTGTTATTCATGATGGCTAAAGCAAAAACCAGTACACCCATTCCTCCAATGAGGTGGGTAAAACTTCGCCAGAAAATCATAGAGTGGCTTAAAACAGCAACATCAGGAAGTATCGTTGCCCCAGTAGTTGTAAATCCAGAACTTGTTTCAAAAAAAGCATCAATCAAGCTAGGAATTTGACCACTAAAAACAAAAGGAAGTGCACCAAAAAAGGACCATAAAATCCAGCAGAGAGCAACAATCAGGACTCCCTCTTTGGTATAGATATGATAATTTTTTGGCTTAAAAAGCTGTCCTAATATCCCAAATACTAGAAGTATTCCAATCGTTTTTAAAATAGCAGATATGATAAGCAAATCTTCTTTATAAATCAGCGCGACAATTAAGGGAAGGATAAGCAATACAGCTTCAATTAGCAAGAGTTTTGAAAGCAAGTAGCGAACCATTGATCTATTCATTTATACTACCTCGCTAACAAGTCATAAATATGGGTCACATTTTTTAAGAGTGTGATGACAACGACCTTATCCCCAATTTCCAAACTATCTTCTCCCGTAGGGAAAATAGGCTTTCCTTTACGGATAATGCCTACAATTAAAACATTGTTCCTAAAAGCTATGGAAGAAAGTTTTTTACCGGCCAGTTTATTTTGCTCTCTAACTTCAAATTGTAGGGTTTCTATTCTACCATGAGCTAAGTGGTGCATAGCCTCTAAGCTAGAGTGTTGTGCATTTACACGACCGCGAATAAAGTGCATAATAGAATCGACAGCGATATTTTTAGGCGTTACAATAGTAGAAAATTCTTTGTGCTCAATAATTTCTAAAAGACTTGTTCGATTGACTTTAGTGATGTTTTTTTGAACGCCAATACTTTCTAAGAACATGGAGGCTACAATATTTTCTTCATCAACCCCAGTTAATGTGGCTACAGCATCAAAACCAGCAGCATTTTCTTCTAACAAGACATCTTTTGCAGTACCATCTCCGTGTACAACATGGATTTTAGGAAATTCTTGGCTAAAAAATTCAGCACGATCCAGATGGTGTTCAATGACCTTAACATTAATTTTGGTATTTTTTAAAATATTAAGGAGATAGTAGGAAATTTTTCCAGCCCCAATGAGCATGAGGTTTTTGACAATTTTAGCCTTGACAAAGTTATGGAATAAGACCATTTCAACGCGGTTTCCAGTTACAAAAATTTTGTCTCCCGGTAAAATGGTTTGCTCTCCATCAGGAATGAGAACCTCTTGTCCACGTTCAATGGCACAGACTAGGATATTTCCAAATTTTTTTCGGAACTGATTGAGCGACATTTGACAGAGTTTATTAGATTCAGTAATCTTAAATTCCATCAACATGACACGACCATTCACAAAATGTTCTACGGATTGTGCATTTGGAAAATCAATGGTATTTGCGATATAACGAGCTGTCAGTAATTCTGGATTGATAATAAGTGAGAAACCAAGGAAATTCTGATCTTTGAAATAAGGGTTAGAGTATTCAGGATTTCTAACACGAACCACAGTTTCTTTGGCTCCCATTTTTCTTGCTAAAACGGCCGCTACCATGTTGAGCTCGTCTTTATCTGTGAGAGCAATAAAGATATCACAATCTTGAACATCAGCTTGCTCTAAAATCTTATGGTTGGCCCCATTTCCTAGGATACCGATGATATCATAGCGCTTGGTGATTTTTTTCAAAACGCTTTCTTTTTCTTCGATTAAGATGACATCATGCTTTTCTTCAACAAGTGATCGGCAAAGGGCAGTTCCAACTTTTCCTCCGCCAATAACAATAATTCTCATGTTAAACCTCCAAATGATACCTTTTATCATACTCTTTTTTTGCCAAAAAATCATTAGTTTTTTCTTAATTATAATAAACTGAAATAGTCCTGTAACATTTTTTGATGACCCCTAAAAATAATGGAAAAAAACGAAAAAATAGGTTGACAATGGTCACATAAGTGATATAATAATCACATGCTATTCGCTGGTTTAAATCAAACCTGTTATGATTTAAGTTAACGAATCATCCCAAACCACGCTGTTTGCTGAGCTAGACTCCGGGCAGCGTGGTTATTTTTATGTAAAAATAACTAGGAGGAATCAATGTCTCAAGTATCTTTTGGTCGTAATCATATTGTTTTATTTGAACCTCAAATTCCACAAAATACAGGAAATATTGCTAGAACCTGTGCGGCTACTAATAGTCCACTACATATCATTAAGCCAATGGCCTTTCCGATTGATGATAAAAAAATGAAACGAGCAGGTTTAGACTATTGGGATAAATTAGATGTTCATTTTTATGATAGTATAGAGGAATTTATGGCTTCGTATCAAGGGGAACTTCATCTTATCACTAAATTTGCAGATCAAACTTATTCAGATGCTGATTTGAATAAAGATGGTGACCACTATTTTATGTTTGGACGAGAAGACAAAGGGCTACCAGAGGAGTTTATGCGCCAGCATCCTGAAAAAGCTCTTCGTATTCCAATGAATGATGAACATGTTAGAAGTTTAAATGTTTCAAATACTGCTTGTATGATGGTTTATGAAGCCCTTCGTCAACAAAACTTTGAGGGGTTGGAGTTGAGCCACCGTTATGATGGAGATAAACTGAAATAAATCCTGATTTTTAAAAAAGTAAAAAACATATGTTATACTAGTATGAGTTAAAGGAGGTTCAGATAATGGCAAGTAAAAAAATGTTGCACGCTTGTTTACGTGTAGAAAATCTTGAAGCATCGCAAAAATTTTATGAGGAAGCATTTGGCTTTAAGGAAACACGTCGTAAAGACTATCCAGAGCATCAGTTTACCTTGGTTTATCTCGCTTTAGAGGGAGATTCTTTTGAAATTGAGCTAACTTATAACTATAATCATGGTCCATATACTGTTGGAGATGGTTTTTCTCATCTTGCATTATCTTCTGATGATTTAGAGGCTGATAATGCCAAACATAAGGCTTTGGGGTATCCCACAACAGATATCAGTGGTCTTCCAGGAAATCCAGGACATTATTATTTTGTTACTGACCCTGATGGTTATCGTGTAGAAGTTATTCGTGAAGATTAAGAAGTTGTAAGTGAGAGGCTATCACTACAAATAGCTTTCCTATATTTCCCTTGTACTTTAAAAGTTAGTGAGATGTCCTAACTTTTAAAGTGCTTTTTTACTGATTTTTAGTTTAAAAATATAGCAAAAATTACTAATTAAAGATAAATGACTTGTCAAATTTTTATTTTTTTGTTAAGATAAAAGTGTCTTCAGGGCAGGGTGAAAATCCCGACCGGCGGTGACAAGTCTAGGATTACTAGATTTGAAGTCCGTGAGCGCAAGCTGATGTGGTGCAATTCCACAACCGACAGTATAGTCTGGATGGGAGAAGACCAAGTTTTTTGTGCTTGCTTTTTTAGTGTACAAAAATAGTTGGACCTTCTTTCAAATTGTAAAATTTGGAGGAATTTTTTATGTCTAAGACAAGAAAGTTGGCCTATGTGGCCTTGTTGGGAGCACTTTCTTTTGTGCTCATGCTAGTAGATTTTCCTATTATTCCAGGAGCAGATTTCTTGAAGGTAGAACTTAGTATTTTACCTATTTTAGTAGGATTGACACTCTTTGGGCTTAAAGAAGCCTACGTTATCTTAGTATTGAGAACGCTTTTAAAATTAGTATTAAATAACCAAGGCATCTCGACCTTAATTGGTTTACCGATGAACGTGCTTGCTCTAGGAGTGTTTATCTTCTTATTTTCACTTTTATGGAAAAAAGAAAAAACACGCTTACAGTTTGTACTGGCAGGTTTATTAGGAACCTTGAGTTTAACAGGAGTAATGCTTTTGTTAAATTATTTTTATGCGATTCCTTTATATGCAACATTCGCAAACTTTGATATTGAAAAATTTATTGGTATTGGTCGGTATATGATCGGGATGGTCCTCCCTTTTAATCTTATTCAAGGCCTAATTTTTACACTTTCTTTTGCTTTACTTTATCTTTCGCTTAAGCCTTTATTGCTAAAATATTCTTATGAAAAATAAACAACTTTATCTTACAAGAGCTTCCTTTGCTATTTTAGCCTTTGTGATGCTCGGTTATGTCGTTCGATTTTACCCAGAGCAGTTGGTGGTCTTTGATCAGCCGATTCAATCTGCTATTCGAGGCTCTCTGCCTAACTTTTTAACCTCGCTGTTTAAAAATATTACCCTTGTAGGAAATACATCCACTCAGGTGATTTTAGTCCTAGCAATCTCTGCCTTTCTTTATTTTGTCAAAAAATGGAAAGTTGAAGCTGGTCTGGTTGCCTTAAGTGGCGTTTTAGCTGGTGTGCTCATTGTCGTTTTAAAAAATATTTACGATCGTCCTCGTCCTTCGATAGAGCATCTTGTTCATGCAGATGGCTTTTCATTTCCAAGTGGGCACTCTTTAGGAGCCTTCTTGATTTTTGGCAGTCTTCTGATTGTTCTTCATCAACGTTTGGAAAAAAGCTGGCGCAAAACAGTGTTTGAAGCTCTTTTAGTCCTTTTGATTGCTTTTATTGGTTTGTCACGGATATATTTAGGGGTTCACTATCCAACGGATGTTTTGGCAGGTTTTGTGATGGGGTATGGTGTGCTAAATCTCCTGTATCCTTTTTACGATCAAAAACGGTTTGAATGGCGTTTTCAAGCCAAACAAAAATAAGTCAGACAAGAGAGCTCAATAGATTTTTAAACAAAGGTTGGCACAGCCAGCCTTTTTCTTTTGCTTTTTTTCCTTGCTGCAAAGTGCTATAATAATCCCTATGACAGAAAAAGTGAGGACGCTATGATAAAACGACCGATTCATCTTTCCCATGACTTTTTAGCTGAGGTCTTGGACAAAGAAAGTGTCGCAGTAGATGCGACAATGGGAAATGGAAATGATACGCTTTTTTTAGCACAATTAGCTAAAAAAGTCTATGCTTTTGATATTCAACAGCAAGCATTAGAAAGAACAAGGCAACGCTTGAAAGAGGCTGGTATTAGCAATGCAGAGCTTATCTTAGAAGGGCATGAAACCGTTGGGAACTATGTTGATCGTATTCGTGCAGCTATTTTTAATTTAGGCTACCTTCCAAGTGCAGATAAGAGCGTCATTACGGTTCCTGAGACAACCTTGTCTGCGCTTGAACAGATTTTGGAGCGTCTAGAAGTAGGCGGACGAGTAGCTATTATGGTTTATTATGGTCATGAGGGGGGAAGTTATGAAAAAAATGCCCTATTACATTATGTCGAGGATCTGCCGCAAGAATATTTCACTGTAATGGCTTACCAACCTCTTAATCAAATTAACACGCCACCTTTTTTAATTATGATTGAAAAATTGAAGGAAACAGAAAATGGAAACTAATGTACTGGAAAAAATTACGCAGATGCGTCAAAAATACATTGAGAATAAACCTAAACATCACGTTGCCCAAGAAAGAGTTGCTTATCAAGATAAAAAGATTTTAAAAATTCAAAAAAAGTTAGCAGCTTTAGAATTAGAAAAATGTCAGCGGAGATTGGAAGCGCGAGATGTCTCAGTGATTGAGGAAAAAATTAATAAACAAAGGGAACTCTATGGGCATTGTTGCCAAAAACGTTAGGAGGTCTTTATGCATTTTGCCATTATGTTGATCACTTTTTTATTGGCTTTGATTTTGTCCAATGTTATCAACAGGATGCTCCCTAAACTTCCTTTGCCCTTTATTCAGTTAGTTTTTGGCCTTTTGTTAGGTTTATTCTATCAAGGCTCTGAGTTTAAACTAGACGGAGAGTTATTTCTAGCATTTGTGATTGCCCCTATTAACTTTAGAGAGGGGCAGGAAAGTGACATTACTAGCTTTTTAGAGCACCGCTCTATTATATTGTATCTGATTCTCCCTACTGTCTTTGTGACCACACTAGTCTTAGGTTACTTTTCTGGTATCTTTCTTCCTATTGAGATGCCTTTAGCAGCTTGCTTTGCTCTAGGGGCGGCTCTTGGTCCAACAGATGCCGTGGCTTTTATTTCAATGGCAAACCGCTTTAATTTTCCAAAGAGTGTTGAAAATATTTTAAAGTCAGAAGGGCTTTTAAATGATGCGAGCGGCTTAGTTGCTTTTGAGTTTGCTGTGGCAGCCTTACTGACAGGGACTTTTTCTTTAGCACATGCTAGTTTACAACTATTATGGTCGATATTAGGTGGCTTTTTAATTGGTTTTAGCCTATCGTTATTGAGTCGTTGGAGTTTATCCTTACTTGAAAAATTTGATGCAGCAGATGTTACAGGGGCACTCTTACTGGAGCTGTCTTTACCGCTTTTAGCTTATTTTATTGCTAGTGAAGTCGGTGTCTCAGGTATCATTGCAGTCGTGATAGCAGGGGTGATGCAGGCGAGACGCTTGAAGAAAATCACCTTATTTGATGCTCAAGTTGATAAGGTGTCCCATGTTGTGTGGGATACGGTGATTTTTCTTTTAAACGGCTTGGTTTTTATGGTCTTTGGATTTGAAATGACCCATATTTTGGAACCAGCTTTGACCAGTCCACTTTATAGTAATTGGCACCTTCTAGGGATTGTCATTGCAGTGACAGCTTTGTTATTTTTAACCCGATTTTTACTTTTAGGACTTTACTACTTTTGGGAAAGCAGACGTTTAAAAAATTCGTTTTCATCTTATATTCAAGATATTTTGCTATTAACATTTTCTGGTGTCAAAGGGACAGTGTCTATTGCTACTATTCTTTTATTACCAGAGACAGACTCCCTTCAATACAGTTTAACACTTTTTACTGTTGGTGCCGTTACTCTATTGAGTTTTTTGACAGGCTTAGTTGTTCTTCCCTACTTAGCAGGAGAAGGGAGCGAGGAGGTTAATCATGTGTCTCAAATTTCCATTTTAGCTGATGTTGTTCAAATCTTAGAAGAAGATGTAAAAAATAGCACAGAAAAAGCCGCCTTATATGCTGCCATTGACAACTATAAAGACCGTATTGAACGCTTGATTTTGGAACAAGAACCGAGTGAGGTGAAGCGTGAATTAGCCATCATTCAACTATTGATTATCGACATTGAAAGTGATGGCTTAGAGTATGCCTTGTCTAAAGGGCGTATTGACCTGAAAGAATACCGTATCTATCAACGGTATTTAAAAGTGTTAGAAGGTCAGGTTAATAGAGGATTTGTCTCAAATTTTGCATATGGATTTCGGATATTCTTACGTGTCTTAAGAGCTGTCTTACATGAGGTGACTAGCTTTGGGTATCGCATAAGACAAGTTTTAAAAAAAGAAGACCGACAACGATTTCAGCTGAGTCAAGATAATCGTGACCATCTAGCAGATGTTTATCTACAAAATACGGAGCTTGTGTTAGATGCTTTAGAGGAGCTTGAGGGGGTTTATAGTCCAGCCTTAGTGAATTTCCTTCAAATGTCACGTCTTCAAGAGGCAGAAGTGATGGCATCAGGTGCTTTTGTTGAGAGGGTTTTAACACGAGCAAGACCAAATAATATGGATGAGCTTTTACGAGGATATTACTTAGAGCGAAAACTGATTTCAGAGTATCAAGACAAGGGCATCTTAACAGCAGAGGAAGCCAAACGTCTTAGAAAAAATGTTAATGAACTAGAAAGCTATTCCTTAAATGAGGTTGATCATAACTTTTTAGAACCAGCTTCTGTCTAATTTTTATCCCCAACCAAACATGACCTAACCACTCATTGAAGGAGTGGTTAGGTCCTGTTTTTATTTAGGCTGAATAAAATAGCGTTCATCACCAATTGGAATGAGTTCAACAGCTGTTCCGTAAAGCAGTTTGAGGTATTCAGGTGTCAGCACCTCTTCTTTTTTTCCTGCAGCGACTATTTTACCTTCTCGAAGGAGTAGTAGGTGACTGATACTGGATGTTATTTCTTCAGCATGGTGAGTGACATAAAGGATGGTTGGGGCATGAGGGAGTTGTTTGATGTTTTCAACTAATTTGAGGAGTTTTTCTCTAGCAAAAAGATCTAGTCCACTGGTAGCTTCATCAAGGATGATGATGTCAGGGTTTTCCATGAGACTTCTTGCAATAAGTAAAAGTTGTTTCTCTCCTTGAGAGAGTGTGAAGTACCTGCGTCCGATAAGATGTGCTCCACCTAAGTGTTCTAACATGTCCTTGGCTTCGTTTAATTCTTTACTACCATAGGCTTTATATAAGATACTACTTTTATATTTTCCAGTTAGGACAATGTGTTCAGCAGGCATGTTTTTAGGAAGTCGTTCTGCAATAAAAGAGCCAATAATACCAATCTTTTGCCGGATGGGTGTAATATCGCCCTGTCCAAATTTGGCACCCAACACACAAACATCCCCTCTACTTTGAAAAAATTCTGCCATCAATAACTTTAATAGCGTTGTTTTCCCAGAACCATTTAAACCTAAGATGGCCTAAGCCTCTCCTTTTTTGACCTCCCAATTAAGATTATCAAGTAAGGTTTTTCCTTGCTTGATGACGCTGACATTTTTTAGTGAAATTAAAGTCATAGACTCCCCCCCTCTTTTGCTTTCATTATATCATATTCTCAAAGGTCTTTTAAAAGATTAGTCAAAAGTTGAGAATTGTGCTATAATTGAAGGACTATATTAAATTTGAGGAGAATGATAACAATGGAAGACCCTGGTAGTCAGTCCTTACTGTTACAATTTTTATTACTTTTAGTTTTAACCCTTTTAAATGCCTTTTTTTCAGCTAGCGAGATGGCGATGGTATCCTTAAATCGCTCGAGAGTAGAACAAAAAGCAGCAGAAGGTGATAAAAAATTTATCCGTCTATTAAGTGTTCTTGAAAATCCTAATAACTTTTTATCCACTATTCAAGTTGGGATTACCCTGATAACTCTTTTATCAGGGGCTAGTTTAGCTGATACACTTGGTAAGGAGATTGCTAAGTATCTAGGAAATTCAGCGACAGCTCAGACAGCAGGTAGCATGATTTCTCTTGCGTTTTTGACTTATATTTCTATCGTTTTGGGTGAGTTATATCCTAAACGTATTGCAATGAATTTGAAAGAGAATTTAGCAGTTGTTTCGGCTCCAGTTATCATTATTTTAGGAAAAATTGTTAGCCCCTTTGTCTGGTTGCTATCTGTTTCAACCAACCTTTTGAGTCGCATCACCCCTATGACTTTTGATGATGCGGATGAAAAAATGACGCGTGATGAAATTGCTTATATGTTGACCAATAGTGAGGAAACGCTAGATGCCGAAGAAATTGATATGCTACAAGGTGTCTTCTCGTTAGATGAACTGTTAGCGCGTGAGGTAATGGTTCCAAGAACTGATGCATTTATGGTTGATATCAATGATGAGTCTAATGTTATTATTGAGTCTATTTTAAAAGAAAATTTCTCTCGTATCCCTGTTTATGATGATGATAGAGATAAGGTAATCGGTGTTCTTCATACGAAAAAACTGTTACACGAAGGATTTAATCAGGGCTTTGACAAGCTTTCTATTCGAAAAATTATGCAGGAACCTCTTTTTGTTCCAGAAACCATCTTTGTAGATGATTTATTAAAAGCTTTGCGTAAAACACATAATCAGATGGCCATACTAAAAGATGAGTATGGTGGTGTGGCAGGGATTGTGACTTTGGAGGATCTTCTAGAAGAGATTGTGGGTGAGATTGATGATGAAACTGACAAGTCTGAACTAGAGGTGCGTGAAATTGGTGATCATACTTACATTGTCTTAGGGAGTATGACCCTTAATGATTTTAATGAATACTTTGAAACAGAAATTGAAAATGTTGAAGTTGATACGATAGCAGGTTATTATTTAACAGAAGTCGGTGCTATTCCTAGTCAAGAAGAAAAACATAGTGTTGACATTGACTCTAATGGAAAACATCTAACCTTGGTTAATGATAAAGTGAAGGATGGACGGATTGTTAAATTAAAATTGATCATCACAAAAGAAACAACTATTGAAGAAGAATAAGGTTAGATGTCTCATCTAACCTTATTTTTATAAATATGAGGTAAACACCAGCAGTAAGGCAAACAAATTGCAGATGATAGAGTTTTCTATGTAGGTTTTTTAACAATAAAAAACTAGAACAGCGATGCGACTGTCCTAGTTTTGGTTGATGAGAACCCTACCCTAATGGTTGCATTCATTAGAATAGGGTTAATTATATTATACACTAAATTTCATGTAATTTATTAAAAATTTTACATTTTATAGAAATTTTTTTATATTTTTTGAAAACCTTGTCAGTGTACTTTTTAGTAAAAGATGGTATAATACTACTATTAAAACGGTTACAAAAGGGGAGCTTATGACAGATATAGACTATGGTCAGGTAACAGGTTTGGTTCATTCCACAGAAAGTTTTGGATCAGTGGATGGGCCTGGGGTGCGCTTTATTATTTTTTTACAGGGCTGTAAAATGCGATGTCAATATTGTCATAATCCAGATACTTGGGCTATGGAATCAAACAAGGCCAAAGAACGCACAGTGGATGATGTCTTGGCTGAGGCGCTTCGATTTAAGGGGTTCTGGGGAAAAAAAGGAGGAATCACTGTCAGCGGTGGTGAGGCTCTTTTACAAATTGATTTTTTAATTGCCTTGTTTACCAAGGCACAAGAACTTGGTATTCACTGTACCTTAGATACTTGTGCTCTTCCTTTTAGAAATAATCCAGACTACTTAGTGAAATTTGATCGTTTAATGGCTGTTACAGACTTAGTTTTACTAGACATCAAGGAAATTAACAATAAGCAACATAAAAAGGTAACAGGTCAAAGTAATCAGACCATTTTAGATTGTGCCAAGTACCTATCTGATATTGGGAAACCAGTCTGGATTCGCCATGTCTTAGTTCCTGGCTTGACGGATATTGATGAGGATTTGCTGGAATTAGGAAAATTTGTTAAAACCTTGAAAAATGTAGATAAGTTTGAGATTCTTCCTTATCATACTATGGGAGAATTTAAGTGGAGAGAGATGGGAGTGCCTTATCCATTAGAGGGAGTAAAACCGCCGACAGCTGATCGCGTTAAAAATGCAAAAGATCTTATGGAGACAGAGTCTTATCAAGATTATTTGAAGAGAGTTAAAGCCTAGTACCTGTCTACTTCTTCACCTCATTTACTTTCTTGTAATTTCTTGCTATACTGATAAAGATAAGTGGGAAAGGAGAAGAGATGTTTACCGTTGTAAAAGTGACCTCAGATAGTGTCTATTTGAGAAGCTCCGATGGAAGTATAAGAAAAGTTTTTCGTGAAACCTTGGATTTTAAGCCTGTCCTTGGAGATGAGGTAGAGTTGTACACAATAGAAGATGAACTGTTGATCGTAAAGGCCGGTGCTTTTTCTCCTTCTTCTAGTGAACGTGAGTTAAAAATGGGGTTGATTAGGGGAATTCTAGACTTATTTTTAGAAACACTAGCAATCCAAAATAATCACCTATCTAATGTCAAAAAGGTACTATCTCAATTATGGGTTACTATTTTTATGACTTGGAGTTTAGTTGGGGTCATGCTTCTTAGTCTCCTTTTATTACTCGAATCCATCATTGTTTTGTGTTATCAGCTACTTGTTAAAGCTTTTAGAAGTCTTAATTTGAGAGAAAAATTTAGAAACTTATCTCAAATGAGAAATGCTAACACTGATAGGACAAAAAAGGCAACTTTAGTTGAAGTGGAACCTGTTCCATCATCACAAGAAAAAAAAGACAACACTTGAAAAAGCATCAGTCGATCTGGTGCTTTTTTGTATGAGAAACGGTGGAAAAAACTTAACAGTTCTGTTAAAATAAGAAGGAAAAAGATTTATGAGGTAAAAGACATGTCTAAAATTTTAGTTTTTGGTCACCAAAATCCTGATACAGATGCTATTGCATCATCATATGGTTGGGCTTATCTTGAGCGCACAGCTTGGGGACGTGAGGCAGAGGCAGTAGCATTAGGTACGCCAAATGAAGAAACAGCTTTTGTTTTGGATTATTTTGGTGTTGAGGCTCCTCGTGTAGTGACATCCGCTAAAGCAGAAGGAGTTTCTCAAGTAATCTTGACTGACCACAATGAGTTTCAGCAATCCATTGCTGATATCCGTGATGTTGAGGTTGCAGCAGTTATTGACCATCACCGTGTAGCCAATTTTGAAACAGCTAATCCACTTTATATGCGTTTAGAACCAGTTGGTTCAGCATCATCTATCGTTTACCGTGCTTCAAAAGAAGCAGGTGTTGAGCTTCCACGTGAGGTTGCAGGCTTACTCTTATCTGGTTTGATTTCAGATACGCTATTGTTGAAGTCACCAACTACTCATGCATCGGATCCACAAGTAGCTAAAGAGCTTGCTGAGATTGCTGGTGTTAACCTTGAGGAGTACGGTCTTGCTATGCTGAAAGCTGGGACAAATCTTGCAAGTAAATCAGCAGAAGAGTTGATTGATATTGATGCCAAAACGTTTGAATTAAATGGCAATGCTGTCCGTGTCGCTCAAGTTAATACTGTTGATATTGCAGAAGTTCTTGGACGTCAAGCTGAGATTGAAGCAGCTATGGTAGCAGCTTCAGAGGCAAACGGCTATTCAGACTTTGTTTTGATGATTACAGATATCATTAATTCAAACTCAGAAATCTTAGCACTTGGTCAAAATATGGATAAGGTTGAAGCAGCATTTAACTTTAAGCTTGAAAACAACCATGCCTTCCTTGAAGGTGCAGTTTCTCGTAAGAAACAAGTTGTACCACAATTGACAGAGAGCTTTAATGCTTAATCCTAAAAAATGGAGTGGGCTATTTCCAATGCCATTACATTAAGCTGTTAACCAATAAAAAAACAATTCCCACATTATACATGTGGGAATTGTTTTTTTCTAGGGAGTGGTTATTATTGTTCAGCTTTGAATTGACTTAATAGCTTTGGGTCATCACTATTTCATTTGTTATGATAAATAACGTTTGGCAACAGTAATGTCGCCATCGTAATTGGCTTGTTTTCCTTCAATAATCTGATAAGCATCTGCGCCTTTTCCTGCAATGATAACGGCATCTTGGTCGGTTTTAGTTTGAGCTAGGGCTGTTTTTATTGCTTCTTCACGGTCTATTATGATAGTTACAGATCGATGGATGTGGCTTTGGATTTCTTGAGAAATGGTTAAAGGATTTTCAAAGTTAGGGTCATCGGCAGATAAGATAACCTTTAGTTCAGGGTATTGATTGATAATTTCGCCAAAATCTTTTCGACGGCTTTCTCCCTTATTTCCAGGTGCACCTAGGATGAGGGTGATTTGTCCTGTCTGATGCTCTTTAACGACTTTGATGAGATTATCAAGGCTGACACCATTATGAGCATAGTCAACAAAGACTTTAGCTCCATTGGCTTGAGTTAGCACTTCCATTCTGCCTGGGACAGTTGTTTCAGCGATTCCATTTTGGATAGCATGGTGTGATGCTCCTAAGCGCAAGCAAGCCAAGGCTGCTGCGAGGGCATTTTCTTGGTTAAAACGTCCAATGAGTTGGATGTGATAGTGCCCAGCTAGCTTCCCTTTGACATCAAATGTAAAGGCTTTTGAGCATGAAATAGGATTGTCAGAGAATTTTCCATAGAAGTCATGATCTTTTGTCGCAACTTCCTCTTTTAAGAGATCAAAATGGTCCATCTCACTATTAATAATTACTGCTCGGCTATTTTTCATTAGGAGGCGTTTATGGTAAAAATAATCCTCAAAAGTAGGGTGTTCAATAGGCCCAATGTGATCAGGACTAATATTTAAGAAAACACCGACATCAAAGGTTAAGCCATAAACACGTTTCACGAGATAAGCTTGACTGGAAACTTCCATGATCAGATGTGTCATTCCATTTTTGACAGCTTCAGCCATCATGGCAAAGAGGTCCAAGCTTTCAGGTGTTGTGAGAGTTGATTTAAAGAATGTTTTTCCATCAAGCGTGGTGTTCATGGTAGAGAGCATAGCTGGTTTATGTTCTTGCTTTAAAATCTGGTAGGCAAAATAAGCAGCAGTAGTTTTACCTTTTGTACCTGTAAATGCCAAAAGTTTTAATTGCTCTTGAGGATTACCATAAAAAGCCATGGCAACCAAACTCATAGCCTGTTTCACATCGTTAACAAGAATAACGGGAATATCAACTTCATAATCTTTTTCAGAAATATAATAGGTTAAACCAGAGTTGATTGCTTTATCTAAAAATTCTTTTTTAAAATGAGCACCCTTGACAAAAAATAGTGTTTTTTGATCTGTTACTCGGCTGTCATAACTTAATTGCTCAAAACAAATATCAGAAGCATGGTAATGATATTGTCCGTTAAAAAGAATTTCTCGAAAATTCTGGTCATTTTTTAAAATGTCTAAAACATGTTCAATTGTAATCATAGTAATATTTTAGACCTTATGTTCCTGTTTTACAAGTCAAAAGGAAAAGTTTATAATAAATTTGATTGAAAAAATTCTAGGAAGTAACTAATGAATAAAGAAACTACTCGTTCGTCGCTGTCTCAATCGGCTCTTAGTCAAGAAGAAAAAATGTTACGCGGGACAGCATGGTCAACCATGAGTAATATTGTTAGCCGCCTATTAGGCGCTCTTTATATCATTCCTTGGTATATGTGGATGGGAGAGCATAGGGCAGAAGCTAATGGTTTATTTAATATGGGCTATAGTATCTATGCCCTGTTTTTATTGATGTCAACAGCCGGTATTCCAGTTGCAATCGCTAAGCAGATTGCAAAATACAATGCCTTAGGAAAAGAAAGTCATAATATCTATCTGATGCGGCATTTTATGCGTTTCATGTTGATACTAGGAATTATTGGTGCCTCTGTGATGTATTTTGGTGCAGGGATTTTTGCAGGTATGTCAGGTTCAGGTGCAGAACTCGTTCCTGTGATAAAGAGTTTATCACTGTCTGTGTTAATTTTTCCTGTCATGAGTGTAATCCGCGGATTTTTCCAAGGGTATAATGATTTAAAGCCTTTTTCTATTAGTCAAATTGCCGAGCAGATTATTCGGATTATTTGGATGCTATTAGCGACCTTTTTCATTATGAAAATGGGATCAGGTGATTATGTTGCAGCTGTGATTCAATCCACTTTTGCGGCTTTTGTTGGGATGTTGGCTAGTATGCTGGTCTTGGGTTATTATTTATGGCAAATGGGTGTATTAGGGAAGTTCTTTTCAGAATTGGATATTGATGAAGAGATTGATTCTCTCCAAATTCTCATTGAGACAACGAAGGAAGCCATTCCTTTTATTGTAACAGGAGCTGCAGTTTCTATTTTTAGCTTGATTGATCAGGCAACCTTTATCAATAGCATGAAGTGGTTCACAAATTTTTCCGAGAAACAATTGGTCACCATGTACACGTATTTCTATGCTAATCCTAACAAGATTGTTATGATTTTGATTTCTGTTGCTTCCTCTATTGGTGGTGTGGGAATTGCATTGATTACCGAAAATTTTGTGAAAAAAGATAAAAGAGCGATTGCTCGTATGATTTTGAATAACGTTCAAATGTTAATGATCTTTATGATACCAGCTCTTACAGGTTCCGTGTTATTAGCTGAGCCACTCTATACAGTCTTTTATGGGCAGTCAGAGACGCTTGCGATTCATCTCTTTATTGCTGTTTTGCTACAAACTTTAGTGGTAAGTTTTTACACCATGTTATCTCCTATGTTACTAGCACTTTTTGAGAGACGTCGTGCGATTCGATATTTTTTAATTGGTTTAGCTGTTAAAGTGGTTTTACAGATTCCTCTTATTTATCTTTTTCACTCTTATGGACCAGTGATTAGCACCACTATTGGTTTATTAGTACCCGTCGTTTTAATGTATCAACGGATCCGTCAAGTGACCCACTTTAATCCTAAAATTATGATAAAAAATGCTCTACTTATCGTACTGATGACAGGGATTATGGCAGTTTTTGTGATATTAACAAAATTTGTCTTAGGTTTTATTTTTGTTCCAAAAGGCTATGTCCAAAGCGCCATTTATTTAGTAATTGTTGGATTTGTCGGTGTAGCGGTATATGGTTATTTAGCCTTATTGACCCGTAGTCTTGATAAATTAATCGGAAGTCGTGCACAACGTCTGCGCCAAATGTTAAAAATAGAGTCTGTTTAAAAATCTAGATTAATATCTAGATTTTTTTTGATACGTTATAAGTAAAAACTATAGCTAACTATCAATAAATGATATACAAGAAAAACGTTATAATGGCTGTTTAAGTGGTAGAATAATAAGAAAACAATATCAGGGGGAAATCATGACAAAATCTTATAAATTAGACACTATCTTAGCGCAGGCTGGTATTAAATCAGATGAAGCGACTGGAGCGTTAACAACTCCCTTGCATTTTTCAACCACCTATCAGCATCCAGAATTTGGTCAATCTACAGGATATGACTATACTCGTACAAAAAATCCAACTCGAACGCAATTAGAAGAAACTTTAGCTGCTATTGAACAGGCAGAATTTGCCTTAGCAACAAGTTCAGGGATGAGTGCGATTGTACTTGCCATGGAAATTTTTCCTGTAGGAAGTAAGGTCTTGGCAGCCAGAGATCTCTACGGTGGGTCATTTAGATGGTTTAATGAGAAAGAAAAAGAAGGACGCTTTTCTTTTGTTTATGCCAATACAGAAGACGAACTTATTGACCAGCTAGATGATACGATTGACCTTGTTTATTTAGAGACACCAACCAATCCCTTGATGGTAGAGTTTGATATTGAAAGTATCGCCAATAAAGCTCATCAACTAGGAGCTAAAGTGATTGTGGATAATACTTTTTATAGCCCTGTTTATCTTAATCCTATTCCTTTAGGAGCAGATATCGTAGTACATTCTGCTACGAAATACCTTTCAGGCCATAATGATGTTTTGGCTGGGGTTGTCTTAACCAGTGATCAAGAACTTTATGATAAACTTTTCTTTAATTTGAATACAACAGGAGCTGTTTTATCTCCATTTGACAGTTACCTTTTGATTCGAGGGTTAAAAACATTGAAGCTACGCATGACAAAATCAACAGAGAATGCCAAAGCTGTAGTAGAAGCTTTGCGACAGTCTCCAGCAGTTAAAGAGGTACTTTATACAGGAAAAGGTGGCATGGTTTCCTTTAAAGTTAAGAACCAAGAAAATATTCCACAAATCATCAATACTTTGGAAGTTTTCACTTTTGCAGAAAGCTTAGGAGGGGTTGAAAGTTTGATTACTTACCCTGCTACACAGACCCACTTTGATATTCCAGCTGAGGTTCGTCATGCCTATGGTTTGACAGATGATCTCTTACGTTTATCGGTTGGAATTGAAGATGCAGAGGATCTGATAACAGATTTAAAGACAGCTTTGGAGGGATAAGATGACAAAATATGACTTTACCACTGTACCTGAGCGTTTATCAACTAATGCTGTCAAGTGGCAGGCGACAAAAGAAGATAAAAATTTGTTGCCACTTTGGATTGCTGACATGGATTTTGTGACCTTTCCAGAAATGACTAAAGCTTTGGAAGAATTTGCAAGGCATGGTGTCTATGGCTACAATGCGACACCAGATAGCCTATTAGATAAAATTGTTAATTGGGAAAAGGAGCAGCATGGTTACTTCATCTCAAAAGAAGACATCACCTTGATTGAGGGAGTTGTTCCTGCTATTTCGGTAGCCCTACAAGCTTTTTCAAAAGAAGGAGATGCTGTGTTGATTAATACACCTGTATATCCCCCTTTTGCCCGAACAATTACCTTAAATCAGAGAAAACTGGTTAATAATTCTTTAATTGAAAAAAATGGTCACTTTGAAATTGACTTTGAGCAGTTGGAAAAAGATATTGTTGAGCATCAAGTTAAAATCTATCTTTTCTGTAGCCCGCATAATCCAGGTGGTCGTGTTTGGTCTAAAGATGAACTTGAAAAAATTGGAAAACTTTGCCAAAAATATCATGTTATCTTACTTTCAGATGAAATTCATCAAGATTTGGCTTTGTACGGTAATCAACATCATAGCTTTAATACCGTTTCGGAAGCTTTTTCGGATTTTTCTGTGATTTTAAGTAGTGCTACTAAAACTTTCAATATTGCGGGAACAAAAAATAGTTTTGTCTTGATTAAAAATCCTGAGCTTCGCGCAGCTTTTCGTAAAATTCAGCTAAGAAATAATCAGCATGAAATTTCAAGCCTAGGTTTAATAGCTACGGAGACTGCCCTAACTTATGGAAAACCGTGGCTAGAGGAGCTCAAAGGTGTTCTAGAGGATAATATCAACTACATTACTGACTTTTTGAGTAAAGAAGTACCGCGAATAAAATTTTTAAAACCAGAAGGAACTTATTTGATTTGGCTTGATTTTTCTGACTATGGCTTATCTCATTCGGAATTGTTTGATAAACTAGAAAAAGAGGCTGGTTTAATCTTAAATGATGGTTTAACTTTTGGTCGCGAAGGGAAATTACATGCTAGACTAAATGCAGCAGCGCCTAGGTCTATCATTGTGGAGGCTTGTCGCCGTTTAGCTGAAACTTTTTAAAATCTTTTCTTTCTAGATGAAAACTCCCTCGAAGTTTGGTATAATAAGGAGAAAAAATTTTAGAAAGTAGGAAGCTCGAAAGAGCGACATCATATGGGAAAATTTCAAGTTATTTCACATCCACTAATCCAGCATAAACTCTCTATTTTACGTCGTACTAGCACCTCGACAAAAGATTTTCGTGAGCTTGTTAATGAAATCGCTATGTTAATGGGGTATGAGGTCTCACGTGATTTGCCACTAGAGGATGTTGAGATTGAGACACCGATTGTGAAAACTGTTCAAAAGCAGTTAGCGGGTAAAAAATTAGCAATCGTTCCAATTTTGCGTGCAGGTATTGGTATGGTTGATGGCTTACTCAGCCTTGTTCCAGCTGCTAAGGTTGGTCATATTGGGATGTATCGTGATGAGGAGACTCTTGAACCCGTTGAATATCTAGTGAAATTGCCAGAAGATATTGATCAACGTCAAATTTTTCTTGTAGATCCTATGTTAGCAACTGGGGGCTCTGCTATTTTAGCAGTCGATTCCCTTAAAAAACGTGGTGCAGCGAATATTAAGTTTGTCTGCTTAGTTGCGGCACCAGAAGGGGTTAAGAAATTACAAGATGCCCATCCAGATATTGACATCTACACAGCGGCGTTGGATGAAAAGCTCAATGAAAATGGTTATATAGTTCCAGGACTTGGAGATGCTGGTGACCGTTTGTTTGGGACAAAATAAGTTTTATCAAAGGTTGAGAGCGTTCTTTCAACCTTTTGCTTTTTCTAAAAAATAGTAAATTTTTTATTTGACCAAGATTGACCAAAAAGCTATAATGGTAATATCTTAATTGATAGAAGTAGGAACTTCTAAGAAAAAGGAGAAATTCTATGATTCCAGTAGTTATTGAACAAACTAGCCGTGGTGAACGCTCGTATGATATTTACTCACGTTTGCTAAAAGATCGTATTATTATGCTGACAGGACCAGTTGAGGATAATATGGCAAATTCTATTATTGCTCAGCTCTTATTCCTTGACGCTCAGGATAATACAAAGGATATTTATCTTTATGTCAATACGCCAGGTGGCTCCGTATCGGCAGGACTTGCAATTGTAGATACGATGAACTTTATTAAATCTGATGTCCAAACTATTGTAATGGGTGTTGCTGCTTCTATGGGAACCATCATTGCCTCATCAGGTACTAAAGGAAAACGTTTCATGTTACCCAATGCTGAGTACATGATTCACCAGCCTATGGGTGGAACAGGTGGTGGCACTCAACAAACAGATATGGCTATCGCTGC
Organism: Streptococcus sp. 11273D007BT; assembly: GCF_053547195.1. NCBI lineage: Bacteria > Bacillati > Bacillota > Bacilli > Lactobacillales > Streptococcaceae > Streptococcus > Streptococcus sp. 11273D007BT. The sequence goes on along the minus strand of NZ_JBPWPE010000001.1, from coordinate 1,663,006 downwards.
AGAGCATCTTTTAAAAACACGTCAAAACTTAGAACAAATCTTAGCTGATAATTCAGGGAAAACGATTGAACAAGTTCATAAGGATGCGGAACGTGATTACTGGATGAGTGCGCAAGAAACATTAGAATATGGCTTTATTGACGATATTATGGCTAATAATGATTTAAAATAAAATCAAAAAGGTGGAAGTGGAGTAACCTAGTCTCCACTTCTTTTTTTTGATATAATCTTTATATGCTAGAAATAAATCAAGAATTGATAGAGATTGACGATGCGATTGATGCTTTAGTAGCGTCCATTTTGGAAACAAAAGAGGTCAAAAATTATAAAAAAGTAAAAACTCGTTTTCAGGAGAATACTTCTTTACAAGAAAAGTTGCAACTGTTTTCTACTTTAAATCAAGATTTTGAAAATCAAAAGGCCTATTTACCCTACAGAGAAGACTTAAAGGTCTTAAAAAAAGAGTGGTTATTACAAAAAAGGCAACTTGATTTGGATCCTTTAGTTCAAGAAATGCGACAGGCAGAGCATGATTTACAAGTACTCTTATCGACCGTTAGTCATTATTTAGCCAAAAGTGTATCGGAGGATATTTTTGTAGATGAAGCCCTGCCTTTATCACCTCATAGACGTCCTCATGCTAAAGGCCATCATATTAGAGAAAGGAATAGCTAATCGTGGACAAAAAAGATCGGATAGGTATTGCGGTCTATCTTTACTACAATCGTGATGCTAGAAAAGTGTCTAAATTTGGTGATGTTCATTACCATTCTAGACGATTGCGTTATCTTGTGTTGTATATTGATGTGGCTGACTTAGACGAAGTTGTGGGTTATTTGGAAAAACAGAAGTTTGTTAAAGATATTAAAGTGTCATCCTATAAAGCGATTGATCAAAATTTTGTAGGGAATCTTCATCAAGAAAAACTGGATATCGAAAAAAATACTCCCAATAGCTTGACAATTATCAGATAATTCAGTATTCTTATTAACGTATATTTTTAGATAACTTTAAGGAGATATAGAGATGAAAAAGAAATTAACATTAGCAGCTCTTGCTTTTGCGAGTACAGCTGTTCTTGCAGCCTGTGGGGCAGCGCCTAGTGGCTCGTCTTCATCGACTGGTACAGAAGTTGGAGATACGATTAAAGTTGGTTTGAACTTTGAGTTGAGTGGAGCAGTTGCGGCTTACGGTCAAGTTCAAAAAAATGCTGCGGAGCTTGCCATTGATGAAATCAATAAAGCAGGTGGTGTAGATGGAAAAGAGCTTGAAATTGTTTCAAAAGATAATAAGTCTGAAAACAATGAGGCGGCATCTGTTGCTAGCAGCCTAGTCACTCAAAACAAGGTTAATGTGATGATTGGACCTGCAACTTCTGGTGCTACAGCAGCAGCAACACCGGCAGCAACAAAAGCAGCAGTTCCTCTTGTGACACCTTCTGGTACACAAGACAGCCTAACTTATGCCGATGGAAAAGTAAAAGAGTACGTTTTCCGTACGACTTTCCAAGATAGTTTCCAAGGTCAAGTCTTGGCACAATATGCTACAGAAAACCTTTCAGCTAAAAAAGTTGTCCTTTATTATGATAACTCAAGTGACTATGCCAAAGGTATCGCCAATGAGTTTAAAAACCAATATAAAGGGGAAATTGTTGTAGAAGAAACTTTCCAAGCTGGTGATAAAGACTTCCAAGCCGCTTTAACAAAAATCAAAGATAAAGAGTTTGATGCTATCATTATGCCTGGTTACTACACTGAAACAGGCTTAATTACAAAACAAGCACGTGACATGGGTATTGATAAACCAATTCTTGGACCTGACGGCTTTAGCGATGAAAAATTCATTGAAAATGCTACAGCAGCAGGAACAAACAATGTTTATTATGTTTCTGGTTACTCAACAAAAGTTGATTTATCTGATAAAGCTGCTAAATTTGTAGAGTCATATAAAGCAAAATATGGTGAAGAACCAAACATGTTTGCTGCACTTGCTTATGATTCTGTCTACATGGTAGCAGAAGCTGCAGAGAATGCTGAAAACTCAAGCGAAATTGCTAAGAACTTTGCTAAGATTAAGGATTTTGATGGGGTAACAGGTAAAACAACAATTGATGAAAAACACAATCCTGTTAAGTCAGCAATTATGATTGGTCTCAAAGACGGTAAAGAAGATTCTGCAACTGTCGTTGAGGTTAAATAATATATCTAAAAATTACAGTATCTGGGAAAGGAAAGCTCCTTTTCCAGATATTATTATGTTATAGAAAGTTTGGTGAAAACATGGTTCAACAACTTGTCAATGGCTTAATTCTAGGAAGTGTTTATGCCCTCTTAGCATTAGGTTATACAATGGTTTATGGTATTATCAAGCTCATAAACTTTGCTCATGGTGATTTATACATGATGGGTGCGTTTATTGGTTATTATTTGATTAATGCCTTTAAGATGAACTTTTTTGTGGCTTTGGTCTTAACAATGGGCTTGACAGCACTTTTAGGTGTTATCATTGAGTTTTTAGCCTATCGTCCACTGAGAAATTCAACGCGTATTGCAGCCTTGATTACAGCAATTGGGGTATCTTTCCTTTTAGAGTATGGAATGGTTTATTTTGTAGGTGCTAATACACGTGCCTTTCCGCAAGCCCTTGAAACAGTACGTTATCATTTAGGACCTGTAACGGTAACTAACGTCCAGTTGACGATTTTGGCCGTTTCAATTGTCTTGATGCTTGGTTTGAACTTTATTGTTAAGCAAACAAAGATGGGGAAAGCCATGCGTGCGGTGTCTGTTGATAGTGATGCGGCACAGTTGATGGGGATTAATGTTAACCGTACAATCAGCTTTACTTTTGCTTTGGGATCAGCTTTAGCAGGGGCTGCGGGATGCTTGATTGGTCTTTATTACAATGCGATTGATCCTCTTATGGGGATGACACCAGGTATTAAAGCCTTTGTCGCTGCTGTATTAGGTGGTATTGGAATTATTCCAGGAGCTGCTATCGGTGGTTTTGTTATTGGACTTTTAGAAACTTTCTCTGTTTCAATTGGTTTATCAAGTTTCAAAGACGCGATTGTTTATGCTATTTTGATCATCATTCTTCTCGTTCGTCCAGCGGGTATCCTTGGTAAAAATGTGAAAGAGAAGGTGTAAGTAATGAAGAAAAATTTAAAAGTTAATTTAACTTGGTTAGCACTTATTCTAGCTACTTATGGTATTATTTATGCTTTAGCGATGGCTGGTGTTATTAATCTTTATTATGTACAAATTTTGATGCAGATTGGGATTAATATCATTATGGCTGTGGGAATTAACCTTGTTTTAGGTTTTTCAGGGCAATTTTCACTAGGTCAAGCTGGCTTTATGGCAATTGGTGCCTATGCAACGGCTATTCTGACAACCTCAAATCCTACCTTTGCAGGATTTTATCTCTCTATGCTTGTGGGCGCTGTTTTGGCGGCTATTATTGCACTTATTGTAGGTATTCCAACTCTTCGTTTGAAGGGAGATTATCTTGCTATTGCTACACTTGGTGTTGCTGAGATTATTCGTATGGCCATTGTCAATGGTGGCGACTTGACAAACGGTGCGGCTGGTCTAACAGGGATTCTAGAATATACGACTTGGCCAGTTGTTTTTATCTTTGTTGTTTTAACAACTGTTTTAACCATCAATTTCTTGCGTAGCCCAATAGGACGTGAGGTGATTGCTGTTCGTGAAGATGAAATCGCAGCAGAGTCAATGGGTGTTAATACCACCAAGGTTAAGGTAATGGCTTTTGTTTTGGCAGCTATCACAGCTAGTATCGCAGGATCCTTACAAGTTGGTTATATCGGGACAGTCATGCCTAAAGACTTTACAATCATGAAATCAATTGAATTCTTGATTATTGCGGTATTTGGTGGACTTGGTTCAATGACAGGTACTATTGTTGCAGCAATTGTTCTAGGTGTTCTAAATATGTTCTTGCAAAATGTCTCTGATCTTCGTATGATTATTTACTCATTAGCCTTAATTCTTGTTATGGTATTCCGTCCAGGTGGTTTACTTGGAACAAAAGAGTTTAGTCTAATGAAATTCTTTAAAAAAGATAAGGAGGGCAAAAACTAATGGCACTTCTTGAAGTTAAAAATTTAACCAAAAACTTCGGTGGCTTGACTGCCGTAGGTGATGTGACAATGGAATTAAACGAGGGAGAGTTAGTAGGGCTTATTGGTCCTAATGGAGCTGGTAAGACAACTCTTTTCAACCTCTTGACAGGTGTTTATGAGCCAAGTGAGGGAACTGTTACACTTGATGGTACTGTTTTAAATGGTAAAGCACCCTATACTATCGCCTCACTAGGTTTATCGCGTACCTTCCAAAACATTCGCTTGTTTAAGGATATGACGGTACTTGATAATGTTTTGATTGGACTTGGTAATAATCGTAAACCACACATTTTAGCGAGTTTTTTACGTTTGCCAAAATTCTATCAAAATGAAGAAGAATTGCGTCAAAAAGCTTTGGACCTTTTGGCCATCTTTGATTTAGATGGTGATGCTGAGACATTAGCTAAAAATCTTCCTTATGGGCAACAACGTCGCTTGGAAATTGTTCGTGCCCTTGCAACAGAACCTAAAATCCTGTTTCTAGATGAGCCAGCGGCAGGGATGAACCCTCAAGAGACAGCAGAATTAACAGGTCTGATTCGAAAAATTAAAGAAGAGTTTGGAATTACCATTATTTTGATTGAACACGATATGAGCTTGGTAATGGAAGTTACAGAACGCATCTATGTTCTGGAATATGGTCGCTTAATTGCCCATGGAACACCAGATGAAATCAAAAACAATAAACGTGTTATTGAAGCTTATCTTGGAGGTGAGGCATAATGGCGATGTTGAAAGTAGATAACCTATCTGTAAAATATGGTGTGATTGAAGCAGTCAAAGATGTTAGCTTTGAGGTTAATGAAGGTGAAGTTGTCACTCTTATTGGGGCTAACGGTGCAGGTAAAACCTCTATTTTACGGACTATCTCAGGTCTTGTTCGTCCCTCGGCTGGAAAAATTGAATTTTTAGGGCAAGAAATCCAAAAGGTTCCTGCTCGTAAAATTGTGGCAGATGGTTTATCACAAGTTCCAGAAGGACGTCATGTTTTTGCTGGTTTAACAGTTATGGAAAACTTAGAGATGGGAGCTTTCTTACGTAATAATCGTGAAGAAAATCAAGCTAATCTAAAGAAAATCTTTGCACGTTTTCCACGTCTAGAAGAACGTAAAAATCAAGATGCGGCAACCCTCTCAGGTGGGGAGCAACAGATGCTTGCAATGGGGCGTGCGCTGATGAGTCAACCTAAACTTTTGTTGTTAGATGAACCGTCTATGGGACTTGCCCCAATCTTTATCCAAGAAATCTTTGATATTATTCAAGATATTCAAAAGCAAGGGACAACTGTTCTATTGATTGAGCAAAATGCCAATAAAGCATTATCTATTGCTGATCGTGGTTATGTTCTTGAAACTGGTAAGATTGTTCTTTCTGGTACAGGTCAAGAACTTTTAACATCAGATGAGGTTCGTAAAGCTTATCTAGGTGGTTAATGATTAGAAAAAAGGAGCAGTTAGTGGCTCCTTTTTTGCTATTATTTTCTTTTATCTAGTTTTGGCTCAGTTCTTGATGATAGAAGAGGAAAGAAACAAAGTTTGATTTAGCCAAAATATTTTCATAAAGTTTTCGTAAACGATTACAAAATGTGATATAATAAAAGTATCAAAAAGATGGAGGCTAGAGAAATGTCAGTAAAAGATTTTATGACTAAAAAAGTCGTGTATGTATCTCCAGATACAACAGTTGCCCATGTTTCAGAAATTATGCGTGAGCAAGGGCTTCGTCGTTTACCTGTTATTGAAAATGATAAGTTAGTTGGTTTGGTAACAGAAGGTACTATCGCTGAGGCTAGCCCATCTAAAGCGACAAGTTTGTCTATTTATGAGATGAATTATTTGCTTAATAAGACAAAAATTCGTGATGTCATGATTAAAGATGTTGTCACAGTTTCTAAATATGCTAGCTTAGAAGATGCGATTTATCTAATGATTAAACATAGTATTGGTGTCTTGCCTGTTATGGATAATGATATGGTCTCAGGAATTATCACTGATAAAGATGTTTTTCGTGCCTTTTTACAAATTTCAGGATACGGTGAAGAAGGAGCTCGCCTTCATGTCTTGGCTGATGATAAGGTTGGTGTTTTAGGAGATCTTTTACGTATTATTGTAGAGGAAAACTTGAACATCAAGAGTACCCTACATCTACCTCGAAAATCAGGTAAGATTGCAATTGAGGTACAGTTAGAAGGTGACGTTGATTTAGAAGCTTTAAAAGCTAAGATCGAAGCTAAGGGCTTTGAAGTTGAGGCTATTGAGAGAACAAAAGCGAAAGTTGGTTTTTAAAAGAATGAAGGAGTGATAGTGGGATGGATTTTTCAAATAGCCCCTACTTTCACTCCCTTTTCTTGTAAAATTTTGGTAAAATAGGACTATTAACATGATTGAGGAAGAGGATGAAAAAAGGTAGTTTAATCTCATTTGAAGGGCCAGATGGTGCAGGAAAGACCAGTGTTTTACAAGCCATCTTGCCACTTTTAGAACAAAAAGAGAAACTTGAAGTTATTTCAACAAGAGAACCAGGTGGTGTTAGGATCGCAGAGGCCATTCGGAATGTGATTCTAGATGTCGAACATACGGCTATGGATGATAAAACAGAGCTTTTATTATATATTGCTGCCCGTCGTCAACACTTAGTTGAAAAAGTTTTACCTGCTCTATCAAGAGGGGCTATTGTTTTAGTGGACCGATTTATTGATAGCTCAATGGCTTATCAGGGTTATGGGCGAGGCTTGGATAAGGAAAGTATTGATTGGTTGAATACTTATGCGACAGATGGTTTGAAACCTCATTTAACGCTTTTGTTTGATGTCCCTTCTGAAGAAGGATTGAGCCGTATCAAGCAAGCAGATGAACGTGAGGTGAATCGTTTAGATTTAGAGGCGCTTTCGATGCATCAAAAAGTACGACAGGGCTATCTTGAGCTCGCTAAAGATGATTCTCGTATCGTCATCATTGATGCGAGTAAGCCTTTATCAGAAGTTGTTTCAGAAGCTTATCAGACAATCCTTTCTTATCTTGAGGAAACAGGATGTCATTAGAACAATTACAACCCAAGCTTTTTAAACAGTTTCAACAAATCATCCAGTCCGACCAGATCAGCCATGCCTATCTCTTTTCAGGTGGATTTGGTAATCTTGATATGGCGATTTATTTGGCACAGAGCCGTTTTTGTCAAGATAAAATTGATAAATTACCTTGTCAGCGTTGCCGTTCGTGTCGCTTGATTTCAAGTGAAGACTTCTCTGATGTTAAAATAATTCGACCAGTCAATCAAGTCATTAAGACTGATACTATTAGGCAACTCTTGCAAGAATTTTCTAAATCTGGCTATGAGAGTTCTTCTCAATTTTTTATTATCCAAGATGCTGATAAAATGCACCTTAATGCCAGTAATAGTCTCTTAAAGTTAATGGAGGAGCCTATTGCACAATCTTACCTTGTCTTATTGACAGATGATGAAAATAAGATTTTGCCGACCATTAGAAGTCGTTGCCAGGAGTTTCATTTTCTAAAAAATCGATCGCTCTTGGTTGGAGAATTAGAAAACAAGGGCTTTTTAAAGATGGAAGCCGAGATTTTAGCTGAACTTGTTTCTAATTGGGAGGATGTCGAACTCTTGTCTTCCAACCATAAAATCTTAGAACTGATTAAAGTTTGTCAACGCTGGGTAAATCTTTTATCGCTTGATGACTTACAAGCTTATCTTGAAGTGTCAAGGTTGGTCACTCTGGCTAGTGATAAAGGAGAACAAGAGTTGGTCTTTAAAATTTTGCCTATTATTTTTAATCAGTCTAGAAGTACGGCGAGTTTAAATTATTTATCTAGATTGGTTGAAGCTTACAGAATGTGGCAACATCACGTTAATTTTCAAAATGTATTGGAGTATATGGTGTTAGTATGACAGTTATACTAGGTGTAAAATACCAAAATAAAGGAAGTTTATCCCTTGTTCAAACAGATAAAACATATGTTAAAGATACTTGGTTAGTTGTTGATACAGAAAAAGGTGCTGATTTAGCCAAAGTTGTTGTAGAAGCTGAGCAACTGACGCATTCTTTTCCTACTACTGAACAGGTGCTTCGACTTGCGACCTCAGAAGACTTTAAACAAGCAGAGGTCAATGTGAGAAAAGTTGAAGCAGAGCTTCCCTTAGTAAAGCAGTTGGTGAGCGATCATCAACTAGGTATGAAAATTATCGACATGTCTTATCCTTTGGATTGTAGTCAAGTCTTGATTACCTTTACAGCTGAAAAGCGTGTAGATTTTCGTCAATTATTAAGAGAACTAGCTGCTCTTTTGAAAACAAGAATTGAGTTGAGGCAATTAACTAACCGTGAAGAAAGTAAGGTTTATGGTGGCTTAGGCCCCTGTGGTCGTCCTCTTTGCTGTTCGACTTTTTTAGGAGAATTTCCACCTGTTTCCATTAAAATGGCAAAAAATCAACACCTCTCCTTAAATTCTGGGAAGATGAATGGTCATTGTGGTCGTTTGATGTGTTGCCTTAGCTTTGAAGATGACTTTTATCAGGAGGCGCGTGATAAATTCCCTGATTATGGTGAAAAAATAAAGACAGATATTGGTGTTGGTGAAGTTGTTGGCATGGATATTTTATCAGAAACAGTTCAATTAAAATTTGAGGATAGACAGGGGAGTTTAACCTTCTCATTGGAGGACATAATAGTTAATGGATAAAAAAGATTTGTTTGATTTTTTTGATGGTTTTTCCTTAACCTTGGCTAAGAACTTAGAAGAAATCGAAGACATAAAAAAATATATTCAAGATTTAGTGGAAGAAAATACGACACTACGTTTAGAAAATAATAAATTAAGGGAACGTCTAGCACAAATTCAAGAAACCAAACCAGGCAAATCCCTCTTTCAAGGTAGAGAACATTTGGAAGGAATTTATGAAGATGGCTTTCATATCTGTAATGATGCTTATGGGCAACGTCGAGAAAGCGAAGAAGATTGTATGATGTGCACCGAATTGCTATTTCGGGAGTAGGAGCGAAGATGAGAGTACAAAAAAGTTTTAAAGGTCAATCTTCTTATGGCACTCTTTATTTGGTGCCTACTCCTATTGGGAATTTACAAGACATGACCTTTCGTGCAGTGGAGATTTTGAAAACTGTTGATCTGATTGCAGCAGAAGACACAAGAAATACGGGTCAATTGCTAAAACATTTTGAGATTGCTACTCGACAGGTCAGTTTTCATGAGCACAATGCATTTGATAAAATTCCTGATTTACTCACGTTTTTAAAATCTGGGCAGGATTTAGCTCAGGTTTCAGATGCAGGTCTACCCTCTATCTCAGATCCTGGTCATGACTTGGTTAAGGCTGCTATTGAAGAGGGGATTTCAGTGGTTGCCTTACCTGGTGCTTCAGCTGGTATTACAGCCTTGATTGCCAGTGGACTTGCACCACAACCACATGTTTTTTACGGTTTTTTACCAAGAAAGCGTGGGCAACAACAACGATTTTTTGAATCTAAGTTACACTATCCTGAAACGCAGATTTTTTATGAATCTCCCTATCGTGTCGTAGATACTTTGGAAATGATTTTATCCGTTTATGGCGATCGCCAAGTGGTGCTTGTGCGTGAGTTGACTAAGCTTTATGAAGAGTATCAACGAGGAAAAATTACAGAGCTTCTTTCTTATCTTGAGGAACATCCGCTAAAGGGAGAGTGTCTCCTTATTGTTAGTGGTTATGCTGAGGAGTATGCTACAAGCACGCTTGAGGAAGATCTGAATTATCTTGAAAAAGTTCAAATGTTAATTAATGATGGTATAAAACCTAACCAAGCTATTAAAGCTATTGCTAAAGAATATAGTTTGAATCGTCAGGAACTTTATCAGCAATTCCATCAATTAAAATAATATGTCTTAGCATGTCAATGGCTCTATCCTTTGTAAAATAAGGGATAGAGCTATTTTTTTATTTTTCATCAGCTAACATATTATGACATAAATACAGAATTTTCTGTCAATTGTGGGTTTACAAGAGAAAAATGGAGTGTTATATTATATAACATATTTAATATCTTTCATTGCTTTTCTGAAAAAAAGGAGTTTGCTTATGACATTAGATCATTCTAGTATTGCTTTTATTTTATTGTGTTCGGGCTTAGTTTTTTTGATGACCCCCGCTTTGGCATTTTTTTATGGTGGATTAGAGAGACGAAAAAATGTTATTTCAACCATGATGATGTCCATTGTGTCTCTTGCTATTGCAAGTTTGATGTGGGTAACAGTCGGCTATTCTCTATCTTTTTCTGGAGATGGTTCTATCATAGGAGATTTAGGGCATTTCTTTTTTAAAGGGGTGAGTGATACGGCTAGTACAAGACATCTTACGATTCCAGACTCTTTATTTGCTCTGTTCCAAATGATGTTTTCTATCATTACAGTAGGGATTTTAACAGGATCAGTTGTAGGAAGGATGCGATTTAAACCACTCTTGTTCTTTATTGTTTTTTGGCTACTTTTAGTATATTATCCGTTTGCTCATATGGTTTGGGATGAGGGCTTGCTAGCACAATGGGGGACTATTGATTTTGCTGGTGGTGATGTTGTCCATATCACTTCAGGTGTTAGCGGTTTGGTGTTGGCTTTAATTCTAGGTAAAAGACGTGATTTTGATCGTTTAGAGTATCGACCTCACAATGTTCCTTTTGTATTATTGGGAGCAGGATTACTTTGGTTTGGTTGGTTTGGATTTAATGCGGGATCAGCCTTAGCTGCTGATAGCTTAGCGGTTCATGCCATGCTAACAACTCATCTATCTGCAGCTGCAGCTATGTTTTCATGGATTTTGTTAGAGTATAAAGAAAATGGTAAACCTTCCTTGGTGGGAGCTTCAACAGGCTTAGTGGCAGGGTTGGTTGCTATCACTCCAGGAGCAGGTTTTGTATCAACTTGGAGTGCTTTATTAATTGGCTTGATGGTTAGCCCAGTTTGTTATTACGCGATTGGAATGGTCAAACATCGTTTAGGTTATGATGATGCTTTAGATGCTTTTGGCTGTCACGGGGTTGGTGGTATTTTTGGTGGTATTGTGACAGGAATTTTTACCACACCAGACTTAGCGCTTGATAAGAGCAATATTGGACTGATTTATGGTAACCCTAGATTGTTTTTAGTTACTTTAGGAGCGATTGTATTTACTATCGTGTGGTCAGCTGGAATGACCTTTATCATTATTAAAGTCGTTGGATTATTTACCCCTCTTCGTGTTTCTGATAAAGAAGAGGCGATTGGCCTCGATGATACAGAGCATGGGGAAACAGCTTATCCAACCTTTATGGGATTAGATTCGTAGGAGGATGAAGATGAAAAAAGTCGAAGCGATTATTAGACCTGAGAAATTAGAGGATTTAAAGACAACTTTGAGTAAGGCGGGGCTAGCAAAAGGAATGACAATCTCACAAGTCTTAGGCTATGGAAATCAAAAAGGTTTTGTAGAAATTGTTCGCGGGCAACGTGTAACTCCAACCATGTTGGCTAAGGTCAAAGTTGAGATCATTGTAAAAGATCATGCTGTAGATGATTTAGTGGAGTTGATTATTGCTACTGTACGAACAGGTGAAGTGGGAGATGGCAAAATCTTCATTCAACCTATCGATGATGTTGTTCGGATTCGTACAGGTGAGCGTGGTGGAGATGCTATTTAAAGAAGTTAAAACAGCTTAGTCCTGTCTAAAATAGGACTAAGCTGTTTTTTATACGATTTTGGTACCATGTACATAAGGGGTCTTGATGTCTTGTGATAAGTGTGAGCAGTTTTCTTTTGTGACTCCTCCAGCTAAAATAATTTCAATACGTCCATTAGCATGCTGAATTAATTTTTTTAAATGTTCACTATTTTTTGAGATGGGATTATCAGAAGCATCGCCGTGGATAAGAAGGCGATGGAAGCCAAGGTCAATAAGATGATCCATAGCCTGAAATTGCTCATTTTTTGGAATCCTGTCAAAAGCTCTGTGGAAAGTTAAGGTCAATCCTTGAGTAGCAGGAAGGAGATACTCGAGACCTTCAAGATCTAATTGATGATCGCTGGTTAGGAGTCCTAAGACTAGCCCATCACTCTCTAATTCAACAGCTCTCAAGATATCTTCTTCCATGACCTTTAACTCTAAACTGTTGTAAACAAAGTCTCCTCCACGCGGTCTAATCATGGTTGATAGGGTGATGCCTTTTTCATGAAGATAAGCTGCCGCTTCTTTAATGGTGCCATAACTTGGAGTGGTTCCGCCAACAGCTAGATTATCACATAGTTCAACACGGCTAACCTCTTTAGGATCTAGCTTTGCTAGATCTGTCAAGTTTTCAGCACAAAATTCCTTAATTAACATAGTTTTCTCCTTTTCTTTTTTATTATACCATTTTTGCCAGTTCCTTTCTTTTTAATAGGTTGAGGATGTATAATAAGTTGCCAAAATTCTGAAAATTATGCTATAATGAAAGAACTTTATTTGGAGGTAAACTAATGACAATTTACAATTTTTCTGCAGGACCAGCTGTCTTGCCTAAACCAGTTCTTGAAAAAGCTCAAGCTGAATTTTTGGATTACGCTCATTCAGGGATGAGTGTGATGGAATTGTCCCACCGCTCCAAAGAATTTGATGCTATTATCAAAGATGCTGAAAGTCTCTTGCGTGACTTGATGGGGATTCCAGATAATTACAAGGTCCTATTTTTACAAGGTGGGGCTTCTACTCAATTCTCAATGATTCCACTCAATTTAGCTAAAGGACGTAAGGCTTATTATGTGGTTGCTGGTTCTTGGGGGAAAAAAGCTTATACAGAAGCTGTTAAGTTGTCTAAAACCATTCCTTTTGAGCCTATCTTACTGGCATCATCAGAAGAAACAGTTTATGATCATATCCCAGAAATTGATGCCTCAAAAATTGATGCTGATGCAGCATATGTCCACCTGACAACTAATAATACTATTGAAGGAACAGCTATTTATGAACTCCCTGAGACTAATGGTGTTCCCATTATCGCTGATATGAGCTCAAATATCTTAGCGGTTGATTACAATGTTGCTGATTTTGGTATGATTTATGCAGGAGCACAAAAAAATATTGGTCCTGCAGGTGTGACAATTGTGATTATTCGTGAGGATTTGTTAAATGATGAGCCTGCCTTGTCTAGTATGTTGGATTATCGTATTCAAGCAGATAACGACTCGCTTTACAACACACCGCCAACTTTTGGTATTTATATGGCGAAATTAGTCTTTGAGTATGTTAAATCACTTGGTGGTGTTGCTGAGATGGAAAAACAAAACCGTCAAAAATCAAACTTATTGTATGATTTTATCGCTCAATCAGACTTCTACACTAGCCCAGTTAAAGAGATAAAAGATCGCTCAGTTGCTAATATCCCATTTGTCACTCCAAGTAAAGACTTGGATGCTAAGTTTAATGCACAAGCAGACGAAGCTGGCTTTAAAAATATTAAAGGACACCGTTCAGTCGGTGGCATGCGTGCTAGCCTTTACAATGCCTTCCCACTTGAAGGAGTGCAGGCACTTTTAGACTTTATGGCTAAATTTGAAGAGGAAAACAAGTAATGGAATTTCGTCTTGCTCATCCAAATGAGGTTGATACCATTATGATGATGATTCATCAAGCCAGAGAACACATTGCCTCCTATGGAAGTGATCAGTGGCAAAATGGTTATCCGAGTCAAGAAATCATAATGGAAGATATTCTAGAAGGGTATGGCTATGTGGCGGTTATTGAAGGTCAGCTTGCAGCTTATGTTGCTATGATAAAGGGATTTGAGCCAGCCTATGATGCCATTTATGATGGCGCATGGACCCATCCAGAAAATCATGACTACATCACTTTTCATCGTGTGGTGGTTCATCAAGATTTTCGCGGACAGCAAGTCGTTCAGACTTTATTAGAAGGCTTAATTGAGACACGTCAATCTAATGAATTTCGTGCAGATACTCATCCCAAAAACATGGCCATGCAACATATCTTAAAAAAATTGGGATTTGAACAATGTGGTAAGGTGACCTTTGAAGGGGAGCGACTAGCTTATCAAAAATTAAAGTAAGGAATCAGTAAAATGGTATTTAGCGTTAAAACATTTAATAATATTAACCAAATTGGGTTAAAAGAATTGGGCAATAAGTTTCAGATTGACGGAGATAAGGCAGAAAATCCAGATGCTTTTATTATTCGCAGTCAAAATCTTCATGAGACAGTTTTTCCTTCCAACTTAAAAGCTATTGCGCGTGCGGGGGCTGGTGTCAATAATATTCCAATTGATCAGGCAAGCGCACAAGGGATTGTTGTTTTTAACACTCCAGGAGCCAATGCCAATGCTGTAAAAGAAGCTGTTTTAGCCTCAATTCTACTTTCAGCGCGTGATTATATTTCAGCTAATCAATGGACCAACACCTTGACGGGTGATGATGTGCCAAAGCAAATCGAAGCAGGTAAAAAGCAATTTGCAGGAACTGAGATTGCGGGTAAAACTTTAGGGGTTATTGGTCTTGGTGCAATTGGTGGTCGGATTGCTAATGATGCACGTCGTTTAGGAATGAATGTTCTTGGCTATGACCCTTATGTTTCTATTGAAACGGCTTGGAATATTTCTAGTCATGTTAAGCGTGTGGCTGATTTGAAAGAAATCTTTGAGCAATCTGATTACATTACTGTTCATGTTCCTCTGACACCTGATACTAAGCATACTTTCAATGCTGATAGCTTTGCTTTAATGCAAAAAGGCACAACAATTATTAACTTTGCGCGTGCAGAGTTGGTTGATAATCAAGCACTTTTTGAGGCGATTGAGGCTGGAGTGGTGAAAAACTATGTGACAGACTTTGGAACAGAGGAGTTATTGAATAAAGAGCATGTTACGGTATTTCCTCATGTGGGTGGTTCGACCGAAGAAGCTGAGCTGAATTGTGCCATTATGGCAGGAAAAACCATCCGTCGTTTCATGGAGACAGGAGAAATCATCAATTCTGTCAACTTCCCTAACGTTGTTCAAGGTCTTTCTGCACCATATCGTATCACCTTGATTAATAAAAATGTGCCAAATATTGTAGCAAGTATCTCAACTGCTGTGTCAGACTTGGGCATAAATATTGATAATATTATTAACAAATCTAAAGGGGATTATGCTTATACCTTACTTGATTTGGATGAAACAGATGAAACTAAGGTAGCTGAGCTTGTTAATAAGTTTGAAACTAGCGATAATATTGTAAAAGTACGCTTAATTAAAAACTGAACAGAAGTAGGTACAGATGACCCTCTATAAACAAGTTTATACGAGTCCTTTAGGAAAATTGTCTCTGGTGGCTTCAGATATTGCCTTGCGTGGGATTTGGTTTGAAGATCAAAAATATTTTGAAAGAGGTCTTGAAAAAAGGCCTCTTTTAGAGACACATCCGATTTTGGAAGAAACCAAACGGTTATTGGATTGCTATTTTCAGGGGGAAGATATCGTCTATACGGACCTTCCCTTATCTCCTCTTGGGACGCCATTTCAACAAAAAGTTTGGTCTGCTTTATTGATGCTCCCCTTTGGTGAAGTGATTACTTATGGTGATTTGGCAAAAGAGCTGGATTGCGCATCAGCCCAAGCAGTTGGGAATGCTGTTGGTAAAAATCCTATTAGCCTCCTCATTCCTTGTCACAGGGTTTTATCAAGAGATGGAAAGTTGACCGGCTATGCTGGTGGTTTAGACAGAAAATCATGGCTATTAAACCATGAAGCACAAATAAAGGAGAAATCATGTTAGTATTTTATGAATACCCTAAATGCTCGACCTGTCGTAAGGCAAAAGCAGAGCTAAAAGAATTGGGATTAGACTTTGAGGCTATTGATATTAAAGCTACTCCTCCAAATGTGGAGAGTTTAAAGATGTTTTTTAAAAATTCCGATTTAGACTTAAAAAAATTCTTTAATACTAGTGGTCAGCGTTATCGTGAGCTAGGTTTAAAAGATAAGCTGCCTAGTTTGAGTCTTGACGAAGCCTTTTCTCTTCTTGCACAGGACGGTATGCTGATTAAACGGCCTATTCTGATCAAAGACGATACCATTTTACAAATTGGATATCGAACAGCTTATAAAGAATTGAACTTAACATAGTTGAAATGGTACTGCCTTAGAGTAGAAGGTAGTACTTTTTTGTTGGCCTCATTTTAGGTGTTATTGATATGACGACACCATACTAAATATATTGAGAAAATGATACATTAAAATCCTTGACAATATATATATATATATATATATATACTGGAATTGGAACGGATTATTTTATATCTGTTATTCTTAATAATTCTAGGAGGAGTCTCATGTTAGACAAGAAAAAGGCAAAGCTTCGTCGTCAACAAGAAGCCGCAGCTGACAAACGTTTCCGTTATTCGATTCGTAAATTTAACGTCGGTGTAGCGTCTGTTGCGATTGCAGCTTTTATGTTTTTAGGAGGAGGAGCTGTCGTATCAGCGGATGATACAGCAGTATCAGAGCCACAAACAGCAGCCTCAAGCACAGGAGATAGCAGTAGCGCGACTTCGGAAGCCCAAACGGCAACCAGCACAGAAGCTACTTCAACAGCATCAGAAGCTTCAACAAGTACAGAAGCAGCTGCAACAAGTACAGAAGCAGCAACATCAGAATCAGCTGCAACAAGTACAGAAGCTACTTCAACAGCATCAGAAGCTTCAACAAGTACAGCTACTTCAACAGCAAGCTCAGAAGCAACAAGCACAACAGCTTCAACAGCATCTGAAACAGCAAGCAACACAGCTTCAACACCAACAACTGTTGAAGAAGCAAAAACTGTTCTTGAGCAAGTGATCTCAGAAGCAGAAGTCTTGGCACAAGAAGCAAGCCGTCAAGCAGTAAGCTCAACAGAAGATGCCTCAGCTCTTCAAACAGCAGCCCAAGCAACAAAATTGGTTGCCACAGAAGCGACTGTAACTTTCCAAAATGCACTTGCAACGCTTGAAGAAGTAAACGCGCAAATCTCAGCTGTTCGTACAAGCGTAGATGCACTTGTTTTGGAATTGCGTAAATATCTTGGAACTGACCTTATTCAAGTAGCTTTGACTACGACAACTGATATGAATAACTCAGTTGGGAAACCTGGTTATTGGATTGAAGATGTAACCGTTACAAACAAAGATACTGTAGTAACTACAGCTTTAACTTCACCAGCTGTGTCAACTTTACCAGATGGTTATGCTGTTGATCCAACAACTGGACGTGCAACATATTTAGTCTTTACTCTTTCAAATATTGGAAATGGTTCAGATGACGATAACGCAGTTGCTGATGGTACAGCTAACGGTTCATTCAACAACCGTATGGGAACCGACTACTACATCACACTTTCTGTTGATGGAGTGAATACTACTGGGAATGTGTATGCACGTTTGGTCAGCAAGTCAACTGGTTTGATTGAAGAAATCTCAATTTCAGAAGGTACAACTGGTCGTTTTAAAACTCTTGATAACCTTGTTGCAAACAACCAATCTCTGCTCAGAGGTTTCAACTTCCGTATTCCGTTAACAAAAACTACCTATACAAATGCTGCTGGTGAGTCATCAACCCTTCGTGAGACACAAATCCTTCAAGGAACTCAAGGTAATGCTCAAGGTCAAGTAATTTACGCAGCTCTTACTGGAGATAAAGGTTATTATAATGACTACTCTGGTCCAGCACCTACTTATTCACCTAAACAAACTACTTACTATTTGGTGAAAGAAACAGATAAGCGTATTGAAGAGTTTCTTGCAAGTTATACACAAATTGCCGACCTTTCAGGTGACAATTTCACTATTGCAGGTCCTGCAACATTTGATAACTATGAATTGATTGAATCACCAGAAATTACTGCTGGAACAATTGCTTCTGACTATACAGAAGCTACATCAATTATCCGTTTCTGGGGTGATTACCTTGAGTCTAAAGTTCAGTACATTACTGACTCTGATGGTTCATCACGTTTCTTGAACTTTGTTATCAACCCTGACAATGCAGACTTCTTGGCAAACTATGCTAAGTATAAAACAATGTCTCAAACTGATTTCCAAAAAGATGGTGAAACAGTACTTCGCATTAACGAGCGTATGGCTATTGTTAACCAATTGGAAACAGACATCGCAACAGTTAATAAGAGCACTACTTTAACTGATGATGAGAAGAAAGCTAAGATTGCTGAACTTCGTGCAACTGCCTCTGCTGCAGTAAACACTGCCGATGATGCTTTCTTACTCATGTTCGTATCAGAAGAGATCGCACCAAAAGGATACAACGAAAATGGTGATGCTATCACGACTGAGCATTCATGGGAATATACTTCAACTAAGTATTACTTCAAAGATACACGTAACAATACTATCTCTAATAAAATGGGTGCAGCGACTGGTGCCTTCTCTGGTTATCCAAATGCCAACTGGATTAACTCAAATGGTTCATATTTACAAGTTGTAGATGCTGATGGTAATGTCATTACCAACACAACAACTAACACTGATATGAAATTTAAGAACATTAACTTATCAATGTTTAACGGAAACACATTGAACCAAAACGATCAACGTTACTACTACGCTGAAAAAGGTGGCGTAAAAGTTTATTACGTTGATACTGAAGGAAATGTTCTTCAAAGTGATGTAACCATCTACGATCATGCTGATACAAATACAGCTTATGATACGAAGTCTGTAAAAGATGCGACAATCACAACAGCAGATGGTACGGTTTACTACTACAAAGAAATCGATACAACAGGTCTTAACCCAGCTTCAAGCAATACAGACACTGAAAAACGTACGATTGAAAAAATTACCGAAGAAGTTGGTACAGTTGCACAAGACACGCTTAAAGAGTTGACATATGTCTATGAAAAAGCTGGTTCAGTCAACGTCAACTATGTGGATACAGATGGTAACCCACTTCAAGCTTCAGTAGTTGATGTAACAAATGGTCAACCAGGATCAGACTATGATACTGTAGTTGATAATAAACCAACTACTATCACAACAGCAGATGGTAAGACTTATCAACTTGTTCCAGCGGGAACTTATAATGTTGGTACAGTTGGCGAAGGCAATAACTTGACTGCAGTTGGTAATGGTACTGCAACAGGTATTGATGATACAACTGGTACAGTTGAGTCAGGTGTTACAAAAGAAATCACTTATGTTTACCAAGAAGTGAAAGGTAACGTTATTGTTCATTATGTTGACCAAGACGGTAACCCAATCTCAGGTACAACAGATGCAGGTACAACAACTGAAAGCACAGTTGAAGATACACCAGAAAGCTCAACAGGTACACCATACGACACAACAGACCTTAAACCTAACACTATCACAACAGCAGATGGTAAAGTTTATCGCCTTGTTCCTGCTGCGACTAAAGGCAACGAAACAGGAGATGTTGTTGTTGGTACAACAGAGATCACTTATGTTTATGAGTTGGTTCAAGGTGATGTTATCGTACATTATGTAGATACAGAAGGTAATACTATTGCCTCTGATGTGACAGATACACCAACATCTGACACAGGTACAGACTACGATACAACAGATAACAAACCAGAGAAAATCGTTAACGATACAACTGGCGATGTTTACTACTACAAAGAAGTGAAAGCTGGCGATAACGAAACTGGTAAAGTTGTAGAAGGCACAACTGAAGTGACTTACATCTACGAAAAAGCTGGTTCAGTCAACGTTAACTACGTCGATACAGACGGTAATGTTATCAAGACAAAAGTTGCAGATGAAACTGATGTTAAACCAGGAACTGCTTATGACACAGTTGTAGATAACAAACCTGAAACAATCGCTACAGCAGATGGTAAATTGTACCGCCTTGTTCCAGCAGGAACTTACAATGTTGGTACAGTTTCAGATTCAAACAACTTGACTGCAGCTGGTAACGGTACTGCAACAGGTGTTGATTCCATAACAGGTACAGTTGAAGCTGGTACAACTAAAGAAATCACTTACGTTTACGAAGAAGTGAAAGGTGACGTTGTTGTTGAGTACTACGATACAGAAGGTAATGTTATTGCGACAACTGTTGTTGATACACCAATAACATCAACTGGTACTCCATACAGCACATTGGATCAAAAACCATCTACTATCACAACAGCAGACGGTACAGTTTACTACTACAAAGAAGTGAAAGACACTTCAGCTTCAACAACAGGTGAAGTTGTAGAAGGTACAACAACTGTTCAATACGTTTACGAAAAAGCTGGAAATGTTATCGTTCACTACATCACAGAAGATGGAACAGTGATCAAGGCTACTGTAACAGACGAAGAAAACGCTGAACCAGGTAAGTCTTACACAACAACAGATAACAAACCAACTACTATTACAACAGAAGATGGAACAGTTTACGAATTGATCCCAACAGCAACTATCGGAAACGAAGATGGTTCAGTAGAAGCTGGTAAGACAATCGAAGTGACTTATGTATACCGTAAGGTTGAAACACCAACTCCAGACGTGAAGACAGGTTCAGTTGTTATCCGTTATGTTGAAGCAGGTAACGAATCAAACGTTCTGAAAGATCCAGTTCTTGATGAGAATGCTGTTGTAACAGGTACTAAGTACGATACGACTGACGAAGGCGACAAGCCAGCTGAAATCGTGAAAGACGGCGTTCGTTATGTATTGGTTCCATCTAAAACAACTGCTGTAGATCCAAATGGTAACCCAGTTACTGAAACAGGTGAAGTTGCTGAAGGTACAACTGTAGTAACCTACAAGTACCAGAAAGTCGCTAACTGGATTCCACAAATTCCTGCAACACCAGAGAATCCAACTCCAGTTAACCCAGTAATCCCTTACCCATTCGATCCAACTAACCCAGATAAGCCAATTGATCCAACAACCCCTTACCCAGGTGGTGAAGTTCCATCCATTCCACATGTTCCAGGTTTCACACCAGTAGATCCTAAGACCAACGAACCATTGAAACCAGTTGATCCAACAGATCCAAGCAAGGGTTATGTGCCACCAACTCCAGACGAGTCAGGTATCGACACACCAATCCCTTACGTTCAAAACGGTAATGTTGTGGTTAACTATGTAACAGAAGATGGTACAGTCATTAAGGCACCTGTTCAAGACGAAACAGACGCTCCAGCAGGTAAGTCTTATGACACAACTGACAACAAGCCAAACACTATCACAACAGAAGATGGAACAGTTTACGAATTGATCCCAACAGCAACTATCGGAAACGAAGATGGTTCAGTAGAAGCTGGTAAGACAATCGAAGTGACTTATGTATACCGTAAGGTTGAAACACCAACTCCAGACGTGAAGACAGGTTCAGTTGTTATCCGTTATGTTGAAGCAGGTAACGAATCAAACGTTCTGAAAGATCCAGTTCTTGATGAGAATGCTGTTGTAACAGGTACTAAGTACGATACGACTGACGAAGGCGACAAGCCAGCTGAAATCGTGAAAGACGGCGTTCGTTATGTATTGGTTCCATCTAAAACAACTGCTGTAGATCCAAATGGTAACCCAGTTACTGAAACAGGTGAAGTTGCTGAAGGTACAACTGTAGTAACCTACAAGTACCAGAAAGTCGCTAACTGGATTCCACAAATTCCTGCAACACCAGAGAATCCAACTCCAGTTAACCCAGTAATCCCTTACCCATTCGATCCAACTAACCCAGATAAGCCAATTGATCCAACAACCCCTTACCCAGGTGGTGAAGTTCCATCCATTCCACATGTTCCAGGTTTCACACCAGTAGATCCTAAGACCAACGAACCATTGAAACCAGTTGATCCAACAGATCCAAGCAAGGGTTATGTGCCACCAACTCCAGACGAGTCAGGTATCGACACACCAATCCCTTACGTTCAAAACGGTAACGTTGTTGTTAACTATGTGGATGAAAATGGTAATGTCATTAAGACACCTGTCAATGATGAAACAGATGCACCAGCAGGTAAATCTTACGATACAACTGATAACAAGCCAACTGAGATTGTTACTGAAGATGGTTCACGTTATGTATTGATCCCATCTAAGACAGTTGGTTCTGAAACAGGTTCTGTTGAAGGCGGTAAGACAACTGAAATCACTTATGTGTACAAGAAAGTTGCTAACTGGATCCCACAAATTCCTGCAACACCAGAGAATCCAACTCCAGTTAACCCAGTAATCCCTTATCCATTCGATCCAACGAACCCAGATAAGCCAATCGATCCAACGACACCAGGTACAAATGGTGAAGTTCCATCAATTCCTCATGTACCAGGCTTCACACCAGTTGATCCTAAGACAAATGAGCCGTTGAAACCAGTTGATCCAACAGATCCAAGCAAGGGTTATGTGCCACCAACTCCAGACGAGTCAGGTATCGACACACCAATCCCTTACGTTCAAAACGGTAACGTTGTTGTTAACTATGTGGATGAAAATGGTAATGTCATTAAGACACCTGTCAATGATGAAACAGATGCACCAGCAGGTAAATCTTACGATACAACTGATAACAAGCCAAATACTATCACTACAGAAGATGGTACAACTTATGAGCTTGTTCGTGTTGATGGTTCAGAAACTGGTACTGTTGTAGGTGGTAAGACTACTGAAGTAACTTACGTTTACCGTAAAGTAGAAACACCTGCTAAGAAAGTTGTGACAAACCACGTTGACGAAAATGGTAACCCAATCGCACCGCAAGAAGATGGTACAACACCTAACAAGTCAATCCCAGGCTACGAGTTCACAGGTAAGACTGTAACAGATCCAGATGGTAACACAACTCACATCTACCGTAAAGTTGTTACGCCTGTTGACCCAACTGACCCAGTTACCCCAGAAGATCCAACAGATCCAGTAACACCAGTTACTCCTGTTGATCCAAAAGCTCCAGTTCAGCCAGGTGTTCCGCTTAAACCAGAAACATCAGCTAAGCCAGAAGCACCAGCTAAACCAACTTATGTTGCAGAAACTCTTCCAAACACAGGTGAAGATAACTCAGCATCAGTTGCGGCTATGGGAGTAGGCATGATCCTTGCATCACTTGGACTTGCTGCAAAACGTCGTCGTAAAGAAGATTAAAGATTATTTCTTCTTCACAGATGATTATAGTGTTCTTTAGAACCTATAAGGAATACACTTAAAAAATCTTGTCTAACATTTATATCTTAAGTTTGTGAAGAAAGAGGAGTCCTAACTTTTCTGATAGCGACAAAAAACGAGAGTCCAAAAATGGCTCTCGTTTTTTATGTTCTCTTTAAAAGCGATAGAGTTATGGTGGATGAAATAGTAAGAATCACTTTGAGCATCAGAGATATTTTGAAGCTTCTCTGATACTCAAAGGGGCTAATTGATCTTGATAGCGTCCTAAAAAACCACTTACCCAATTAGGATGGCTCTTAGAATAATCCCTTAAAGCCCAACCGATAGCTTTATTGATAAAAAATTGATCAGATCCTAGATTGCGAGAAAGAATCGTTTCAAGAAGGATGGGGTCGGTCTTGTCTTTATAGCCTAATTGATGGAGAATAGCAATGCGTCTGATCCAAAAATCAGTATCTTGTGCCCAAGTCAGCATGGTATTTTTAAGTTGAGGTTCCGTTATGACCATATAGCCAATAGTGCGTGCAAGATGGTCGATACTATCCCACCATTGTTTATCTCTAGCAAATTTTTCTAGCTTTTCTAAATCGTCTGTTGTCAAATAGCTTTTTAAGGAGCGGATATAGTCTAAAACAAAGTATTGCATTTCTCGCTCCTCTTCGCACCAAGCTTGATTTAAAAACTCCCAATCGATCTGTTTCTCTTTTTTATCGGCTTGGAGAAAGGGTTTGAAACAGTCACGTCTTTTTGTAGCAGGGATGCCGTAAAAAGAAAAGTGCTGTCGCATATAAGCTGACATTTTTTGGGCTTCATGTGGATTTTGTAATAAATTTAATTGTTGTTTTAGGATGTGGAGTTTAGAAGAAGTCATGTGCTTTTTTACCTCATTAAAATATGTTATCATCCTTGAAATTTAAGGATGAAAAAAGAGATTGGAGTGTCAATCCCAATCTCTTTGCGTTTACGGTTTCGTAACAGCGATATAGTTGCCTTCGTTGTCTGCAAAAGTAAAGTGAACCATTCCTTGGTATTCCATGATAGGGTTGGTCGTAACCCCCGCAGCTGTTAATTTGTCATACTCAGCTTCAAGATCGTCTGCTTCAAAAAGTAGAGATGGGAAGCCAACATTCATACCAGGGTTAGCTTTTGCGACCCATTCTTTGTCGTGAATGCCAAACTTTGTAGCAGAGTCTGTTGAAGGTGCAATTTCATAAGAAACAACTTCACCGAAATCTTCAGTTTTTAAAAGGACAAATCCCATTTTTCTGTCCAAAATTCCATGGCAGCTTTAGTATCTGTTACATATAACATCGTTGTTGATTTTGTAATCATACTTTTTCTCCCTTTTGTAGAAAATTCATTATAGTAGTAAAGAGGTGGATTGGCAATTGCTTTGTTTTAGAGGTTAATTTCTAGAAGGATAGGGGTGTGATCTTGGCGGTCACCAGAGTGAATCATGTCTGATTTTGTGACTTGAGATTTTAGACGTTCACTGACAAGCCAGTAGTCAATTCTCCATCCAGTGTTGTTGATTTTGCTCGTCTTACTACGTTGAGCCCACCAAGTATAGGCATCTTTAACATCTCCGTGGATATGGCGGAAAGTATCGGTGAAACCTTTTGCTAATAAATTGGTAAAGCCCTGACGCTCTTCATCAGTGAAGCCAGGTGAGCGACGATTAGAAGTAGGATTGGCAAGGTCGATTTCTTTGTGGGCAACATTATAGTCACCTGTTGCTAAAACAGGTTTTTGCTGATCAAGTTGTGCAAGGTAGTCAGCATACTTTTCATCCCAAACTTGACGTTCAGAAAGGCGTTTTAAACCATCCCCAGCATTTGGAGTATAGACTTGTGTGACAAAAAAATCTTCAAATTCAAGCGTAATGATGCGACCTTCGGAGTCCATAGTGGATGGTGCATCGATTTCTGGGAAGCTGATCACAGGATCAAGCTCTGCTTTATACAAAAACATGGTGCCAGCATAACCTTTACGAGCAGGTTCTACTGATGAGCGCCAAGTATTTTTATAGTTTGGAAAATAATGCTCAAGAATTTCTAAGTGTTTTTTTGTTGGCCCTTTAGCAGACAGTTTAGTTTCTTGAATAGCAATAATATCAGCATCTTCTGCAACCAGTGTTTCAATCACAGCACGTGATAAGAGGGCACGCGCAGAATCACTGGTTAAAGCAGCGTTTAGGGAATCAATATTCCAAGAAATGAGTTTCATAACAATATCCTTTACTATAAGTAGTCCTTTCATTTTATCAAAAAAAAGCCTGTCAGGAAACTGACAGGGCTTGAGGGGTTATTTTATTTTTTTGGCGAGTAAGGTGGCAAACTGCATACGAATAGGATTACCAAATAAATCTAGGCGGTGAAGGTTGCCAAGATTTTCATTATATTTGATGATTTCCCAGTCTTTATAATAGTGCTTTAATTCTCCTTCTTTGAAAGTAAAGGAAAAAGGCATGGGACAAGGATAATCCTTGGTATCCATTGCTGATACAATCAAGTGATGGCCACCTATTTTAGTTTGTTCCTGCATATTCTTAATAATAGAAGGGATGCGATCTGGATCTAAAAACATAAAAACCACGGTCGAGATGATGCTATCATAGCTTTCTGTCAGTGTAGCACTATTAATATCATAGGAGTTTACCGTAATGGCTAAATCCTCAGCTTTAGCAATCGTTTTGAGATGTTCCAGACCATCTTGATTGAGATCAAGAGCAGTGACCTGACTACCTTTGGTGGCTAGAAACAGACTATTTCGACCATGTCCGCAACCAAGATCAAGTACATTTTCTTTGGCTAAGATGGTAGCAGCCTCTTTGACCTCAGAGTGAGGCTGGGTTTGATACTTTTTACTGATGTAGTCCTCAGCTTGGCAGTAGAAGCTCAGACTCAGCTGTGTATCATCTGTTAAAGCGGTCAATTTATACCAGGTCTGAGGAGAAATGAACGGGACTTCTGAATCAGGAGTAAAGAGATGTCTTTCGACACTATTTCCCTCTTCATCAAGAAAGTCACATTGTAACTCGCCTGACAAGATAGTCAGTTTTGACCAAGTTCCTTCGGTTGTTTGGTATTTTTCAAGTAGAGCCTTTGGGATGGTTTTTCTTTCCCAAGTTGGTAGAGTATCGTATAAACGTAATGCTGTCATGGTTGTCTCCTTATCTTCTTATATTTTATCAAAAAAGCCTTGCAATATGATAAAAAATGAGATAAAATAAGAAAGTATTTTGGAGGATTACCCAAGTCCGGCTGAAGGGAACGGTCTTGAAAACCGTCAGGCGTGTAAAAGCGTGCGTGGGTTCGAATCCCACATCCTCCTTTGATGATTAAAAAAGCTGAGTATAGGATTTGCTCAGCTTTTTTCTATCTCAAACTAGCTCCCCATAGCATAAAATATGATATAATGAAGTGTTACTAGAAAACACCTTTCATTAGGGTGACATAGGAGAAGAAAATGACAAAACAACCATTTTACATTACAACACCAATCTATTATCCATCCGGTAAGTTGCATATTGGCTCTGCTTATACCACCATTGCTTGCGATGCATTGGCACGCTACAAACGAATGATGGGGCATGAAGTTTTTTACTTAACAGGTCTTGATGAACATGGTCAAAAAATTCAACAAAAGGCAGAGGAAGCAGGCATCACACCTCAAGCCTATGTTGATGGGATGGCAGTAGGTGTCAAAGAGCTTTGGCAATTGCTTGATATTTCATATGACAAATTTATCCGTACCACAGATGATTATCATGAAGAAGTGGTGGCGGCTGTTTTTGAAAAATTGTTAGCACAAGATGACATCTACCTAGGAGAGTATGCGGGTTGGTATTCTGTTTCTGATGAGGAATTTTTCACAGAAAGTCAACTAGAGGAAGTTTTCCGTGATGAAAATGGTCAAGTCATTGGTGGGATTGCACCATCAGGACATGAGGTAGAGTGGGTTTCAGAGGAATCTTATTTCTTACGCCTTAGCAAGTACCAAGATAAGCTTGTTGCGTTCTTTAATGCCCATCCAGACTTCATCCAGCCAGATGGTCGTATGAATGAAATCATGAAAAACTTTATCGAGCCTGGTTTAGAAGATCTTGCGGTTTCACGGACATCTTTTACCTGGGGAGTACCTGTTCCATCTAATCCTAAGCATGTAGTTTATGTTTGGATTGATGCTCTACTAAACTATGTGACTGCTCTAGGATATGGTCAGGAAAATCATGCCAACTACGATAAGTTCTGGAATGGCACAGTTTATCATATGGTCGGAAAAGATATTCTGCGTTTCCACTCGATTTACTGGCCGATTATGCTCATGATGTTGGATATGAAGCTTCCTGAGCGTTTAGTGGCTCATGGTTGGTTTGTCATGAAAGATGGTAAAATGTCCAAATCTAAAGGGAATGTCGTTTACCCAGAGATGCTGGTGGAGCGCTATGGTTTAGATCCACTACGTTATTACCTCATGCGAAGTCTGCCAGTCGGTTCTGATGGGACGTTTACCCCAGAGGATTATGTCGGTCGTATTAACTATGAGTTAGCTAATGACCTTGGAAACTTGCTCAATCGTACCGTTGCCATGATTAACAAGTATTTCGGTGGCCAAGTCCCAACATTTGTATCTAATGTCACAGATTTTGACGCTGACTTGTCAGCAGTAGTGGCTGACAACTTGGCAAGCTACCACAAGCACATGGAAGCTGTGGATTACCCACGTGCTTTGGAAGCGGTGTGGAATATTATTTCACGCACTAACAAATATATTGATGAAACAGCGCCGTGGATTTTGGCAAAAGATGAAGCAGATCGTGATCAGTTAGCAGCTGTAATGGCGCATTTAACAGCGAGTCTGCATGTCGTAGCCCATCTCATCCAGCCATTTATGATGACAACTTCTAATGCTATTATGGAACAGCTCGGTTTGGGTATAGCATTTGACCTTGAAAACCTTGACTTTGCAGGTCTTCCAGCAGGATTGACAGTGGTCGCAAAAGGGACACCAATCTTCCCACGTCTTGATATGGAAGAAGAGATTGCCTATATCAAGTCTCAAATGGGCGGTGGCTCTGCTATTTCTCAAGAGGAAGAAAAAGAGTGGAACCCAGCTGATGTGGAACTCAAAAACGAGAAAGCTGCGATCAAGTTCGAGGACTTCGATAAGGTGGAAATCCGTGTAGCAGAAGTCAAGGAAGTCTCAAAAGTAGAGGGATCTGACAAGTTGCTTAAGTTCCGTCTGGATGCAGGTGACGGGGAAGATCGTCAGATTTTATCTGGTATTGCTAAATACTATCCAAACGAACAGGACTTGGTCGGTAAGAAAGTTCAAATCGTTGCCAACCTTAAGCCACGTAAAATGATGGGCTTACTTAGTCAGGGCATGATCCTCTCAGCCGAGCATGACGGCAACTTGACCTTATTAACAGTCGATCCATCTGTGCCAAATGGCAGTCAGATTGGCTAGGAAAGAAGACGGAGTACGGCTCTGTCTTTTTTTCTTGCTCAAGGCTGACTTTGGTCTTCTTGCTTATTAAAAGGGGATATGGTAGAATGCATAGGTGTTGAGCTAGATGGAATCGATGTGATAGGAGAAAGACAATCTAGCCGAAAAGATAAGGAGAAAATCATGACATTTGAAGAGATATTGCCAGGCTTAAAAGTTAAGAAAAAGTATGTGCGTACAGGTTGGGGTGGTGCTGAAAACTATGTTCAACTCTTTGATACAATTGAAGTAAATGGTCAGAAGTTGGAAGTCACGCCTTATTTTTTGATTAATGTTTCAGGTGAGGGGGAAGGTTTTTCGATGTGGAGTCCCACTCCGTGTGATGTTTTGGCGACAGACTGGGTTGAAGTTCATGACTAAAAAGGTATTGGTTACAGGTGTGTCATCGGGGATAGGTCTAGCGCAAGCTAGGCTTTTTCTACAAGAGGGCTATACGGTGTATGGTGTAGATCGCTCAGATTGTCCAGTGTTAAAGGGAAAGTTTCATTTTTTGAAGCTTGATTTACTAGAAGATCTAGAGCCGCTTTTTAACTTTATTGCAGAGGTTGATATTCTTTGTTTAACAGCTGGTGTGCTTGATGATTTTAAACCGCATTTAGAGGTTAGTGAAGAAGAGTTTGAAGCCGTTTTTTTCACGAATTTTTTTGCGACAACCAAGATTTGTCGTTATTATTTGGAAAAAATGGTAGAGAAAAAAGATGGCATTATCATTACGATGTGTTCTATCGCTTCTTTTTTAGCAGGTGGTGGAGGCTCTGCTTATACAGCATCAAAGCATGCTTTAGCAGGTTTCACGCGTCAATTGGCACTAGATTATGCTAAAGATCACATTCAAGTTTTTGGAATTGCTCCAGGTGCTGTCAAAACTGCTATGACACAAGCAGATTTTGAGCCTGGCGGTTTGGCAGATTGGGTTGCTAGTGAAACGCCTATCGGACGTTGGAGCTTACCTGAGGAAGTTGCAGAGTTAACTTTGTTTTTGGCATCTGGAAAGGCGGCATCTATGCAAGGAGAAATTGTTAAAATGGATGGCGGATGGAGTTTGAAATAGGAGTATGATATGGCAGAATTTACCGAAAAGATGACCATTGCCGAATTTAGAGAACAGTACTGGTACAAAACTGAGTTAGAAGACATTTGTCGTCAACACCACTTGCCAGCCTATGGCACCAAGGCAGAGCTGACAGCTTATATCCTAGAGTATTTGTCAGGGAAAGCACCAGAGGAAATTCGTCCTGTTAGACGAAACAAACGTTTGAAAAAAACTTTGAGTGCATCTGAAATGACTTTGAATACTAAGCTATTGGATTCAGGATTTTCATTCAATGATGAGGCTAGACAATTTTTCCAAAACTACTTTGGCCTTGATAAATTTTCATTCAAAAAAGCAATGGCGATTAAAATGAGAGAGGTTGAGGCGAGTCAGGATTATTCGGCAACTATCGCTGATTTGATAGCAGTCTTAGAAGTACCGCAAGTGCCCTCGCCTGATAATGCCGAAGAAAAGACCTATCAGTGGAACCGATTTGTGAAAAATTTTAACCAAGACCCTTTGAGTAAACAGTTCTATCCACCAATGAAGGTTGCCTCTATTTTATGGCGGCAGGTTAGGGATTCAAGACGTGAAAAAGTCTATCAATCAAGTCTTTTAGAAGAATATGCCGAAGAAATCGCACCCTTTTTGAAAGGGTGAGTTCTTAGATTATGATGTCAAGAAGCGGAGTCTATAATGAAAAAATTTATCGAATTTGGGTATGGTAATACATGGTGGTTACGCACAGAATTTGAACATGCGGATGGCAGTGAATTTGAAATGAGAGGGATTGTTGGCAAAATCAAACCGATGTCACTATATGTGAGAGTTTGGCTAGGAAAGTCCGTCTGGATATGTGACAGCAGGGAAGGGTTTAAAAGGACAAAGAAAAGTCGCAAAGCTACCAAATTTATTTTTGGCATTGCTTCGAAGGTAGAATAGTGAAAGAGTGTCCTAAAAATGAAGAGGAGAAAACCATAGTGGGAAATTCTGTCAAACGGATTGTAAGAAGAAGTAAGACAGAAAAAGAGTAGGAGATAACCATGAACGCACAAGAACTTTGGAACAAGTATAAGAAAATCAATCCTTCAATCGGAGATGACATTGACGCTTGGCAATTTGGAGCACAAGCTGATGAGTTAGCCTGCTTAGTTAATCAAGGAAAAAAGACGGCGACTGCCTCAGCCTATGACTTGTACCTCCTTGAAGGAGAGCCACTGCCTCAAGTCGGGAGCTATGATGTTATTTTAGATAGTAAGGATCAGGCTGTCTGTATTATTGAGATTACGTCGGTTTATCTAGTACCTTTTGGTGACGTTTCACCAGAGCATGCTCGAAAAGAGGGTGAGGGAGACTTGAGTTTGAGCAGTTGGCGAAAAAGCCATCGTCAGTTCTTCTCGCCTTATTTTAAAGAAAAGGGATTGGAGTTCTCAGAAACCAGCTTAATCGTTTGCGAAGAATTTCGTAAGGTTTATCCATTTGACACGACAAACGCATGAAGAAAATTTAGTGTTCAGAAATCGTACTGTTCAATATTGGTATCCGTTTTTGGCAGAAAAATGTGATAGAATAACTTTGGAACAGGGACTTGTCCTTCTTAAAGTGTCAAAATGATGAAAATATTTCGAAAAAATGCGTGTAGCTAGAAAATAGTTACATGCATTTTCTTTATGCCTACGGCGTATCCACTTGAGGAAATGTACCTTTGTCAATGATGTGAGACCTAAAATGTTATTTTGAAGCTATCCATTTGTTAAGCTTTACTAGGAGCTAGCTCCTAGTAAAGCTTTTCTGATATCGATAGGAGATTTCCATCCTAAAGTTTGCATAGGGAGCCGATTAGAACGATAAAGATAGGTTTTCATCTGCTTGATCAGATCGTCATAGGAATAGAAGGTCAAGTGCTGATAGAAACGCCGATTGTCATTTCGATGACTGCGTTCAACCTTACCATTATGTCTGGGTGTTCGAGGACGAATCAGCTTATGCTCAATGCCAAGTTCCTGACACAGCAAGTCTAGTGGGTGAACTTGTTTGGTCTCTTTGAAATGAGTGAACTCAAAGCCATTATCTGTTTGGAGGATTTTTGGTTTGTATCCAAAGTGTTTAATAGCCATTTTGAGAAATTGAACCGTTGAGTAGGACGACTGCTCTTTGAAAGGGAATATAAAGCGTTCTCGACTGGCCTCATCAATGACGGTATACTGGTAGAATTTGTCAGGTAGTTTTCCTGTGTAGCAGTGAGTCGGGACGTATTTGACATCCATCTGCCACTTGATACCGAGTTTAGTCGGCGTGTCATATGGTTTTGGGACATAAGGTTTTTTCTTTGTTTTAGGGGATTTGAAGAAGTCCAGTTTTCTCAAGATTCGAAATAGTGAGCAAGGGTGTCTATCATATCCCTTATTTGTTTTGAGTTTGTAAAAAATTTCGATGAGGGTTGCGTTTGGATTTCTTTTGATGCAGTTTTTAATCCATGTTAGCTCTTGCTCGGTGTGAGCCTTTGGATGAGGTGTTAGAGGTCGATGGGATCGATTTTTCAACGATTCTTTAGTTCCATCAAATCGCTTATTCCAGCGCATGAGAGAGGCTTTTGAAACTTTGTAACGTCGACAGATGAAGGCGACAGAGGCACCATTTTGGTAGGTTTTAACAGCGTGGTAGCGTGTTTCTAGAGTGTGTGGTAAATAGCGAAGATTTTGTGATATACTAGTCATGAGAAGATTCCTTTTTGGTGAGTGGTGGTACTCTTATCATATCAGGGAATCTTCTTTTTAACTTCTAGAAGTCTCACATCTATTGTAACGCTACAGCCTACGGCGTATCCACTTGAGGAAAAAACTTAACAAGGTCTAGCTAAAATGATATAATGAAGTGATATTAACAATTGTACGAGGAAAAATTATGAGCAATTATGCTATTATTCTAGCTGCGGGTAAGGGAACTCGCATGAAATCAGATTTACCAAAGGTACTTCATGAAGTAGCAGGCATTACAATGTTGGAACATGTCTTTCGTAGTGTTTCTGCCATTAATCCCGAAAAAAATGTAACGGTGATTGGACATAAGGCTGAGTTGGTTAAGGAAGTTTTAGCTGACCAATCACAGTTTGCTCTTCAAACAGAGCAGTTAGGAACAGGTCATGCTGTTATGATGGCAGAATCTGAGTTAGCCAATCTAGAAGGTCAGACCTTGGTCATTGCGGGAGATACCCCTTTAATTACAGGTGAAAGTTTAAAAAATCTAATAGAATTTCATGTTAATCATAAAAATGTGGCAACGATTCTGACAGCAGAAGCTGAGAATCCTTTTGGTTATGGTCGTATTGTCCGTAATCAACATGATGAAGTGACCAAAATTGTCGAGCAAAAAGATGCTTCCGATTTTGAACAACAGATTAAAGAAATTAATACAGGTACCTATGTCTTTGACAATAAGCGTTTGTTTGAAGCTTTAAAAAATATTACGACAGATAATGCTCAAGGAGAGTATTACTTGACAGATGTTATCAGCATTTTTAAAGAAGCAGGTGAAAAAGTTGGCGCCTATAAACTTCATGATTTCAACGAGAGTTTAGGTGTTAATGACCGTGTGGCTTTAGCAACTGCAGAAAACGTGATGCGCCAGCGAATTAATAAAGCTCATATGATAAACGGTGTCTCATTTGTCGATCCCGCAACAACTTACATTGATATTGATGTGGAGATTGCACCAGAAGTCATTTTAGAAGCTAATGTTACCCTAAAAGGTAGGACTAAAGTGGGGCAGGCAACACGGTTAACGAGTGGGACTTACATTGTTGATTCTCTTATTGGAAAAAATACAGTGATTACTCATTCGATGATTGAAAATTCAACACTTTCAGATGATGTCACTGTCGGACCTTACGCCCATATCCGCCCTGATTCGACCTTGGAGCGTGGTGTTCATATTGGGAACTTTGTTGAGGTTAAGGCATCTACCATCGGTGAGAATACCAAGGCTGGACATCTGACTTATATTGGCAATGCAGAGGTTGGTCGTGATGTTAACTTTGGTGCAGGGACTATTACAGTCAACTACAACGGACAAAATAAATTTAAAACTAAAATTGGGAATAATGCCTTTGTCGGTAGCCATTCAACTTTAATTGCACCACTTTCTATTGGTGAGAATGCTTTAACAGCTGCAGGGTCAACGATTATTGAAGATGTTCCCAAAGATAGTATTGCGATTGGACGTAGCCGTCAAATTAATAAATTAGGCTATGCCTTAAAACAACCTCATCATCCCAGTCAAAAATAGGAGGTAGGCATGCAATTTGAGGAAAAGACCCTTAAACGTCAAGATATTTTTGAAGGGAAAATTTTCAAGGTTGCAGTGGATCAAGTGGCCTTACCTAATGACAAAGGAACTGCAACCCGTGAATTGATTTTCCATAGAGGAGCGGTATCTATTTTGGCTGTGACACCTGAAAATAAAATTATCATTGTCAAGCAGTATCGTAAAGCTATTGAAAAAGTGAGCTATGAAATTCCTGCAGGCAAACTAGAAGTTGGAGAAAATGGCTCTGAAAAAGAAGCAGCTCTTCGAGAGTTAGAGGAAGAAACCGGCTATACAGGCGATTTAGAGTTAATCCACAGCTTTTATACAGCAATCGGATTTTGTAATGAAAAGATCCAACTCTATCTTGCAAAAGGCTTGCAGAGAGTAGAAAATCCTCGTCCACAAGATGATGATGAAACGTTAGCAGTTTATGAACTTTCTTATGAAGAATGTCAAGAATTGGTTGCTTCAGGTCAGATAGAAGATGCTAAAACCATTATTGCCCTTCAATACTACGCTTTGCATTTTGGAGGTGAAAAATAATGGGAAAGCCTTTATTAACAGATGATATCATTGAACAAGCCAAGAGAGAAAAGTGGCTAGAACAAGAAGAAGGGATTGAGGATAAAAGCTATTCCCATCAAGAGCCGATTTATAAAAGTCGTCGGATTGAAAACAAAAAAAGAAGCACCTTCCAGAGTAAACTCAATAAAATCCTCGTGATTTTAGTTTTTCTGATTATACTTTTGGTTTGGGCAATTTTTAAACTATAAATAGGGAGTTGATACTTCTTTCAGCTCTCTTTTTTGAAAGGATAATACATGAAAATTGGAATCATTGCTGCTATGGAGCAGGAATTGCGTTTACTTGTGGATAAACTAGAAGATAAAAAAGAAGTGACGGTCATTGGAAATAGCTACTACACAGGTAGATTAGGACGTCATGAGGTCGTTCTAGTTCAAAGTGGCGTTGGCAAAGTCATGAGTGCCATGAGTGTGGCAATTCTTGTGGATAAGTTTGCTGTCGAGGGGATTATCAATACTGGCTCAGCAGGTGCTGTTGCAGCGGGAATTGCCATTGGTGATGTGGTTATTGCAGAGAAGCTAGCTTATCATGATGTGGATTTAACTGCTTTTGGGTATGCTTATGGCCAAATGTCAGCTCAACCCCTTTATTTTGAATCAGATAAAGTCTTTGTCGATGTGTTTAAAAAAATTCTAAAACAGCATGATCAAGTTGCCCATTTAGGATTAATTGCAACAGGAGACAGCTTTATTGCTGGGCAAGACAAGATTGATAGGATTAAAGCAGCATTTCCAGAGGTTCTAGCTGTTGAAATGGAAGGAGCCGCTATTGCACAAGCCGCCCATGCAACAGGACGTCCGTTTATTGTTGTCCGTGCCATGAGTGATACTGCTGCGCATGATGCTAATATGACTTTCGATGAGTTTATTATTGAAGCTGGAAAACGCTCAGCTCAAATCCTGCTTAACTTTTTAGACATCTTATAAAATAATCCCCAGCTTGTGTTGAAAACTGTCACAAACTGGGGATTATTTTTATAGTATATTTATTTTATTTAAGAGACTTATCCACAAATTTATTTAAAGCTATAGTCTTTAAGTATTTGAATAGAGTCGATGGTGATATCTTTTTTGGGTTTGTCGTTGCTGTCTGTTTCAACCTGAGCAATCTTATCCACAATATCCATTCCGTCAATAATTTGCCCAAAAACCGTATAGTTACCATCTAAAGAAGGATAGCCTCCATTTTTATAAGCTTCAATAATTTTTTGGGGATACGAATCAGAGGAAGTTTGACTGGATTGGTTGTCAGAGTTTTGAACGATGAAAAATTGACTGCCGTTACTTTGGCTATCACCTGTGTTTGCCATAGCAAGCGCTCCTCTAATGTGGTAAAGATAAGGTGAGATTTCATTTTTAAACCCATATCCAGCATCAATAGCACTATCTTTACCATTCCAAATGGATTCTCCCCCAGTGCCGTCTCCATTAGGATCTCCTGATTGGATCATAAAGTCTTTAATGACCCTGTGGAAAGTAAGGCCGTTATAATAACCTTCCTTGGCATGTGTTAAAAAGTTTTCCACAGCAAGTGGGGCATACTTTGGAAACAGTTTTATTGTGATATCTCCTTGGCTTGTTTTGAGTTTGACCTCAGCTTCATCTTCAGCCACTTTTGATTGCAATTGTGGCATATCAGCTTGATTGAGTTTTTCTAGCTCTTTTTTTGCTTCTTCTTTAGCTTGGCTAGATGCCACATAGCTGTCTCCTTTGATAGCTTGATCTAATTGCTTGCAACCACTTAAAAAAAGTAGCGACAAGGCAGATAAATACATGATTTTTTTCATAGTAGCTCCTTATCCATTGGTTCTTTCTATTTTATCATACCAAGAGGACTTCTCCAAAAAAATTAAAACATGGTATAATGATACTATGAGTACTAAGAAGAAAAGTTCCCGTAAAACGACTAAAAAAAAGATGACCAAGGAAGAGAAAATACGGCAAAAAGCACTGCAACGTTTTTTGTTAACTTTGGGATTATCATTAATCCTTTTTTTTGCTCTTTTTCAATTAGGTGTTTTTGGTGTTACAGTTTATAATATTATCCGATTTTTGGTTGGTAGTTTGGCTTACCCGTTGATGTTGTGGCTAGGGGTGTATCTTTATGGTTTTAAATTATTTAGAAAGCATGAGTCTTTATTATTGGCGAGTTTACTAACATTTTTAGGGTTGTTACTGATTTACCATGCTTATTTTTTTGCCTTAGAACAAAATAGAGATCAAGACATTTTTACAACAACAGCCTATGTCATCATGGATGATTTGGCTCACTTCACTGTCAAAAGTTTTGCAGGAGGTGGAATGTTAGGAGCCTTATTGTATAAACCTGTCTCCTTTCTTTTTTCTAATGTCGGAAGCTTTATTATTGGAGGTTTACTCTTACTTTTAGGTGTCTTTGCCCTTTTTCCTGTGGATATTTATGATGCTAATTTGTGGCTTGTGGAAAAATGGCAGAGCTATTTAGCACGGCGTGAGCTGAGAAAGCAAGAACGCTTTGTTAAAAGAGAAGAAAAGGAAGCAGAAAGAGCAGAAAAAGCAGCTCAACTTTTACAAGAAAAAAAAGAGTTAGAACAAGAACAACGCTTGGCCAGGGTTGATATGGAAACAGGGGAGATCCTTGATGAACCTGTTAAAGAGGAGCCGGTTAGAGTTGAGCCAGAAATTGTCAGCTATGATTTAGAAGGTTTGGAAGATACCATGCCACCAGAGGACTTTTCCCAAGTTCCTCAATTAGAGCCAGTTGACGAGAGAGATGGTCATGATGTGGAGGTTGACTTCACTCCTAAGCAGCATCTTCTTTATCATTTACCTAGTATTGATCTATTTGCGCCAGATAAACCTAAAAATCAAAGTAAAGAGAAGAAGCTGGTACGTGAAAATATCAGGGTTTTGGAGGAAACTTTTAATAGCTTTGGGATTAAAGCGACAGTGGAGAGGGCTGAGATTGGCCCTTCTGTCACCAAGTATGAAGTGAAGCCGGCTGTCGGTGTTCGTGTCAATCGGATTTCCAATTTAGCAGATGATTTGGCCTTGGCTTTAGCAGCCAAAGATGTTCGTATAGAAGCACCAATTCCAGGGAAGTCTCTAGTAGGAATTGAAGTGCCTAACTCGGAAATTGCCACCGTTAGTTTCAGAGAACTTTGGGAGCAATCTAAGACTGATCCTAATAAGCTACTTGAGGTTCCGCTTGGTAAGGCTGTTAACGGAACTAGTCGTTCCTTTGATCTTGCACGTATGCCACACTTATTGGTAGCGGGATCAACAGGATCTGGGAAATCTGTAGCAGTAAATGGCATTATTTCTAGTATCTTGATGAAGGCTAGACCTGATCAAGTTAAATTTATGATGATTGATCCTAAAATGGTTGAGTTATCAGTTTATAACGATATCCCCCATCTCTTAATTCCAGTTGTCACCAATCCTAGAAAAGCTAGTAAGGCACTTCAAAAAGTTGTTGATGAGATGGAAAATCGCTACGAATTGTTTAGCCATTTTGGTGTTAGAAATATTGCAGGTTACAATGCTAAGGTTGAGGACTTTAATGCGCAATCTGAGACGAAACATATTCCCTTGCCCCTATTGGTGGTTATTGTGGATGAGTTGGCAGACTTGATGATGGTAGCCAGTAAAGAAGTTGAAGATGCCATTATCCGTTTGGGACAAAAGGCACGTGCAGCGGGGATTCACATGATTTTAGCAACTCAGCGCCCGTCAGTGGATGTTATTTCAGGTCTGATCAAAGCCAATGTTCCTTCACGAATTGCTTTTGCCGTCTCCAGTGGGACAGACAGTCGTACTATTTTAGATGAAAATGGAGCTGAAAAACTTTTAGGTCGAGGCGACATGCTTTTTAAACCGATTGATGAGAATCACCCTGTTCGATTACAAGGTTCTTTTATCTCAGATGATGACGTGGAACGCATTGTTGGTTTTATTAAAAATCAAGCTGAAGCTGACTATGATGACAGTTTTGATCCTGGGGATGTCCCAGATACTGACACTGGTGGCGGTAGTTCAAGTGAGGGAGACCCCTTATTTGAAGAAGCTAAGAATTTGGTACTTGAGACACAAAAAGCGAGTGCCTCCATGTTACAGCGTCGCCTATCTGTTGGCTTTAATCGTGCTACTAGATTAATGGAAGAACTTGAAGAGGCTGGAGTTATCGGTCCTGCTGAGGGAACTAAACCACGCAAAGTCTTAATGACAAAATAAAAAAAGCTAAAATAGGAGCTTGCCTATTTTAGCTTTTTTATGATCGAATCATCCCATCCCAAATTTCAAGTTGAAGTTAGCCACCCAAAAGAAATTCACTTGGCGACTTGTAGTCCAAGCAT
This sequence comes from Streptococcus sp. 11273D007BT, assembly GCF_053547195.1. Taxonomy (NCBI): domain Bacteria; kingdom Bacillati; phylum Bacillota; class Bacilli; order Lactobacillales; family Streptococcaceae; genus Streptococcus; species Streptococcus sp. 11273D007BT. The sequence continues at coordinate 1,623,969 of NZ_JBPWPE010000001.1, read as the reverse complement.
TTTTTAGGGTAGTTATTAATCCAATTTTCGATAAAAGCGACTTCTTTCGGAGTCGTTTTCTTGGTTCCTTTAGGTAACCATCTCCGAATCAATCGATTATGGTTTTCATTTGAACCTCTTTCCCATGAAGAGTAGGGATGTGCATAGTAGATATGTTCCTCAGGAAACACTTCAACCAATCGACTAAATTCCGAACCATTATCTGCAGTTATTGATAAAATATGATACTCAGCTATTAGTAACCTAAGTGCCTGATTGACAGATTCAGCAGTTTTATTTGGAATTAATCTTATGATTTGGTGTCTACTTCGTCGGTCGGTTAAGACTAAAAGACACTGATTTTTCGCTCTGGTTAGTAGAACTGTATCAATTTCATAATGACCGTTTTCCAATCGAAGATTGATGACCTCCGGTCGCTCTTCAATTGATTTACCAGCTGGCTTAAAGTTCGGACTGGCTTGCTTCTTGACAGCTTTCCATTTTCTAGGATAAAGCATATCCGCTTTTGTCAAACCTAAATGACCATTATGAAACCAATAGTAGATAGTTGAAATACCAACTTTCACTTGCTTCTTCTTAACCATCATTTCAGGCGAAAATTTTTGCTTATGATAGTGTAAAATCTTCTCTTTCATTTCTTTCGTTAGGATTATCTTTTTAACCGACCGTTTTCGATTGGATTGGTAAACAGTTTGTGCATAATCAGCAGAATAAACTTTCTTGTAGACCCCTTTTCGCACTTGTTGTAAGGTTGTCCCACGCTTGATTTCATTATGAATTGTTTGAGGAGCCTTTCCAAGCAAGCCTGCAATTTCACGATTGGACTTATTTTCAAGTTTCCACCGCTCAATCAAGCGACGGTTATCTATTGTCAAATGTTTCCCTTTTGGTGTATAATACTTTTGCATCTCTGTGCCTTTCCTTGTGTTTGTGGTGAACAACAAGTATAGCACAGAGGTGTTTTCTTATACCTTACATCAGATTTCATTTGACAACAGGAACCCTTGAAGCTGTTTTTTCAGCTAAACCAAGGCTATGATTAGCCTTGGGCACCTAGCCTAACAGCTTCAAGCCTGTTATCAAATGAAATCATCAACTTACTCAAACATAGTGAAACATCTAATTCTTGACTAAGGTAAGGTGGCTAACTTCATTATAGAACTTTCGTCGAATCATCCCATTAAAAATACAGCAAGTACTGTCATAATGTAAGCTGCTAATGTGACAAAAAAGCCAAATCTCCAAAAAAATTTAAAGAAGGCTCTGAAATGAAAGCGTTGTGTTGTGCGTACTTGATAGATGGTTAAGATAAGAGCAAGTAGAGACATCAAAATGGCATAAAAAGGTAAGTAATGATGGACAAAAAAATGTCCAGATACTAAGACCAACTCTAGAGCATATAAAGGAAGAGCTAGGTCAGCCGCATTGAGATCAAACCGCCTTAATTTAAAAATCGATACAAGAACATAAGTGAAGGCTAATGTCAAAAAAATAAAGACAATCGCAAGTAATTTATACATATCCATGATTTTTATTTTATAGCAAAGACAAAAGAATGTAAATCATTTGTTAAAAAAACTTGCATTATTTATTGAACTGCGTTATACTATTCCAGTATGCTATTTGAGCATATCTGTGGGAGGTAAAAATATTTCAATTACCGAAAGAACCACAACAGGAGGATTTTATATCATGGCTAAAAAAGTCGAAAACATCGTAAAACTTCAAATTCCTGCTGGTAAAGCAACACCAGCTCCACCAGTTGGACCAGCACTTGGTCAAGCAGGAATCAACATCATGGGATTCACTAAAGAGTTTAACGCTCGTACAGCTGATCAAGCTGGTATGATCATCCCAGTTGTTATCTCAGTTTATGAAGATAAGTCATTTGACTTCATCACAAAAACACCACCAGCTGCTGTTCTTTTGAAAAAAGCTGCAGGTGTTGAAAAAGGTTCAGGTGAGCCAAACAAAACTAAAGTTGCAACAGTTACTCGTGCACAAGTACAAGAAATTGCTGAAACTAAAATGCCAGATTTGAACGCTGCGTCAGTTGAAGCTGCAATGCGTATGATCGAGGGTACTGCTCGTTCTATGGGATTCACTGTTACTGACTAATTTAACGTAACAACCCAAGACCCGCATGACCTCATCGTAATTTGATGGGTGACGTGGGAGATGAAAATCGATATAACCACATTACAAGGAGAATTTTAAAATGGCTAAAAAAAGCAAACAATTGCGTGCTGCTCTTGAAAAAATCGACAGCACAAAAGCTTACAGCGTAGAAGAAGCTGTAGCACTTTCAAAAGAATTAAACTTTGCAAAATTTGATGCAACAGTAGAAGTTGCCTACAATCTTAACATCGACGTTAAAAAAGCTGACCAACAAATCCGTGGTGCAATGGTATTGCCAAACGGTACTGGTAAAACTTCACGCGTTCTTGTTTTTGCTCGTGGTGCTAAAGCTGAAGAAGCTAAAGCAGCAGGTGCAGACTTCGTTGGTGAAGAAGATCTTGTTGAAAAAATCAACGGTGGATGGCTTGATTTTGACGTTGTTATTGCAACACCAGATATGATGGCTGTTGTTGGACGTCTTGGACGTGTCCTTGGACCACGTAACTTGATGCCAAACCCTAAAACTGGTACAGTAACAATGGATGTTACTAAAGCAGTAGAAGAGTCTAAAGGTGGTAAAATTACTTACCGTGCTGATAAAGCAGGTAACGTACAAGCTATCATTGGTAAAGTATCATTTGAAGCAGACAAATTGGTTGAAAACTTCAAAGCCTTTAACGATACAATCCAAAAAGCTAAGCCGGCTACAGCTAAAGGAACTTATGTCACAAACCTTACAATTACAACTACTCAAGGTGTTGGGATTAAGGTTGACGTTAACTCACTTTAATGAAAAGAAAGAAGAGTCTAGGAGGCTCTTCTTTTTATATGGTTTGATCAGAAAAATTATTTTCGAAAGTTCTATAATGAAGTTAGCCACCTTACCTTAGTCAAGAATTAGATGTTTCACTATGTTTGAGTAAGTTGATGATTTCATTTGATAACAGGCTTGAAGCTGTTAGGCTAGGTGCCCAAGGCTAATCATAGCCTTGGTTTAGCTGAAAAAACAGCTTCAAGGGTTCCTGTTGTCAAATGAAATCTGATGTAAGGTATAAGAAAACACCTCTGTGCTATACTTGTTGTTCACCACAAACACAAGGAAAGGCACAGAGATGCAAAAGTATTATACACCAAAAGGGAAACATTTGACAATAGATAACCGTCGCTTGATTGAGCGGTGGAAACTTGAAAATAAGTCCAATCGTGAAATTGCAGGCTTGCTTGGAAAGGCTCCTCAAACAATTCATAATGAAATCAAGCGTGGGACAACCTTACAACAAGTGCGAAAAGGGGTCTACAAGAAAGTTTATTCTGCTGATTATGCACAAACTGTTTACCAATCCAATCGAAAACGGTCGGTTAAAAAGATAATCCTAACGAAAGAAATGAAAGAGAAGATTTTACACTATCATAAGCAAAAATTTTCGCCTGAAATGATGGTTAAGAAGAAGCAAGTGAAAGTTGGTATTTCAACTATCTACTATTGGTTTCATAATGGTCATTTAGGTTTGACAAAAGCGGATATGCTTTATCCTAGAAAATGGAAAGCTGTCAAGAAGCAAGCCAGTCCGAACTTTAAGCCAGCTGGTAAATCAATTGAAGAGCGACCGGAGGTCATCAATCTTCGATTGGAAAACGGTCATTATGAAATTGATACAGTTCTACTAACCAGAGCGAAAAATCAGTGTCTTTTAGTCTTAACCGACCGACGAAGTAGACACCAAATCATAAGATTAATTCCAAATAAAACTGCTGAATCTGTCAATCAGGCACTTAGGTTACTAATAGCTGAGTATCATATTTTATCAATAACTGCAGATAATGGTTCGGAATTTAGTCGATTGGTTGAAGTGTTTCCTGAGGAACATATCTACTATGCACATCCCTACTCTTCATGGGAAAGAGGTTCAAATGAAAACCATAATCGATTGATTCGGAGATGGTTACCTAAAGGAACCAAGAAAACGACTCCGAAAGAAGTCGCTTTTATCGAAAATTGGATTAATAACTACCCTAAAAAATGCTTGGACTACAAGTCGCCAAGTGAATTTCTTTTGGGTGGCTAACTTCAACTTGAAATTTGGGGAAAAATTATTTTTTCCAAAAGCTAAAGATTTTGGGTTTTCACCTACCTAAAAAGGTAATTTTATGATAAAATAGTACAGATAAAATAAGGAGTGAAAAAATGGTAGAACCAAAATATAAGCGTGTTTTAATTAAACTATCGGGTGAAGCTTTGGCAGGCTCTAAGGGAGTTGGCATTGATATCCCTACAGTTCAAGAAATTGCTGCAGAGATTAAAGATGTAAAAGATTCTGGCGTCCAAATTGCTCTTGTTATCGGAGGGGGTAACCTTTGGCGTGGTGAGCCAGCTGCAGCAGCTGGTATGGATCGCGTTCAAGCAGACTATACAGGAATGCTTGGAACAGTGATGAATGCTTTGGTCATGGCTGATGCTCTTCAACGTGAGGGGGTTGATACACGCGTTCAAACTGCTATTCCAATGAATCAAGTAGCAGAGCCTTATGTTCGTGGACGTGCGCTTCGTCACTTGGAAAAAAATCGTATTGTCATCTTTGCTGCGGGTGTCGGTTCACCTTATTTTTCAACAGACACGACATCTGCTCTTCGTGCGGCAGAAATTGAGGCAGATGCCATCTTGATGGGGAAAAATGGTGTTGATGGGGTCTATAATGATGACCCACGTAAAAATGCAGATGCTTACAAATTTGATGAGTTAACGCATATGGAAGTGTTAAAACGTGGGCTTAAGATTATGGATTCTACGGCAAGTTCTTTGTCTATGGATAATGATATCGATTTGGTAGTCTTTAACTTAAACGAGCCAGGCAACATCAAACGTGTTGTTTTGGGTGAGCATATTGGAACTACCGTGACAAATAATATTTCAGAATAAGGAGTAGGAAATGGCAAACGCTATTATTGAAAAAGCTAAGGAAAGATTTGAGCAATCACATCATGCTCTTGCACGTGAATTTGGAAGCATCCGCGCTGGCCGTGCTAACGCAAGCCTTTTAGATCGTATTCAAGTTGAGTATTATGGTGCCATGACACCACTGAACCAGTTGGCTTCTATCACTATTCCAGAAGCACGTGTTCTCTTGATTACGCCGTTTGACAAGTCTGTCTTAAAAGAAATCGAACGTGCGATCAATGAGTCAGATTTAGGGATTAACCCAGCAAATGACGGATCAGTTGTTCGTTTGGTTATTCCAGCTCTAACAGAAGAAACACGTCGTGATTTGGCAAAAGATGTGAAAAAAGTTGGGGAAAATGCTAAAGTTGCTATCCGCAACATCCGTCGTGATGCTATGGATGAAGCTAAAAAGCAAGAAAAAAATAAAGAAATCACAGAAGATGAGTTGAAAGCTCTTGAAAAAGAGATTCAAAAAGCTACAGATGAAGCTGTGAAGCATATTGATGGCATGACAGCTAACAAAGAAAAAGAATTGTTAGAAGTCTAAAATCACTTAAAAGTAGAAAATAAACGAACAACGGGATCGTCCTAGTTAGCGTCAACCAGTTGCTCGTTTTTTTGGGTTTTAAACCAAGGAAAGAAAAAAGATGAAAACATTATTAGCAACAGTCCTAACAGGGATGATTACAGATGAAAACAAAACTTATTATTTTGTTCAAAAAGACGGCTTAACCTTTGCGCTTTCTAAAGAAGAAGGGGAGCATCAACTTGGAGATATGGTTCAAGGGTTTGCCTACTCAGATATAAAACAAAAGTTACGTTTGACAACAAAAGAAGTGTCAGCCACTCAAACCACCTATGGTTGGGGACAAGTAACAGAGGTGCGTCGAGATTTAGGAGTTTTTGTAGATACAGGTCTTCCAGATAAACAGGTTGTCGTGTCTTTAGACCTTTTGCCTGAGATGAAAGAGTTGTGGCCTAAAAAAGGCGACCAACTTTATGTGCGCTTAGAAGTGGATAAAAAAGAGCGTATCTGGGCTATTCCAGCGGAACCAGAAGTGTTTCAAAAGCTAGTAGGAAAAGCCTATGACAATATGCAAAATCAAAATCTTCGTGCTATTGTTTATCGATTGAAATTAAGTGGTACTTTTGTGTATTTACCAGATAATAATATGCTAGGTTTTATTCACCCTAGTGAGCGTTTTTCTGAGCCAAGACTAGGAGAGGAAGTGATGGCACGTGTGATTGGATTTAGAGAAGTTGATCGTACTTTAAATCTTTCTTTGAAACCACGTTCCTTTGAGATGTTAGAAAATGATGCACAGATGATTTTAACCTACCTTGAGAGTAATGGTGGTTTTATGACTTTAAATGATAAGTCTAGCCCAGAAGACATTAAGGCTACTTTTGGTATTTCTAAAGGTCAATTTAAGAAAGCTTTAGGTGGGTTGATGAAAGCTAAAAAAATTAAGCAAGATCCTTTGGGGACAGAATTAGTCGATTAATGATGCTAGATCAATTTTTAAGGCAAGTTCCAGACGAGCGACGAGAAGCTTTTTTAAAGTTACGTCAAGAAATCATCACCCATTTACCAAAAGGATTTGTGGAGACTGTGGATAAGAGTTTCATTCATTATCAAGTTCCACTTGATCTTTATCCACAAGGTTATCATGTTGGAAAAGATACTCCGCTTCCTTTTTTATCCTTAGCCTCTCAAAAAAATGGTATTTCCCTCTATCACATGGGGCTTTATATGGACAAAGATTTGGAAAATTGGTTCAAAGAAGCTTATCAGTCCCAGGTACCGACAAAACTAGATATGGGAAAATCTTGTGTGAGACTGAAAAATCCAAAGCATATCCCTTTTGCACTAATGGGAGAGTTAGCCAGCCGATTGACAGTATCAGATTATATTGCCCTGTATGAAAAAACACATCTAAAAAATCAGAATCAGCAGTCTTAAGGATATGTCAAACCTAGTTTAGCATTTTACCTATTTGATTTTTCTGACAAGAATGAGGAAATATGATATAATGCTAAAAAATTTGAAGGAGTCTGGTCTATGGAAAGAGCGATTTTTGCAGGTGGTTGTTTTTGGTGTATGGTAAAACCTTTTGAAACATTGGAGGGAATTTTGTCTGTTCGGTCAGGTTACACAGGTGGACATGTGGAAAACCCCACTTATGAACAGGTCTGTACAAAGACTACAGGTCATACAGAAGCTGTGGAAATCATTTTTGACCCAGAAAAAATTTCGTATGCCGATTTGGTGGAAATCTATTGGGCGCAAACTGATCCAACGGATGCTTTTGGTCAGTTTGAAGATCGTGGAGATAATTATCGACCAGTTATTTTTTATACTTCAAAAGAGCAAAAGCGTATTGCAGAAGACTCGAAGTTAGCATTAGAAGTGTCTGGTCGATTTGATCGACCTCTTGTGACCAAGATAGAGCCTGCTTGTCCATTTTATGTGGCAGAGGATTACCATCAGGCCTTTTATCGTAAAAATCCAGAACGTTATGCTTTATCGAGCCAACGTCGTCGAGAATTTCTAGAGAGGAAGTGGCAATGAGAAAATCTTTTTATACTTGGCTAATGACGCAACGTAATCCCAAAAGTCATGCCCCTGTTGCCCTTTTAGCTGACCATGTTTTTTCAGAATATGACTTTCCAAAACAAAGTGATGATTTTGATGAAGTGAGTCGATTTTTAGAAGAGAGAGCCAGTTTTTCTTTTCCGATGAGTGATTTTGATCAGATTTGGGAAGAGTATTTAGCCCATTAAGCCCAGAGAAAATCTCCGATTTGAGAGATTTTTTTGTTATAATAGAGTAAGTGATTTAAACTAAAGGAGTTTGGCTTTGCAAAATTATTCTATCGATGTCATCTTGAAGCATCCTGATGATGTCTTAAGTTTATTTGGAACGAATGAACGTCATTTAAAATTGATTGAGGCTGAACTAGGAGTGACCATTCATGCCAGAGTGGAGCGTGTTCAGATTATCGGCTTAGAGGAACAAGATGTTGAGATGGCTAGACAGGTCATTGAAGCCTTGCTTGTTTTGGTGAGTCGTGGGATGTTGATTGGGACTGCAGATGCCGTGACGGCGATTTCAATGGCTAAAAACCATGAAATTGATAAGTTTGTTGCTCTTTATGAAGAGGAAATTATTAAAGATTCGTATGGCAAGCCGATTCGTGTTAAAACCTTGGGGCAAAAAGTTTATGTGGATAGTGTCAAAAACCATGATATTGTTTTTGGGATTGGCCCAGCAGGAACAGGCAAGACCTTTTTAGCGGTTACTTTAGCTGTTACAGCACTCAAACGTGGACAGGTCAAACGGATTATTTTAACACGTCCAGCAGTTGAAGCAGGAGAAAGTCTAGGTTTTCTACCAGGTGATCTAAAGGAAAAAGTTGACCCTTATCTTCGTCCCGTTTATGATGCCCTTTATCAGATTTTAGGAAAAGAGCAAACCAATCGTTTGATGGAGCGAGAAATTATCGAAATAGCTCCTCTAGCTTATATGCGTGGTCGAACCTTGGAAGATGCTTTTGTTATTTTAGATGAAGCGCAAAATACCACTATTATGCAGATGAAGATGTTTTTGACGCGTCTTGGTTTTAATTCTAAGATGATTGTGAATGGGGACATCAGTCAAATTGATTTACCAAGAAATGTGAAGTCTGGTTTAATTGATGCTAAAGAAAAGTTAAAAGGAATTACACAGATTGATTTTGTTCACTTTTCAAGTAAGGACGTTGTTCGTCACCCTGTTGTAGCAGCGGTTATCAATGCCTATGAAACTTCTAGTGCAGATAGACCTGACAAAGCTAGTTTTGAAACGATTGGCCAACTAGGAAATGATCAAAAACAATGAGCATTAGGTGGCAGTAAGCTGAGGGGCTTTAAATGAAGTCAAAGATTTAAAAAGCGATGTTAGGCTAACAAGATAAAGGCTGGAGTGACTATTTCAGCCTTTTTATGCTATAATAGGGTAAATGAAACTGTGAAAGAAGATTAAGTAATGTATATTGAATTAATAGATGAAACAGGGCAGCTTTCTGAAGAGATGAAGCAACAGACCTTAGATATACTGAATTTTGCTGCAGAAAAAACTGGCAAAGAGGATAAAGAGATGGCAGTGACGTTTGTGACTAACGAGCGTAGCCATATCCTAAACTTAGAATATCGTGATACGGATCGCCCAACAGATGTGATCAGCCTAGAATATAAACCAGAGGTCCCCATCACATTTGATGAGGAGGATCTAGCAGATAACCCAGATTTACTTGAGATGATGTCAGAGTTTGATAGCTATATTGGTGAGTTATTTATTTCTATTGATAAGGCACGAGAACAGGCAGAAGAGTATGGTCATAGTTTTGAGCGAGAGATGGGCTTTTTGGCGGTTCATGGCTTTTTACATATCAATGGTTATGATCACTATACACCTGAAGAAGAAAAAGAGATGTTTGGTTTACAAGAAGAGATTTTAACTGCCTATGGACTTACGCGACAATAATCCACAAAAGAAGTGGAAAAATAGAAATTTATCAGATAGCCTAGAGTTTGCCATCACAGGGATTTTTACGGCCTTTAAAGAAGAACGTAATATGAAAAAGCATGCTATATCAGCTGTTTTGGCTGTGATAGCAGGCTTGATTTTTCGTGTGTCAGCCGTAGAATGGCTATTTTTGTTAAATAGTATTTTTTTAGTGATCACGTTTGAAATCATTAATTCAGCTATTGAAAATGTTGTGGATTTGGCATCAAATTACCATTTTTCTATGCTGGCAAAAAATGCTAAAGACATGGCAGCAGGTGCGGTACTGGTGGTTTCAGGTTATGCCTTTATCACGGGGCTTATTATTTTTGTGCCGAAAGTTTGGACGTTATTGTTTGGATAAAGAGAATGTTATAAAGACCTGAGATGTGGTCTTTTATCAGTATGTTCTTGTTTTTTAGAGAAAGGAAGAACCATCAGAGCGATTAAGTATTTGATGGACGTGGTATTTAGATGGTATTTAAATCTGGTTTTGTGGCGATTTTAGGTCGTCCTAATGTTGGGAAATCTACATTTTTAAATTATGTGATGGGACAAAAAATTGCCATCATGAGTGACAAGGCGCAGACAACGCGTAATAAAATTATGGGAATCTATACCACTGCTGAGGAGCAGATTGTGTTTATTGATACCCCAGGAATCCACAAACCTAAGACTGCACTAGGTGATTTTATGGTGGAGTCTGCTTATAGTACATTGCGTGAAGTGGATACGGTTATTTTTATGGTGCCCGCTGATGAAGCACGAGGAAAAGGTGATGATATGATCATCCAGCGCTTAAAAGCAGCTAAGGTTCCTGTTATCCTAGTTATTAATAAGATTGATAAGGTCCATCCAGATCAATTATTAGAGCAGATTGATGATTTTAGAAGTAAAATGGATTTTAAAGAGATTGTTCCTATCTCTGCCACTCAGGGAAATAATGTCAATCGTTTGATGGAGATCTTATCTGACCATCTCGAAGAAGGTTTTCAGTATTTCCCAGAAGATATGATTACGGATCATCCAGAGCGTTTTTTAGTGTCTGAGATGATTCGAGAAAAAGTGCTCCATTTGACTCAGCAAGAAGTGCCCCACTCTGTTGCAGTTGTGGTAGATTCCATGAAGCGTGATGAAGAGACTGATAAGGTTCATATCCGTGCGACGATTATGGTTGAGCGTGATAGTCAAAAAGGCATTATCATCGGTAAAGGTGGTACTATGCTTAAAAAGATTGGCTCTATGGCACGTCGTGATATTGAAATCATGCTAGGTGATAAGGTCTTTCTTGAAACTTGGGTTAAGGTGAAGAAAAATTGGCGGGATAAAAAGTTAGACCTTGCTGATTTTGGATATAACGAAAAGGAATATTAGAAAGAGAACGTGCTCTCTAAAAGGAACTTGATATCTTGTTCATGTGATCCATGCTTGACGAGTCAGAATGAGTAAAATGAGGTGAAGTGACGTGCCAGAATTACCTGAGGTCGAAATTGTAAAACAAGGTTTAAATCAACAGATTAGAGGTTGTCGCATTAAAGCGGTGCATCTGACTTATGCAGGTATTGTTAAGTCTAATGTGGAAACCTTTCAAACTACACTTGTGGGTTTAACGATTTTAGAGGTGAAACGTCGTGGGAAATACCTGATTTTTGATTTTGGTGATGTGGCTATGGTTTCGCATCTTCGCATGGAAGGAAAGTATTTTCTGTTAAAAAACGGGGAGTCTGCTAACAAGCATTGTCATGTTTTTTTCGAGCTTGATAGTGGACTGCGCTTGGTCTATCAAGATGTGCGAAAGTTTGGGACTATGGAAGTCATGGCAACAAATGAGTTGCCAAGCTATTTTCAAAAAAAGCATATTGGTCCAGAACCAACAGAAGAGGATTTTTTGTTAGGTCCATTTCAAAAAGCGCTGGCTTCTTCATCAAAGAAACTTAAACCCTATCTTTTAGAGCAAAGCTTAGTGGCAGGACTAGGGAATATCTATGTAGATGAGGTCTTATTTGCCGCTAAACTTCATCCCGAACGCCTCAGTAAAACCTTGTCACCTCTAGAGGTAAAAATCTTGCGGAAAGAGATTATCCGTATCTTACAGTTAGGGATTGAAAAAGGTGGCTCAACTATTCGGACTTATCAAAATGCTTTTGGTGATAATGGCACGATGCAAGACTACCATCAGGTTTATGATAAGCTCGGTCAACCTTGTCCTAGGTGTGCAAGCCCCATTGAAAAAATAAAAGTAGGAGGAAGAGGGAGTCATTTTTGTCCCTCTTGTCAGCAACTATGAAATCAACACTCATTGGACTTACAGGGGGGATTGCTTCTGGAAAATCAACGGTTACGACTATCTTACGAGAGAAAGGTTATCTCGTCATTGATGCGGACCAGTTGGTCCATGATCTCCAAAAACAAGGTGGGCACCTGTATCAAGCCCTTGTAGAAGCTTTTGGTGATGAGATTTTGTTGCCATCAGGGGAACTTGATCGTCAAAAGTTAGCACAGTTAATTTTTTCAAATCCTTCTCATCAAGAAAAGTCAGCGCGTCTTCAAGATCCTATCATTCGTCAAGCATTATGGGATGAAAAGGAAAGAGCTTTAAAAGAGCATTCCCTTGTTTTTATGGATATTCCCCTTTTGTTTGAAAAAGATTTTGGAGAGTGGTTTGATGTGATTTGGCTGGTCTATGTCGATCACGAAAGCCAAGTGAAACGCTTGATGAAGCGCAACGGTTTTTCAAAAGAAGAGGCTCTCAAACGCTTATCTTTTCAGATGCCTCTAGAAGATAAGAAAGTCTTGGCAGATGAGGTGATTGACAATAGAGGCAATCTTTTGCAATTAGAAAATCAAGTGAAAGCTCTGCTTTTGCAACTTTTAGAAAGGAAGAAGGATTAGACCTTGCGTGTTAAAATTAACCTCAAGTGTTCAGAATGTGGGAGTAAAAACTACCTCACCAGTAAAAATAAACAGAATCATCCTGAAAAAATTTCAGTGCCTAAATACTGTCCCAAGGAAAGAAAAGTAACCCTTCACCTTGAAAGTTAATCTAATTTATGATAGACTACTAAGGACGATAGTGGAGGGAAATAATATGTACGATTTATTACTGACATCACTTTTGGTTTTATCAGTGATTTTAATTATTGCAATCTTTATGCAACCTCAAAAAAATCCAAGTAGTAATGTCTTTGATAGCTCTGGCTCAGAAGCACTTTTTGAACGAACAAAAGCACGTGGTTTTGAAGCTGTGATGCAACGTTTTACAGCGATTTTGGTATTTTTGTGGTTGGCGATTGCTTTGGCACTTGCCGTATTATCAAGTAGATAAGAAGTGGGCTCTGACTATGTCTGGCTCATTTTTTTTCAGAATTGAAAGGAAAAAATGAAAGAAGATATTTTAAACTATTTAAAAGAAGAAGGGAAATCTAGCGTTGATGATCTTGCTAAAGCCTTAGATTTGGCGAGTTCGACAGGCTTTCGTGATCTAATTAAGACGATTTCATCTATGGAAAGTAAGGGGTTGATTTCCTTTGATGACAATGGCGATATTTCTCTAAAAGAGAAAAAGTCTAAAAAAGAAGAAGTGACTCTTCAAGGGATCTTTCGAGCAAATAAAGCAGGTTTTGGTTTTGTGTCCATTGATGATGCTGAGGAAGATCTCTTTGTAGGAAGAAATGATGTGGGGCATGCGATTGATGGAGATACTGTTGAGGTTGCCATCAAAAAAGTGGCCAATCGTTTAAAAGGCACAGCTGCAGAAGCCCGTGTGGTTAGAATTGTGGATCATGCCTTAAAAACGGTGGTAGGAAAATTTGTTTTAGATGACGAAAAGCCCAAGTATGCAGGTTACATCAAGAGTAAAAATCAAAAAATTACACAGAGAATCTATATTAGAAAAGAACCTGTTGTTTTAGACGGCACAGAGATTATTAAGGTTGATATTGAAAAATATCCCACTAAAAAGCATGATTATTTTGTTGGAGCTGTTCGGGACATCATCGGTCACCAAGGTGATACAGGAATCGATGTGTTAGAAGTTCTAGAGTCTATGGATATTGTCTCAACTTTCCCTGATGCTGCTCTTGCTGAAGCTAATCAAGTACCAGATTATCCCCTTGAAAAAGATTATATGGGGCGCGTTGATCTGAGAGATGAGGTAACCTTTACCATCGATGGAGCAGATGCTAAAGATTTAGATGATGCTGTCCATATCAAAAGCTTAGAAAATGGCAATATGGAGTTAGGTGTTCATATCGCAGATGTTTCTTATTATGTGAAGGAAAATTCAGCACTGGACCGTGAAGCTCTGGCGCGTGGGACCAGTGTCTATGTGACTGATCGTGTTGTTCCGATGCTTCCTGAGCGTCTGTCAAATGGTATTTGCTCGCTTAATCCCAATGTTGATCGCCTAACTCAGTCAGCTATTATGGAAATTGATCACCATGGGCGCGTGGTGGATTACCAGATTACTCAAACGGTGATTAAGACGAGTTTTCGGATGACTTATAGTGACGTCAATAAAATCTTAGCTGGGGATGAGACCTTGACGGCGCAATACGAAACGATTGTACCTAGTCTTCATCTGATGGCAAAATTGCACCAAATTTTAGAGAAGATGCGCGAAAAACGTGGCGCTTTAAATTTTGATACTTCAGAAGCTAAGATTATTGTCGATGATAAGGGGCGTCCAGTGGATATAAAGCTCAGACAGCGTGGTGTGGCAGAGCGGATGATTGAGTCCTTTATGCTAGCGGCAAATGAGTGTGTGGCAGAGCATTTTGCTAAGAAAAATCTTCCCTTTATTTATCGTATTCACGAGGAGCCAAAGGCTGAAAAGTTACAAAAATTTATCGATTATGCGAGTGTTTTTGGGATGAAAGTCCAAGGAACAGCTAATAAAGTTACACAAGGGGCACTTCAAGACTTTATGAAAGCCCTTGAAGGACAACCAGGTAGTGATGTTCTTTCTATGATGTTGTTGCGTTCGATGCAACAAGCTAGATACTCTGAGCATAATCATGGGCATTATGGTCTCGCTGCAGAATTTTACACTCACTTCACTAGCCCTATTCGTCGTTATCCTGATTTATTAGTCCACCGTATGATTCGTGAGTACAACCAAGTGACAGCTGAGAAGATTGAGCATTTTCATCACCGTATTCCAGAGATTGCCAAGGAAACCTCAAGCTTAGAAAGACGTGCTATTGATGCAGAGCGCGTGGTTGAGGCTATGAAAAAAGCTGAATATATGGAAGAGTTTGTTGGACAAGAGTTTGAAGGTGTGGTTTCAAGTGTGGTGAAGTTTGGTCTCTTTGTCGAGTTGCCAAATACGATTGAAGGGCTTATTCACATTACAAATCTCCCAGAATATTATCATTATAATGAGCGTATGATGTCACTAGAAGGTGAAAAGTCAGGAGTAGTCTTCAGAGCTGGTCAACAGATCAAGGTACAATTAACCAAAGCAGATAAAGAAACAGGAGACATTGACTTTATATATCTTCCTAGTGAGTATGATGTCGTTGAAAAATCAGCTCGTAAAGGGAGAGGAAAAGCAAGGAAGTCTGAAAAATCAAAACAAACACATGGTTCAAAGCAAAAAGGAAAATCTTCTTCTAAAGAAAAGAGCAAAAAACCTTTTTATAAAGAGGCCATGAAGAAAGGAGGAAAGCATGGTAAAGGGTCAAGGAAACGTCGTCGCTCAAAATAAAAAAGCAAGACATGACTATACGATTGTGGATACCTATGAAGCAGGAATTGTACTGACAGGAACTGAAATAAAAAGTGTTCGTGCAGCTCGTATAACTTTGAAAGATGGCTTTGCTCAGATTAAAAATGGAGAAGCTTGGTTAAATAATGTCCATATTACCCCTTATGAGCAAGGCAATATTTGGAATCAAGATCCAGATCGCACCAGAAAACTGCTGTTGAAAAAAAGAGAAATTGAAAAACTTTCTAATGAGTTAAAAGGAACTGGTATGACCTTAGTTCCTTTGAAAGTTTATCTGAAAGATGGCTTTGCCAAGGTTCTTTTAGGACTCGCTAAAGGGAAGCATGATTATGATAAACGTGAATCCATTAAACGTCGTGAACTGGATCGTGATATCAAACGTCAGATTAAAGCTTATAATCAGAGATAGTTAAAAGGATGCGTCAGCCATGCAAGACGTGTGGCTGATTTATCCATTCTAATCTATCTCTCGTTTTTTTTTTTTTAATAAACTATTATTAAAATGTATTAAAAGTAATACTAAAATCGTTAAATGCGATGCGAATTAGTTGCAAATCCTATAAGAAATAGGTAAAATAATTTTGTAAGCTCTGATTCAGATTGAATTGGAGATTAAAAAAAATAAAGGAGCATTATTCAATGTTAGACAAGAAAAAGGCAAAGCTTCGTCGTCAACAAGAAGCCGCAACTGACAAACGTTTCCGTTATTCGATTCGTAAATTTAATGTCGGTGTAGCATCTGTTGCGATTGCAGCTTTTATGTTTTTAGGAGGAGGAGCTGTCGTATCAGCGGATGATACAGCAGTATCAGAGCCACAAACAGCAGCTTCAAGCACAGGAGATAGCAGTAGCACGACTTCGGAAGCCCCAACGGCAACTAGCACAGAAGCTACTTCAACAGCATCAGAAGCTTCAACAAGCTCAGAATCAGCTGCAACAAGTACAGAAGCTACTTCAACAGCATCAGAAGCTTCAACAAGCTCAGAAGCCGCAACATCAGAATCAGCTACAACAAGTACAGAAGCTACTTCAGAAGCAACAAGCACAACAGCTTCAACAGCATCTGAAACAGCAAGTAACACAGCTTCAACACCAACAACTGTTGAAGAGGCAAAAACTGTTCTTGAGCAGGTAATCTCAGAAGCAGAAGTTTTAGCACAAGAAGCTAGCCGTCAAGCAGCAAGCTCAACAGAAGATGCTACAGCTCTTCAAACAGCATCAGAAGCAACAAAATTGGTTGCCACAGAAGCAACAGTGACATTTAACAATGCACTTGCAACACTTGACGAAGTTAACGCACAAATCACTGCTGTTCGTACAAATGTTGAAGCACTTGCTTTGGAATTGCGTAAATATTATCCAAATGGTGACATTGTAGCCTTGATGAATACAACAACTTCAGCTACAACTACGACTTCACTTGATGTTACTAATCCAAATTCAGTTGCTTATGCGCAACAAGGTGTTTGGGAAATACCAGATCCAGTAAAAGCAGCAAATTCAGGTCTGCCAGTAGCTGATCAACCCGCTACTATTCAAGAAGCTGATAAAAACTATCCAGCAGGTTATTCAGGTGACCAAGATGCCAATCGTGATACTTTCTTGATCTATAATCTTGATACCATAAATGGTTATGGCGATGGTAATAACTTCAATGACTGGGTAGGCAAAAACTACTATATCACTTTCTCAGTTTCAACCGATAAGGCTGAGCGTGAAGCGAATGATGTCGTTTATGCAAAATTGGTAGAAAAAACAGCCAACGGAGATAACGTTGTTAATACTATTCAATTGAAACCTGGCGTAAAAAACAACTTTGATGAATTGAAAGTTCTTGAAGGAAATAAAGAACACAATACTACTTATAGTTTTCTTTACACTGTTCAAACAACAGGAGGAACTACTCGTAATCTTTCGATTTCTAACACAAATGGTACTAATCAAAATACACATCTATATAACAAATTAGAAACAGCTAAGGTAGGAACTAAATATAATAGCTCAACTGCGCTTGTACCAGGTACAACGACACAAACAACAACTTACTATGTAAAAGAAAATGCAGATACTGATCGTCCACGAGAAATGCTAGCTAAGTATACTCAAAAAGATGGTTTGGTTGGTGATAAGTTCCACATAGCTGGTCCAATTGACTTTAATAATTATGAATTAATTTCTTCAGAACTTCCAACGGTAACATCAGGAATTTTAGCGTCAGATTATACTAAAGGAGCTCAGTGGGTTGTTCTTCGTGGAAATTATAATGAAGCTCGTTTATTAACAATTACTGATGAAGATGGTTCTCTTCAGTATCAAATGTATATGTTAGATCCACAAAATCCAAATTGGGCAAACTTCTACAAAAATAACATGGAAAAAGCTACTATTGCTGATTTAAAAGATTATTTCAAATTAATGTTTACGTCAGAAGTTATTGCTCCGGGTAATAAAAATACAAAAGAAGGATTATTTGAAGAGAAGTTCTATGAAGCTAATAAGTTAGTTCTTGAAAATACAATCGTTCAAGTATTAGACAAAAACGGAGATGTTTTAGGTACTTTAAGTGATGATAAAACAACGATAAACGTTCCTAATGGGAAAAATATCTCTGTAGCTAAAGCAACTGATACTATGGTGACAGATGTTAACGGGGATCTTTATACGGTTAATCATCTTAAAGTTTATAAAACAGATGCAGATGGTAACTATGTTGATGCAGATGGCAATATCTTGACACCACTTAAATGGCGTGTTGATGCTCCGCAGAGAAAAGTAAATGGTAAAGATGAGATTTACCCTGGATACGGAACAGAAACTCCATTTACTACAGACACTATTAGAGTTGAAACAGGTCCTTGGGACAAGGCTAATATGAATGAAGCTACTGAGTCTGTTTGGTATTATGGTTGGAACTACCACACAGCTTCGGACGAAACTCGTTTAACTGATAGCGAAGCAGGAAAAACTGCTTGGGATGTTGGTGGACTTGAAATGAGTATGCCAAACAACAACCTGAAGAATGAACAACACGTACGTTACTGGTACTCTGAAAAAGGTGGCGTTGAAGTTCATTACGTAACATCAGATGGTACAGTTCTTACAGACTTTACTGCTAAAGATGGTTCTACAGTTGCTGACAAGAATGTTGTTGTAGATCATGGTGATACTGATTCAGCTTACGATACAACATCAGTTCGTTACGAAAGTATCACTGCTGCTGACGGTACAGTTTACTACTACAAAGAAATTGATACCACAGCTGCAAACCTTCACCCAGTTGTAGATGACACCACTGACACAGACTATCGTGCAAATGAGAAAATTGATGCAGAAACTGGAACAATTAAAACAGATACGGTTAAACAATTAACTTATGTCTACGAAAAAGCTGGTAGTGTAATTGTAAACTACATCACTGAAGATGGTACTCCACTTTCAGGTACAACAAATACTGGAGCTACAACAGCAAGCACAGTTGATGATACCAAAGATGGTAAACCAGGTTCTACATACGATACAACTGACTTGAAACCAACAACGATCACTACTGCTGACGGTAAAACTTATGAGTTGGTTCCAGCATCTACAGTTGGTGATGAAACTGGTACTGTAGAAGCAGGTGTAACTAAAGAAGTAACTTATGTCTACAAAGAAGTTAAAGGTGACGTTATTGTTCATTACGTTGACCAAGATGGTAATCCAATCTCAGGTACAACAGATGCAGGTACAACAACAGCAAGCACAGTAACAGATACACCAGAAAGCTCAACAGGTACTCCATACGATACAACAGACCTTAAACCAAACACCATCACAACAGCTGATGGTAAAGTTTACCGCCTTGTTCCAGCAGCGACACAGGGTAACGAAAAAGGTGACGTTGTTGTCGGAACAACAGAGATTACTTATGTTTATGAGTTGGTTGAAGGTGATGTTATTGTTCATTACGTTGATACTGAAGGCAACACAATTGCATCTGATGTAACGGATACACCAACGTCTGACACAGGTACAGACTACGATACAACTGATAACAAACCAGAAAAAATCGTTAACGACGAAACTGGAGATGTCTACTACTACAAAGAAGTTAAAGCTGGTGATAACGAAACTGGTAAAGTTGTAGAAGGTACAACTGAAGTTACTTACATCTACGAAAAAGCTGGTAGCGTTAATGTTAACTATGTAGATACAGATGGTAACCCACTAATTGCCCCAGTTGCGGATGTGACGGATGGTAAACCAGCTTCAGACTATGACACTCTTGTTGATAACAAACCTGAAACAATTGCTACTGCAGATGGCAAATTGTATCGCCTTGTTCCAGCAGGAACTTACAACGTAGGTACAGTTTCAGATGATAACAACTTGACAGCAGCTGGCAACGGTACTGCAACAGGTGTTGATTCAGTAACAGGTACAGTTGAAGCAGGTACAACAAAAGAAATCACTTACGTTTACGAAGAAGTGAAAGGTGACGTTGTAGTTGAGTACTACGATACAGATGGTAATGTCATCGCTACAACTGTAGTTGATACACCAACATCATCAACAGGTACACCATACAACACCTTGGATCAAAAACCAGCAACAATCACAGCAGCAGACGGTACAGTTTACTACTACAAAGAAGTGAAATCAACTTCAGCAGCTGAAGATGGTACTGTTGTAGAAGGTACAACAACTGTTCAATATGTTTATGAAAAAGCTGGATCTGTTAACGTTAACTATGTTGATACAGATGGTAACCCAATTCAAGCACCAGTAGCAGATGAAACAAACGAAAAAGCTGGAACAGAGTACAGCACAACAGACAACAAGCCAACAACAATCACAACAGCAGATGGTAAGACTTACAAACTCGTTCCAGCAGGTACTTACAATGTTGGTACTGTAGGCGAAGGCAACAACCTGACTGCAGCTGGTAACGGTACTGCAACAGGTGTTGATTCAGAAACAGGTGCAGTTGAAGCTGGTACAACAAAAGAAATCACTTACGTATATGAAGAAGTGAAAGGTAATGTTGTTGTTAACTACATCACTACTGACGGTACAGTAATCAAACAACCAGTTGAAGATACACCATCTTCATCAACAGGTACTCCATACACCACAACAGACAACAAGCCAACAACTATCACAACAGAAGATGGTAAGACATACCGCCTTGTTCCATCACTTACAAAAGGTAATGAAACAGGTGACGTTGTAGAAGGTACGACTGAAGTAACTTATGTTTACGAAGAAGTCAAAGGCGATGTTGTTGTTGAGTACTACGATACTGAAGGTAACTTGATTTCAGGTATCTCAGATTCAGGTGAAGCAGTTGATACGAAAGAAGTTGATACACCATCAACATCAACAGGTACTGCTTACAACACTGATGAAGACCACAAACCAAACACCATCACAACAGCAGACGGTACAGTTTACTACTACAAAGAGGTGAAAGACACTTCAGCTTCAACAACAGGTGAAGTTGTAGAAGGTACAACAACTGTTCAATACGTTTACGAAAAAGCTGGAAATGTTATCGTTCACTACATCACAGAAGATGGAACAGTGATCAAGGCTACTGTAACAGACGAAGAAAACGCTGAACCAGGTAAGTCTTACACAACAACAGATAACAAACCAACTACTATTACAACAGAAGATGGAACAGTTTACGAATTGATCCCAACAGCAACTATCGGAAACGAAGATGGTTCAGTAGAAGCTGGTAAGACAATCGAAGTGACTTATGTATACCGTAAGGTTGAAACACCAACTCCAGACGTGAAGACAGGTTCAGTTGTTATCCGTTATGTTGAAGCAGGTAACGAATCAAACGTTCTGAAAGATCCAGTTCTTGATGAGAATGCTGTTGTAACAGGTACTAAGTACGATACGACTGACGAAGGCGACAAGCCAGCTGAAATCGTGAAAGACGGCGTTCGTTATGTATTGGTTCCATCTAAAACAACTGCTGTAGATCCAAATGGTAACCCAGTTACTGAAACAGGTGAAGTTGCTGAAGGTACAACTGTAGTAACCTACAAGTACCAGAAAGTCGCTAACTGGATTCCACAAATTCCTGCAACACCAGAGAATCCAACTCCAGTTAACCCAGTAATCCCTTACCCATTCGATCCAACTAACCCAGATAAGCCAATTGATCCAACAACCCCTTACCCAGGTGGTGAAGTTCCATCCATTCCACATGTTCCAGGTTTCACACCAGTAGATCCTAAGACCAACGAACCATTGAAACCAGTTGATCCAACAGATCCAAGCAAGGGTTATGTGCCACCAACTCCAGACGAGTCAGGTATTGACACACCAATCCCTTACGTTCAAAATGGTAACGTTGTGGTGAACTATGTGACTGAAGATGGTACAGTCATTAAGGCACCTGTTCAAGACGAAACAGACGCTCCAGCAGGTAAGTCTTATGACACAACTGACAACAAGCCAAACACTATCACTACAGAAGATGGTACAACTTATGAGCTTGTTCGTGTGGAAGGTTCAGAAACAGGTACAGTTGAAGGTGGTAAGACTACTGAAGTAACTTACGTTTACCGTAAAGTAGAAACACCAACTCCAGACGTGAAGACAGGTTCAGTTGTTATCCGTTATGTTGAAGCAGGTAACGAATCAAACGTTCTGAAAGATCCAGTTCTTGATGAGAATGCTGTTGTAACAGGTACTAAGTACGATACGACTGACGAAGGCGACAAGCCAGCTGAAATCGTGAAAGACGGCGTTCGTTATGTATTGGTTCCATCTAAAACAACTGCTGTAGATCCAAATGGTAACCCAGTTACTGAAACAGGTGAAGTTGCTGAAGGTACAACTGTAGTAACCTACAAGTACCAGAAAGTCGCTAACTGGATTCCACAAATTCCTGCAACACCAGAGAATCCAACTCCAGTTAACCCAGTAATCCCTTACCCATTCGATCCAACTAACCCAGATAAGCCAATTGATCCAACAACCCCTTACCCAGGTGGTGAAGTTCCATCCATTCCACATGTTCCAGGTTTCACACCAGTAGATCCTAAGACCAACGAACCATTGAAACCAGTTGATCCAACAGATCCAAGCAAGGGTTATGTGCCACCAACTCCAGACGAGTCAGGTATTGACACACCAATCCCTTACGTTCAAAATGGTAACGTTGTGGTGAACTATGTGACTGAAGATGGTACAGTCATTAAGGCACCTGTTCAAGACGAAACAGACGCTCCAGCAGGTAAGTCTTATGACACAACTGACAACAAGCCAAACACTATCACTACAGAAGATGGTACAACTTATGAGCTTGTTCGTGTGGAAGGTTCAGAAACAGGTACAGTTGAAGGTGGTAAGACTACTGAAGTAACTTACGTTTACCGTAAAGTAGAAACACCAACTCCAGACGTGAAGACAGGTTCAGTTGTTATCCGTTATGTTGAAGCAGGTAACGAATCAAACGTTCTGAAAGATCCAGTTCTTGATGAGAATGCTGTTGTAACAGGTACTAAGTACGATACGACTGACGAAGGCGACAAGCCAGCTGAAATCGTGAAAGACGGCGTTCGTTATGTATTGGTTCCATCTAAAACAACTGCTGTAGATCCAAATGGTAACCCAGTTACTGAAACAGGTGAAGTTGCTGAAGGTACAACTGTAGTAACCTACAAGTACCAGAAAGTCGCTAACTGGATTCCACAAATTCCTGCAACACCAGAGAATCCAACTCCAGTTAACCCAGTAATCCCTTACCCATTCGATCCAACTAACCCAGATAAGCCAATTGATCCAACAACCCCTTACCCAGGTGGTGAAGTTCCATCCATTCCACATGTTCCAGGTTTCACACCAGTAGATCCTAAGACCAACGAACCATTGAAACCAGTTGATCCAACAGATCCAAGCAAGGGTTATGTGCCACCAACTCCAGACGAGTCAGGTATCGACACACCAATCCCTTACGTTCAAAACGGTAATGTTGTGGTGAACTATGTGACTGAAGATGGTACAGTCATTAAGGCACCTGTTCAAGATGAAATAAACGCTCCAGCAGGTAAGTCTTATGACACAACTGACAACAAGCCAAACACTATCACAACAGAAGATGGAACAGTTTATGAGCTTGTTCGTGTGGAAGGTTCAGAAACAGGTACAGTTGAAGGTGGTAAGACTACTGAAGTAACTTACGTTTACCGTAAAGTAGAAACACCTGCTAAGAAGGTTGTAACAAACCACGTTGACGAAGACGGTAACCCAATTGCACCGCAAGAAGAAGGTACAACACCTAACAAGTCAATCCCAGAATACGAGTTCACAGGTAAGACTGTAACAGATCCAGACGGTAACACAACACATATCTACCGTAAGGTAACTAAGGTTGTAACAAACCACGTTGACGAAGAAGGCAACCCAATTGCACCGCAAGAAGAAGGTACAACACCTAACAAGTCAATCCCAGGTTATGAGTTCACAGGTAAGACTATTACAGATGAGAATGGTAACACTACTCACATCTACCGTAAAGTTGTTACTCCTGTTGACCCAACTGACCCAGTTACCCCAGAAGATCCAACAGATCCAGTAACACCAGTTACTCCTGTTGATCCAAAAGCTCCAGTTCAGCCAGGTGTTCCAGTTAAACCAGAAACACCAGCTAAACCAGGTGTTCCTGCTAAGCCAGAAGCACCAGCTAAACCAACTTATGTTGCAGAAACTCTTCCAAACACAGGTGAAGATAACTCAGCATCTGTTGCAGCTATGGGAGCAAGCATGATCCTTGCATCACTTGGACTTGCTGCAAAACGTCGTCGTAAAGAAGACTAATTGTAACAATAAAAAGAGGCATATTGTCTCTTCAGAATGAAGACAAACATCTCGATTGATGTTTGTCTTTTTCTGTTTTCCAGCCTAAAATTAAAAGGTATACTGCCTCTTTTTTAAGATTAAAAGAAGGCGAAAGTTCTATAATGAAGTTAGCCACCTTACCTTAGTCAAGAATTAGATGTTTCACTATGTTTGAGTAAGTTGATGATTTCATTTGATAACAGGCTTGAAGCTGTTAGGCTAGGTGCCCAAGGCTAATCATAGCCTTGGTTTAGCTGAAAAAACAGCTTCAAGGGTTCCTGTTGTCAAATGAAATCTGATGTAAGGTATAAGAAAACACCTCTGTGCTATACTTGTTGTTCACCACAAACACAAGGAAAGGCACAGAGATGCAAAAGTATTATACACCAAAAGGGAAACATTTGACAATAGATAACCGTCGCTTGATTGAGCGGTGGAAACTTGAAAATAAGTCCAATCGTGAAATTGCAGGCTTGCTTGGAAAGGCTCCTCAAACAATTCATAATGAAATCAAGCGTGGGACAACCTTACAACAAGTGCGAAAAGGGGTCTACAAGAAAGTTTATTCTGCTGATTATGCACAAACTGTTTACCAATCCAATCGAAAACGGTCGGTTAAAAAGATAATCCTAACGAAAGAAATGAAAGAGAAGATTTTACACTATCATAAGCAAAAATTTTCGCCTGAAATGATGGTTAAGAAGAAGCAAGTGAAAGTTGGTATTTCAACTATCTACTATTGGTTTCATAATGGTCATTTAGGTTTGACAAAAGCGGATATGCTTTATCCTAGAAAATGGAAAGCTGTCAAGAAGCAAGCCAGTCCGAACTTTAAGCCAGCTGGTAAATCAATTGAAGAGCGACCGGAGGTCATCAATCTTCGATTGGAAAACGGTCATTATGAAATTGATACAGTTCTACTAACCAGAGCGAAAAATCAGTGTCTTTTAGTCTTAACCGACCGACGAAGTAGACACCAAATCATAAGATTAATTCCAAATAAAACTGCTGAATCTGTCAATCAGGCACTTAGGTTACTAATAGCTGAGTATCATATTTTATCAATAACTGCAGATAATGGTTCGGAATTTAGTCGATTGGTTGAAGTGTTTCCTGAGGAACATATCTACTATGCACATCCCTACTCTTCATGGGAAAGAGGTTCAAATGAAAACCATAATCGATTGATTCGGAGATGGTTACCTAAAGGAACCAAGAAAACGACTCCGAAAGAAGTCGCTTTTATCGAAAATTGGATTAATAACTACCCTAAAAAATGCTTGGACTACAAGTCGCCAAGTGAATTTCTTTTGGGTGGCTAACTTCAACTTGAAATTTGGGGATTAAAAGAAGGGAGAGATAAATAGGATTTTCAAGATTAATACTCTATATTTCTTTACCAAAATATGCTATACTGAGAAAGTATATAAAATTTGGAGAGAAATAATGATAAAGAAGTTAGTTTTTACAAGTTTACTTGTTCTAGGACTGAGTTTTCAAGGACTTGCTCAGGCGGATGAGTTGATGGATATTACCCGTGCAGCTGGTTATGAGGTGAGTGAGGTTAATAGACCTAAATCTTCCATTATTATTGATGCTAACACAGGGGACATACTATGGCAAGATAATCCAGATGAGGTACGCGACCCTGCGAGTATGAGTAAGTTGATGACACTTTACTTGACTTATGAAGCGATTGAACAAGGGAAATTGTCAGAAGATACGGTCATCACTGCTACGGATGTTGATCAAGCGATTGCTGGTATTTATGCTATTTCTAATAATAAGATTGTGTCAGGGGTTGATTATACTGTTAGTGAGTTGATTACTATGACTGCGGTCCCTTCTTCAAATGTGACGACGGTGATGCTAGCAAATGTAATTTCTGATAATGATCCAGATAAGTTTTTGGATATGATGAATGCCAAATCTCAAGAGCTAGGGATGACTAATACCAAGTGGTTTAACGCTAGTGGTGCAGCAGCGGTTTCGTTTGAAGGGTATTATCTGCCAACGCGTTATGACAATAATGCAGCCAATGAGACGACAGCTAGAGATATGGCAATTTTGAGTGCCAATTTTGTTAAAAAGTATCCACAATTTTTAGATCATACTGATGATCCTGTTGTGACCGTTAAAGCAGGAACACCTTATGAGGAGACCTTTGAAACTTACAATTACTCAGTAGAAGGTGCTTTGTATGGTGTTGAAGGTGTAGATGGCTTAAAGACTGGTTCAAGTCCAAGAGGTGCCTTTAACTATATCGCAACTGCAAAACGAGGTGAGCAACGTCTAGTTGAAGTGATCATGGGAGTGGGTGACTGGTCAGATCAAAATGGTGAATATTATCGTCATCCTTTTGGAAATGCTCTTTTAGAGAAAGCTTATGCCGATTACGAGTATAAAAAGATTTTTTCAAAAGGAGACCATGAGATTGATGGTAAAACTTATCATTTAGAAAAAGATTTTTATGCGACCGTGAAAAAAGGTGAAGAGCCTAAATTACAGGTGAAAGATGGTGTTTTATCCGTCGAAAATGGTCTTGAAAGTGTTAGCCCTAACTTGTCAGATACATTAAAAGTTGAAGAAGCGTCCACCAATATTATTGATTCAGCTGCTCAATTAGTGACAGGAAAATCTACTGCTGAGACAAAGGTAACCGATAAGCTCCTTAACAACAAATGGTTATTAGCCATTATAGGAGGCATCTTCTTTATCTTGTTGGCAATTGGTTTAGAGGTTATCCGACGTTATAAAAAATCTCGAATGACGAAGTAAAGATCATCCTTTGGGATGGTCTTTTTCCTTATTATTAAGGAAAAAATCAAGGTGGTGGAGGAGATAAAAATGGATTAAACTAGAGTTATCAGATTCAAGGAGGAAATGTCATGTCTAGATTACCAGATAATTTTTTATGGGGTGGCGCAGTAGCTGCTCATCAACTAGAAGGTGGTTGGCAAGAAGGTGGTAAAGGTCTAAGTGTAGCAGATGTGATGACAGCAGGTCGTCACGGGGTAGCTCGGGAGATTACAGCAGGCGTTGTGGAGGGGAAATATTATCCTAACCACGAGGCGATTGATTTTTATCATCGTTACAAAGAAGATATTGCTTTATTTGCAGAAATGGGCTTTAAATGCTTTAGGACTTCAATAGCTTGGACACGCATTTTTCCAAAAGGGGATGAACAAGAGCCGAATGAAGCAGGTCTTCAATTTTATGATGACTTGTTTGATGAGTGCTTAAAATATGGGATTGAACCGGTTGTAACCTTGTCACATTTTGAACTCCCTTATCATTTGGTGACGGAGTATGGTGGTTTTAGAAATCGTCAGGTGATTGATTTCTTTGTGCGTTTTGCTGAGGTTGTGTTTAAACGCTACAAGGACAAAGTTAAATATTGGATGACCTTTAATGAAATCAATAACCAAGCAAATTATCAAGAGGACTTTGCTCCTTTTACAAACTCTGGTATTGTTTATCAAGAAGGTGAAGATCGTGAAGCGATTATGTACCAAGCTGCCCATTATGAATTGGTGGCTTCGGCTCGTGCTGTTAAAATTGGTCATGATATCAATCCTGATTTTCAGATCGGCTGTATGATTGCCATGTGTCCAATTTATCCTGCGACTTGCCATCCTAAAGATATTTTAATGGCGCAAAAAGCGATGCAAAAACGTTATTACTTTACAGATGTACATGTTTTTGGGCGTTATCCAAAACATATTGTGAAGTACCTGGAGCGTAAAGGGATTTCCTTAGACTTTACTGAGCAAGATCAGAAAGATTTACTAGCAGGTTGTGTGGATTATATTGGTTTTTCTTACTACATGTCTTTTGCTATTGATGCGCATCGTGAAAATAATCCGTATTTTGACTATCTTGAAACAGAAGATTTGGTTAAAAACCCTTATGTTAAGGCATCTGATTGGGAATGGCAGATTGATCCAGAAGGTCTTCGTTACGCACTAAATTGGTTTACCGATGCTTACCGTTTGCCTCTCTTTATTGTGGAAAATGGTTTTGGTGCTATTGATCAAGTAGAAGAAGATGGTATGGTGCATGATGATTATCGCATTGAGTACTTAGGGGCTCATATCAAAGAGATGATTAAGGCTGTTGATGAAGATGGTGTTGATTTGATGGGCTATACGCCATGGGGTTGTATTGACTTAGTTTCGGCTGGTACAGGTGAGATGAGAAAACGGTATGGCTTTATCTATGTTGATAAAGATGATGAGGGACAAGGTAGCTACAAACGCTCACCCAAATTATCATTTAATTGGTATAAGCAAGTCATTGCAAGCAATGGTGAGGAAGTCTAAAGATGAGAAACTTTGTAGGGAATTAATCTCCTTTCCTACAAGGTTTTTCTTATCTATTTTTGTTGATAAGGAGGAGAAAAATGGTTGGATTAGTGGCAGCATTATTAACAACTTTTGGATTTGTTCCACAGGTCATTAAAATTTTTCAGACAAAGGATACTTCGGCAATTTCTCTTGGGATGTATGCCATGACTGTATCTGGTATTGCTTTATGGTTTTGGCATGGTATCAATATTGGTGATATTCCTCTCATGTTGGCAAATGGGGTCAGTCTGTTGTTGACAGGAACCATACTCATCTGTAAATTGAGGTATAAATAACGTGAGTTGACAAAGAGGATAAAAGGGGCTATACTAAAAGAAAACGCTTTCTATGAAACAAAAGTCGCTTTCACATCCTTTATTCAGAGATTAGAGTTAGCCTAAAGAAAGGAGCCTGTCAGATGGGAGAGCTAGTGTCTTATATTTTAGGAATTGGGATTTTTTTAGTCTTCGCGTGGTTTACTATTTGGTTATATAAAAGGCTGCTAGCGCCTGGTCGTTCGGGGAAAGGAGAGACAACTGTTTATGTTATTCAATTTTTAAATGGTATAGAGGTTCCTGATTTGACAAAGAGTGCTGATATGATGGCTATTCTTGACATTGAAGTGAACAATCAGACTTCTTATGTGGTGGAGAGTTTGGTTAATGATAAAAAGATTCGAGAACTGTTAGCTCAAGAATTTGGTATCCAATCACAAGATGTTTCTGTCTTTACTAAAAATTGGATGCAAGGCTAGAGATAAAAGGAGAACTTGGTGTGCTATCACCGAGTTCTTTTTATGTATAAGGTCATATTTATTTTTTCCTTATTACTAAGGAAAAGCTTACTATTGTGTTTGTAAGCGTTATCATCTATACTAGAACTATCAAAAAGATAACATTATTTCGGAGGATAAACTTATGACAAAAGCATTGATTATTTGTGCAGCAGGGATGTCATCATCTTTGATGGCTAAAAAAACAACTGAGTTTTTAAAATCTAAAGGTCATGATATTGAGGTAGATGCCATTAGTGCTACAGAAGGTGGTAAAGCAATTGCTGCAGCAGATTTTGATCTTTACCTTGTCAGTCCACAGACTAAGATGTTTTTCAAACAATTTCAAGAGGCGGGGCAGAAAGTTGATAAACCTGTTGTCCAAATTCCACCACAAGCTTATATTCCAATTCCTATGGGAATTGAAAAAATGGCTAATTTAATCACAGAAACTCTAGGCGTCTAGGTTAAATTGGTATAAAATAGTTCTTATTGCTATAAAAGGAGAAACGATGTTAAGTCAAAAAGAAAAAAGTATCGCCCAATACTTGTTTCAACATCGAAACCAGTTTGTGACGAGTAAAGAATTGGCAGAACAAGTGAACTGCTCCGACCGTACAGTAAGGACTTATTTAAAATCACTTTCAGAATCTTTTAAAACTCTCGAAGGGGTATCGCTATTTTCTAAACAGGGATATGGTTATCAACTTCAAGTATCTGATGAGGAAGAATTTTTTAACTTAGTCGGTGAAGATCTGGTTAAAGTTGGTCAGAAAAATACCGACATTACAGATCGTCATTACTATATCATCAATAAGTTGATCTTTGAACAAAAAGATATTTTGTTTGATGATTTAGCAGATCAACTCTTTGTGAGTCGTTCAACCTTATCATCAGATGTGAAGAAGATTCGTAGGATTTTGTCTGATTACCATCTTAACATTAATAGTCGTGCTAATAGAGGGATTTTTGTTGAAGGGGCAGAACACCATAAACGGCGCTTCATCATGGATTACTTTTTTAGTGGTCATTTTATGAAAAACTTTCAAAACTATATTAGTGAGGAAATCTTGAATTTACCCATTAGTTTTGAAGAATTGACCATCGTTGTTTTGGATGAATGCCGAAACGGGAAACTATCTTTATCTGATTTTGTCATTCAAAATTTGGTAGTCCATATTGCGCTTGCTCTAAAACGGGTCATGGATGGATTTCAAATGACTCCTATTTATTTAGATCAAGAGAAATTTGCTCATGAATTGGTGATTGCAAAGCACATAGTCCATCGTTTAGAACGCATGACAGGAATTATTTTTCCAAAAGAAGAGGCAGACTATATTGCCCTACACTTAATTTCAAAAGGGAAGTACAGTACCAAAGAACGTTATCTTGATATTGAACAGAGTTTGCGATCAGACTTAATGTTAGCACTTGAGAGGTGTGATGAACGTTATGGTTTAGCTTTTAGTCGAGATTTTACCTTGATTGAGGGCTTACTTACCCATATGGAAGTTTTGGTAGAGCGTTTAAAAAATAAGATTCAGCTAAAAAATCCTTTATTAGAAGAGGTGCGATCTCTTTATCAGGAGCCTTTTGAGTTGACGAAAGAATTGGTTAATCAGATTGTTTTCTTTAAGGATTACCACCTGTCAGATGATGAGTTAGCCTATATTGCACTACATTTGATGGCAGCTCTTGAGCGGTATAAAGAAGATGAAAAGGTGAATGTTTTAGTCATCTGTGCAACGGGATATGGTTCTGCACAGATGCTAAAGCATCGCCTACTCAATGAATTGAGTAGGCAGGTTCATGTGGTTGATGTTGTTGGTTATTATGATATCAATGATGACTTGTTGACTGGAGTTGATTTGATTATCTCCTCAATTGATTTGTCCACGTTGGTTTTTAGTGTTCCTGTTGTAACGGTGAGTGTTTTTCTAAAAAGTGAGGATGTTTTAGCCATAAAACAAGTTCTCTCTACCTTATCAGGAAGTACTTCTAGACCAATCATTAGTAAAGCCAATCAATTGGCTAGTATTTTTGACCAATATTTTTCACCAAATTACTTTCAAGTATTTGAGAAAACAGATAAGGCAGGGGTCTTAAATGCTTTAGTGGACTGTTTTAATGAACAAGAGGAAGTGAGTTACAAGTATCATCTTTTGGATTTGATAATTCAAAGAGAAAAGATGAGTTCAGTTGTCTTTGATCAAGATATAGCCGTTCCTCATCCCTTAAAAGCTTTTGACAAGCAGCATAAGATTGGTGTTGCTGTTGTTAAAAATGGGCTAGACTGGGATGAGCAGTTTCATCACATTAAATTAGTTTTTCTGGTCTCACCTTCCGTACATGATAATGATGGTTTGTCAGACTTAACCCAACTTTTAGTTCGTCTCACTGAGCGGTCTGATATTAAGGAAAAAATGATTCACTCTCAGTCCTATGAGGAATTTAAACAGTTATTCTTATCCATTATATAGAAAGGTTGTTTTATGAATACAGAGGAATTGCAAGTTGTTGCTTTTGAAATTATTCTAAGTAGCGGTAACGCCAGAAGTCTTGTCCATGAAGCCTTTGGCTTTATGAGAGAAGGGCAGTATGAAGAAGCCAAGCAAAAGTTAGAAGATGCCAATACAGAGCTATTAGCAGCCCATCATGCACAGACGTCACTGCTACAAAATTACGCTAGTGGTGTGGAGATTAAAATAGAAATCATTATGGTGCACGCGCAAGATCACTTGATGACCACTATGACCTTGCGAGAGGTCGCTCTAGAGATGCTAGCTTTGCATCAAAAAATAGCTTAGGGGGATAAAACGATGAGTCAAAAAACTAAAACTATTGATGCACAAACCTTAAAACGTCAGCAAATTGAAAAAAATAATGCCTTCAATCGTTTGATGCTTTTTAGATACTCATTAGCCATTTTCTTCTTTGCTAATCTTTACTGGTTATTGATCTTGGCTTATAAAACGAGCTTCTTGATATTGGCTCCGACCTTATTATTATTCTTACAGATTTTGGCTTGTTCAGAGCAAGTCAGACTATATGGAAATAAGGTTGTTCGACTAAAACAAACGAAGCTGGCTTTACAAGCTCAAGGGATCATTAACCTTGTCTTGTTGGTATTACTATCTTTCAATTTTGGTAGGGCTGTCTTTCCTATTTTTTCAGACCAATGGCAAGCTCGTCTATTTTTGATAGGTCTTCAAATTTTAGGTCTTATATTGATTAGAATCAATCTTCACCGTATCACTGAGATTAAAGAAGATAGAGATACTTATTACCACCGTTTTCAAAAGATGCAACAATTTTACTAAATATTTAGAAGGAGATTTCTAATATGGAAGAACAAAACGGATTATTTGGTTTCCTTGAAAAATACTTAATGGGACCAATGGGAAAAATTGCACAGTATAAAGTTGTTCGGGCTATCACAGCTGCAGGGATGGCAGCAGTACCATTTACGATTGTCGGATCAATGTTTCTCGTTTTTAGTATTTTACCTCTAGCCTTTTCATTCTGGCCTGTAGTGGGGGATATCTTTGATGCCTCATTTAATAAGTTCACCAGTCTTTATATGGTCGCTAATACAGCAACTATGGGATGTTTATCTCTTTACTTTAACTTGGTTATTGGTTATGAACTCACTAAGATTTATGCTGAGGAAGAAGGTTTGAACCTAACACCAATTAATGGTGCGCTCCTATCTCTTTTCGCCTTTATCATGACAGTGCCACAGATTGTGTTTAAAGATGGTGTGATGTCTGCCATTCATACATTGGATGCGGATGGAACCATTGTTGTAGATGGATGGCAAATGGGTGGTGGTGTTGCTCGTTTTGGAACAACAGGTATTTTTACAGCTATCCTCATGGCGATTGCAGCAGTTTTACTTTACCGCCTTTGTGTGAAGAATAACTGGGTTATTAAAATGCCTGATTCAGTACCAGAAGGTGTTTCTCGTGGTTTTACAGCTTTGATTCCAAGTTTTGTCGTGGCTTTCTTTATGATTGCGGTTAATGGTATCTTAGTTGCTTTGGGAACCGATATCTTTAAAGTGATTGCCATTCCATTTGGATTCGTTGCTAATTTAACAAACTCATGGATTGGTTTAGTCATTATTTATCTTTTGACACAAGCTCTTTGGATTGTTGGGATTCATGGTGCTAATATTATCTTTGCTTTTGTTAGTCCCATTGCACTGGCTAATATGGCAGCCAATGCAGACGGTGCTCGCTTTATCGTCGCAGGTGAATTTTCAAATATGTATGTCATTGCAGGTGGATCTGGTGCTACTTTGGGACTATGTATTTGGCTTGCAACACGTGCCAAATCAGAGCAACTAAGTGCTATTGGTAAAGCTTCTATTGTACCAGGCATCTTTAATATCAATGAACCACTGATCTTTGGTCTTCCAATTATCTACAATCCTGCACTAGCTATTCCATTTATGCTTGCACCGATTGCATCTGCAACAGTTTACTACTTTGCTATGAAGCTCAATCTTGTAAACGCTGTTATTGCACAAGTGCCATGGCCAACCCCAGTTGGAATAGGTGCTTTTCTTGGAACAGCTGACTGGCGTGCGATTATCTTATCCTTGTTGTGTGCTCTAACAGCTTTTCTCATCTACTATCCATTTGTTCGTGCCTATGACAAAAAATTAGTAGCAGAAGAACAAGGGCTTGGTTAAATTTAAGTAAGCTATAAATAAAAAAGCAACGATTTTGAGATCGTTGCTTTTTGGATGGTGTGCTTAATATCGAAGGAGTGTTTTTGGGGTTTTAGTAAAGGTTTCAAAGCCAGTTTTGGTCACATAACCACAATCTTCAATGCGGACACCTACTTTTCCAGGGATATAGATTCCTGGCTCTACTGAGAAACACATGCCTTCTTGGATAACAAGATCATTTCCCTCCATAATAGATGGGAATTCATGGACATCCATTCCGATGCCATGTCCAAGTCGATGGTTGAAATATTCTCCGTAACCAGCTTTCTCAATGACCTCGCGTGCAGCTTGATCAACTTGACTAGCTGTAACACCAGGTTTGATAAAGTCTTGGGCAGCTAGTTGGGCTTCTAAGCAGAGGTGATAAATCTCTTCTTTGAAAGCATCAGGTTTACCAACAGCTACCGTTCGCGTCATATCAGACATATAGCCATTAGCTGAGATACCAAGGTCAAAAAGCAGAAGTGCATCGTTTTCAATAGGATTATCTGCTGGAATACCATGAGGATTAGCAGCATTAGTTCCTGTTAAGACCATGGTTTCAAAACTCATATCGTAACCTAAACGTTTCATTTCATATTCGATTTTGGCAACAATATCTGTTTCTGTTTGTTTAAGAGAAATAGCATCAAAACCAATAGAAACAGCTTTATCTGCGAGTTGACCAGCAAAGAGCATTTTGTCAATCTCATCTGAGGATTTCAATAAACGCATTTGATTGAGATAAGGTGTGAGGTTGACAAATTCAGATGAAAAGACACTTTCTAATCCTCTAAACTTAGTCAGGTTAAGGTGATCAAACTCAAGAGCAACTTGTTGGAAATCTGTTTTTGGCAGAACAGCCTTAATTTTTTCCCAAGCATTTTCAGAATCAACATAACCCACGACAGGAAAATTAACAGTTTGACGAGCACGCGCCACATCTAATTCTGGTAGAAAAAGTAGCGGCTCTTTTTGAGAGATGACAAAAAGATACATATGTCTTTCATGAGGATCACCATAGTAGCCTGTGAGATAGTTGATAGAAACAGGATCAGAGATCACCGCACAAGCAATCTGATTTGCTTCAAGTGAGTGGAGTAGTTGCGTAATTTTAGACATAACATTACCTTCCTTTTGTCTTCTATTTTTTCAAAAAAATACTGAAAAATCAAGTGTTTGATGATTTTTTCAAAGATTTTCATTTATTTTGCTTGAAAGTGTTTTCAAAAGGTGGTATTATAATTATGAAAGCATGATTTTCAGAATAGAAAGGATGTCGCTTATGAACACTGATGAAACTATTACTATTTATGATGTTGCTCGTGAAGCGGGCGTTTCTATGGCAACCGTTAGCCGTGTTGTTAATGGAAATAAAAATGTAAAAGAAAATACACGAAAGAAGGTCCTTGAGGTTATTGAGCGTTTGGATTATCGTCCAAATGCTGTGGCAAGAGGTTTAGCAAGCAAAAAGACAACAACAGTTGGGGTAGTTATCCCTAATATTGCTAATAGTTATTTTTCAACCTTGGCGCGTGGGATTGATGATATTGCTGCCATGTACAAGTATAATATCGTTTTGGCTTCTAGTGATGAAGATGATGATAAAGAAGTAAATGTTGTGAATACTTTGTTTGCTAAACAGGTTGATGGTATTATTTTTATGGGTTATCACCTAACAGACAAAATTAGAGCAGAGTTTTCACGCTCTCGTACGCCTGTTGTTTTGGCTGGAACGGTTGATTTAGATCATCAATTGCCAAGTGTTAATATTGATTATGGGCAAGCGGTAAAAGATGTGATTGCTATTTTAGCTGAAAATCATCAGAAAATTGCCTTTGTTTCAGGTCCTTTAATTGACGATATTAATGGTAAGATTCGTTTGACAGGATATAAGGACGGTTTGAAAGTTAATCAATTA
Source organism: Streptococcus sp. 11273D007BT (assembly GCF_053547195.1). Classification (NCBI taxonomy): domain Bacteria; kingdom Bacillati; phylum Bacillota; class Bacilli; order Lactobacillales; family Streptococcaceae; genus Streptococcus; species Streptococcus sp. 11273D007BT. The sequence goes on along the minus strand of NZ_JBPWPE010000001.1, from coordinate 1,588,045 downwards.
GATTTTAGTGAAGGGTTAGTTTTTGAAGCGAAGTACCGTTATGATGAAGGTTTTGAATTAGCAGAGCGTGTGGTAAATTCAGGTGCAACGGCAGCCTATGTCACTTCTGATGAATTAGCAGCAGGTCTTCAAAATGGTCTTTTTGCGATGGGTAAATCTGTCCCAGAAGATTTTGAAATCATTACAAGTAATGATTCCCCAATTACAAAATATACTCGTCCTAACCTCTCGACCATTAGCCAACCTGTTTATGATTTAGGGGCAATTAGTATGAGGATGTTGACTAAAATCATGAACAAAGAAGAATTAGACGAAAAAGAGATTATCTTAAATCACGGCATCACTAAACGTGGTTCAACAAAGTAAAGAGTTCGCTTCATTTCCAACCTCAGGCTGTCATTTAGACAGTTTGAGGTGTTCGGTGATGGGAGGAAAATAGTCCAGTAACTATTTTGGCCCTGACCGATATGTTTGGAAGTGAGGGAGCTCTTTTTATTGTCTTTTCGTATTGGGATGAATTTTAGATAAAAATAAGATATAATAGCAATATGAAGATTTTACTGTATCTAGAGGCGGAACATTATTTAAGAAAGTCAGGAATTGGTCGTGCTATTAAACATCAAGAGCGTGCCCTATCTCTTAAAGAGATTCCTTATACCACCAATCCAGAAGAGGAATATGATATTGTTCATATCAATACCTATGGGTTTAAAAGCTGGCGTTTAATGGACAGAGCTAAAAAGGCTGGCAAAAAGGTTATCATGCATGGGCATTCTACGGAAGAAGATTTTAGAAATTCCTTTATTGGAAGTAACCTGTTAGCACCTTTATTTAGACGTTACCTTTGTCATTTTTATCATAAAGCAGATTTTATCATTACTCCGACACCCTATTCTAAAGAGTTAATTACTGGCTATGGTGTGAAAACTCCCATTGAAGCAGTATCTAATGGGATTGATTTGAGCCGTTATCAAAAAGATTCAGCTAAAGAGGAGGCTTTTCGTTCTTACTTTAATATCAAGCCGAACGAAAAAGTAGTGATTTGCGCAGCCCTTTATTTTAAAAGAAAAGGAATTGAAGATTTTGTCAAAGTGGCAGAACAAATGCCTCATGTTCGTTTTATTTGGTTTGGTGAAACGAATAAATGGGTTATTCCAGCTAAGATTAGACGAATCGTCACAAAGCATCATCCTTCTAACGTGACGTTTGCAGGTTATATCAAAGGAGATGTTTTTGAAGGGGCTATGAGTGGAGCGGATGCATTCTTTTTCCCCTCTTATGAGGAGACAGAAGGTATCGTTGTCTTAGAGGCATTAGCGAGTCATCAGCATACCGTTTTACGAGATATCCCTGTTTATGAGGGGTGGTTAGATGAAACAGCGACGGTATTTGGTAAGGATGTTGAAGATTTTGTGGCAGCTTTATCCGCTATTTTAGCTGGAGAAGTAGATAAGAGAAAAGAAGGTTACCGAGTCGCAGAAAGTCGTAGTATTGAGCGAATTGCGGGTCAATTAGGTACAGTTTATCAAAAAGTCATGGAGTTATAAGATGAGGATAGGTCTTTTTACAGATACTTATTTTCCACAGGTATCAGGTGTGGCATCAAGTATTCGAACGTTAAAACAAGAGTTAGAAAAACTAGGCCACGATGTTTATATTTTTACTACTACTGATAAGCATTTAAAACATGGTGAAGATGAAACCATTATTCGATTGCCTAGTGTTCCTTTTATTTCGTTTACAGATCGTCGAGTGGTTTATCGAGGCATTATGTCATCTTATCGGATCGCTAAAAAATATCAGTTGGACATTATTCACACTCAGACAGAGTTTGGTATGGGCTTGCTAGGAAAAATGATAGGGAGAGCCTTGAGAATTCCTGTTATTCACACCTATCATACGCAATATGAAGACTATGTTCACTATTTTGCTAAGGGTAAGGTGATCACACCAAGTATGGTTAAGTATATTGTGCGAGGTTACCTTAACGATTTAGATGGTGTGATTTGTCCCAGTCGTATTGTCTTAAATGTTCTTGATGGCTATGCGGTTAAAATTCCTAAAAAGATTATTCCAACAGGAATAGAATTAGAGAAATATTTACGTCCAGATATTACGGAAGAATCCAGTTTACAATTGCGAGATGAATTAGGGCTTACAAGTGATGAGACGATGTTACTTAGTCTTTCACGTATCTCCTATGAAAAAAATATTCAGGCTATTTTAACCGCTCTTCCAGAAGTCCTAACACAAAATGAAAACATCAAACTTGTCATTGTAGGCGATGGTCCATATTTGTCAGAGTTGAAAGATTTAGCCACTCAATTGGAGATAACCGAGCATGTTATCTTTACTGGTATGATTAATCCAGATGAGACTGCTCGATATTATAAAGCGGCTGATTTCTTTATCAGTGCTTCAACTAGTGAGACACAGGGGTTGACTTATACAGAAAGTTTAGCGAGTGGTACTCCGATTATTGCGCATAGCAATCCCTATCTAGCTGATTTAATTGACGATGCTATGTTTGGTTTGCTGTATCATCATCAGTCAGACTTGTCTGATGCCATATTAGATGCTTTGATTACGACACCGAAAAAGTCTGAGCTTAAGTGGCAAGAGAAGTTGTACGCGATTTCTGCTGAAAATTTTGGAAAATCTGTTTACGCCTTTTACCAGGATTGTATTATTTCTAAAAAGATGAGAGAACGTGATAAACTAACGTTTACAGTGGCAGGAAGTTTGGAAGACCGATCCTTGAAATTAGTCAAGCAAACAGTTACCTTGCCTAAGAGAGCCATGAAACAGACCGCTAAAACATCTGTCAAAGTGGTCAAAGCCCCCGTTAGGTTAGTCAAATCGATCCAAGATTTTCTAGATTAGGGATTTGTCACCTGATATAGGATTGATGTGATAAAAAGCTTGAAAAATGTTCTTTGTATGCTATAATAACACTTAGAGACTTATCAATTCTAGGAAATCTTTGAGAGAGTGTGCGGTGGGTGCAAGCACATAGAGGATAGGATTGACACTACTCGGTATGATTTTATGCAAACATAAAAGGGTGGTTCCCTTATCGCCAAACATGAGGTCTATGACACTTTTTTGTCGTAGATAAATGAAGGTGGAACCACGTTACGACGTCCTTTTGCGAGGACGTCGTATTTTTTTTGAGGAGGAATGATGCTACCTGATGACTTATTAAGACGATGTCAAGATGTGCGTCGTGCTTACAGAGAGTTGGAACTCAAGCACCACGACAAAGAGTGGTCCATTGAGGAAGACCTCTTGGCTCTTACCAATGATATTGGCAATATGAATCGTCTCATTATGACTAAGCAGGGTCGGTACTATGATGAAACGCCCTATAGCTTGGAGCATAAACTGGCTGAAAATATCTGGTGGTTGATTGAACTGGCTGACCGCCTAGATATTGATATTCAAAAAGAAATGGAAACCTTTTTAACTCAAACAGAAGAGTTATTAGGGATTAAAAAATAAATAAAAAGGAGATAAATATGCTTAAAATTACTTTCCCAGATGGTGCTGTTCGTGAGTACCAAGCTGGCGTGACAACTTTTGAAATTGCTGAGAGCATCAGCAAGTCTTTGGCTAAAAAGGCTCTTGCTGGTAAGTTTAATGGTAAACTGATTGACACCACTCGTGCTATTGAAGAGGACGGGACGCTTGAAATCGTAACGCCTGATCATGAGGATGCCTTGGACATCTTGCGTCACTCAGCAGCTCACTTATTTGCTCAAGCGGCTCGCCGTCATTTTCCAAATATTAAGCTAGGGGTTGGTCCAGCTATTCAAGATGGTTTTTATTACGATACGGATAATAGCGAAGGGCAAATCTCAAATGAAGATTTGGCAAAAATTGAAGATGAAATGCGTCAAATTGTTAAGGAAAATTTCCCATCAGAACGCCGTGAAGTTTCAAAAGACGAGGCGCGTGAGATTTTTAAAAATGATCCCTACAAGCTTGAGTTGATTGAGGAACATTCTGATGATGAAGGTGGTTTGACCATTTATACGCAAGGTGAGTACGTTGACCTTTGCCGTGGGCCGCATGTTCCGTCAACAGGTCGTATTCAAGTTTTCCAACTCCTAAATGTTGCGGGTGCTTACTGGCGTGGTAAGAGTGAAAATCCAATGATGCAACGTGTTTATGGGACAGCTTGGTTTGACAAAAAAGACCTTAAAAAATACATTCAAATGCGTGAAGAAGCTAAAGAGCGTGACCACCGTAAACTTGGTAAGGAATTGGATCTCTTTATGATTAGCCAAGAAGTTGGTCAAGGTTTGCCATTCTGGTTGCCAAATGGAGCGACTATCCGTCGTACCTTGGAGCGCTACATCACAGATAAAGAATTAGCCTCAGGTTACCAGCACGTTTACACACCACCATTGGCTTCTGTTGAGCTCTACAAGACTTCAGGTCACTGGGAGCATTATTCAGAAGACATGTTCCCAACCATGGACATGGGTGATGGTGAGGAGTTTGTGCTACGTCCGATGAACTGCCCGCACCACATCCAAGTCTATAAAAACCATGTGCGTTCTTACCGTGAATTGCCTGTGCGTATTGCGGAGCTGGGTATGATGCACCGCTATGAAAAATCTGGATCTCTTACTGGTTTGCAGCGAGTGCGTGAGATGACACTTAACGATGGTCATATTTTTGTCACACCTGAGCAAATCCAAGAAGAGTTCAAAAAAGCTCTCCAGTTGATTATCGATGTGTACGCAGATTTCAACCTCAACGACTATCGTTTCCGCCTCTCTTATCGTGACCCAGAGGATAAAGAAAAGTACTATGACAATGATGAGATGTGGGAAAATGCCCAACGTATGTTGAAGGGTGCCATGGATGAAATGGGCGTGGACTACTTCGAAGCAGAAGGTGAAGCGGCTTTCTATGGTCCGAAATTGGATATCCAAGTGAAAACTGCCCTTGGTAATGAAGAAACCCTATCAACTATTCAGTTGGACTTCCTCTTGCCAGAACGTTTTGGTTTGACCTATATTGGTGCTGATGGTGAAGAGCACCGCCCAGTTATGATTCACCGTGGTGTTATCTCGACTATGGAACGCTTCACTGCCATCTTGATTGAAACCTATAAGGGTGCTTTCCCAACTTGGTTGGCGCCAACCCAAGTAACACTTATTCCAGTGTCAAATGAAGCTCACACGGATTATGCTTGGGAGGTTGCCAAACGTTTGCGTGATCATGGTGTCCGTGCAGAAGTGGATGAGCGTAATGAGAAAATGCAATTCAAGATTCGTGCCTCACAGACCAGCAAGATTCCATACCAGCTCATTGTTGGTGATAAGGAAATGGAAGATAATGCAGTCAACGTCCGTCGTTATGGTAGCAAACAAACACATACTGAATCAGTTGACGAGTTTGTGAACACGATTTTAGCGGATATTGCCCGTAAATCTCGTGTGACTTCTGAGGACGATTAACCACAGAAAAAAAGCTAATAAAATCATATTTAGATTGAAGAAGTAGTCCTTTATGGAATACTTTTCTTCAATCTATTTTTATTACGGTTTATCCCTAGTAACCAAAAATGTTTAGCAGGCTTGAAATGGTGAGAGCTAATGAAGGATTTTTTACTTTTTTTGTGAAAAGCTTTATAATGAAAATAAGTGATTCGGGAGGGAAGTTTTGAGAAATTTACTGAAACAAAAACAGATTCTTAAGTGTTTGTTAGACTATGGTTGGCCACCAAACTTGGTTTCTACTTTTTTTGATCATTATCGGCATCACGAATATTTTGAGGAGGTGATGTTGGTTGGCTCTCCTTCCTTTAAGGCTCTTTGGGATCTAGCGCAACCTCGATCTTCAAAAGAAGCCAAGAATTTACTTCAAATTTTGCTTAAACAGCTAGATTTTCCAGAAGAATTATCAGGAAAAGATGAGGAAGTGAGACAATTATTGAGAGGTTTTTCATCCGATTTATCACCTCATGATAGGTTTTGGAAAAGCTTGGCACAATGTGTTCAGTTAGCCTTTCCTAAGGAGAGTTTAAGTCAACAGGGGCTTTTAGAAAAAAAGATACATCAATGTCGTTATCTGATTTCTCTTCAACAATCTCAGTGGGTTAGAGACCACTATGGTAAAGAAACTCAAACCGATCGTGAAGCCCTCTTGTCTTATCTAAAGAGTGTAAAAATAAAGTCTCCATATTTGAGAAGACGGCAACCTTATACGTTTAAAGAGTCTTCTCGACTACACAATAAATTAGCCATAAAAAATGGTCAGCTTTATTATCCAGATGGAAAATCTCAGATAAACCTTAAAATCTTGCTTGATTTTCATACGGAGTTTATTCTATCTCAGGATGGGGATTTTCTTGATGTTATGACTCCACAAAAACAGACAGACAATGGTGTGATTAATGGAGCTAGTTTTAATTATGCCTATCGAAATGATGCTTTACATCGAGCATTGGATGTCCATCCTATTGAGCATCATGATCCCTTGTTTCGAAAAAAAACTTGTCACGGTTTTCGCTCTCCCAAACTAGTCTTTTCTATTGGTCAAAAAGATTGGGAGAGAAGTTATTTTAATCGCAAAGGTCTCTACGCCCAATCGGGCAAATCCCTTGAAAAATGTGTCAGAGAAAAAGGAAAACAAATGAAAAAGCTACTCAATCAGATTTGATTGGGTAGCTTTTGTGCTAGTTTATCCAGTTATCTTCAATTTGATCCATAATCTTCTCTTGAGAAACGACACCAAATCCTAACATCCAAGTGGAATAGTCCGCATAGATAACTTTTTTATTTTTGACGGCAGTTAGGTCTTGCCAGACAGCTGATTCTTTGAGTTTGTCTTCTAGTAAGTCTTTACTATCAGCTTGGACAATCATCATATGCGTTTACCTGCGATTCTAGCGATTTTATCGAGTAGTTTATTAGCTGTTTTATCAACTCTTATCTTGCAGACTTTATCAAAAAATGATTTAGCAGAGCCGACCGCTTTGGGCTATCAAAATGTGGCCATAACAACTTTGGCCTTATTATACTTATATAGTCCTGCCATGCGTCAACTCTCCTACTGGCAAATTCTTTTTCTCTCTACCCTGTTTGTCTTGCTGTTTTCTATTTTCATGTACCGTTTTTCTAAAGGAAAAAATGGTTCTTTAGATGGGACTTTGATGTTGCTAGTCGGTATTGGTGCTAACAGTTTTTTATCAACCATTTTGTCTTATTTAAAAACCTATTCTCCTGAAATCAAAGACATCTTTTCTTTACTAATGCAAGGGAATTTTGATCATATCGACTTAGATTACGCTGTCATGATGGGAGCTTTAACCACCTTAGTCGTTTTAATGTTTGTCGTCAGCTTTCCTTATTTTAAATTCTTGTTTTTAGATGAAGAGACTTTGTATGGTTTGGGGATTTCGGTACGAACTCTTCATGTGTATTATTTTTTCTTGATGTCATTTGCCTTAGCGTTGGGGCTTTTGTTAGGCTCTAGCTTTCCTTTTGTTGCATTTACCAGTTTATATGTGATGCGTCCTTATTATCAGGAAAGTTGGCTACTTTATTTGTTAAGTAGTAGCTTTATGACAGCTAATGCTATTTTATTAAGTGATTTGTTAGCTCACTATGCTTTTTCTACTGTTTTACCAACTAATATTTTTCTTGGATTTTTTGGTGCTCTAGGATTTATCATTATTTTATTGAAAAGAAGGAGTGAATAATGGGGATTTCAGTCTCAAACCTCAATTTTTTCTACGACAAAAAACAAATTTTACAGGATATTTCTCTTGAAATAGAAGAGGGGCAACTCATTGCTTTGATTGGACCAAATGGATCGGGAAAATCAACTTTATTAAAGAGTATGCTACATTTAGAAAAACCGACATCTGGTTTCACCTGTATTGACGGTGCTAAGATTGATCGGTTGAGCCACAGGGAGAGAGCGAAAGTTGTCGCTTTTTTATCACAATTTCCTAACCTTCAAGACCATATGACAGTCGAAGATTTAGTAGGTCTAGGCCGACAGCATAATAAACGTCTGTTTTCCTCAATGAGTGGTGAGGATTTAGAATTATGTCGAAAAGCTATTGACTGGGTTGATATGACATCTTATCAAAAGTCATCTGTTTTATCTTTAAGTGGTGGACAAAAGCAGCGTGCTTTTTTAGCAATGGTTTTGGCACAGGATACGAAGTATATCTTTCTTGATGAGCCAACATCCTATCTAGACATTCATCATCAAATTGAGTTCATAGAGTTATTGAAAAGATTGCAAAAAGAGTATCATAAAACCATTGTGCTAGTCTTACATGATCTTTCTCTTGTTTCTAAATATGCTGACTACATTATTACTTTAAAAGAGGGACAGATTTATTCTGCAGGCAAGGTCAAGCAAGTCTTCACAGAAGAGATGTTATGGGACGTTTTTCGAGTTTGTGCAACCATTTGTCCTATAAAAGATAGTAGCCAGATGATGAGTTATGATTTTAGAAGGAGATCAGAATAAGAAAAAATATCATATAAAAAATAAGCTAGGTCTCTATGTGACCTAGCTTATTTTATACAGCACTTTTTTCCCAGCGTTTTGCCAGTCGGCGTGAAAGGCTTGAGATAATAAAGTTAATCACAAAGTAAGTTAAAGCGACCAAACCATAAAGTGTGAAGACTTGTTCTGGTTCAAAGTAACGCCCCATCAAAATTTGGCTCTTACCAAATAGCTCTTGCAACGCAATCACAGAATAAAGGAAGGACGTATCCTTTATAACGGTTACAAACTGTGAAATAATAGCTGGTAACATTTTGCGGATGGCTTGTGGGAAGACAATGATGGTGAAAATTTGAAAAGTGGTAAAACCTTGAGATAACCCTGCTTCTGTTTGCCCGTGGTCAACAGCGTTTAATCCCCCACGGATAATCTCAGCTAAAGCAGCAGAGGTAAAAACGGTAAAGGAGATAATCCCGGCTGGAACCGATTTGACCTGGAAAACCAAGAAGATAATAAAGATCCATAAGAGGTTAGGGACATTGCGGACAAACTCAATGTAGATACTAGCTAGGATACGTAAGATGGGATTTTTCCCATTACGCATAACAGCTAGAATTGTTCCAAATATTGTTGATAAAACGATAGCAACAAATGAGATATAAAGTGTTAGCCCTAGGCCTTGTAATAGGAAGCTTAGGTTCGATGCTTTAAAAATATCTGACATAGTAACTCCTTCCTATTTTATAAGCTATAGGCTTTTTTATTGGCTTCTTCTTTACGACGTGCCCACGTAGCAAGTGGGAAGCACATAATGAAGTAAAGAATAGCAGCGCCTGCAAATGCTGGAACGTAGTTTGTGGTATCAAAGGACCATGTTTTAGCGACAAACATAATATCAGCACCAGAAATAATAGCGACCGTTGCGGTATTTTTTATCAAATTAACCACTTGATTGGTCAGTGGTGGGAGAATTGTTCGAACAGCTTGAGGGATAATAATGAGGCGCATGGTATCTGCATAGGTGAAGCCCTGTGACAAAGCAGCTTCTGTTTGTCCTTTTGGAACAGCCTCAATTCCTGAACGGAAGACCTCAGCGATATAAGCACCATGGTAAAGTCCGACACAAATAACACCTGTAAAGAAAGCTGAAATCATGATAGCACCATCTGATAAAATGGCTAAACCATAATAAACAAAGACAAATTGTACCAAAAGTGGTGTATTTTGGAAAAATTCAACATAGATGCGTGATAAAATCTGTAAGAATTTATTTTTACTTGAAGACATAGCGGCAAACACGATACCAAGTATCATGGCAAGTGCTAATGCCCCAATAGATAACCCTAAGGTATAAAGGAATCCTTTTGCGAATTCTCCAAAGTTTTGAAAAAATTCAACCCAACGAGACAGTGCAAAAGGTCCTGCAACAGTTAAAAAAGTCATATTACCTCCTATTTTTATTCCGTTGGCTCAGCGGATTTTAGTCCATATTTAGCTTGGATTTTTTCTAGACTACCATCATCTGACCATTTCTCAATGAGGGTGTTGATGTATTGAATAACCTCTGTGTTGGATTTTTTGGTTGCAATACCATATTCTTGTGTGTTGAAACCTTCGTCTAAGATTTTAGTTTTGCTGCTGACATAACCTGACAAGATGGATTTGTCCACGGAAAAGGCTTGAATACGGTTAGCATAAAGTGAAATAGCTAACTCAGGATAAGACCCCAGTTCAGCAAATTTAAAGGAAATCCCTTGTTCTTCTGCATAAAGCTTGAGGTTGGCTTTAGTGGTTGATCCTTGTGCGACACCTATAGTTTTACCATCTAGGTCTTTACTTGATGAAATTCCTGAATCCTTATTAACTAGGAAACCAATTTGGTCATAGTAATAAGGGGTTGAGAAATTATAAGATTCTTGACGCTCAGGTGTGATCGTAAAAGTTGCAATGATAATATCTACCTGTCCGTTATCCATCAAGGGTTCACGAGTCTGAGCAGTTACAGGAGTAAATTGGATTTTTACACCAATAGCTTTAGCAATTTTTCGTGCAATATCAACTTCCATTCCTTCATACTGATTAGTCTCAGAGTTAAGGTAGCCGAAGTTTGGAACATCTTGTTTAACCCCTACACGTAGCACACCAGATTCTTTAATCTTTTGAACTTGACTTGGCAAGCTGTCTGCACTAACTGTTGAAAAAGAAAGGGTGAAGACTATAAAAGCTACTGCAATCGCAAGGAGCTTAAGGAAAAAAGAGTTTTTCTTCATCGTTGCCCTCCTAATCTTCTTTCACTTTATCACTAGTGTGGTTAATAATTTTGCTTAGGAATTGTTGAGCGCGAGGCTCTTTTGGATGGTTGAAGAAGCCTTCAATATCAGTTGTATCTTCTAAAATCTCCCCGTCTGCCATAAAGATAATGCGATCAGCAACCTCACGGGCAAATCCCATTTCATGTGTCACAACAACCATGTTCATTCCACCTTTTGCCAGTTTTTGCATAACAGTAAGGACATCTCCAATAGTCTCTGGGTCAAGAGCTGAGGTTGGTTCATCGAAAAGAAGAAGTTCAGGCTTCATCGCAAGACCACGTGCGATAGCGACACGTTGTTTTTGTCCACCAGATAACATGCCTGGGTAAGAATCTTTACGATCCCACATATTAACGTAGGTAAGGTACTTTTCAGCAATAGCATTGGCTTCCTTAGGATCCATACCAAGTACTTTGATAGGAGCTAGGGTTACATTTTCCAAAACGGTCTTATGTGGATAAAGATTGAAATGTTGAAAGACCATTCCGACTTCTTTACGAAGGGCAACTAGTTCCTTAGCTGAAGCATTAGCTAGCTCATGCCCATTTACTTTTAAGCTTCCTGTTTCAATAGATTCTAGGGCATTCATGGTGCGAATGAGAGTAGATTTTCCTGATCCGGAAGGACCTAGTAAAACAACCACTTGTCCTTTTTCAATCTCAAGATTGATGTTTCTGAGTGCATGGTAGTCACCATAGTATTTTTCGACATTTTTATATTCAATAAGTGCCATTTTATCCTCCTTGGTGATTGAGTCTATAGGACTGAATCAATAATTCTTTGTTAGCTTTTCTAACATGTACTTAATAGCTTATCACAAACTTAAAAAAATGTCAAATTTGTCAGAAAATTCTGCACTTGTAAGTGTTTGAGGTGTCTGAAAAAAGCTAGAATTTCCAACTTTTGCTAAAATTTGATATAATTTTATAAAAAGAATAAGTGAGAAAAAATATGAAAAAAATATTGGTCGTTGATGACGAAAAACCAATTTCAGATATTATTAAGTTCAATCTCTCTAAAGAGGGCTATGATGTTTTTACAGCCTTTGATGGAAAAGAAGCTTTAGAGCAGTTTGAAGCAGAAAAGCCTGATTTGATTATTCTGGATTTGATGTTGCCGGAAATTGATGGTTTAGAAGTGGCAAAGGAAATTCGTAAAACAAGCCATGTGCCTATTATTATGCTGTCAGCTAAAGATAGTGAGTTTGATAAGGTTATTGGACTTGAGATTGGTGCAGACGACTATGTCACCAAACCTTTTTCTAATCGTGAGTTGCAGGCGCGTGTTAAAGCCCATCTTCGCCGAACAGATAATCTCGGCGCACAAATTCAAGAAGAGGCAGGTGCTAAAGAAAGTAATAATCTTGTTGTCGGAAACCTTGAGATTGTTCCAGATGCCTTTATTGCCAAAAAACATGGTGAAGAAGTAGAGCTTACTCATCGCGAGTTTGAGTTGTTGCATCATTTAGCTACACATATGGGGCAAGTGATGACGCGCGAGCATTTGCTTGAGACGGTTTGGGGATATGACTATTTTGGGGATGTTCGAACAGTTGATGTTACGATTCGTCGTTTGCGTGAAAAGATTGAAGATACACCGAGTCGTCCGGAATATATTTTCACGCGTCGTGGTGTAGGGTATTTCATGAAGTCTTATGATTGAGTTTATCAAACGTATTATTTTTAATTGGAATTTTTGGTTCCTTGTTCTCTTATTTCTCTTTTTATTTTACTTTATTTATCTTTTGATTCTAAGCTATAAGTTTAATCAACAATTAAAACAGTTGAACCAGAAAGTGACGGCTTTAATTTCAGGGGATTATTCGGATGTCTTGACGTTAAAAGGCTCTTCTAGTTTAGTTGACTTGTCTTCTAGTATCAATGATTTATCAGATGTCTTTCGCATGACGCATGAAAATTTGGCGCAGGAAAAGAATCGTCTCTCTAGCATTTTAGCTTATATGAGCGATGGTGTGTTAGCTACAGATCGTCGTGGAAAAATTATAATGATCAATGCTATGGCACAGAGTCAATTAGGACTTGATAAGGATCAAGCTTTGGAATTGAATGTTTTGGATATTCTTGGTGAGACGTCAGATTATACCTATCATGAACTGTTATCAAAGACACCTGAGGTGACCTTGACACGTCAAAATGAGTTTGGAGAATGGATTAGCTTACGCATCAATTTTGCTCTTATCAAACGGGAAAGTGGTTTTATTTCAGGTTTAGTTGCGGTTTTACATGATACAACTGAACAAGAAAAAGAAGAGCGTGAGCGCAGGCTATTTGTCTCAAACGTCAGTCATGAACTTCGAACGCCATTGACATCTGTTAAATCCTACTTAGAAGCTCTAGATGACGGTGCTTTGACGGAGGCGGTGGCACCTAGCTTTATTCGTGTGTCTCTTGATGAGACCAACCGCATGATGCGAATGATATCAGATTTACTAAGCTTATCACGTATTGATAATGATAATAGTCAGCTTGATGTCGAATTAACGAATTTTACTGCCTTTATGACTTATGTGTTGAATCGTTTTGATCAGATTAAAAGTCAGCAAACAATTGAAGGTAAGCACTATGATATCGTTCGAGAGTATCCTATTTCACCCATTTGGATTGAGATTGATAATGATAAGATGACCCAAGTTTTAGATAATATCTTAAACAATGCTATCAAGTATTCTCCAGATGGTGGTAAAATAACTGTTGGAATGAAGACAACCGATACTCAGCTGATTATTTCTATAGCCGATGAGGGCTTAGGGATTCCTAAAAAAGACCTACCTCTAATTTTTGATCGCTTTTACCGTGTGGATAAGGCAAGAAGTCGTGCTCAAGGAGGGACTGGTTTAGGACTGGCTATCGCTAAGGAAATTATTAAACAACATAGAGGCTTTATTTGGGCAAAGAGCGAGTACGGAAAAGGCTCTACCTTTACCATAGTCCTGCCATATGATAAAGAAAGTGTCGCTGTAGATAATTGGGATGAAGAAGAGGAGTAAATGACAACAAGCGGATTTAAGTATAGTATTTTAGCATCAGGATCAACAGGTAATTCCTTTTATTTGGAGACTCCTAAAAAGCGGATTTTAGTAGATGCAGGTTTGTCTGGTAAAAAGATCACCAGTCTTTTGGCAGAAATTGGGCGAGACCCTAAAGATTTAGATGCCATCTTGGTAACCCATGAGCACAAAGACCACATCCATGGTGTAGGGGTGCTAGCGCGTAAATATCACTTAGATATCTATGCTAATGAAAAAACTTGGCAAGTGATGGATGAACAAAATATGTTGGGGAAAATTGCAGTTGAGCAAAAGCATATTTTTGAACGAGGGAAGGTCTTAACTTTTGGTGATGTGGATATTGAAAGTTTTGGAGTTAGCCATGATGCTGTGGATCCCCAATTTTATCGTTTCATGAAAGATGATAAAAGTTTTGTGATGCTAACGGATACAGGATATGTGAGTGACAGAATGGCTGGGATTATTGAAAATGCAGATGCTTATCTCATTGAATCCAATCATGATGTTGAAATCCTACGTTCAGGGATGTACCCTTGGAAATTAAAGCAACGTATCTTATCAGATAAAGGACACTTATCAAATGAAGACGGTGCAGGAACTATGATACGCACTATTGGCAATAAAACCAAAAAAATTTATCTTGGACACCTTAGTAAAGAAAATAACATTAAGGAGTTAGCCCATATGACCATGGAAAATAACCTCTTACAAGCTGATTTTGCTGTGGGAAAAGATTTTCAGGTTTATGATACTTCCCCTGATAGTGCAACTCCTCTTAGTCTTATTTAATGGTAAAGTAAAATGCTTGGAAGAGTCTTTCAAGCATTTTTTATTGTTAAAACAGATAGTAGCCTCTACCACGAAAATGCATGAAGAAAATTTCGTTTTCAGATAACGTTTTTCAGAAAAAGTTATCTTTTTATCATGAAATTTTATTATAATGTAGATGAAAAAGTGGATAAATCAAAGTAATTATGTAAATATCATAAAAGTATTTTTGAAAAAATGCGTGTATCTAGAAAACAGTTATATGCACTTTCTTCATGCGTATGGCGTATGGCGTGTAGCCTCTACTTTTCTCTATAGTCAGCTAGTATGAATTTTGATATAATGGTAAGATGATTTATGATGTTAATTAGAAAGGATAGTCATGCAACTTTTAATTCAAAAACTAAAGCAAGATTTTGGCATCGTATTTAAAGATCTCTCTTTACTTGAGACAGCCTTTACCCATACGAGTTATGCTAATGAACACCGCCTCCTAAATATTTCACATAATGAGCGTCTGGAATTTTTAGGAGACGCTGTTCTGCAACTGATTATCTCTCAGTATCTTTTTGCAGCCTACCCTAAAAAAGCTGAGGGTGATCTCTCAAAAATGCGCTCGATGATTGTTCGTGAAGAGAGCTTGGCAGGATTTTCTATTTCATGCGGATTTGATCAG
This sequence comes from Streptococcus sp. 11273D007BT, assembly GCF_053547195.1. NCBI lineage: Bacteria > Bacillati > Bacillota > Bacilli > Lactobacillales > Streptococcaceae > Streptococcus > Streptococcus sp. 11273D007BT. Next base: position 1,572,780 of record NZ_JBPWPE010000001.1, on the reverse strand, counting down.
TTTATCAAACTTGGAAAAGGTGAGGAAAAGTCAGGTGGGAGACAACGCGCAACGATCCTAGGTGATTTATTTGAAGCCTTTTTGGGTGCCGTTTTACTGGATCAAGGTGTTGAGGTTGTGAAAGATTTTCTTTATCAAGTGATGATACCAGAGGTTGAAGCTGGAAATTATCAGCGCGTCACAGATTATAAGACCAAACTTCAAGAGTATTTGCAGATAGAAGGAGAAGTTAAGATTTCCTATCAAGTTTTTCGTGAAATTGGTCCTGCACATGCTAAATTGTTTGAAGTAAAAGTTGTGGTTGATGGACAAGAGGTCGCACAAGGAAGTGGAAAGTCAAAAAAATCAGCTGAACAAGCAGCAGCTAAGGCCGCTTTGGAGATTTTAACAAGAGGGTAAAATGTACTTAAAATCAATTGAAATGCAAGGTTTCAAATCATTTGCAGATAAGACCTTAATTGACTTTGATCAAGGGGTTACGGCTGTTGTTGGACCCAATGGTTCAGGAAAAAGTAATATTACAGAGAGTTTAAGATGGGCTTTGGGAGAATCGAGTGCAAAGAGTCTTCGAGGTGGCAAGATGCCTGACGTTATTTTTGCAGGAACTCAAGGACGAAAAGCTCTTAACTTTGCAAGTGTTGCCGTTACCTTAGATAATTCTGATCATTTTATCAAACAAGCCTCGGATTTAATCCGAATAGAACGTCACATTTATCGAAATGGTGATAGTGATTATTTGATTGATGGGAAAAAGGTTCGGTTGCGAGATATTCATGAGTTGTTTATGGACACTGGTTTAGGTCGTGATTCTTTTTCTATCATTTCTCAAGGTCGTGTGGAATCGATTTTTAACAGTAAGCCTGAGGAAAGACGAGCAATTTTTGAAGAAGCGGCTGGTGTTTTAAAATATAAGACACGTAAAAAAGAAACAGAATCAAAACTTAATCAGACTCAAGATAACTTGGATCGTCTAGAAGATATTATTTATGAATTGGATCTTCAATTAAAGCCGCTTAAACAACAAGCAGAAACAGCAAAACAATTTTTAATTTTAGAAAAAGAGAGAAAACAACTCGATTTAGATTTGCTGATTTATCAAATAGAAGACCAGAAACAAAAGCAGGCTAAACTTGATTCGGAACTCAAAGATGCTCAAGAAGTGCTGGATGCTTATTATGCGGAGAAAGCCGAGTTAGATCAGGACTATCATCTTTTAAAAAAAGGCCGACAAGATTTAGTGGAGCAAATCAAAACCTGTCAAGAAGAATGGCAGGATACTACTAAAATAATGAGCGAGTTAGACAAAGAAGCTGCTTTATTGGCACTTGAATCAAGTCAAACTGAAGAAAAAAGAGCTGACGCCTTAAAAGAGTTAGAGGTTTTGAAAGAGGATAAAAACCAGCTTGATCAAGAATTAACAGAAAAGCAAGCAACGATTGAGCAAGTGGAGGCCCAACTTAAAGAAGTTGAGAAAGATATTCAAAGTCTTAAACAAAAGTTGGCACGTTTTGATCAAAATCCTGATCAGGTTTTAGAGCAGCTAAGAGATGAATTTGTCGATTTGATGCAAACAGAGGCTGATCAGAAAACCCTTTTGACACAAGTGGAGACAGATCTTAAAAGCTATCAAGAAACTCAAAACACTCAATCAGCAGAAACTGAAAAGTTAAATTCAGAAATCTTAAGTTTAACTCAACAAACTCAAGTTGCCTTGAAGAGTTACCAGTCTGCAAAACAACAAGTTGAAGATTTGCTCGAAGACTATCAAAACAAGTCACAAGAGGTGTTAAGACTAGAGGAAGTTTATAAAGAAAAACAAGCTCAGATGTTTCATCAGATGGATCAGATTAAACACAAAGAAGCAAGGCAAGAAAGTTTAAAACAGATCCAAAAAAGCCATAGTCAATTTTATGCGGGTGTCAGGGCTGTACTAAAGGCGAGTCATGAGTTAGATGGCATTATAGGAGCGGTTAGTGAGCATCTTAGTTTTGCGCCATCTTATCAGACAGCCTTAGAGATTGCGTTGGGGGCTAGTAGTCAACATATTATCGTTGAAGACGAGTCTGCTGCGAAACGTTCGATTCAATTTTTACAAAAAAGTCGTCAGGGAAGAGCCACTTTTTTACCATTAACAACCATTAAGCCACGTTACTTATCAGATGAGGTTATTAATCAGTTATCGCGTCTTTCAGGTTTTATTGGTTTAGCAAGTGAGTTAGTAACCTACGATGCTGCTTTGTCGGCGATTTTCAAAAATTTACTAGGGACAACGGCTATTTTTCAAACTATTGACCAAGCCAATCAAGCGGCGCGTGAATTGCGCTATCAAGTGAGGATAGTGACCCTAGATGGCAGTGAGATTCGACCAGGTGGTGTTTTTTCTGGCGGAAGTAGGAGACAACAAAATCCAACTTTTATTAAACCAGAACTTGATCAATTAAAACAAGACATCACGGCCTTATCAATAGATCTATTAGGCTTGGAGCAAGAGGTAGCTAGTCTCAAGCAAACGTTAGATGGAGCTCGTCAAGGATTGGAAAATCTAAAACAAGCAGGAGATCAAGCTAGGCTATTAGAGCAAAAAGAGGAGCTACAGTATCAGCAGTTGTCGGAGCGTTTGTCTGATTTAGAATTGGCTTTTTCAAAGTTAGTTCCAAAAGATAATCACTTAAGAGAGAAAGGATTACTGGAGCAAAAAGCACAGTTGCATCAAGACTTGGAAAATATCCAAAAACAAAAAGAAGAACTTCAAAAAGAGATGCATCAGCTTAAAGAAAATAAGGAAAGTCTAACAAAAGAGCTTTCAGATGTCAGTCAATTATTAAATGAGCGACAGCTGAGTGAGCGAGAATTAGCGAATACCTTAAAATTTGAATCAGCCAATTTCTCTAGACTAAAGTTAGATTTGGAGCAGGTGGTGTCCAAGATTCAAGAGCTAGAGGCTTTTCTGGAAGCCAGTCATCAGCTATCTTCTGAAAATTTACCTGATTTAGAGGAAAAGATAAGGCATTTTAAAGCTCAAGCTGATCGCCTACAACAAGATACTATTAAGTTGCAGTTTGAGTTAGAGGATACAGAAGCTCAGCTGGAAGAAATTGAGGAGAAGCTAACCAGTCTAGGTCAAAAAAATGACTCCTTTATCCGTAATCAAGCAGCTTTGGAAACGGAATTAAAGGGTAGCATTAGCCAGTTGCAACAGTTAGGGCATCGCTTAATTACTGATTATCAAAAATCATATGATGAAGCTAAGCAGGCTGCCCAGTTTGTTGAAAATAGTAGCGTTGCCAAACAACGTTTGATTGATTTGGAGCGCTCCATTAAAGATTTGGGTCCTATCAATTTAGAGGCTGTTGAGCAATCTGAGGAAGTTAGCCAACGTTTGAGTTTTCTTAGCAGTCAAAAATCGGATCTTGTTCAGGCTAAGACCATGTTACTAGATACTATTTCAGACATGGATGCTGAGGTTAAGGAACGCTTTACCACCACCTTTGAGGCCATTCGTGATAATTTTAAGCAGACTTTTAGAAGTATGTTTGGAGGTGGGGCTGCAGATTTGATTTTGACGAGCTCAGATCTTCTCTCAGCGGGAGTAGAGATATCAGTTCAACCACCAGGCAAGAAAATTCAGTCACTGAATCTCATGAGTGGAGGAGAGAAAGCACTCTCTGCTTTGGCCCTTCTTTTTGCCATCATCAAGGTCAAAACCATTCCTTTTGTCATCTTAGATGAGGTTGAGGCAGCTTTAGATGAGGCCAATGTGAAGCGTTTTGGAGATTATCTCAATCGCTTTGATAAGTCTAGTCAGTTTATTGTCGTGACCCATCGCAAAGGGACCATGGCGGCAGCAGATAGTATTTATGGTGTTACCATGCAAGAATCAGGGGTGTCTAAATTAGTTTCAGTCAAATTGAAAGATGTAGCCACCTAAAAATGATGATACAAATAGCCTAAGACAATCATGCTTCTTAGCAAGGCTCCGTTATGCCCTTTAAGAAGTAGGTCTTTGGCTATTTTTTAATCCTTCAAAAAGATTGCACTAAAAATGGACTTGATAATGATAAGAAGTCTTTACTTTTTTTAGAAGTGATCGAAATATGATAACAGTTAAAAAGAGGGGAAATGAGGGATAATCGAGAAGATTTTTTAAAATTTTGATAAAATAAGAGTATGATAAATAGGAGAGTTAGTATGGCCCAAGAGATTAAGTTACTTGCAACAGACATGGATGGAACATTTTTGGATGAAAATGGTCAATTTGATCGTACCCGTTTGACGACTTTATTGCCTAAATTAGCTCAGGAAAATATCATTTTTGCAGTGGCTAGTGGACGTCCTCTTTTAGCCTTAGAAGAGTTGTTTAAAGAGTATTTGGAACAGATTGCTTTAGTGGCTGAAAATGGAAGTGTTGTCACTTATCAAGGTGAGATACTTTTTGAAGCTAAAATGACCACAGAGCAGTATCTAGATTTGACGGATGTGATTAAAAATAGTCCTTATGCAAAAGGGACGGACTTGCTCTTGTCTGGAAAAGATGGCGCCTATATGCTTGAGGAGACCAGTCCCAGTTATCGTGCCTTTATGGCTCAATATTATGAAAATATTCAACTGGTTAGCTCTTTTTCAGAGGTGACGGACGATATTTTTAAAGTGACTACCAATATTTCTCCAGAAGAGATGGAAGCAGGGGTGGCTTGGTTGAATCAAGCTGTGCCTTATGCTACGGCTGTGACCACAGGTTTTGAATCAGTGGATATCATTTTAAAAGATGTTCACAAGGGTGTTGGTTTGGAGCATCTTTGTCAAGGATTAGGCATAGGACTAGAAAATGTTGTTGCTTTTGGGGATAACCTTAACGATTTAGAGATGATGGGCATGGCTGGCTATGCTGTGGCTCCAGAAAACGCTAGAGAAGCCATAAAAAAAATAGCTGATATTGAGATTGGTCACGCTCACACTGGAGCGGTATTATCCTATATGGAAGGATTGGTAGATGATGTCTATTAAGTTAATTGCCATGGATTTAGACGGCACTCTTTTTACAGATCAAAAAGAAGTTACTCGAAGGAACCAGCAGGCTTTGCAAAAAGCAAGAGAAAAAGGAGTTCATGTTGTGGTGACCACAGGGCGTCCTTTAAAAGCTATTGAATACCTTCTTGAGGAGCTTGATTTGATGACAAAAGACTCCTACTCTATTACTTTTAATGGTGGTCTAGTTCAAAATAATCAGGGTGAGATTTTAGATAAAAAAGAGATGTCTTATTTAGAGGCTAGACGAATTGTTGAAACAGCAGGGGCTATGGGTTTACCTCTTGATATTTTAAGTGATGCTCATGTTTATGAGTATAATCCAGATGGGCTTCATTCACTTTATCAAGCGGTTAATCCCCATCTCGTTTTTCATAAACTAGATCGCATCGAAGATTTGCCAAAAGATATTGTGTTAAATAAGGTTTTATCAGCTTATGATGCTAGGGTTTTGGATGAAAAACTTCCTGTTTTACAAGATTTGTTAGGGCAGCACGTGGAGGTCTTTAAATCACGTGACATTGTTTTAGAGTTTATGCCTAAAGGGGTTCACAAGGCAGCGGGCTTAGCTCACCTCTGTCAGCATCTTGAGATTAGTCCCAAAGAGGTACTAGCTATTGGTGATGAGGAAAATGACTTGACCATGATTGAATGGGCAGGTTTAGGGGTTGCGATGAAAAATGGTGTTCCAGCATTAAAAGAAAAAGCAGATGTGGTGACACCTCATACAAATAATGACTCAGGTTTAGCTTGGGCAGTTGAAAAATTCATTTTAGGAGAAGAGCATGGGATTATTTAATGATTTATTTGGAGAAGAGGCTACAAGGGTTGATGCGACACAGGTCACATCTGATGACACGGTGGTGAACGAAGATTTAGCAGAGGAAAAAATAGAAACCAATCAAGCAGCTAAAGATTTTATGGCTGAGTACTATGCCAAGCGTGCTGAAATTGAAAAAGCTATTGCTGAGGGAACTTATGTTAAACCAGAAGAAACAAAACCACAAGAAGAACAAGAAGTTCCTGCTCTTGAAACAGAAAGTGAAAAATACAATCGTAGTCTTAAAAAGACGCGAACAGGGTTTGGAGCACGTCTCAATGCTTTCTTAGCTAATTTCCGTCGAGTAGATGAGGACTTTTTTGAAGAGCTTGAAGAGATGCTTATTTTATCAGATGTGGGTGTGACAGTTGCCACAAATTTGACAGAGGAATTACGCTATGAAGCAAAATTAGAAAATGCTAAAAAACCAGAAGAGTTGCGTCGTGTCATTATTGAAAAATTGGTTGATTTATATGAAAAAGATGGTTTTGATAATGAGAAGATCAATTTTCAAGATGATTTGACGGTCATGCTTTTTGTAGGTGTTAATGGTGTTGGTAAAACGACTTCTATCGGAAAATTAGCGCATAAGTATAAAACGGCTGGAAAAAAAGTGATGTTGGTTGCAGCAGATACTTTCCGTGCTGGTGCAGTGGCACAGTTAGTGGAGTGGGGACGTCGCGTTGATGTTCCAGTTGTAACTGGTCCTGAAAAAGCAGACCCTGCTTCAGTTGTCTTTGATGGGATGGAAAAAGCTGTTGCAGAGGGTGTCGATATTTTGCTGATTGATACAGCTGGACGTCTGCAAAATAAAGATCACTTGATGGCAGAGCTTGAAAAAATTGGACGTATTATTAAGCGAGTACTGCCTGATGCTCCCCACGAGACCCTTCTTGCTTTAGATGCCTCGACTGGTCAAAATGCCTTGGTACAAGCTAAAGAGTTTTCTAAGATAACCCCTCTAACTGGTCTTGTATTGACTAAGATTGATGGGACAGCGCGTGGTGGCGTTGTTTTGGCTATTCGTGAAGAGTTGGACATCCCTGTTAAATTTATTGGTTTTGGAGAAAAAATCGATGATATTGGAGAGTTTAATTCTGAAGATTTTGTAAAAGGTCTCTTGGAAGGCATTGTATAGTAAAATGAAATACAAATAGTACATGATATAATCTTCTTGTGGCATATTCATTAGATTTTCGGAAAAAAGTTCTCGCCTATTGTAAGCGAACAGGTAGTATCACAGAAGCATCAGATGTTTTCCAAATCTCACGCAACACCATTTATGGCTGGTTAAAACTAAAAGAGAAAACAAGGAAGCTAAACCATAAAGTAAAAGGAACAAAACCTAGGAAAGTTGATAGAGATAGCCTCAAAAACTATCTTATGGCTCATCCAGATGATTATTTGACTGAAATAGCTTCTGAATTTGACTGTCATCCAACTACCATTCACTATGCTCTCAAAGCGGGATATACTCAAAAAAAGAACAGCACTTACTATGAACCAGATCCAGAAAAAGTAGCGTTATTTCTTAATAATTTTAACAGTTTAAAGCACTTAACACCTGTTTATATTGATGAAACAGGATTCGATACTTATTTTTATCGAGAATATGGTCGCTCATTAAGAGGTCAATTGATAAAAGGTATCAGAGGATTTATTTTGTTGCAGGGCTGATAAATGGTGAAATAATCGCTCCAATGATTTATGAAGAGACAATAACGAGCGAGTTTTTGAAGCTTGGTTTTAGAAATTTCTGCTACCAACATTAGGCACACCATCAGTTATTATTATGGATAATGCAAGATTCCATAGAATGAGTAAGTTAGAACTCTTATGTGAAGAGTATGGGTATAAACTTTTACCTCTCTCCCCCTACTCTCCTGAGTACAATCCTATTGAGAAAACATAGGCTCATATCAAAAGCACCTCAAAAAAGTATTGCCAAATTGCAATACTTTTTTGAGGCACTTTTGTCCTATCCCTATTTCAATTAATTATAAATGTTACTAGCAGTACGACAACCTTCTTGAATTGTCCAGAGATAGCTAGCAATAATAACCACATCAGATTGCTTTTGTAAGTGGACATTTCGGCGATCTCTAACCTTATCAGGGACAAAGCGCTTATACAAAGTGATAACTTTGGTCAAAATTTTGGAAAAAATAACTTGTGTTTGATTGGGAGTTGCGAGATAATGGACTTGGCTTTGCATATCGTTTCCTCATTTCGTGCTTGTTTTGAGCTTATGATACGCAAAGTTTTTTGTTTTGGCTAGAATTAACTAGCACAACGGGTACTTTATACACAACAAACCAATATGAAAATAAGAAACAAATCACAAAAAATAAAATTCAGAATTTTTTGAATTGACATTATTTTCCATGCGGTGTATAATTATCTAAAAATATGAAGGAGGTACCCAATATGAAAGGGACAGTCCGGAACTAACCACACTTGGTTAATCAGTTTAATCTATTTGGCTATATCTCTTGATATAGTTAAATAGATTTTTTTATTATAAATGGGAAGGATTAATTTATGAAATACAAAACAAGCTTAACCGCTACTACACTAAAATCTAATGAAAACTTAATCGGTATTGGCAGTAGACAATATACAGTTAATGATGATGAATTCAATTTATCACTAAAGATTCTAGAATTTCTACTTACAGAAAAAGATGAAGATGAAATCTTAAACTGGTTGGACAGTAATAATATTGATAAGTCATTTTTTAAAAAATTAGTAGCTAATAAATTAATCACTACTAGTGGAGCTGTTTTCCAAAAAGAAGACACTATGGAATTTAAAAACGGACTTTATTTGGACCTAATGATAAATAACGTTCAAGATGTTCTAACTAAATTTAAAGAAACAACCTTTGTCGTCATTGGTTGTGGTGGCATTGGAAACTTTATGAGTTATGCTTTATCGGTCTACTCTCCTAACAAATTAGTTCTTATTGACGGTGATAAAATTGAGAGAAGCAACTTAAATAGACAATTTCTATTTACGATAAACGATATCGGAAAATACAAGTCAGAAGTAATTGCTGATGCACTAAAATTACGTAATCCTGATCTTGATATTGAAGTATATACAGAGTTTATAAATACTAATAATATCAATAATATTCTTGAGGGCAAAGATACTAATTCAATGTTTGGGATATTATCTGGAGATGACGATACTGCTGTTTCAATATCATCAAAATACTTTCTTACCAATAATGTTCCATTTGTAAATATTGGTTATTTAAACGATATTGCTGTAATCGGTCCTTTTGTTATTCCCCACAAAACTTCCTGTCCTTTCTGTTATGGAACATTTTCAATCAACGGTGAGATTAACTCTAATGATAAAACAATGGCACAGTTGAATAAACAATATGCTTCACCATCAAGTATTATTAATAATTCACTAGCATGTGATTTAGCGCTATCGGATATTATTCAATATTTTGCAGGTAATAATGATAGTATAAAATCCCTTAATGCTCGAGTGGGTATTAATAGTAACTCCTTTGAAAAGTATGTCCTACCTAATACCAAAGACCCTAACTGTAGTATATGTGGTGGTACACTAGATGATTAAAAAACAAATTTTTCATTATCTATTTGCAACTTTCTTAGTTACAGTTGCCTATACACTACCTCATTCAATACTTACAGTCTTATTACTAGAAAAAGGACTATCAATTTCTCAAATATTAATAATACAGTCTGCATACAGTCTAGCAATTATATTGTGTGAATTTCCAAGTGGTATGCTATCAGACAATTGGTCAAGAAAGTATTTATACTTATCATCAAGAGTTTTATTAATAATTATGTTTCTTATTGTCCTTATATCTTCCAACTTCTATTTTTTATATTTAGCTTGGTTTATATATGGGGTTGCAGCAGCATTTGAAAGCGGTACTTTGGATTCCTATTTAATAAATAAATTGAAACGTTCATCTAATGATAGACTTATTGAATCTTTTATTTCTAAAGATAATAAAATTCAATTTACATCTATGATTATTGGTAGCGGTATAGGTGGTATTCTATATTTTATAATAGGTATAAAAATATATATTATTGCTATAATATTAGTTTGTTTATCTATTTTTGATATTGGCTTTTTCTTCCAAGAAGATAGAGATTACTATAAAGAAAAAATAAATATAGATACTTTTAAGAGACAAATTTCTATAAGTTTTAAAGAGCTAAAAGAAAATAGTATTCTTAGAGTTATTATTGTTTTTGACTTATTAACACAGTTATTTTTTCAAGCACATTTTCAATTGTGGCAATCCTTTTTATTGGAAAAAGGTATTGATAAACAATATTTCACAGCTTTCTATTTTCTTTTTCAAATAATCAGTATTCTATCCTATTCTATACATACAGACAAACTACAAAAGTTAGTTAACTATCGATTATTACTCTTATTAGTTATTGCCTTGCCTTTATTTTTCTTATTAAACTTGCCCATAGTTTATCTTATAGCCTATATTTTATATGTCTTTATATTTTATATAATTCAATTTGTTCTAAATATATATTTTAATAAACAGGTGTCAACGAAAACAATATCTTCATTAATATCTCTCAAGTCAACAATCTCTAGGATAAGTGGATTATTAATTTTATATGCTTTAAGTTTATTGCTGAATTATATGAGCGTTAGTCTTGTGATAAGCTCAGCATTCATTCTCTCCCTTTTATCTATATTATTGTTATTAAATTACTTTATTAAAAATTATATTTAGCTACCCGTGGTGCTAGTTAATTTCAAATATCGTAAATTGTGTGCAAGTACGATTTGCTCAAGTCGTAACTGTAGTCCCGTTAGCCCCCTCGCTAATGTGTGTTCGATATCAAATAGACAGCTCAGACCAGAAAAAACGTGTTTCAATGGTTCTTCTCATAGCCATCACTCTCCAATTATTGTACTGCTTAGCTCCTGTCATATTTTCCCGTAATGGCGTCCATAGATGATATCCTTCCTGTTCCGAGCTCCTATAAAAATCAGAGGATTTCTTTGGTTGTAGGGCTGATAAATGGTGAAATAATCGCTCCAATGGTTTATGAAGAGACAATGACGAGCGACTTTTTTGAAGCCAGGTTTCAGAAATTTCTGCTGCCAACATTAAACACACCATCAGTTATTATTATGGATAATGCAAGATTTCATAGAATGAGTAGGCTAGAGCACTTATGTGAAGAGTATGGGCATAAACTTTTACCACTTCCTCCATACTCACCTGAGTATAATCCTATTGAGAAAACATGAGCTCATATCAAAAAACACCTCAGAAAAGTATTGCCAATTGCGATACTTTTCTTGAGGATCTTTTGTCCTATCCCTATTTCAATTAACTGTATAAATCAAAATCCCCATTTTCTAATAGAAAATGGGGATTTTAAGTCATAAAAATGATGCTTAGTTTCTATTTTTAAGCTTCTCTTACAGCATAATATTGTCCAGTTGCAGATGAGAAATTAAAGTTTTTGAAAGGTAATTCATTGAGCTCACTGACATAAGGGCTAATCTGTTTCACTTTTTCGTAGAGTGTTTCGATATCTGTACTGGTGAAGAGTAAACTTGGTTGGTTTTCAGCAACTTCTGGTGAATAAGTACGGATAAATTCAAGAGAATAGACTGTAAATTTACAGTTTGACTCAGGGTTAATTTTCATGTCAAACGATGGATAGTCTAAGATAGTTTGTTCATTTGAAATGACAAAACCAAGACTTTTCCAAAATTCCTTTTCTTTTTCTACATCTTCAACATAGATCATGATTCCAAATTCTGTATTAAACATGATTTTCTCCTTTTCAACGTTCTATATTATATCATAATTACGCAAAAAGAAAAACCCTTGTTGAAAGGGTTTACAGAATTTTCCTCTTATTTTAATTGTTTAAATAAGTTAAAGAAGAAGAAATAGATTGCAAGAACAAGGACGAGTTGCAAAGCAAAGACAGCTTGTACGCCTTGGGTTAGTGTGGAGCTGGTATTGACTAAAACAGAAGAGATAGCTGTTCCAAGTGCCCCAGCAAATTGTTGCATCATCTGGAAAATCGCTGAAGCATCTGCTTTTTTATCTTGTGGGAGTTGGGAAACAGATACTGCCAAAGTATTGTTAAAGGCCATGTTACGTCCAAAAGTAAAAACGATGTAAGAGAGTGCTAAACTAAAGACAGTTAACGATGAGGTCATACTCGCCATGATAAACAAAGCCAGAGCAAAGAGGGTATTACCAATATAAAGAGATGGTTTTGGGCCTTTACGATCATAAAATTTACCAAAGAAAGGTGCTAGAAGTGCTCCTAGAAGTGTTCCAGGAAGTAGGGCAAATCCTGCCAAGGTGGAACTAGCTCCCTTTACTTCAATTAAGAAGTTTGGAATAATGAAGTTAGAACCTAGATTTGAAAATTGATAGATGAAAAAAGGGATTAAGCCAAGCCAAACCGTAGGGACTTTCAGTACGCGAATATCAAGAAACGGTGTTTTCGTTTTTAAACTCCGTCTGATAAAGGCACTTAGAGTGAGTAAAAATAAGAGGAAGTAGGTCCAATTGGGATGTCCTTCTTCTAAGCTGGTGATGGCAAGAAGAGAGCTTGTGAGTGAAATGGCTAATAAGCTAAAAGCTAATAGATCAAAAGGACGCTTGTGAGTTTTTGGGCTATTTTCCATATAGATCTGATTGAGAATAAAGCAGATGATTGGAACAGGTAGAATAAAAATGAAAATCCATTGCCAAGGAAGGTGTGCAATCATAAAGCCGCCATAAGTTGGACCAAATGCGGGCGCAAGACTCATAATCAGTCCTCCAATTCCCATGTAAGTTCCAATTTTATTTTGAGGCACACGCTCCAGAATTAAATTAAACATAAGTGTCATCCCAATTCCTGTTCCGAGCCCTTGTAGCACACGTCCTGTAATCATCATCGGAAAGAAATTGGTGATAAAGGCTAAGACAGTTCCTGAGGTAAAAAGGACTAGGGCAAGATTTAAAATGGTTTTCTCTTTGACATTTTGTTGCAAAGTAGCACTGATGGTCATGGAAATAGCAACAGCTAAGAGATAGACAGTCGTAATCCATTGCAAACTTGATAAAGGGAGATCAAAGACTTTTTGCAAGGTTGGAAAGGTGACGTTCATACTTGTTTCAGATAAGATACCAGCAAAACCAAGGAGAGCAGTAGCAACGATGGATAAGGTGGTATTTTTTGAGACAGTGTCTTTTGATGGCATTGTATCCTCCATAAAATATAAAAAGGTAGCACAGACTTGGCTACTACCTTTTGATGATAAAATTTAGATAATACTAGCTTAACACGATTGATGGGAAAGTTCAAGCAGTCTTTTAGTGAAGTCGGTCGTCTAAAGCGGTCATTAACTTTTAGTTATTTCGAGGTCATTTGTCAATTTCTTCTTTACTAAGAGGGAAGATTGCTAAATTGGTGTCTTAGTTTTCCTGTAAAGGATTATTTGAGATTTTGTACCACTTTAGTGAGGTCAATCTGAAGTTAGCTGTGCTCATCATCTTTTTTTGTACAATGTAACATTTGTCTCCTTACCATTTTAAAAGTGGTATTAGTTGTCATTTGAGTATAAAGAAAGAGATGATAAAATGTTGACAAAAATCTAGAAACTTGATAAACTCAATGATATCATAAATCAATCGTGCGCGATTAAAATAAAGGAGTTATAAAAATGAAACGTCTAGAAAATCAATTTGATAAAATTACGTTTGAACGCAAGTCCATTCGTGATTATGATGAGACCTTTAAATTATCTCGTGAAGACATTTTACAATTATTGGATGAGGCAGTCACTGCTCCCTCTTCGGTAAACTTACAGCCATGGCGATTTGTTGTGGTGGATACACCAGAAGGCAAAGATAAGCTCAAACCATTGATTCGTTTTAATACTAACCAAAATGAAACCTCAGCAGCTATGATCTTAATTTTTGGTGATACCCAGTGTTACGAATACGGTCCTGAAATTTATGATAAGGCAGTTGCAGAAGGAAAAATGCCTAAAGAAGTGCGTGATAAACAACTAAATGCAATTATCCCAATGTATCAAAATCTTTCTCGTGAAGCCATGCGAGATATTGTGAAAATTGATGCCAGTCTAGTAGCGATGCAGTTCATGTTAGTGGCACGTTCTTATGGGCTAGATACCAATCCAATTGGTGGTTTTGAAGCTGATCAACTGGCAGAAGCATTTGACTTAGATCCAGAACGTTACCTCCCTGTTATGATTGTTTCAATTGGTAAGGCTAAAGAAAGCGGCTATCAGTCCGTTCGATTAGATGCTAAAAGGGTTACTCAGTTTAAATAACGATAAAAATACACCTTTATGATCAAAAAAAGGCGTATTTTTATTTATTGATAGAGTTTAGCTAAAAGTTTTAAGAAAATATAAGATTTCCCCTACTCTCAGCATCTTTTTTTATTGAACTTTTACGACAAGACTGAACAAAAATAATGACCTTTCCTAAGTGCTAGGCACTTTGTTGTCAAGTTCCTATTTTTGTTACGTCTTGCTTAATGTAAAAGTATCTTGGAAATTGAACGTCGAGCGAAAGCTTGTGAGAAAATGTTAGCTTTTCCTTGGACTTTCTTTGCCCTCCGCATTTTATGCTTAAAATGTACGATAGACGTATGGATTTTGTGGTTCTTGAGTTTTCTGGCTTTTTGTGATGTGAAGGACGGGGAGGGTTTGTTTGAGGTTTTGGTTATATTCGAGGCGAATAGTTCCTGTGGCTTTGACCCAAGTATTGTTTTCATAGTGTTCACTAGCATCAGTTGTTAGTAAGCCATAGACACCTGAGTCGGCAATACAGTGGATAATACCAAATCTAAAGAGAAATTGACTGTCTGAGTCTTCAGGGTCATTATAAACAAAGCCGACATACTCAATTTCTCGACCAATAAAGTCATTGGGATATTTATAAATAATTTCCATCACTTCCATATAGTTTTGAGTGGTGATGACTAATTTATCTGTGCCTAAATAGGCTTTCTCAGCTTTTTTCATTTCACTTTCATAAGCGGATTTCGTGAAATACAGACTTGTATCAGGTTTTAAATATTGCACGCTTGTCCCATCTGAACTTTGACCAGAAGAACTAGATCCCTCAGCTAGTGGAAAATGATAACCTTTAGCAGAAACTGTTGTTGAATCTAGAGTAACTGTTGGAACACAAAGACCAACAAAAATAGGAAAGGTCATTAATACGATGCTAGATAATTTAGCTAATGTTCCATGAAGATGCGAATGTACCTTGATTTGTTTCATCCAAATTACTAACTGGACCATAGCTAAAATAAAGGCTAAAGCCATAGAGATATAGGCAAGGTAGGAATAATGTGTGTTGATATATTGGTCTAGCTTGCCAGATAATTTGAGGTACATGGATAGCTCAAGATAGCCAACGAGAATTAAAAAGCGTAACATCTAAATCACCCCCACAAGAATGCAATATAAGATTACCATTAGACTAGATAGGCTAACAAATTGCAAAATAAAACGTCCCTTGAAGTATTTGCGCATCATTAAAAGATTTTTAATATCTACCATAGGACCAATTAAAAGAAAGGCTAAAACAGGTGCAATGCCAAAAGTTGATAATAAGGAGGCGCCGATAAAAGCGTCTGCCTCACTACAAAGTGACAGAAGTAAGGCAAGGAGCATCATGACTAAGATCGCCATAAGTGGACTATGCCCAATAGTAGTTAGGATTCGTGTTGGGACATAGATTTGCATTGCTGAGGCAACCAAGGACCCAAAAATGAGGTAACGTCCTGTGTCAAAAAACTCATCAATAGCATGACTCAGCGCTAAAAAGATTTTTTTTCCACTTGAATCATGATGGCTAGCATGATCATGATTTTCCTTATTTTCTTTTAGAATATTGTCATCTACAACAAAAGCTAGTAAGATACCAAGAGAAAGGGCGATAAGAATAGCACCGAGTAGCCTTAGTAGGACAAATTTAATCGAGTTACCAAAAGCAGAATAGGTCGCAAAAAGTACAATAGGGTTAATAATAGGAGCAGTGGCTAAAAAAGGGATTGCCGTATAGCTGGGAACTTTTTTCTCTAGAAAGCGATTAATAATAGGGACGATCCCACATTCGCATGACGGAAAAATAAAACCAATGAAGGTACCAAACAAAATGCGTAAGATCTTGTTTTTAGGCAGAAACTGTGCAACTTTATCTGGTGTTACAAAAATCTCAATGAAACCTGATAAGATACTACCTAGTAAAACAAAGGGCAGGGCTTCAATGATAATTGATAAAAAGATGGCCAGCATCTGTAGAAGGCTATCAGGAAGTTGTTGAAATAGAGTCATGGATCAACTCTCTTTACTTTCTTTTTTATCTTCTTCTTTTTGAGGAGGAGGTGTGGTTTCAATAGGAGGAAGGGTTGCAAAATTTTCCATCATTTTTTCTAAATCGTCGCGTTTTTTAAAGGTAATTGCCATCAGTTGGACCAACTTTCTATTTTTAATAGGTCTATTATACTAGCAAATAACAGATTTTACAAAATTTGAACAAAAGACTTGTAATTACCACTAATTAGTGATAATATATCTTCATCATCACTTATCGGAGGAAAATCTTATGACAATCGAACTTGGCATTTCAACTTTTGGCGAAACAACTCCCCTTGAAAAAACAGGAAAAACTCTTTCGCATGATGAACGTATTCGGAATATGATTGAAGAAATTGAGTTGGCAGATCAAGTTGGCTTAGATATCTATGCAGTGGGTGAGCATCATCGTGAAGATTTTGCTGTATCAGCTCCAGAAATTATTTTGGCGGCAGGAGCGGTGAACACCCAACATATCCGCTTATCCAGTGCGGTAACCATTTTGTCCTCAATTGATCCTGTTCGTGTTTATCAGCAGTATGCTACTATTGATGCTTTGTCAAACGGAAGAGCGGAAATTATGACTGGTCGTGGGTCCTTTATTGAGTCTTTCCCACTTTTTGGGTATGATTTGAATGACTATGAAGACTTATTTAATGAAAAATTAGACATGCTTCTGGCGATTAAGGAAAATACTAATCTGAAATGGAAGGGACAATATACGCAGTCCGTGGATAATCGTCCTGTCTATCCTCGAGCTGTTCAAAAAGATTTTCCAGTTTGGGTAGCCACAGGTGGTAATCTTGATTCAACTGTCCGTATCGCAGAGCAAGGGCTTCCTATTGCCTATGCAACAATTGGCGGTAATCCAAAGGCTTTTCGCCAATTAGTTCGTATTTATAAAGAGATTGGCAGCCGTCATGGTCATTCTTCAGAACAACTTAAAGTTGCGGCTCACTCTTGGGGCTGGATTGCTGAGGATACTAAAACCGCTATCAAAGAGTATTTCCATCCGACGAAGCAGGTTGTTGATGCCATTAGTAAAGACCGTCCGCATTGGAAAGAGATGACTTATGAAGACTACCTTCAAGCTGTTGGACCAGATGGCGCCATGTTTGTAGGAGATCCTGATCATGTGGCAAGAAAAATCATTAAAATTATTGAAGATCTTGATTTGGATCGCTTCATGCTTCACCTTCCAATCGGCTCCATGCCGCATGAAGAGACGCTAAAAGCTATTCGTCTCTTTGGTGAAAAAGTTGCTCCAAAAGTGAGAGCACATTTTGAGAAAAAATAAATAGCCAGCACTTTTCAATTTGGAAAGTGCTTTTTAATTTCACCCTCTTTTTTCTCTGTAAATTATGCTAAAATATTTGTATGGAAAATATGATACAAATTGCAAACCAGCTCTCAATTTCACAAAATCAGGTTGAGAGGGTTTTAAGTTTAACACAAGAGGGAAACACCATTCCTTTTATTGCGCGTTATCGTAAAGATGTGACGGGAAATCTAGATGAGGTGGTCATTAAAGCGATCATTGATCTAGATAAGAGTTTAACAGCCTTGAAAGATAGAAAGGCAACTGTTCTTGCAAAAATTGAAGAGCAGGGAAAACTGACGGATACTCTTCGTCAAGCGATTGAGTCGGCTGAAAAGTTGGCAGATGTCGAGGAGCTCTATCTGCCTTATAAAGAAAAACGCCGAACCAAAGCAATGATTGCTCGAGAAGCTGGGTTATTTCCGTTAGCACGCCTTATTTTACAAAATCTTCCTAATCTTGAAAAAGAAGCAGAAAACTTTATCAATGAGACTTTTAAAACGCCAAAGGATGCCTTGCAAGGAGCTGTTGACATCTTGGTTGAGGCTTTATCAGAAGATGCAAGACTGCGTTCTTGGACCTATAATGAGATTTGGGCCAATAGTCACATTATCTCACAAGTAAAAGATGAAACCTTGGATGATAAAAAGATTTTTGAGATTTACTATGATTTCTCAGAAGCTATTGCAAAAATGCAGGGTTACCGTACCCTAGCTCTTAATCGTGGGGAGAGTTTGGGTGTTTTAAAAGTTGGTTTCCATCATCATACTGATAAGATGCTGGCGTTTTATGCTGCACGTTTTAAGGAAAAAAATCTTTATATAGATGACGTGATCCAACAAGCCTTGAAAAAGAAAGTTCTGCCTGCTATGGAGCGCCGTGTTCGCTCAGAATTGACAGAAACTGCAGAAGATGGAGCAATTGCCCTTTTTTCTGAAAACTTAAGAAATCTTCTCTTAATTCCACCACTGAAAGGTAAAATTGTGCTTGGTTTTGACCCTGCTTTTAGAACAGGAGCTAAGTTAGCAGTAGTGGATAAGACTGGGAAGTTATTAACAACCCAGGTTATTTATCCTGTTGCACCTGCAAGTCCTGCTAAGATTGCGCAAGCAAAGACAGAGCTTCTAGCCTTGGTGGAAGAATATGCGGTTGAGATTATTGCTATTGGAAACGGGACAGCTAGTCGTGAAAGTGAAGCCTTTGTCGCAGATCTACTCAAAGATGTCAAAGGGGTTTCGTATGTGATTGTCAATGAAAGTGGCGCTTCGGTTTATTCGGCGAGTGAACTAGCAAGGCAGGAATTTCCTGATCTGACGGTGGAAAAACGCTCGGCTATCTCGATTGCAAGACGTCTCCAAGACCCACTTGCTGAATTGGTAAAAATTGATCCTAAATCTATTGGTGTTGGACAATATCAGCATGATGTTAGTCAGAAAAAATTAACTGAAAATCTTGATTTTGTAGTAGATATGGTTGTTAACCAAGTAGGTGTTAACATCAATACGGCAAGTTCTGCACTCTTGTCACATGTCTCTGGTTTGAACAAGACGATTTCAGAAAACATTGTTAAATATCGAGAAGAAAATGGCGAAATTAAGAGCCGTTCTGAAATCAAAAAAGTTCCTCGTCTTGGGTCTAAGGCATTTGAGCAAGCTGCAGGTTTCTTACGTATTCCAAATGGTGAGCATTTCTTAGATAATACAGGTGTTCACCCAGAAAGCTATGCAGCAGTTGAAAAGCTTTTACATCAGTTAGAGATCAGTCAGCTAGATGATGCTGCTAAGGCTAAACTCAATGCTGTGAAGCCACAAGAACTGGCTCAAGATTTAGAAATCGGTCCTGAAACTCTCAAAGATATCATTGCTGATCTTTTAAAACCAGGTCGTGATTTACGAGATAGCTTTGCAGCACCAGCTCTTCGTCAAGATGTTTTAGATATTAAGGACCTCTATATTGGGCAACAATTAGAAGGAACCGTACGTAATGTGGTTGATTTTGGCGCATTTGTTGATATTGGTCTTCATGATGATGGTTTGATTCATATCTCACAGATGAGTAAAACCTTTGTTAATCATCCTAGTCAGCTAGTATCAGTTGGGGATATTGTAACGGTTTGGGTATCTAAAATTGATTTAGAACGTGAAAAGATTAATTTAAGTTTGGTAGCACCTCGTGAATCTCAATGATTATGTCAAGAAAGTTTCACAAGAAGACTTTCAAAAAAAATTTCAACACACTGCTACTTGGAATAAGCGGCTCAGAACAACAGGAGGGCGCTTTCATCCAAATAGTGGCAATTTGGACTTTAACCCTAAAGTTTATGAATCCTTAGGATTAGAGGTCTTTAGAAAAATTGTCCGTCACGAGCTTTGCCACTATCATCTTTATTTTGAAAAAAAAGGATATAGACATCAGGATAGGGATTTTAAACAACTTTTAAAAGCTGTTAATGGGCTTCGTTTTGTCCCGAAAATAAACGATGAGGTTTATCCCTATCATTACCAGTGTCAAGCTTGTGGGCAAGATTATTTTAGAAAAAGAAAAATGAACCTAAAGCGTTATGTTTGCGGGAGATGTCAATCATCCTTATATTTAATAGAGGTTTAAAGTATAACTTATTACGAATTCATGGTAGAGAGAGACGAAAATGAGAAAAACGATTGTATTAGCAACAGATAAAAATTATTTGGATAAGGCTTTGGTGACAATAAAGTCCGTCAGTGTCTATAATCGTGATGTGGATTTTTATTTATTTCATCAAGGTGAAGTACCAACGGAATGGATAAGAACAGTGAATTATCAACTTAAACAGTTGGGCTCTACCCTTAAAAATGTGATTATTTCAAATCGTCAAATTGAAAGATTTCAAACCTTTCTAACAGCCAGTAGTTGGTTGAGATTATTTATCCCTGAGTTTGTACCATCAGATAAGGTCCTGTACCTTGATTCAGACGTGATTGTTAATATAAATCTCGATGACTTATTTGCCCTAGATTTGAAGGAAGATTATATTGCAGCTGTTCAAGATCCTAATAAAAATGAAAGTGGAAATTTTAATTCTGGTGTGATGTTGATCAATGCGAGTTTATGGCGTGAGCAAGGTTTAACGGACAAATTGTTACGGACAGCAGAAGCCATGCATCACTTAGTGAGAAATGGTGATCAGAGTATCCTCAATATTGTTTGTGATCAAAAGTGGTTAGCATTAGATAAAACATACAACTATCAGACCTATGATGTTGTTAGTCGCTATGAGCATAGAGCTTACCTTTATGAAGATTTGAAAGATGAAGTTCCCAGTATGGTTCATTTTTTAACATCTGATAAGCCGTGGAACAGCTATAGCGTCGCGCGCTTTAGGGAATTATGGTGGTATTATTTCCAATTGGAGTTTAGCCAAATGGATGGGCAACGCAAAAAGCCAGTTTCCTATGAGGAAGCTATGGCGACAGTGGTTTACTCAGATAAAAATATCTTTATTTTGACAGAGACAGACCAGCTAGAGCAGATAGGTTTTTTAATTGAATCTTTGCCTGATTATCAGTTTCATATTGCAGCCTACACGATGGTTTCCGAAAAATTGTCCATTTTAGCTTCGTATGACAATGTTTTGATTTATCCTGAGATTATTGATGCTAGGGTAGAAAAATTATTAAAGTATTGTGATATTTATCTAGATATTAATCATTATGCGGAAGTACGGGACATTGTGCCAAGAGCCCATCAGCTCAATAAAGTTATTTTAGCTTTTGACACCACTGCCCACCATCCTCAGTTAGCCAATCAGATCATTTCCTCTCATGAGCCAGAGAAGATGGTGGCTTTTTTAAAGCAGATAACCATTTAATAAATCAGTCTAAGGGCTGATTTATTTTTTGTGGAAATACTTTAAAATGGTAAAGTAAAGATTCTAAGAATGACAGTGGTTTTGTATAACAGGAACAAAATCAAGGGAAATTTCTGGAAGGGAGCTTCTATGGAAGGTAAATTTTATAAACAAAAAAAAGATAGGTGGTTTTTCGGTGTTTTAGCTGGTTTATCAGATAAGTTTGGCTGGAATCTGAATTTAGTACGCCTATTGTTTGTACTTTTACTCATCTTTATACAAGGAGGCGCTTTCTTATACTTGATACTAGCTCTTATCTTACCCTATAAAGAAGACTTGATTAAGGATGCGTATGGACAAGGTCCACGTAAACGTAAAGAAGCCGAAGTTATCAATGACCGAAAATGGTTTTGGTAATCTTGAAAAAAATCAGAAACAGAAGTTCATGAAGTGACTTTGTTTCTGATTTTTTTAGTAGTTTGCTATCTTTTTTACTTTACTTTATCAACAATAGTAAAGCAGTTATTGATATGACATATTAGTATGCTGCTGTTGACTAGATAAAGATAGGTGACATTATTGATTTTCATAAAAGTTAGCGCTTACTTTCAGAAAATAAATATGGTATAATAGACAGAAAAAGGAGGAGCTTATGGTTGTTACAGTAAAAATGTTAGCAGAAAAGGTAAAGTTAAAGCCGATTTATGTTACCGATGAAGCCCTAGAAAAAGAAATTATAACATCAGATATTTCTCGTCCTGGTCTTGAAATGACAGGCTATTTTGATTATTATTCTCCTGAGCGGATTCAGCTTTTAGGGATGAAGGAGTGGTCATATTTAAATGCTATGACCTCTCACAACCGTTATTCCGTTTTGAAAAAAATGTTTCAGCCTGAGACTCCCGCTATTATTGTGGCACGCAATCTGGATATTCAAGATGAGATGGTTCAAGCAGCTAAGGAGCAAGGGATAGCTGTTTTACAAAGTCGTGTGCCTACTAGCCGTTTATCTGGCGAGATGTCCTGGTATTTAGATACTTGTTTAGCAGAACGTACCAGTGTACATGGTGTCTTAATGGACATCTATGGGATGGGAGTTCTCATTCAAGGAGATTCTGGAATTGGAAAAAGTGAAACAGCTCTTGAGTTAGTAAAGCGTGGCCATCGCTTAGTAGCTGATGACCGTGTAGATGTTTATGCTAAAGATGAGGAAACTCTTTGGGGCGAACCGGCTGAAATTTTACGACATTTGATTGAAATTAGAGGGGTTGGCATTATTGATGTTATGAGCTTGTATGGTGCTAGCGCTGTCCGCAATTCTTCTCAAGTTCAATTGGCTGTCTATCTTGAAAACTTTGAAAAAGGTAAAGTTTTTGATCGATTAGGAAATGGTGGCGAGGAAATTGAATTATCATCTGTAAAAATTCCACGAGTTAGAATCCCTGTTAAAACGGGACGTAACGTATCAGTCGTTATTGAGGCCGCAGCCATGAACCATCGTGCAAAACAAATGGGCTATGATGCCACCAAGACCTTTGAAGAGCGTTTGACTAAGTTAATTAGCCAAAATGAGGGTAGCCATGATTGATCCTATCGCTATTCAAGTAGGCCCCTTTGCTATCCATTGGTATGCTATTTTTATTGTGACAGGCTTAATATTAGCTGTTTATTTAACAATAAATGAGGGTAAAAAAAAGGGAATTACCTCAGATGATATTTTAGATTTTATTTTGGTTGCCTTTCCTTTAGCGATATTAGGGGCTCGTCTTTATTATGTGATTTTCCAATGGCCTTATTATGCTCAGCATCCTTCTGAAATCTTTGCGATTTGGAATGGCGGTTTGGCTATTTATGGTGGTTTACTAACAGGGATAGCCTATCTATTTTGGTTTTGTTATCAGAGGTTTATCAAGCCTTTAAACTTTTTAGATATCATAGCTCCTAATGTTATGTTGGCACAAGCTATTGGGCGCTGGGGAAATTTTGTGAATCAAGAAGCTTATGGCAAGGCTATCAACAATCTCGATTATCTTCCTCGATGGATGCAGGAACAAATGTACATTGATGGTAGTTATCGTGTCCCGACTTTTTTATATGAATCTTTGTGGAATTTACTTGGTTTTGCACTACTTTCCATCCTCATTCGTCGACCTAAGTTATTAAAGGTTGGAGAGCCAACATTCTTTTATCTGATCTGGTATGGTTTGGGGAGATTCATTATTGAGGGAATGCGAACAGATAGTCTCATGTTAGCAGGGTTACGTGTTTCTCAGTGGTTATCGATAATCTTATTTTGTATTGGTTTGGGATTGTGGATTTATCGCCGAAAAAATCAAGCCATTAACTTTTATTTAGAAAAAACATAATATAAAGGAGAAAAAGATATGATGGAAATAGCAGTCTTATTGATTGCTCTAGCATTTGTAGCTTTGGTAATTTATCTCATACTATTTATAAAAAAATTAACAGCAACCGTTGGGGAGGCCCAGCAAACTCTGACGATTTTGACCAGTGATCTTAATGTGACCCTACACCATACCAATGAAATTCTTGCTAAAGCAAATGTTTTAGTGGAAGATGTGAATAGTAAAGTCGCAACAATTGATCCCCTGTTTACAGCAGTAGCAGATTTATCCGAAAGTGTCTCTGATTTAAATACGCAAGCGAGACAGCTATCTGTTAAAGCAAGTGCTGTCGGTAAGCAATCTGCTAAAGCAGGAACAGTCTATACTATTAGTAAATTTGCTTCAAAAGTGTTAAGGAAAAAGGAGAGAGCTCATGAGTAAATTTTTAAAAACTTTGGTTGTTGGCGCAGCCTCAGGTGCAGCAGCAGCATATTTTTTAACAACCGAAAAAGGAAAAGTCTTAAAAGAAAAAGCACAAGATTTATTTAAAGACTATCAAGAAAACAAAGATGACTATCATCAAAAAGCCAGTGATAAGGCAGCAGAGTACAAAGATTTGGCTATCCATACTTTCCAAGATTATAAAGAAAAATGGGAAACAGGAGAAATCACTACAGAAAGCGTCGTGGAGGAATTAAAAACAAAATCCAATCAGGCAGCAACTTTTGCTAAAGATTCTTTTACTCATGTGAAACAAAAAGCAAACCAACATGAAAGTACGGTAAAAGATGTCACAGATTCTATCGTTGAGTCTGATGTTCAAGTTGATGATATTGTGATTGATTATCCTGATGATCATAAGGAATAAAAAAAGGCGAGGAGATTAACCTCGTCTTTTTCGATAATTAATATAAAATTTTAAACTCAATAAGAGAGCAAAACTGATTATCATAGCCAAAGGAAAGGCTAGGATAACTTTAACCTGAAGGGAAAGTAAGATTAGACATGAGATAATAGTCGAAATGCAGAAACCAGCAATTTGCACAAAAAATAATAGTTCACGCAATTTTGCAGATTGATTGTTGATGTGTTGATAAGGTTGATATTTCGGACTTGTCTCAATCTGTTGTTCATACTCTTCATCGTAGTGCTGGTCGAATTTTCTGTTAGTATTCACAGTCTAACCTCCTTTCTTTTCCAAAATTCCTATCTATTCTATCATAAATTACCGTAAATGTCACTGTTTTTCATAAAAACTTTCATAAAATAAAGAGAAAATCAAGATTTTTGTATTATTTTATGCCAAAAAGCATGAGATTTGCTATAATGGATGAGTTATGAAAAAAATTATGATTACTGCAACTGCAGAGAGCATGGATCAAGCAAAAGCTCTCCTAGCTCTCGGTGTCGATCGCATTTATGTGGGAGAAGGCGATTATGGTCTTCGTCTTCCCTATCACTTTAGTCGTGAGGAGATGAGGGAACTTGCTGACCTTATCCATAATGCTGGTAAAGAAATGGTGGTCGCTGTCAATGCCTTGATGCATCAAGATATGATGGATTCTCTTCCAGAATACTTGAAATTTTTAGAATCTATTGGAGTTGACTATATCACTGTTGGGGATGCTGGGGTTTTTTATGCCTTACAGCGTGATGGCATAGCCTTAAAAACAATCTATGATGCCTCAACAATGGTGACTTCTAGCCGTCAAATCAATTTTTGGGCTAAGAATGCGGGAATTTCAGAAGCTGTATTGGCTAGAGAGATTCCATCAGCTGAACTCTTTATTATGGCTGAAAATCTTGATATTCCAGCTGAACTTTTGGTTTATGGGGCTAGCATTATTCACCAGTCAAAACGTCCATTGTTACAAAATTACTATAACTTTACTAAGATGGATGAGGAAAAATCGCGTGAGCGTAATCTTTTCTTAAGTGAGCCAAATGATCCAGACTCACATTATTCTATCTTTGAGGATAAGCATGGTACTCATATTTTTGCTAACAATGATTTGGATTTAATGCCTAAATTGTTAGAGGTTTATGAGCATGGCTTTAGCCATTGGAAATTAGAGGGACTCTATACACCAGGTCAAGATTTCCTTGCTATTGCAACCGTTTTTGTGAAGGCGCGTGACTTGATGGAAAAAGGTGAGTTTACTCAAGATCAAGCCTTTGTCTTTGACGAAGAGATTAGAAAACATCACCCTATAGAGCGCGGTCTTGATACCGGATTTTATGACTACGACCCAGACATGGTCAAGTAATGTCTCACAGTGCTAGATTTGTCTATTTTCAGGAGCACTATCTTACATCTATCTTGCAAATAGGAGTATAAAATGACACAAGTAAAAAAACGTCCAGAGGTTTTAGCACCAGCTGGTACATTGGAAAAATTAAAAGTTGCCATTCATTATGGGGCAGATGCTGTTTTTATTGGTGGGCAAGCTTATGGTTTGCGTAGCCGTGCAGGAAACTTCACTTTTGAAGAAATGGAAGAGGGAGTAGAGTTTGCGAAAAAGTACGGTGCAAAAGTCTATGTGGCAGCGAACATGGTAACCCATGAGGGAAATGAAAAAGGAGCAGGAGAGTGGTTCCGTCGCTTACGTGATATCGGCATTGCAGCAGTAATTGTATCCGATCCAGCACTTATTCAGATTTGTGCTGAAGAAGCGCAAGGTCTTGAAATTCATCTCTCGACACAAGCATCTGCTACTAATGTAGAAACACTTGAATTCTGGAAAAATTTAGGGTTAACACGTGTGGTTTTGGCGCGTGAAGTTTCTATGGAAGAGTTGGCTGATATTCGTCGTCGTACAGATGTTGAAATTGAAGCCTTTGTTCATGGAGCTATGTGTATTTCTTATTCAGGACGTTGCACCCTGTCAAACCATATGAGTATGCGTGATGCTAACCGTGGTGGTTGCTCACAGTCTTGCCGTTGGAAGTATGACCTTTATGAGATGCCATTTGGTCAAGAAAGAAAGAGTCTAGAAGGTGAAATTCCAGAAGAATTCTCTATGTCTGCTGTAGATATGTCAATGATTGAGCATTTACCAGACATGATTGAAAATGGTGTGGATAGCCTTAAAATCGAAGGTCGAATGAAGTCTGTTCACTATGTTTCAACCGTAGCAAATGTTTATAAGGCAGGTGTTGATGCTTATCTTGAGAGCCCAGAAAAGTTTGAAGCCATTAAACAAGATTTGATTGATGAAATGTGGAAAGTTGCGCAACGTGAGTTGGCAACAGGATTTTACTATGAAACACCAGATGAAAATATGCAGCTTTTTGGTGCTCGTCGTAAAATTCCGCAGTATAAATTTGTAGGTGAAGTCGTTTCCTTTGATGAAGAGACTATGACGGCAACTATTCGTCAACGTAATGTTATTACAGAGGGAGATCAGGTCGAGTTTTATGGTCCAGGTTTCCGCCATTTTGATGCGACGATCACAGATCTTCATGATGATCAGGGGAATAAAATTGATCGCGCCCCTAATCCAATGGAATTATTAACAATAACCGTACCGCAAAAGGTAGAACCAGGAGATATGATTCGCAATCGTCAAGAAGGACTGATTAATCTCTATAAAACAGATGGCTCAAGTCAAACGGTACGTGCTTAATGCTAACCATCAGACAAGAATCCCCTTCAGACTATAAACAGGTGGAGGAGTTGATTACTTTAGCGTTTAATGGTAGTCCTCATTCTGATGGACAAGAAGCAGACTTGGTTCAAAGACTTCGTCAAGATCCAGCCTATCATCCTAAGCTTAGCTTGATTGCTGCTGACGAGAAAGAGATGGTGGGACATGTCTTATTAACTGAGATAAAGGTGGAAAAAAGCAGAGCCTTGGCTCTAGCTCCTCTGTCTGTTCATCCGCTTTATCAAGGAAAAGGGATTGGTCGCCAGTTATTATTAGAAGCTGAAAATGTTGCTAAAAAAGAAGGGTATGATACGATTATTATTCTTGGAGACCCTGCTTATTATAGCCGTTTTGGTTATCAAACAGCATCCGACTATGGCATAAAACCTCCCTTTGAGGTGGACAATCAGTATTTTATGGTGAAATTTTTAGAGGAAAAAGCAGAGCAGGTCAGAGGTTTAGTCACTTATCCTTCAGTATTTGGGATTTAACACCATTTTTTACGAATAAAAAATAGAAAGGAAATCCTATGGCAGAATTTAAATTTGAAATTGAAGAAAAATTACTCGTTTTATCAGAAAATGACAAAGGTTGGACAAAAGAGTTGAACCGTGTCAGCTTTAATGGCGCACCAGCTAAGTTTGATATTAGAACTTGGAGTCCCGATCACACTAAGATGGGGAAAGGGATTACTCTTTCAAATGAAGAGTTTGAAGTCTTGGTAAATGCCTTTAAAAATTAGACTGAAAAGAGACAGATCAAACTATCTATGATGGCTCCGCCCCTTCCCTCGCCTTAGAATAATGAAAATAATCATAAAAACCTCACTAGGTGTATAATCTTAGTGAGGTTTTTTGCTTGACAACTTCATATGAAAGATTACTAGGGATGGAAAAACTAACCCCAATAGAATGACTATATTATAAAGAAAGTGCCTGTAAAATAGATATAGTTTCAAACTATATCTATTTATGAAAAATAAGAATTTGTTTTGAAGTCAAGTGCCTGTTATAATGTTCTTATTATATCGCAAGGAGAAATTTTATGACCCATCAAACAGCCCCATTCCGTGTAGATCATGTTGGATCTTATTTACGTCCAAAAGCCTTAGTTGAAGCGCGTGACGCGTTTACTTCTGGGAAAATCTCACAAGAAGAATTGACTGCCGTAGAAGATCAAGCCATTCGTGAATTAGTTTTACAACAAAAAGCTGCTGGCCTCGAGAGTGTGACAGACGGTGAATTTCGTCGTGCTTACTGGCATCAAGATTTTTTCTGGGGACTTGAAGGAGTAGCACATACACAAGCTGCTATTGGCTATCAATTTCATGATGAGACGACTAAGCCAGATGCTGCGTCCTTAACAGGCAAAATATCAGGACAGAATCATCCTTTTATTGCACACTACACTTTCTTAAAAGACTTAGCTGATCAAGAAGGATTGGCTTCACGCTTAACAATTCCTTCACCAGCTCAGTTTTACTTTGAATTAATTCGTGATGCAGAGCATACAGCAAATACATTTACTTACTATGAAAATAAGGAAGAGTTGTTTGCGGATATTATTAAGGCTTATAAAGACGTCATTGCTGATCTTTATGCAGTGGGTTTACGTAATTTACAGTTGGACGACTGTACTTGGGGAACTTTGGTTGATGATCGCGTAATGGAACTGATTGCAGGACACACTGGAAAGACAGCTGAACAGATTCGTCAAGAGTTAAGTGCTGATTTTCTTACCTTAAATAATGGTATTTTGGAAGATTTGCCAGAAGACCTTAATGTTACAACGCATGTGTGTCGTGGCAATTACCATTCTACATGGGCATCTCAAGGTGGATATGATAAGGTAGCTGAAACACTTTTTGGAAAAGAAAATGTTAAAGCTTATTATCTTGAGTTTGATACAGAGCGTGCAGGTGGATTCGAACCTCTTGCTAAAGTTACACCAGGTAAAAAAGTTGTACTTGGTCTGATCACCTCAAAATCAGCAGATCTAGAAGATAAGACAGAGGTGATCGCTAGAATCAAAGAAGCTAGTCAATACATTCCTCTTGAAGATCTTTACCTTAGCACCCAGTGTGGCTTTGCTTCAACAGAAGAAGGTAATAAATTAACCATTGAAAATCAGTGGAAAAAGTTAGCTCTCATTCAAGAAATTGTTAAAGAAGTATGGGGTTAATCGCTAGATGACAGTAGGCCAAAAATCACCTCGACACATGTGTCGAGGTGATTTTTTAATGATTCTTGTTTCTTAATATTTCAGCAATTCCAATTAGTATAAAGGTAATTCCTAGTCCAACAAATAAAAATTTTTGAGTAAGAAGACCATAGATGATTAAAATAGCTGCAGATAAGAAAGCGATATATTCTTTTTTCATTTTATTTCATCGTTGGGAAAAGTAAAACGTCACGAATAGTAGTAGTGTCTGTTAAAAGCATGCAGAGGCGATCAATACCGATACCGAGACCTCCTGTTGGTGGCATACCGTACTCAAGTGCTTCGACGTAATCGTAGTCGATACCTGTTGCTTCGTCATCACCAAGTTCTTTAGCAGCAGCTTGTGCTTCAAAGCGTGCTAATTGATCAATTGGATCATTAAGCTCAGTAAAGGCATTGGCATATTCTTTAGTCATGATAAAGAGTTCAAATCGGTCTGTGAAGCGAGGGTCATCCGCATTTTTTTTAGCAAGAGGTGATACTTCAACAGGATGCCCGTAAACAAAGGTAGGCTGGATGAGTGTTTCCTCAACAAACTCTTCGAAGAAAGCGTTGATGATATGTCCAACGGTTGTGAAGTGTTTTTCAAGAGGGACATTTTTTTCTTTAGCCAAAGCAGTTGCTTCTTCGATTGTCATCTCTTGCCAAAAATCGATGCCCGTTTGTTCTTTGATAGCATCAACAATGTGAACACGCTTAAATGGTTCGTTGAGTTTAATCTCTGTTCCTTGGTAGATAACAGGTTGATCACCTTTGACAGCCTTTGTAACGTGCTGGATAATCCCTTCTGTCAAGTCCATGATATCTTGGAAATCAGCATAGGCTTGGTAGGCTTCAATCGATGTGAATTCAGGATTGTGAGTAGCATCCATACCTTCGTTACGGAAGATACGACCGATTTCATAAACGCGCTCCATCCCTCCGACGATTAAGCGTTTGAGGTGAAGTTCCGTGGCGATACGAAGTACCATATCGATATTTTGCGCATTGTGGTGAGTGATGAATGGGCGAGCAGCAGCTCCTCCAGCTTCATTGTGGAGAACAGGTGTTTCGACCTCAAGGAAACCAAGCCCATCCATATAACGACGCATTTCAGAGATGATTTTTGAACGTGTTACGAAGCGATCAAAGCTTTCGCGATTAGAAATCAAATCAAGGTGACGCTTACGGTAAATGGTTTCCACATCGGTTAGGCCGTGGAATTTTTCAGGCAAGGGACGTAGTGCTTTTGATAGGTGTGTGATACTAGTCGCAAAGATTGTTAGCTCACCAACACCAGTTTTAGCCACTTCTCCCTCAACACCAAGAAAATCACCAAGGTCAGCTTTTTTGAAAATATCGTAATTTTCTTCTCCAACATCATCTTTGCGGACATAGATTTGAATTTGCCCTTCGCGATCTTGAATGTGAGCAAAACCAGCTTTACCTTTACCGCGTTTTGTCATCATACGACCAGCGATAATGGCAGTTTCTCCCATCTCATGCAATTCTTCTTTTGTTTTATCGTTGTATTTTTCCTTTAATTCAGCTGAGTTTGTAGTACGTTCGAAACGTTTTCCAAAAGGATCGATCCCTTGCTCAGCTAAGGCAGACATTTTTTCACGACGAACTAACTGTTGGTCGTTTAATTCTTCTACATGTTCGTTAGACATTGCTTTCCTCCAAATCGTTTTCCTTTCTATTCTATCATAAAATAACAATGATTTCATCAAATATTATGCTTTTTCTAGATTTGAACTCCTTAGTAAAAAATAGTATAATAAGGCGTAAAAATTTTTTGTTGAAAGAAAAAGGATACCATGATTACATCTATTGTTTTTGACGTTGATGATACCATTTATGACCAACAGGCTCCTTATCGTTTGGCTATGGAGAAGTGCTTTCCTGATTTTGATATGACACAAATTCATCAGGCTTATATCCGATTTCGTCATTATTCAGACATTGGATTTCCACGAGTTATGGCTGGAGAGTG
Source organism: Streptococcus sp. 11273D007BT (assembly GCF_053547195.1). Classification (NCBI taxonomy): domain Bacteria; kingdom Bacillati; phylum Bacillota; class Bacilli; order Lactobacillales; family Streptococcaceae; genus Streptococcus; species Streptococcus sp. 11273D007BT. The sequence goes on along the minus strand of NZ_JBPWPE010000001.1, from coordinate 1,541,218 downwards.
GACGACAGAGTATTTTCGATTTTGGCGTTGCCGAGAGACCCTTTTAGAGTTTGGGTATAGAGAAATCTCAGAAGCTGATGGTATTCATTTTCAGGAAATTTATGAGCATGAGCTAGAAAATATTACTATGTTAGATGAGATGCGCATGACATTGGACTTTTTAAAGTCTAAAAATGTCCCTATGGGTATTATTACTAATGGGCCAACTGAGCATCAATTAAAAAAAGTGAAGAAGTTGGGTTTGTATGATTATGTGGATCCCAAACGTGTGATTGTCAGTCAGGCGACAGGTTTTCAAAAACCAGAAAAAGAAATCTTTAATCTTGCAGCGGAACAATTTGATATGAACCCCTCAACAACACTCTATGTGGGAGATTCTTATGATAATGATGTCATGGGAGCTTTTAACGGAGGCTGGCATTCGATGTGGTTTAATCATCGCGGGCGTAGTTTAAAGCCTGGAACAAAGCCTGTTTTTGATCTTGAAATTGATAGTTTCGAGCAATTATTTGGTGCGGTAAAAGTTCTTTTCGATTTACCTGATAATAAATTTATTTTTGATGTTAATGATAAAAAGAATCCTATTTTACAACTAGGAATAAACAATGGTTTGATGATGGCGGCTGAACGTTTATTGGAAAGTAATATGTCTATAGATAAAGTCGTGATTCTTTTACGACTCAATAAAAAACAAGAAAAAATTCTTCGGATGAAGTATAGTCAATAAAAATTGGGATAGATTAACTATCCCAATTTTTATTTATCATAACTGGTATCATTCCATGTGATGAGCTCGAAATTTTGACCGTCATTGGTTTCTAAAATAGTGATAGAAGCATTATCTAGTCCACCATTTTGTCGTAGTTTAGCATATTCATAACCCAGTAAAGAACGAATAGCAGCTGTCAGGCTTGCGCCATGCCCAACGATTAAGATGCTATCTTTTTTGCCGTATAGACTCTTAATAAAGTGACCGATACGTTGTGTAGTGTGATAAACACTTTCTGCATCAAAAGCGTTATGATCAAACCGAGCGAGATTATGGGTAAAAGCTTCTATTTGCTTGGGGTAGATTGCTTCCATAATACTAATTTTTTGCCCCTCTAATGTCCCTAAGTCCCATTCTCTTAGGGAAGCTTCTTTTTGTACCAATAAAGGGGGATGGTGTTCTTGTGAGATGATTTCAGCTGTTGTGATGGCACGATGGAGATCACTTGAATAAATAGCATCAAAGGGAATATCTGCTAGAGTTTGTCCCAGTTTTTTTACACTTTTTTTAGCTTCAGGTAAAAGAGGAGAGTCTCCACTTGCTCCTTGGAAGCGTCCTTCTAAATTCCACTGAGTTTTCCCATGTCGAATAAGATAAATTTTCATAATGTCTCCTACTCAAATTCTGCTCCAAATGGAAATAGTGAAAGTCCAGCTAGTTTAACAGATTGAATAGCAAAAGGAATGCCAATAATACTAAGGCAAAGTAAGAGCGCAGATGCTAAATGTGCTAAGGCCAACTCCCAGCCAAAAAAGACAATCCAAATGATATTTAATAATAAACTACTGGTTCTAGGAGAAGGGACAATAGTTCGCCCAAATGGAAATAGTCCAAAACGTGCAATTTTAAAAAATTGAAGCCCAAAAGGAATCCCAATAATAGTCATACAAAATAAGATTCCAACACAAGTCCAAGCTAACCAGGACCAAAAGCCAGCCAAAATAAACCAAACCAAGTTTCCTAATAAACGCATGCCTTACTCCTTAATATCTGCAAATTCAGCTCTGACAAAATCAGCTAAAAGTTGACTATCAATACGAATAGAACGTCCTAATTCTCCAGCAGAGACAATCATGGTTCCTTTTTCTAGAGCAGTTTGATCAATGTAGATAGGGAAGTTGTGCTTCTGGCGAATTCCAACAGGGTTATTGGCGCCGTGCACATAGCCTGTAACACTTTGTAAATCTTTTTGAGGAATCATGGCAACTTTTTTGTTACCAGATAGTTTAGCTAATTTCTTTTCAGAAAGATGCTCTGTTAGAGGTAAAATTCCAATAACAGGGCCTGTCTTATCTCCTTTTAATGCCAAAGTTTTAAAAATATCATCTTGTCTGATATCCTCTGGCATCTCTCCTTCAAGGCCATTAAACATCAGGCTGTCATGAGGAATTTTAGCCTTATCTAAAATCTGATCTACTAAAGTTTTTTTGATTTTTGCCTTTTTACTCATTTGTATTTTTCCTCAAGTTTACTCATCCAAAGTCCTAGAGCAATCCCTAAGCCAAATAAAAGTAGGGTCGTAAAAATCCCACCAATACCAAGTCCAGCATAGGAAATACTTTCAGCGCTTCGAGGGTTTGGAATAACAATCAATAGGGTACTTGATAAAACCAATCCGATAATAAAATGATAAACACGAGAATGAAACTTAGTCAAAGCATAATCCATGGCTTTTGAAAAGCTTAGCATAGTGACAGCACCACCGATTGCGATTGGAAGAAAGACGCCAAGCAAGTCGAGATTTTTAAAACCTGTTAACATGGGAGTATAGAGTCCCATAATAAGTAAAAGATTGGATGGGCTTAGTCCAGGGACTAAAACTCCCAAAGCGATAAGGACACCAGCTAGAATAAAAGTACCAAAGTTAGCAGGGATTTCTCCAACCAGATCGTTTAAGAAAAAGAGTAGGAGTCCAGAGACAACAAAGGTAGCGACTAAGGTCAAGATATCAGTTGTATCACGTTTTGATTTAGCAGTAGCTTCTGTCAATAGACTTGGCAAAGTTCCAATAATGGCACCAGAAAATGCCCATAGGACAGGAACTTGGTAGTGCTCAAGTAAGTATTCAAGTGGTGCTGAAAAAAGTGCGATTCCTAGAATTCCACCGATTCCAACTGGAATAAAAAACAGAACATTTTTAACAAAATCTTGACGAATGTGAGCTAAAAAAGAAATAATGCGCTCATAGAGTCCTAAAATTGAGGCTAAAACCCCGCCTGATACACCAGGTAAAATAAAGCCAAGTGCAATAATAACCCCCTTAATTAAACGGGAAATCCAAGAAATCATATTTTCCTCCAAAATAAAAAATGGTATCTTTATTATACCATTTATATCTCATTATAGTAAGCTTGGACAAGATCTTGGAAATCCTCTATTGTATAGTCACTCCCAAAGTACTCACTTGCGGCACTTGACCAGTAAGCTGTAGGATCAATATGGTCAGTGCCTCCAAGGTAAAGTGACACCATTTCGTGTGTCCAAAGTGTTCCGTCACCATCTTTTTGTCCTAGAGTAATAGGGAGGTTATATTTTTTTAGCATATAAGCTGTATAATAAGCAGCATTTCCAACTTGTCTTGCAAAGCCATCCGCAGTATATTCATGTGTCATTTCAAATTGAATATAGTAAGGGTTGGCATAAGGTCCTGCGCCTTGCGCCATATAGTTGGTATCTGCTATCCTTAAAATTGTATTGCTATCAATAAAAGCATGAACAAAAACTCCCGAACTGGAATAGTTATTGGTCATATAACTTACCTCTGAATCAATACTTGAATCTTCATTGCCAGTATCATGAATGATAACTCCTCTAGGTTTTTTCCAAAAATTTTGGTAGGCTTGCTTAGAAAATCCTTGATATTCAGTGGAAAAAGTAGTTTTAGGGTAATGGTGTTCTTCTAGATAGGTATTGATACTATTGGTTTGTTTTAGTTTTAAGTCTTTTGCCAGAACGTAGTATGATTGTCCTGAAAATTTGATTTTAGCATAGGTTAGTTTTTTGCCATTTTTGTGAACCAAATAATAATCAGATACCATCACATCTGTTTGTTTAGTCTGTTTTGTTCCTAAAATGGAGTAAGGGAACGAATAAAGCGTAGTATTGGTCAAACTGGCTTGCTGATTAGACTGGTAATGTGTTGAGGTTGTGATAGAGAAAGTAAAATGAAAACCAAGAAGGATGAGGAAAAAAAGTATCGCGCTAAAAGAAATGATTTTCTGTTTATGTCGCTTTTTTTTTGTCGTTGATTTAGATTGTCGTTTTCTTGTTTTAGCCATGTTTAATATCATATCACAAACTTGATAAAATACGAAATGGAAATCCTTGTGATCAATTTTTTAGTAGTTTGGATTGGAATTTTAAAATAGCTAAGAAAATGATGACACAAAGAATAAAGGTTAGTCCACAAGCACTGCCGTTTACCATAAAAGAGTAGAGATAAGGTGACATCCCCTTTGGAGCATAGTCAGACCAAAAAATGACACCAGCTAGGAAATGCCAGAAATAACGTATCAAAACTGCGATAGTTATTCCTAAAATAGCCCAAAAAGATGAAGTAAGCAGACTTCCTTTTTTTAAGGTATCTTGAAATTTATGGCTAGTAAGTCCAGCTAATCCCATACAAGTAAAGGCCAAAAGATACTCTATTAAGACTTGATAAAAACTGAGATAATAAACTCTCCCCAAAATAAAATGTAATAGCCCCCAAATAAGGCCGGCAAGTAAGCCGTATCGAAGACCACGTTTTAATGAAAAAGCAACCAAAGGGATGGCACCTAAAGATGGTGTAAACCAACCAGCTAAGTCAGGTAGCAGTGATAGACTCATTGCAAAAGAGGCAACAATGGCAGTTTCAACAAGAATTGTTGAGGATTGTTTTTTAGACATAAAAAGACTCCTTTTGAATCACAAAAAGGAGTCTGATCTTAAAGACAAGCTAAAGTCAGTCACAATTCCTACGCTAGTATTGACTAGATCAGGTTCGAGGATTTCGCAATAGCGATCTCAGCTTAACAGCACTCCTTTGTGAAAATCTTAAATTTTAATCATTATAACGCTTGATTTTTTAATTGTCAATATTATTTTTGAATAGTGAACAATTTTTTATAGGTTTTTTCTGTATCTTTAGTGATTGCGATTTGATTTAAATCAAGAGGTTGGTCAAAACCTGGAAGATAGCCTTGAGAAGTATACTGATGTAAATCATAATCTAAGTCAGTGACAGGTGCCACCTCATAGTAGCCAGAATCACTTCCATATGTAGGAATCCAGACAGCATCAAAACCAGTGGTGGAAATACCATGCTCCTCCATAAAGTAGGTCCCTATGTAAATACCGATATTTTTAGCGCCCAAGCGTTCTAACTCTTTGCGAAAGGCTTGAACCCCTTTGTCCATGTCAGACATTGTTTTTTCTTCCACATCAACCCAATAAAAAGTAGGGTTGTAAGGAGAAGCATTTTTGTAAAATGTTTGAGCTTCCTTTTTCATTTCTGATACAGAAGAGCCACGGATATAGGCATAGACAGCTACGGGAACATCACGTTTTTGAAATTCTTTGATATGTGTTTTGAAGGATTTATCAATTCCTGATTCATGAGCGGCATTATTTTCAAAAGCAATACCTGATCCTCCCTGAACACGAATGATAGCACCTGAAATATTGTCAGCCAAGGTGTCGTAATCAATCTTAGACGGAAGTTGCCAGCCAGAGACATCTATAATAGGATTTAAGACAAAAGGTTCCTCAGAAGACTTGGTCTTTGAGCTCGATTTACTAGAGCTGGAGCTATTAGATGATGGAATTTGTTTCTTAGCAGTTTCAAAGGTTGATTTTTTTAATTGATTTAAATGTATGCGTGAAATCATCAATACAAGTCCAAATAAAGTAAAAAGAACAATAACAAATATTGGTTTAATTCTCTTTCTCATCCTTTCCATTGTAACTTAAAGTTAGTAAAAAATCAAAACGAGATGCTTAAAATAAGAAAAAAGATCTCAACTTGACAAGGAAAGTGAAGTTTATTAAAGTTAATAAAAGAAAGGAAGAAGTGATGATGCTGTTACGAAAGATAAGTCGATTGGCTTTACTTACTGCTCTTTGTATTGTATTACGCTATGCTTTTTCAGGTCTTCCTAATGTTCAACCGATTACTGCTATATTTTTGGTCGTTAGTGTGTGTTTCAGTTTATCAGAAGGCATTACGCTTACAGCTCTTACCATGTTTGTCTCAAGTTTTTTACTTGGTTTTGGTCCATGGGTGCTATGGCAAATTGGAAGCTTTAGTTTGGTGTTAACTATTTGGTTTTATGTCCTATACCCCCTGACAAATTATCTTAAACCTGTTAAAATAATAGGAGTTAGTTTAGATCGTTTAGGCTATCAAGCGATTTTTGCTGCTATACTTGGGATTGTCTACGGTATGGTGATTGATACTTGGTCAGCGATTTTATTTGGTACAAAAATCTGGCTTTATGTCTTGTCTGGAATGCCTTATAATATAGCGCATAGCTTATCAACTCTATTTTTTTATCCCTTGATACATTCTATTTTTAGGAGATTTTATTCAAATGAAAAAGATTTATAGTTTAGTTTTACTATTTTTCTCGACCATCTTATTAGTGGCTTGTCAGAGTCACCAAAGTACCACTAGTTCATCTTCTTCTGAGGAGCATTTGGTACAATTAGTTGTTAAAACAGATAAAAATACAACAGATGAGAAGGTTAGCTTTACACAAGGTGATACTGTTATGGACCTTTTAAAAGCAAATTATGACGTAGAAGAAACAGATGGCTTTATTACAGCAATTGATGGTGTCAAACAAGATGAAAAAGCTGGAAAATATTGGATGTTTGATGTTAATGATGAGTTAGCACCAAAATCAGCTGATCAAATTAAGATTCAAGATGGTGATAAAATAGAATTTTATCAAGAAGTTTATAAGAATTGACCATAAAAAATAAGACAGAAAAAGGATTTTCTTTTTCTGTCTTATTTTTTATAGATATTTTTCAATCTCTGATACCATTTTTTCTGGCTCTGTTTTGGAAGAAAAACGTTTAACAACATTTCCTTCTCGATCAATTAGGAATTTGGTGAAATTCCATTCAATCACTTTTCCAAAAGGACCTTTCTTTTCTTCTTTCATCCATTGATATAAAGGGTCTGCTTCTTTTCCGTTTACTTTTATTTTTGCAAATCGTGGAAAAGTAGTGCCATAATTTAAGCTACAGAAACTGTTGATTTCTTCAGCACTGCCAGGTGCCTGCTGTTTAAATTGGTTACAAGGAATATCTAGTATCTCAAATCCTTTATTTTGATAGGCATCGTAGAGTTCTTGTAGTCCTTTATATTGAGGGGTTAGTCCACATCCTGTTGCAGTATTAACGATTAGGACTAGCTTACCTTTATATTTTTCTAAGGCTACTGGGCTACCATCTTGGGCAGTCAAAGTGAAGTTATAGAGTGTTGTCATCTTGTAATTCCTCGCTATATGCAATAATTTGTTGGACGGTTTGATCTAGGAAAGCAATAGTTTGGCGAAGCGGCTCTTCTGTACTGATGTCTGCACCAATAATTTGAGCGGTTTCAAGAGGTGGTAAACTTCCACCAGATTTTAAAAATTCTAACCAACGTTTGGCACCGTCTTTATCTTTCTTGATATTGAGATAACCTACTGTTGAGATGACCAGTCCTGCAGAATAGGTATAGCTGTAAAGTCCCATATAATAGTGAGACTGTCGCATCCATGTCAGAGCTGCATCATCGTCAATTTCGATAGCATCTCCCCAAAATTCTTCTAAAACGTCTTTCATAATACGGTTTAGTGTTTCTGCTCCGAAGGTTTTACCTTCCTCAATCAATGTATAAACACGGCGTTGAAAGGCTGCTTCTAGTAGATGTGTAATGAAATTGTGGAAGTAAGTATCTGTTAGGCGATGAGCCAATGCAAAGCGTTTTTGACGTGGATTGTCAAAAGCTTTCTCTAAATAGTCGCTTAAAAGAAGCTCGTTTAAGGTTGAAGGGGCCTCAACATAGTAGGTGGACATATGGGTATTAAAATAACTCTGATGATTGTCTGAGAAAATAAATTGTCCAGAGTGCCCAATCTCATGGATTAGTGTATAAACATCACTTAAACGACCTGTCCAGCTCATCAAGACATAAGGGTGCACACGATAAGGATCAGTTGCATAGCCACCAGAGTCCTTTCCCTGATTAGCTGCAAAGTCAACCCAACGCTCGGTTTGATAGCTTTTAACTTCCTTGGTATAGACTTCCCCAAGAGGTTTTAACGATTTCATCACAAGTTCATAGGCTTGGTCAATAGTAACCTCAGGATTTAAACGATTGTCTAAATCTAGTTTCCAATCAGCAAAAGTCATTTTATCGAGTTTGTTTATTTTAGCGACATGTTTAAGATAATTTTGAGCGATAGGGGCAAAATCACTCATAATCAGATCAATTTGACGATCAAACATGGAACGATCAACCTCTTGCTCAGCAAGGAGATAATCAAATACAGAATCATAGCCACGAAGATGAGCGATTTCTTTTTCTAATTTGACTTGGGCTAGATAGCTGGCTGCTGCAGTATGTTGATGTTGGCGTAGTCCATTTGAGAAAGATCTGAAAGCTTTTTGGCGAACCAGGTGATTTTCGTGGTTTTGGTAAAAATTCTCATAGCTGACAAAACTATTCGAATAAATTTTCCCGTCAACTTCAAAATCTTCCATTTTAAAGTCTCCTGCACGCATTTTAGTGTAAATATCTTGAGGGGCAGAGAAAGTATCGGCAAGTTGGGTTAGCAGTTGCTCACGCTCAGCTCCGAGATAGTGGGCTTTTTTTATTTTTGCTTGTCGGATATAGCTACTAAGGTGGTGATTTTTTTCTAATTGATCCAAGATACTATCTGTTGTACACAATAAAGCATCGTCGAAAAAGCTAAGAAGAACACGAGCTTTCGTCATAAAGTCAGTACCAGTCTGTGCGATCTGAGCAAATTCTTCGTTCCTATAGTCTGTGGTTTGTGGCATAAAGCTATAGTTTTCGATGTGGCTCATTTGGATATAAATTTGTTCTAATGTTAAAAAAGCTTCTTCAAAATCTTCCAATTCATTTAGACCATCAAAATAGTTGCGTCTAAAAAGGTAGATATCCTCCATAGCTTTGTCAATGGCTCTTAAAAAATCTTCGCGGTCTTGGTAGAGAGCAGAGAGATCCCAAAGCTCATTTTCTGGAAAACTTGTTCTATCTTTTAATTTCATCATAACCTCCTCTTTTTGTTTAGTATATCAAAAAGAGAGTAAAAATGGATATATGAAAGTAGAGGAGTTGTTATTTTCAAAAAAATCAGAACATTTCTGAAATAATAGACAATTTTAGGAATTTCGGTTTACTTTTAGTATAAAAGTGGTATGATAGAAGCAGTAGACTAAAAAATTAAAGGGTCAGGATTTTCAAGTCAAATGCTGTCTTTATGATAAGGAGTTGTGTAGAGAGAATGGAAAAAATAAAATTAATTCCAAACTTAGAGGGTAGTAGCGACAAGACGATTATTAAAGAGGAAGTGGATATCTTAACGAGGCTATTAGATGAAACAACCCAAAAAATGGTCAGCCAAGAAGTTTTTAAAAAAATTCAAACACTGACAGAGTTATCTAGAGCTCAAAATTATCAAGAGGTTAATCAAATCGTAGGTGATTTATCAACGGATGAAATGGATGTCATTGCGCGTTACTTTTCAATCTTACCTTTATTGATTAATATTTCTGAAGATGTTGATTTAGCCTATGAAATCAATTATCAAAACAATATCAATAAGGATTATGTTGGAAAAATCTCAACCACACTTGATATTGTTTCCCAAAGTCAAAATGCTAAAGAAATTTTAGAAAATGTCAATGTTGTGCCTGTCTTAACTGCACATCCAACTCAGGTGCAACGAAAGACAATGTTGGGCTTAACTAATCAGATTCACCAACTTTTGCGAAAACACCGTGACGTTAAGCTGGGCTTACTCAATAAGGACAAATGGTTAAATGAGCTGCGTGCTTATGTTGAAATGATCATGCAGACAGACATCATCCGAGAGAAGAAGCTCAAAGTCACCAATGAAATCAAGAATGTTACAGATTATTATAATAAAGGCTTGATTAAAGCGATTACTAGTCTTGTAACAGAATATAAAACCTTGGCTTTAGAAAAAGGGATTGTTTTAGACAATCCTAAACCCATTACAATGGGCATGTGGATTGGTGGAGACCGAGATGGTAATCCATTTGTAACGGCTGAAACTTTAAGATTATCAGCAACGGTACAAGGAGAGGTTATCTTAAGTTATTATATTGAAAAGGTTGAGAGTCTATATTCTGATTTTTCTCTTTCAACAAGTTTGACAGAGGTTTCAAAAGAGTTAGAAGCCTTGGCATCATTATCCAATGATAGTTCAGAATTTCGTGAGAAGGAGCTGTACCGTAGAGCCTTTCACTATATTAAAGAGCGTCTAGAAAATACACGCACCTATTTAACGAAAGGAAAAGACCACTCTCCACGTTATGCAAAAGCTACTGAATTTAAAGCGGACTTAGAAACGATTAAGGCATCTCTCCTTCGCTTTAATGGAGAGACTTTAGTTAAGGGAGACTTGACAGAATTACTACAAGCAGTAGAAATCTTCGGTTTTTATCTAGCTAGTATTGATATGCGTCAAGATTCATCTGTTCATGAAGCTTGTGTGGCGGAATTATTGGCATCAGCTAATATTGTACCAGATTACAGTAGCTTATCAGAGGATGAGAAGTGTGCGCTTTTATTAAAACAACTGACAGAAGATCCACGAATTTTGTCTGCCACAAATGCACCTAAATCAGACTTACTTGAAAAAGAGTTAGCTATCTTCAAGACAGCACGCCAATTAAAAGACACGTTAGGAGAAGAGATTATTAAGCAAAATATCATCTCTCACTCAGAAAGCGTTTCAGACTTGTTAGAACTTGCTGTCATGTTAAAAGAGGTTGGATTAGTGGATAAGGATCTTGCGCGTGTCCAAATTGTTCCACTTTTTGAGACTATTGAAGATTTGGATAATTCAGCTGACATTATGACCTCTTATCTGGAGTTAGACCTTGTGAAACAATGGATTAAAGCCAACCATAATTACCAGGAAATCATGTTGGGCTACTCGGACTCCAATAAAGATGGTGGTTATCTATCATCAGGATGGACCTTGTACAAAGCACAGAAAGATTTGACGCGTATCGGTGAAGAGCGTGGTATTAAGGTGACCTTCTTCCATGGTCGTGGTGGGACAGTCGGTCGCGGTGGCGGTCCATCGTATTATGCCATTTCATCTCAGCCGTTTGGGACTATCAAAGATCGTATTCGCCTAACAGAGCAAGGTGAGGTGATTGGAAATAAATACGGTAATAAAGATGCAGCTTATTATAACCTTGAGATGTTGATTTCAGCTGCTATGGACCGTATGGTCTCTAATCAAGTTGTACCAGCTGATAAAATCTCAGGTTACACAGAGATTATGGATGAAATTGTTGGTGAAAGTAATCAAATTTATCGTGATCTTGTTTTTGGAAATGAAAACTTTTATGATTATTTCTTTGAAGCCAGTCCTATAAAAGAAGTTTCTAGTTTAAATATTGGATCACGTCCAGCAGCTCGTAAAACCATTACTGAGATTAGTGGGTTACGTGCGATTCCGTGGGTATTCTCATGGTCTCAAAACCGAGTGATGTTCCCAGGTTGGTATGGTGTAGGATCTAGTTTTAATAATTTCATTAAAAAAGACCCTAACAATCTGTCTAAGTTACAGGAAATGTATCAGACTTGGCCATTCTTTAAGGCTCTCCTGTCTAATGTTGACATGGTGTTGTCTAAGTCTAATATGAATATTGCTTTTGAATATGCTCAGCTCTGTCAAAGTGAAGAGGTCAAATCTGTCTTTAATATTATCTTAGATGAGTGGCAGTTAACCAAAGATACTATTTTGCTTATCGAAGATCAAAAAGAGTTATTAGCTGACAATGGATTCCTGAAAGCGAGTTTAGATTATCGTCTTCCTTATTTCAATGTGTTAAACTATATTCAAATTGAATTGATTGAACGCCTACGCCGAGGAGAACTTAGTCCAGAACAAGAAAAACTTATCCACATCACTATTAACGGTATTGCTACTGGTCTTCGTAACTCAGGTTAATATAAGTAGTGATAATATACTGATAGTTTAGATCATTGGATAGGTTGCTACTAATTAAAAAGAGAGAAAAAGCAGTTGATACTGCTTTTTCTCTCTTTTTAATCAGATTCTTTATCAGGATGTTCACACTATATTCAACTTATTATTGTATTTTTGATGTTTTGTCTACGAGTTTATTTTTAAACACAAAGATGGTATAATGCCAATGATATATTGTAAAGAGTAGGAAGTATATTATTAATGACACAAATTGATAAAAAGCAGTTATTAAATTACTCAATCTTAATTCCTTATTTAATCCTATCTGTTTTAGGATTGATAGTAGTTTATTCGACGACCAGTGTAACCATGGTACAATACGGATTGAATCCTTTTCGTTCGGTTATTAACCAAGGTGTATTTTGGATTATAAGTTTAATTGGTATTGCTTTTATTTATCGCTTAAAATTGAATTTTTTAAGGAAACCAACGGTTGTGTCAATGGTTATCTTAATTGAAATTCTTTTGTTGATAATTGCCCGTGTATTTGGTGAGGAAGTTAATGGTGCTCGTGGTTGGATTATGCTTGGTCCGTTGTCATTTCAGCCAGCAGAATACCTAAAAATTATTATAGTTTGGTTTTTAGCTTTTACTTTTTCAAGACGTCAACAGTCCATCGCTCAAAAAGACTACCAAGCTTTGACTAAAGGAACATTTTTACCAAAAACTTTTAGAGATTGGCGAACCTATACCGCTATTTTGATAGGGCTAGTGGCTATGCAGCCAGACTTGGGAAATGCTTCCATTATTGTATTGACAGCTATTGTTTTGTTCTCTGTTTCAGGAATTGGCTATAGGTGGTTTGTTTCTCTAATCCTTACGATTGTGATTAGCTCCACACTGTTATTGGGAAGTATTTCAGTTATAGGGGTGGATAAAGTGGCTAAAGTACCAGTTTTTGGTTATGTTGCAAAGCGGTTTAAAGCTTTTTATAATCCGTTTGAAGACTTAACGGACTCAGGACACCAGTTAGCCAATTCTTATTACGCCATGAGTAATGGTGGTTGGTTTGGTCGCGGTTTGGGAAACTCTATTGAAAAAAATGGTTACCTTCCAGAAGCTCAGACGGACTTTGTATTCTCAATTGTTATTGAAGAGCTTGGTCTGATTGGTGCCAGCCTAATACTCGCTCTAGTTTTTTTCCTTATCTTACGCATTTTTTTAGTCGGTATAAAAGCCAGAAATCCTTTCAATTCAATGGTAGCACTTGGTTTGGGTGCTATGATGTTAATGCAAGTTTTTGTAAATATCGGTGGGATTTCAGGCTTAATTCCATCAACAGGGGTAACCTTTCCTTTCTTATCACAAGGAGGAAATAGCTTATTGGTATTATCGATTGCTGTAGGTATTGTTTTGAATATAGATGCTACCGAAAAAAGAGAGAAACTGACGCAAGAAATTGAAGAAGAATTATATGAAGTATTCTAAAAAAGATTGGATTGACCAATCTTTTTTATTTATTTGATATTTATTGATGGATGATTGATTGATAAATAACTAATCTATAGAAAGAGTAGGGATATTAAATCAATCCAGTCCTGAACGGCTAAAAAGAAGTTAGTACAGCGAGATTAAAAGAAAAATTCTGAGCTTGCTATAGAGAGTTGCTTTTATTAAAGTAGTTTATTTGATATAGGAGAGAAGAAATCGGTAAAAAAAAAGTAAAACACTTGCATTTTTATCATAATTTGATAAAATAATAAGGTAAAGTTAGACTGTATTGCCTACTGTCTATCTATAAAATATATTTTATTGGAGGCTTTTACTCAAATGGCAAAAGAAAAATATGACCGTAGTAAACCGCACGTTAACATTGGTACAATCGGACACGTTGACCACGGTAAAACTACCCTAACTGCAGCTATCACAACTGTACTTGCACGTCGTCTTCCATCAGCTGTTAACCAGCCAAAAGACTACGCGTCAATCGATGCTGCTCCAGAAGAACGCGAGCGCGGTATCACTATCAACACTGCACACGTTGAGTACGAAACTGAAAAACGCCACTACGCTCACATCGACGCTCCAGGACACGCGGACTACGTTAAAAACATGATCACTGGTGCCGCTCAAATGGACGGTGCTATCCTTGTAGTAGCTTCAACTGACGGACCAATGCCACAAACTCGTGAGCACATCCTTCTTTCACGTCAGGTTGGTGTTAAACACCTTATCGTATTCATGAACAAAATCGACCTTGTTGATGATGAAGAATTGCTTGAATTGGTTGAAATGGAAATCCGTGACCTTCTTTCAGAATACGATTTCCCAGGTGATGACCTTCCAGTTATCCAAGGTTCAGCTCTTAAAGCTCTTGAAGGTGACACTCAATTTGAAGATATCATCATGGAATTGATGAGCACTGTAGATGAGTACATCCCAGAACCAGAACGTGATACTGACAAACCACTTCTTCTTCCAGTCGAAGATGTATTCTCAATCACTGGTCGTGGTACAGTAGCATCAGGACGTATCGACCGTGGTACTGTTCGTGTTAACGATGAAATCGAAATCGTTGGTATCAAAGAAGAAACTTCAAAAGCAGTTGTTACTGGTGTTGAAATGTTCCGTAAACAACTTGACGAAGGTCTTGCTGGAGATAACGTTGGTGTTCTTCTTCGTGGTGTACAACGTGACGAAATCGAACGTGGACAAGTTATTGCTAAACCAGGTTCAATCAACCCACACACTAAATTCAAAGGTGAAGTTTACATCCTTACTAAAGAAGAAGGTGGACGTCATACTCCATTCTTCAACAACTACCGTCCACAGTTCTACTTCCGTACAACTGACGTAACAGGTTCTATCGAACTTCCTGCAGGTACTGAAATGGTTATGCCTGGTGATAACGTGACAATCGACGTTGAGTTGATCCACCCAATCGCCGTAGAACAAGGTACAACATTCTCAATCCGTGAGGGTGGACGTACTGTTGGTTCAGGTATCGTTTCAGAAATCGAAGCTTAATTTAAATTAAGTTCCCAAACTAACAATTAGAGTCAGACAACTTTAATTGAAGCTCCACTTAGGTGGAGCTTTTTTTGATAAAATCTGATAAATTCCTTTTGTTGCTTCTAAAAATATGATAAAATAGTAAGGTAAATAAAAAAAGAAGAGGTATGTGAAATGTCACGTAAACCAATTATTGCTGGTAACTGGAAAATGAACAAAAACCCTCAAGAAGCTCAAGCTTTTGTTGAGGCAATTGCAGGTAAATTACCTTCAGCTGATCTTGTAGAAGCAGCCATTGCAGCTCCTGCAGTTGATTTGAATGCACTTCTTTGGTTCGCTAAAGATTCAGAACTTAAAGTTGCAGCACAAAACTGCTACTTTGAAGATGCAGGTGCTTTTACTGGTGAAAACAGCCCTAAAGTATTGTCTGAAATGGGTGTTAACTATGTTGTTATTGGTCACTCAGAGCGTCGTGATTACTTCCACGAAACTGATGAAGACATCAATAAAAAAGCCCATGCTATCTTCCGTAATGGTATGACGCCAATCATTTGTTGTGGTGAGTCACTTGAAACTTACGAAGCTGGTAAAGCAGTTGAATTTGTGGGTGCTCAAGTTTCAGCAGCACTTAAAGATCTTTCGGCAGAACAAGTTGCTTCACTTGTGATTGCTTATGAGCCAATTTGGGCTATTGGTACTGGTAAGTCAGCGACTCAAGATGATGCACAAAAAATGTGTAAAGCAGTTCGTGATGTTGTTGCAGCTGATTTTGGACAAGATGTTGCTGATAAAGTACGTGTTCAATATGGTGGTTCTGTAAACCCATCAAACGTTGCAGAGTATATGGCATCTCCTGATGTGGATGGTGCACTTGTAGGTGGTGCTTCACTTGAAGCAGATAGCTTCCTAGCTCTTCTTGACTTTGTAAAATAAAATTTAAAAAGACTTGTGTTTTTCACAAGTCTTTTTAAATTTTATAAATATTTTTAGTTTCCTGTTTTTTGGAAGATATAATGGATCTCAATTAGGGATGTTCTGTTAATTTCTACCGAGTAGTTTTTTGATGAATTGATAAGTCTTATGCTTGAGTGGATGTGGATGGTAAAGGAAATATCCTGGTTTATGTTCAATATATCCCTCAAAGTTTTGCTTAAACCTTAATATACTATCAGTACCATCAAATACTCCTTTTATACCAAGAAAGTTGTAGCGTTTTAAACCACGTTTCATGGCTTCTAACATAGCATATTCTTGTAAGATAGCAGGAGCATAGAAACGGTTAAATTCAGAATAAGATCCACTGTAGAGGTAGAAAGCCTCTTTTTCTAAATAGAGGAAGAGACTAGCACATAAAGGGGTGTCGTTTTGTCCATATTGGTTAATTAATTCTTGGGCTTCATTTTTACGGACATCAAATGTCTCGAATTGACTAGATAACTCTCGGTACTGATTCTGTTTTTTCTCAGAATTTGGGTTTTTCTCAAGGTCATTTGCTAGTCGATCAATTTTTTCTTTTAATTTAGCTTGATCGGTATTAAGGTTATCCAAGTAGTCTTGGAAATTTAATGTCGCGATGACAAATTCTGCCTTATCGCCAAAGCTATCAAAAAGATACTCATAGTATTCCAATGGTTTATCATCAAAGTCACGACGATCAGAGGTGGCAGAGGTGATTTCCTTGAAAATTGCTAAATCTGATCTCTCTAATTTTTTGATTTTTATTCCAAAGGTTTTAGCTTTTTTAACGAGCGGTCGTCCCTTTTTACTGAAAGATTTAAAGAGTGTCTCAGGTGTTAGCTGACTAAGATCTTTAACATAATTCCAATCTCCTGTATGATAGCCAACTTCTAAGCCAGAGTGTTGAAACCCTAAATGTTGCATGTGGTCAATCAGGGCCTGATTTTCCTCTGATAAGGCTGAGCCATTACTGTCTAAGATTTGATAATTATCGTAAGGTTTAACCTTTAACTCAATAGCACCTTCTTGTTTTGAGAAATTTTGGAGGCCCTTATAAAAATCTTCCAAGTAGGTTGGATCGGTAACAATAGGACCGTTATTGATTTCCATAGCTAGTCCACCAGCGATAGGAGTGCTGAATACTAGAGCAGAAACCTTTATGTCGTTATCTTTTACATAGCCGACCATTTGGATACGATAACCTCTTTTTTTCAATAGAAGAGCCATCTGAGGAGATTGCTCAAATGCTTGGGCGTCTGCTGCTAAAATATGGTTATGAAATTGTTGAGGGGTAATAATTTGGAATGCCATAAGACTCCTTTATGAACGATGAAGTAATGATTTTAGTATTTGAATAACTTTGTATAAAATAGGTTTTGGATAGTAACGGAAGGTTCCCATTTTTCTAACAATATAGCCATTGAAGTTTTGCTTAAATCGTAAAACACCATCAGAACCGTCAAATTCTCCCATTATCCCTAAGAAGTTATAAAAAGTGATGCCACGCTTAATGGCTTCTTGCATGACATACTCTTGTAAAAGGGCAGGAGCATAGAATTTATTAAATTCTGGATAAGATCCGCTGAAAAGGTAAACTGCTTCTTGAGGAGTATAAAGAAAGAGGCTTCCTGCTAAGATCTTATCTTCATTTCCATATTTCTGAATGAATTCTTTTGCTTCTTGTTTCCGAGTTTCGAAGGTTTCATGTTGCTGAGAAAACTCTCGGATTTGGTTTTGGAGTTTTTGGGACTGAGGTTGAGCTTCTAAGCGTTCTGTTAATTGATTTATTTTATTTGAAAGTTTTTCTTGATCCTCCTCGAGGTGTTGGTAATAATCTTGAAAATTTAAGACTGCCACCATAAATTCAGCTTTATCACCAAAACTATCATAAAAATCTTGATAATAGTCTAAACTTTTATCGCTATATTCTCTGCGTTCTGAGGTAGAGCTAGTAATTTCTTTAAATAAGTAAAGTTCGTCCCGATTTAGGCGTTTCAATTTTATCCCAAATGTTTGGGATTTTTTTACTAAGGGTCTGCCCTTCTTACTAAAGGATTTTAGGAGTGTTTGAGGATTAAGGTCAGTTAAATCTTTGACATAATGCCAATCAGGCTCCCCACCAGGATAACCTGTTTTTAAGCCATCGTGGAGATAGCCTAGGGAAGTTAAATCAGTTATCAATTCAGTGTGTTCTTTCGAGATTGGATTTCCATCAGTGTCAAAGGTTTGATAGGTTTGATAGGGTTTGACGACAAGCTCTATCACGCCTTTTTGTTTAGCATAAGTTTGTAATTCTCTATAAAAATCAGAAAGATAGGAGAGATCAGTAGCGACAGGGCCAGAATTTAATTCCATGTATAGCCCACCAGTCATTGGTTTGCTATAAACTAAACTAGAAATCACTATTTCCTTTTGGGAGTTTTTTAGACCAAGATAAGTAACAGTGTATCCACGTTTTTTTAACAATGTGGCCATTTCTTCTGATTGTAAAAAGGATTTTTTGTCAGCAAGTTGACAGTGGTTTAAAAACTCTTTCTTGCTAATAGTAGAAAAAATCATTAATTTTTACTCCTCAATTTTTTACGAATTTTATAAGCACTATTAGTGAGACGGTAGAAAATAGTGTTTACGGGGAGGTTAAATTCACCTGCAAATTCTTCAATAATAGGATTAAATTTAGATTTATAGTTGTAGAGTCCTCCGTCAAGGCCATTTTCTACTCCTCCCATATTTTGCCAGATGGCACCACGTTTAAAAGCATGTTTAGCCGTTCCATACCAAGTTATAATAGCAGGCTGATAACGACGGAACTCGTCATCCATACCTGCGTAGACGTTTTCAGAGGTTTGAGCGAACTCTAAGGTTAAAGTTCCAGCTAAGGCAACTTTTTTTGGACCATCTTTCAGTTTTTCTTCCAAAAATGCGAGTTCCTCTGTTATTCTATCTAACTCTTGTTGGTTATGAGTGATTTTACTTGCTTTGGTTTTTTCAGTAAATTTAGCAGCTTCATTCTCTAATTTAGTTTTTTGTTGAAGAAGAGAAGTTTGACGTTTTTCTAGGTCTAAGTGAGCTAGAGTGATATAAGAGTGTTCAGGGTAGGTTTCTAGTAATTTTTTGTAGTAGTTTTTTCCGCGAAGTGAGATGGATTTGCGGTCCTCTGTTTTTTTCATGAGATCTGAAAATTCATCTAAAAATTCGGTCTGTCCAAAACTAATTTCCACCCCTTTATTTAGAGAGGTTCGGATGGCTTGCTTAGTACTTTTGGAGAGTTGTTCATCTGAAAAATAATCTTGATAGATATTGGCTTGGAAACGAGGTTGAATATTTTCATCAAGATTTGTTGTTCGTCCAGTCCATTCACAACCTAAACTCTCTAAAGTAGTGATGATTTCAAGAGTTTCAGCATTGTCTGATTTTTCTTCTGTGATCAACCCTTTGGTTAAAAATAAGCTAGGATCAAATTTGATGAAAATAGCTCGTTTGGTTTTTCCAAACTCTTTAAGACTTTTTAGAACAAAAGCGACAAGTTTCTTATCTGTGTAATCCATAATGGGACCGCGAGGGATATATAAGAGGGTAAATCCAAGTGGCAGGGGCTGGATAAGTATAGAAGCCACAGCTTTTAGTATCTCATTTTCATAAAAGCCAATTCTTGCATTTCCCCAATTATCTTTTACCTTTGCCCAAGAGCTACTTTGTAAGAGATTAGCTTGTTTATGAGAGCTGACAAAGTCATCATGCTCTTTTTCAGTAATATTCACTTGATAGGTGTACATTATTTTAATACCCACTCTCTAATAGCATGTGCAACACCAGATTCATCGTTTGATTTGGTGATATGTTTGGCGATTTTTTTCAGTTCAGGATTCCCATTTTCCATAACGACTGGATGGCCAACAACTTCTAGCATGGCACGGTCATTTTCCTCATCTCCAATAGCCATGGTTTGCTCCATAGTAAGACCAAGTTTTTTAGCAAGATGAATAATTGCATTCCCCTTGCTGACATTTTTGTGAACAACTTCTAGGTAGAAGGGTTGTGATTTAACCAGGTTATACTTTTCATAAAATTCATCGGGAATATTTTTGATAGCAGGGTCAAGAATTTCAGGTTCATCAATAAACATGATTTTGACAATTTCTTTATCTGCCATCTCTTCAGGTGTGCGGTAAAAAATTGGCATATTGACTAGTGTTGCTTCATGAACGGTGTATTTACCAATATTTCGGTTGGCGGTATAGATACCATCTTTGGTAATGGCATGCATATGAAGACCAAGTTTTCGTGCTAGATATTCAATTTCCAAATAGTCTTCATAAGTGAGCGTCTCTTTGACTAAATCTTCACCAGTCGCCGTATCTTGAACCAGTCCCCCGTTGAAAGTGATGACATAGTCACCTTCATCTTCAAGATTGAGTTCAGATAAGAGAGATTTAACTCCTGCAATGGGACGTCCTGTCGTAATCACAACTTTGACATCAGCTCGTTTTGCTTCTTGTACAGCTTGATAGACTTCTGGAGTGATTTCGCGTTTACTGTTAATGAGTGTACCGTCAATATCGACAGCAACAAGTTTGATGGACATAGGTTCTCCTTATTGTTTCAAAAGTAATTTAAAAGCTTGCTTGGTTTCTAAAAATAGATCATCTTCTTCTAACATTTCTTTTGGAAAATAGAAACGAAAGTCGATTTGCTGTTTTCCAGTTAGGCTACTGACTAGACTGGAGAGTTGTGAGAGTTCAACAATAGATCCGTGCTTATCTAATATATCAATTTGTGTTCGAGGTTTTTTATCTCTTGGATGATAACTATCATAGGGTAAATCTACAGTTTTATGGCATCCTGTGTAATAATCAGGATCAAACCCAACTGCTGCGATACATTGTTTTAGAGCGGACAAGGTATCGGTATCATTTTCATCTAGAGAAAGTGATTTGAATAGCTTACGGTTGATAAAAGAAGTAGCCAAATCAGATAAAATAGCATCCTCAGAATCTATCCAACTTTGAAAGTAGCTCGTTAAGATGCTATCATCTAGATAGAGATAATCTTCTAGAGTAGTGATTTCTTTAAAGAAGGGAACCAGCTTTGGAGCACTCAAAGAAAAATAATTTGGATTTTTTTGATAGAGCCATTTTGCACGTTGCAACAACTTTTCTAAAACTAATTCAACCGACCGACTAGCAGGGTGGAAATAGATTTGCGTGTACATTTGATAGCGACGGATGACATAGTCCTCGACAGCATGCATCCCTTTTTGATCAAAAGCAATTCCTGATGCTACAGGGCGAATGGTTCTTAGAATATGGGTTAAATCAAACTGTCCATAGCTTGCCCCAGTATAGTAAGAGTCTCTTAATAAATAATCCATTCTATCCACATCAATTTGACTTGAAATCAGAGAGACAATAGTCTTATTAGGATGTGTATGGTCAATCACACTAGCCACTTGATTTGGGAAGTCCTCAGAAACGGTTTTAAGAATCTGACAAATTTCTGTTTCAGGATTTGTAATAATCTCTTGAGTTACAGCCTCATGATCAGTATGAAATAAGCGTTCAAAGGTGTGTGAAAAGGGACCGTGCCCCAAGTCATGTAAAAGTGCGGCGACCATGGTTAAAAAGGACTCCTTGGGAGACCACTGATTTGGATAATGCCGTTCAAATTTATCAGAGACGCGTCGGGCAATCTCATAAGCTCCTAAACAGTGGGAAAAGCGACTATGTTCAGCACCGTGAAAGGTAAATGAACTTGTTCCCAGTTGTTTGATTCGTCTGAGACGCTGAAATTCTTTGGTATTGATGAGCTTATAGATAACCAAAGAATTGACTTGAATGTAATTGTGAACAGGATCACGGAAGATTTTTTCAATCATAGTTAGTATTATAGCAAAAAGTCCTATTTTTTGGAAAAGTTAGCGCTAAAGAAACTAAGACAAATTTTGGGAATTTTTGATAGAATAGAAAGGAATAGTTTAAGAGGAGATATCGTGGTGAAAATTAGTCTAAAAAATAAGATTCAAATGGGTGAAGAGGTCGAATACATTCACGAAGTCCATGAGGGAGAATGGCTTCAAAAAGGAGGGTATAACTATTTACTTTTTACTAATTCAGAGAAAGAAAAAGTTGTGATTAAGTTCTCATCCGTTGAGATGACGATGACACGCTTTTCAACTCCTAAAACCATTATGCGCTTTTTAGAAGGTCAGGAAGCAGTTGTCACTATTCCGACACCTTTAGGGATTCAGCACTTTGTCACTCAAACTGATGCTTATCAAGTTGATTTGAATCAACAATGTCTTTATTTATCTTATCATTTGAAAGGTTTAGAGAATCAAAAAATATTTGCAGACTACGAAATGAAAATTTCATGGTCTTAGAAAACGGTTTCAGAAGTAGAAATGGTTTGAATTTCCTTATAAATTTGCTATAATAGAGAACAAATCGAGGGAGTAGCTAACGATATTCATCGTGATAGGGTCGTCAGTCCGAAATTATTTCCGGCCCTATCTTAAATAGCGAGACTTGTTTTAATAAAAACAGGTCTCTTTTTCATTTAGAAATAGAGGCCAAGGAGGAGAAAAATTGTCCAAAGAACAAAAGCGTGATACTTTTTACACGCAAAATGCAGACGATGTGTTGACAAGCTTAGGCTCTTCAGCAGAAGGGTTAACTGGTGAAGAAGCAAGTAAACGTCTCACAGAGTACGGTCGTAATGAACTTGATGAAGGGGAAAAACGCACCCTCTTAGCAAAATTTCTAGATCAGTTCAAAGACCTGATGATCATTATCCTGTTGGTTGCCGCAGTTCTATCAGTTATTACCACAGGTGGTCATGATTGGGCAGATGCTGTAATCATTTTGGCAGTAGTTGTCCTTAACGCAGCTTTTGGTGTCTATCAAGAAGGTCAAGCTGAAGCAGCAATCGAAGCCTTAAAAAACATGTCTAGTCCAGTTGCTCGTGTCCTTCGTGATGGTCACGTAGTAGAGGTGGACTCTAAAGATCTTGTTCCAGGTGATGTGGTTATGCTTGAAGCGGGAGATGTGGTGCCTGCAGATATGCGCTTGTTAGAAGCAAACTCTCTTAAAATTGAAGAAGCTGCGCTGACAGGTGAGTCTGTTCCTGTTGAAAAAGATTTGACGGTAACATTAGAAGCTGATGCAGGGATTGGTGACCGTGTAAACATGGCTTATCAAAACTCTAACGTCACTTATGGTCGTGGTATTGGTGTCGTAACCAATACAGGAATGTTTACCGAAGTTGGTAAAATTGCAGGGATGTTGGCTAATGCAGACGAATCTGATACACCACTTAAGCAAAACTTGAATGACTTATCTAAGACACTTACTTATGCTGTTTTAGTGATTGCAGCCATTACTTTTGCGGTTGGTGTGTTCATCCAAGGACAGGCTCCACTTGAAGGTTTGATGACCTCTGTGGCACTTGCTGTTGCAGCTATTCCAGAAGGACTTCCTGCCATCGTTACCGTGGTGCTTTCTCTTGGAACACAGGTTCTTGCTAAACGTAATTCAATTGTACGTAAGTTGCCTGCTGTTGAGACACTTGGTTCAACTGAAATTATTGCATCAGATAAAACTGGTACTTTAACGATGAACCAAATGACAGTTGAAAAAGTCTATACAAACGGTCAATTGATTGATGCAAAAGAAGCATTTGAGGCAAGTAACTCAACACTTCGTGTCATGAACTTTGCGAATGATACTAAAGTTGATCCAACAGGGAAATTAATTGGAGATCCAACGGAAACAGCTCTTGTTCAGTTTGGTCTTGATCATGATTTTGATGTTCGTGAAGCTTTAGTTGATGAGCCTCGTGTTGCGGAGTTACCATTTGATTCAACACGTAAACTCATGTCAACCATTCACCAGCAAGCAGATGGTAAGTTCTTGGTTGCTGTTAAAGGTGCACCTGATCAACTACTTAAGCGCGTTACACAGATTGAAGATAATGGCTCTATCCGTCCAATCACAGAAGAAGATAAGTCTGCTATCTTAGCTACCAATAAATCATTGGCTAAACAAGCCCTTCGTGTCTTGATGATGGCATACAAGTACGTTGATGCTATCCCTGAACTTGAGTCAGACATTGTTGAAAATGACTTAGTCTTCTCAGGTCTTGTCGGAATGATTGATCCTGAGCGTCCAGAGGCAGCAGAAGCAGTTCGTGTGGCTAAGGAAGCTGGTATTCGTCCAATCATGATCACAGGAGACCATCAAGATACTGCAGAAGCTATCGCTAAGCGTCTTGGTATTATTGAAGAAGGTGATACAGAAGACCATGTCTTCACTGGCGCAGAACTTAATGAATTATCTGATGAAGAATTCCAAAAAGTTTTCAAACAATACTCTGTTTATGCGCGTGTTTCTCCTGAACATAAGGTTCGTATTGTGAAAGCATGGCAAAATGATGGTAAGGTAGTTGCTATGACCGGTGATGGTGTTAATGATGCACCATCACTTAAGACAGCCGATATTGGTATTGGTATGGGGATTACAGGTACAGAGGTATCTAAAGGAGCATCTGACATGGTCCTTGCAGATGATAACTTTGCAACCATTATTGTTGCTGTTGAAGAAGGACGTAAGGTCTTCTCTAACATTCAAAAAACGATTCAGTACCTTCTTTCAGCTAATACCGCAGAGGTTCTAACGATCTTCCTTGCGACTTTATTTGGTTGGGATGTTCTTGAACCAGTTCATCTTTTATGGATTAACTTAGTGACCGATACCCTTCCAGCTATCGCGCTTGGTGTTGAACCGGCAGAACCAGGTGTTATGACGCATAAGCCTCGTGGACGTAACTCAAGCTTCTTCTCAGGTGGTGTGATGAGTTCCATCATCTATCAAGGAATTTTACAAACTATCCTCGTTCTTGGGGTATATGGTTTTGCACTTCTTTACCCAGAACATGCAACTTATAAAGAAATTCATGCAGATGCATTGACGATGGCATATGTGACTTTGGGTCTTATCCAGTTGGTACATGCTTATAACGTTAAATCTGTTTACCAGTCTATCTTTACAGTGGGACTCTTTAAAAACAGACTCTTCAACTGGTCTATTCCACTTGCTTTCTTGTTGTTGATGGCAACAATTGTTATTCCAGGATTTAATACCTTCTTCCATGTGTCTGTCTTATCTCCGACACAATGGTTAGTAACCATCATTGGAAGTTTAATTATGGTATTGGCAGTTGAAATCGTCAAATTTTTTCAACGTAAACTTGGTTACGATGAAAAAGCAATCTAAAATTTTAATGGTTGAGAAAAAATGATAATAGGAGCTAAGGTCAACCCCTTAGCTCCTTTATTAATCTTTGACAAAATATTGTGTTAGTGATATAATACAATAAAAGGGAGGTGGTAGTCATGAAAAAGAGGTTCAGACTGGTTAGTCTCAGTGTGTTCAGTCTCATCTTATCTTTTTGGATTTTGGTAGCTTGTCGGCAGGTTTCAGCAAAGCAAGATCATATCCTTGTTTATAATGCTCGTCATGAACAAGTGGCAAAAATAACTGATCAAAAGACTTTGGCTATTTTAAATGAAAAAATTGGTGAGTCAGGAGCAACTACCAGTGATATAGAGGAGCTTCCAAAAGATGCCAAGGTCAGCTACCGTTACGAAGTGATTGATGTTCGAGATGATGGTAAAGCTCATAGCGTTACTTTTGAAGTCTATCAAAATTACCCTTATATGAGTATGGTAGATGTTCCCATGTTGTCTCGCTTGACTTGGACTTTATCCGAAGAGGAAAATGATTTGTTTCAACATCCAGAAGATTTAGAACATCCTAAATAGGTTGGAGTTATCCAGCCTATTTTTCTTGCATCGCAAACAGCTTTCCACTAAAATAAAGATATGGATATTAAAAAAAGGATTCAAGAATTAGCCAATGATATTGGTATTTCAAAGATAGGTTTTGCAACAGCTGATGATTTTTCTTATTTGGAGAAAAGCTTGCGCTTAGCAGTCGAAAATGGTACTAACTCAGGTTTTGAACATAAAAATATTGAGGAGAGGGTGAAACCAAGACTGTCACTGGAAAGTGCCAAAACCATTATCTCCATTGCAATTGCTTATCCTCATAAACTTCCCCAGCAACCTCAAAAAACCGAATATAAACGGGGGAAGATAACCCCTAACAGTTGGGGGCTTGATTATCATTACGTCGTTGCCGACAAGCTAAAAAAACTTTCAGAAGGAATCGAAGGGCTATGTCAAGAGGAAGGTTTTCCTTATGAACATAAGGCTATGGTTGATACAGGTGCTTTGGTTGACACGGCAGTTGCTAGGCGAGCGGGGATTGGGTTTATCGGAAAAAATGGGCTGGTTATCTCTAAAGAATACGGCTCTTATATGTTTTTAGGGGAATTGATTACCAATTTAGAGATTGAACCTGATCAGCCTGTTGATTATGGTTGTGGTGATTGCACGCGCTGTTTAACTTCTTGTCCGACCTCTTGTTTAAATGGTGATTCAACCATGGATGCGAAACGTTGTCTGAGCTTTCAAACGCAAGATAAGGGAATGATGGCCTTAGAATTTCGGAAAAAAATAAAGACGGTTATCTATGGTTGTGATATTTGTCAAATTTCTTGCCCTTATAATAAAGGGATTGACCATCCTCCTGTCACAGAGATTGATCCAGAATTAGCGCACCCAGAATTGATCCCATTTCTTGAATTATCAAATACTCAGTTCAAGGAGAAATTTGGAATGATTGCGGGATCTTGGCGTGGAAAAAATATCTTGCAACGAAATGCGATTATCGCTTTAGCTAATGCCCATGATAAAACAGCAGTGGTAAAACTTTTAGAAATCATTGATAAAAATCAAAATCCTATCCATGTTGCAACAGCCATTTGGGCTATTGGAGAAATTATCAAAAAACCGAATGAAGAGCTTCAAAATTTTGTGTTAAGGATTGATTCATCTAATAATGATATTATGGACGAGCGTGCCAGAGTCCTTAAAAAATGGCAAATATAGGCTATTTATGATAAAATGAAAAGGATTGAAAAGAAAGAGGTATAGTATGGATATTGCAGAAATCCGTCAAAAAATAGTAGAACATAAAGAGAAGTTGACTAGCTTCAGGAGGTCTCTTTGACTTAGATCGCCTAGAAGAAGAGATTGCCCTGCTAGAAAATCGTATGACTGAGCCAGATTTTTGGAATGATAACATTGCAGCGCAAAAAACGTCTCAAGAATTAAATGAGTTAAAGCAAAAATATGAAACCTTCCACAATATGGAGGATCTGGTTGATGAAGTTGAGATTCTTCAAGACATGCTAGCCGAAGATGCTTCTTTACAAGAAGAGTTAGAGGAGAGCCTTGTAAAGTTAGAGAAAATCATGACCAGCTATGAGATGACTCTCTTATTGTCAGAGCCTTACGATAATAATAATGCAATTTTGGAAATTCACCCAGGATCAGGGGGAACAGAGGCTCAAGATTGGGGAGAAATGCTCATGAGGATGTACACCCGTTTTGGAAACGCTAAAGGTTTTAAGGTTGAGGTTTTGGACTATCAAGCAGGTGATGAGGCTGGCATTAAATCTGTTACCTTATCGTTTGAAGGTCCAAATGCTTATGGCTTGTTGAAGTCTGAGATGGGGGTACATCGTTTAGTAAGGATTTCACCTTTTGACTCAGCCAAACGACGCCACACGTCATTCACTTCTGTCGAGGTAATGCCTGAACTTGATGATACCATTGAAGTTGAGATTAGAGATGATGAGATTAAGATGGATACTTTCCGTTCAGGTGGTGCTGGTGGACAAAATGTCAACAAGGTTTCAACTGGTGTGCGTTTGACACATATTCCAACAGGAATTGTCGTAGCTTCAACGGTTGATCGTACCCAGTATGGAAACCGAGATCGTGCCATGAAGATGTTGCAGGCTAAGCTTTATCAAATGGAGCAAGAGAAAAAAGCCGAAGAAGTCTCAGCTCTAAAAGGAGATAAAAAAGAGATTACATGGGGAAGTCAGATCAGATCATATGTCTTTACTCCTTATACTATGGTCAAAGACCATCGGACTAGCTTTGAAGTAGCACAAGTGGATAAGGTGATGGACGGTGAGTTAGATGGCTTTATTGACGCTTATCTAAAATGGCGTATGGAATAAGAGAAAGGAAAAATATGGCCTTAATTGAACTTAAAGGAGTGACCAAAAAATATAAACGTGGCTCTACAGCACTCAGAGATTTATCAGTCTCTATCAATCAGGGAGAGTTTGTTTATCTTGTTGGTCCATCTGGAGCAGGAAAATCAAGCTTTATTAAGCTCTTGTACCGTGAGGAAACTGCAACCAAAGGGACCATTAAAGTTGGTGAATTTGAGTTGACAAAACTTAAAGCGCGTCAAGTTCCTATTTTACGTCGTAACATTGGAGTTGTCTTCCAAGACTATAAATTGCTTCAGCGAAAGACGGTTTATGAAAATGTTGCATTTGCCATGGAAGTGATTGGGAGCAAACGTAAGGATATTAAAAAGCGTGTGCCAGAGGTATTGAACTTAGTTGGTCTTAAACATAAATCACGTTCATTTCCTGAGGAATTATCAGGTGGTGAGCAGCAACGTGTTGCGATTGCGCGTGCCATTGTCAATAATCCAAAACTTTTGATTGCCGATGAGCCAACAGGTAACCTAGATCCTGAAATTGCGCTAGAGATAATGCAGTTGCTTGAGCGTATCAATCTTCAAGGGACAACTGTGATTATGGCAACGCATAATAGTGTTATTGTCAACACTATGAAACATCGTGTTCTAGCAGTTGAAGAAGGACGTTTAGTACGTGATCAAGAGGAAGGAGACTATGGATACGATGACTAATCTATTGAAACAAATTTGGCAACGTAGCCAAGAGGTGGGCGGAAATGCAGCTCCTTGGATTCTAATAGGTGTAGGGGTAATTATCCTTGCTTTGCTTGTGACTTTAATGGTGCGGATGCGTTTCTTTCGCTATAATTGGGAGTCACTGAAAAGTATTAAACGTAATGGTTGGATGACCTTTGCTGCGACAACCTCTGTGACGATTACCTTGATTCTATTGGGCTTGTTTGCCTCAGTGATGTTAAATGTCGAGAAGGTGACTAGAGATATTGAAGGGAATGTTCCTATTTTAGTTCGCTTATCAGAAGGATCGACAGACGCTCAAAAGACGATTAAAAATGATAAAGGTGAAACCGTTACAAATAAGAATTATCACAAGGTTTATGATCAAATTATGGCTTTTGATCAAGTCAAAAGTATCACTTATTCTAGTAAGGAAGCACAACTAGAAAAATATAAGGCTACTTTAGGTGATGATTGGGAATCTAGTCCACTTTTGGATGTTTACGAAGTTAAGTTGACCTCGTCTGATTCCTTGAAAAGTTTGAGTGCAAAAATTCAAGATTTAGAAGAGGTTGATTCGGTTGACTTTGGTGGAGCAGATATCGAGCGTTTAACAACTGTTACCAATTATATCCGTATTGGTGGTCTAGCAGGGACAGGTATTTTGTTATTGATTGCGATTTTTATCATTTCAAATACTATTCGTATCACCATTATGGCACGTCAAAATGAAATTCAAATTATGCGTCTTGTAGGTGCCAAAAATTCCTACATTAAAGGACCGTTCTTCTTTGAGGGGGCTTGGATTGGCTTAATTGGAACTATTGTTCCAGCTCTCTTGATGTTCTTTATCTATACTTGGGTTTATCAAGGGATGAATCCAAGTTTCCAAGAAGACAATCTCTCACTTTATGCCCCTAGCTTTTTTATCCCAGTTATGATTGTTGCCATGGCAGCTGTCGGTATGGTGATTGGAGCACTAGGTTCAGTTCTCTCAATGAGACGTTTCTTGAAAGTATAATTGATAATAACAAAAACGATAAACATCTTCAGAATGTTTATCGTTTTTTATGTGATATGGATAGAATGGTTAGTTTAAAAACGGATTAAAGGTTTTCTCGTGTCCAATAGTGGTATCCCAACCGTGTCCGGGATAAACGGTATAGTGATTAGGTAGCGTCAGCAGTTGCTCTTTTATCCCAGCGATGAGATCATCAAAGTTACTGGTAGGCAAGTCAGTACGTCCGACAGTTTCTTTAAAAAGCGCATCACCAGAAAAGACGGTTTCCTCTTTTTCAAAGATAAAGGAAACCCCACCGTGTGAGTGGCCAGGTGTAGGGACGACGCTAAACTGAAAGCCAGAGAGCTGGTAAGGACTATGGTAGTTAAAAAAAGCATCTGCTGGCTTGATAATCACATCAGGCATATCAGAGTGGCGGTCAAGACCAGAAAGATTAAGCTCAGGGGTAAAGAGCCAGTCAGCCTCTTTTTCAGAAACATAGACTGGGCAAGCATAGCGCTCTCTAAGAATATCCACACTCATGATGTGGTCATAGTGGGTGTGGGTTAATAAGATAGCTGCCAAGGGACGATTTTGTTTTTCTAGTTGATGAATGATCGCAGCATGATCACTTCCTGGATCTATGACAAGACAAGCTTTATCATTTATTAAAAGATAAGTGTTTTCACGTGCGACAGCATTTAAAAGTCGAATAATTTCCATAAGTCCAGTTTACCTAAAAAAGAGGAAAAAGTAAATTTTTTGAAGTGCTTGCTATTTTGAAAAAGGCACTGTTAAAATGAAATAGTATTTCTTTAGAAGAGAATCTCAATTCAGATACTTACTTGATCGTAAAGAGAAGCTGATTTTAGAGAAGCTTATATTAAGAATTAACCTACTCACCGTATTTAGGTTGTTTGAAGGGAAAGCTATTCTGATTGTTTAAAAATCTGATATTCTTATTAAAATTTGCTATACTAAGTATATCAAGATAGAAAAGAGTAGATAATGTTAGAAAAAATGAATCCTAATGCCCTTCTGATTGATGTTCGAGAACCTGAGGAATATGCTCTAGGGCATATCACGGGCAGCCAAAATATTCCTATGAGTGACATTCCCCATTGGGCAAAAACTGCTGATCAAACACAGGAACTTTATGTCTATTGTAAAGCAGGGGTTCGTGCGGAACAGGTAGCCCTTTATTTGAAAGATGAGGGATTTACTAAAGTAACCAATCTAGGAGGCCTAGAGGAGCTAACGGCTCTAGGTTTCACCATAAGTCAATAATCAGCTTGAGATTTAACAGCGTCAACATAACAGCCGCCACATAAGCTAATATGGTATTCCATTTGCGATTTTGGAATTCCCCCATGATGTCTTTTTTAGAGCTAAAATAAATCAAAGGAAAAATAGAAAAAGGAAGTGCGATAGATAAAAAGACCTGAGAGTAAATTAAGAGTTGATCTAGCGCTCCTTCTGTATTGCCAAAAATTAGGGCAGAGATGGCAACAGGTAATAGAGCAACACTTCTTGTGATCATGCGAATCAACCATCTTGGTAAGGTGATATTAAGAAAGCCTTCCATGACAATTTCCCCTGTCAGTGTTCCTGTGATGGTGGAGTTTTGCCCACTAGCTAAGAGAGCTGTGGCAAAAAGTGTTGATAGGCTAGCACTGGCAATGCTACCAGCGATTTTTGGGTCTGCTAGTGCTTGATACATATCTGAAAATGCTTTAATATGCTCTGCTTTTCCTTGAAAAATGCTGGCGCCTAAAATTAAAAGGAGGGAATTGACCAAAAAGGCTAAGCTAAGTTGAAGATTAGAATCTAAGGTCATAAAATGAATGGCCTTTTTTAATGCCTTTTTATCTCTGGTATCAACTGCTCTTGTTTGTGAGATAGCACTATGCAGATAAAGGTTATGTGGCATGACAGTAGCCCCAATGATGCCAAGTGATAGGGTCAGAAGTGACGCATACTGACTAGGAGGACTGGAGAGAATGGTCTGAGGAAGGTAGCCAGCAAAGATTGCACTGGGATGCGGTTTAGCTAGAAAAGTCAAATAAAGAAAAATCAAAAAGATGGTTAAAATGAGGGTACTAACCAGTGCTTCAATTTTTCTAAACCCAAATTTCATCAGTAAAAGAAGGATAAAAACATCAAATATGGTTACAAAGACTGAGAAAATCAAGGACCAACCAAAAAGTAAATGAAGTGCAATTGCAGATCCAATAACCTCAGCTAGGTCAGTTGCCATTAAAGCCAATTCTGCAATAACAAACAAGAGGTATCGGATAGGTTTTGGAAGATGTTCTGCTGTTAACTGTGCCAAATCTTTCTGGGTAACCATACCTAGTTTTCCAGCCATTTGCTGAAGCTGCATGGCAATCAAAGAAGAAATGAGAATCACAATGAGAAGACTATAGCCGTGCTTAGCCCCTCCAATAACACTTGTTATCCAGTTTCCAGGGTCCATATAGCCTACAGCTACTAGACTCCCAGGACCTATGAAAGTCATCAGAAGTTTCCAAAAGTTATTGGTTTTTGGGACAGAAACACTAGCATGAACTTCAGCCAGCGATTTTTTTGAGTTTATCATAGTAAAATCGTCTTTCTAAAATAAGGTTAGAATTATTATAACATATGAGCAAATAAGATAAAATCCCCCTTTCTCATGTTGAAATAGTCTGCACTATGCTATAATTAAGGTGTTATGAGTCAAAAAAAATCAAGAAAATATGCCGTGGTTGATTTGGAGGCAACCTCTGCAGGTAGCAATGCTAGAATTATTCAAGTTGGTATTGTGATTATCGAAAATCATCACATTATAAAAACTTACGAGACAGATGTTAACCCTCATGAAAGTTTAGATGACCATATTGTAGAACTAACAGGTCTGACCGATGAACGTTTGGCTAAGGCACCTGATTTTTCGCAAGTGGCAAGAGAGATTTTTCACTTGATTGAGGATTGTATTTTTGTCGCCCATAATGTCAAATTTGATGCCAATCTTTTAGCAGAAGAATTGTTCTTTGAAGGGTATGAGTTACGAACACCTAGAGTTGACACGGTTGAATTGGCACAAGTCTTTTTTCCGAGCTTTGAAAAATATAGTTTACCTAATTTAGCAGAAGTCTTGGACCTAGATTTACAAGATGCGCATACAGCTATAGCTGATGCTTATGCGACAGCACAGCTTTTTCTAAAAATCAGAGAAAAAATGGCTAGCCTACCTAAGATAACATTGGAAACCATTTTGTCTTTCGCGGACCATCTTCTGTTTGAGTCGCGTTTGGTTCTTGAAGAGATTTTTGAGGAAGTCCCCACTCAGTTACCAGATCATCTCTTGGAAGTTGGTGGTTTGGTCATTCAACATAGCAAGCAATATAGAAAATCCAAATATTTATCACAAGACTTTCTGACTAATCTTGCTTTGTTAGATTTAGAAGAGAGGGCTGCTCAATTAGAATTTTCACAGCTCGTTGAAGACGGGTTAGGTTCTTTCGTTCCCAGTTTTATTGAGGCGCAGACAGGAATCGGTAAGACTTACGGTTACTTATTGCCTTTATTAGCTAAGGCAGAGGGGCAGATTTTAGTAAGTGTGCCGACAAAATTGTTGCAAGATCAGATTATGGAAAATGAAGCAAAGCGGCTCAAAGAGATCTTTCACATCAATAGCCATAGTGTGAAAAGTCCTCGAAATTACATCAAATTAGATGCCTTTTATCATAGTCTGCAGCGCCAAGATAAAAATCGCTTGCTCAATCGTTTTAAAATGCAAATCTTAGTGTGGCTGGTTGAAACTAAAACAGGAGATTTGGATGAGATTAGGCAAAAGCAGCGCTTAGAGTCTTATTTTGATGAGCTACGTCATGATGGTCAAGTGAAAAGAGATTCTCTCTTTGCAACGGTTGATTTTTGGGAGCGTTCGGACCAACTAGCGAAAACCAGTCAAATTTTAATTACCAACCACGCTTACCTTCTTGAAAGGATGCAAGATGATATCGATTTTGTAAAAGGAAAAGTATTAGTGGTTGACGAAGCCCAAAAATTCTTTTTAGCTTTGGAAAACTTTTCTCGCCGACGTTTAGATATTACCCAGACCTTGCAATGGCTAGATAAAGAAGCCAAGCAGACGGTCAATCTTTTACAAAAACGTCTCCTTGAACGTCTTCAATTTAACCTTTCACAGGCTAGTCAGGCTTTTTATCAAAAAAAAGAAGTGAGTTTATCACAAGACCTCCTAGAGTTCATACGACAAGATATCAGTGAATATCCTCTTCGTTTAGAAGAAGATCTGTGGAAGATTTTTCTACCTTACTACAGCGATTATTGGTTTGAGAGTGAAGTCGAGCAAGAGCAACGAAAAACCTACCTAAATGCAGCACGTCTTGACTTATTTCGTTTTCAAACCTTCTTACCTGACTTGACTAAAGTGTATTTTGTGTCGGCAACCTTAGAGATTAGTAAGCGTGTCACCTTACCAGATTTACTTGGTATAGCAGATTATGAGGCTTATCGGATTGAATCAACTAAGTCTTCTGATCAAAAGATATGGGTTGACACTTCCATGCCAAATTTGGTGGATTTGCCAGATGCCATTTATGAAGAAGAGATTGCTAGACGACTGATGGCACTCTCACAGCTAGAAAAGCCTATTTTAGTGTTATTTAATTCCAAACAGCATATGTTGGCAGTATCGGAGCGTTTGGATACCTGGATGGTGAAACATCTCTGTCAAGAAAAAAATGGCTTGGCTTACAATATTAAAAAACGTTTTGATCGAGGAGAAGTTAATATCTTGCTGGGGACAGGCAGTTTTTGGGAAGGAGTTGATTTTGTGCATCAAGACCAGCTCATCGAGGTGATTACCCGCCTACCTTTTGAAAATCCAGAAGATCGATTTGTCAAAAAGGTTAATCACTACTTGCGACAAAACCATAAAAATCCCTTTTATGACTATACCTTACCTGTCATGACCTTGAAATTAAAACAAGCTATCGGAAGAACTCAGCGCCGTGAAAATCAAGTATCTGCAGTTCTGATTTTAGATAAACGAGTAGTCTCAAAAAGTTACGGCAAACAAATTTGTCAGATACTTGAGCAAAATAGTTCTCTATCTTGCAAAAAATTTCCTGACATTGTAACTGAAATCACAAGCTTTTTTTGATATAATAGAAAACATCAAATAATTTAGGAAGATCAAATGGGAAAGCGTAAAAGAAAACGAGTTCTCTCAACCAAAGAGCAGTTCATCATTGGTCTTGGTTTAGTCTTTTTCGTCTTATTTTTATCCACTATTTTAGTGATTTTTTTCTCTATGAAACCCAATATTGACACACAAAATATGGTGAAGGCTGTGGCTACAAAGGAAGCCCAGTTATCCAGTGTGAGTCGTATTGATCGGTATAATGGACAAACAAGCTATTATAGTGTCTTTGGTAAAACTGCTCAAGATGAGAATGTTGTGGTGGTGATTGGTATAAAAGATAAGGATATCCATATTATACCGACTAAAGAAGGGATTTCTAGACAAGCAGCAGAACAGATTGCTAAAGAAAATGGCGCTAAATCAGTTAAGGCAACTTTGGGTTATATGGATGATAAACCTATCTGGGAAGTGGCATCTGGAACAACCTACTATATCATTGATTTTAAAACTGGGGATTTGGTAAAAACGGAGGGTATATGACAAAATTATCAGAGCGTGTGCTTACTATGGAAGAAAGTGTTACTTTAGCTGCAGGAGCGCGTGCTAAGGCATTGAAAGCTGAAGGTCGTGATATCTTAGCTTTGACCTTAGGTGAGCCAGATTTTGCAACACCTAAACATATTCAAGACAAGGCGATTGAAGCTATTTCAAATGGTAAAGCAAGCTTTTATACGGTGGCATCAGGACTTCCTGAGTTAAAGGATGCGATCAATACTTACATGGAAAATTACTATGGCTATTCTGTGACCCCAAATCAGGTGGTGGTGGCAACAGGTGCCAAGTTTGTTCTTTATGCCTTTTTTATGGCAGTTCTTAATCCTAATGACGAGGTAATTATCCCAACACCTTATTGGGTATCTTATGCTGACCAGGTTAAAATGGCGGAAGGACAACCAGTTTTTGTACAAGCAACTGAGGAAAATCAGTTTAAAGTTACTGTTGAACAGTTAGAGTCAGCGCGTACAGAAAAAACAAAGGTTCTTTTACTCAATTCACCATCTAATCCAACAGGTATGATTTATACAGCAAAAGAGTTAAAAGCTATTGGTGATTGGGCGGTTGAGCATGATATTTTGATTTTGGCTGATGATATCTATGGACGTTTGGTTTATAATGGCAATCGTTTCACGCCTATTTCTAGCCTCTCTGAAGAGATTCGTAAACAAACTATTGTGATTAATGGGGTTTCAAAAACTTATGCGATGACAGGTTGGCGCATTGGTTTTGCTGTAGGTGAACCAGAAATTATTTCTGCTATGGCAAAAATTGCTAGTCAAACCACATCTAACCCGACAGCAGTTGCACAATACGCTGCCATTGAAGCCTTAACAGGTGACCAAGAGCCGATTGAAAGGATGCGTCAAGCTTTTGAAGAACGCCTAAATACTATTTATCCTCTATTAGCTGAGATTCCTGGCTTTAAGGTGATTAAGCCACAAGGTGCCTTTTACCTTTTCCCAAATGTCAAAAAAGCTATGGAGATGAAAGGTTATACAGACGTGACAGCATTTACGAATGCTATTTTAGAAGAAGCAGAAGTTGCCTTGGTAACAGGTGCAGGGTTTGGTGCCCCTGAGAATGTTCGTTTGAGTTATGCGACTGACCTTGATACCCTTAAAGAAGCTGTTCGCCGTATTAAAGAGTTCATGGAAAAGAACTAGGGTGTTTTATGATTGACCACTTTAGTATTGGTGTTAAAAATCAACAGTCTCAACAGCCTTCTATCGAAAAACTTTAGAGTCACTTAGTTATAAATTAAGTTTCGACAATGAATATGCTGTTAGCTTTGGTTAGCTTAGAGGAAGTGCTCTTGCTGGAGATTTTTGGTTGGAGAGTGGTCAAGCAAATCCCCATCACTTTGCTTTTAATACAAAGATGCGTAAGAAGTTGAAACCTTTTACCATACAGGTTTAGCTGCTGGTGACAAAGATAATGGTGCTCCTTAGGAACGTAACCATTATCATGAGGGTTATGACGCAGCTTTTATCATTGATCCAGACAGTAATAATATCGAGGCTGTTTGTCACAAAGAGGAATACAATTAGAAAAGAGAAAAAAATTAATGTCTAGAAAATTAGTAACGATTATTGATGTGCCTAAGCATGTAGGAGAAGAAGTGACTATTGGTGCTTGGGTTGCCAACAAATCTGGGAAAGGTAAGATTGCCTTTCTTCAACTCCGAGATGGCTCTGCTTTTTTCCAAGCAGTTGCTTTTAAACCAAATTTCATTGAAAAATTTGGTGAAGAAGAAGGAGCTGCTAAGTTTGATACCATCAAACGTTTGAGCCAAGAAACGTCAGTTTATGTGACTGGCATCGTCAAAGAAGACGAACGTTCAAAATTTGGTTATGAACTTGATGTGACTGATCTTGAAGTGATTGGCGAATCTGTTGATTACCCTATCACACCAAAAGAACACGGTACAGACTTCTTGATGGACAATCGTCATCTCTGGTTGCGTTCACGTAAGCAGGTTGCCATTCAGCAAGTTCGTAATGCGATTATTTATGCCACTTACGAGTTTTTCGAGAAAAATGGTTTCATCAAGTTTGATAGCCCAATCCTTTCTGGAAATGCTGCTGAAGATTCAACAGAGCTTTTTGAAACAGATTATTTCGGAAGCCCAGCCTATCTCAGTCAATCAGGTCAGCTTTATCTTGAAGCTGGTGCTATGGCACTTGGTCGTGTCTTTGACTTTGGTCCTGTTTTCCGTGCGGAAAAATCTAAAACTCGCCGTCACTTGACAGAGTTCTGGATGATGGATGCCGAGTATTCCTTCCTCTCACATGAGGAGTCGCTTGATTTGCAAGAGGCTTATGTCAAAGCCTTGATGCAAGGGGTTATCGACCGTGCCCCACAAGCACTTGAAACTCTTGAGCGTGATGTTGATGCTCTTAAACGCTATATTGCAGAACCATTTAAGCGTGTGTCTTATGATGATGCCATTAGCCTTCTCCAAGAGCATGAAGCAGATGAAGACACAGACTATGAGCATCTTGAGCATGGAGATGACTTTGGCTCACCACACGAAACATGGATTTCAAACTACTTTGGTGTGCCAACCTTTGTGGTCAACTACCCAGCAAGTTTCAAAGCTTTCTACATGAAACCAGTTCCTGGTAATCCAGAGCGCGTGCTTTGTGCTGACCTTTTAGCCCCTGAAGGTTACGGTGAAATCATTGGTGGTTCTATGCGTGAGGATGATTATGATGCCCTTGTTGCTAAGATGGATGAGCTTGGCATGGACAAATCAGAGTACGAGTTTTACCTTGACCTTCGCAAATACGGCTCTGTCCCACACGGTGGTTTTGGTATCGGTATTGAGCGTATGGTAACCTTTGTTGCTGGTACAAAACACATCCGCGAAGCCATCCCATTCCCACGTATGTTACACCGTTTGCATCCATAAACAAATGATAGATTAAGAAAGCAACCGTCTATTGTCACAGGTTGCTTGCTATTTTAAAGATAAGCTGATAGTGAATAGATGAGATAGCTAGTTTACAGTTTTCTAAATGAAGAAAGGATAGCATGAGCTATAAATTTTTATTATTTGACTTAGACAATACCTTGCTAGATTTTGAGGCTGCCGAAGAGTTTGCCTTGGATGAGCTATTAAAAGAGCAAGAAGTAGAGGCGATTGAGGCTTATAAGGCTTACTATAAACCGATGAACCAAAGCATGTGGCAAGATTTAGAACAGGGAAAAATAGCAAAATCTGAGTTAGTGAATACACGGTTTTCAAAATTATTTGCACATTTTGGTCGTGAAGTTGATGGTAAGGCTTTAGCTAAGGCTTATCAAAATCATCTCTCAAAGCAAGGACAGCTGTATCACGGTGCTAGGGAATTGTTGGTCGATTTAACAGATAGAGGTTACAAGCTCTATGCTGCTACAAATGGTATTGCTGCAATCCAAAAGGGCCGTCTAAAAGTATCAGCTCTAGAGCCCTTCTTTCAGAAAATCTTTATTTCAGAGGAAGTAGGTAGCCAAAAACCAGAGGTTGCATTTTATCATCATATCGCAAACTCTATTTCAGGATTTAACAAGTCTGAAGCCTTGATGATTGGAGATAGTTTGAGTGCAGATATAAAAGGCGGGAATGATTTTGGGATTGATACGGTTTGGTATAACCCTAAAAAGAATCAAACGTCCTCCTCTTTACATCCAACTTATGAGGTACCGTCTTATCAGATGTTATTGGATTTGTTATAAAAAGTCTTCGTTAATGAAGGCTTTTTATTTTTTAGTATTGTGAAACCTAGAAAAATATTTTGTTTCAATTCACCTCTTCTTTTTCATGAAAATGTGCTATAATGAATGCATAAAATATTAGCGAAAACTGACAAAAAACCATACAGATTGCATGATTTTTAATGATTCGGTAATATTAAAAATACCATTATCAATCTTTTTGGATTACTTATGAAAGGGATAGAGGGTGAAAACAATGAAAGGATACGGAAAAAAACATCTAGCCAGTAAAGCGTTTCTGACCATTCCTATGGTTTTAGCTTTTGCAGGAGGGATTCAAGCTCAGGCAGAAGACTTGGTGACCACTGAGTCTATTCAGCCAGAGGTGAGTTTAACTCAAAGTAGTGCGGCTGAGGTAAAAAGTGCTCCAGAAGCTGATGCTTTAGCTACAGCCTCTTCAGAGTCTCAAGCTACGGTGATATCTCAGCAAGAAAGTAGTGAAACTAGCACAGAGCTTTCCTCTAATGTTAGCTCAGAAGTGACTTCAAGCACAGCCTCTTCTGAAACAACGAGTTTAACCAGTGCTTCTCAAACAAGCAGTCTTTCTTCTGAGACTAGTTCGGTAAGTTCTACGCCAGTGACAGCCAGTTCAGAAAATGCAGTTTCTAGCGTTAGTACGACTACTAGCACGACCAGTTTGACGAGTGAGTCAGCGGTGCTTTCTTTGGTACAAGGTTATGCGGCAGATGTGACTAATCTTCCAGTGACTAGTGTGGCGCAAAAAGATCAAGCCTTGACCATTCAGTACAACCGTCCGATCAGTTCCGATGAAGTGATTAAGATTGCAGTTTGGTCAGATCTTAAAGGTCAGGATGACCTTAAGTGGTACACGGCAGACAAGTTAGGTGCAGCCTATGTGGAATTAAAAAATCATCGCGATTATGGTAAGTATAATATCCACACTTATGCTGATCGTAGTGGTCGCATGGTGGGCTTAAATGCGACTGAACTGACAGTTGTTGCTCCAGCTAAACCTGCTATTACCGTATTTTCTAAAAGCGTTTCTGTTTTTGACGTCACCATTTCTAATGTTCCAAACACCATCTCTTCGGTCAAAGTTCCTGTATGGACAAATCAGAATGGTCAGGATGATTTGGTTTGGTACACCGCTGCTAAGGAATCTAATGGGACTTATCGTGTGACGGTTGACACTAAAAATCATAAATCGGAAACTGGTCAGTACCACATTCATGCTTATGGTCAAGCATCAGGTAGTCTTCAGTTACAAGGTTTGACTACGGCAACTTACACTGTCACACCTTCTCAAGCAGACACTGTTAAACAACCAAGTGTGTCAGTTGTGGCCAAAGGTGAAACAGCTTTTGTTGCGACAATCACTAATGTTCCAAGCACCATCTCTTCGGTTAAAGTTCCTGTTTGGACAAATCAGAACGGTCAAGATGACTTGGTTTGGTACACCGCGAGCAAACAAGCTAGTGGAACTTATCAAGTAACAGTTGAAGCTAGAAACCATAAATCTGAAACCGGTCAGTATCATGTTCATTTTTATGGACAAGAAAGTGGTCGTAGTCAGTTAGTTGGTTTAGCTGCAGTTAGTTACAATCTTTCTCCTTCTCAACCAGAGAGTCCGTCTCAACCAACAACTAACTTGCCTTCAAGTGGGACTTATGTCTTTATAGAGCGGACAAGTGTAAGAAGTGAACCTAAACTTACTAGTCCAGAAGTTGTTTATTATGAAGCAGGTCAAAAAGTTAATTATGATCGAGTTTTGACAGCAGAGGGCTATGAGTGGATTAGCTATATGTCACGTAGTGGTGTTCGTCGCTATGCAGCTGTCAATAAAGTGACAGATAATTCAACACCGACCCCATCAGATTCTATTCAACCAGCTGATACAACAAAACCAGCTCTTAAAGTTACTGCTAAAGGAGACAATGGTTTTGATATTACGATCTCTAATGTTTCATCAGATATCTCTGCTGTCATGGTGCCAGTGTGGTCAGAAAAAAATGGGCAAGATGATATTAAGTGGTATCAAGCTAAACGACTAACTTCTAGTGATTTTTCGGTAACGGTCGAATTAAAGGACCATCAATATCAAACAGGTTCTTATAATATTCATGTTTATGGACGAAATAAAGCCACTGATAAATTGGAAGGTCTGATGACCGAAACTTACACCGTACCAAGTGTACAAAGCAAAGGGACAATCCATGTTGAAAATGTGAATAACTATAGAGGAACTTTTGATCTAGTGATTGCTAATGTCGGTGCTTCTGCAGGCATCAAAGAAGTCTTGGTACCAGTTTGGTCTGAACAAAATGGACAAGATGATATCAAATGGTACCAAGCACAAGCCCAAACTAACGGAACCTATAAAGTTACAGTCTTTGCAAGTAACCATAAATATACTGATGGAAAATACTTAGCCCACCTTTACTATAAAAACAATCAAGGTGCTCTAGAAGGGGTTGCCTCAACCAGCGTAACCCTCTCTTTAGAAAGTCAATCAGAAAAACAGTTCACAGTTGCGAATAAAACGTTCACCATTTTTGGGAAATATAATCCAACCTATGCCGTTTTACAAAGTCTAGCGAATACCATTACTACTTTAGAAAATCAAGGTTATAATATTGGATTTAAGTTGGTAGATGCAGACACCAATAAAGGAATTGCTTATAACCAAAATAGCAAGTTTTATTCTGCATCAACCATTAAAGGACCTTTTGTTGCGAGCTTGGTAGCCAATAATAGCTCAGCCTTCCAAAAATCAGGTAGTACTATTTTAGATGTGCTAAGAACTTCAAGTAATGAAGGTTACAAGTATTTACGTGATACTTATGGACCATCTGCTTTATATAACTGGGCAAGAGAAGCTGGTGTGGCAACAAATGTGGTAACTCCACTCTATCCTTATTTGACAGCTCAAGAGCTTTTTGCATTATGGCAAAGAAATTATCAGTTCTTTACAACAAGTAACTATGGAAAACAAGTTGGAACCTGGTTTGAAAACCCAAATCTATCACCTATAAAATCTGTCCTAGGTTCATCTTATAAAACACAATCTAAAGCAGGTTGGATTGGTTATCCTGGCTATCGTGCAGCTAATGATGCAGGAATCGTCTATACTCCAAAAGGTAATTATATTGTTTCCATTATGACAAATGCGGATGGTCGTCTCGGTTTAGTCAACCCGACTGTTTTAGCTTTGAATAGTGTTTACTTTGACATCAAAAAATAAAATGATAAATGAAATGTTTAGTTAGGAGAAATGATGAAAGGATACGGAAAAAAACATTTAGCCAGTAAAGCGTTTCTGACCATTCCCATGGTTTTAGCTTTTGTGGGAGGCATTCAAGCTCAGGCAGAAGAATTGGTGACCACCGAGTCTAGTCAGCCAGAGGTGAGTTTAACTCAAAGTAGTATAGCTGAGGTAAAAGGTGCACTAGAAACTAATGCTTTAACTACAGCCTCTTCAGAGTCTCAGGCTACTGTTTCAACTCAGCAAGAAAGTAGTGAGACGAGTACGGAGATTTTCTCTAATGTTAGCTCAGAAGTGACTTCAAGCACAGCCTCTTCTGAAACAGCGAGTTTAACCAGTGCTTCTCAAACAAGTCGTCTTTCTTCTGAGACTAGTTCGGTAAGTTCTACGCCAGTGACAGCCAGTTCAGAAAATGCAGTTTCTAGCCTTAGTGCGACTGCTAGTACGACCAGTTTGACGAGTGAGTCACCGGCTATCGCTTTGGTGCAAGGTTATGCGGCAGATGTGACTAATCTTCCAGTGACTAGTGTGGCGCAAAAAGATCAAGCCTTGACTATTCAGTACAACCGTCCGATCAGTTCCGATGAAGTGATTAAGATTGCAGTCTGGTCAGATCTTAAAGGTCAGGATGACCTTAAGTGGTACACGGCAGACAAGTTAGGTGCAGCCTATGTGGAATTGAAAAATCATCGCGATTATGGTAAGTACAATATCCACACTTATGCTGATCGTAGTGGTCGCATGGTGGGCTTAAATGCGACTGAACTGACAGTTGTTGCCCCAGCTAAACCTGCCATTACCGTATCCTCTAAAAGCGTTTCTGTTTTTGATGTCACCATTTCTAATGTTCCAAGCACCATCTCTTCGGTTAAGGTTCCTGTATGGACAAATCAGAATGGTCAGGATGATTTGGTTTGGTACACCGCGAACAAACAAGCTAGTGGAACTTATCGAGTAACAGTTGACACTAAAAATCATAAGTCAGAAACTGGTCAGTATCACATTCATGCTTATGGTCAAGCATCAGGTAGTCTTCAGTTACAAGGTTTGACCACGGCAACTTACACTGTCACACCTTCTCAAGCAGACACTGTTAAACAACCAAGTGTGTCAGTTGTGGCAAAAGGTGAAACAGCTTTTGTTGCGACAATCACTAATGTTCCAAGTACCATCTCTTCAGTTAAGGTTCCTGTATGGACAAATCAGAACGGTCAAGATGACTTGGTTTGGTACACAGCGAGCAAACAAGCTAGTGGAACTTATCAGGTAACAGTTGACACTAAAAATCATAAATCTGAAACCGGTCAGTACCACGTTCATTTTTATGGACAAGAAATTGGTCGTAGTCAGTTAGTTGGTTTAGCTGCAAGCACTTATACGGTTCCGACACCAAAACCAAAAGAGACCATGGCAACGACATCTACGGTTAAAGTCAGCACAAGCGACTACCAGAAAGAAAATGGAAAAGTAACTGTTGTCGTAGATGCGGGTACAGAAGCTTCATCGGTTAAACTTGTTCGTGTCGCAGCTTGGTCTGAAAGTAATCAATCTAACTTAAAATGGTACACTGCAACTGAGTCAAAAAATGGGCAGGTTCAGATTACTGTTGATACAGTCAATCATAAGTATATTGATGGAAACTACACGATTCATACCTATATTGATTATCAAGATGGCTCTACAAAAGGATTTAACCTAGGTCAGTATAACCTCCAAGTGCCAAAAGCCAAAGTACAGGTTTCGACAACCTATAAAGGAACAGGTGTCTATGGTGTGACAATTAACCATGTGGTCACTAAGGGAGAAGTGGTCTTTGCAGTTTGGTCTGAAAAAAATGGACAAGACGACTTGAAATGGTATGGTGCAAAAGCAGTTAGCCCAACAACTTATGAAGCAACATTTGATAGTAAGCAGTATGCAGATGCTGGAAATTATATGATTCATGTCTATCAAAAACTAGACGGTAAAATGCAGTTTTTAGCATCAAGTACACAATATGTTGAACGAAATCGTTATGAAATGCCTGTCTATAGCCAACGAGATGGACGTTGGGGAGGTCTTC
Source organism: Streptococcus sp. 11273D007BT (assembly GCF_053547195.1). Taxonomy (NCBI): domain Bacteria; kingdom Bacillati; phylum Bacillota; class Bacilli; order Lactobacillales; family Streptococcaceae; genus Streptococcus; species Streptococcus sp. 11273D007BT. The sequence continues at coordinate 1,496,677 of NZ_JBPWPE010000001.1, read as the reverse complement.
AATATGGTTTGTTTAACTTGGCAACAGCTGGTTGCGTGCCAACTGCCTTATCAATGGTTTTCTCATCTCTGACTAACCAGGATATCAAACCAACTACGGTTGCTAATTACCTATATCATCAGACCAATCATTTCAACAAATACTTTATAGGAACGTCTAGTCTTGGAATTTTTGAAGCAAGTAAAAATTGGGGCTTAAATACAACCGTATTAAACAGCCAGTCAGCTTTAGAGGATGCTCTAAAAGAAGGGCATTATGTTGTTGCAGCTGTTCAATATAATAAGTTTGTGGCAACAGGGTCTCATGAAATTGTTTTAAAAGGCTACCAAAATGGTCAAACTCTTGTATCAGATCCTTATACAGGAAAAACAGAGTGGTATCCTGTCAGTCGTATTTTTTCAGAAGCAAGTACAGATAAAGATGATACAGCACATAAAGGTAAACCCTTTATTAAAATTACAGATTAGCTTGAGCTAATGGATTATTTATCGTCTTTTAGTTTACTTTTAGCACCAGAAATGAGCCGTAGGCCTAACTGGAGTTAGATAAGGCCAGTTAATGCAGTAATAAAAGAAAAACTAAATGACAATATAAGAAAATAACATCCCCCTCATCAGTAACTAGGTCGTCTAGGTTTTACAAGAGGGGGATTTTTATATAAAAAAACCTTAGAAAGACTAGTTTCTAAGGCGGTTGCGAGTTATTTTTCTTTTAACAGTTGGAAGCTGAGTTGATCTTTGAGTTGTTTGATGAGAACAAATACAAGCGTTAAACTGACTAGGCGATCGAGATAATCGGTTAGGATTTGGACCATGATTAAGCTAGTTGTTAGATTCATCCCCATAGCATGAAAGATTTGAGCTAGAAGACTGGAGCCACTTGAGGTGATGCCTTTAAAAAGGACGACAGTTATACTGGCAGAAATAAGTGTTCCAATTAGAGAGAGTGGGATGGTTAGGATCGCCAATCGTTTGAGCTCTGCTTTTTTTCTAAACATAAAGCCAGCTAGAAAAACGGTCACAATTGCAACGGGAGCATAGTAAATGGCAAAGATATCTGTTGTCAGCCAACTTAATAGGGCACTTAAAATAGCTGTTAAAGCTCCAAGCCATGGTCCAAATAATAGAGCGATAAGAAGACTCCCAACCATGTCAAGATAGATAGGAAGTTTTAAAAAGAGAGCAATGTTGCTGCCGACATAGTTAAGGGCAATTGCAAGGGCGATAAAGATAATAAGATGAGTTTTTTGTCTAGTTTTCATAGAAACCTCCGAGATTAAACTGTAAAATGTCCTGTGAGATGACCTCTTTTGGTTGGTCTAAGATTGTGGTCAAAAAATCTTGCCAAAATCTAAGGGTATCAACCTCTGTTAAGATTTTACTATTGCTGTCTTTTTGATAAAAATGCTGAGCATCAACAATACTTTGTCCCAGTGCGATACCATCTGTGACAATATCAGTGTAGCTGGTAAAACCATGACAAATATTGGGATCAATAAGATAAGCTAGCGCCAGTGGATCATTGATGACACAACCTAAGAGATGTTCATACTTCCAATGAAAGTCGAAGTAAAAGCGAGTGATTTTTTCAATAAAGGAAGTTAGTTCAGAAGGAAACTTTTTTAAGTACTCTAGATGATTTGGGCTAAGAACAATTTTTCGGGTGACATCAAGACCTACCATTTCAACGCATCTTTTAAGGTGCTTGAAAACAAAGTTTGCTGCATGAGGATCGCACCAATAGTTGTATTCTGCCACAGGAGAGCAATTGCCATTTGATTTAAAGTTACCTCCCATGCTGATAAAGCGAGAGCAGTTTTCGCCTAAATCCTTATTTTTTTCTAAGGCTAAAGCGATATTAGTCAGTGGACCTAAAGCTAGAATGGCGGTATCTTGTTTTTGCTTAAAGTAATCTGCTAGATAGTCATCTGCCTTGGTGGTCTCAGGTCTTTTATTACAGTTTCGTTTTAAAAAAGTTTCACCTAAACCATCCATACCATGTGTGTCTTGAGCAGAGATAAAGGGGCGTTTCAGAGGAGTTTCTGCGCCTATATAGATGGGAATGTCTAGTCTATTGACAAGTTCTAAGATGAGGGCACAATTTTCAAATCCAAGCTGACTAGGAACATTTCCGCATACAATGGTAATGGCAACAACTTCTAAATTAGGGTGTTTGAGGGCGTAGATGAGGGCAAGAGCGTCATCAATACCTGGATCACAGTCGATAATAACGTGTTGTTTCGTCATATTTAACCTTTCTAAGATAAAATTAGGGATAATAAAAAGAGAGAATGAACAGTTTAAATAAGGTTCATTCTCTCTCCCAGTACAGCAAAAAGAAATGGAGCGGGTAAAACCCAATACTCCACAAAAACTAGTTTAATCAAAATAATGATGCGACTTAGTTTTTTATTCTGGGAAGTTTTCGAACCAGTCTAGGATCATTGTCCTAATTTATTTGCATAGATATATTTTACTATTAAATCATTCATCTGTAAAGATGAGATTCGTTCGCTAAATCGTGGAAATTTTCTGACGATTTTGTTAAAATAAAGCTATTAAAGTTAAGGAGAATGATATGGTTAAGACAATTCATACAGATCAGGCCCCAAAAGCAATTGGCCCTTATGTTCAAGCGAAAGTGGCAGGTAACTTGCTATTTGCTTCTGGACAAGTTCCTCTCTCTCCAGAAACAGGCGAGATTATCGGTGAAACAATTGAGGAACAAACCAAACAGGTTTTAAAAAATATCTCAGCTATTTTAGAGGAGGCGGGAACAGATTTTGATCATGTGGTCAAGACAACCTGTTTCTTAAGTGACATGAATGATTTTGTTGCGTTTAATAGTGTCTATCAGACAGCTTTTAAAGCTGATTTTCCAGCACGATCAGCAGTAGAGGTGGCAAGATTACCTAAGGATGTCAAGGTAGAGATTGAAGTGATTGCTTATCTAGGTTAAAAGGAGAGAAATCTCCTTTTTATTGTTTTTATGACATAGGTTTCAGGTTAGGAATATGTTATAATGGCAATAGTAGATTAAAAGATAGAAGAGGGGAAGTTTCAATGTCTGAACATCAAATCAATCTTGTGATTGTCACTGGAATGAGTGGAGCAGGAAAAACTGTGGCTATCCAGTCATTTGAGGATTTAGGTTATTTTACAATAGACAATATGCCACCAGCGCTCGTACCGAAATTTTTAGACTTAATTGAGCATGGCAGTGACTATGATAAGGTTGCCTTGGTTGTGGATATGCGCAGTCGTCAATTTTTTTCAGAAATCAATAGTATTTTAGATAAAATTGAAAGTAATGATAACATCAACTTTAAAATTCTCTTTTTGGATGCAACAGATGGTGAATTGGTGTCACGTTATAAAGAAACGCGCCGTAGCCACCCTTTAGCCGCAGATGGACGTGTCTTGGATGGCATTGAGTTGGAACGGGAATTACTAGCTCCTTTGAAAAGCATGAGTCAAAATGTTGTGGATACAACAGAATTGACCCCACGTCATCTAAGAAAAGCCATTACTGAGCAGTTTTCTGCTAAAGAGCAAGTGAATCAATTTCGTATAGAAGTGATGAGCTTTGGCTTTAAATACGGTCTACCTCTAGATGCAGACCTTGTATTTGATGTGCGTTTTCTACCTAACCCTTATTACCAAGTAGAGCTTCGTGAAAAAACAGGACTCGATCAAGAAGTATCGGACTATGTTATGAATCACCCAGAATCAGAAGATTTCTATCAAAACTTAAAAGGCTTGTTGCAGCCGATATTGCCTGGCTATCAAAAAGAAGGAAAATCAGTACTGACCATTGCAATTGGATGTACAGGAGGACAACATCGCAGTGTTGCTTTTGCCAGACGCTTAGCAAATGATTTATCTAAAGATTGGCATGTTAATGAAAGTCATCGTGATAAGGATAGACGTAAGGAAACGGTGAATCGTTCATGAGAAAACCTAAGATAACAATAATAGGTGGCGGAACAGGTATTCCTGTCATTCTTAATAGCCTTCGCCATTTTGATGTGGATTTGACCGCTATTGTCACAGTAGCTGATGATGGAGGGAGTTCGGGTGAACTGCGTAGTGCGATGCAATTAACCCCACCAGGTGATTTGAGAAATGTGTTAGTAGCCATGAGCGACATGCCTAAATTTTATGAGAAAATCTTTCAGTATCGTTTCGCTGAAAATGATGGCGCTTTATCTGGTCATCCTTTGGGAAATCTCATTATTGCAGGTATTTCAGAAATGCAGGGCTCAACTTATAACGCCATGCAGATTTTGACTAAGTTTTTTCATACAACAGGTAAAATCTATCCCTCCAGTGAAAATCCTTTGACCCTCCATGCGATTTTCAAAGATGGTCATGAAGTGGTCGGAGAGAGCCATATTGCTAATTATAAGGGGATGAATGATCATGTTTTTGTGACAAATTCCTATAACGATGATGAGCCTACTGCTAGTCGTAAGGTAGTTGAGGCGATTATGGAAAGTGACATGATTGTGTTAGGACCTGGCTCTTTATTTACCTCGATTTTACCTAATCTTGTGATTAAAGAAATTGGGCAGGCCTTGTTAAAAACCCAAGCAGAAGTTGCTTATGTCTGCAATATTATGACACAATACGGTGAAACTGAGCATTTTACAGATGCAGATCATGTTCGCGTCTTACATGAACACTTAGGACAACCATTTATTGATACAGTTTTAGTCAATATTGAAAAAGTTCCGCAGGCTTACATGGATTCTAATCGTTTTGATGAGTATCTTGTACAGGTTGAACACGATTTTCAAGGACTAAGAAAAGAAGTTCCTCGCGTGGTGTCCTCAAATTTTTTACGTTTAGAAAAAGGCGGAGCTTTCCATCACGGAGACTTGGTGGTTGAGGAGTTGCTTCGGATTATTCAGGTGAGAAAATGACTTTTACCATCAAAGTAAAAGAAGAGCTACTGCAACTGGTTCATCAGGATAAAAGTGAGCTTTCTGCCATGATTAAGATGTCTGGAAGTTTAGGATTATCAGGTTCAGGCTTAACGCTTTCTATTACAAGTGAGAATGCAAAAATAGCTCGCCATCTCTATGCCTTACTAGAGAGGTTTTATCACACACAGGCAGAAATTAAATACCATCAAAAGACCAATCTTAGAAAAAATCGTGTTTATACAGTTTTTTTAGAGGAAAATGTTGAGGCCATTTTAGCTGATTTGAAATTAGCCGATTCATTCTTTGGCATTGAAACAGGTATTGAGCCTGAGATTTTAAATGACGATGAAAAAGGGCGAGCCTATTTACGAGGAGCATTTTTGTCCAATGGTAGCGTCAGAGACCCAGAGACTGGTAAATACCAATTAGAGATTTTTTCAGTTTATTTAGACCATGCGGAAGATTTGGCGAATTTGATGAAAAAATTTATGTTAGATGCTAAGGTGATTGAGCGAAAAAAAGGTGCGATAACCTATTTACAAAAAGCTGAAGATATCATGGATTTTTTGATTGTTATCGGTGCAATGGAAGCTATGTCAGAATTTGAACAGGTCAAAATTTTGCGGGAAACGAGAAATGATCTTAATCGTGCAAATAATGCAGAGACAGCCAATATTGCTAAAACTATTACAGCTAGTATGAAAACGATTAATAATATTATCAAAATAATGGACACTGTAGGATTGGATGCTCTTCCTGTTGAACTTCGTCAAGTTGCACAGGTTAGGATTGCTCATCCAGATTATTCTATTCAACAGCTGGCGGATAGCTTAGATACCCCTCTTACCAAGAGTGGTGTTAATCATCGTTTAAGAAAGATTAATAAAATAGCAGAAGAACTATAAGGAGAAAATGATGTGTACCACGATTTTAGTTGGAAAAAAAGCAAGCTATGATGGCTCAACTCTTATCGCTCGAACAGAAGATTCACAAAATGGTGTTTTTACCCCTAAAGCATTTAAAATGGTTTTACCTAATGATCAGCCACGGGATTACCAGTCTGTTTTATCTCGGTTTTCTATCACCTTACCCGATAATCCCTTGGCCTATAGCTCAGTTCCTGATGCGCTAGGTGAAGAAGGGATTTGGGGGCAAGCAGGTATTAATGAAGTTAATGTTGCCATGAGTGCTACAGAAACCTTAACCACTAACAGCCGTGTACTCGGTGCAGATCCTTTAGTTGAAACAGGGATTGGTGAGGAAGATATTTTAACTTTGGTATTACCTTATATCAAGTCTGCGCGTGAGGGTGTTAAGCGTTTAGGAGAACTTCTAGAGGCTTATGGGACTTATGAATCAAATGGTATCGCATTTGCTGATTTGGATGAAATTTGGTGGATGGAAACAGTTGGTGGTCACCACTGGCTTGCTAGACGTGTGCCAGATGATACTTATGTGGTGGTTGCTAATCAATTAGGGTTGGATCATTTTGAGTTTAATAATACAGATGATTATATGTGTTCGAGTGATTTAAAAGACTTTATTGAAGACTATCACTTGGAATTAAATTACTCTAATGAACATTTTAACCCACGTTATGCATTTGGTAGCCAAAGAGATAAAGATCGTCACTATAACACCCCTCGTACTTGGTTTATCCAAAAATTCTTTAATCCTAGACTAGAACAAGATCCACAAAGTTTCTTTATCCCTTGGAGCCAAAAGCCCTATCGTAAGATTACAGTTGAAGATATTAAGTATGTCTTAAGTGGTCACTATCAAGACACGGTGTATGACCCTTATGGTCCAGAAGGATCAAGTGTCACACAAAGATCGTTTCGTCCTATTGGAATCAATCGTACCAGCCATACAGCGATTTTACAACTTCGTCCAGATTGTCCTAAAGAAACAACGGGGATTCAGTGGATTTCCTTTGGTTCGATGCCTTTTGCCACCAACGTTCCCTTCTTTACACAGGTAGCAACAACACCAACGTACTTCTCGAATACAGGTGCACAAGTATCAACGGATAGTTTTTATTGGGCAAATCGCCTAATTGCAGGTCTAGCAGATGCGCATTTTAAAAAGCACGAGGGCATTATTGAGGATTATATCCAAGAAACCATGGCGCTAGGTCAAGCTATGATTCATCAAGTTGATAAAAAAATGGCTCAAGGTGTAGTAGTTGATTTTGAAAAAGAGAATCAACAATTAAGTGATCAGATTGAATCTAAGACTAATCAGCTCTTAGCTAAAATTTTATTGGATGCTAGTAATTTGATGACCAATCGATATGAGGTTAGTGACTAAAAAATTTGATAGCATAAAGTCAAATATAAAAGTGTTTAATCAGACTAAAAAGTCGAAACTGATAAGGTTTCGACTCAGAATGAAGACAAAGTCGTTAGAATTTTAATTCTAACGGCTTTTTCATGCGTAAAGTAATATAATAGAGATAGGAATCCAGTTAATAAGTAGAGGGAGAATCGCTATGTTACACAAAGAAAACCCAGACTACAATCGCGGTCAATTTGGTTTCTACAGTTTAGATGACCTTGTTCCTCAAAATCATCTCCTTCGTCAAATAGAGGAAGCTATTGACTTTTCCTTTATCTATGACTTAGTCGCAGATAGCTATAGCGATGAAACAGGGCGTCCTAGTCTTGACCCTGTTCTGCTCATTAAAATTCCAATCCTTCAGTGTCTCTTCGGTATTCGCTCCATGCGTCAAACCATTAAGGAAATTGAAGTAAACACTGCCTACCGTTGGTTTCTTGGTCTTCGACTGGATGATAAGGTGCCTCATTTCACTACCTACGGAAAGAATTATGTCCGTCGTTTCCAAGATAGACAGGTTATTGAAGGCATTTTCACCCATATCTTAGGTCTCTGCGTCAATGCAGGCTTCATAGATCCAACAGAAATTTTCATTGACGGTACCCATATCAAGGCTGCGGCGAATAATCGTAAATTCATCAATCGTGAAATTGAAAAGCAAGCCAAGTTTATGAGTGACCAGCTAGAGATTGAAATTAACAGGGATAGAGAAAAGCATGCAAAAAAGCCGCTAGGGCCCGCAAAAGAGGAGGGGCCCGTCGCTAAGAAAATTTCTACAACCGACCCAGAAAGTGGTTTGTTTCATAAAGGGGACCAGTGAAAAGGTTCGGGGAACCTTTTCAGCCTGAGCCTACAAAATGAGAAAGCGAAGAAGTATTTGCCTACACAGCTCAGGTGGCTTGTGACAAGTATGGTTGGGCTCTGGCTTATAGCCTTGAGGCTGGCAATGTCCATGACAGTCAGGCCTTTCCTGCACTCTTCGCCAAGCTCCAGCCCTTTCAACCTAGCTTTCTCATTGCCGATTCTGGCTATAAGACCCCTAGTATCGCTCACTTCCTTCTGGAACAAGAGATTACTCCTGTTTTTCCTTACACTCGTCCGAAAGGGAAGAAGGGAAAACTGCGCTCGAAGGATTTTGTTTACGATGAATACTATGACTGTTATATCTGTCCTGAGAATCAGGTCTTAACCTATCGCACTACAATCAGGGAAGGTTATCGGGAATATAAGAGTGATCCAGCTATCTGTGCTACTTGTCCACTTCTATCAATTTGTACAGAAAGCAAGAACAAGCAGAAAGTGGTAACTCGACACATTTGGAAAGAGGCTTTAGAAATCTGTGAAGAGATTCGGCACAGGAAAGGTATGAAGGAGCTCTATCAGAAACGGAAAGAAACTATTGAACGTCTCTTTGGGACGGCCAAAGAGTACCACAATCTTCGTTATACAAGAGAGAAAGGCAAGTCCAAAATGGAAGATAAAGTTGGACTGACTTTGGCGTGTTTAAATCTAAAGAAATTGGTAAGAATGAGGGCAGGGAAGCCTTTTTATTTTGCACAAATAACTACTATGCTGGCAAAAAGACGGACTATCAGACCAATAAACAGAAAAAGACAAACATCAATCGAGATGTTTGTCTTCAGTCTGAGTCGAAACTGATAAGGTTTCGACTTTTTTTGAAAAATTTTTCAAAAAAAGCTTGCAAAATCTGTTCGATGTGATATACTTAACCAGTAAACAAAAAGATTAACCAGTTAAGAAAAGAGGGGTTTCATGAAAAAGAAATGGTTACTTGGTCTAGGGTTAGCATCTGCATTGGCTTTAGGGACAGCAGTGAGTCCGGCTCAAACTGTTCAAGCAGATGATAAAGTCGATGTGGTGACAACTTTCTATCCAATGTATGAATTTACAAAGAACATTGTTGGTGATGAGGGAAATGTCGATTTGCTTATTAAGGCAGGAACAGAGGTGCATGATTTCCAACCATCCACCAAAGACATTGCTAAAATTCAAGAATCAGATGCATTTGTCTATGATGATGATAGTATGGAGACTTGGGTATCCAAGGTAAAAAAATCCATTGATAGTAAGAATACGACTATTATTGAAGCCACAGGTGATATGATTTTAGCACCAGGTATTGCGGAAGAAGAGCATGATCATGAAGAAGGAGATGGTCACACTCATGAGTATGATCCGCATCTTTGGTTATCTCCAGAGCGTTCGATTGAACTTGTAGAAAATATTCGTGATGATTTAACAAAGGCTTTTCCAGAAAAAGCAGATGAATTTAAAGAAAATGCAGCAGCCTACATCAAGAAATTAGAAGCCTTAGATCAAGAGTACGACAAGGCCTTATCTAAAGCTAAACAAACCTCATTTGTTACTCAGCATGCTGCCTTTGGCTACTTGGCTCTTGATTATGGTCTAAATCAGATTTCCATTACAGGTGTTTCAGCTGAGTCAGAACCCTCAGCGAAACGTTTGGCGACTTTGACAAAATATATCAAAGAATATGATATTAAATATATTTATTTTGAAGAGAATGCTTCTAAAAAAGTTGCAGATACCTTGGCTAGTGCTGCGGGGGTTAAAACAGCAGTATTAAATCCGCTTGAAAGTTTAACAAGTCAACAAATGAAGGCAGGAGAAGATTATTTCTCAATCATGCGCCAAAACTTAAAGAACTTGCAATTAACGACCAATGTGTCAGGTAAAGAAATACAATCAGAAGAAGATACCAGTAAGACCGTTTATAACGGGTATTTTGAAGATAAGGATGTTAAAAAACGCACCTTGGCAGATTGGTCAGGTGAGTGGCAATCGGTTTATCCTTATCTAGAAGACGGTACACTTGATCCTGTCTGGGATTATAAGGCTAAGTCTAAAAAAGATATGACTGCAGAAGAGTACAAAGCTTACTATACGACAGGTTATAAGACGGATGTCAGCAACATTACGATTGACGGTAAAAAAAATACAATGACCTTTACACAAAATGGAAAAACCTATCAGTACACTTATAAGTATGTGGGTTATGAAATTTTAACTTATAAAAAAGGTAATCGTGGTGTTCGCTATTTATTTGAAGCAACTGACAAAAATGCTGGTCAGTTCAAATACGTTCAATTTAGTGACCATGCTATTTCCCCACAAGATTCAGGACATTTCCATATCTACTTTGGTGGAGAGAGTCAAGAAAAACTATTGGAAGAAATGGAAAATTGGCCAACCTATTACCCAGCAGATATGACGGGGCATGAAATTGCACAAGAGATTGTTGCCCACTGAGTAAGGTGATTTTCTAATCAACTGAAAGAAATATTTTTATCTATAAAAGAAACTAGGGTTTAAACTCTAGTTTTTTTAGCTGATATTTTTATGATTTTTTAATAAAAAAGGAGTATAATAAAAGAAACTAACACCATTATTGTATATCAGTTTTTAAAAGAAAGGATGGAAGAAGTATGGCAACACAAGATCAATTTTTTACACACGATATTTCAAAAGACAACCCGCATTTTTCCACCTTGAAGACGATTGTTGAGACTGCTTTTTATGGCAACAATGTGACGCATTTAAAAGGACTTGGTGAGGTTTACCAGTTGGCAAAAAAATCACCATCAACAATTGTGTTAGATATGCCAGTCACCTATCCTGAGAAACTACACTTACCAGATGAAGCGAAAATTTTAGTTCATAATGGTGGTGCTGTGACAGGTCGAACAGCAAAAGCGAGGCGTATTTTAGGAAGGGATTTACAAGAAGACCAACAGATTCTGCCTAGGATTCGAGAGGCGATTTATCAAGCCAGTTTAAAACCCTACTATGCCTCAGAAGCCTTAGTAGGACTAGATGAAGATTTTATGGTCTGTGCTCACTTGATGTTACCCAGAGAAGAAGTCGCCAACCTCTATTCTTGGCTTTTAAATTTTCAAGCCTTTACCGAGGTGTATTACCAGCGATATTTAGCTTCAAAACCACTAGATGAAAATGATATTTATATCTTTTTTGATCCCACTTGGAAAGATGAAGCCTACCCAGATGGCCTAGCTTATTTTGACACGTTGCATAATACTGCTGTTATTTTAGGATTGAATTATTTTGGCGAAATCAAAAAAGGAACGCTGACCTTAGCTTGGGCAACTGCTGCTAGACATGACTACGTTGCCTGTCACGGTGGGTTAAAGATTTTTAAAAAAGTAGAGCAAAAGCCTTATGTTGCTTCCTTTTTTGGTTTATCTGGTTCAGGAAAATCGACGTTAACCCATGCTAAACATGATGGAAAGTATGCTATTCAAGTTTTGCATGATGATGCCTTTATTATTTCAACAAAAAATGGCTCTTCCATAGCTTTAGAGTCCTCTTATTTTGACAAAACCAATGATTACCCAGCAGGACATCCTGAGCAAGATTATTTTGTTACCGTACAAAATTGTGGTGTGACTTTAAATCATGAAGGCAAAAAAGTCTTGGTAATAGAAGATATTAGAAATGGTAATGGTCGAACAGTTAAATCACGTTACGCCACTCCAAATCGGGTAGATAAGATAGAAGAGGCAATTGATGCTATTTTTTGGATTATGAAAGATGATTCGCTCCCTCCCATTCTTAAAGTTGACAATAGTTCACTTTCTTCTACCTTGGGTTGTACCCTGATGACACAACGTTCTAATGCCGAAAATGGCGTTAGGGATTTGAGTCAATTGGTTATTGAACCTTATGCCAATCCTTTTAGAGTCTATCCTTTAGTAGAAGATTTTAAAAAATTTCAAGAATTATTCGATTCTGGTGTAGATTGTTATATTGTGAATACTGGAAATTATATGGGAAAAAGTATTCCAAAAGAAGTCACCCTTGCTGCGATTGAAAAAATAGTAGAGGGAGTAGGGAATTTTACTCCTTTTGGTGAGCTACCTGGCTGCTCTTATCTAGAATTGCAGGAATATCCCTTAGCGCCTTTTGATGCTTCTTATCGTCAATTGCTAAAAGATAGAATGCAACTTAGACTGGATTTTTTGTTGAATTTTAACCATAAAAACGATCAAAATCCCATTCCAGTTGATGCAATCTACTACCTTCAAGAAGTCATTGACAGGTTGTAAAATAGCAGTTAATCGCAACGCAACTATTAGGAATCTTTTCCAGTTTTATAGATTGCCATTCAAGTCTCCTCATGGCTTTCGCCATACTCATTGTAGTTTGCTTTTTGAAGCTGGAGCAAGTATAAAAGAAGTTCAAGAGAGATTGGGGCATGAGGATATTAAAACAACAATGAATATATATGCGCATGTGACAGAAAATGTAAAGGAAAAAACGGCTGAAAAGTTTGCCCAATTTTTAGGCGTTTAACCTCAACCGTTACTTTTTCCGTTACTTTTATAAAACAAAAGCCATTCCTACATGATAGGAATGGCTTAAAATCAACGTTTATAGCAATTTTAAAGCATTTGTCTTTTTGAGTTTCTAGAGGCAAAGAAAAAATGGTCCAGTGGACCATTTTTTTATTTGAGACCGTATTTTTTGTTGAAACGATCCACACGTCCGTCTGCTTGTGTGAATTTTTGACGTCCTGTGTAGAATGGGTGTGAGTCTGATGAAATCTCAACACGGATAAGTGGGTAAGTTTCACCTTCAAATTCTACAGTTTCTTTAGTTGCTTTTGTTGAGCCACTAAGGAATTGGTAACCAGTAGTTGTATCAAGGAATACTACTGGACGGTAATCTGGATGGATGTCTTTTTTCATCTTTTAAAAATTTCCTTTCTGCCATAGCTCTTTTTGAGCCATAGTTAATTAACTATTCTAGTTTAGCAAATCTCAGCTCTCTTGACAAGTCTTTTGATAAATTTTTTCAGATTTGTTTAAAAAATTACTTGATTTTAGTAAGCTGGGGAGAAAGGGGGGACTTTATGATAAAGAGAGTGGATGGTTATGAGATTAGACCTTTGTCGGTATCTGATGTCACAGGCTATTATGAAGAAGGGTTTAATCCTATAGATCCAAAGCTTGTCTATTTTATAGGTGGATAAAAAGAATTTTCTAAAGAGGAGATAACATCTTATGTAGAAAAAGTGACACAGGCAGATGACCGCTATGATTTTGTGATTTTAAATCCAGATGGAAAAACCATTGGTGAGGTTGTATTAAATGAAATAGAGGACTAGCCTAGGCAGGCTAATTTCAGAATTTTATTATTTTCTCTAAAAGATCGTCATCGTGGAATTGGTATCTGGGCGACGCAAGTTGCTATTCAGTTTGCTTTTGAAGAATTACAGTTGCATGGGTTATCTCTTGAGGTATTTTCTTATAACAAGGTAGCTCAAAGGCTTTGCTAAAAGGTTGGCTTTAGAGAGAAAGGACGCTTGCGTCATGCTATTATGGACGGTGAGTCTTACGCAGATATTATTCTGATGTCTATTTTGGAAAACGAATATAACAAAGTAAAAAGCATTTAGGTTTTAGCCTAAATGCTTTTTGACATCAAAAGATCTTTTAATTCTTGGTAGATTTGATCATTTTCTTCCAAGGAATAGGAATTAGCACCACTCGCTAAGGGGTGTCCACCGCCGTCGTGACGCTTGGCGATGCCATTGATAATGGCAGATTTACTACGTAGGCGTACACGGAAGTGCCCGTCAGCTTGTTCTACAAAAATAGCCCAAGCTTCTACATTATCAATACGTCCAGGTGCTCCGACGATAGCCGAAGTTTCAGCATCTGTTAACCCTTGTTCCTTCATAAAGGACTGTGTTAAGATAACACGCGCAACACCACTGTCATCCAATTCAAGATGATCGTAAACATAGCCTTGTAATTTAGCAATCTTATAAGGGAAAGAATCCATTTGTCTTGCTAGGGCAGAAAAATCAAAATCATATTGGCGTAGTTGACTTGCAATGGACATGGTTTTAGCAGTAGTTGAGGGATATAGGAATCTACCAGTGTCTCCAATAATACCCGCATATAACAACCGAGCAGCTTGGGCATTTAGAGAGAGCCCTGTTGAAAAAGCGAAATCTGTGATAATCTCACTAGCACTAGAAGCAGATGTATCTACATGGCAAATGTCTCCATAAACATCGTCATTAGGGTGATGATCAATCTTGATGAGGAATGACCCAGTTGTATAACGGTTATCATCAATGCGAGGTTGATTAGCAGTATCAGTTACAATAACTAAAGCATTGGAGTAATCTTCGTCTGAAACCTTATCCATTTGTGTTAACCAAGTCAGTGTAGGTTCGTCAAAACCTACAGCCTTAACGGTTTTAGTTGGAAAGTTATGCTGGATAATTTCTTTTAATCCCACCTGACTTCCTAGAGCATCTGGATCAGGACGCATATGGCGATGAATGATGATGGTGTCATAAGTTTTAATTTTTTCTAAAATATCTTGAAAGATTGGCATAGTTACCTCACACATTTGTTTTAACCATTATAACACAGATAAATAGAAAGAGATTTTCAAGTGATTGAAAATCTCTTTCTATTTACTTAATTTCTTTGTAATTGGCATTTAGCCCACGTTGAACAGCAGGACGTTGTGCAATTTTTTCGGTCCATGCTTGCAAATGTTTATAACTTTTGACGTCCAAGAAAATCCCTGCTTTATCCCAAATGTTATCTTGAGCTAAACGGCCATACCAAGACCAAATAGCGATATCAGCAATGCTATAGTCTTCCCCAGCTATATAAGGTTTTTTAGCTAATTCTTTATCTAATAAGTCTAGTTGGCGTTTGGCTTCCATAGCAAAGCGGTTAATAGGATACTCTAGTTTTTCAGGGGCATAGTGAAAGAAGTGCCCAAACCCACCGCCTAAAAAAGGAGCGGCACCTGTTTGCCAAAAGAGCCAATTAAGAACTTCTGTTTTTTCAGTTAATGTTTTTGGGAGAAGAACCTGAAATTTTTCTGCTAAGTAGAGTAAAATGGAGGATGATTCAAAAACTCTAGTATGTGATTCTTGATCAAGCAGTGCAGGTATTTTTGAGTTAGGATTAATGGAGACAAAATCTGATCCAAACTGATCCCCTTCCCCAATTGCAATCTTGTAAAGATCATAATCAGCCTTCAAACCAAGTTCTTTTAATTCTTCTAGCATAATAGTAGCTTTAATACCGTTAGGAGTACCGAGGGAATAAAGTTGAAAAGTTTTTTCTCCCTTTGGTAAATGTTGTTCAAAACGACTTCCAGCAGTAGGTTGGTTGAGACCGCCCCACGCTCCTCCCATTTGACTAGGATTTTCCCAAATATCTGGTAATGTATAAGATGTCATATTTTTCTCCTTTATCTCATCGTGAAATGTCAAAAGAATAGCATAAACTGACTTGAATTTCAAGAGAAATATGATAAGATAGAAAAAATCTTAAATATAAGGAGAGGGATGTGGATTACTTTGAATTACAAAAATTGGCGAAGGCAGAGCTCCATTGCCACTTAGATGGCTCAATATCAATGCAGACGATCCGTCAACTAGCAGATTTAGCTATGATTGATTTACCTAAAAACGACGAAGAGTTAAAATCATTGATCACAGCGCCTGAAACAATTGAATCGTTGATGGATTATTTAAAAACTTTTGATTTTATTCGTCCCTTGTTACAAAGTAAAGAGGCTTTAAGTTTAGCAGCTTATGACGTGGCAAAGCAAGCGGCCATGGAAAATGTGATTTATCTTGAAGTACGGTTTGCTCCAGAGCTGTCCATGGATAAAGGTCTGAGTGCATCTGACACAGTTGAGGCGGTGTTAGATGGCTTAAAAAAGGCAGAGCAAGATTTTGGGATTGTGGCAAGAGTATTAGTTTGCGGATTAAAACAGTCAGATCCTTCTCTAACCTTGGATATTTTTGAAAATATCATTCACCTAGCAAAGAAAGGTTTGGTGGGGTTTGACTTTGCCGGTAATGAGGCAGATTTTCCCACAGAGATGTTATCAAACCTTATCCAACAAACTCAGAATTTAGGCTTGCCAATGACCTTCCATGCGGGAGAGTGTGGCTGTGTTTCTAATATTTTAACAGGAATAGAGTTAGGGATTAGACGATTTGGACATAGTACAGCTCTAGTAAAAGATCCAGATACCATTGTTAAATTTGTAAAAGCGGGGGCAACTGCTGAGATGTGTTTGACCAGTAATTTACAAACAAGAGCGGCAAAAACAATAGACGATTTCCCTTATTTCCCCTTATACCAAGCAGGTGCTAACATTACCATCAATACGGACAATCGCACTGTTTCTGATACTAATCTCACAAAAGAATATGAACTGTGGAATAAGTATTTTGGCACTCGAAAAAAGGACTTTTATCAGTTCAATCAAGCTGCGATTAATGCAAGTTTTGCAAGTGAGAGAGAGAAAGAACTGCTACTAAGTAAACTCGAAAAAGCCTATCTGGTGTCAGGAAATGAGTTGGAATAATCAAAAAATTATGCTACAATAAAACCAATTAAATTTTGGAGGACCTTATGGCTTTAGCAAAAATTGTATATGCTAGCATGACAGGTAACACAGAAGAAATTGCAGATATTGTCGCCGATAAACTTCGTGAGTTGGGCGTAGATGTAGATGTAGATGAGTGTACAACTGTCGACGCTGATGAATTTCAAGATGTAGATATTGCTGTTGTGGCAAGTTATACATATGGTGATGGTGATCTTCCTGATGAAATCGTTGATTTTTATGAGGATCTAAAGGATCTTGACTTAACAGGTAAGGTTTATGGAGTTGTTGGCTCAGGTGATACTTTCTATGATTATTTTTGTAAGTCGGTAGATGACTTTGATCTAGCCTTTGCGGGTACAGGTGCTACTAAAGGAGCTGATTCTGTTAAAGTTGATTTGGCAGCAGAAGATGATGACATTGCTAAATTAGAAGCATTCGCAGAGTCTTTATTGACCAAATTACCATAACTCGTTGAGATTGAAGGTATTTTAAATCATCAGATGATCGCAAGAGTGGTTGGTTTAAATGGATTAAATGGAGAGGGGTTAAGGATAGTTCTCAGAAAGTGAAGAGTGTCCCGCTCCTCTTTTTTCTATGGATAAAGGGTAATATGAAAGCGTTGTTTAACGAACTAAAACGAAAAGAAAAATTAAATTGGCGGTTAAGCTTAGTAGGAGTAGGGGGCATTCTTGTCTTGCTCTATCTTTTAATGGTGCGTTATCAGGATGATTTCATCTTTTTACTACGCCTAGGAGAAAGCCCTAGTCATTTAGAGCAGATGTTTAGAGCTCCGACTCCACTTGATTACCTTTTATTACTCAGTTTAACAGCTTTAATGTCTGCTGTGCCGTTTATCTCTAGTTCCGTTATTTGCATTGCAAATGGTTTAATTTTTGGACCTATTATTGGACTAGTTGTTAATATATCTGGTGGTGTGCTTGGCAACGTCCTAAGTTTGCAGATTTTAAAACAGACGCATTTAGCACAAAATAGCAGAAGGTTAGGGCATGTTGTAGATGATTTATCTCATTTTAAAAATCCAGTATTGGGGTTGAGCTTGGGTTACATGGTTCCAGTTATTCCAACCTTTTTGGTGAATTACACGGCTATTAATCTGAAGCTATCTTGTAAAGAAATCTTAAGTGCAATGTTTCTTGGTATGCTACCAGCATCAGCTTTATATGCTTATGGCGGGGATGCTCTATTTAAAGGCAATAAAGAACAACTCTTAGCCATCATTGGTATTGTGGTGGCCTTTGCTTTATTGTATCAGTTGATCAGAAATAAAAGAATGAAAAAGGGGAAAAAATGAATTTAGAACAGACACGTCAGATGATCGATCAAGTGGATAAGGAACTTGTAGCTTTGTTAGAAAAACGAATGGACCTTGTTCAAGAAGTGGTGGCTTATAAAAAAGCAAATCAGATGCCAATTCTAGATCAATCTAGAGAAGAAGCAGTATTAAATAAGATTGCTAAGCTGGTTACTAATAAGGAATATGAAGCTTGTTTACTTGGAACGTTTTCAGACATAATGAAACATTCAAGGGACTTTCAAGCTGATAAATTAAAGTGATGAAGCAAATTAGGTTACTGTTACATGTATTTATCCTAGCTGGCTTAGCAGGAGTTTTACGTTATTTTTTAGTGAGCTTGTTTCCAGGTATTCTCCCTCTAGCTATTATTAACTTTGTTGGAATTTTCCTGTTGGTTTTCTTTGTAAAGACTCTGTTACCCTTAAAAAATTGGAGTGAGGAAAGTTTAACTGCTTTAGGAGTTGGATTTTTGGGTGGCTTCACGACGATTGCTAGTCCTCTTCTCGATTTTGTGCAGTTTTTATTGAATAAAAATTATAAGACTTTTTTATGGTATGCAATACTCTATGTTGTCGGAGGAATTGGCGTAGCCTTTTTTGCGCACTACTGTGCTAGGAGATATTTGGAGTTGAGAAAATGGAAGTAGTGTTAGTGGCTCTTGCCTGTGGCATTGGAGCTGTTGTACGATATTACCTTAGTCTGATAAATCCTAAATTTTCAATCCCTTTAGGGACCTTGTTAGCTAATTTATTGGCGGCTTTTTTGATAGGGTATTTTTCAAAACACTTTTCTAATACTACCTGGAGAACAATTTTAGTAACAGGTTTTTTAGGAGGTTTAGGAACTTATTCTACCTTGAATTATGAATTGTTCGCTCTCTTTAATCGTAAGTATCATTTTATCTTTTATTGTAGCTTGACGTATATTTTAGGGTTAGCTTTTGTTTTTTTAGGAATTTTACTTTAAATAACTTTACAAGTGAAGAAGAATTTGCTAAGATATTAAGAGTGTGTAATGGACACACAAAAAACGGCTAATCCGCTGGGACGATAGGCTCTCAAGATTGGTAAGAGAAGGAGAAAAATAAATGAATCCATTAATTCAAAGTTTGACTGAAGGTCAACTTCGTACTGATATCCCATCATTCCGTCCTGGTGACACTGTGCGTGTTCACGCGAAAGTTGTCGAAGGAACTCGTGAGCGTATCCAGATTTTTGAAGGTGTTGTTATTTCACGTAAAGGTCAAGGGATCTCAGAGATGTACACTGTTCGTAAAATCTCTAGCGGTGTAGGTGTTGAGCGTACATTCCCAATTCACACACCACGTGTTGACAAAATTGAAGTTATCCGTTATGGTAAAGTTCGTCGTGCTAAACTTTATTACCTACGCGCATTGCAAGGTAAAGCTGCACGTATCAAAGAAATTCGTCGTTAATAGTCTTATATCTAGACGTACACTAAAAAGCTCTTTAATAAAGGAGCTTTTTAGTGTACGTTTATTTTAATATACTTCTAGTGTATTAGTTTAACATAAAATTAATAATATAGATCTATTTCTAATAAATTGTTTTTTTATTGAGATAAAAAGAAGGCTGAGTTATAATGGGGGTAGAGGTAGTAAAAGTGAGGACAGGAGGATTTCTAATGAAAAAGAAGAAGCGCCGAATGGCAATTATTCTACTTACAATTTTGTCAAGCCTGTGTTTAGTTTTTGCCTTTAATAAAAATAGAGGTTTGAAGGTATCTGGATACGACTATGATCAGGTGACAGTTGATTTTATTCATACAATCGGAGAAGATGCTAAAGTTATTGCAGACGAATACGGCCTGTACCCCTCTGTGATGATTGCGCAAGCAGTTTTAGAGTCTCAAAGTGGGCAATCTAGTTTATCAGCGAATTATAATAATCTTTTTGGGATTAAAGGTGCTTATAATGGTGCCAGTGTTACCATGCAGACTTGGGAAGATGATGGAGAAGGAAATGCCTATACGATTGATGCGGCCTTTCGGTCTTATCCTAGTGTGTCAGAGTCATTGGAAGATTATGCCGTTCTCCTCACAAGTTCATCTTATTATATTGATACTTGGCGTGTTAATACTGCATCTTATCAAGATGCAACAGCAGCTTTAACAGGAACTTATGCAACAGATACACAATATGATGAGAAGTTAAATGCATTGATAGAATATTATGGTTTAACTATCTATGATGACCTTCCTCAAGAGGAATTGGCTACAGAGTGAATGAGGAGTAGTAGAAATTGAAGAACGATAATATTCCTAATGTGATGTCTAATTTACGGCAAGAGATTGTTCGTGTCCCAGAAATCATTAAAACTTGTTCTGGGATTAGAATATATGGTAGAAGGATTCGCTCGATTTTATTTTCAACAGATGTTTCAATCATAGCTAATCATGATGCAGATGCTGTTTTGGCAGTTTATCCATTTACTCCGCATCCTGCCATTTTGAAAAGTATAATGATGGTTGCTTCTGTCCCTGTGTTTTCAGGTGTTGGTGGAGGATTAACAAATGGAACACGTTCAGCTAATATGAGTTTATTAGCTGAATCAGAAGGTGCTTATGCTGTTGTTTTAAACGGGCCAACAAATGTAGAAACCATTGAAAAAGTGAATCAAATGATCGATATTCCAATTATTTATACAGTCTTATCTGATCAGATTGATTTAACATCACGTATTGAGGCTGGAGTGGATATATTAAATATCAGTTGCGGTGCCGAGACGGCTAGAGTTGTGAAAAAAATACGTCAGCTCTATCCTGATTTTCCTATTATTGCAACAGGAGGACCTAGTGAAGAAAGTATTTTAAGTGTTATTCAAGCAGGAGCGAATGCAGTGACCTACACAGCACCAACTAGTAGCGAGCTATTTAAAGAGAAAATGAAAACCTATCGAAATGAAAAAAATTAGGGTAGCTTAATTTTTCCTTGAAAAAAATACTCGTCTAAGGTAGAATGGAGGAAGTAGATTCTTTGTTCCCTTAGTTAAATGGATATAACACCTTCCTCCTAAGAAGTAGTTGCTGGTTCGATTCCGGCAGGGAATATAAATAATGAACAAAAACCCTTTGAAATAAGGGGTTTTTGTTGTTTTAATCGTCAAAAAGGGGCGATGAGCAATTTTAGGTTGACGGTAACATGTGAATAGATAGCTAGTGTTGTCTTTGTATGTTCAACACGTTCCATAATAGCTTTTAAAGGAACACTATTTTCTGCTAGCTTGGGTAATCTTTTCTCTGGCTATTAATAAGGATAACATTGGTGTCAGTATAATAGTAGGAGGTTGTCAGATATGCTTATTTGCCTTTCAGAAGCTTTTGTTTTAGGGGAGATACTCTGTTGTATGGAAGTTGTGGGTCGCTGAGATGGTGGTAATAACATCGTCAGCACTTATTTCGTCTTTAATTAGCATCGCCAACTTTCCATAAGAGTAGTTTTTATTTAACAAATCTAATATTTTCATACGGTAGAGATGAGGAAACGTGCTATAATGAAATAGTTATATTTTGGAGGTAGACGGCTGTAATGAAAAAAAATTCGATAGATAACCGCATTGATTATTCTTTAATTTTGCCTGTTTTTTTACTGTTAATCATTGGTGTGATAGCCATTTATGTTTCTGTTCATCATGATTATCCTAATAAGCTTGGGATAGTAATGGCACAGCAGGTTGCTTGGTTGGTGCTAGGTGTGGTAATTAGTTTTGTCGTTATGCTTTTTCCGACAAAATTTTTATGGCGAATAACGCCTATTTTATATTTATTTGGGCTATGTTTAATGGTTATGCCTTTGATTTTTTACAGCCCTTCCTTATATGCTTCAACAGGGGCAAAAAACTGGGTGACGATCAATAATATGACCTTATTTCAACCTTCTGAATTTATGAAATTATCTTATATTTTGATGTTGGCGAGAGCCTTGGTGATTTTTCAACAGAAAAAAGAGGATGAGGGGTTGTCAACAGATTTTCGATTGCTTGGTTTGATGTCTTTGATTACTGCACCTGTCTTGTTCTTATTATTTTTACAAAAAGATCTTGGGACAGCATTGGTCTTTATGGCTATTTTTGCAGGATTGGTCTTAGTATCAGGTGTATCTTGGAAGATTATTTTATCTGTCCTCGGCTTAGCCGTGACAGCCGTGACAGTCTTCTTGGTTATTTTTTTAATGCCAAATGGTAAAGAATTTCTAAGCGATATCGGTATGGATACTTATCAAATCAATCGTATTTCAGCCTGGTTAAATCCATTTGAATACGCTGATACGGTAACCTTCCAGCAAGCACAGGGTCTGATTGCAATTGGAAGCGGTGGATTACTAGGTAAAGGATTCAATCAAATTGAACTAGCCATTCCAGTGCGAGAAAGTGATATGATTTTTACTGTTATTGCAGAAAATTTTGGTTTTTTGGGAAGCAGTGTAGTTCTAGGTTTGTACTTACTATTGATTTATCGGATGGTGAGAGTGACATTTGAATCCAATAATCGTTTTTACACCTATATATCCACTGGATTTATTATGATGATTTTATTTCATATTTTTGAAAACATTGGTGCTGCCGTTGGGATTCTTCCCTTGACAGGAATTCCCCTTCCTTTTATTTCACAAGGGGGAAGTGCGATGATATCTAATTTGATTGGCGTTGGCTTGGTATTATCAATGGCCTATCAAAATAATTTAGCTGAAGAAAAGCAAATGCAAAGTCAATTACGTCGAAGTTGGCGTTAATTGAACAGAGAATAGTGAAGCCTAAAAATAATTTATTTCAATGGGTGCTAAACTTGAAAACATTGGGACTGAGAGATTAGTTCTGATGTTTTTTATTATTTTTAGAAAAAGGCTTGCTAGCTCAATTTGCTGGAATTTAGATATTAGTAAATTCTGTAAAAAATAGATGAAATATGATATAATGTCACTTATGGACTATTCTAATAATGAACATCAATTTAGATAGTCAATCGATGAAATTTTATGCCAGTTAATGATGTATTTAGCGCACTAAAATGCATGATTTTAGCATGAATTAGGATAGGTTAGGGAAATGGTAGAAGATCATAAAAATTTAGAAGATTTAGCAAAAGAATATGATGCTAGTCAAATCCAAGTGTTAGAAGGTTTAGAGGCTGTTCGGATGCGTCCTGGGATGTACATCGGTTCAACCTCGAAAGAAGGTTTGCATCACTTAGTTTGGGAAATTGTTGATAACTCTATCGATGAGGCCTTAGCTGGTTTTGCTAGCCAAATCCAAGTGTTTATTGAGTCCGATAACTCTATTACAGTTGTTGATGATGGACGAGGAATTCCAGTTGATATTCAAGAAAAGACTGGACGACCAGCGGTTGAAACAGTCTTTACCGTCTTGCATGCTGGAGGAAAATTTGGTGGTGGCGGTTATAAGGTATCAGGTGGACTGCACGGTGTAGGCTCTTCTGTCGTAAACGCTTTATCAACTCAACTTGACGTTCATGTACATAAAAATGGGCAAGTTTACTTTCAAGAATACCAACGTGGTCAAGTGGTTGCTGATTTAGCTATTATTGGCACAACAGACCGTACAGGAACAACAGTTCACTTCACCCCAGACCCAGATATTTTCACTGAGACAACTGTATATGATTACGCTAAACTTTCTAAACGTATTCAAGAATTGGCCTTTTTAAATAAGGGGTTGCGCATTTCGATTGAAGATAAACGAGATGGGGAAGAGAAGAAAGATACTTTTTACTATGAAGGTGGAATCATTAGTTATGTTGATTTCCTCAATGAGAAGAAAGACATCATTTTTAACAACCCTATTTATACTGATGGTGAGATGGAAGGAATTGCAGTTGAAGTTGCTATGCAATATACAACTGGCTATCATGAAAATGTCCTAAGTTTTGCCAATAATATCCACACTCATGAGGGAGGAACTCATGAACAAGGTTTTAGAACTGCCTTAACGCGTGTGATCAATGACTACGCTAAGAAAAACAAAATACTAAAAGAAAACGAGGATAATCTAACAGGAGAAGATGTTCGTGAGGGATTGACCGCCGTTATCTCTGTCAAACACCCAAATCCACAATTTGAAGGACAAACAAAAACAAAACTTGGGAATAGCGAAGTTGTTAAGATTACAAATCGTCTATTTAGTGAAGCATTTTCACGCTTCTTGTTAGAAAATCCTCAAATTGCTAAAAAGATAGTCGAAAAAGGGATATTAGCTTCCAAAGCCCGTATCGCAGCAAAACGCGCTAGAGAAGTGACACGTAAAAAATCAGGGCTAGAGATTTCAAATCTACCAGGTAAATTGGCAGATTGTTCTTCAAATGATCCCACTCAAAATGAATTATTTATTGTCGAAGGAGATTCAGCAGGAGGATCAGCTAAATCGGGTCGTAACAGAGAGTTTCAAGCCATCCTACCGATTCGAGGAAAAATTCTAAACGTGGAAAAAGCGACCATGGATAAAATTCTTGCCAATGAAGAGATTCGTAGCTTGTTTACTGCTATGGGAACTGGTTTTGGGGCAGACTTTGATGTGACTAAGGCACGTTATCAAAAGCTAGTCATTATGACAGATGCAGATGTTGATGGGGCGCATATTAGGACCCTTTTGTTAACCCTTATCTATCGATTTATGAGACCTGTTTTAGAAGCTGGTTATGTCTATATTGCTCAACCACCAATTTACGGTGTCAAAGTTGGAAGTGAAATCAAAGAATACATTCAACCAGGACAAGATCAAGAGGAACGATTAAAAGATGCAATGGAACGATTCAGTACAGGAAGATCACGTCCAACTATTCAACGGTATAAAGGTTTGGGAGAGATGGATGATCATCAATTATGGGAAACAACAATGAACCCAGAGAATCGGTTGATGGCCAGAGTAACGGTTGATGATGCTGCAGAGGCAGATAAAATTTTTGATATGCTGATGGGGGATAAAGTTGAACCTCGTCGAGAGTTTATCGAAGAAAATGCTGTTTATAGTACATTAGACATCTAATACTATATTTAGAAAATCTGTACACATTGAGAGTAAGTATGTTATAATCAAAGGAAACACAGATTTTATTGAAACCAAGGAGATAAACATGCCAAGCGGAATCGTATTGCTGATTGTAGCCATAGTTGTTTTGATTATTTTGGCTTACATTGTCGGTATTATCATAAGAAAACGAAATGATTCTACTATTGAAAAATTAGAAGAACGAAAGAATGAGTTGGTTGCTCTACCAGTGAAAGATGAGATAGATGAAATTGAGTCCCTTCACTTAGTTGGTCAAAGTCAAACCAACTTTCGCGAGTGGAATCAGAAATGGATGGACCTATCTGAAAATACTTTTCCTGATATCGACCATCATATTTTTACAGCTGAAAATTTAAATGATACCTTTAATTTTGTGCGTGCAAGACATGAAATTGCTACTGTGGAGAGTCAACTAAACATCGTAGAAGAAGATATCAAGTCTATTCGCGAAGCACTAGGTGTCTTAAAAGAACAAGAAGAGAAAAATAGTGCGCGTGTCAAACATGCCTTAGATCTTTATGAAACCTTGCAAAACGGCATTTCTGAAAATGAAGACAATTACGGAACAACTAAGCCTGAGATTGACAAGCACTTGAAAAATATCGAAGCCGAGTTTACCCAATTTGTGACCCTAAATACTTCAGGAGATCCCGTTGAAGCAGCTGAGATTTTAGATCGTGCCGAAGAACATACGATTGCTTTAGGACAAATTACAGAAAAAATTCCTGCAATCGTAACCAAGCTAGAAGATGATTTTCCTGATCAATTAGATGATTTGGAAAGTGGTTATCGCCGTCTGATTGAGGAAAATTATCAATTTTCTGAAGAAAATATTGAAACACGATTCCAAGAAATTAGACAATCTATTCGTGATAATTCTGAAGAGTTAGTGACCCTGGAGTTGGATCGTGCTGCAGAAGAAAACGAACTCATTCAACAAAAAATTGATGCTCTTTATCGCTTGTTTGAAGATGAGATTGCTGCACATCAGAAGGTCGTAAAATCTAGTCGCATTATTCCAGATTATTTAGCGCATACACGAGAAAACAACAAACAATTGCTTGCTGAGTTAGAACGTCTATCTAAACGTTATGTCATCAATGAAAAACAAAGTTCGATAGTTGATGCTTTTGAGGGACAGTTAACAGAGATGGAAGAAACAACATTGGAACAAATTAACCATCTTCAAGTTCCTGAAAAGCCTTTCTCAGACTTGGAAAAAATATTTGAATCTACTCTTGAGGACTTAAAAACAATTGAGGAAGGGCAACTGGATGTGGTGTCTGCCCTTAAGGAAATTGAAAAAAATGAAGATCGCTCAAGACAAAAAGTGGATATTTTTGTGAATAAATTACATTCCATCAAGCGTTTTATGGAAAAACGCAACCTACCTGGTATTCCTCAGGATTTCTTGAATCTTTTCTTTAATACTAGTCATCACCTAGAAAATCTGATCGAAGAATTGAATCATACAAGAATTAACATAGATACTGTTGAGCGAATGACAGAGGTTTCTACTTCAGCGATTGATAATCTTGAAATGACAACTTACGAGATTATTCAAAATGCGACATTAACGGAGCAATTATTACAATACTCCAACCGCTATCGTAGTTTTGAGCCAAATGTTCAGGCGGCTTTCCTTGAAGCCTTGCAACTTTTTGAAAGAGACTTTGATTACCAAGCTTCATTTGATACAATTTCTCATGCATTAGAAGTCGTTGAGTCGGGAGTAACAGAACGTTTTGTAAAATCTTACGAAAAAACTCGCGAAAATATTCGTTTTTAATCACAATCATCGAACTAAATATTGATTTAGTTCGATTTTTTATGACTTTTACTTGCAATATTCTGAATATTCTTGTAAAATAGATAAAAACTAAATCGATGAGAGAAAAAGTCTAGAAAAATTGACAGAGAGTGCTGCAAGCTGAGAAAGTACACAAAGTCTAGACGACACATTCTTGAGTGCGGGTGCGAACTAAGACATTACAGTAGTGCTCGACGTTTGGTCCACGTTACGGATAGAGTCAATGACTCTTTGAGAACAGTTCTGGCGACAGACTGTTGAAAAAAGGTGGAACCACGTGTCAACGTCCTTGTGAAAACAAGGGCGTTTTTTGTATCTTTTTAAATTAAAGTCTAATCAGAAAAGGAGAAAGTATGAAAGGATTACGTCAAATTGAACCCTATGTGGCAGGTAGCCAGCCTAAACAACAGCAAATGATAAAACTCAATACGAATGAAAATGCTTATGCTCCCAGCCCTAAAGTCCTAAAAGCTTTATCTACTTTTACTGGGGAAGATCTTCGCCGTTACTCTAGTCTAGATCAAGCTGATTTAAAAGCCGCTTTAGCTAGTCAATTAGGTGTTTCTCCTAGACAATTGATTATCGGTAATGGAAGTGATGATATTTTATCCATGGCTTTTCTGAGTTTTTTTAATTCTAATGACCCTGTTCTTTTTCCAGACTTAACTTATGGTTTTTATAAGGTCTGGGCTGATTTATATCAAGTTCCTTTTAAAGAAATCCCACTAACAGAAGGTTTTGAAATTGATCTATCTGATTATCATGGTAGGATAGGTGGGATTATTCTAACCAATCCTAATGCACCAACGGGGATATATAAACCATTGTCTGAAATTGAAAAAATTTTACAAACTAATCCTGATATTGTTGTGATTGTTGATGAAGCCTATATTAATTTTGGTGGCCAATCTGCCATTCCTTTGTTAGAGACTTATTCAAATCTTTTTATTACAAGAACGTTTTCCAAAGATGCGGCTTTAGCAGGATTACGAGTGGGTTATGGAATTGGGAGTCCAGAATTAATTGGGGTAATAGACGCTGTTAGAAATGCTATTAATCCTTATAATGTAGATGCCGTGGCTGAAAAGTTAGCCACTGAAGCTGTCAAGGATTGGTCTTACTATGAGAAGACTATTTCTAAAATTTGTGCAACACGAGATTGGTTTAGTCATGAGTTAATAAATATGGGGTTTGATGTTTTACCGAGTTTAACTAATTTTATCTTAGTAAAACCAAATAAGACATCTGCTGCTGAGCTTTTTTCAATCTTAGAACAAGAAAAAATTTATGTCCGCTATTTTCCAAAAGTAGAGCGTATTAAGGACTATTTGAGGATATCTATTGGTCAAGAAGATGAAATGAAACAAGTTCTATCTGTTATCAAGGAGGCAGAGAAATGAAAAAAAATACTTTACCCTTAGGGATGCATGATAAGCTGTTTAAGCGAGCTAAAGTGATGTATCAAATTGAAAGAAAAATCAGTGATTTATTGATAGAACATGGTTTTTATCGTATTGAAACACCAACTTTAGAGCATTATCAAGTTTTTTCAGATACAGTCACTACCGAACATTACCATCTTTTTGATAGGACAGGAGAACTCTTAGCTTTAAGGCCAGATATCACTAGTCAAATTGGACGTGTCATTGCCTCAACACGTGTTGAAACACCTATTAAGTTTTCTTATTCTGGTAAGGTTTTTAACTACCATGAAGAGATGAGAGGGTTGACTAACGAGCACACACAAGCAGGTGTTGAAATTGTAGGCTATCCTCAGAAACAGGCATTGTTAGAAGCTATTCGTATGGCAAAGTTATCCTTAGAAGC
The DNA here is from genome assembly GCF_053547195.1 of Streptococcus sp. 11273D007BT. Lineage (NCBI taxonomy): Bacteria > Bacillati > Bacillota > Bacilli > Lactobacillales > Streptococcaceae > Streptococcus > Streptococcus sp. 11273D007BT. The sequence continues at coordinate 1,467,980 of NZ_JBPWPE010000001.1, read as the reverse complement.
TAGCCATGTTCTTGCCTATCAATTTGAATTTTCGCATGCTAGTATTTTACAGACCATTTTTGATGACTTACAGCTGACTGAATCAGAGTTACAAATACTTAAGGAGAGTATTAAAGAGAAAAATATTACCAAACTCAATATGTTTACTCAAACCCACCCCAGTCAGTTTGATGCACTCTTAAAAGAATTACCTTATCTTTTTGGCAATAGTCAGACTGTTTTAGCTCGTGCTAAAAGCCTTACTCAAAATCAACAGATTTTAGATGCCTTGGATGAAATCGAAAGCTACTTAGAGAGTCTTGGTCAAGATTTGGTTTCTCCTTCTCTTGATTTAGCTCAAATCCCTAATATGCCTTATTATACAGGATTGATGTTTAAGGTCTTTGGTGAAAAGGTTCCCGATCATTTTGTGTCAGGTGGAGTTTACGATAAATTGTTTGAGCGTTTTGGAGCGACAGAACTGACAGCGGTAGGTTGGGCAATTGATATTGATTCTGTCTATCAAGCCATTAAGGACCAAATTGTATTTGAGAAGGGAGATCTATGACAAAACCTATTACGATTGCTCTTACCAAGGGGCGAATTGAAAAAGATACGGTTAAACTTTTTGAAAAAGCAGGATTTGACATGAGTTTTATGTCGAATAAGGGACGAAATTTAATGTTTGAAAGTCCTGATCGCTCTTTTAGATTTTTATTGGTTAAAGCACCTGATGTGACAACTTATGTTCGTCATGGTGTCGCTGACATTGGTGTTGTTGGTAAGGATGTTTTGATTGAACACCCCACAGGTTATCTTGAGATGTTAGATCTTAATTTTGGCTTGTGTAAATTTTCAGTGGCATCCATTCCAAGCTATAATCCTAATGACCATAAGCGAAAACGCATTGCAACCAAATACCCTACGGTGGCACGACAGCATTTTAATCAAAAAGGGGAGGATGTTGAGATCATCTCTATTCAGGGATCTGTCGAAATTACGCCAGTTTTAGGATTGGCAGATGCCATTGTTGATATTGTCGAAACAGGTAATACTTTAGTGGCCAATGGTTTAGAGGTTTTTGAGGATATTTGTCGTATTTCAACTCGTATGATTGTGAATAAAGCAGCGCTAAAAAATAATCCAGCTATTATTTCTTTTATTCAAAAAATCGAAACGATTGTAGGAAATCAAGAGGAGGACTTCAAATGAAGCGATTAAATGGGTCTGTTGAAGAGATTTCAAAACAGTTATATCAAGAACAATTAGTTTTAAGTCAGCAAAACGCTAACGTTGAAGAGGCAGTATTGACGATTTTAGAAGAGGTTAAAAATCGTGGAGATCAAGCCCTATTTGACTTTTCTAAGCAATTTGATCAGCTTGTTCCAGAAGAATTAGAAGTCTCTGAACAATTAATTGAACAAGCGTTTTTAGAGATAGCACCAGAAGTGTTGGAGGCTTTAAAAAATGCTAAGGCTAATATCGAAAGTTACCACAAACAGCAATTAGAAACAGGTTTTGAAGATTCTCCTAGTCAGGGAGTGATTCGAGGGCAGTTGATTCGTCCTATCCAACGTGTTGGTGTCTATGTTCCAGGCGGGACAGCTGCTTATCCTTCATCTGTTTTGATGAATGTTATCCCAGCTAAAATTGCAGGGGTCAAGGAAATTATTATGATAACTCCACCGCAGGAGAAGTTTGTGCCAGCTATCTTAGTCGCTGCAAGACTTGCTGGAGTTGATAAAATCTATCAGGTTGGGGGAGCTCAAGGGATTGCAGCCTTAGCTTATGGTACCGAAACGATTCCTAAAGTGGATAAGATTACAGGTCCTGGAAATATTTATGTTGCAACAGCTAAAAAACTGGTTTATGGTCTTGTTGGAATTGATATGATTGCAGGCCCTTCTGAAATTGGGGTCATTGCAGATGACTCAGCTAATCCTGCTTACGTCGCTGCTGACTTACTCTCTCAAGCAGAGCATGATGTTTTAGCACGTGCGATTTTAGTGACCAATTCAGAACAATTAGCTCAGGAAGTGGAACTAGAGTTAGAAAAGCAACTTCAAACCTTACCAAGGGAAGCCATTGCACGTCCCTCTATTGAAAATAATGGACGTTTAATTGTAACAGAGAATCGACAAGATATGTTTGAATTAATGAATCAGATTGCACCAGAGCATTTAGAGATTGCTATGGATGACGCCTACGACTATCTTGATCAAATTGAAAATGCAGGCTCTATCTTTTTAGGGCACTTTACAAGTGAACCGATTGGTGATTACTACGCTGGATCTAACCATGTCTTGCCAACAACAGCAACAGCAAGATTCTCGTCAGCTCTTGGTGTTCACGATTTTGTGAAACGGATTCAATACACACAATACAGTCAAGAAGCTGTATTGAACGCAGAAAACGATATTACAAGACTAGCTTATGCAGAAGGGTTGCAAGCTCATGCTAGAGCGATTGAGGTGAGAAATGACAAAAATTAAGGGACTACTACTGATGGATGTAGATTCAACACTCATCAAAGAGGAAGTGATTGATTTATTAGGTGAAGAAGTAGGCTTAGGCGAAAAAATAGCTGATATCACTGAACGTGCTATGAAGGGAGAGTTAGATTTTAAAACTGCTCTTGATAAACGTGTGGCACTTTTAAAGGGGTTGCCTGATTCTATTTTTGAGAAAGTTTTGACCCGTATTCACTTTAACCAAGGAGCGAAAGAACTTGTTGAAGAACTTCATCAAAGAGGCTATAAAGTAGGTGTCGTATCAGGTGGATTTCATGAAACAGTTGACAGATTGGCTGAGCAGTTAGGTCTTGATTATGTTAAGGCGAATCGTCTAGAGGTTAAAGATGGCTATCTAACTGGTCGTACACTAGGTGAAATTGTAACTAAGGAGGTCAAAAAAGATAGTTTGATCAATTGGGCCAAGGAAAATCATTTAGATTTATCAGATACTATCGCAATGGGAGATGGAGCCAATGACCTTCCTATGATTCATCAAGCTGGTATTGGGATAGCTTTTTGCGCCAAAGAGATTGTGCGAAAAGAAGCTCCCTATCATATTAATGAACCAGATCTTTATCAAGTGATCAAGATTTTAGATGAGGTAAAAAATGAGACAAGCAACAATTGAACGAAATACTTTTGAAACAAAAATAAAATTAAGTCTGAACTTAGATGTCCAAGAGCCTGTTGATATCCAAACAGGTGTAGGATTTTTTGACCATATGTTGACCCTTTTTGCTCGGCATAGTCGAATTTCTCTGGTTGTTAAGGCAGACGGGGACTTGTGGGTGGATAGCCATCATACTGTGGAAGATGTTGGAATTGTTTTGGGTCAAGCGCTCAGAGAAGCACTTGGTGATAAGGCAGGTATCAATCGTTATGGAACAGCCTTTGTTCCAATGGATGAAACACTCGGTATGGCTAGTCTAGATCTATCAGGTCGCTCTTATCTCGTATTTGATGCAGATTTTGCTAATCCTAAACTTGGTGAGTTTGACACGGAATTGGTAGAAGAATTTTTCCAAGCTTTAGCTTTTAATGTTCAAATGAACCTTCATCTTAAAATTTTACATGGCAAAAATAGTCATCATAAGGCAGAGAGTTTATTTAAAGCAACAGGACGTGCTTTGCGTGAAGCAGTGACAATAAATCCAGATATTAAAGGCGTCAACTCAACTAAAGGGATGTTATAACATATAAAGGAGCAGACGATGATTATTGTGATTGATTATGATGCTGGCAATACAGCAAATGTTCTGCGTGCCTTGAAAAATCTTGGGGCTAAGGCTGAGCTGTCTAGTGATAAGGATAAAATCGCATCAGCGTCAGGCTTGATTCTACCAGGAGTAGGGGCTTTTCCGACAGCTATGGCAGAATTGGAAAAAAGAGGCCTTGTTTCTGTTATTAAAGAAGCTGTTGCTCAAGGAAAGCCACTTTTGGGGATTTGTCTAGGGATGCAACTGTTACTAGATAAGGGATTGGAACATGGTGAAACTAAAGGTTTTGGTTTCATTCCAGGAGTTTGTCGTCCGATGAAGGCAATAAAAAATTACCCCATCCCGCATATGGGATGGAATGACCTTAGAGTAAGAAAAGACACTCCTCTAACCCAGGGAGTAGAGGGGCAAGCGGTATATTTTGTTCATTCCTATTATACAGATACGCCAAAAGATTATTGTGATGTTGTGGCAGAATATAGTTTTCCTGTACCAGCTATGATTCATAAGGATAAAGTCTTTGGGGTTCAATTTCATCCAGAAAAATCAGGGCAAATAGGTTTGGATATGATGAAACGATTTGTGGATTTATGCCAATCAGATACAGAGAATAAATGAAGAGGCCCATAGAGGCTAGTGAGGTGAATAAATGCAGATTTTACCAGCAATTGATATTCGTGATGGACGTGCAGTTCGTTTATTTAAGGGAGATTTTCAGAAAGAGACAGTGGTGAATCCAGATGTTTTAGAGCAAGCTAAGATTTTTTCTGAGGCAGGAATTGACTTTATTCATGTGGTTGATTTAGATGGGGCAATGGATGGGCGTGCAACCAATCGTAATCTGATTGCCAGCATTAAAGAAAAAACTGGTCTTGGGATTGAAGTTGGTGGAGGAATTCGTAGCTTGGAGCAGATTGCCGATTACCTTTCTGTTGGGATTGACCGTGTGATTATTGGTTCTATGGCGGTGAAAGATCCAGACTTTGTGACAGCTGCTCTCAAGGAGTTTGGTCCAGATAAAATTGTTGTTGGGATTGATGCTAAATCTGGTATGGTAGCGACAGAAGGTTGGCTAGAAACTTCAGATGTTGATTATCTTAGTCTTGCTAAAGCCATGGAAGAAAAAGGTGTGGCATTAATTGTCTATACAGATGTGGATCGAGATGGCACGCTTTTAGGTCCCAACTTTGAACATTATGAAAAGTTGGTTTCTAGTTTAACAAAAACTCAAGTGATTGCTTCTGGTGGGATTCATGCTATTAGTGATTTAGAGAGATTAGAGACTATTGGTGTTTCAGGCACCATTGTTGGTAAGGCTTATTATAATGGCAATATCAATTTGTCAGAGTTAAAAGATTTTGGAGGGTAGCCTATGCTGAAAAAACGCATCATCCCATGTTTAGATGTTAAAGATGGTCGCGTGGTTAAGGGGGTTAATTTTGTCAATTTGACAGATGTGGGAGACCCTGTCGATGCAGCTAAAGCTTATTATGAGGCAGGATGTGATGAGCTAGTTTTTCTTGACATTACCGCCACACATGAGGATCGTGAGACAACAGTTGATATGGTGAAGCGCGTGGCAGACCAAGTTTTTATTCCTTTCACAGTAGGCGGAGGTATTCGCTCAGTAGAGGATATGAATAAAATGTTAAAAGCAGGCGCTGATAAGGTAGCCATCAATTCTTCTGCAGTGGCTAATCCTAATTTAATCAAAGCGTGCTCTGAAAAATTTGGCAATCAGTGTGTCGTAGTGGCAATTGATGCGAGAAAAGAAGAAGACGGTAGTTGGCATGTTTATGTGGCAGGTGGTAGAAAAGATACAGGACTTGATTTAATTAGCTGGGCTAAAACAGTTGTGAATCTAGGAGCAGGAGAGATTTTATTGACCAGTATGGATCGAGATGGTACAAAGGCTGGTTTTGATCTTGAGATGTTAAATGCCCTTGCTGAAGTGGTCAATGTTCCCATTATTGCCTCAGGAGGAGCAGGAAATCAAGAGCATATGGTTGAGGTATTTGAAAAAACTTCTGTTACAGGTGCTTTAGCCGCCTCTATCTTTCATTTTGGTGAGGTATCTGTTGCAGAAACCAAGGCTGCTATGCAGAAAAAAGGAATCGAGGTGCGTCAATGAGTGTGCAGTTAGATTTTAAAAAGCAAGCAGGCTTGGTACCAGTTATTGTAACAGATCATCTAACAGGACAAGTTCTGATGTTGGCTTATATGAATGAGGAAAGCTTTGCTTTAACTTTAAAAACCAAGCAGATGCATTATTGGAGTCGAAGCCGACAAGAAATTTGGCATAAAGGGGCAACCAGTGGGCACTATCAATATGTTAAATCAATTAAGACAGATTGTGACCGAGATACCCTTTTGATTGCCGTACAGCAAGAAGGTGCAGCCTGTCATACAGGTGCTTATAGTTGTTTTTTTGAAGAGATTTTATAGGAGGGTGTATGTTAGAAAAATTATATCAAGAAGCTCAGCAACGAAAAAAATCCCCTAAAGAAGGCTCTTATACTAATTATTTGTTTGATAAAGGATTAGATAAGATTTTAAAAAAAGTTGGTGAGGAGGCAACAGAGGTTGTTATCGCTAGTAAAAATACAGATAAATTAGAAATTGCCAACGAAACAGCAGATTTGTTGTATCATCTTGCAGTATTATTAGTTGAAACCGAAGTGTCCTTGGAAGAAGTTGAAGCCGTCCTTGTTTCACGTCAAGGTAAGACTTCTAAAACTCAAGATCGTAAAGAAATTACAAATTACTGATGAAACGTTTTGATGACAAAATCTTACAACTCACTGTCGAAAATAGCAAGGTTGTAACAAAAAATATTTTCTAATGAAAAATCTTGTTTCTGACTTGTTATTTTCAAAAAAATCAACTAAACTAGAAGGAGTTAGTTTCAAGGAGTTGTCATGAATCGTTTTTCTCATCTTAAGCTATCGTCTCAAAAGTTGGTTCTAGAAGGACTAGCTTTTCTTATTGTAGGCGTCCTATTAATTCTCTTTCAAGCCCTGACACCCATGTGGTTGGTTCGCTTATTTTTGTTTATTTCTTTTCTTTCAGCTACTTATAACTTATTAAGCCAATTTTGGTCGCGACTTGATAAGATGGAGACACTTTTTTTAGCTTTTACTAAAACAATCTTTACTCTGTTTTTGTTGATTTTAATTTGGAATGGAGGAGTTACCTCACAAAATCTAGCCCTATCTCTAGGAAGTTACGCTAGTTTTGTAGGAGCGACACATCTTGTGCTCTTTTTTAAAGAGATAAGAGAAGGGAGTACTCCTCAAATTCGTTATGCAGTAGATGGTGGTTTATCCTCACTTTTTGCAATTTTGGCCTTTCTTTTTTCAGATAAGCGAGCCTCTTTTCAAATAGTGATTATTGGACTTTATGCTGTTTTTCTTGGAATCATGAATTTATATGATGGTGTTCACCGTTTGAGCAGTTTACCGAATAGAAAATTTAAGGGACGTTGGCGAGTAGCTCTTCCTTTAGCTTGGTCTATTTATATTCCAGAAAAATTACTGGCTTTAATCAATCTTTTTTTAGTGGGAAAAACAAGCCATATTATGACATCAGAAACGAGTCAGTGGGATAAAGTAGACGTGAGTCTTTATTTCCCAGAGATAAAAAGAACGCTTCTTGGAGGTTTGCCTGTCGTTGATATAGGTTATAAAGGAAAAGTTTATCGTTATGGTGCTTATGATGTGACATCAGAGGAAAGATTCGGTCTTCATGCTGATGGTGTCTTGGCTATTACTGATGAAGAACATTACTTAGAGCAAGAAGCCACAGATAGTGTTGAAGGTGTTTATTACACTATTTTATTACAAGCAGATGAGGTTCGGATTTTAGAAGAGCGTTTAAAGACTTTGACAGAGTGTCTAGAGGTATTTGAGCCGTCGGAGCAGACCCGATTAGAGTCTTGGTTGACCAAAGATCAGCTTGATGTCACTGAGCTTTATAAGTTTAAGGATGGGTCTTTAAAACACTACCATCATTTGAAAACAAGTAGTGTAGCCTTGGTGGATTATTTGCTAGAAAAGGCTATTATTGATCGAGGTTTTGTGAGTCCAGCAGTTTATAAAGAAGCATTAGCTCAAGCAGAACAAATAGAAAAAAGTCGCGTTAAAAAAAGAGAGTTATTTTAAAAGAGATGAAGTTTGGCTATAGCCTGCTTCATCTTTTTTTATCAAAAGACATCATAGCATCAAAATAGTATAATAGGTTTAGCTTATAAGGAAGGGGGATGGATGATGAAAATTATGATTGTACCAGACTCATTTAAAGAAAGCCTTTCTGCAGAAGAAGTGGCTAAAGCCATAAAATTAGGGTTTGAAAAAGTTTTTCCACAGGCAGATTATCACTTATTACCGGTAGGTGATGGTGGCGAGGGGACTATTTCTTCTCTTAGTGTAGCTCTTCAGCTAAAACGTTCTCATACTAAGGTGACAGGACCTTTTGGCCTATTAAAAGAAGTTTCCTATGTCTATCGGGATAAGACGGCTTTCTTTGAGGTAGCCGATATTACGGGTTTGGCTTTGATTCCTAATGAAAAAAGGGATCCTTTAACCATTACCAATGTCGGAGTGGGAGAGTTATTGAATGATCTCATTCAAAAAGGGTTTAAGGAGATTGTTATTGGTGTAGGTGGAACCTCTACAATTGATGGAGGGATAGGGCTAGCACATGGGATGGGCTATCGATTTTATGATCAAAAAGGAGAATTGTTAGAACCTTTAGGAAAAAATTTAAGTAGAGTTGCTCATTTTGAAAAGACATCTCAATGTCCAGACTTATCTGGGATCAAGATAAAGGTCTTAACAGATGTGTCCAATCCATTAGTAGGACCACGAGGAGCCAGTCAGGTTTTTGGCCCACAAAAGGGCTTACCTACAGAGAAAATAACGGTTGTTGACTCTGCCTTGAAGCAGTTTTATCACTTGATTAATCCTCAAATTTTTACCTTAAGTGGATCAGGTGCAGGTGGAGGGATGGCAGCAGGTTTAGTGACCTTTCTTCGAGGAGAACTGGTGTCTGGAATAGATGAAGTTTTAAAGCTTCTCGACTACGAACGATTGGTAAGAGGTGCCGATTTAGTTATTGTTGGAGAAGGAAGACTAGATCAGCAGAGTTTGTCTGGGAAAGCACCTATTGGGGTAGCAAGACATACCCCTAAATCTATTCCCATCATTGCCATATGTGGTTCGTTATCGGATGCTTTACCAGAATTTCCATTTGAGAATATTCGTGCAGCATTTTCCATTATTTCCAAAATTGATAGCCCAGAACACACTTTTTTAAGTGCTAAAGCGAATCTTGAATATACTGCGCAAAATATAGCACAACTATTAAAAATAGCAGCAAAAAACCCAGCTTTTGAAACTGGGGAAAGATTTTAATGGAATAATTTTTTCCAAAAAGGAATTTTTTCATCATTTGTTTTTATTGGTGATTCAAATAATTCAGGATATCGTTCGTGGATATCCTGTTTTTCGACATTAATCGGATGATCAGAGAAAACGACAATGCCAAAAGGAGTCTGACTTTTAAGCTCTTCCACGATACAGGAAGGAATGCCTAAATTTTTGGACGTCTTCATATAGACAAGTTGTAGGCGATCTGAAAGAGTAGGAGAAATTTTGACTTTTAAGGGTTGGTAGTGATGATTAAGTTCTTCTAGAATTGATGGAAAATGTTGAGTAACCTGTTCATTTCGAGCATCTTCCACCAAAATGGTAAGAGCGACACGTTCTGCATAGGTCCCTAAATATCTTCTTTGCTCATCAGGATGGAGTCGATGCTCTCCTGTAGATGAATTTAATAAACGATCCTCTAAATTAGACATAAGTCACCTCAGTAAAAAATTGAATACAGTCATTATAGCAGTTTTTGATTTATTGGGCTACTAATGTTATTTTTAAGCTGAACAAATATTAAAAACTCCATAGAAATTTTGAAAAAATGCCACTTTTATTTGATAATCAGTTGAGATTGTGGTATCATAGCAGTGTAAAATATTTAACTCATAAGGAGAGTATTATAATGTCAATTATTACTGATGTTTACGCTCGCGAAGTCCTAGACTCACGCGGTAACCCAACACTTGAAGTAGAAGTTTATACTGAGTCAGGTGCTTTCGGACGTGGTATGGTTCCTTCAGGAGCTTCTACTGGTGAGCACGAAGCAGTTGAACTTCGTGATGGTGACAAGTCTCGTTACCTTGGACTTGGTACTCAAAAAGCTGTTGACAACGTAAACAACGTTATTGCAGAAGCGCTTATCGGTTACGATGTACGCGACCAACAAGCTATCGACCGTGCTATGATCGCTCTTGACGGTACTCCAAACAAAGGTAAACTTGGTGCTAACGCTATTCTTGGTGTGTCTATCGCTGTAGCTCGTGCTGCTGCTGACTACCTTGAAGTACCACTTTACAGCTACCTTGGTGGTTTCAACACTAAAGTTCTTCCAACACCAATGATGAACATCATCAACGGTGGATCACACTCAGATGCTCCAATCGCATTCCAAGAGTTCATGATCATGCCTGTTGGTGCACCTACTTTCAAAGAAGGTCTTCGTTGGGGTGCAGAAGTATTCCATGCTCTTAAGAAAATCCTTAAAGAACGCGGACTTGTTACAGCTGTTGGTGACGAAGGTGGATTCGCTCCTAAATTCGAAGGAACTGAAGATGGTGTAGAAACTATCCTTAAAGCTATCGAAGCTGCTGGTTACGAAGCTGGTGAAAACGGAATCATGATCGGTTTCGACTGTGCATCATCAGAATTCTACGACAAAGAGCGTGGTGTATATGACTACACTAAATTCGAAGGTGAAGGTGCAGCTGTTCGTACTTCAGCAGAACAAATCGACTACCTTGAAGAGTTGGTTAACAAATACCCAATCATCACTATCGAAGATGGTATGGATGAAAATGACTGGGATGGATGGAAAGCACTTACTGAGCGTCTTGGTGGACGTGTTCAATTGGTTGGTGACGACTTCTTCGTTACAAACACTGAATACCTAGCTAAAGGTATCAAAGAAGGTGCAGCTAACTCAATCCTTATCAAAGTTAACCAAATCGGTACTCTTACTGAAACATTTGAAGCTATTGAAATGGCTAAAGAAGCTGGTTACACTGCAGTTGTATCGCACCGTTCAGGTGAAACTGAAGATTCAACAATCGCTGACATCGCAGTTGCAACTAACGCTGGTCAAATCAAGACAGGTTCATTGTCACGTACAGACCGTATCGCTAAATACAACCAATTGCTTCGTATCGAAGATCAACTTGGTGAAGTTGCAGAATACAAAGGTATCAAATCATTCTACAACCTTAAAAAATAATCTCTTATTGAGTTAAATGGGCAAAAGCCCAAGGAGAAAAGCACTCTAGGACTATGTTCTAGGTGCTTTTTTATTTTTGATTTCAGCCAGTTTTCCTCGTATAAAATTATTTAAAAATGAAGCGGGATGCTAGAAGGCTTCTGATTTGATCAGTAGTGGTACTTAAAAAAGTATATTTTTTCACAAAGTTTTTTCTAGGATAAAAGGTTAATTTTAAGTAAAGAAAGCGGTTCAATTATTTGCACTTTGTGAAATTTTACAATATGATAGAGAAGTAAAATGATTTCGGAGGCGAAAAATGAAAACGTTAACAAAAGAAACACATTTAGAGATGTATTTGAAAATGCAACGGATTCGTGAATTCGATATGCGCATCAATAAATTAGTCCGTCGAGGTTTTGTTCAAGGGATGACCCATTTTTCAGTTGGTGAGGAAGCTGCTAACGTAGGAGCTGTTCAACACTTAACTTATGATGACATCTTTTTCTCTAACCACCGTGGACATGGTCAATCTATTGCTCAAGATATGGACTTAAATGCCATGATGGCTGAATTGGCTGGTAAAGTTACAGGTGTGTCTAAAGGACGCGGAGGTTCTATGCACTTGGCAGACTTTAAAAAAGGAAATTATGGAACTAATGGTATTGTTGGTGGGGGCTATGCGATGGCAGTTGGTGCAGCCTTAACTCAACAATATAAAGGAACAAATAATATCGCAGTAGCCTTTTCTGGCGATGGTGCAACTAATGAAGGGTCATTCCATGAGTCTGTTAATATGGCAGCGACTTGGAAATTACCAGTGATCTTTTTCATCATTAATAATGGCTACGGTATTTCGATGGACATCAAAAATGCTACCAATACACCTCACCTTTACACTCGGGCAGAAGCTTATGGCATTCCTGGATTTTATGTTGAGGATGGAAATGATGTATTAGCTGTATATGAAACCATGGAAAAAGCTGTTGAGCATGTTCGTGGTGGTAATGGACCAGCTATTGTTGAAGTGATTTCTTATCGTTGGTTTGGTCATTCAACTGCTGATGCAGGTGTTTATCGTACGAAAGAAGAAGTGGATGAGTGGAAGAAAAAAGACCCACTAATTAAATATCGCAACTACTTAGTTGAAAATGAGATCTCAACTCATGAGGAACTTGATGCGATTGATGCACAGGTGGTTAAAGAAGTGGATGATGCCTATGAGTTTGCGGTAAACAGTCCAGATCCAGATTTAGCGGTAGCCTATGAAGATATCTGGGTAGATTAAACATCATAAAAAGATAGTATTTATTGGTAAGAGGAAAGGAATTGAACCGAATGGAAGGCTGAGGATTTTGTCTTCGACTCTCTAATCGGTTTTGGTAATAAAAATATGGCTGAAACAAAAGTAATGGCTTTGCGTGAAGCGATTAACCTTGCCATGAGCGAGGAAATGCGTAAGGATGAAGATATTTTCTTAATGGGAGAAGATGTCGGTGTTTATGGTGGTGACTTTGGAACCTCAGTAGGAATGTTAGCAGAATTTGGTGAAAAACGTGTGCGTGATACTCCAATTTCTGAAGCAGCAATTGCAGGAGCTGCCGTTGGTGCGGCTATCACAGGGTTGCGTCCTATCATTGATTTGACCTTCATGGACTTTATTACTATTGCATTAGACGCTATTGTGAACAATGGTGCTAAAAATAACTACATGTTTGGTGGTGGGTTGAAGACGCCTGTAACTTATCGTGTGGCATCTGGATCAGGTATTGGATCGGCAGCACAACATTCTCAGTCCTTGGAAGCATGGTTAACGCACATTCCAGGGATTAAGGTGGTAGCTCCTGGAAATGCCAATGATGCAAAAGGGTTGTTAAAATCATCTATTCAGGACAATAACATTGTGATTTTTATGGAACCAAAAGCACTTTACGGTAAAAAAGAAGAGGTTACTCAAGATCCTGATTTTTATATTCCACTTGGAAAAGGTGAGATTAAGCGTGAGGGAACTGATTTAACGATTGTTTCCTACGGCCGTATGCTAGAGCGTGTTTTAAAAGCCGCTGAGGAAGTAGCTGTAGATGGTATCAACGTAGAAGTTGTTGACCCACGTACACTTATTCCATTAGACAAAGAATTAATTATTGATTCTGTTAAAAAGACAGGAAAGTTGATGCTGGTTAACGATGCCTATAAAACAGGTGGTTTTATTGGAGAAATCGCAACAATGGTCACAGAAAGTGAAGCATTTGATTACCTTGATCATCCTATTGTCCGTTTAGCTAGTGAAGATGTTCCTGTTCCGTATGCACGTGTCCTTGAGCAAGCCATGCTCCCAGATGTTGAAAAGATTAAGACTGCAATCTACAAGATGGTCAATAAAGGAAATTAAGATAATGAAGATGAGGGCATCAGCCCTTTGTCTGTTATTATCTGATCAGATTAATAAAAGATATTTTGTAAGCTGTGTAGCATAAAAATAAAGGAAGGGGAGTGGGGCATCTCATTACAGTCTTTCAGTAATTAGTCAGGCTGGAAAGAGAGGTCTTATGTATCATAATTATGGCAATAGAAATTATTATGCCTAAACTCGGTGTGGACATGCAAGAGGGTGAAATCATCGAGTGGAAGAAAAAAGAAGGAGATGAGATCAAAGAAGGTGAAATTCTTCTTGAAATCATGTCTGATAAAACCAATATGGAACTGGAAGCCGAGGACTCAGGAGTTCTTGTTAAAATTGTTCGTGGTGATGGTGAAACAGTTCCAGTAACGGAAGTGATTGGCTATATTGGTGAGGCTGGTGAAGTAGTTGGGGATACTCCTACTGCTGAAGTTAGTCCTGCCGTTGCGATTGAAGAAGTTCCAGCTGGTCGAGCTCCTGTTGTTGTGACACCACTTGTCGCAAAAGCCCAAGGTGCTGGTAAAGTTAGAGCAACTCCAGCTGCTCGGAAACTAGCTAATGAATTGAATATTGATTTAGGCCTTGTACCCGGAACAGGACCTAAAGGCCGTGTTCATAAATCTGACGTTGAAGATTTTAAAGGAGCCGCTCCTAAAGCCACACCACTTGCTGCTCGTATTGCAGCAGATAAGGGAATTGATTTGTCAACAGTGACAGGAACAGGTGTTAACGGAAAAATCCTAAAAGAAGATGTTCTTGCGCTGATTGAACCAGCTAATGTCGAAGAAAAAGTAGTTGAGGCTGTTGTGGCTAAAGAAGAGTCTGTCAAAGAATTACCAGAGGGTGTAGAAATTATCAAGATGAGTCCGATGCGTAAGGCTATTTCAAAAGGTATGGTGCATTCATACTTGACAGCGCCAACCTTTACCCTTAACTATGATATTGATATGACGAATCTGATGGCTCTTCGTAAGCAGGTACTAGAGCCTATTATGAATAAAACAGGTTTAAAAGTAACTTTTACTGACTTAATAGGTTTAGCTGTAACACGAACACTAATGAAAGAGGAGCACCGTTATTTAAATGCTTCTTTAATCAATGATGCTACTGAAATTGAGTTACACCAATTTGTGAATATTGGTATTGCCGTTGGTCTAGATGAAGGTTTAGTTGTTCCAGTTGTACATGGTGCGGATAAGATGACTCTATCAGAATTTGTTGTGGCATCAAAAGATGTCATCAAAAAAGCACAGACTGGTAAGTTAAAAGCAGCAGAAATGTCAGGTTCAACCTTCTCTATTACCAATCTGGGAATGTTTGGTACGAAATCGTTTAACCCGATTATCAATCAGCCGAACTCAGCCATTCTAGGAGTTGCTGCAACGGTTCCAACACCTGTTGTAGTAGATGGTGAAGTCGTTGTGCGTCCGATTATGGCGATGTGCTTAACCATTGACCATCGTATCGTTGATGGGATGAATGGAGCTAAGTTTATGGTTGACTTGAAAAACTTGCTTGAAAATCCATTGGAACTATTAATCTGATAAGGTTTTCATTGATCAAAAATAAAAGAATAGACGTTTCTGAATAGAAAATAAAGAAAGGATGTAGGACGAGTTCGTGATATTGGAACACGAACTAAATGCTAGGATGATAATGGTAAGATATAGGGCTCTCTGTGTTGCAGACGTCTGAACTTTCCTTGACGACAGTCTTTGAAAGTTTTAATTGTCTTGACGTGGGTGATCTACGAGATCAAAGATTTCTGACTTATCGAAAATTCTATCGCATTTTAACGTTCTTTGTATCATAATTATGGCAATTGAAATTATTATGCCCAAACTTGGCGTGGACATGCAAGAGGGTGAAATTATTGAATGGAAAAAGCAAGAAGGAGATGAGGTCAAAGAGGGGGATATTCTTCTTGAAATCATGTCTGATAAAACCAATATGGAACTTGAAGCTGAGGATTCAGGTGTCTTGGTGAAAATTGTGCGTGGTAATGGTGAAACAGTTCCAGTAACGGAAGTTATCGGTTATATCGGTGCTGCAGGTGAGGTAGTAGAAGATGCAGCTACAACACCAGAGGTAGCTCAAGCAACTGCTGATTTGAAAGCAGCAGGTTTAGAGGTTCCAACTGCTCCAGCATCGGTGGCAGAAGAAACACCAAAGGTTGCACTAGCTGAAAATGAATACGATATTGTTGTTGTCGGTGGAGGTCCTGCGGGTTATTATGCAGCGATTCGTGGTGCACAATTAGGTGGTAAGATTGCCATTGTTGAAAAATCAGAGTTTGGTGGAACTTGTTTAAACAAGGGTTGTATCCCAACTAAGACTTATCTTAAAAATGCAGAAATCCTAGATGGTCTTAAGATAGCTGCTGGGCGAGGTATTAACTTAGCCTCAACCAATTACACCATTGATATGGACAAAACAGTTGATTTTAAAAATCAAGTTGTCAAAACGCTTACTGGTGGTGTTCAAGGTCTCTTGAAAGCCAATAAAGTAACCATCTTTAATGGTCTAGGTCAAGTCAACCCAGATAAGACGGTAACCATTGGTGGTGATACGATTAAGGGACGAAATATTATCCTTGCTACAGGATCTAAGGTATCACGTATCAATATTCCAGGTATTGATTCTAAATTGGTTTTAACTTCTGATGATATCCTTGATCTTCGAGAAATTCCAAAATCACTCACTGTTATGGGTGGTGGTGTTGTCGGTGTGGAACTTGGCTTGGTTTATGCTTCCTACGGTACAGAAGTCACTGTTGTAGAGATGGCAGATCGTATCATTCCTGGTATGGACCGTGAAGTTTCTGTAGAACTTCAAAAAGTGCTATCTAAAAAAGGAATGAAATTCCTAACCTCTGTTGGTGTGGAAGAAATTATTGAAGCTAATAATCAGCTTACCATTAAACTTAATGATGGTTCAGAAATCATCTCTGAGAAAGCCTTATTGTCCATCGGACGTGTCCCACAATTAGCTGGACTTGAAAATCTTAACCTTGAACTTGATCGTGGTCGTATTAAGGTAAATGCTTATCAAGAAACTTCTATTCCAGGGATCTATGCTCCAGGTGATGTTAACGGTACAAAAATGCTAGCTCACGCAGCTTACCGTATGGGTGAGGTGGCAGCAGAAAATGCTATGCGTGGTAATCATCATAAAGCCAAGTTGGACTACACGCCAGCTGCTGTTTATACTCATCCAGAGATTGCTATGGTTGGTCTGACAGAAGATCAGGCACGTGAACAATATGGCAATGACATTTTGATTGGACGTTGTTCATTTGCAGGTAATGGTCGTGCGATTGCTTCTAATGAGGCACATGGTTTTGTTAAAGTGATTGCAGATAGTAAATACCACGAGATTTTAGGTGTTCATATTATTGGACCTGTTGCTGCGGAAATGATTAACGAAGCGGCAACTATTATGGAATCAGAATTGACAGTTGATGATGTTGTAGCCTCTATTCATGGGCATCCTACCTTCTCAGA
Organism: Streptococcus sp. 11273D007BT; assembly: GCF_053547195.1. Classification (NCBI taxonomy): domain Bacteria; kingdom Bacillati; phylum Bacillota; class Bacilli; order Lactobacillales; family Streptococcaceae; genus Streptococcus; species Streptococcus sp. 11273D007BT. The sequence goes on along the minus strand of NZ_JBPWPE010000001.1, from coordinate 1,451,026 downwards.
GGTCATGTATGAAGCCTTTTTAGATGTTTTAGGCGTAGCCATCCACAACCCTCCAAAACGTAAATAATCATCTTAATTAAAGTTTATAAAAAATAAGAAGGTATAGTTCTCAAGTTTTGTCGGAGCTATACCTTTTTGATTATTAGAGATCCTAGGCCATCTGATGCTTTTGTAATCTCAATACTTGTGTTTTGATACCGTTTGCATTAAAATAGAAGTATCTTTTTTATAGGAGACTAGAAATGAAATATATTGTCAATAAGAGTAATAATCCTGCTTACAACATTGCTCTTGAAGCTTATGCTTTTAAAGAGTTGCGTGATGAGGATGAGATTTTCATTCTTTGGATAAATGAACCTGCTATCATTATTGGGAAGCATCAAAATACTATTGAGGAAATTAATAAGGAATATATAGATGAGCATGGTATCCATGTTGTTCGTCGCCTATCAGGTGGTGGCGCTGTTTATCATGATCTAAATAATTTGAACTATACCATTATTTCCAATAAAGCTGATGAGGGAGCTTTTGATTTTAAAACCTTTTCTCAACCTGTTATTGAAACTTTAGCAGATTTAGGGGTCACTGCTGAATTTACTGGTCGAAATGATCTTGAAATTGACGGGAAGAAATTTTGTGGAAATGCCCAGGCTTACTCTAATGGTCGCATGATGCACCACGGTTGTTTGCTATTTGATGTTGATATGACCGTTTTAGGAAATGCCTTAAAAGTGAGCAAGGATAAAATTGAGTCTAAAGGTGTCAAATCTGTTCGTGCACGGGTGACGAATATTTTAAGTGAGTTACCAGAAAAAATTACAGTTCACGAATTTTCTGATAAAATCTTAGAAAAAATGAAAGAGCATTATCCTGACATGACAGAATATGTTCTATCAGAAGATGAGTTGGCTAAGATTCAAAAATCTGCCGATGAACAGTTTGGGACATGGGAGTGGACTTATGGTGCGGCACCAGAGTACACCATCTCTCGTAGTGTCCGCTATCCAGCAGGTAAAGTAACTATTTATGCAAATGTTGATAAATCGGTGATTAAATCGATTAAGATTTATGGGGATTTCTTTGGTATCAAGGATGTGAAAGATATTGAAGATCTTCTTGTTGGTGTTCGTTATGAGTATCAAGATATTTTAGAGACCTTAAAAACAATTGATACGACAGAATATTTCTCACGCATGTCAGTTGAAGAAGTTGCCAAAGCTATTGTTGCTTAATTGATAGTCTATGGTTTAATGCTCAATATTTAAAATAACCACTTATCAAAGAACAAGATAATGCGGCTTTTTGTCAACTGTAGTGGGTAGATAAAAGCTAAGACCTAGAGAGGACGAATTTAGTCCTCTCTTTCTTTATGTTTAAAGCAACAGAATCCGTTTTTTAAAGTTTTAAAAGTTCCTAAAACCAGAGGAATTCCTCTTAATGACTTTGATGAGATCATTGGTAGCTTCTAATTTAGTGTTAGAGTAGGCGATTCTAGTGGGTTCAAAACCTTATAGGTTATATGAGACTTTTTACACTTAAAAAGGCTCCATGATCTCCTTAGTGGTCTTACTCACTAAAGAAATTATAGAACTCCAAAAAGTCTATACGGGCATTTTTCTTATTTTAAAAATGGATTAAAGGTTTTCTCGTGTCCAATGGTGATATCCCAATCGTGTCCAGGATAAACGGTATAGTGATTAGGGAGCGTCAGCAGTTGGTCTGCTATCCTAGTGATGAGATCACCAAAGTTACTGGTTGGCAAATCAGTAGGTCCGATAGTTTCTCTAAAAAGTACATCATTAGAAAAGACGGTTTCCTTTTTTCAAAGGTAAAGGAAACCCCACCATGTGAATGGCCAGGTGTAAACTGAAAGCCAGAGCGTTGGTAAGGGCTATGGTAGTTAAAAAACATCTGCTGGTTTGATGATAACATCAGGCATATCAGAGTAGCGATCAAGTTTATCTAAAAAAGAGGAACAAGTAAATTTCTTAATAGATATTTTACCTAAAACGACACAGCTTGAAATTAAAAAAAAAAAAAAACAAACATTAAAAAAGCATTGAAATATGTTACGCTATATATTACAATAGTACTATTATCTGAAAATATCCTATCACAATCCATAATAAAATTAAAAAAATTGGAGATTTAGGATATTTTATACCCTTCTCACTAATGTGATGTTGAAGTAGATGATAGAAACTTTTTTGGAGGAATCTTCAGTAGATATGAGTAATAAGAGATTACGCAAAGACTATACGGAATCGTCGCGTAAGAGCCGTGTTAAGATGCACAAATCTGGTAAACACTGGGTTCGTACAGTTATGTCACAGATTAATCTTGTTCGCCTGTTTAAGGGTGGTTCAGGTCAACATGAGGTTAAGGTTGAACGTCTAGAAAAAGAGGTAACGGACTACTCTGTTCCGACAGCTCTTTTACGTGGTCTAGCCTCAGCAGGTGCCTTGGCTGGTGGTGCTATGGTGGCTGAGAATACTTTTGCAGAAGAAACTGCTATTGCCTCAGAGACTAGCACGAGTACCTTGGCAACTACTGATACGGTAGCCTTATCTGACACAACAGTATCTTCAACAGATACAGCATCAGCAACAACCGCTACGACAACAACGACAACAACGACAACAGAAGCAGCTGACACCACAAGTGCATCTACTTCAGCTTCAACAAGCTTGTCTGTTTTTGCATCAGAGTCAACAAGCATTTCCTTGTCTGATTCGGCATCTGCATCAACATCAGTGTCGCTTTCAGAAAGTGCATCGGCTTCAACCTCAACGTCTATTAGTGAATCTGTCTCAGAATCAGTTTCTGAGTCTCTTTCAGAGAGCACATCCAGCTCAGAGTCAACGTCAAGTTCTGAGTCTGTTTCTACCTTATTAAGTGAGGCAAGCTCTGAAGCAGCAAGTTCAAGTAGCTCAAATAGCTCAAGCAGCACTGATACCAGCAGTTCAAGTAGTTCGACAGAAGCTCGTGAAGTCTTAGAGCAAGTGACTTCAGAAGCTGAGATCCTGGTTCAGATTGCCAATGGTCAAACGACTCCTAGCCAAGAGTTGACAGATGCGGTAGCAGTTAGCACCAAAGATATTGCAGCAGCTAAGCTAATTTTGGGTAATACTGAAGCGACAGCAGAAGAGATTCAAACAGTTGTTGACTCTGTTCAAAACAGTAGCCAAGCCCTTGGTGCTTTACTTATCAAAGATGATGAAGATGGCATCATTACATTTGCGCTGGATACAACAACGACAGCTACAGTAACAAAAGTTGGTGAAGGTTATGGTGTTTTAGTTGACACGCTCTCAACAGCGTCACCATCAATGGATGATCCAAATGGTGCAACTGTAACAGATCAGACGGTTCCAACACCTTTTGCAGCCACAACTGAGTCAGGATGGCATACATTTGGGTATTACTCAACTGAGACATACGATGCTACACAAGTGTCTGGTTATGACGAATCAGATACAAGCAATATTACATTAATTAACGGTACTGCAATTAATGCTTATGTCCGTTATTCATTAGATTCAGATCCAACAACGTCAACAGTACTTGCGGAATTAGTTGATAGAGCTACCGGTAATGTTGTAGAGTCATATCAGATTGAGCCTGGTTCAAGCGCAACTTTTACTTATCCAACTACTGTCAATTCTAATAACCAGACGATTAAAATTATTTATGATACCGCTACTGCAATTGATGGTAGTCCAGGGTCAATGCGTTTTGCAACTCTTGATGGTGCAACTTATTATTATAACAACCCTGTCCCTGCTTATGGTACAAATACAACCTACTATAAAACAACAGATGATTCACTGATTGCTAGCTACACAATTGTAACTATTGGTGGTCAAACGATTACAGCTTCAGGAATTCGAGATTTCTCCGGTTATGATTATTCAATAACTACGAAATCACAAGCGCTTGTTGATCAATCACCAGGTGCTTTTCATCTATTTTCATTTAATAATACCTCGCTTGGAGATCTTAAATTCAAGACCCTTGCAACAGTTGTGGATGAAAATGGTGCAGTGACCAAAGGTGTGTATATTGCAGATCCATCTTACACAGGTACATTAGACTGGTCAGGTACAAATACTGATGGCTTTATCAAGATCCTTGAGACTAGTACGCTTAACGCTCTAAATGATTCGGGTTATTCATGGAATACTTCAAGTACCATAACAGCTAACTATACTACTGATACCTATAAGGGTAATGAAATCATGGTCTTTTACACAAGCCCAGATGGTCTCTACCGATTGGTTGGTCAATTTTCAGGAAATGATTCTACAGGTGGGACTTATGGTCGAATATTCCTAGGCGTACAAATTTGGTCAACTGAAAATACAGGTAGTACAGAATATAAATGGTTAGGATCAGCCGATTCATTTGTTAACAATGGACACGCGCCTCTAGGTATTCAGCTTTCCCTCCGTAATACATACACCGCTACTGCCAATGAGACGACACACTGGTATACAGTAGATACATCTGAGTCTGAGTCACTATCAGAGTCTAATTCATTCTCCTTGTCTGAATCTGAATCGACTTCAAGTTCAGAGTCCCTCTCTAACTCAACGTCCGTCTCAGAATCGACGTCTAAATCAGAATCTATCTCAAATTCTGAGTCAACCTCAGAGTCTATTTCGACGTCAGAATCCATCTCAAATTCTGAGTCCGTCTCAGAATCAACGTCAACCTCAGAGTCTATTTCGACGTCAGAATCGTTATCGAACTCTGTCAGTGAATCCGTCTCAGAATCAGTTAAAGAGTCAGTAAGTGAGTCAGTCAGCGAATCAGTATCCGAGTCAGTAAGTGAGTCAGTCAGCGAATCAGTATCCGAGTCAGTAAGTGAGTCAGTCTCAGAATCAATTTCAGAATCTGTGTCTGAGTCAGTATCCGAGTCCGTATCAGAATCCGTATCTGAGTCAGTTTCAGAATCAGTCTCAGAATCTGTATCTGAGTCAGTCTCAGAATCAATTTCAGAATCCGTGTCAGAGTCAGTAAGTGAGTCAGTCTCAGAATCAATTTCAGAATCTGTGTCTGAGTCAGTATCCGAGTCAGTATCAGAATCAGTAAGCGAGTCAGTGTCTGAATCCGTATCCGAGTCAGTATCAGAATCAATTTCAGAATCTGTGTCTGAGTCAGTATCAGAATCAGTAAGCGAGTCAGTGTCTGAATCCGTATCTGAGTCAGTATCAGAATCCATTTCAGAATCTGTATCTGAGTCAATCTCAGAATCTGTATCAGAGTCAGTATCTGAGTCAATCTCAGAATCAATTTCCGAGTCAGTATCTGAATCAGTAAGCGAGTCAGTGTCTGAATCCGTTTCAGAATCAATCTCAGAATCTGTATCCGAGTCCGTATCTGAATCAGTAAGCGAGTCAGTGTCTGAATCCGTTTCAGAATCAATCTCAGAATCTGTATCCGAGTCCGTATCTGAGTCAATCTCAGAATCTGTATCTGAGTCAGTATCTGAATCAGTAAGCGAGTCCGTTTCAGAATCCGTCTCAGAATCAATTTCAGAATCTGTATCTGAGTCCGTATCAGAATCCGTATCTGAGTCAATCTCAGAATCTGTATCTGAGTCAGTATCAGAATCCATTTCAGAATCTGTATCTGAGTCAATCTCAGAATCTGTATCAGAGTCAGTATCTGAGTCAATCTCAGAATCAATTTCCGAGTCAGTATCTGAATCAGTAAGCGAGTCAGTGTCTGAATCCGTTTCAGAATCAATCTCAGAATCTGTATCCGAGTCCGTATCTGAGTCAATCTCAGAATCAATTTCCGAGTCCGTATCTGAATCAGTAAGCGAGTCAGTGTCTGAATCCGTTTCAGAATCAATCTCAGAATCTGTATCCGAGTCAGTATCTGAATCAGTAAGCGAGTCAGTGTCTGAATCCGTTTCAGAATCAATCTCAGAATCTGTATCCGAGTCCGTATCTGAGTCAGTCTCAGAATCAATTTCAGAATCCGTGTCTGAGTCAATCTCAGAATCTGTATCTGAGTCAGTATCTGAATCAGTAAGCGAGTCAGTATCAGAATCCATTTCAGAATCTGTATCTGAGTCAATCTCAGAATCTGTATCCGAGTCAGTATCTGAGTCAATCTCAGAATCAATTTCCGAGTCAGTATCTGAATCAGTAAGCGAGTCAGTGTCTGAATCCGTTTCAGAATCAATCTCAGAATCTGTATCCGAGTCAGTATCTGAATCAGTAAGCGAGTCAGTGTCTGAATCCGTTTCAGAATCAATCTCAGAATCTGTATCCGAGTCCGTATCTGAGTCAGTCTCAGAATCAATCTCAGAATCAATCTCAGAATCAATCTCAGAATCTGTATCCGAGTCCGTATCTGAATCAGTAAGCGAGTCAGTGTCTGAATCCGTTTCAGAATCAATCTCAGAATCTGTGTCTGAGTCAGTATCAGAATCCATTTCAGAATCTGTATCTGAGTCAATCTCAGAATCTGTATCAGAGTCAGTATCTGAGTCAATCTCAGAATCAATTTCCGAGTCCGTATCTGAATCAGTAAGCGAGTCAGTGTCTGAATCCGTTTCAGAATCAATCTCAGAATCTGTATCCGAGTCCGTATCTGAATCAGTAAGCGAGTCAGTGTCTGAATCCGTCTCAGAATCAATTTCAGAATCCGTGTCTGAGTCAATCTCAGAATCTGTATCCGAGTCAGTATCTGAATCAGTAAGCGAGTCAATCTCAGAATCCGTATCTGAGTCAATCTCAGAATCTGTATCCGAGTCCGTATCTGAGTCAGTAAGCGAGTCAGTATCAGAATCTGTATCCGAGTCAGTCTCAGAATCCGTATCCGAGTCCGTTTCAGAATCTGTATCCGAGTCCGTATCTGAGTCAGTATCAGAATCCGTATCTGAGTCAATCTCAGAATCTGTATCCGAGTCCGTTTCAGAATCCGTATCTGAATCAATCTCAGAATCAGTCTCAGAGTCAATCTCAGAATCTGTATCTGAGTCAGTATCTGAATCAGTCAGCGAGTCAGTGTCTGAATCCGTTTCAGAATCAATCTCAGAATCAGTCAGCGAGTCAGTCTCTGAATCAATTTCCGAGTCCGTTTCAGAATCAGTCTCAGAATCTGTATCTGAGTCAGTATCTGAATCAGTCAGCGAGTCAGTGTCTGAATCCGTTTCAGAATCAATCTCAGAATCTGTATCCGAGTCAGTCTCAGAATCCGTATCCGAGTCCGTATCTGAGTCAGTATCAGAATCCGTATCTGAGTCAATCTCAGAATCTGTATCCGAGTCCGTTTCAGAATCCGTATCTGAATCAATCTCAGAATCAGTATCAGAGTCAATCTCAGAATCTATATCTGAGTCAGTATCTGAATCAGTCAGCGAGTCAGTGTCTGAATCCGTTTCAGAATCAATCTCAGAATCTGTATCCGAGTCCGTATCAGAGTCAGTATCAGAATCCATTTCAGAATCCGTGTCTGAGTCAATCTCAGAATCTGTATCAGAGTCAGTATCAGAATCCGTATCTGAGTCAATCTCAGAATCTGTATCAGAATCCGTTTCAGAGTCCGTCTCCGAGTCAGTAAGTGAATCAATCTCAGAATCAGTATCAGAATCAATCTCTGAATCCGTATCAGAGTCAGTAAGTGAGTCAGTATCAGAATCAATCTCAGAATCAGTAAGCGAGTCAGTCTCTGAATCAATTTCCGAGTCAGTTTCAGAATCTGTATCCGAATCCGTATCAGAGTCAGTAAGTGAGTCAGTATCAGAATCAATCTCAGAATCAGTAAGCGAGTCAGTCTCTGAATCAATTTCCGAGTCAGTTTCAGAATCTGTATCCGAGTCCGTATCCGAGTCCGTATCAGAGTCAGTAAGTGAGTCAGTATCAGAATCCGTGTCTGAGTCAATCTCAGAATCAATTTCAGAGTCAGTATCAGAATCAATCTCAGAATCAGTCAGCGAGTCAGTCTCTGAATCAATTTCCGAGTCAGTTTCAGAATCAATCTCAGAATCTGTATCCGAGTCCGTATCTGAATCAGTAAGCGAGTCAGTGTCTGAATCCGTTTCAGAATCAATCTCAGAATCTGTATCCGAGTCCGTATCTGAGTCAATCTCAGAATCTGTATCTGAGTCCGTCTCAGAATCAATCTCCGAGTCAGTATCTGAATCAGTCAGCGAGTCAGTGTCTGAATCAGTCTCAGAATCAGTATCCGAGTCAGTAAGTGAGTCAGTATCTGAATCAGTCAGCGAGTCAGTGTCTGAATCCGTTTCAGAATCAATCTCAGAATCAGTATCCGAGTCAATCTCTGAGTCAGTGTCTGAATCCGTTTCAGAATCAATCTCAGAATCTGTATCCGAGTCAGTATCAGAATCAATTTCCGAGTCAGTAAGTGAGTCGGTTTCAGAATCCGTGTCAGAGTCAGTAAGTGAGTCAGTCTCAGAATCTGTATCTGAATCCATTTCAGAATCCGTCTCCGAGTCAGTTTCCGAATCTGTCTCCGAGTCAGTATCAGAATCAATTTCAGAATCTGTATCTGAGTCAATCTCAGAATCTGTATCTGAATCCATTTCAGAATCAATTTCAGAATCTGTATCTGAGTCAATTTCAGAATCTGTGTCTGAGTCAGTATCTGAATCAGTTTCCGAATCAGTATCCGAGTCAGTCTCAGAATCAATTTCAGAATCTGTGTCTGAGTCAGTATCTGAATCAGTAAGCGAGTCAGTGTCTGAATCCGTATCAGAATCTGTGTCTGAGTCAGTATCTGAATCCGTATCAGAATCTGTGTCTGAGTCAGTATCTGAATCCGTATCTGAATCAGTAAGCGAGTCAGTCTCAGAATCCGTATCCGAGTCAATCTCTGAGTCAGTGTCTGAATCCGTATCTGAATCCGTATCAGAATCAATTTCAGAATCTGTGTCTGAGTCAGTCTCAGAATCAATTTCAGAATCCGTATCCGAGTCAATCTCAGAATCTGTATCCGAGTCAATCTCTGAGTCAGTGTCTGAATCCGTATCAGAATCAATCTCAGAATCTGTGTCTGAGTCAGTATCTGAATCAGTTTCCGAATCTGTATCCGAGTCCGTATCAGAATCAATTTCAGAATCAGTATCCGAGTCAATCTCTGAGTCAGTGTCTGAGTCCGTTTCCGAATCAGTATCTGAGTCCGTTTCCGAGTCAGTCTCAGAATCCGTATCAGAATCAATTTCAGAATCTGTATCCGAGTCAGTCTCAGAATCCGTATCTGAGTCAGTCTCAGAATCAATTTCAGAATCAGTATCCGAGTCAATCTCTGAGTCAGTGTCTGAATCCGTATCTGAATCCGTATCAGAATCAATTTCCGAATCCGTATCTGAGTCAATCTCTGAGTCAGTCTCAGAATCAATCTCTGAGTCAGTGTCTGAATCCGTATCAGAATCAATTTCAGAATCTGTGTCTGAGTCAGTATCAAAATCTGTATCTGAGTCAGTCTCAGAATCAGTATCCGAGTCAATCTCTGAGTCAGTGTCTGAATCCGTATCAGAATCAATCTCAGAATCTGTATCTGAGTCAGTATCAGAATCTATCTCAGAATCCGTGTCTGAGTCAGTATCTGAGTCAGTTTCCGAATCTGTATCCGAGTCCGTATCAGAATCAATCTCAGAATCTGTATCTGAGTCAGTCTCAGAATCTATCTCAGAATCCGTGTCTGAGTCGGTATCTGAGTCAGTTTCCGAATCTGTATCCGAGTCCGTATCAGAATCAATTTCAGAATCTGTATCTGAGTCAGTATCCGAGTCAATCTCAGAATCTGTGTCTGAGTCAGTCTCAGAATCAGTAAGCGAGTCAGTGTCTGAATCCGTATCAGAGTCAATCTCAGAATCTGTGTCTGAGTCAGTAAGTGAGTCAGTCTCAGAATCAATTTCAGAATCTGTATCCGAGTCCGTTTCAGAATCAATTTCAGAATCAGTATCTGAGTCAGTATCTGAATCCGTTTCAGAATCAATCTCAGAATCTGTGTCTGAGTCAGTAAGTGAGTCAGTCTCAGAATCAATTTCAGAATCTGTATCCGAGTCCGTTTCAGAATCAGTCTCAGAGTCAATCTCAGAATCAGTATCAGAGTCCGTTTCAGAATCAATTTCAGAATCTGTATCTGAGTCAGTCTCTGAATCAGTAAGCGAGTCAGTGTCTGAATCCGTTTCAGAATCAATCTCAGAATCTGTGTCTGAGTCAGTAAGTGAGTCAGTCTCAGAAACAGTCTCAGAGTCAGTTTCAGAATCAATTTCAGAATCTGTATCTGAGTCAGTCTCTGAATCAGTAAGCGAGTCCGTCTCAGAATCAATTTCAGAATCAGTATCCGAGTCCGTTTCAGAGTCAATCTCAGAATCTGTATCCGAGTCAATCTCAGAGTCAGTGTCTGAATCCGTTTCAGAATCAATCTCAGAATCTGTGTCTGAGTCAGTATCCGAGTCGGTTTCCGAATCTGTATCTGAGTCAGTCTCAGAGTCAATCTCAGAATCTGTATCCGAGTCAGTATCAGAATCCGTTTCAGAATCTGTATCTGAGTCCGTTTCAGAGTCAATCTCAGAATCTGTATCAGAATCAATTTCCGAGTCAGTGTCTGAATCCGTATCTGAGTCCGTTTCAGAATCTGTATCAGAGTCAGTATCTGAGTCTATGTCAGAAAAAGCTAAACGTCGTCTTCCAAATACTGGTACAGAAGAAAATAACACTGCTCTTCTATCAGGGTTAGGTTTACTCTTTAGTGCAGGCTTGCTTGCTAAACGTCGTAAACGTGACGAAAAGTAAAATATCGGTATACTTAATGATAATAGCTGGAGCTATTACATCTGATTTACCCTCAAAATAGGAAGGAACTTATCTTAGATTAGCTCCTCAGATTGAAGAGAAACACCTCGATTGATGTTTGTTGCTCTTTGTTACTTGTAGATGGTAGATGAAATTCCACCCCCTAGAGAGAACGAAATTCGTTCTCTCTTTTTTATGTTTAGGGTATTTAATAACTGCTTTTTAAAGTTTTAAAAGTTCCTAAAACCAGAGGCATTTCTCTTACTAACTTTGACCTACTTTCAGGATGAAATAGAAATTGATTTTGGATAGTCGCCTGTTTTCAATGCTATTCAGGGAGTTGAAATCTTGAGCGATAAAGTTCGTTTTGCCTTTCCTGAAAGCACACTTATCCCACCTCGTTACCTTTGACACTGTTTTCTAATCTATTTTAAAAAATAGGTCATACGGGGCTTTTTTAAACTCAAAAAGACTCCATAATCTCTATGGTGGGTTTACCCACTACAGAAACTATAGAGTCTTATTTTGTTAGGAGTCATAAAAGGTGACTTCTTTATCATTATTCATTCAGTAATAAGGAGTTTAGAGTTTTTCTTTACTTTCACCGATGTAGCGTTTTTTATAGGTGAAGTGGTGACCGCAAAAACGGCATCGATAATAGATTTTGTCTGCTTCATATAACATAGCATACATGGCTCCCTCACGTCCGTTAATAGCATTACCAATCAAGGCAGCTTGAGCGGAAAACTGTTTTCGCTTAGGATTTTCGATGGTCAGATTTTTAGAGTGACACTTAGGACAAGTCATAGTGTTTTTGGGGGAGTTTACTTTTGAGTGCTTTCTAGCCCAGTAGCTGTGAACAATAAAGATGGCAAGGATAAGAGCAAGAAAAAATAAACTTCGATATTGAATAATAGTTTGCATGATGGCTCCTCTATAAAATAAAAAACTGGTCGTTAGACCAGCTTTTTATTTGCCGAAAAGTCCTTTAACTTTGTCAAGGATACCATCAGCACCTTGCGCACCATCAAGAAGACCTTTTGCTTGTTCAAAATATTCACCAAGCTGATCCTTGTTTTCATTGATAAAATCTTGTGCAGCTGAGAAGTCTTTGTTTGCAATCATGTCTTTAACTTCATTAAATAAGTCCATTGGGTTCATTTATATCACCTCTAAAAAAATTAAGCATTTAGCTCAACACTATTAAACCATATTATATTTAATTATTCAATTAATTAGACTAAAAATTATTTGATGGATCCATCAGATAAAAGATTTAGGCTACAATCTTCACTAAGTTTTAAGATTTTTCCATTGTTGAGGAGTTCGAGTTTGGGATTCATCAGTTTTGGGATTTTTTCTTGATACCAATGCTCAAATGATCCTTCGCCGTCATAATAAAAAAGGTCTAGTGTCCCATCAGAATGATTATAGCTATAGGCAATTTTTTGACTAGGGTGAAAAGCTATGAGCAAGTTTGCATCAGGCTTATAAAATGAGAGAGAATTCACGAGTTGCTCTTTTTGTCGTGTCTCAAGTTTGCCATCTGTATGATTCATATAAAGCGAGAAATGATCAGGTGTTTGTGTGAGATAGGTAAGGTTTCTCAAAATCTTTTTCCTTTCTTTTTGTAAAATTATATCATATTTTTGTTAGAATGTAAGTGGCTTTAAAATAATCACTTTATGCCCAAGAATAGTCCTAAATTTGATATAATTAGTAGCATAGAAATGAGGAGAAAGATGACTAAGCAAGCAACGATTTGTTATATTGATAATGGGCGTGAGCTATTACTCATGTACCGTAATAAAAAGCCAAACGATGTTCATGAAGGAAAGTGGATTAGTGTAGGTGGTAAACTGGAAGTAGGAGAGACTCCTGATGAGTGTGCCAGAAGAGAAATTTTGGAAGAGACAGGACTGGTTGCCAAAAAAATGGACTTTAAAGGGATGATCACTTTCCCTGATTTCACTCCAAATGAGGATTGGTACACTTATGTTTTTAAGATAACTGAATTTGAAGGGCAACTCATTGATTGTGTTGAAGGAACATTAGAGTGGGTACCGTATGATCAGGTTTTAAGTAAGCCTACTTGGGAAGGGGATTATGAGATTTTTAAATGGATTTTAGAAGATGCTCCCTTCTTTTCTGCCAAGTTTGTTTATGATGCTCATCAAAAATTAGTTGACCGCCAGGTTCAATTTTATGAAAGGTAATGAGGCGTAAGATATGTTTTCTCAAGAGGATAAAAAATTTACCCTTAGCTGGTTTTTCAAGTGGTTTTTAAATAATCAAGCTGTAACAGTGTTGATGGTATCCTTACTTGTGTTTTTGAATATTTTTGTTTTAACGAAAATCAGTTTTTTATTTACTCCTGTCTTATCATTTTTAGCTGTGATTATGCTTCCTGTTGTGATTTCAGCTCTACTTTACTATCTATTAAAACCCATTGTTGATTTGTTGGAAAAAGCTGGCGCTAGTCGGATAGTGGCTATTACACTCGTTTTTATTGTTTTATCAGGGCTATTGATATGGGGAGTTGCTGTAGCAGTTCCCAGCTTGGTTGATCAGATTTTAACTTTTGCTGATAATCTTCCATCTTACTTGAAGGAGGGAGAAAAACAGGTCAACCTGCTCTTAAAAAATAATCAGTTTAATGCTATTCGCCCTCAGCTTGAAAATATGGTAAATAACTTTAGTAGTAAGGCAGCAGACTATGCAGAGACTTTTTCAAAGTCTGCAGTTAACTGGGTTGGTAATGTTGCCTCCGTGGTGACACGAGTAGCAGTGGCTATTATGATTTCACCTTTTATTCTCTTTTATTTATTGAGAGATAGTGGTAAGTTTAAAGAACGATTTATTGAATACCTACCAACAAAGATACGTCAACCTAGTCTGCGTGTTTTATCAAACATGAATGCCCAATTATCAAGTTATGTTCAAGGGCAGGTGACAGTTGCTATTGTAGTAGCTATTTTGTTTTCTATCATGTTTTCAGTTATTCAACTTCGCTATGCCACAACACTGGCTATCATTGCAGGTATTTTAAACATGGTACCTTATTTAGGAAGTTTTTTGGCGATGATTCCAGCTTTTATTTTGGCTATGGTGGCTGGTCCTATTATGGTGGTTAAGGTTGCGGTTGTGTTTATGATTGAACAGACAATTGAAGGGCGTTTTGTCACCCCTCTTGTTATTGGTAGCAAGTTAAATATTCATCCCATTACGATATTATTTGTTTTACTAACAGCAGGCTCTATGTTTGGTGTCTGGGGAGTGTTTTTAGCTATTCCTATCTATGCTTCTGTAAAAGTGATTTTAAGTGAAATTTTTACTTGGTATAAAGCTGTCTCAGGATTATATGTTGAAGATATTGAGGAAGTAGGAGAAGGAAATGACAAATAGTGAAAAAATGGTAGCCTCTATTCAGGCTCAAGATTTAGAGCATGCTGAAAAGTATTTCAACCGTGCCTTAAAAGAAGATGATCAAGAAACACTTTTATCATTAGGAGAATACCTAGAATCAATTGGTTTTTATCCACAAGCCAAGCTAATCTATGAGCAATTAATCGGAGACTATCCAGAGCTTGCCCTCAGTTTAGCTCAAATTGCAGCAGAAGATGGACAGATTGAAGAAGCCTTTCTTTATCTAGATACCATAAAAGAAGGTGATGAGGCTTACTTAGAATCCCTCTTAGTGATGGCTGATCTGTATCAGATGGAAGGGTTAACAGATGTGGCGCGTGACAAGTTACTCTTAGCCAGTGAATTTAGTCAGGAGCCGCTTATCTATTTAGGTTTGGCTGAAATGGAGTTGGAATTAGGGAACTATCAAACTGCTATTCAGCTTTATGCTAGTTTAGACAATCGCTCTATCTTAGAAGAAACAGGTATTTCAACCTATCAACGTATTGGTTTAGCTTATGCGAGTCTAGGAAAATTTGAGGCAGCAATTGAGTTTTTAGAAAAAGCTGTCGAGATTGAATACGATGACCAGACAGTTTATGAACTCGCTTTGATTTTATTAGATCAAGGTGAGAGTCAAAAATCAGAAATTTACTTTAAGCAGTTGGATACTATAAATCCTGATTTTGAAGGTTATGAGTTGGCTTATGCTAAAGCACTTCATGCCGAACACAAGCTTCAAGATGCTTTACGAGTACTTCAACAAGGTTTAGCTAAAAATAGCTTTGATCATCAACTTCTTCTTTTTGCTTCCCAATTATCTTATGAAAACCATGATGCTAAAGCAGCAGAGTACTA
Source organism: Streptococcus sp. 11273D007BT (assembly GCF_053547195.1). Lineage (NCBI taxonomy): Bacteria > Bacillati > Bacillota > Bacilli > Lactobacillales > Streptococcaceae > Streptococcus > Streptococcus sp. 11273D007BT. The sequence goes on along the minus strand of NZ_JBPWPE010000001.1, from coordinate 1,435,985 downwards.
CCTTCTCCAAGCTAAAGAGATTGCAGAAGACCAAGAAGAGATCGATTTACGACTATCGACACTTTATCTTGAAAGGGAAGCTTATGAAGATGTGATTGCCCTAGAACGAGAAGGGATAGATCAAGTCTTGACACGTTGGAATATCGCTAAAGCCCATCAAGCTTTGGAAAATGAAGAGGAAGCTTTTGAGCTCTATCAGGCATTAGAGGATGATCTTGGAACTAATCCTGAGTTTTTAAAAGATTATGCTTATTTATTGTATGAATTTGCTTATCGTGCTAAAGCTAAAGAGATGGCTAAACGTTATTTACAGTTGGTCCCAGATGATAGTGAGGTTGCAGCTTATTTTGAAATATAAGAAAGGTTAGGGTATGGCAGAGGCAATTAAGTTATTTCAATATAATACATTGGGTGCTTTGATGGCAGGACTATATGGTGGTTCTTTGACCATTGGAGAGTTGCTTGAGCATGGTGATTTAGGGATTGGAACGCTTGATTCAATTGATGGAGAATTAATTGTCCTGGACGGAAAGGCTTATCAAGCTAAAAGTACAGATGGCAAATTAGAGGTTGTAGAGGTTTCAGCTGATGAAAAGGTCCCTTATGCTGCTGTGGTTCCTCATCAAGCAGAAGTGATTTTTCGCCAACGCTTTGAAATGACTCACCATGAATTAGAAGAGCGCATTGAGTCCTACTATGATGGTCATAATCTTTTTCGTTCCATTAAGATTCATGGTAAGTTTAAACACATGCATGTCCGTATGATTCCAAAGTCTGCTCCTGATCGTAAGTTTGCAGAAGTTGCAGTTGGACAACCCGAACATCATGCTGAGGAGGTCACTGGAACTATTGTTGGATTTTGGACACCAGAGATGTTCCATGGAGTGAGCGTAGCGGGTTACCACCTTCACTTTTTATCTGATGATCACGCTTTTGGTGGGCATGTGATGGATTTTATTATTGAAGAGGGAATTGTGGAAGTTGGTCCTGTTGATCAACTGGATCAACGATTTCCCGTACAAGATCGAAAATACCTTTTTGCAAAATTCAATATGGATGAGTTAAAAGAGGATATTAGTAAATCAGAGTAAAAAAATCGATGAAGTTTAAAACTTCATCGATTTAATTTTATCCTCAGTAGGTGTCACACGGAGAGTCTTTTGTCCTGTATAAGTTACAAAACCTGGTTTTGCTCCACTTGGTTTATTGAGTTTTTTTGCCTCAATCATATCTACTTGTACAAGATTAGATAATCTCGCTTTAGAGTAGTAAGCTGCTAATTCAGCTGCATCAGTTTTGACCTCATCACTAGGGTTGAGGTTATCTTTAATTAAAACATGACTTCCTGGAAGATCTTTAGCATGGAACCATAGCTCTCCTTTTTTTGCTAATTTAAAGCTGATTTCCTCGTTTTGAAGATTATTTTTTCCAACTAAGATGAGTGTTTTTCCGTCAGAAGCTAAATACTGTTCAGGTTTCTGACGTTTTTGACGCTTATCATGAGCACGTCTTCGAATAAAGCCAGTTTCAATCAGTTCTTGTCGGATGTCATCAATCTCAGATAAGTTAGCTTGATTTAGTGCAGTCTCCACACTTTCAAGATAAGTAATCGTCTGTTTGGTGTCATCGATCAAGTAGGTCAGATGCTTAACAGCCTCTTTTAATTTTTGGTATTTTTTAAAATAACGCTGAGCATTTTGATTGGGTGTTAATGCTTTATCTAATGTAATCATTAATTTTTCGCCCGTGTAATAATTGTCCAATTCAACACTATCTTTATTGTTTGGAACAAGACTGAGATAGGTGGTTAATAATTCACCTTTTTGTCGAAAGAGTTCAGCTGTTTCCGTGTCATTTAGCTCTTGCTCTTGTTTATGAAGTTTTTTCTTATTTTTATCCAACTCACTTGTTACGCGATGAATTAAGTCAGAAGCCTGTTGTAAAACACGATCACGTTCAGCTTTTTCTTGATAAAAATAATCTAAAAGAGTAGAGAGATCAGAAAAAGCTTGGATACTATCTCCAAAATCAATGGCAGAAAAAGAGTTTGGGGTGAGACTAGGCTTAAGGGGAGAGGAGAAGAAAGAGCGGAACTGTTTTAGTCTATTACTGGTCAATTGTCGGCTTAAAGCTGTAGCGGTATCACGTCCTAAACCTTGAAAGAGTGTTTGGAGATTTTTAGGGGTCAATTCATTAGTTTGTAGCACTTCAAATAATTTGTCATCAGCAATAGTGAAGGGATTAAAGGCAGTTGATTTTGGAGGGGCGATGTAAGTACTTCCTGGTAGAATCGTACGATAAGTATTTTGAGAAAAACCGACGTGTTTGATAGACTCAATAATCTTTGATTCGTTTTTATCAATCAAAATAATATTAGAGTGTTTGCCCATGATTTCAATGACTAGGGTGACCTTAATATGATCGCCAATTTCATTTTTATTGGAAACAGTCATCTCTAAGACCCGATCATTTTCCACTTGTTCGATACTTTCAATCGTTGCACCTTGAAGGTATTTACGCATCAACATGGTGTAAGTATTTGGAAATTTTGGATTTTCAAAGTCGCTCTCAGTTAGTTGAAGACGCCCAAAAACAGGATGGGCAGACAAGAGCAGTTTATAATTTTTACGATTACTACGGATTCCTAGAACGAGCTCACGTTCAAAAGGTTGATTCACCTTTTGAATGCGACCAAATAAGAGTTGATCCTGTAATTCTTTGGTCATGTGATGTAAGAAAAAGCCGTCAAAAGACATAAAGAACTCCTCTCAAAAATTAGTCTTTTCATTATATCATATTTCTGAGATTAACGTATTGATGCAATCAAGATGACTTGAAAAATCAATCACTTTCTTGTAAAATACGATTCAAGGGGGAAATGAATGAAAAGAAAACGTTTAGGGAGAATAAGCCTAGTTGTTTTATTGTTGACTCTCATTTATGCTCCTGTTTTAGCTAGACGTGTTCGGGAAGAGGAGTTTCAAATGTTAGCTCTTCCAAAAGCAAAAAATGTTATTTACAAAGAAAATATGGATATGACGACCATCAATCGTGATCCTAGAGATTTTGTGATTATTTTTTATAGGCCTAGTGATGTTCAAGTTGCTCACCATCTCACGCATTTTTTAGAGCATCATCCGAACTTAAAAGTTAAGTGTACCATCTATATCAATGTGATGACTAAAAAAAATCAAGCTTTGGATAAGGAGCTAGGTTTACAAGATAATCTGATGACTATCGGCTATTTTGCAGATGGTAAGATGCAAAATCGTATCTTAATTGATCAAGAGACAGACTTGGAATCCTACTTTGAAAAGATGATTAATGGGATTTCCTACTATTAAAAGTTTTAAATAGGAGAAGACTTCTCCTATTTTTTGTTTTATGTTAAAATGGAACTAGTATTTTTTGATTAGATTGGAAATATGATGATTATATCAACAATTTCACAGGGCTTACTTTGGGCAGTCCTTGGTTTAGGGATTTTTATGACATTTCGTATCCTAAACTTCCCAGATATGACCACAGAAGGTTCTTTTCCTCTAGGAGGTGCAGTTGCTGTCACGCTGATGACCGCAGGAGTCCATCCTTTACTAGCTACATTAGCAGCATTGTTAGCAGGCTGTCTTGCAGGTCTGGTGACAGGACTTCTTTATACGAAAGGCAAGATTCCAACTTTATTATCAGGTATCTTGGTGATGACTTCTTGCCACTCTATTATGTTAATGATTATGGGACGGGCTAATTTAGGGCTATTGGATGCGGTGAAGCTACAAAGTCTTCTTCCTTTTTCTGAGTCGCTTAATCTTTTGGTGATTGGGCTACTTTTTGTCATTTTAGTGATTGGTCTAATGATTTATTTTTTAAATACTCGCTTAGGTCAAGCCTATATTGCAACAGGTGATAATAAAGATATGGCAAAGAGTTTTGGAATTGATACTGATAAGATGGAATTGATGGGCTTGGTTTTATCAAATGGTATTGTTGCCCTCTCTGGTGCTCTTATTAGTCAACAAGATGGTTATGCAGATGTTTCAAAGGGAATTGGTGTCATTGTTATTGGTCTTGCAAGTATCATTATCGGTGAGGTTCTATTTTCAACCAATTTAACCTTACTTGAGCGTCTGATTGCTATTGCAGTGGGGTCTATTTTGTACCAATTTTTAATTTTAGCAGTGATAGCGATTGGCTTTAATACGAATTATTTGAAGTTATTTAGTGCTTTAGTATTGGCTACTTGTCTGATTATTCCAGAGGTCAAAAATAAATTGTTTAAAGGAGTTAACCTATCACGATGAAAAAAATAGTTGAATTAAAAAATGCAACGGTACAGGTTAACAATGGTTTTGATGAGTTAAAAACAATTTTAGATCAAGTTTCTCTCACCATTTATGAACATGATTTTTTGACGATATTAGGGGGAAATGGTGCAGGGAAATCCACTTTATTTAATGTGATTGCTGGCACTTTGCCTTTAACCAGTGGTAGCATTCATATTCTTGGAGAAGATGTGACCGATTTGCCAGCTGAAAAACGTGCCAAGTACTTATCGCGTGTTTTTCAGGATCCTAAGATGGGAACTGCTCCTAGAATGACAGTTGCAGAAAATATGTTGATTGCCAAATATCGTGGTGAAAAAAGAGGCTTGATGAACCGTCAATTGCAGTCGCACAAAGCTGAATTTGAAAATTTAGCTAGTCAGATTGGAAATGGTATTGAAAAGCATCTAGACACCCCAACAGGACTTTTGTCTGGAGGACAACGTCAAGCGCTTAGTTTATTGATGGCAACCTTGAAGCGCCCTGATTTATTACTTTTGGATGAGCATACCGCAGCTTTAGATCCCAAAACAAGTGTTGCTTTGATGACTTTGACAGATCATTTTATTAAAGAAGATCAATTAACCGCTCTAATGATTACACATCATATGGAAGATGCTCTGAAATATGGCAATCGCTTGATCGTCCTGAAAGATGGAAAAATCATTCAGGACTTAAGCAAGGAAGAAAAAGAAAAACTTTCCATTTCAGATTACTATAGTTTATTTGAATAAGAAACCACGAGGCTGGGCAAAAAGCCCAGCGCCACTTCTCAGAGTTCGTGTCAACATCTCAGCGCAGTGGTTGATTGGCTTTAGCAGTCCAGTGGACTGTTAAAGGTTGGAGATAAGATTTGCAAAGCAAATCTCAGCAATTCGCGTTTTACACTCCAAATCTGACCATTACGACTGTTGCGAACAAAGTTCGCTTCATCTCCAAGCTCAAACTGTCTCCCAGACAGTTTGAGCTGTGCGGGGGTGGGAGTGCAGCAGTCTGGGGATAGACTGTTTCAGCTCAACAACTGGAAATAAAGACTTGGTTGTGTCAAGCCCCAGATAAAATGGACAGTTAAAAAAGTTAGGTCTTTAGAAGGTATGCTTCCCTAAATTCTAAGGGAGTCATACCTTTTAATTTTTCTTGTGGTCTGTGGCAATTATACCAGTCGATGTATTCCCTGATTTGTTGGATGAGGGCTTCCCTATCCTCAGGCGGAAATAGTCTCAAGGATTCACTCTTCAAGTGGGAAAAGAAATTCTCACATGCCGCATTATCATAACAATTTCCCTTGCTAGAATGAGAAATGGTCACACCGTATTGATCTAATTTTCGGAGATACTGTTGATTGGTATATTGAAAACCTTGGTCAGAATGAAGGATACAGACTTTGGTTGAATCCCAAGAATCGTGAAAGACCTGATCTATATTGTCAAAAACTAACTTGTTATCATTGAAATCTGATAGCGTATAGGCTAAAATGGAATTGTCATAACAATCTTTTATGACACTTAAGAACATCCTCCCTTGTTTGTGGTAAACGTAGCTGACATCTGTCGTCAGTTTTTGGAGAGGACGTTCTGCTTTAAAGTTTCGGGCAAGCACGTTGTAGTGGACGTGTCTTGCCTTTTCATTTATCTCTCGTTGCGTACAGGATTGATACCGCTTCTTCCGAATCGGAGACCGATGACCAAGAATACGCATATAGCGCAAGACAGTTTTAGGGTTAGGGGAAAGTTGATAGTGCCTTCTCAGTTGATAAGAGATGAAGCGATAGCCTTTTTGAGTGTCATGGAAGATAGCTGTAATCTTTTGAGCTAAGTTCGCATCAAACTGTTTATAGACTGGTCTCCCCTTGCTCAACCAAAGGTAGTAAGAAGACCTGGGGAAGCCAAAATAGGAACATAAAGAGGAGACTGAGTAACGATCTTTCAACTGCTCCACGACTTGATAGAGGTGGACTCTTCTCACGGATTGAGGAGAGTCCTTAAGGTCTTTAAAATTGCATTCTCCATTCGTAGATAAGTATTCTGTTCCTCTAGGGTCATCTTCTCTAGATTCCTTGTTTTGGGACGACCAGTGGACTTTCTACCTCGTAAATCTTGGGAGAGTAAAGTAGGGTCTTCTCGGTATTTTCTTGTCCAATTCAAAACTTGGTTGTCTGATTTTAACCCATATTTTTTGACAATAGAAGGCATCCCTCCGCTCTTTCCGCTGAGGTAGTCTTCAACTACCTGTAGTTTGAACTCGGGTGGATATTTGGTGAACTTACTTCCTTTTTTAGCCATGAGAAAAGAACCTCCTTATAAGAACAGTATATAACTTTTTTATACTGTCCATTATAAGCGGTTCTTTTCATTGACGAACTCTTTTTTTTGATCGAGTTCTTTCCCACTCCCTTTTTATGTTGTCAAATCCCTTTTACGTCACTCTTTGACTATTAGCTAAAGTATGCTAAAATGATAAAAAGGAGATAAGGTATGAAAAAAAGTTTAGGTCTATTGCTTGTTTTATTACTTTTAACAGCTTGTCAGAATCGGTCAGAGGTTGTAACAGTTGTCAAAGAAGAAAGCCAATCAAGTCAATCAACTAGTCAATCAAGTCAAAAGAGTGAGACCGCTGTATCAGAAAGTTCTACATCTTCATCATCTTCATCAAGTAGTGTCAAAGAAGCTTATACTCAAGAAGTTGCGACAGCAACAGCCCTATGGAATGCGGATAAAGCACAACAACTTGCCAGTTTTATGGTTTCTTGGGGTAATGAGATGAACCAGCCTGGGTATAAAAGTGAAGGCATTGATGAATGGTTAAGCTTTAATTTCTTTATGAATGATAGTTATGATATTTCAGTTGAGAAATCTCTTGATGGAACAGGAAACTCAGACTATAATATTGTTGCCGTATATAGTTATGTTTATGGGGCTAATAGTATCCATCGCTATTTCTTTACCTTTAATCGCTCAGGTCAACCAGTTGTTTTGTATAGCGCCCAAAATCAAGGGGGGATGCCTCATAACCGTTTGTATGTGAAACAAACACAAAACCAAGAATTAAGCGCAGGCTTTGCCAATATCGCTAATCAATAAGTGTAAAAACAACCTTTTCAGCCGAAGAGGTTGTTTTATGGTACGAATTGCCTTTGTTTTATGCTATAATGTAAGAGACTGTAACTTTTGTTACCAACTGTAATTCGACTTGCTTAAAGCAAGGACCGTTAGTATATTAAAATAAATTTTAAGGAGAAAAAATGAGCGATATTAAAATTATTGCCTTGGGTGGTGTTCGTGAAAACGGGAAAAACCTGTATATTGCAGAAGTAAATGATTCCATTTTTGTCTTGGATGCGGGCTTAAAATATCCTGAAAACGATCAACTTGGAGTGGATATGGTGATTCCTAATCTGGATTATCTGATTGAAAATAAAAATCGGATTCAAGGGATTTTCTTGACGCATGGCCACGCTGATGCTATTGGGGCACTGCCTTTTATCTTACAACATGTTCGTGTTCCTGTCTTTGGTTCTGAGTTGACCATTGAGTTAGCACGTTTAGTGGTTAAAAATAATGATGCGACTAAGAAATTTAAGGATTTTCATATTGTTGATAGCGATACGGAGATTGAATTTGGTGATGCTGTCATTTCCTTCTTTAAAACTACCCATTCTATCCCAGAAAGTTTAGGTGTTGTTGTGGGAACAGATCAAGGGAATATCGTCTATACAGGTGATTTTAAGTTTGATCAAGCGGCATCAAGTCTTTATCAAACGGATTTTAGACGATTATCTGAAATTGGTCGCGAAGGGGTCTTAGCTCTTTTATCTGATTCTGCTAACGCTGATAGCAATGTTCAAATTGCTAGTGAAGCAGAGGTTGGTCTAGAGATTGATCATGTGATTTCAAATTGGGAAGGTCGTATCATTGTGGCAGCTGTTGCTAGTAACCTTGCTCGTATTCAACAAGTTTTTGATGCAGCGGCAGAAAATGGGCGTCGTGTTGTCCTAACAGGGTTTGATGCAGAAAATATTGTGCGTACAGCTATACGTTTGAAAAAACTTCGTGTATCAGATGAAAAATTAATGGTCAAACCAAAAGATATGTCTCGTTTTGAGGACCACGAGTTGATTATTTTAGAAACAGGTCGGATGGGAGAGCCAATCAATGGTTTGAGTAAGATGTCCATTGGACGTCATCGTTATGTACAGATTAAAGATGGGGACTTGGTGTATATTGTCACAACACCATCTATCGCTAAAGAAGCAGTAGTAGCTCGGGTAGAGAATATGATTTATAAGGCAGGTGGACGTGTTAAACTTATTACACAAAATCTGCGTGTATCAGGTCATGCTAATGGACGTGATTTACAATTGATGATGAATCTTTTACAACCTAAATATCTTTTCCCTATCCAAGGTGAATACCGTGAATTACAAGCTCATGCAGATTTAGCTCAAGAAATTGGTATCTTACCAGAGAACATTTATATCATGAAACGCGGGGATATCATGGTACTTGAAAAGGATGGTTTTTTCCATCAAGGAGGCGTTCCTGCTGGTGATGTCATGATTGATGGTAATGCTATTGGTGATGTGGGCAATATCGTTCTTCGTGACCGCAAAGTATTATCTGAGGATGGTATCTTTATCGTGGCTATTACGGTCAATAAAAAAGAGAAAAAAATTATCTCAAAAGCTAAAATCAATACCCGTGGCTTTGTTTATGTGAAGAAGAGTCGCGACATTTTACGTGAGAGTGCAGATATTGTTAATAACACCGTAGAAGAATATTTAGCGCAAGATAGTTTTGATTGGTCTGATTTAAAGTCAGCTGTTCGTGATGAAGTTAGCAAGTACCTTTTTGATCAAACCAAACGACGTCCAGCCATTCTTCCAGTAGTAATGGAAGTGCGATGAGCTGAAATTAGCTGTAAGGTCAGTTGATGGAAAATAAGGAGAAAGGAAGAGCTGGAGTTTATATTCAGGTGTTCCTTTTTTTCTACCAGTTTTGTAAAGTTTTAGATTTTTTTGTTTTAATCATAAGTTGAAAGGGAGAAAATATGGCATTTTTTCAAATTGAATATCGTTCAGATTGTTTAGAGATGGAGCGTGAAGTTAATGTTATCTATCCAGATGGTTTTAGTGTAGCGGATCCTGACTGTCAGGATATTCCAGTTCTTTACCTCTTACATGGAATGAGCGGGAATCATAACTCTTGGCAAAAGCGGACAGCTATTGAGCGCTTACTCAAAAAGACCAACTTGATTGTTGTCATGCCTTCAACGGATCTTGCCTGGTACACTAATACCCGCTATGGAATGAAGTATTTTGATGCTCTTGCAATGGAATTGCCACAAGTGATGCAACGTTTCTTTCCTAATATGACTAAGAAACGAGAGAAGACTTTTATTGCCGGTCTCTCAATGGGAGGCTATGGCGCTTTTAAACTCGCTATGGCAACAGAGCAGTTTTCTTATGCGGGATCATTTTCTGGAGCCCTTAGTTTTAAAGGACTGGCTGATAGAAATTTAAACTCACCTTATTGGTCAGGGATTTTTGGGGATGCTGAAGCATTTGAAAAAGGAGAGAACAACCTCCAAAATTTAGCAGAAAAAACAGATCAGAAAACAAAATTTTATGCTTGGTGTGGTGTAGAGGACTTTTTATTTGAAGCCAATAATGAGGCAATCAAAAACTTTAAACAATTGGGGTTAGATATTGAGTACCATACTGGGCCAGGTAAACATGAATTTTATTATTGGGAAAAGCAATTAGAAGAATTTTTACGCTGGCTACCCATTGATTATGTTGAAGAAGAGCGTTTAAGTTAGGGGGATAAAGTGAGTTATCAGATCTACGGAGAATATTCGGCTTATCTGCCTTTAATTTTAAAGTCTTTTCAAGAAAAAATTGAAGAAAAAAATCAGCAACAGAAGTTACAAACAGGCTTCAAACTATATGAACATTTTTTAGCCCGTGTTAAAAGCCAAGAAAGTATGATGGATAAATGTCAAAGAAAATCCTTACCGCTTCATCCTCACTCGGCTCTTAGAGAAATCAAAGATAGTATTGGGATTCGCATTATCTGTGGCTTTGTTGAGGATATTTTTTTCTTAGTTGATTTTATCAAGAAAATAGAAGGTGTTTCAGTTTATAACGAAAAGGACTTCGTCAGTAAACCAAAACCAAATGGCTATCGTTCTTATCATTTGATTTTAGAAGTAGAGACTCCTTTTCCAGACTGTCTTGGTCATCAACAGGGGAACTACTTTATTGAGGTTCAATTACGTACTATTGCTATGGATTCGTGGGCGAGTTTGGAGCATCAGATGAAATATAAGCATGACATCAAAAATCCAGAACGCTTGGTAAAAGAATTGAAACGGTGCGCAGATGAGCTGGCATCGTGTGATCTTAGTATGCAAACTATTCGACAACTCATCCAAGAAGGTGGTGATTAAATGACGTTATCTATTTTATTAGCAGAAGATGAAGATCAATTAGCCCGTGTTTATACAGCTGCTTTGGAGCATAAAGGTTATCAGGTTGTTAGGGTATCAAATGGGCAAGAAGCGATTGATCAATCGAAGGAACAGGTTTTTGATGTCATGATATTAGATATTATGATGCCTGTTAAAACTGGCTTAGAAGCTTTAGCAGAGATTCGATCAAGTGGAGATAAGACCCATGTTGTGATGTTGACAGCTATGTCAGGACTCGATGATAAAGTAACAGGGCTTGAAACGGGTGCTGATGATTATCTCACAAAGCCTATTTCCTTAAAAGAGCTCCTTGCACGGATGGCGTCCTTAGAACGTCGTTTGGATAGTTTTACAGATAAAGTGTTAAATCTTGGTAATATTATTTTAAATACTTCCCAGCAGGAGTTAGCGACTTCTAACACCATTAGATTATCTAATAAGGAAAGTCAATTGATGGCATTCTTTATGTTAAATCATGGTAAGGAATTAAGGACTAAAGATATCTTTCAGCATTTATGGGCAAAAGATAAGGATCCTGAAATAGATGAAGGCTATGTTTATATCTATGTGAGCTATCTTCGTCAGAAATTAAAAGCGATTGGGGCCAACCTTGAAATTATTGGTGACGAAAATCAATCTTATCATTTGAGAATTAGAGAGGAGGTCGAATGATTAGAAAGTTAAGAATACAATTTATCACGATCGCTTCTATAGCTGTTTTTCTTGTTTTGACAGGTTTTATGGTAGTCTTTAATTCAGCCCGTTATATCCAAAGTAACAATGAAGTTAATACCATTATGCAAATTTTATCTGATAATGCTGGTACCTTGCCAAGTAAAAATAAATTAGATTTTTCATTAAGTAACAGCTCTTTATCTAGCACACGTCTATCCCAAATGCACTATTTTACACTCCTAATAGACTCAAAGGGAACTTTAATAGAATCTAATATGCAGCAAGCCAGTGATGTTGCAACAGATGATTTAGATGATTTGATTGATAAGGCTGATGTTAAAAATAAGGTGACTTACTTTAAATACCAACAACACTATTACGCCTATCTAGCTGAACCTTTGTCCAATCAAAAAACAAGAATCATTTATTTAGATATTACAGATTATATAGAAGAAAGACCCGAGTTATTAATTCTTTCGATCTATATGTTTATCTTTAGTATGCTATTTTTCATTGTTGTGATTTCTATTTTTTCTGGTCAAGCTATCCGTCCCTATATTGAAAATGCAGAGCGACAAAAACGCTTTATTACAAATGCAGGACACGAATTAAAAACACCTCTAGCTATCATTTCTGCCAATACGGAACTACAAGAAATGTTAGATGGAGAGAGTGAATGGAGTAAATCTACCAAAGATCAAGTACAACGTATGACCGACTTGATTAATCGCATGGTGACACTTGCCAAATTGGAAGAGCAAGCCGATCTTGTTTTAAGCAAGTGTGATTTTTCTGCTATTACACAGGATGCCGCAGAGGATTTTAAAGGACCAGTGATTAAAGATGGCAAGCAATTTACCTTAAGTATTACACCAGGACTGTTTGTTGAAGCTGAGGAGAAATCACTATTTGAGTTGGTTACCATTCTTGTTGATAATGCCAATAAATATTGTGATCCAACTGGTCAAGTAATAGTCAGTCTATCTAGGCTAGGTAGAAGAAAAATTAAGCTAGAGGTTTCAAATACTTTTTCAGATGGAAAAGCTGTTGATTATAGTAAATTTTTTGAGCGTTTTTATCGTCAAGATGAGTCTCATAATCAGCAGGTATCTGGCTATGGTATCGGTCTTTCTATGGCAGAAAGTCTGGTCAAGTTATTTAAAGGACGTATTGGAGTGACTTATAAAAATAATCATATTAGTTTTAGAGTTGTTTTTCCATCTAGTCATCCCTAAGCAAGGTTTCTCCTTGCTTTTTTAGTTAGCTCCTGTTATACTAATATCTCAAGTTTTAGGATTTTTTATGACATACGAAAGAGGTAGAACATGAAAAATCTCATTGGATTTATTGTAAAAGTGTTGTTTTTTATTCCACGCTTAATCTTATCTTTAATTTGGAGTTTAGTGAAAGCAGTGGTGATTGTTGCTCTTTTATTTTGGGGCATTACTTATTTTACTAATCAGCAAACATCATCGGTTTCAGATGTTTTTTCTACAGGTATTGAGACGCTTCGTCAAGTCCTTCAGGGAAACGGTAACCAATTAGCTAATAATGTTGCCAATAACCTTTCTAATCTATCTGTGGATAATTATTCTCATACCGAAGGGAGCCGTTGGGAGACAAATGCGGCAACCGTCTATTTGGAGTCAACAGATCCTACCCTAGTATCAGCTTATGAAACAGCTATTGCTAACTGGAATGCTACGGGTGTCTTTACTTTTACCATGACAACAGATAAAGATCAAGCTGATATTATTGCAACAGACTATTCTGATGCTCAAACGCAAGCAGCAGGTTTAGCTGAAAGCGAGACAAATATGCTGACTAACCGTTTAAAACATGTTGATGTGAAATTAAATACATATTATTTACTAAATGAGGAATATGGTTATGATTTTGACCGTATTGTTCACACAGCAGAGCATGAGTTGGGACATGCTATCGGACTTGACCACGATGATGCAGAAGTTTCAGTCATGCAGTCTGCAGGATCCACCTATGGTATCCAAGAAACAGATCTATTAGCTGTCCAAGAATTGTATCAATAGGAGTTTTATGTACCGTAAATTTAAGCGTTATGCGAGACGTTACCCAGAGCAAGTCATTTTATTATTTTTTAACACAGGAGTTTTTGCTTGGTTAAAGGCAACTAGTATGAGTATCCTATCTCATCTCAATCTAAGTGTCGGAGACTATATTCCCACATTTATCCGTGTCTTGATTGGGGACAATATGCAATCTTTACAAAAACTGATTGGCAACTCACCTTTTATTTGGTTGGTCCTATCCATGATAATGATGTCTATTTTACGCTTTGTTGAAGGTCTAGTGAAATTATTGATTTTTACGCTTGTCATTGTTGTAGGCATCTATTTAATGATGAAAAATCAAGCTATTTTAGAACACTTAAAATTTATGTAGAAAAAAGTCAGTCCCTTACCTAAAAGATTGAGTAGGGCTGATTTTTTTTGTTATAATAGAATCATGATTATTTTAAATGGAAATAAGTTAGAACGCTCCTTTTCAGGTGACGTTCTTTTCGATAATATTAACATTCAAGTAGATGAACGAGATCGCATTGCATTGGTTGGGCGAAATGGTGCGGGAAAATCAACTCTTCTTAAAATACTTGTTGGTGAAGAGTCTCCTACCTCAGGTGACGTGACTTTGAAGCGTGATTTATCCTTGTCTTATTTGGCACAAGATAGTCGCTTTGAATCAAACAATACTATTTTTGATGAGATGCTCCTAGTCTTTTCGGATTTGCGGGCGATGGAGAAAAAGTTGCGTGCCATGGAGTTGGATATGGGGAGCTCATCAGGGGCTACATTAGATAAGCTGATGGCAGATTATGATAGACTCTCGGAAGAGTTTCGTCTGTTAGGCGGCTTTACTTATGAGGCAGATATTAAGGCGATTTTAAATGGCTTTCAGTTTCCAGAAAGCATGTGGCAAACTCCAATTGCAGAGTTATCAGGCGGACAAAATACCCGTTTGGCTTTGGCACGGATGCTTTTAGAAAAACCTGAATTGCTAGTACTTGATGAGCCGACAAACCATTTAGATATCAAAACGATTGCTTGGCTAGAAAATTATTTAGCCAACTATCAGGGAGCTTTGATTATTGTGAGTCACGATCGATACTTTTTAGATAAAGTGGCAACAGTGACTCTAGATTTAAACCCTAACTCACTTGATCGCTATGTTGGCAATTACTCTAGTTTCATGGAACAAAAAGCTCAAAAATTAGCAACGCAGGAAAAATTATTTGAAAAGCAGGCTAAGGAAATTGCTCAATTAGAAGATTTTGTTCGTCGAAATATTGCGCGTGCCTCAACCACAAAGCGTGCTCAAGCACGACGTAAGCAGTTGGAAAAAATAGAACGTTTAGATAAACCAGGACAATCACAAAAGTCTGCTCATATGACCTTTTTTGCTGAAAAGTCCTCAGGTAACGTTGTTTTAACGGCACGTGACGTTTCCATAGGCTATGATGGAAAGATTTTGTCTTCTCCTATTGAGCTTGAGTTGAACAAGCATGAAGCAGTAGCTATTGTGGGGCCAAATGGAATTGGAAAATCAACTTTTATCAAATCTATTGTTAAACAACTCCCTCTTATTTCAGGAGAGCTTCGCTATGGTGCTAATGTCGAGATGGGGTATTATGATCAAACACAAGCCAATCTAACTCCCTCAAACACTGTCTTAGATGAACTTTGGAATAGTTTCTCGACCGTTCCTGAGGTAGAGATACGTCGTCTATTGGGTGCCTTTTTATTCTCAGGAGATGACGTCAAAAAATCAGTTTCTATGCTCTCAGGTGGTGAACGAGCTCGTTTACTTTTGGCTAAACTCTCTATGGAAAATAACAATTTTCTTGTATTGGATGAGCCGACAAACCATTTGGATATTGATAGTAAAGAGGTACTTGAGGATGCCTTGATTAATTTTGATGGGACCTTGTTATTTGTTAGTCACGATCGTTACTTCATTAACCGAGTGGCAACAAAAGTTTTAGAGTTATCTGAGACAGGAAGTACGCTTTATCTAGGCGATTATGATTATTATATTGAGAAAAAAGCGGAGCTAGAAGCATTGAGAGAATTAGATGCTGCAGAAACAAATCAAGTCAGTTTGGCAGCAGCTCCCGATGCTTCTAATGATTATCAAGTACAAAAGGCTAATCAAAAAGAATACAGAAAATTACAGCGACGTTTATCAGAAATTGAAGCACGCATTGAAGTGATTGAAGTTGAGATGACAAAACTTGAGCAAGAAATGGCATTAACCAATCAAGCAGATGAGTTAATGTCCATGCAAGCACAACTAGATCAATTTATAGAAGAGCAAGAAAATCTCCTATCAGAGTGGGAAGAGCTTGCAGAAAGGATAGAAGGTTAAAATGGTAATCAATAAGCGTAGCCGCTTTTCAGATAGTCAGCATGTTTTTGCCTGTCCTATTTGTCATGAGGCCTTGAGTTATGGTGAGACCTTCTTAAAGTGTGAAGAGGGTCATGTGTTTGATTTAGCCAAGTTTGGCTATGTTAACCTAGCTCCTCAAGCGAAATCTTCTGATAATTATGATAAGGCTAGTTTTAAAAATCGTCAGAAGATTTTAGAGAATGGCTATTATCGTCATATCTATGAAGCCATTAAGGAAGTGATTCATAGAGAAAGCCTTACTCAGCTTTTAGACGTAGCTTGTGGAGAAGGTTATTATTCTAGATGCTTATCGGCTGATTTGGAGTTGAATCTTTTTGCTTTTGATCTTTCAAAAGAGTCGATTCTTTTGGCTAGTAAGGCAGATAAAACCTATGCAGTTAAGTGGTTTGTAGGGGATTTGACACAGCTCCCTATTCAAGATAAGGTAATGGATGGGATCTTAGATATTTTTTCGCCCGCCCACTACAAAGAATTTAATCGTGTCTTGAAAGATGATGGTGTTGTCATCAAACTCGTTCCAGGTCCCAATCATCTAAAAGAGCTTCGACGTTTGGCTCAAAATCAACTTCAGAAAGCAGATTATGACCAGCATCGCGTGGTTAATCATTTTGCTAAGTTTTATCCAAGATTCCAAGAACAGTTGGTATCACAAACCTATCCTATCAGCCCCGAAGATCTTAGGGCTTTTGTGGAGATGACGCCGCTTTTCTTCCATGTTGATTCCAACCTTTTAAATCTAGATAGCATTACTGAAGTGACAGTTGAAGCTGTTTTACTCATCGGTTATAAAGAAAATCGCTAGGATTCCTAGCGATTTTTTAACGTTTAGCCATAGTGACAAAAGTAAACTTGTCTGGTCGGTAAGTGATGGTTCCATATTGGAAAATTTGACCATTTGAAAGATAGGTTAGACTAGTGACCACAGCCACCATATCATAATCTCCCAAATCCATATGTTCTTTTTCTTCATTTGTTGCATATCGAAATGAGATTTCACGTCTTGAATGGGTGATTTTAAGATGTAATTCTTCTTCTAAATATTGGTAGATGGAAGTCTCTGCAATCTCTTTATTAAGATAAGGGACAACACGACGGTCGAAGTAGGAGAGTTCATATTCTAGGCGCTCCCCGTCAATTTTTCGACTTCTGGAAACACGATAAAAGTCAACGCTGTCATCTACTTTAAAGGTATCCATCAATACTTGCTCACCTTGTACAATATAAAGGCTAGTAAGTTGTGTCTCAATTGTGTGATTGGCATCACGGTTGAGTTCACCTGATGTTTTGATCTCAGCTAGATAATTATTTTTAGTTCGACCATGCTCGAGGACAATGGAGTTACGCCCTCTCATTTTTTGGATATAGCCATCGAGTTCTAAAAGAGAGAGAGCTTTTCGTATGGTATCTTTTGAAAAGCCATACTGTGTCATCAACTCATTTTCACTCGGTAATTCTTGATTAGCTTTTAACTCGCCTGAATCAATTTTATTTTTGATATTTTGATAGACTTCTTTGTATTTACTCATAATATAGGTGCTTTCTCTAAAGTTTCCTTATTAGTTTACCATATTTTTGAGAAATGAAACAAAAAAATCATCTAACTTTTCTAAAAAATAAAAGAAAACCGTAAAAATAAAAAGTTTTACGTAAAAGTCCTTGACAAATGCAATCGCTTGCGTTAAAATAATACTTGTAAATGAGATGAAAGGAAGGAATCATATGGCAAAGCGTTCAAGTGGTGTCTTGATGCACATTACTTCATTACCTGGTCACTTTGGAATAGGGACTTTTGGTAAAGAAGCTTACGAATTTGTAGATTTCCTTAAAGAAACAAATCAAACTTATTGGCAGTTATTGCCCCTAACCACAACAAGCTACGGTGACTCACCTTATCAGTCATTCTCAGCTGTTGCTGGAAATACAAATCTGATTGATTTTGATCTTCTTGAAAAAGAAGGGTTCCTAACCAAAGCAGATTATGAAACGATTAAGTTTACAGATGATGAAGAAAGTATTGATTATGCTTTATTGTTTGAGACCCGCCGTCCTATCTTGGAAAAAGCTGTTAAAGCTTTTCTAGCAGATGCTGATCAAAAAGCTATTCTGACAACATTTGAAAAAGAAAATGCTTCATGGTTGGGAGATTATGCTGAGTTTATGGCGATTAAAGAGTCTTTCAACAATCAGTCGCTTCAAGAGTGGCCAGAAAAAGCTATTGCAAGACGTGAGGAAAAAGCTTTAGCCGATTACCGTGAGAAATTAGCTGAAGTAATTGATTATCATAAAGTCACACAATATTTCTTCTTTAAGCAATGGGCAGAGTTAAAAGACTATGCTAATAAAAATGCTATCCAAATTATTGGAGATATGCCAATTTATGTTTCAGCAGATAGTGTTGAGATGTGGACCAAACCTGAATTATTTAAGGTTGATGAAAAAGGTCATCCTAAATATGTTGCAGGTGTTCCAGCAGATGAATTTTCTGATGTCGGGCAATACTGGGGAAACCCAATCTATGACTGGAAAAAACATAAAGAAACAGGATATGCTTGGTGGATTTACCGTATTACAGAGAGCTTTAAGATTTATGATGTTTTGCGTATTGACCACTTCAAAGGATTTTCTGATTTTTGGCAAGTAGATGCCAAAGAAGATACTGCTAAAAATGGTAGTTGGCAACCAGGTCCAGGTTATGATCTTTTTGAAGCTATTAAAAAAGAACTTGGTGAACTTCCAATTATTGCAGAAAACCTAGGTTATATTGATGAGAAAGCAGAAAAACTTCTTGAAGACACAGCCTTTCCAGGTATGAAAATCTTAGAATTTGGTTTCTTTGATGTCACTGGTGAAAGTCTAGACCTTCCACACAACTATACATCAGATGCTGTTGCTTACACAGGAACGCATGACAATGAGGTAGTTAATGGTTGGTATGATAATTTAACACCAGAGCAGCAAACTTACGCTGATGCTTACATGCATCGTGATGGTGATGAACCTATCACACAGGCAATGCTTCGTACACTTTATGCTTCAGTGGCAGATACCGCGATTGCTTGCATGCAAGATATTTTAGACCTTCCTGCCGAAAGTCGTATGAATGTGCCAAATACAGTTGGACAAAACTGGAAGTGGCGCATGAAAAAAGAAGATTTAACCGCAGAGAAAAAAGCTTACTTAAAAACAATTACAGAACTATATCAACGAGGGAATAATTAACATGGCTAATTTTACAACTTTTGCAGAAACAAACACGAACAAAAAACTTGCAGAACTCACAAATGAAGAAATCTATCTTCAATTATTGAACTATGTCAAAGCTGAAGCAGCGACAAAACCAAAAAACACTGGGAAACGTAAAGTTTACTATATCTCAGCTGAGTTTCTTATTGGTAAACTCTTGTCAAACAACTTGATTAACTTGGGTGTTTACAAAGATATTCAAGCGGAATTAGCAGCTGCTGGAAAATCTTTAGCACAAGTTGAAGATGTTGAACCAGAACCATCTCTTGGTAATGGTGGTCTTGGACGTTTGGCATCATGTTTTGTGGACTCTATGTCAACACTTGGTATTAACGGTGAAGGTGTTGGTCTTAACTACCACTGTGGTCTTTTCCGTCAAGTCTTTAAAGACAACCAACAAGATGCAGAACCAAACTTCTGGATTGAAAATGATTCTTGGTTGATTCCTACAGATATCAGCTATGACGTACCATTTAAAAACTTCACGTTGAAATCTAAGTTAGATCGACTTGATATTCTTGGCTATAAAAAAGAAACTAAGAACTACCTTAACTTGTTTGACATCGAGTCTGTCAACTATGACTTAATTACAGATGGCATCTCATTTGACAAGACAGACATCAAAGAAAACTTGACTCTCTTCTTGTACCCAGATGATTCAGATAAAAATGGTGAATTGCTTCGTATCTACCAACAGTATTTCATGGTATCAAACGCAGCACAACTCTTGATTGATGAAGCGATCGAACGTGGGTCAAACTTACATGACTTGGCAGACTATGCTTATGTTCAAATCAACGATACGCACCCATCAATGGTTATTCCTGAGTTGATCCGTCTCTTGACTGAAAAACATGGTATTGATTTTGCAGAAGCAGTAGCGATTGTTAAAAACATGACAGGCTACACTAACCACACCATCTTGGCAGAAGCACTTGAGAAATGGCCACTTGAATTCTTGGAAGAAGTAGTCCCACACCTAGTTGGTATTATTAAAGAGTTGGATGCCCTTGTCGCACAAGAAGTTCCAGATGTTGCCCTTCATATTATCGATGAGTCTGGTCGTGTTCATATGGCTCACATGGATATCCACTATTCTAACTCAGTTAACGGGGTAGCAGCTCTCCACACAGAAATCTTGAAAAACTCTGAGTTGAAAGGGTTCTACGAACTTTACCCAGAAAAATTCAACAACAAAACAAATGGTATCACCTTCCGTCGTTGGTTGGAATTTGCTAACCAAGACCTTGCAGACTATATCAAGGAATTGATTGGCGATGAGTACTTGACAGATGCAACTAAACTTGAGAAATTACTTGCTTTTGCAGATGACAAGGAAGTTCATGCTAAATTGGCTGAAATCAAACACAACAACAAATTGGCTCTTAAACGTTACCTCAAAGACAACAAGGGAATTGAGTTGGACGAAAACTCTATCATTGATACACAAATCAAACGTTTCCACGAGTACAAACGCCAACAAATGAATGCCTTGTATGTGATTCACAAGTATCTTGAAATCAAAAACGGCAACCTTCCAAAACGTAAAATCACTGTTATCTTCGGTGGTAAGGCGGCTCCAGCTTATGTGATTGCCCAAGACATCATTCACTTGATTCTCTGCTTGTCTGAATTGATCAATAACGATCCAGAAGTGAGCAAGTATCTCAACGTTCATTTGGTAGAAAACTACAACGTAACGGTTGCAGAAAAACTTATCCCTGCGACAGATATCTCTGAGCAAATCTCACTAGCTTCTAAAGAAGCATCAGGTACTGGTAACATGAAATTTATGTTGAACGGTGCTTTGACACTTGGTACTATGGACGGTGCTAACGTTGAGATTGCAGAATTAGCAGGTATGGATAATATCTACACATTTGGTAAGGATTCAGATACTATTATCGACTTGTACGACAAGGCTGGCTATGTTTCTGCAGACTACTACAATGGTGATGCCAACATCAAACGTGCGGTTGACTTTATCGTCAGCGACGAAGTGAAAGCACTTGGTAACGAAGAACGTCTTGGTCGCTTGCACCATGAATTGATTTCTAAAGACTGGTTCATGACCTTGATTGACTTGGCAGAGTACATCGAAGTTAAAGAGCAAGTCTTTGCAGACTACGAAGATCAAGATTCATGGAACAAGAAAGTTGTTCACAATATTGCTAAAGCAGGATTCTTCTCATCTGACCGTACAATCGAGCAGTATAACGAAGATATCTGGCACAGTAAATAATTTCAATTGAACAGAAAGGGGTCGTCATGAAATTATTAACAGTCAATGTTCATGCTTGGCTAGAGGATAATCAAGAAGAAAAATTAAATACACTGGCACAGGCAATTGCTGAAAATGATTATGACGTCATTGCCCTCCAAGAAGTCAATCAACTCATGAGTGCGAAACTAGTGACTCATGAGTTGAGAGACGATAATTATGGTCTCATCTTATTAGAAAAATTACGTCATTTAGTCGGTGAGAAGTACTCTTATTATTGGAGTAATTCTCATATCGGCTATGATAAATATGATGAAGGGATTGCATTTTTAACGAAGTTGCCAGTTTATGAGGTTGATCCTTTTTATTGCAGTCAGCATCAGAGTTTAGATTCTATTCTTTCAAGAAAGATATTAGGCCTAACAGTTGTTTATAAGGGACAACTTATAGAATGTTATTCTTGTCACATTAATCTTCCCGATGGAGAAGGTGAAGATCAGTTGGAAAATATTCAAACCATCATCAATCGCACTCAAACAGACAATTTAAAAGTCTTTATGGGAGATTTCAATACAGACAGTATATCTAATCATTCTGCTTATGAAGCTATCACCAATCTAGGATTGATTGATACCTATGATTTGGCAGAAGAAAAAGATTCGGGTATTACAGTTGAAAAAGCGATTGACGGCTGGAGTGATCATGCAGAAGAAAAACGCCTAGATTATATCTTTTTGAATCAGAATAAAACTGTTTTATCAAGTCGTGTTATCTTTAATGGAAAGAATAAAGCCATTATTTCAGACCATTTTGGAGTGGAGATTCAATTAGAATTTTAATATTGTTTATTCTAATGATATAATAATATAATAAAATAAATCCTTAAAAGGAGAAGATGAATGAAAAAGTTATTAAGCTTTGAATTTTGGCAAAAATTCGGTAAAGCCTTAATGGTTGTTATCGCAGTTATGCCTGCAGCAGGTTTGATGGTTAGTATCGGGAACTCGCTTCCTCTTATCAATGCAGATTCAGAACTGCTTGCTCGTGTGGGGAATATTATTGCTCAAATCGGTTGGGGAATTATTGGTAACTTGCATTTGCTATTTGCGCTAGCTATTGGTGGTAGTTGGGCAAAAGAGCGTGCAGGTGGTGCTTTTGCAGCAGGTTTAGCCTTTATCTTAATTAACCTTATCACAGGGAATTTCTTTGGTGTTACAGTAGATATGTTAGCTGATGCAGATGCCCATGTCAAAACTATTTTTGGGACTTCTATCCCTGTGTCAGGTTACTTTGTTAATATTCTTGGTCAACCAGCTCTTAACATGGGAGTATTTGTAGGTATCATTTCTGGATTCCTTGGGGCGACTACTTATAATAAATACTACAATTTCCGTAAATTACCAGATGTCTTATCATTCTTTAACGGAAAACGTTTTGTACCATTTGTTGTCATCTATCGCTCAGTTATTGTAGCACTTATCTTGGCTGTCTTTTGGCCAGTTGTTCAAACAGGTATCAACAGTTTTGGTAAATGGATTGCTAACTCACAAGATACAGCACCAATTTTGGCGCCATTTGTCTATGGTACATTAGAGCGTCTCCTTCTTCCATTTGGTCTCCACCATATGCTTACCATCCCAATGAACTATACGTCACTAGGTGGTACGTATGAAATCCTTACAGGAGCTCAAAAAGGAACAGAAGTATTTGGACAAGATCCACTTTGGTTGGCATGGATTACAGACCTTATTAACCTTAAAGACGCTGGAGATATGAGCCAATATAAAGAGCTTCTTGCTACTGTTACCCCAGCACGCTTTAAAGTTGGTCAAATGATTGGGTCAAGTGGTATCCTTATGGGACTGACTTACGCTATGTATCGTAATGTTGATGAAGATAAAAAGCATAAATACAAAGGGATGTTTATCTCAACAGCACTTGCAGTATTCTTGACAGGTGTTACTGAGCCAATCGAGTTTATGTTCATGTTTGCGGCTGTTCCACTTTATGTTGTTTATGCTCTTGTACAAGGTGCAGCCTTTGCTATGGCTGATGTTGTGGACCTTCGTGTACACTCATTTGGTAACATCGAGTTCTTGACACGTACACCAATGGCACTTAAAGCTGGTATTGGTATGGATGTGATCAACTTTATCTGGGTAACAGCACTATTTGCGGTTATCATGTACTTTATTGCAGACTTCATGATTAAGAAATTCAATCTTGCAACTGCAGGTCGTAATGGTAACTATGATGCTGATATGGCTGATGATAAGTCAGAAGGTGAAGCAGGAACAGCAGATGCTAATTCACAGGTTGTTCAAATTATTAACCTTCTTGGTGGACGTGAAAATATTTCTGACGTTGATGCCTGCATGACTCGTCTCCGTGTTTCTGTTAATAATGTGGCAGAAGTAGGTGATGAGGCTGCTTGGAAACAGGCTGGTGCAATGGGCTTAATCATCAAGGATAATGGTGTTCAAGCTGTTTACGGACCAAAAGCAGATATCTTGAAATCAGATATTCAGGATTTACTGGATTCAGGTGCAGTGATTCCTAAGACAGAAGTGAAAGCCGTTAAAGAAGAAGCGGTAGATACACATTTCAAAGGAATTACAGTAGATGTGGCGTCGGTTGCTGATGGCGATGTGATTGCTATTACAGACGTTAAAGATCCTGTTTTCTCACAAAAAATGATGGGAGATGGCTACGCAGTTGAACCAGAAAATGGAAATATCTATGCTCCAGTTTCAGGTCTTATTACGAGTGTCTTTCCAACAAAACATGCTGTCGGTCTTTTAACTGATGAAGGCTTGGAAGTTTTGGTACACGTTGGACTTGATACGGTAGCGCTAAATGGAGCTCCGTTCTCAGCTAAGGTGACAGATGGACAACGTGTTCAGGCTGGAGATCTTCTTCTAGTTGCTGATTTAGAAGCTATTAAATCAGCAGAGCGTGAAACAACAACAGTTGTTGCCTTCACCAATACAGCTGAAATTAAATCAGTTACTCTTCAAAACTTAGGAAAACAAACAGCTAAGACAGTTGTTGCCAAAGTTGAATTATAATCTCCAAAAAAAATTCTGGAATCATTGATTCCAGAATTTTTTGTTATATTAAGCATCACGCTTGTTCTTGGTATGATGATGATCTTTTAGTATTGTTTGGTAAGGTCACGGTAAATCTGGTTTGGATAATGAAATGCTTATCACAGAAATAATTTGTTTAATAAAAGTAAAGCTGATTTATGAGACTACTGAGAAAGGTTACCCTTTCTAGAGCCTTAAAAATACCATCTGGCGTGATATCCAAATGGTATTTTTTATCTTTTATTTTTCAAATTCAGCCTTGCTTTTAACATCAAGGTACTCTTCAGCAACTTCTAAACTGAGAATATCCTGATAAGTTGGTAGAGTCAAATCATGACCATATTTATTTTTTAGGGCAGTTGTCACTAAGCGATAAGCAAGGTTAGCATTGCGAGATAGGATAGGACCGTGGAAATAGCTTCCAAAGACATTTTTATAGTGAACACCTTCAGAACCATCTTCTTTATTATTACCGTTGCCATAAACAACTTTTCCAAGTGGTTTCTCATCATCAGATAAGAAGGTGCGTCCTTGATGGTTTTCAAAGCCGTAGTAGGTTTCATCAAATTCTTCATTATAGATTTTGATATCCCCAATGTAGCGATTGTTGTTTTGATTAAGTGTATAGTGTCCCATGACACCGATACCATCAATTTTTTCACCATTAGCCTGAATGTAATATTGCCCCAATAATTGAAAACCACCACAAATAGCAAGAATAACTTTGTCTTTATCAATGAATTCTGCAATGGCTTCTTTTTTAGAGGGTAAATCTTTAGCAACGATGGCTTGTTCATAATCTTGTCCACCACCAAAAAAGACAAGATCATAGTCATCAGCCTTGAAGGGATCCTCAAGAGAGACAATATCTACCGTAACTCGTGCTCCTAGTTTTTCTGCAACATATTTGAGCATGAGGATGTTACCATTATCTCCATAAGTGTTCATTAAGTTTCCATAAAGGTGAGCAATTGAGAGGTCAAATTGATAGTCTTTTGAGTGAGGGGATTGTAGAGAAGTATAAACCATTAGTTCATCTCCTTTCCAACAGCATGCTTGTTAGCTAATAACTCTCTAAATTCAAGCATGGCTGTGTAGGTTGCTAGGATATAAGCATGTTGAGTATCTTGTTGCTCAATAAAATTCATAATATCTTCTAGCTTTTCTGCTTGAGTGATGGCCTGTTCTGGATAGCCTGTTACTCGTAAGCGACGTGCAATTTCTGAATGGCGTACCCCACCAGCAAAAATATGAGGAATATCCATATCTAAAATCGCTTCAAAGTTAGCATCCCAAATCCAGCTCGTATCAATACCATCAGCATAGTTGGCATTCAGCAAGACCGACAAACTAAATGGATGAGGTGCTAATTTAATCATATCTAGGGCTTGACTAGCTCCAACTGGATTTTTAATCAACACCAAGGTACAATCTTTATCCCCAATTTTAAAGGTTTCTTGGCGACCAAAGACAGCACGACTCTTGTCAAATCCAGCTTTAATTTGATCAGGTGAGACACCGAAGAATTCTGCGACGGAAACAGCTGCAAGAGCATTATAGATGTTGTAAAGTCCACCAACATTGATTTTATAGTCTTGTCCATCAATCACAAACTCAGAACTGGTATTGGTAATCTTGGTTAAACGTGTTAAAGCGTAGTCCAGTTGAGGACGCTCAAAACCACAATGCTCACAAATATAATCACCTAGATTGGCATAGGTATTAAGACGATAGGTGAGGATATGTTGGCAGCGTGGACATAGGATTCCTTCTGTGTTATAGTGAGCAAGTTGAGGTTGCCCTTTTTCGGTATCAAAACCATAGTACTGGACTGGATTAATGACTTCTTTGGAGTTAAAAAGTGGGCTATCTCCATTAGCTAAAATCGTAGCTTCAGGGGCATTTTGAGCACCTTTTAAAATCATATCGTATGTGGTATAGATTTCTCCATAACGATCCATCTGATCACGGAAAATGTTGGTAAAGACGAAAAGACTTGGCGTGATGTATTGTGTGATTTTTGGGAGACTTGCCTCGTCAATTTCAAGGACAGCGATTTTTTTACCAGACTTAGCTTTTTTTGCTGTCAAAAAGGTTGACGTGATTCCTGTGATCATATTAGCTCCACTAGGATTTGTCACTACCTCACCAAATGCCTCTTTTAGAATTCCAACTGTAAGAGCGGTTGTTAAGGTTTTACCATTTGTTCCTGTTACCACCACGATCTCATAGTCCTTGGCAATATGATTTAAAATATGATTGTCAAACTGAAGAGCAATTTTACCAGGTAAAGTTGATCCTCTTCCAAGTTTATTTAAAATAAAATGTGCTGATTTTCCAGCTGCTATTCCTAAAAATGTTTTTATTGTCATAGCACCATTTTATCATAAAGTTTCAGGATATTAAAAGGAAAAATTCCTTTTAGTATGTTATAATGAGACGTGTAGATTTTTAAATCATGATCTTATGTAGAAAGGAGCGAGTTGTGCCATTATTTCAAATTGATGCAAGATTTTGGCAATCCCTGTTTGATACCCCTATGGGTATTGTGATCAATGTTATTGATATCTTATTAGTAGCTTGGCTCTTATATCGTTTTATAAAAGCTTTGATTGGAACTAAAATTATGGCTCTGGTTCAAGGAGTTGTTTTGTTTGTTCTTTTAAAGTTTGTAGCAGATTTTGTAGGTTTTGTAACGATTTCATGGTTAATGAATCAGGTTATCACCTACGGTGTCATTGCAGGAGTTGTGATTTTTGCTCCTGAGATTCGTACCTTACTTGAAAAATTTGGTCGTACGACTCATATCTTTAACCCTAGAAATAATTTATCAGATGAAGAGCGTTTAATTGAACACTTTATGAAAGCTGTTAGTTACATGAGTCCAAGAAAAATAGGTGCTTTAGTTTCTATCGAACGCACTCAAACCCTACAAGAGTATATCTCAACAGGTATTAAACTAGATGCAAATGTTAGCAGTGAACTATTAATCAACATTTTTATTCCTAACACACCTTTGCATGACGGTGCAGTGATTATTAAGGGAAATAAAATTGCTTCGGCTTGCTCTTATTTGCCCTTGTCGGAGTCTTCAACGATTTCTAAGGAGTTTGGTACACGTCACCGAGCAGCTATCGGCTTGTCTGAGAACTCTGATGCTTTAACCTTCATTGTGTCAGAGGAGACAGGGGCCATTTCCTTGACCTATAAAGGCTATTTTAGACATGACTTGTCTAAAGAGGAATTTCAAGAAGCTTTGAGTGAAATCCTTATAAAAGATAGAAAAAGACCATCTTTACTATCTAGAGTTTTGGGAGGATCAAGACGTGTTAAATAAACTAAGAAGCCCAAGACTACTTTATGCGATTGTTTCGATCTTTTTTTCCTTGATCTTATTTTTTACAACTTCTTATAATCAGTATAATCAAGCAGGTACCCAGATTAGTCGGGTAACAGAAACTTACACGCATACTTTGACAGAGGTCCCAATTGACATTAAGTATGACAGTGACCGCTATTTTATTAGTGGGTATTCCTATGAAACCAAGGTTTATTTAACATCGACTAATCGTGTAAAGTTGGATTCAGAGATTAATAGTGATACGAGAAAGTTTAAAGTCGTCGCTGATTTAAAAGATATTGAAACAGGTACTGTTAAGGTACCACTGCAGATTAAGGATTTGCCTGATGAAATGACTGCTACAGCAACACCTTCTAAAATAACAGTAACAGTTGGTAAAAAGAAATCTAAAACATTTTCTGTTGTTGGAGAAGTTTCAGATGATCAGATAGCGGAAGGATACGCTTTAAAGTCAATATCAACTGATATTAAAGAAGTGACGGTTACCAGTGATGAAGCAACGATTGATCAAATTGATCATGTGGTTGCTCGTATCGATAACCAATCACCTTTAAGTGAGAATTATTCAAAAAAAGTGACACTTCAAGCAGTTGCAGCTAATGGAACGATTCTACCGTCGATTATTGATCCTGCTAAAGCTAAGTTAAGTGTTGTTGTGGAAAAATTGACAAAAGAAGTTCCTGTCAGCTTAGATTTAACGGGGCAAATGGACAATAGTTTGTCGGATATTTATTATGAATTATCAACTCCAACGGTGACGATTTCAGCAAATCAAGATATTCTTGACCAGATTACAAGTATTCCAGCCACTTTAGATATTTCAGATGTCACGAAGGATACTGTGAAAAAAGTAAAGCTAGAAATGGAAAATGTTACCATTTCACCTAGTGAAATTGATGTTAAGTTAATCACTAAGAAGAAATAGTCTTAATAAGAATTTACGGAAGGAGGCGCATTTAGCGCTATCAATTATGGGAAAATATTTTGGAACAGATGGTGTACGTGGTGAGGCAAATGTTGAGCTGACACCAGAATTAGCATTTAAATTAGGTCGTTTTGGAGGCTATGTTTTAAGCCACCATGAAACAGAGCGTCCACGTGTTTTTGTGGCTAGAGATACTCGCATCTCTGGTGAAATGTTAGAATCTGCCTTGATTGCAGGTTTGCTTTCAGTTGGTATTGAGGTGTATAAGCTTGGTGTTTTAGCAACTCCTGGAGTTTCGTATCTTGTACGCACGGAAGGGGCTAGTGCTGGTGTGATGATTTCAGCCAGTCATAACCCTGCCTTAGATAATGGCATTAAATTTTTTGCAGGAGACGGCTTTAAATTAGATGATGCCTTGGAAGCAGAGATTGAAGAGTTATTGGATGCAGAAAACGATTCTCTTCCTCGTCCGAGTGCAGAAGGTTTAGGAACAGTCGTTGAATACCCAGAAGGGCTTCGCAAATATACCGCTTTTTTAGCTTCTACAGGAGTTGATTTAGATGGTATGAAAGTAGCGCTTGATACCGCCAATGGTGCTGCAAGTACAACTGCTCGTGATATTTTTTTGGATTTAAATGCTGATATTTCAGTTATTGGAGAGAAACCAAATGGTTTGAATATCAATGATGGTATAGGATCAACACATCCCGAAAAATTACAGGAAAAAGTCTTAGAATCAGGAGCTTCCATCGGATTAGCTTTTGATGGTGATAGCGATCGTCTCATTGCTGTTGATGAAAACGGCCAAATTGTAGATGGCGATCGTATCATGTTCATTATTGGGAAATATATGGCAAAACAAGGTGTTTTGGCCAAAAATACAATTGTGACAACAGTTATGTCAAATCTTGGCTTCCACAAAGCTTTGGATCGTGAAGGAATTGATAAAGCTGTAACAGCTGTTGGTGATCGCTACGTTGTCGAAGAAATGCGTCAAAAAGGCTACAATCTTGGTGGCGAGCAATCTGGACACGTTATTATTATGGATTACAACACAACTGGTGATGGTCAATTAACTGCTATTCAATTAACTAAGGTGATGAAAGAGACAGGAAAATCACTTTCTCAATTAGCATCAGAAGTTACTATTTATCCTCAAAAATTAGTTAATATCCGTGTTGAAAATAGTATGAAAGACAAAGCTATGGCTGTCCCTGCGATTGCTGAAATTATTGCTAAAATGGAAGAGGAGATGGCAGGAAACGGTCGTATCTTGGTGAGACCAAGTGGTACAGAACCTCTTTTACGTGTGATGGCAGAAGCTCCAACTGATGAAGCTGTTAACTATTATGTTGATACTATCGCTGATGTTGTGCGAAACGAAATCGGCATTTAACATTGAAGACTTGAGAATTTCTCAAGTTTTTTTGTGCCTTTTGGTTTGAAAAGCATCAGAAATCATGATAATATAGTAGGAAGAAGTTCATTATATAGAAGAGGTATAACTATGGCATTTGGTGACAATGGTCCACGCAAAAAAACAGCATTTGAAAAACTAACCCTAGTGGTTGTTGTTTTGATGGTAATCATTACCGTTGGTGGACTTGTCCTTGGGGCGCTTAGTGCATTTTAACAATGAAAAAACGCTTACGAGCGTTTTTTATCTGTAAGAAAGAAAAGGTAAAATAATGAGTATGTTTTTAGATACAGCCAAAATTTCAGTTAAGGCTGGTCGTGGTGGCGATGGCATGGTGGCTTTTCGCCGTGAAAAGTATGTTCCCAATGGAGGCCCATGGGGAGGTGATGGAGGTCGCGGAGGTGATGTGATTTTTGTAGTAGATGAAGGATTACGCACTCTTATGGATTTCCGTTATAATCGCCACTTTAAAGCCCAGTCTGGTGAAAAGGGGATGACCAAAGGCATGCATGGTAAAGGAGCTGAAAATCTGATTGTACGCGTGCCACAAGGAACAACTATTCGTGATCATGTGACAGGAAAAGTGATTACAGACCTTGTTGAACATGGACAAGAGTTTGTGATTGCCCATGGAGGCCGTGGAGGTCGTGGTAATATCCGTTTTGCAACTCCTAAAAATCCAGCACCTGAAATTGCTGAAAATGGTGAACCAGGTGAGGAGCGTGAATTACAATTGGAGTTGAAAATTTTAGCGGATGTGGGGCTCGTTGGCTTTCCTTCTGTTGGAAAATCAACCCTCCTTAGTGTTGTTTCAGCTGCTAAACCAAAGATCGGAGCCTATCACTTCACAACCATTGTGCCTAATTTAGGGATGGTTCGTACCAAATCAGGTGAGAGTTTTGCTATGGCTGACCTACCAGGTTTGATTGAAGGGGCCAGTCAAGGAGTCGGTTTAGGGACACAATTTCTTCGTCATATTGAGCGAACAAGAGTAATTTTACATGTTATTGACATGTCTGCAAGTGAAGGGCGAGATCCTTATGAGGATTATCTGGCCATCAATAATGAGCTTGAAACCTATAATTTACGCTTGATGGAGCGTCCTCAAATTATTGTTGCCAATAAGATGGATATGCCAGAGGCAGAAGAAAATTTAGTGAAGTTTAAAGAAAAACTTGCAGCCAATTATGACGAGTTCGAAGAATTACCACTAATTTTCCCTATTTCAGGTATCTCTAAACGTGGTTTAGATAATCTTTTAGATGCCACAGCAGAATTGTTGGATCAAACAGACGAATTTCTTCTGTATGATGAAACAGACATGGAAGAAGAAGTTTATTATGGCTTTAATGAAGAAACGAAACCGTTTGAAATTTCGCGTGATGATGATGCTTCATGGGTGTTATCAGGTGAAAAACTTGAGAAACTCTTTATCATGACCAACATGGAACGTGATGAGTCTATTATGAAATTCGCCCGCCAACTGCGTGGTATGGGAGTTGATGAAGCTCTTCGTGAGCGTGGTGCTAAAGACGGTGACATTGTCCGTATTGGTAACTTTGAGTTTGAATTTGTAGATTAAAATCATAAAAGGAGTTTTTTATGGGAGATAAGCCGATATCGTTTAAAGATAAAGATGGCAATTTTGTTTCAGCAGCAGATGTTTGGAATGCTGAAAAACTAGAGGAACTCTTTAATACCCTTAATCCTAACCGACGTTTGCGTTTAGAAAGAGATAAGCAAAAAGAAACAGGTGATTAAGTTACTGGGATACCTATCTAGGCATCCCAGTATTTTTATATAAAAAAATAGAGTGGTCTAACCACTCTATTTTAATTATGCATTTAAAACTTTATTTAAGAAATCTTGTAAACGTGGATGTTGTGGGTTGTCAAAGATTTGTTCAGGTGTGCCATCTTCAATAAATTGACCACCATCTGTAAAGATAACGCGATTGGCTACACGACGGGCAAAGCCCATTTCGTGAGTTACAATCAACATGGTCATGCCTTGTTCAGCAAGATCTTTCATAACATTAAGAACATCTCCAACCATCTCAGGGTCTAGTGCTGAAGTAGGTTCGTCAAATAGCATGATATCTGGGTTCATAGCTAAACTTCGCGCAATCGCTACACGTTGTTTTTGACCACCAGATAAGCTATCTGGATAAGCTTCTGCTTTATCAGCAAGGCCTACTTTTTCAAGTAATTCCATCCCGAGTTTTTCAGCCTCAGCTTTAGATTGTTTACCAAGTTCGATAGGAGCAAATGTAATATTATCTAGTACCGTCATATGTGGGAAAAGATTAAAGTGTTGGAACACCATCCCGATGTTTTCACGCGCTTTATCGACATTGGTTGAAGGATCAGATAACTCATAGCCATCAACAACAACTTTACCACTGGTAATGGTTTCAAGAAGGTTAAGGGTACGAAGGAAGGTAGATTTACCAGAACCTGAAGGTCCAATAATACAAACCACATCTCCTTCGTAAAATTTAGCATCGATACCCTTTAAGACTTCATTTTCTCCAT
The DNA here is from genome assembly GCF_053547195.1 of Streptococcus sp. 11273D007BT. Classification (NCBI taxonomy): domain Bacteria; kingdom Bacillati; phylum Bacillota; class Bacilli; order Lactobacillales; family Streptococcaceae; genus Streptococcus; species Streptococcus sp. 11273D007BT. The sequence goes on along the minus strand of NZ_JBPWPE010000001.1, from coordinate 1,403,290 downwards.
AGGATTTATGTAAATCTTGTACATCAATTTTCAATTCTGCCATTATTTCACTCTCTTTTCTAAGCGTTTTGCTAGTCGTGTGAGAAGGGTAATGATTACAAGGTAGAGAACTGCCAAGATCGCATACATACGGAATGATTGGTAGTTACGTGCAATGATAATCTTACCTGTCTGGAATAACTCTACAAGACCAATCGCTGAGATAATAGTCGTATCTTTTAGTGAGATTACAAACTGGTTGATAAAGTTTGGAAGCATTAATTTAAAGGCTTGAGGAAGGATGACCTTACGCATTGTTGTATTGTAAGGAATACCTAAGCTTCGGCTAGCTTCCATTTGTCCAGATGGGACAGCCTCAATTCCTCCGCGGACAATCTCTGCAATATAGGCACCACCATTTAGAGTGAGGGCGATTGTCCCTGCAACAAAGTCATTAATTGGGCTTTGTTGTCCAGTAATCGATTCAAGTAAGTTTGGAATTCCCCAGAAGATGAAAGCTGCTACAATCATGAGTGGGATACCACGAACCACATCGACAAAAATTGCTGAAATAATACGGAGTGCTTTAACAGGGCTAACACTCATCATACCAAAGATGATTCCGACAATAAGTGCAAGGGCAAATGATACAAGCGCAAGGGCTACTGTAGTCCCGAGACCTGAAAGCAATTGTTTATAGTTATTTGAGAGGAGTCCCCAAATTGTTGTTTCATCAGCAGTTTTAGTACTTGTTGAACTTGAGCTATCTGCGAGATATTGGTTGAGAATCTCTTCGTACTGGCCACTAGCTTTAAGATTTGCAAGACCATTATTGAACATTTCAATCAATTCAGGATTTGATCCTTTTTTCACGGCAAAACCATATTCGCCTACAGGAGTTCCCTCAATAGGTGTTGCAAGGTCTTGTCCTTGTTTGATAGCGTATTTGATAATTGGTTCGTCATCCATGACAGCATCAACAGAACCAGCCTTCAGGCTATCATACATTGGTGATGCATCTGCAAAAGTCTTGATTTTATAACCATACTTGTCCTTGTTTTCCTCAAGGAAAGTTTGAGAGGCTGTTCCGTTTTTTACACCAACGGTTTTTCCGTTTAAATCTTCATAAGATTTGATGGAACTATTTTTCTTAACCCCAATAATCGCATTGGCAGTATAGTAAGGATCTGAGAAATCAAATGTCTCTTTACGTTCGTCTGTGATGGACATACCAGCGATCATACCATCAGCTTGACCAGATTGCACTGCGTTGACCGCAGCATCAAAGCCTGGATTACTAATATCTAGAGTAAATCCTTGATCTTTAGCAATAGCATTGATCAGGCTCATATCAATACCAGTGTATTTATTACTATCATCTTGGAACACAAATGGTGCAAATGAAGAATCACTGGCGATTTTATAAACGTCTTTAACTGGTGTAGCTTTTTGTCCGCTGGCAGTACTCGTTTCAGGAACAGCAGAAGTAGTTGTTTCTCCTGTCCATTGGCTAATGATCTCTTCTAATGTGCCATCTTCCTTCATTTGAGAGAGGGCTTCGTTGAACTCATCAACTAAGTACTCGTATTTACTTCCTTTTTTTACGGCAAAGGCAAAGCTACCTACTTTTTCACCATCCATATTAATAGCGTAGGCTTTTCCTTGCTTAATAGCGTACTGTACCACTGGTTCATCATCCATAGCGGCATCAATCGAACCAGAGTCAAGGCTATTGTTCATCAAATCACTTGTGTCAAATGTTTTGAGCGTATAGCCGTATTTATCTTTGTTTTCCTCAAGGAAAGATTGCGCAGCTGTTCCGTTTTTCACGCCGACAACTTTTCCTTTTAACTCTTCATAACTTGAGATTTTATTATCACTACGGGTGTAGATGACAACAGCTGTATCGTAATAAGTGTCTGAGAAAGTAAATACTTTCTTACGCGCCTCTGTGACAGTCGTACCAGCCATAAGTGCATCAGCTTGCCCTGATTGAACAGCGTTAACGGCTGCATCAAAGCCTGGGAAAGTCATATCGTAGTCCCAACCTTGCAGTTCGGCAACTTTTTTGATAATGTCTACATCAATTCCTTTGTAAACTTGGTCAGAATCTTTAAATTCGAATGGGGCATAAGCAGTATCTGAAACGATTTTAATGGTTTCAGCGCTAGCTTTTCCGCCAAACATAAAGAATACTGATAACATCGTTAGCATAAAAGCTGTAAGCTTTTTCTTCATGTTATTCTCCTTCTATATAAAAAATACTCTTCATTATATCAAAAAAAGGTATGGAATTCAAATCTCACACTCTATCATGTAACAAAACCTGACATGGATTTGTTAGGTTTTAGGTATTATTCACTTATTTTTATCGGCAGTAAAAGAGGAGGAGATAGCTCGAAAATGTTGGTCTAAATCAAAGATAAGATCAGATGTGGCAAATTCTTTTAGCCGATTTAGGTAGCAATCTATCTCTTTGATATTGATTTTTTCTCTAAGGTAGAGGCTTTCAAGGTTGAAGAAATCAATCCAAATTTTCTCATGCATGGTATCTGAAGATAAGAGTGGTCGAAGGGTTGAGATAAAGTATTCTAAGTGGAAAAAATCACGTTGATCAAGGAAGTGGTGAATCAACCTAAGAAGTGTATCGTGAAAGAGGCGGTGGTAGGTAAAATCTTTCAAATAGATTTGTCCTATTTCATATTTTAACAAGCCTAAAATAGATACTTCATAATATTTCGACTTGTTTTTGTGAGCAACAGAAGACATGTGACAACTCAAAAGAATATTAAGCTTAATTAAGTTCAGTAGTTTTTTGGAAATATTTACTATGTAATCCTAGGCGAGGATAGGTATGCAGAACTATTTCATTATCTTTGTGTTATTGATTTATTTGTTTATTGTAGTGTTCTTGATACTGTGATTTCATATTATATTCTCCTAGAACTTCAAATACTTGCAATGCTTGTTTCATCTTCTTTATGCCATTCTGATCCTTCTTTTTAAATTCAAAATATCCACATGTATATAAGAAGACGGTCTGTTCATAATAGTTCAATTCATTGTTTAATAACTTTTCAATCTTTTTGATTAGAAAAGTACAATTTTGAAATTCTCCTTTATCAATACTAACAACAAGGCAATTAATTGCTAATTGTGTAACAAGTCGTTTATTTGTCTTGTTTAATGTTGAGTAGATATAATGTTTTAACATTTCTTTTGTTAATAAAAATGCAGAGTTATATTGAATGGTTCGTATACAATTAGCTAGTAATATAATCTCATAATACCCCCAATCTTCAACTTTGAATAGATAGTCAGTCAATTCTTCTAAGTCTGCCTCAGATGGTGAAATATTATTATCTAATGTATAGATTATTGATTTTACCATGGTTTGTTCTAATGCATTGAGATGATAAAATGTTGAATCAGAGAGTAAATCTTTTAGGTTATTAACATTTTGCAGTAAGTATTCTTTCCGGATATACTGTACTAGATTACCAAAAGATATTGTTTGAGCGTATTCGGTATCGTGAAGAATAAGAAACTCCTCCAAAGAGACGTGTAATTTATCTAATATATTGATGAGTCTAATACAAGATATTTCAGATTCTCCTCGTTCGAATCTGGAAATTTGCGATTTAGAGAGATGTTCATCTGCAATGGAACATAAGCTTATTTGTTTACTTTTACGTACTTTTCTAAGTGTTTGACCAAGTTCAGATTTCATAATTCCCACTTTCACAACAAAAATTTTAATATTTTTTATTTATTATACAATAAATAAAAATGAAAGTGAGTAATAATATGAAAAGATATCAAAATTTATACCAATCCTAATAATAATCATGGATATTATTAGGATTGCTGGTAGATAAAACGCTTAGGTGGACACCTAAAAGTATTTTGAGAAAATATTTATTCTTATACAAATTCAATTTTTACAACAGAAGTAAATTTCTATGGGCTTGATAGAGAAAAATATTTCAAAAAAAATAGGATATGATAAGGAGTTTTATATGAGTCTTGCATTAATTTTATCACTGTTAACAATTTTTATTTGTATTGTGAAATCTAATAAGAAATAAGCAAAAATAGTTCATGATATCTTTGCGAGGTACTTAGAAGGTATTCAAGGAAAGTCATAACTTGAAAACAGCAAAGGTTGAGCGACAGAGCTCAACCTTTTTTTACTGATGTGGTAAAATAGAAGAAAGTAAGTATGAAGGATAGAGAAAATGATAGATAGAAGAGATGACAATACTTTTAAATTAGTATCAAAATATGCCCCATCAGGTGATCAGCCTCAGGCGATAAAAACCTTGGTGGAAAATATTGAGGGGGGGGAAAAGGCTCAAATCTTACTAGGTGCAACTGGTACAGGTAAAACCTACACCATGAGTCAAGTGATTGCACAGGTAAATAAACCGACGCTTGTTATCGCTCACAATAAAACGCTTGCTGGTCAGCTCTATAGTGAATTTAAAGAGTTTTTTCCAGAAAATGCTGTAGAGTATTTTGTGTCTTATTATGACTATTATCAGCCAGAAGCCTATGTACCATCAAGTGATACCTATATTGAAAAGGATAGCTCTGTGAATGATGAGATTGATAAATTGCGCCACTCAGCCACATCAGCTCTTTTAGAGCGCAATGATGTTATTGTTGTGGCATCCGTTTCTTGTATTTATGGTTTAGGGTCACCTAAGGAATATTCAGATAGTGTGGTTAGTCTCCGTCCTGGACTTGATATTTCTAGAGATCAGTTATTAAATGACTTGGTTGATATTCAATTTGAGCGGAATGATATTGACTTTCAGCGTGGGCGTTTTCGTGTGCGCGGAGATGTGGTTGAAATTTTTCCAGCTTCTCGAGATGAGCATGCTTTCCGCGTTGAATTTTTTGGCGATGAAATTGATCGTATTTGTGAGATTGAATCACTGACAGGACAAGTTTTGGGAGAGGTGGATCATCTTGCGATTTTCCCTGCGACCCACTTTGTGACCAATGACGAGCATATGGAAACTGCAATTGCTAAAATTCAAACTGAACTTGAGGAGCAGTTGAAGTTATTTGAAAAAGAAGGAAAGCTTCTGGAAGCTCAACGCCTTAAACAACGAACAGATTATGACATCGAGATGTTACGTGAGATGGGCTATACCAATGGGGTTGAAAATTATTCTCGTCATATGGATGGGCGAAGTGAGGGGGAGCCTCCCTATACTTTACTTGATTTTTTCCCAGAAGATTTTCTTATTATGATTGACGAGAGTCATATGACTATGGGGCAAATTAAAGGAATGTATAATGGTGACCGCTCTCGTAAGGAAATGTTGGTTAACTATGGTTTTCGTTTGCCATCAGCGCTAGATAATAGACCGCTACGTCGAGAAGAGTTTGAAAGTCATGTTCATCAGATTGTCTATGTATCTGCAACCCCTGGTGACTATGAGATGGAACAAACCGATACTATTATTGAGCAGATTATTCGCCCAACAGGTTTGTTGGACCCAGAGGTTGAGGTTCGTCCTACTATGGGACAAATGGATGACTTGTTAGGTGAAATTAATGAGCGTGTCGCAAAAGGAGAGCGCACATTTATCACCACCCTGACTAAAAAGATGGCGGAAGACCTGACAGATTATCTCAAAGAGATGGGAGTCAAGGTTAAATATATGCATTCGGACATCAAAACCTTGGAGCGAACAGAGATTATCCGTGATTTACGCCTTGGGATATTTGATGTTCTTATCGGGATTAACCTTTTACGTGAAGGAATTGATGTGCCAGAGGTTAGCTTGGTTGCCATCTTAGATGCTGACAAGGAAGGCTTTTTGCGCAATGAACGTGGTCTTATTCAGACGATTGGTCGTGCGGCACGTAACGCTCAAGGTCATGTGATTATGTATGCAGATAAGGTAACGGACTCTATGCAAAAAGCTATGGATGAAACAGCTCGTCGTCGAGAACTTCAGATGGCTTACAATGAAAAACATGGTATTGTACCACAGACCATTAAAAAAGAAATTCGTGACCTCATCAGCGTGACGAAAGCAGTAACTCCTGACCATGAGGAAACTGTGGACTTTGATGCTCTTAACAAAGAAGAGCGTAAAGCTATGATTAAGAAATTAGAAGGTCAGATGCAAGAAGCAGCCGAACTTCTTGATTTTGAGTTGGCAGCACAGATTCGTGACATGATGCTAGAATTAAAAGGGATGGGATGACAAGTTTTCAAAAATACTAATAATAGAAAAACCGTTTAGAACTTTTGTTCTAGACGGTTTCTTTAGTTTCAACTTGTGCTTGAGCTTCTTTGCCTTGATCAAGCAGGGCATTGATGATTTTTTTGTCTCTCAGTTTGACAGAATCATTGATGGTTTCAGCTGATTGAACAATAGCAGTTTCTAATTCATGACGTTTTTGACGACCTTGTTCAATTGCTGCGATGATGCCATTGTTTTGCTCTACTAGACTTTCAGCTAACTTGGTCACTGACTGAATTGAAACAGTTGGATTTTGAGCAGAACGCTCCATCATTGGAATAGCTTCTTTAGATGTATCTGCTAGCATTTGAAGTGCTGCGTTATTGGCATTAACAATAGCATCTGCTGTGATACTAGATTTTAGACTTTGTTGCATGATGCCTAATTGTGCGATGGAGAGTTTCATAGTTGGAATCGTGTTGCGACGTAACATCCCGAGGCGTTGTTTCATGTCAGAGGATACTTTGACGAGATTACGCATCTGCGGGGTGGTGGTCCATGCGACATAAAGACGGCTCATATACTCAGTATGCTGTTGTTCAAGTGTATTGGCCACTTCGGTGAGACGTGCTAGCTTTTCTGTTTGGACTTGGTAGTCAACAGAAGTGGTTGGTAGAGTTTGAAGGTGGCTTTGTAAGTCTTTGGCACGTTTTGCTGTTTCTTGACTGGAAGATTCGATAAAAGCAATAACACCAACTAAGTTTTCGATAGACTTAGTATTGTTTTCGATTAAGAGTTCAGCTGAGACGATGTTACGAGACAGAGTTTCCTCTTGTTTGACGACGCTTGCTGCCATAGAGTCCATTTTTTGTTCAATATTTTGTGAATCAAAATAAAATTCTTGCAGACTGTTTTTACTTTGTTTAAAGAGTTTTTGGAAGAAATTTGGTTTTTTCTCTAATTCAGCTGTTGTGGAAATATCTTTATATTTTGCAACGAATCCATTTAATTCTCGGTTAGTATTTGCCAAGAGCTCATCGACTTGAGGGATTTGGATCTTTTTTTGTTCTGATAAGATGTGGTTGACTGTCGCATTGACTTCCTCAACAGCTTCCTTACCGAAGTCCAGCAGTGCATTTTGATTAGTTACAAAATGATCAACGAGTTGAGGGGTCTTAGACTGGATAGCTGTTTGTTGCTCGTTGGAGAGTTGGGCTAAAAATGAAACCTTGTCACTTTCTGTTGCAGAGGTATGTTGAATAATTTCAGTTGTCTTATCACTTGTATTAAGGCTATTGTTGGCAATTTGGTCAATGTCAAAGTTAAAATCAGTCATTAGGCATCATATCCTTTCTCTTGTTTTTTCATCATCATACGAAGACTCACTTCAAAATCTTGCATATCAGCTTCATTAAATTGTTTGAGTGTGTCGTCAAGCTCTTGATCAAAGTTTTCTAAAGCTTGCTTGGCTAAGTTCAAACGCTCTTCTGCATTAAAATAGTCTTTTGGAGATTGCTTAATTTTTAAATAACCTTCCAAAATATCATTAAAACGATTCATATTGGCTTCGTGAATGGCTGTTAATTCTTCTTGATTGTGAAGATCCATTTTGGAAATTTTATTTTGGATTGCTACATGATCACTTTGAACATTTTGATAGGTCGCAAAAATTTCAGGAGCTAGAGAAAAAATTTGACTCTCGTATGGATCTGTCACGGGATTGTTGGGGGAGGAGTCGCTATTTTGCTCAAAGCTAGGAGCTTGATCTTGGAGTTGGTATTTCAAGTGTAGGGTATCTACTGCTTCTTGATAGGTATAATCGTCAAGGTATTTCTTCGTTTTATTTGTTAATCCTTCTAACTCACGAAGATTATTGATCAGTTTAGCGGTAAGGTTACGGCTAGCCTTTGAATCCCCTTTTTCTTCTAAGAGGTGTTGACGTTTTTCATATCCTGAATGAATCGTATAAATGAGTTCACGCAGGCGTTTGATTTCATCCCGTAATAAGAAAGCATGAATCTTGTCACGATAAAAGAAGTAGGCAATGGCAAATCCGACAGGAATAACGATGTACCAATAAGTGACCAAGATGCCAATCGCAAAAAAGAGCAATAAGCATCCCCAACCATCGAGATGACTTTTCTTATAGTTTTTATACTTCTTTCCCATAACTTCTCCCTTATGTTCTCATTTGTATGGAAATATTATATCATAAAGGAAGAACTAAGGGATTAAAAAGTAGGAGGCGTGATGAGTTTTTACATTTCCTATCTCTATTTTGTTGAATATAAAAGTTTTTTATTTATATTTATTCAAAAAATACTTGACTTATGAATAAATATAAAATATAATGAATATATATTAAAAAAGGAGATAACAAAATGAAGTGGAAAATAAAGACATTTTTAGTAGGATTGGGAATTTTAGCGGTGACGAGTTTGACAGCTTGTAGTAAAAGTTCAACGGAAGATCTTTCATTAAAAAACATCGAGGAAAAAGGAACGATTACAGTTGCTATGAACCCAGAGTTTGCTCCCTTTGAGTTTAAGACATTGGTCAATGGAAAAGATACTATTGTGGGAGCAGATGTAGAGTTAGCTAATGCTATTGGAGAGAAATTAGGTGTTAAAGTCAAGTTTTCATCAATGAGTTTTAATAATGTTTTGGCTAGCCTTCAGTCTGGAAAAGCAGATATTGCCATTTCAGGGATTTCGGCAACACCGGAACGTGCTAAAGTTTATGACTTTTCAAAAACTTACTATGACTCCGTTAACAAAGTAATCATAAAAAAATCTGATTTGGAAAAATATACAGATGCAAGCTCTTTGAAAGATCAGTCTGTAGCGACTCAGAAAGGAACTATTCAAGAGACGATAGCTAAAGAGCAACTAAAGGGTGCTAAGGTAGTTTCTCTGGTTCAAAATGGCGAAATGATCAATGAATTGAAATCTGGCCAGGTTGAAGCTGTTGTTTTTGAAGAACCGATTGCCAAAGCTTATGTTGCTAAGAATGATGATTTAGTTATTGCTGATATTGATTTAACATCAGAGAAGTCAGATGCTTATGCCGTAGCTATGCCAAAAGGAAGTACAGCCCTAAAAGCTAAGATTGATGAGGTCATAACAGAGCTTGTAGATTCTGGGAAAATGGATCAACTTGTCCAAGAAGCCTATGACTTATCAACAAAATAAGATGAAAGGGTTTGGAGTCCTCACTCTCCAAGCCTTTTAAATTCTCAAAATACAGGGGTTTCGTATTTTTAAAAAAATAGTCAAAAAGATGGCAATGTACTTGACTTTTTGAATAAATATAAGTAAAATGAATAAAGATTAATAAAAAAGAAAAGAGATAACTATGAAATTGAAAAAAATTGCTTTATTAGGTCTAGCTGCCCTTACAACGCTTACTCTAGCAGCTTGTGGCTCTTCATCTAAGGATAGTCAAGCTGCTATTAAAGAAAAAGGAAAGCTCGTTGTGGCTATTAGCCCAGACTATGCCCCCTTTGAGTTTCAGTCTTTAGTTAATGGAAAAAACAAAATTGTTGGTGCCGACGTTGAATTGGCACAAGATATCGCGGATGAACTTGGTGTTGAACTAGAGTTGTCATCAATGAGTTTTAATAACGTCTTGACAAGTTTGACTTCAGGTAAGGCTGATATTGCCATTTCAGGGCTTTCTTATACCAAAGAGCGTGCAAAAGTCTATGATTTTTCTGATGTGTATTATGAAACAGAAAATGCCATTTTGGTTAGAAAATCAGAACTGGATAAGTATACGTCTTTAGATGATTTGGCTGGCAAAAAAGTTGCTGCCCTTAAGGGAGCGATCGAAGAAACTTTAGCGAAAGAGCAATTGACAGACTCTAATATTGTTGGTTTGACAGCGATGGGAGAAGCTATCAATGAGTTGAAATCAGGTCACGTTGATGCTGTTACCCTTGAAGCGCCAGTTGCTGCAGGTTACATTGCTAAAAATGATGATATTGCTCTTGCAAAAGTAGCCCTTAAAGTTGAAGATGGAGATGCTAAAGCTATTGCTATGCCAAAAGGTAGCGATGAGTTGAAAAAGACCATCAATAAGGTTATTGAAAAGGTCAAATCAGAAGACAAGTATAAAACTTATATTGAAGAAGCTGCTAAGCTAACTGAAGCTGAGTAGTCAGGTAGTGATAGTCATTAACAGTCACCTTGGAAGTGTGTATTCTTCTGAGGTGATTTTTTTGCCATACCTTTACTGTATTAACCAAGATTAGTGAAATCATAAGTCCTTTAATAACGAGTTCTGAAACTGTTTTTATATTGGTCTTTCTTTTTGCTAATGGACAGGGGTACGGTGAGATGAAACAGTTGGACGATGTTCAACAGTTTTTATTTATTTTGATGTCATACGATCTTATGCAAGAGTTTTGAAAAGTGATATAATAGACACATGTTTAAAAAACCAACATCTGCTTATGTACATATTCCTTTTTGTACGCAAATTTGTTACTATTGCGATTTTTCAAAGGTGTTTATCAAAAATCAACCTGTTGATGCCTATTTGGATGCCTTGTTAAAGGAGTTTGCTTCTTACGATATTAAGCATTTAAAAACTCTCTATATAGGTGGAGGAACACCAACAGCCATATCTGCTCAGCAATTAGACTATCTTTTGAAGGGCTTAACAAAGCATTTGGATTTGTCTTATTTGGAAGAGTTTACGATTGAGGCAAATCCAGGAGATTTGACAGACGATAAAATTGCTGTTTTAAAAAAATCAGCTGTCAATCGGATTTCACTCGGGGTTCAGACGTTTAATAATAAGCACCTCAAGCGTATCGGACGCAGTCATAATGAAGAACAGATCTACACCACCATTTCAAGTTTGAAAGAAGCAGGCTTTCATAATATTTCAATTGATCTCATCTATGCTCTCCCAGGACAAACAATGGATGATGTCAAAGAAAATGTTCAAAAAGCTTTAGCTCTTGATATTCCACATTTAAGCTTGTATAGCTTGATTTTAGAAAAACATACCATTTTTATGAATAAAATGCGACGTGGCAAGCTAAATTTACCAAGTGAAGACAGTGAGGCGGAGATGTTTGAATACATCATATCCGAACTAGAAAAAAATGGTTTTGAACATTATGAAATTTCTAATTTTACAAAGCCAGGATTTGAGAGTCGTCACAACTTAATGTATTGGAACAATGCAGAATATTTTGGTTGTGGGGCAGGCGCTTCTGGTTATCTTGAAGGTGTTCGTTATAAAAATCATGGTCCTATTCGCCATTATCTAAATGCGGTTGAGGCGGGTGATGCGCGTGTGACAGAAGAACATCTGAGCCAAGTAGAGCAGATGGAAGAAGAAATTTTTCTTGGTTTGCGTAAAAAGTCAGGGTTCTCTATTCAAAGTTTTGAAGAAAAATTTGGACACAATTTTAGTCAGCGTTACGGTGTTGTTGTAGAGGAACTTTGTCAAAATGGTCTCTTGCAAATTGAAGGAGACAGGGTACGCATGACGAAAAAAGGGCTTTTTCTAGGGGATACTGTAGCAGAAAAATTTATAGTGGAGTAGTGAGATGGGAAAACGATTTTGTCAAGATTATCAAGTGACCTTTAATGATTGTGATGTGACAGGGCAGTTTAAGTTGCCACAGTTAGTTTCGCTTTTGTTGGAAGTCTCAGCTCAGCAGTCTAAAAATCTAGGTCTAGGTGATGAGGAGCTTTTTAAACGGTATAATTTGATTTGGATTGTGACCGATTATGACATGACCATAACACGTTTGCCAGCCCTATCAGAGCATCTTCGACTGGAAACAGAAGCTTTATCCTATAATAGGCTGTTTTGTTACCGTCGTTTCAGTATTTTTGATGAGGATCATCAAGAAATTGTTCAATTGATAGCAACTTTTGCCTTGATTGATTTTGATGAGCGCAAGTTACAAACAGTACCAGAAGATTTGATTAAGGTTTATGAGGCGACAAAAAGTAAAAAATTATTACGAGGACCTAAGTATCACTCTATAGAAACACCTATGTGTCAATCTTATCAGGTATCTTATTTTGACTTGGATTTGAATGGACATGTGAATAATAGTAGGTATCTTGAGTGGCTATATGCTAACTTTGATTTAGACTTTTTGAGACAGCACTATCCTAAAAAGCTCCATTTACATTTCAATAAGGAAGTCTATTATGGTCAGACTGTTGAAAGTTGCTTAGTTTTGGACAATAACTTGAGTCAACATGAGATTAGAGTTGATGGACAAGTTCATGCACAAGCACATATTGAATGGAAAGAAAGAACCTGACTAAGAAGTTAGACTGGGCTATTAAGCGAAGAGTTTAAACAGAGACTGGAGAAAACTTGCTGTTACAACTGATTGAAAGCACACATCAGAACACTCTAGAAGTTTTTTGATTTGAACATTTGAAAACAGCAATTTGATGAAGGAGAAATAATGACATATAAAGGGTATTTAATTGATCTAGATGGAACAATCTATAAGGGAAAAGATAGAATTCCAGAGGGCGAGGCTTTTGTTCATGAATTGCAAAAGCGTCAGATTCCTTATGTTTTTGTGACTAATAACACCACAAGAACACCTCAGATGGTACAAAGGCTCTTATCTGAGCAATTTAATATTGATACCCCAATTGAAACCATCTACACCGCAACACTCGCGACCATTGATTATATGAACGATATGAATCGTGGAAAAACGGCCTATGTTATTGGGGAGACTGGACTTAAGACAGCAGTACAGGAGGCAGGATACCAAGACGATACCGAGAATCCTGCTTATGTGGTGGTTGGGCTAGATACTGATTTGACCTATGAGAAGTTGGTAACCGCAACTTTAGCTATTCAAAAAGGAGCGGTTTTTATTGGAACAAATCCTGATCTGAATATCCCAACCGAGCGTGGGTTATTACCGGGTGCAGGAACTATTATTCATTTAATTGAAAAAGCTACCAGAGTAACTCCTGTTATCATTGGAAAGCCTGAAGCCATTATCATGAATAAATCTTTAGACCGTTTAGGTGTGAAACGAGAAGAGGCTATTGTAGTTGGCGATAACTATTTGACAGATATTACTGCAGGGATTAAAAATGACATTGCAACACTTTTGGTAACAACTGGATTTACTAAGGCAGAGGAAGTGGCAGACTTACCGATTCAACCGAATCATGTGTTATCAAGTTTAGCGGAGTGGCAGTTTGATGAAGACTAAACTGCAGCTTATTTCCAGCTTGCTTTGGCTCTTAGCTTGCTCGATTCTTTTAACCATATATGGTATTTGGCTTATCTATCCTCTAGAGGTAGATTGGCTTCAGTTAGTTGACGTGGTGTACTTAAGCAAGAAAACAATTTTGTATAATTTTAATCATCTGATGACTTATCTGACAAATCCCTTTCATCAAACACTTTCCATGCCTGATTTTAGAAGTTCATCAGCTGGTTTAAGCCATTTTTCAGATGTGAAGAGTTTATTTCATCTAGTACAAGCTTTAGTGCTTCTTTTAGTGCTCCCAGCTTTGCTTTTTTTCAAACATCGTCGAAACGAACAAGATTTATGGCAATATCAGAAAATCTTTTTCATTATGCTATGTCTGCCTCTTGTCTTTGCCTTATTGGGAGTTGTTGTTGGCTTTGATCAATTTTTTACTCTCTTTCACTTGCTCTTATTTCCTAATGACGATACTTGGTTATTTCAACCTAGCCAAGATCCTGTGATTTGGATTTTACCACAAGCCCTTTTTTTACATGCTTTTCTTCTTTTTTTCTGCATTTACGAAGGGGTTTTTCTCATACTTTATCTAAAATCTAAATCTTTTGAAAAAAGAACAAAGAATTGAAAACGCTTGCTAAAGAAAGGTGAAAAGTGCTATAATAATGGTAGATAAAAGTAGGGATGCTTCTTAACCAGAAAGGAGGCCTACCATGCTAAAAATTATGATAGCCGTTGCTATTTTACTAATTCTTGAAGGGCTTGGGTTGACTTATTTTAGGGGAGTTTTCGACACTATGAAGCGCTTCAAAGATGTGACAGGTGAACCTATTTCTCATCAGCTAGTGGATTGGCTGGGATTTGGTCATCTTCATTAAGAAGAGGCTGGAGATTAAGTCCAGCCTCGCTTTTTAGGGTTCGTATTTTTACACCCAAAATCTGATTATTAACGACTGATGCGAATAGAGTTTTCTTCATTTCCCCCTTAAGCTGTCTTCTGGATAGTTTAAGCTGAAGGTTTGGAAGTGAGGGGGAACTCTTTTTGACTAGTCAAGTTTTTTTCACTCCCTTTGTTTTCAGAAAATAGATGTTTCTTTTAGAAAATTATGATAAAATAGAAAAAAGAAACAAAGAGGTGACAAGATGGAAAAAACATTTTTTATGATCAAACCAGATGGTGTCAAACGTGGCTTGATCGGTGAGGTATTGCATCGTATTGAACGTAGAGGATTTGTCATTGAAGAATTAGATATGCGGATGATCACACAAGACTTGTTGGAAGAACACTATTCAGAATTGGTGGACAAGCCTTTTTTCCCTAGTATTGCCGAGTTTATGATGAGTGGTCCAGTGGTTGCGGGAATTATCTCAGGGCCAGAAGTTGTGAAGTCTTGGCGTGAGATGCTAGGGGCAACCAACCCTCTAGAGGCACACCCTGGAACTATTCGTGGTGATTTTGCGACTGCACCAAATGGAGGTTCTATTCAAAATATCGCACATGGATCAGATTCTTTAGCATCTGCAGAGCGTGAAATTGCGATTTGGTTTGGAAAATAAAGTAGCATGATGAGGGGGGAGCTTTTTTCCTGCCCTTTTTATGTTATAATAATACTATTGATAAAAATGTGACAAGGAAGAAAAATGGACATCAAAGAACTTAAACAACGTCAAGAGAAGATTCGTAACTTCTCTATTATTGCCCATATTGACCACGGAAAATCAACCTTAGCAGACCGTATTCTTGAGAAGACAGAGACTGTTTCAAGTCGTGAAATGCAAGCTCAACTATTGGATAGTATGGATTTGGAGCGTGAGCGTGGCATCACGATCAAACTAAATGCTATTGAGTTAAATTACACTGCTAAAGATGGAGAAACCTATATTTTTCACTTGATTGACACCCCTGGTCACGTGGATTTTACCTATGAAGTCTCTCGTTCTCTAGCGGCTTGTGAGGGAGCGATTTTAGTGGTCGATGCTGCTCAAGGAATTGAAGCACAGACTCTTGCTAATGTTTATTTAGCACTTGATAATGATTTAGAAATTCTACCTGTTATTAATAAAATTGACCTTCCAGCCGCAGATCCTGAGCGCGTGCGTACAGAGGTGGAAGATGTCATCGGACTCGATGCCTCTGAAGCTGTTCTTGCATCAGCCAAAGCAGGCATTGGGATTGAGGAGATTCTTGAGCAGATTGTGGAGAAGGTACCAGCTCCTCAAGGAGATGTCGAAGCACCTCTTCAAGCGCTTATCTTTGACTCGGTTTATGATGCTTATCGTGGCGTTATTTTACAAGTACGTGTCGTCAATGGTATGGTTAAGCCAGGAGACAAGATTCAGATGATGTCAAATGGCAAAACATTTGATGTAACAGAAGTTGGTATTTTTACCCCTAAAGCAGTGGGGCGTGAGTATTTGGCAACGGGGGATGTTGGCTACATCGCAGCTTCTATCAAGACAGTTGCAGATACCCGTGTCGGAGATACCGTCACTTTAGCAGATAACCCTGCGACAGAGGCTCTATCAGGTTATAAGCAAATGAACCCTATGGTTTTTGCAGGGCTTTATCCGATTGAGTCTAACAAGTATAATGATCTAAGGGAGGCTTTAGAAAAACTCCAACTTAACGATGCCAGTCTGCAGTTTGAGCCAGAAACTTCTCAAGCTTTAGGATTTGGTTTTAGGTGTGGTTTCTTGGGATTATTGCACATGGATGTTATTCAAGAGCGCTTGGAACGTGAGTTTAATATTGATTTGATCATGACCGCTCCATCTGTAGTTTACCATGTTAATACTACTGATGGTGAGATGCTAGAAGTTTCAAACCCATCTGAGTTTCCTGACCCAACACGTATCAATTTCATTGAAGAGCCCTATGTTAAAGCACAAATCATGGTACCGCAAGAATATGTTGGTGCGGTGATGGAGCTTGCTCAACGCAAACGTGGTGATTTTGAAACCATGGAATATATCGATGATAACCGTGTTAATGTCATTTATCAAATCCCACTGGCTGAGATTGTCTTTGATTTCTTTGACAAATTGAAATCATCAACACGTGGTTACGCTAGCTTTGACTATGAAATTTCAGAGTATCGTCGCTCACAATTAGTTAAAATGGATATCCTTCTTAATGGAGACAAGGTCGATGCTCTTAGCTTTATCGTCCACAAAGAGTTTGCTTACGAACGTGGAAAACTCATCGTTGATAAGCTCAAAAAAATCATTCCACGTCAGCAGTTTGAAGTGCCAATTCAAGCTGCAATTGGTCAAAAAATTGTGGCGCGTACAGATATCAAAGCGCTTCGTAAAAATGTCCTTGCCAAATGTTATGGGGGTGACGTTTCACGTAAACGTAAACTCCTTGAAAAACAAAAAGCCGGTAAAAAACGCATGAAAGCGATTGGTTCCGTTGAGGTGCCACAAGAAGCCTTCTTATCTGTTCTTTCAATGGATGAAGAGCAAAAATAGTCAAAAAGGAAGTGGAAAAGAACGTGACAAATTGAAAATGAGTTCCTCTTACTTCCAAATCTATAGGTTCAGGCAACCTTTGAGGGTTGGACTGTAGAACACGACCCGAAGAGAGTTGCTTTGAAAAATTCTATCTCCGAGTTTTAACAACCCACTGGATGGTTACCCCCATCAACCACTAGGCTGAGATGTTGACACGAACTCTAAATAAAGAGGTTGGACTTTGAGTCCAACCTCTTTATTTATCTTAATCTTTCAGTTCTTGTTGTGTTTTGCTTGTTAGGACATCTTTATCAAAAGTAAGGACGATTGTGGCATCGCCATTTTTACGCTTAATACCAGTTTGCCAGTAAGCTGTCTTGGTGTTTTCACCATCTATAATCATTTCGCTATAGCCATCTGGATTGCCAAGAGTTTTAACAGCATCTGCATAAGACAGATTATCAGCTAAAGCATTAAATTCTTTTAAACCGATTTTTGAGGTACGATTGTAAAGATAGCCTTGAATTTCTTTGTGAACGACTTTGTTTTTAGAAAAAGTAAGGGTAATCGTAGTGGATTTCTTTTCCCATGTCATAATTTCAGTTTCGATACCATAAGAATCATCTTTTTCAGACTCTTTTGGCTCTCCAAGTAATTTTTTAACATCGTCAAGAGAGCTGCCCTCAGGGTTTTCTGCCATCATATCGCCAACAGTGATTTTATCAAATAGTGCACGCCACTTAGTTTCTGCTTTGGTACTTTTATTGTTTTCTTCAACAGTTTTCGCATCGTCAGCATAGACCACGTCTGCTTGTGGCAATAAAATAGCTTCCAATGCAGGGGAAGTGGCTAATAAACCTAATGCTAATAGACTATAAATTTTTTTCATGATAACTCCTTTTCGTTCAATACTAGATTATTATAGCATGGATTTATGTCAATATTGTGTCATAAGAGTAACAATTTTAAAGGTGGGCAAGTTGCAAATCATATTTATACAAGATATAATGTTGCCTATGAAAAAAGAATTTCTTATCTCAGTGTTATTGTTTTTTATGCTAGCAATTTTATCGGCTTGTCAAAAACAATTATCAGAATCAAAACAACCCTATCATTTGACTGTAAAAGATAACTGGTCAAACGATTTGCAGACAATTTCTTGGAATGACGAGAAAAAATATTATGATATTTATTTCCTACATTCAAAAGATGGTGCCTCAAACCCTTTTGGTGAAAATGGGCAGGACTGGTATCATACAACAACAAGTGACTTTATCACCTATTCCCCTCAAACAAGTGCGATTTCAGCACAAGGCGGTCACAAGACTCAGGGATTTCGATCGGCTTGGACAGGCTCTGTCATCACTAACAGTAGAGGTCTATTTAAAGATATTGCACCTAGCGGGAAAATAGCTTATATCTCAGGCTTGAAAAAAGACGATGGTAGTCAGAATATATGGGTACTTTGGTCGGAAGACGGCAAACGCTACTCGCATGTCTTAAATGGTGGTAAGCCTATTTTAACCATCTCCCTGTCAGCTAATCAATCAGATTTTCGAGACCCCTATGTCACCTATTATAAAGATGAGTTATTGATGTATGTGGCAGAAGGTGATGTTATAGGAGTCTATCGCTCAAAAGACGGGCTTAACTGGTCAAAGGCTGATCAAAAAGGTCAAAGCAAGATTTTAGCTTCTACTTTTTTTAAAGGAAGAACATGGGATGGAAATGCACCTGTTGAGTGTCCAGTTATCAAAACCATGCAAACCTCTGATGGAAAAGAAAAGCAGATCCTCTTTTTTGGTGCCAAAGATGCCTCAAAAGGTGAAACTACAGGGACCTACTATACGGTAGGGCGTCTTGATGAGAATGGACTTTTTGTGGCAGAAACCAATACTAAACGCTTAGACTTAGGCTCAGATTATTATGGGGCTAATTTTTCTGGTAGTGAAACGTTAGATGAAGTCAGTGACGAGCTGGTTACAATGGGATGGATAGGCAACTGGAATTACTCTGCCAAAGGGATTCACAGCGATCAAGAAGCTAAGAGCGATTATATTGACCATTTGGGTACTTATAGTTTAGCAAGACAGCTAACATTAAATCCTGATCTTACCCTAACACAGACTGTGATCACCAATAAAACTACCCTTCAAAAAGTGTATAAAAATATTACAGTACAACAGCCAATCTCACAAGATCGCAAAGCTTTTGAAAATACTCGAAAAGATGGTACAAGGGCATATGGTTTAGTGGACTTAGCTCATCAGCCCTCTCGTCAAAGGTACCAGTTGATCGCTGAAACCCTGCCGTCAGGTAAAGTTTATCTTGATATTTGGCAAGGAGGAGATTATATGAGGATGCAGATCGATATGGACCAAGAAATCCTACAAGTTAGTACACGAGCTGGTGAGTTGGATAATGGCTTAGAAGGACAAGTGTCGTCGAGCTATTATTATGATGGTCTTTTAGGTGATGGAGAGGGTTATCAAGTATCATTTGATAAAGCTCAGTGGAAGACCTTTAAAGTAGATATCTTTACAGATGATCGCGTTGTAGAATTTTTCTTTCCAGATGGTCAGTCCTATACTTTATCACGTTTTTCTAATCAAAATCATCAAGATGTCAAACTTTATACGACAAATGAGAGTCTTATACTGTCATTATTGGTGTTAAACTAATACTTGACAAATATATATATATATATAATAGAAATTAGAAAAATTTTTAAGAAAGTATTGGAGATGAATATGCGTAAAAAAATGCGTAAGTCAAAGAAAAACTGGATTGTTGTCAGTGCGGCAGCTGCAAGTTTATTTGTAGCGGGAACGGCAACAGCAGCAGCTGCTGATACAGTAGAATCAACGGCTCCAGCTACAACGGCTACCACAGATGCAACCACAACAGAATCAACTACCACTGATACTAGCTCAACAACAGTTTCAGAGGCGGCTACTTCTGAAGCAGGAACGACAGCTGTTACAGAATCAGTAACTTCAACAACAGCGACATCAGAAGCAGCTACTAGCGAAGTAGCCAGTGCTGTTAGTGAAGCAACAAGTACCGCTAGTGAAACAGCAGTAACAACAAGCACTGCAGCGACATCAGAAACAGCTACTAGTGAATCGGCAACTTCAACAACAGCAACAAGCGAAGTAAGCTCAACAACTGCTACAACTTCAGAGTCAGTAGCGGCATCATACGGCTTAACAGATGAAGCTTATGCCATTGCAAAAGAAGCAGGTTTGGATTTAAATACACTAACAGATGCTCAAAAAGTTGCTTTGAATAAAATTAAACGTAATCTGACAGCGGAAACAGGTTCTCAGATGACGTACAAGCAATTTGAAGATATCGCTAATACTCTAATTGCGCAAGACGAACGTTATGCAATCCCTTACTTTAATGCTGCGGCTATTAAAAATATGGCAGCAGCGACAACCAAAGATGCTCAAACAGGTGAAGTTGCTGACTTAGATGTTTGGGATTCTTGGCCAGTTCAAGATATTAAAACAGGTGAAGTGGTCAATTGGAATGGCTACCAACTTGTTGTAGCCATGATGGGGATTCCAAATACAAATGATAATCACCTTTATCTTCTTTATAATAAATATGGAGATAATAACTTTGATAACTGGAAAAATGCAGGGGCTATTTTTGGCTACAACTCTACTGCATTAATTCAACAATGGTCAGGTTCAGCTGTGGTAAATAGTGATGGAAGTATCCAACTTTACTACACACATGTTGACACAAGTGATAATAATAGTAACAATCAGCAACTTGCAACGGCTACATTGAATCTATCATACGATGATACGGATGTTTATTTGGTTTCAGTTGAAAATGATACCGTATTGACTCCAGAAGGTGGAGATGGTTACTATTATCAAAGTTACAAGCAATGGCGCGAGACATTCACTGGTGCAGATAACATCGCCATGCGTGATCCACATGTGATTGAAGATGAGGACGGAAACCGTTACCTTATTTTTGAAGCAAGTACAGGAACTCAAAATTATCAGGGTGAGGACCAAATTTATAATTGGGCTAACTATGGTGGAGATGCAGCTTATAACGTTAAGAGTCTGTTTACTATTTTAGAAGATTCTGATATGTACGAACGTGCGAAGTTTTCTAATGCAGCAATTGGTATTTTGAAGTTATCAGGAACTGAAAAAAATCCAACCATTCAAGAATATTATACTCCACTTGTTAGCTCACCAATGGTTAGTGATGAAATTGAACGTCCAAATGTTGTGAAGCTAGGAGACAAATATTATTTATTTGCAGCTTCAAGATTAAACCACGGAAGCAACAACATTGCTTGGAATCTTGCTAACTCAGTTGTTGGTGATAACGTTGTGATGCTGGGTTATGTTTCAGATTCACTAACTTCAGGTTATACACCACTTAACAATTCTGGTATTGTTTTGACAGCTTCAGTACCAGCTGACTGGCGCACAGCAACTTATTCTTATTATGCTGTGCCAGTAGAAGGGTCATCAGATACGTTGCTAGTTACTGCCTACATGACAAACCGTAATGAAGTTGCAGGTAAAGGAAACAACTCAACTTGGGCACCAAGTTTCTTAATTCAAATTCTTCCTGATAATACAACACGTGTTCTAGCTAAGATGACAGAACAAGGTGACTGGATCTGGGATGAATCAAGTGAAACACAAAATACTGTAGGAACATTTGAGACATCTTATTTACCAGGTGAAAATGATGGCTACATTGATTGGAGTGGTATCGGTGGTTACGGACTAAAACCACACACACCTTACTACCCAACAACACCTGAGCAACCTGTTACCCCAGAACAACCAGTAACACCAGAGCAGCCTGTTACTCCAGAACAACCAGTGACACCTAGCGTACCATCTCAACCATCTAGTCCTAAAGGATTAGGTCATAACGATGGTTTCCCACCACGTGCAACTCGTACGCAATCAGCATCAGTTTTACCAAATACAGGTGAAGCAACTAACCCACTTCAAGCGTTAGGTTTAGTGATGATGTCTATCGTTGGTGCTTTTGGTGTGTCAACTTACCGTAAAAAACACTAATTTTAGGAATAATAAAACTTAAAAAGTTAGAAAAAGATTTGGCTTAAGTCAGCTAAATCTTTTTCTATTTTTCTTGGTGACTAAAAAGCCTCCACTAGCATATTAGCTAATGGAGTTTTTGTTATTTAGGGAGTATCAAGGTAAAGACAGTTTGCTCTGATGTAGATGAGACTGTAATGTCACCGCCATGAATTGATATGATTTCTTTAGTGATAGCTAGTCCAATGCCGTGCTGACCATCTTGTCCTTTATAAAATCTATCAAATATGTGTTCTAGACCCTTTTCTGGAATTTTCGGGCCATCATTTTTGATGATAATTTGAAAACAATCATCGATTTCAAGACTACAAATAGTGATAGTTGACCGTGCGTATCGGATAGCATTAGATAAGATATTGGTGATGGCACGTTCTAATTTTTCTTCATCTCCTTGAATGAAAAGATAATCTTCCAACTTATGAACAAAGTTTAATGACCGTTCTTCAGCTAAACTTTTTAAACGCCAAGAACAATCCAAAATGAGTTCTTTGGTATTGATTTCCTCAATATGAAGTTGACTTTGGTTACCTTCTAATTTTGATAAAAGTAAGATGTCATCCACCAATTTTGTCATTCGCTGACTCTCATCTAGGATAATTTGAGCAGATTCTTTAGGATTAGTCTCGATGCCTTCTTTGATAGCTTCGGCATATCCTTGAATAGACATAAGTGGAGTTCTAAGCTCATGTGAGGAATTTTGGAAAAAATAGCGCTGGCTAGCTTGACTTTGTTCAATCATGTTGGACATTTCTTGAACGGTATCTGCTACTTGATTAAATTCTTGATAAGCTAGTTTTGATATGTTATCTGTTTTTTCACGACGTCCAACTTTTAAGATGAAGTCCCTCAGAGTTTGAAAGGCAGTATCAATTTTTTTGGCGGTCAAAAAAATCAATACAAAGGCTAATCCACCGGTTAGCACCATTAGTCCAAGTAACAGGTTATTGATTAAGTTTAGAAAATCTTGGATGGGTGTAATATTGGTATAAACTAATGCAAGATGACTAGCATCATCGCCATCATCATCATCTTTTGAGTCAGTGACATAGTAGTCTGAAATAGCCCCCCAATATTCTTTAGCTTTAAGATAGTAACTACTCCCATCTATCGTCACAATAATTCCCTTCTCAGCTTCTAGTTGATGCTCGATATCATCTTCTTCGTTAGAGAGAAATTTTAAGAGCTGTTTAGAAACTTTTTTTTGCTTACTATCATTCGACGATATTGAGGAATACTCTTCTTCAAAATCATCAGTTGTGATCAGGTATTGGGTTGAAAAGATGGCTTGATTTTGATTGGAGGTATCTAGTTGCTGGCTTGTACCTGTACTTTGATAAAGTTGATCTAACGTATCAAATTGTTGAGAAATTGCCGAAGCTGTACTGGTCTCAATGTATTGGCGGATAGTAAGGTTGAAGACCAAGAAGATTAGAATAAAAGCAAGGACCAAGCTCGTTAATGGGATGAGAAATAAACTGGTTTTAAGTCTAGGATTGAAAAATTTTTTCATTTTGTCTCCTTTTTTTCAATCAGTTTAAAACCAAATCCCCAAACGGTTTCAATAAAAACATGACTATCAACTGCCCTTAGTTTTTTTCGTAATCGTTTGATGGTGTCATCAGTGACGCGTGTTTCGACATCGCTATCGTATCCCCATACCTTTTCTAATAACTCTTCTCGGGATAGAGCTTTTTCGGCATTCTCCATTAAAAACTGCAACAGTTGAAATTCAGTGTTGGTTAAGTGGAGTTCTTGCTGATTATAAAAGGCAGTTCTCTGATCAAGAGAAAGATGTAAGTCCCCAAGACTTATTTCTTGTTGTGATAGGGGAGGTGTTTTTTCAAGTCGGTTTAAGGTAGCTTTTACTTTTAAGGTTAGTGCAACAGGAGAAAATGGTTTGGTAAAGTAATCATCTGCTCCCATAGTAAAACCTGTCATGTAATCAGCATCGCTATCTCTAGCTGTTAGAAGGATGATAGGGATATCGGATTGTTTGCGGAGTTGAGCTACTAGACTAAAGCCGTCAATCCTAGGCATCATGACGTCGGATATGACAAGATCAGCTGGTTCTTGATTAAAACGTTGTAATAAAGCGTCCCCAGTTTCAAAACTCAATACTCTAAAACCTGCATCTAATAAGAAATTTTCGATGAGCTGGCGAATATTTTTTTCATCATCTGCAACATAAATTAATTGGTTCATAAGTTCTCGCTTTTTATTGATTTATTCCATTAAATGCTAAATGATTATCTTTGTCAAGTCAAAGGATTCTTCTTGTAGTATAATAGGAAGAAAAACAAGGAGTAAAATGATGACCAAGGAAATTATTGAGGAAATTTTGTCTTTTCGTGATGCAAGAGGCTGGGGGGAGGCACATAGGCCACGTAATTTGGCGAGTTCTATTGTGATTGAAGCATCGGAATTATTAGAAAACTACCAATGGGGAGAAGATTTGGCAGATGAAGTCAACGTCAAAGAAGAAATTGCTGATGTCCTTATCTATACTTTCTTGCTGACAGAGAAGTTGGGGTTAGATATTGAAACCATCATTCGAGAAAAATTAGTCAAAAATGCCATCAAATACCCTCTACCAGAACAAGAAAAACAATCTTGATGGGAGTTTTAAAAAAAGATATAATAGAAAAAATATTTTGGAGGTTTTATAGAATGATTAAACGTGCTAGCTGTGAGGATATTTCTGCACTTGAAAATTTATTAGGACAGGTTCTTTATGTTCACCATCTTGCTCGCCCAGATTTATTTAAACCAGAGGGGAGTAAGTTCAGCCGACAGGAGTTAGAAGAGCTTTTAGAGGATGATCAAAAACCTGTTTTTGTATTTGTAGATGAAGAAAATCGTGTTTTAGGGCACCTTTTTACCATTATTCAAGAGCATGGAGGACTTGCAAAAGAGTCTGTTAAGACCCTATTCATTGACGATCTGTGTGTGGATGAAACTGCTCGAGGTCAAAAAATCGGGGAGAAGCTCTATCAATATGCCTTAGCTTATGCGAGAGAAATTGGGTGTTATAATGTTACTTTAGACGTTTGGAATGCCAATCAAGGAGCTTTACGTTTTTACGAACGTCTTGGTTTAATTCCTCAGATGACGGTTATGGAGCAAATTTTAGATTAGGAGCTAAAATGTGAATTATATTAATTACCTAAAAGAGAATGGTACAAAAACATTTGATGAATTACCCTTGACAGAGGTGGATATTGCTATTATTAATGAGTTGGGCTATCTTCCCTTTGAGCAAGGAGATGGTTTAGATTTGGATTTTAGTCAACCGATTATCCTCAGTCAAATCTATCAAGAGCATCGTCAGAAGATTGAGGCGATTGTTCCAGATTTTTTGGCAACCAAGGCTAGATTGGAGCTTTTGCTTGAGGTGTGTCAGACAAAACGTTTTATAACTTTAAGCCTTTCACATTATACAAATGACATCAGCCATGAATATGAAAAGCAGTTTGCAGCGATGGTGTTTTCTCTTCCAGAAATCCATCATCAGCAAATTGTTTATCGTGGGACGGATGACTCGATTATTGGTTGGAAAGAAGACTTTCAGATGACGTATATGAGAGAAATTCCAGCTCAACGTTCAGCAAAAGCCTACTTGCAAATGGTTTTACCTTCATTGTCAGGTAGGGTGATTCTTTCAGGCCATTCAAAAGGTGGAAACTTAGCCGTTTATGCGGGAGCCAGTATTTCACACGATTTACAGGATAAAATTAGCTTAATTTATATGTTAGATGCTCCAGGACTTCATAAGGAGGTGCTAAGCAGCCCATCCTATAAAGCTATTCGTTCTAAGATTATTGCTCTTCGTCCTAAAGAATCTTTAGTGGGAATTTTGATGGAGTCTGATGTTGAATGTAAAATCATCGAGAGCCAAGCAAGAGGGATCTCACAACATGCTGTTGAAACATGGGAGATTGAAGGAGATGTCTTTCAGACAGCAGAACAAGCAACAGAGATGAGTTTGATTTGTGAGAAGATTTTTAAAGAGTGGAATCAGACCCTTACTCGCCAAGAATTGAAGTTATTGGTGGATACGGTATTTGATTTCTTCTTGGATGCTGGGGTAGATAGCTTAAATGACTTTTTACAAGATGGACGAACAACATTTTCTAAGTTATTGTCAGCAAATAGTAATCTAGACCCGAAACGCCGAGAGGTTTTAGTGAGGTCAGCTAACCTCTTGTTAACCTTGTATGCTAGGGAGTGGCAAGAAAAAATAAGGCAAGATCGACCAGTTTTTAACTTGCCTATTACTTTTCCCCGATTTCCTTTGTTAAGACAGGAAAAAGATGTCGATGAAAGTCAGTCTGAGAGTGAAAAGAAATCAGATTCCTAATGCTTCTGGAGAGAATTTTCTTTTTACTCTCTTTTCTTATCTCTGATATAATAAACATATGAATGATTTGATTAAACATAAACTAGAATTATTACCCAATAATCCAGGATGTTATCTCCATAAGGATAAAAACGGCACCATTATCTATGTTGGTAAGGCCAAAAACTTAAGAAATCGTGTTCGTTCGTATTTTAGAGGCAGTCATGATACCAAGACAGAGATGTTAGTATCTGAAATTGTGGATTTTGAGTTTATTGTCACCGAGTCAAATATTGAGGCTCTCTTACTTGAAATTAACTTAATTCAGGAAAATATGCCTAAATATAATATCAAGTTAAAAGATGATAAATCCTATCCCTTTATTAAAATTACAAACGAAACCTACCCTCGTTTGTTGATTACGCGTACCATCAAAAAGGATGGGGGTCATTATTTTGGACCGTACCCAGATGTTGGAGCAGCTAATGAAATTAAAAGGCTCCTAGACCGCCTCTTTCCTTTTAAAAAATGCACTAATCCTCCTTCAAAGGTTTGTTTTTATTATCATATCGGACAGTGTAACGCCCACACAGTCTGCCAGAATCCACCAGGCTATTTTGAGGGGCTAACGGAGGATGTTAAGCAATTTCTGAGTGGGAAAGATGACAAGTTAATTGCCCATATGCAAGAGCGGATGAAGACTTTTGCGACTAGCATGGAATTTGAAAAGGCAGCAGAATACCGTGATTTACTCAAGGCCATTCAGACCTTGCGTACTAAGCAAAGGGTGATGGCACATGATTTGATGGATCGAGATATCTTTGGTTATGCTGTTGATAAAGGTTGGATGTGTGTGCAAGTCTTTTTTGTCAGGCAAGGGAAGTTGATTCAACGAGATGTTAACCTTTTTCCCTATTATAATGATCCTGAAGAAGATTTTTTAACTTATCTTGGGCAATTTTATCGTGATAGCAAGCACTTAATGCCAAAAGAAGTGTTTATTCCTCAAGATATTGATGAGGTATTAGTGAAAGCCTTGGTTGATACCAAGGTTATTAAACCTCAAAAAGGGGAAAAAAAGCAATTAGTGAATTTAGCCACTAAAAATGCGCGTGTTAGTCTACAACAGAAGTTTGATCTTTTAGAGAAAGACTTAGAAAAAACAAAAGGGGCTGTTGAAAATCTAGGGGAATTACTAAATATTCCAACTCCTGTTCGTATTGAAGCTTTTGACAATTCAAATATTATGGGGACCAGTCCTGTATCAGCTATGGTAGTCTTTATTGATGGTAAACCTAGCAAGAAAGACTATCGTAAATATAAAATTAAAACAGTTGTGGGACCTGATGACTACGCCTCCATGCGTGAAGTGATCAGACGGCGCTATAGCCGTGTCATACGCGATGGGTTAATTCCGCCAGATCTGATTATTATTGATGGCGGTCAAGGTCAGGTCAATATTGCAAAATCAGTCATTCAAGAGGAGCTAGGCTTAGATATTCCAATTGCAGGTCTTCAAAAAAATGATAAGCACCAAACGCATGAATTGTTATTTGGAGAACCTTTAGAGGCCATTGATTTGCCTCGTAATTCTCAAGAGTTCTTCCTTTTGCATCGGATTCAAGATGAGGTACACCGTTTTGCTATTACCTTCCATCGTCAATTGCGGAGTAAAAATTCCTTTTCATCTAAGTTGGATGGTATTGCAGGACTTGGTCCTAAGCGTAAACAAAATTTACTGAAGCATTTTAAAAGCTTAAAAGCAATCCAAGAAGCTAGTCTAGAGGACATTATAACCGTAGGGATTCCCAAGGTTGTGGCCCAGGCTGTATTGGAGAAATTGCAAGAAGAAAATCAGTCTAATGACTGAAAACTCTTTCAAAAAATGGTAGAATAGATCCATCTGATAGAATTAGAGAGGTTTCATCATGAAATTTTTAGAACTCAATAAAAAACGTCATGCCATAAAACATTTTACAGATCAAGTGGTTGATATTAAGGATGTTCGTACAGCGATTGAAATCGCTACGTTAGCCCCCTCTGCTCATAATATTCAACCATGGAAGTTTGTAGTTGTAAAAGAGAGAAAACAGCAACTAGCAGAAGTGATGTATGGTGGCAATAAAGATCAAGCTCAGGAAGCACAATATGTTATTGCTATTTTTAGCGACACAGATCTTCCAAAATGATCACGTAAAATTGCTCGAAATGGGGTTAAAATTTTATCTGATGATGCCTTGAGTCGCTATATGCAAGCCTACCCCACTATGTTTCAGCAGTTTAGCCCGCAAGTCACTAGCGACTATCTAGCTTTAAATATTGGTTTGGTGACGATGAATTTGGTTTTAGCGCTGACCGATCAAGGTTTGGCTTCAAATATTTTTCTTGGCTTTGATAAGACAAAAGTCAATGAAGTGTTAGAGATTGACCATCGTTTTCGACCAGAAGTCTTAGTGACAGTGGGGTATAGTGATGAAAAGGCTGAGCCAACCTATCGTTTACCTGTAGATGACATTATGGAGGTAAGGTAATGGCAGCCATCAAAGATTTAAATCAGCTTTTGGCGAGCATGGAGCCTGTTTTAAAAGAAGAGGTCTTTGTGTTTGCGACCTTGACTGCTTCGTCACAACTTCCTTTTGACTTGATTGAGGCAAGTATTAAAGAAGAGGAAGGTTTGTCAGTTCTTGTCACGGAAAAAATTGCACACACCTATGGCTTAGAGGCTCAGTTTAGATCAGCTTGGATTACGCTAAATGTTCACTCTGATTTAGCTGCAGTCGGTTTAACAGCCGCTTTTGCAAGCGCATTAGGAGAAGTTGGCTTGAGCTGCAATGTGATAGCTGGAAATTACCATGATCATATCTTAGTGCCATATGATAAAGCGGACTTGGCGATGAGAACATTAAAAGGATTACAAGAAAGAGCACAGAAAGAGAGTTTAGAGAAAAATGACAATTGATTTTAAAGCAGAAGTAGAAAAACGTAAAGATGATTTGATAGCTGACTTGATTAGCCTTTTGGAAATTAACTCTGAGCGTGATGATAGTCAAGCGGATGCCAAGCATCCCTTTGGTCCAGGACCTGTTCGTGCCTTGGAGCATTTTTTAGCGATGGCAGAGCGTGATGGTTATCAGACGCGTAATATTGACAATTATGCTGGAGATTTTGAGTTTGGTGAAGGAGATGAAGTTCTTGGAATCTTTGCCCACTTAGATGTTGTGCCAGCAGGTTCAGGCTGGGAGACAGATCCTTATCAACCCGTCATCAAGGATGGCAGACTTTATGCACGTGGCTCAAGCGATGATAAAGGGCCGACAATGGCTTGTTACTATGGATTAAAGATTATCAAAGAACTTGGTCTGCCAGTCTCTAAAAAAGTTCGTTTTATCGTAGGGACTGATGAAGAGTCAGGTTGGGCAGATATGGATTATTACTTTGCCCACAATGGCCTTAAAGATCCTGACTTTGGCTTCTCCCCAGATGCAGAATTTCCAATTATCAATGGTGAAAAAGGAAATATTACGGAATACCTTCATTTTTCTGGAGAAAATAGCGGAGCAGTTACCCTGCATCGTTTTACAGGTGGCTTACGTGAAAACATGGTACCAGAATCAGCAAGAGCAGAGCTATCAGGTCAGATTGATTCAGCCACCTTGTCTGCAGATTTAGAAACATTCATAGCGGAACATCCAGAAGTTTCTGGTACAGTAGAAAGCTCAGGACAAAAGGTGATTGTGACCATTATTGGAAAATCTGCACACGGTTCAACACCAGAAGAGGGCATCAACGGGGCAACTTATTTAGCGACATTCTTGTCACCTTATGCGTTTGAAGGAAGTGCTAAGGCCTTTATTGACATTGCGGCGACTGTTTTACATCAGGATTTTTCAGGAGAGAAACTTGGTGTCGCCTACACTGATGAGCGTATGGGAGCACTCAGTATGAATGCTGGTATCTTTAGCTTTGATGAAACTAGTCAAGATAATACCATTGCACTGAATTTCCGCTATCCTAAAGGTATAGATAAGGTGACCATCAAAGCAGGTCTTGAGAAGTTAGAAGGTATCACGAAGGTCAGTTGGTCTGAGCACGAGCATACGCCACACTATACCTCTATGGATGACGAGTTGGTGAAAACACTCTTATCTGTTTATGAAAAACAAACAGGTCTTAAAGGATATGAACAGATTATTGGTGGCGGTACTTTTGGGCGTCTTTTAGAGCGTGGGGTTGCCTTTGGTGCCATGTTCCCAGGAGATGAAAATACCATGCACCAAGCTAATGAATACATGCCATTAGACAATATTTTCCGCTCTGCTGCAATTTATGCAGAAGCTATTTACGAATTGATTAAATAAGGTAATCTCTTCAAAATTAATCTTGTTCTAGATAGAAAAATCAAAAATTTGAAACGATTACTCAACTTTTCCTTACTTTTTTCGAATAGATAGGATGAAAGGAGATTAGGATGCTGAGTATTCGTAAAAAAATTGAAGGCTATGAACAATCGAGAGAGGAAAAAGGTTTTGTGTCCATCACTCTAACCCATGATGAAAAAGCCTTATTACAAGAATTAGCGACTTTAAATCAGATGACATTAGCTCAATTTGCCAAGCAAGTCATCATGGAACAAGCAGAAAATGAGTTAGCCCTTTATAAGAGTTTGAAGGCAAAAAAAGCTCATGATCAAGCTCCTGTGTTATTTTCCTTGTCATATTTGTTGAAGGAGAAAAGAGATGTGTAAGGTCATGTTTTCCTATCGTTCTTATAAATCATACCATTCTTTGCCAACAGACTGTCAAGAAGATTTATTGTTTTGGCTAGAAGAACAACTTGGAAGTCACCCTAATCCCAAGTTGATGGGGAAGCGTGTAGAGGGAAGCCTGTACGAGTTTTGTTATTTTGATTTTTCAGGGTCAATGATTTTAGCAGAGTGGCAGTCGGATAGATTAGTTATTTTAGATATCATACAAAAACATTCCAACATCGTGTGACGTTGGAATGTTTTTTTGATAGGGGCTATTTTCCTAAACAGAATTGGCTAAATAGCTGGGTAATAAGTTCATCAGGTGCGGCATCCCCTGTGATTTCCCCTAGTATTTGCCATGTTCGAGTGAGGTCAACCTGAAGTAGATCAACTGGCATCCCCATCTCGAGTCCTTGATTAACAGCCTGTAAGCTTTCTACAGCTTGTTCGATTAAACTGATATGACGTGTATTAGAAAGATAGGTGGCATCTTGTTCTACAATCTCAGCATTTTCAAAGAAAAGTTGCTTAATCCGCTCTTCAATTTGATCAATATTTTGATTGGTTAAAACAGAGATGCGAATAACATCATTTGGTAATTCTTGGCTCTCAATTTGCTCTGGTAGATCGGTTTTATTAAGGAGAATGATTCTGTTGGTATTTTGGCTGATCTTAATCAACTCTCTGTCCTGGGGAGTTAGCTTTTCTGAGGCATTGAGTACTAGAAGTACCAGATCAGCTTCCTCGAGAGCTTTTCTAGATCGTTCTACCCCTATTTGTTCGACGATATCATCTGTTTCCCTGATACCAGCAGTATCAATCAGTTTTAGTGGCACTCCATTGATATTCACATATTCTTCAATGACATCGCGCGTTGTTCCTTCGATGTCTGTCACAATAGCCTTGTCTTCTCTCAAGAGATTATTTAGAAGGCTTGATTTTCCGACATTTGGGCGTCCAATAATAGCGGTAGATAGTCCTTCGCGTAAAATTTTTCCACGTTTGGCAGTTTTTAGCAATCGTGTTAAAAGTGCCTCAAATTCTTGTGTTTTTTCTCTCATCAAAGCAGTAGTCATCTCTTCAACATCATCATACTCTGGGTAATCAATATTAACCTCTACTTGAGCCAAGGTATTTAAGATTTCCTGACGGGTATTATTGATGAGTTCTGATAATGAACCATCTAATTGCTTGACAGCAACAGACATGGCTTTATCTGTTTTTGCACGAATCAAGTCCATAATGGCTTCAGCTTGGGTGAGATCGACACGACCATTTAAAAAAGCGCGTTTAGTAAACTCACCAGGTTCTGCTAGCCTAGCTCCTTCTCGGATGACTAATTGGAGGATCTCATTTGTAACCGCTATCCCTCCATGTGTATTGATTTCAATCACATCTTCTCGTGTGAAGGTCTTAGGAGCTTTCATCACCCCCAGCATGACCTCATCTAAAATTTTCTGGTTTTTGGGATCTATTATATGACCATAATTTAGTGTATGGCTTGCGACCTTCTCTAGATTTTTCCCTTTAAAAATGGCATTAGCAATACTAAAGGCATCTGAGCCAGATAGCCGAATCATCCCAATAGCCCCTTCCCCAAGAGGTGTTGCAATAGCAGCGATAGTATCAAATTCTTTTGTAATCATTTTAGTCCTTTTATATAGTGTATTTACAAGGTTTCGCCCCAAACTCGCTCCAAATTTTTCAAAAAAGCATTTTGATTTTGTCGAAATAAGCGACCTCTTTTTTCAATAGGTGCGAATAGGTATTGAGTGTAATAGTTGGGTCTTTATGTCCGATTAGTTTTGATATGATTAGGACCTCGATACCATTGATTAGGAGGTAACTAACGGATGTATGTCTTAATGAGTGGATATGGACAGAACGACCGATGAGTGATTTTAATCGCCTATTAAGTAGGCATGAGTATTCTCTGAAAAGAGTCGGTTAAAATCATTTTCTTTCCAATGATGGGCTTTATAATCTTGCAGCAGTTCTATTGTACCATTATCTAAAGGAACTGTCCTAACTGACTGTTGCTTTTTTTTTTGGGGGGGAGAGTGAGTCTATCTTGATTGTATATATCCCAAATCTTGTTTATGGATAATGGTCAGCTTTCAAAGTCTATGTCAGCCTATGTCAAGCCCATTGATTCACCGACATGCATACCTGTCACTGATAGCAAATAGATTTGCAATTGCATGTTCGTATGGATATCCTTTTGTGTATCGGATAAGGTCCAAATACTTGGTTTGGCTCAAAAACTTCTTTTCGATAGAGTGCGGGTCAATCTCAGATGTTACTTTGGATAACTAAGTAAAGTTAATCTTAATGATTCTGTCGACAACGGCATACTTTGCATAAGATATATTTTTGCGTGGATAATCCGTAATGTAGATTTTTAATACTACTTTCCCATATCATTCAAAATTGCTTTATATTTTGACGGAGTGATGTCAATCAATTTGCTCTCTTAAAAATATTTAACGATGGCAGCAGTAGCTGTTTCATAATGCTTCAAAGTACCTGGTGTCATAGGCGACGCACGATGTATCTTATACCGTTTCTCAAAATATTCAGCTAATGTGATATTCTTATATTCGATAATGCCATTGGATAATTCAATTTCAACTTGTGATGCCACTCGCACAACTTCGGACTTAGTACTAACCCCTGGCTTTGATTTTCCTTTTCTATTTTGATAAAATGGGTACAAGAAAACTGCCCATTTAATGGCTGTTTCTTATACGAAATTACCTACACTCAAGCTTGCCGGCAGAGAGTGTGGGGATTTTTTTGTTTTTCTATAGAACAAAGAGAGCCTATTCAAAAGAACAGGCTCCGTGCCCGTGTAGGACAACGTTTTATTAATACTCGCCAGGAACTATATCTTTCCATTGTAATCCTATTTCTTGATATTATCAAAGATTTTTTAAATATTTTTCTTTTAGATAAGAATCTAACTTCATTATAGAACTTTCAGCAAATGCCTTGTTAGGTTAAGCGAGAAAAAGCTTAGATTTCCACTATCAAAAATAAGAGTATTCGTGGTATAATAAAGGTATTAAATGGTCTAAGGAGACAATGATGGAAGCGTTAAAAAAACAAGCCGCTCTAAAAGCAGCAGAGTTTGTTAAAGACAATATGATTCTAGGGTTGGGAACAGGTTCCACAACCTCTTATTTTGTTGAAGAGGTCGGAAGACTTGTGAAAGAAGAAGGTCTTAATATTATTGGAGTCACAACCTCAAGTGTCACTTCAAAGCAAGCTCAAGAACTAGGTATTCCACTCAAAGATATCGATGATGTTGATGATGTTGATTTAACCGTCGATGGTGCAGATGAGGTAGATCCATCCTTTAATGGCATCAAAGGTGGCGGTGGAGCACTTTTGATGGAAAAAGTTGTAGCGACACCGAGTAAGGATTATATTTGGGTGGTAGATGAGTCTAAGCTAGTAGATACTTTAGGTGCTTTTAAACTCCCTGTTGAAGTCGTTCAATATGGTGCCATGCAAGTCTTTAAAATCTTTGAAGAAAAGGGTTACAAACCTGCCTTTCGTGAAAAAGATGGGCAACGTTTTGTCACAGATATGAAAAATTATATTATTGATTTAGACCTTGGTCGTATTGAAGATCCTATTGCTCTAGGAAATGAACTCAAGCAAATGGTCGGAGTAGTTGAGCATGGATTATTTAATCAAATGGTAAAAAAAGTTGTAGTCGCTGGTAAAAATGGTGTGACCGTTTTAGAGGCGTAAGGAAAAGGAGAGGTTATGTCAAAATTTAATCGTATTCATCTTGTTGTTTTAGATTCAGTAGGTATCGGCGCAGCACCAGATTCAGATCAATTTTTTAATGCAGGTGTACCTGATACAACGTCAGATACCTTGGGGCACATTTCTGAAACAGCAGGACTAACTGTTCCAAATATGGCTAAAATCGGTCTTGGAAATATCCCTCGTGATACTGCTCTTGCGACAGTTCCAAAAGAGAAGGCTCCAACAGGTTATGCGACCAAACTAGAAGAAGTCTCACTTGGAAAAGATACCATGACAGGACATTGGGAGATTATGGGGCTTAATATTACTGAGCCATTTGATACTTTTTGGGATGGTTTCCCTGAAGAAATCTTAACCAAGATTGAAGAGTTCTCTGGTCGTAAAATCATTCGTGAAGCCAATAAACCTTACTCTGGTACAGCCGTTATTGATGACTTTGGGTCTCGTCAAATGGAGACTGGAGAGTTGATTGTTTATACCTCAGCTGATCCTGTTCTCCAAATTGCAGCACATGAAGATATTATCCCTCTTGATGAACTTTATCGTATTTGTGAATACGCACGCTCAATCACGCTAGAGCGTCCAGCGCTTCTTGGACGTATTATTGCCCGTCCTTATGTGGGTGAACCAGGGAACTTCACACGAACAGCTAACCGTCATGATTATGCAGTTTCACCATTCCAAGATACTGTTTTAAATAAACTAGCTGACGCAGGTATTCCTACTTATTCTGTTGGAAAAATTAGCGATATTTTTAACGGATCTGGTATTACCAATGATATGGGGCATACCAAATCAAATGCTCATGGTGTAGATGTTTTATTGGAAACTTTAAAATTACCAACATTTGATAAAGGGTTTTCTTTCACAAACTTGGTAGATTTTGATGCTGTTTATGGACATCGTCGTAATACAGAAGGTTATCGTGATTGCTTAGAGGAATTTGATGCCCGTTTACCAGAAATTCTAGCAAATCTAAAAGAAGACGATCTACTTTTGATTACAGCAGATCACGGAAATGATCCAACCTATGCAGGAACAGACCATACACGTGAATATGTCCCACTTCTAGCTTATAGCAAGTCTTTCAAAGGTAGTGGTGTTTTACCTGTTGGGCATTTCTCTGATATTTCAGCCACCATTGCAGAAAACTTTGGAGTAGATAAGGCTATGATTGGTGAGAGTTTCTTGGAACAATTGGTATAAGTCATGGAAAAAGTTACGATTTATCACAATCCAGCATGTGGCACATCACGAAATACCTTAGCCCTACTTAAATACGTTGGCTTAGAGCCTGAGGTGATTTTATATCTTGAAACACCTCCGACAAAAAAGGAGTTACAGAGATTGATAGCAGATATGCATCTTTCTGTTAGAGATCTTTTGAGGACTAATGTTCCTCCCTATCTTGAATTAGGATTAGATAGAGAAGGGGTAAGTGATGATGAGATCTTATCAGCTATGTTGAGAGAACCTATCCTGATTAACAGACCTATTGTGATTACCTCAAAAGGCACCAGACTTTGTCGTCCTTCGGAGAAGGTTTTAGAAATCTTACCTGTCCCCTTGACAAGTCCTTTTGTAAAAGAGGATGGCGAAATCATTTCGGCACAAATAAAGAAATAATGTAAAACGGAGAAAGTTATGTCTTTAATGGAAAAAATTTATGAAACAAAATCTTTTTTAGAAGAAAAAGGAGTCTTAGCACCTGAATTTGGCTTGATTTTGGGATCAGGCTTAGGAGAGTTGGCAGAAGAAGTCGAAAATGCGATTGTCATCGACTATTCAGATATTCCTAACTGGGGAAAATCAACAGTTGTTGGACACGCTGGAAAATTGGTTTACGGTGATTTAGCTGGTCGCAAAGTTTTGGCACTTCAAGGACGTTTCCATTTTTATGAAGGAAATCCTTTGGAAGTTGTGACCTTCCCAGTTCGTGTCATGAAAGCTCTTGGCTGTGAAGGTGTACTTGTAACCAATGCTGCGGGTGGTATTGGCTATGGACCAGGTACCCTTATGGCGATTACAGACCACATCAACATGACCGGTCAAAACCCATTAATTGGTGAAAACTTAGAAGAGTTTGGGCCACGTTTCCCAGATATGTCTAATGCTTATACCAAAGAGTACCGTCAAAAAGCTCATGATGTCGCTACAAAACTTGGTATCAAACTGGAAGAAGGGGTTTATATCGGTGTAACCGGTCCAACCTATGAAACACCTGCAGAAATTCGTGCCTTTAAGACTTTAGGAGCTGATGCTGTTGGGATGTCAACTGTACCAGAAGTTATCGTAGCAGCTCACTCAGGCATGAAAGTCTTGGGAATCTCAGCCATTACAAACTTTGCAGCTGGCTTCCAATCAGAACTTAACCATGAGGAAGTGGTAGAAGTAACAGAGCAAATCAAAGAAAACTTCAAAGGTTTGGTCAAGGCTATTTTAGCAGAATTGTAAGATGACTATTAGCACCAAAGTTTTCTTTTTGGTAGCAGCTATTTTAAACTACCTTACAGGAATCGTTTATTTGCTTACCTCAGAAAAAAACTTGAGGAATTATTTTTCTAGGAATTGGCTCATCACTGTTTGGGCCATATCTCTTAGAGAAAGAGAAAAATAAAAAGATAAGTAACTGTTAGAGGTTCTTTCTAAATTCTACAAATTAAAACGAAAGGATAGGGTACCGTGTATCACGATGTTGAGCATGGAATAAGGATTTGTACACAGAGGAGGGGGATAGAGTTTTAGATTTTCCCACCCTTGTAGCCATCCTTTTTATACCCTTTGTATCTTAAATATTATGTCAATCCATATTGAAGCCAAACAAGGCGAAATTGCAGATAAAATTCTTCTTCCAGGAGATCCGCTGCGTGCAAAATTTATTGCTGAAAATTTCCTAGAGGATGCTGTTTGTTTTAACAATGTCCGTGGTATGCTAGGTTATACGGGTACCTATAAAGGTCACCGTGTATCTGTTATGGGAACTGGAATGGGGATGCCTTCTATCTCAATCTATGCGCGTGAGCTGATTGTTGATTATGGTGTTAAAACATTAATTCGTGTCGGAACAGCGGGATCTCTTAATAAAGACATTCACGTTCGTGAACTGGTATTAGCTCAAGCAGCAGCGACAAACTCAAACATTATTCGAAATGACTTTCCAGAGTATGATTTCCCGCAAATAGCTGATTTTAGCTTACTAGATAAGGCCTATCATATCGCTGAAAACATGGGTGTAACAACACACGTTGGAAGTGTTCTGTCTTCAGATGTTTTCTACTCTAACATGTTTGAGCGCAACCTCAAGTTAGGTGAGCTTGGGGTCAAGGCTGTTGAGATGGAAGCAGCAGCGCTTTACTATATGGCAGCTCAGCATGGCGTACAGGCTCTTGCGATGATGACGATTTCAGATAGTCTTGTTAATCCTGAAGAAGATACGACAGCAGAAGAGCGCCAAAATACTTTCACAGATATGATGAAAGTTGGACTAGAAACACTCATTACAGACTAATGTCACATTTACTTTATGAACAAATTGATAGCTTTGCTAAAAATTATTATTACAAGCAAGCCCTTGATACTGTAAAACTCATAAAAGATGCTCCAGCAGACTTATCTTTCATTCTTCAATTGCTTTCAGAGCGTAGAGAATTGAAGCTGGATTTAGTGTTTGAAGAGGACCAAGCAAGAAAGTTTTTTGCACGCTATCGATTTACGCTGAGTCAGAACAAGGAACTTGAAAAAGAACGCTTGGCAAATTATTTACTTGATTTAGAAGCGAAAGTTCGTGTAGGGGATTTAATTGACTTTTGCCGTGCTTCAAGTCCGTTGATCTATCGGATTTATTTGGCTTTAATCACAAAAAAACTCCCTAACTTAGAGGAGTATATCCACAATTCCAAAGACACCAGCTACGATAAGTGGCGATTGGATAGGATTGAAAAGAGCGATAATGCCTATCTCAAAGCTTTTTATAAGCAAAATAAACATCAACCTTTGGTAAACTCATCTAGTCTTTTAAGTTTGATTGAGTGTATGGACTACCCAAAGGAAGTCATCACGTCGGTTAGAAAGTTAAGGCATTTTGAAAAATCAATAAGAAATCCATTAGCCCATCTAATAAAACCTTTTGATGAAGAGATTTTAGCGTCTAGTACAGGATTTTCCTCTCAGGTTTTTTTAGATTTGATGATTTTTCTTGTCAAAGAAATAGGTGTCAACTATAGTAGTCGGCCGTATTACTTTGATAAAGCTAATCAAGAGGTCATTACCCCTTTATTAAAAGAAAGCTTAAAAAACACAAAGGACTGAGAAGTTAGCTCTCAGTCCTTTGTGTTTTCGCCATCAATTTGATTAAATTTTACTTCTTCTAGTAAGTAATCGATAAATTTTTCTCCCATTTTAGAAAGATTAGCTTTTTCATGTTTTAAATAGACGATGTCTATTTCATCATCCACTTCCAATGGAATTGAAACAATATTATCACCGTTTAGATTACTATTTAAGATACCAGTGGCAATCGTATAACCATCTAAACCAATGA
Source organism: Streptococcus sp. 11273D007BT (assembly GCF_053547195.1). Classification (NCBI taxonomy): domain Bacteria; kingdom Bacillati; phylum Bacillota; class Bacilli; order Lactobacillales; family Streptococcaceae; genus Streptococcus; species Streptococcus sp. 11273D007BT. The sequence goes on along the minus strand of NZ_JBPWPE010000001.1, from coordinate 1,363,922 downwards.
GAAGATTGAATAATGTGGCACGATCACTGACGACAATTGATTTTTTGTGAGGAATTTGCGAAAGAATTTCCTCTGAATAATAAAATGAATTGTGGATTCCTTGATCATAGCTTAGATAAGGGAAATCTTCTAAATCAGCCAGAGTAACCTTGCTTTTACTTGCTAAGGGGTTGCTTTTACTTACAAAAATATGAGGATGGGCTTTAAAGAGTGAAGTATAGGTCAAACGGTTATCATCAAACATCTTGGTTAAGACATCTCGATTATAACTATTTAGGAAAAGGACACCAATTTCAGAGCGGAAATTTTTAACATCCTCAATAATTTCATAGGTCCTTGTTTCACGTAAAAAAAGCTCATAACGGCTCATATCAGCTCCTTTTAGAAGTGATACAAAAGCATTGACGACAAAAGCATAGTGTTGAGCAGAGACACTGAATAACTCACGGTTTGAAGATTTCGACTTATAACGTTCTTCGAGAAGTGCAGTTTGTTCAACGACTTGACGCGCGTAGGACAAAAATTCTACGCCGTCTTTGGTGAGGGTAATTCCTTTTGGATTTCGGATGAAAATTTCAATCCCCATCTCGCGTTCCAAATCACGTACGGCGTTGGACAGACTGGGTTGTGTAATAAAAAGTTGTTTGGAAGCTTCATTCATGCTCCCAGTTTCGACGATTTTGATGACATAGTGTAATTGTTGAATTCGCATAGAACTATTTTAGCATAAATCATCCTTTCTGGAAATAAAATTAAAAGGAGTAGAAAAAGAGAGCTTTTTTCAACGATTTAACCTAAAAATAATGAAATTAGTTAAAAAAGAATCACTGTGCTTAGTCAGTCACGACAAACGCATGAAGAAAATTTTGTTTTTGGATAACATGTTTTTATAAAAAGTTATCTTTTTATCGTGAAATTTTGTGATAATGTCGCTTAAAAAGAGGATAAATCAAAGCAATTATATCAATATTATGAAAATATTTTTGAAAAAATGCGTGTAACTAGAAAAATAGTTACATGCATTTTCGTCATGCGTATGGCGTGTTAGTTAGTGATACCGACCTTGCTATTAGAGTATAATTTAGGTATAATAAGATGATTGAAATTTTTGATGTTTAGGAGAAATAGCATGTCTAACCAGTCGAGACGGAGCCGTAAAAAGAAAAGTAACAGTAACAATCTAGGGATTCTTAATCTCGGTTTATTATTACTTTATGCTATAGTGGCGACGATTACGGTCGTAATGATGTTTACTTATAATATCTTAGATGTATCAAGTTTGAATATCATTATTGCAAGTGTTCTTGCAGGAATATTTATTCTTGCTTTGGTTCTAGTGCTAACCAAGAAAGCTAAAGTTTTCACCTTACTTTTATTACTGATTTCACTAATTATCTCAAGCGTGGCTTTGTATGTATCTAAAAGTACAGTTGATACTTTGGATAAGATGAATCAAACGGCATCTGTGTCAGAGTATGAGATGACCATCGTTGTTCCTAAAGATAGTACGATCAATAGTGTGGAAGGTATTACATCAGTCTTAGCACCGACAGATAATGACCAAGCCAATATTGATGCTCTTATTCAAGATGTTGAGACAAATGAAGCTAAGACACTGTCTGTAGAAAAAGTAGAATCCTATCAAAAAGCCTATGAAAATCTTTTGACAGATCCAAGTAAAGCCATGGTACTAAACAGTGCTTATGCTAATCTTTTGGAGTTGACCTATCCAGATTATGCTGATAAACTCCATACGATCTATACTTATAAGGTTGAAAAAGAAGTTTCTGCTGCGAAGGAAGCAACCTCTTCAACAGACGTATTTAATGTTTATATTTCAGGGATTGATACATTTGGATCAATATCATCTGTCTCTCGTTCTGATGTTAATATCATTATGACGGTTAACCCCAAGACAAAGAAAGTTTTGTTGACCACAACACCGCGTGATTCATATGTTAAGATTGCTGATGGCGGAAATGATCAGTATGATAAATTGACTCACGCTGGTATCTACGGTGTTGATGCCTCCATCCATACCTTAGAAAATCTGTATGGTATTGATATTAATTACTATGCCCGTTTGAATTTCACAAGTTTCTTAAAGCTAATTGATTTAGTCGGTGGTGTAGATGTGACCAATAATCAAGAGTTTACAAGTTTGCATGGTAATTATCATTTCCCAGTTGGTCAGGTTCATCTAGACTCAGATAAAGCTCTAGGTTTTGTACGGGAGCGTTATTCTCTTACAAATGGGGATCATGATCGCGGAAAAAACCAAGAAAAAGTAATTGCTGCTTTAATTAATAAACTAGCATCTGTTAAATCTATTACAAACTACAATGCCATCATTGAAGGTCTATCAGATTCTATCCAAACAAATATGCCGGTTGATACCATGATGACTTTGGCAAATGCACAGCTTGATTCAGGTGGCTCTTATACCGTTGAATCTCAAGCTCTAGAGGGAACAGGAAGTACAGGAGAGTTGACTTCGTATGCTATGCCAGGTGCCAGTCTTTATATGATGAAAGTTGATGATGCTAGCTTAGAGCAGATGAAAGCTAAAATCCAATCTACAATGGAAGGAAATTAAAATGATTGATATCCACTCTCATATTATATTCGGAGTTGATGATGGTCCTAAAAACTTAGAGGAAAGCCTTGCTCTGATAGGTGAGGCTTATGCCCAAGGTGTTAGAGTCATTATCGCGACGTCGCATCGTCGTAAAGGGATGTTTGAAACACCAGAGGAAACTATTAAAGCTAATTTTGCAACAGTTAGAGAGGAAGCGAGTAAGAAATTTCCAGATTTAATCTTAGGCTTTGGTGGTGAGTTATACTATACTAAGGAGCTGCCTAGTAAGCTTGAGAAAAAACAAGTTCCAAGATTAAATTATACGCGATATATTTTATTGGAGTTTAGTAAAGGAACACCTTGGCGCGAGATGCAAGAAGCCATTAATAATATCTTGCTTTTAGGATTGACTCCAGTTATCGCTCACATCGAGCGATATGATGCACTGGAGTTTAATAAAGATCGTGTTTTAGAATTGATCAGTAGAGGATGCTACACGCAGATTAATAGCAATCATGTTTTAAAACCAAAGTTAATGGGAGACAAACATAGAGAATTTAAAAAGCGAGCACGATACTTTCTAGAAAATGATTTAGTTCATTGTGTTGCGAGTGATATGCATAATCTTGATCAACGTCCTCCCTACATGAAAACGGCTTTTGATACAATTGCTTCTGAATATGGACAAGATAAGGCAGAAGAGTTATTTAAAGAGAACCCTCAACTGTTATTAGAAGATAAATTTATATAAATTATAGGAGATATTATGAAGGAACAAAATCCAAGTATGGAAATTGATGTATTGTTATTGCTTAAAAAGTTATGGTCGAAAAAATTCTTAATTACCTTAGTGGCAGTATTTTTTGCAACTATTGCTTTGTTGATTTCATTGTTTTTGATTAAACCAACTTATACTTCTACGACAAGTTTTTATGTTGGTAATCAAAAAGCAGCAGCTGAGAATGCCTTAACAGCTCAAGATTTACAAGCAGGTGACTATCTTGTTAAGGATTACAAAGAGATTATTTCTTCGAAAGATGTTCGCCAACAAGTCATTGAAGAAGAAGGGTTGTCGATTACAGCAGATGAGTTATTATCAAAATTAACTGTAGAAATTCCTACGAATACTCGAATCATATCAATTAGTGTATCAGATGAAGATCCTAAGGAAGCAGCTCGTATTGCCAACGCAATCAGGGTAATAGCATCAGAAAAAATTAAGTCCGTTACAAAGGTTGATAATGTTGAGGAAGTTGATCCAGCAGAGGCACCTACTGAGCCATCATCACCTAATATTAAGAGAAATGTTGCGCTAGGATTTCTAATTGGAGGCTTTATTGCTGTTGCAACAGTTCTTGTTAGAGAAATCCTTGATGATCGTATTAAACGTCCAGAGGATATCGAGGAAATACTAGGAATGCCTCTTATTGGTATGGTACCCAATACAGATAAGTTGAAATAGGAGAAGATAGATGCCACAGTTAGAATTAGTTAGAAATAAGGCTTTATTAGCTAAGAAAGTAGAAGAGTATTTTAACTCGATTCGTACCAATATCCAATTTAGCGGATCTGGATTAAAAACGATTGTTTTAACATCTGTACAGCCTGGGGAAGGTAAGTCAACTACAGCTGCTAACCTAGCGATTTCTTTTGCTCGCGCCGGCTATCGTACCTTGCTGATTGATGCCGATGTGCGTAATTCAGTGATTTCAGGAACATTTAAGCCGACTACTCGCATTCAAGGCTTGACGGCCTTTTTATCAGGAAATTGTGAGCTGTCTGAGGCTATTTGTGATACAAACGTTGAGGATCTCTATGTGATTCCATCAGGACATGTTCCACCAAATCCTACTAGTTTACTGCAAAATGCAAACTTTGATGCCTTGATGTCAACGACTAAGCAACTTTATGATTATGTGATTGTTGATTCTCCTCCGATTGGATTGGTAATTGACTCAGCTATTATCGCTCAGCGTTGCGATGCTTCTATTATTGTGACAGAAGCAAATGGCGTTAAACGTCGTTTTGTTCAAAAAGCAAAAGAACAGATGGAACAGTCACATGCCCAGTTTCTTGGAGTTATTTTAAATAAAGTTGATAATACTTTGGATAGTTACGGTGCTTATGGGCAGTATGGAGAGTATGGACAATACGGGAAAACTGTCAAAGAGTCGAAAACAAAAAATCGCAGAAATAAGAAAAAGTAAAATGATAAAGTAGAAGGGACCTCCATATGTACACGGAATCATCGCTAAGAAAAATTTTCTATTTACTAGCTGATAGCTTAGCAGTTGCCATTTCATTCTACCTTTTATCTCTTAGATTTTCTTATGGATTTTTTAATAGCTGGAAATTTTTACTTCTACAATTAATATTGACTCTTACATTTACCATCTTATCTAATGATTATTCTTTAGCGCATAGACGACGCTTGAAGCAAGAGTTGATTTATACACTAACTTTTTCTATAAAATTGAGTACAGTTTTTATTGTCATTATATTTTTGAGTCAGTATATCGGAAAGACTTATGTGACACAACTTAGTTTATCTTATCTCTTGATTCAGTTTGTAATTCAATTTGTTTTGATTTTTTCTCTTAGATACCTATCGAGAAAAGCTTCAGATAATTTAACAACTAAGAAAAAGAAAATTCTTTTTGTAACTAATTTTACCACTGATTTTCAGATGTTAAAATTACTGGAAAAAAATCATTACGAAGTGGTAGCTTATCTCAGCCAACATGTCAGTAATGTTGTCAAAGAGCCAATTTTACGTAATTTTGAAGAGGTTCAACATTTGTTACAACACAATGAGATTCAAGAGGTCTTTATTGATAGTGATGCTAGGCAAGAGTTTATTGAAGAACAACATTTTTTTAACGCTATGGGGATTCCGGTATCCTTGAGTTTATCTGAAGATAACTTGTCAAGTATCTTTGTTCAACAATTGGAGAATACCACATTTGTTACAAGTGCATTAAACAATACTCATTATCGTTCAGTCTTCTTGAAACGCATCATTGATATTGTGGGAGCTCTTATAGGCTTGATTTTGACAGGAATAGTGGCTCTGATTATCTATCCAATTGTTCAAAAACAGTCAAAAGGTCCTTTGATTTTTAAACAAAAGCGTGTTGGGAAAAATGGAAAGATTTTTACACTATATAAGTTTAGAAGTATGTATCTAGATGCTGAGGAGCGCAAAAAAGAGTTAATGGCGCAGAATGATTTGACGACAGACTTAATGTTTAAAATGGACCACGATCCGCGTATCTTTCCTTTCGGACAAAAAATTCGAGACTGGTCTTTAGATGAGCTCCCTCAATTTTTAAATGTCTTAAAGGGGGATATGTCACTTGTCGGGACAAGACCTCCAACACTTGAAGAATATCAGAAGTATGAGTTGCATCATTTCAAACGATTAGCGGCAAAGCCTGGAATTACGGGGATGTGGCAAACTTCTGGTCGTAGCAACATTACAGACTTTGAAGATGTCGTTAAACTAGATTTAACCTATATAAAAAATTGGTCAATTTGGCTAGATATCAAAATTTTATTTAAAACAGTAGAGGTTGTATTAAGGCGTGAAGGAAGTAAATAGTCCCCTGTTTACTTCCTTTATCGCATATTGGTGTTTCTATGAAAAAAAATAACTCAGTTAAAATAAACTTCATCATGAATTTTATTTTAACGATTTCAAATTTTGTATTTCCTCTTATCACCTTCCCTTATGTTTCTAGAGTACTCCAAGCCAGTGGAGTCGGAGCGGTGACATTTGCAACATCCATCATTACATATTTTTCAATGGTGGGAATGATGGGGATTCCAACCTACGGAATACGAGCAACAGCAAAGGTCCGTGATGATGAAAGGATTCTACATAAAACAGTTAAGGAAATCATGGTTTTTAATGCGATTGTGATGTCTATTGCATTGTTAGCCCTTTTTGTGACGGTTTTATCTATTGATAAACTCTATGTGGAAAAAGAGCTTTATTTGATTTTATCTTCTACACTGATTTTTAATGTCTTAGGAGTGGATTGGCTTTATAAAGGTCTAGAAAAGTACTCCTATATTACTATCCGATCGATTATCTTCAAGATAATATCTGTCATTTTGATGTTTCTTTTTGTTCGTTCAAGTGATGATTATGTCATTTATGGGGCAATTACAGTTGTTGCTGCAGTAGGATCTAATTTCTTAAATTTTATTCATCTACGGACGATGTTTCCAGACAAGGTAACTGAAAAGCTAGACATTAAGCAGCATATTAGACCGTCTTTAACCTTCTTTCTATTAACCGTGTCTTCTACTATTTATCTAAATGTGGATACCACCATGCTTGGTTTTGTAAAGGGGGATGAAGCTGTGGGATATTATTCTGCGGCTGTTAAGATTAAACAGATTTTGGTCAGTGTAGTGACATCACTAGGAGCCGTCTTACTCCCACGCTTGTCCTATCATCATGAGCAGGGAAATACTGATGAGTTTGAGCGTCTGACACAAAAGGCACTAAGTTTTGTGCTTTTAATCTCTCTACCTTTAGTAGTTTATTTTATTTTAGTGAGTCAAGAGTCGATTTTATTCTTATCTGGTAAAGACTTTTTACCAGCAGCTCAACCTATGCAGTTTATCATGCCAACGGTTCTTTTCATTGGTTTATCTAATTTAATGGGCATTCAAATTTTAGTTCCGACGAATCGTGAAAAATTAGTTGTCTATTCAACGATTGTAGGGGCTCTGGTTGATATAGGTTTGAATATCTTTTTGATTCCAAGCTTAGGTGCTAGGGGTGCGGCAATTTCAGGCTCTGTTGCAGAATTTTCAGTAGCATTAGTTCAGTTTATCTTTATAAAAGAATTTATGTTACCCATCATCAAAAAAGTTCAGTTTAATAAATTGCTTATCAGTTTAGTTTTGGCTACTGTTTTGACCATTTTCTTAAAAAATGTTGTGTCAGTAGTAGTTTTTTTCCAACTTGTGATAACAGCAATGGTTTTCTTTGGGACTTATGGCGTGATGTTGTTATTGTTGAAAGAAACTTTCGTTATAGAAATTTCTCAGTCGTTTATTCATAAAATCAAAAAATAGGAGTAAATCATGTCAAAATATGATTATTTAGTTGTTGGTAGTGGCTTGTTTGGTGCGGTTTTTGCTCACGAGGCAGCTTTAAAAGGAAAAAAAGTAAAAGTGATTGAAAAACGAGATCACATTGCAGGAAATATCTACACGAAAGAAGTAGAGGGAATACAAGTTCATGAGTATGGGGCACATATTTTCCATACCTCTGATAAAGAGATTTGGGATTATGTTAACCAGTTTGCAGAGTTCAACCGTTATACTAATACGCCTATTGCTAACTATAAGGGTGAGATTTATAACTTACCTTTCAACATGAATACTTTTAATAAACTTTGGGGTGTGGTGACACCGGCAGAAGCACAAGCTAAAATTGAAGAACAACGCGCAGTCCTAGGTGGAAAAACACCTGAAAACTTAGAAGAGCAAGCTATTTCACTTGTTGGAACAGATATCTATGAGAAGTTAATCAAATCCTACACTGAAAAACAATGGGAAAAACCTTGTACAGAGCTTCCAGCCTTCATCATCCGACGTTTGCCAGTTCGTCTGACCTATGATAACAACTATTTCAACGATACTTACCAAGGAATTCCAATTGGAGGATATACTCAAATCGTTGAAAAAATGCTTAGCCACGACAATATTGATGTCGAGACAGGTATAGACTTTTTCGCCGATAAAGAGCAGTACCTTGCAGATTATCCTAAAATTGTCTTTACGGGTATGATTGATGAGTTCTTTGACTATGAGCTTGGAGAGTTGGAGTACCGTAGTCTTCGTTTTGAAACAGAGACGCTTGATATGGAAAATTATCAAGGTAACGCTGTTGTCAACTATACAGACAGTGAAACACCATATACTCGCATTATCGAGCATAAGCATTTCGAGTTTGGGACACAACCTAAAACAATTATTACCAAAGAGCATTCACAGACATGGCAAAAAGGTGATGAGCCTTATTATCCTGTTAACAATGATCGCAACAACCATCTCTATAAAGCCTATAAAGAGTTGGCTGAAAAACAAGAAAATGTTATCTTTGGTGGTCGTTTGGGACACTATCGTTATTATGATATGCACCAAGTCATTGCAGCTGCATTGCAATGTGTAAGAAAAGAAGTGAAATAAAAAAGGTATGAAATCAGTATATATTATCGGTTCAAAAGGAATTCCTGCCAAGTATGGTGGATTTGAAACTTTTGTAGAAAAATTAACAGAGAATCAAGTCAATACGGATATTAAATACTATGTTGCATGTATGGAAGAGAACTCTGAAAAATCAGGTATAAGTGAGGAGATTTTTGAGTACAATGGCGCAACTTGCTTTAACATCTCTGTTCCCAAAATCGGTCCTGCTCGGGCGATCTATTATGATATTTTAGCTTTAAATCGAGCAATTGACTTGGCAGAGAAAAACAATGATCAAAATCCAATTTTTTATGTGTTGGCTTGTCGCATTGGTCCGTTTATTGGGCACATTAAGAAAAGGATTAAACGTATAAATGGATTGCTTTACGTAAATCCAGATGGACATGAATGGCTTCGTGCTAAGTGGAGTTTGCCAGTCAGAAAATATTGGAAGTATTCTGAGCAATTGATGGTAAAACATGCTGATCTATTAATTTGTGATAGCAAAAACATCGAAACTTATATTAAACAAGATTATAAGCAATACGATCCTAAAACAACTTATATTGCTTATGGAACTGATACAACTTCATCACAATTGACCGAGGATGATGAGAAGGTAAGATCATGGTTTAATATGAAGCAGATTAAAGAAAATGAGTACTATCTCGTTGTAGGTCGATTTGTTCCAGAGAATAACTATGAGTCAATGATTCGAGAGTTTATGAAATCTGATTCTAAAAAGGACTTTATTCTGATTACCAATGTTGAGGAAAATAAATTTTATCACCAACTGAAACAAAATACGGGATTTGATCAGGATAGTAGAATCAAATTTGTGGGAACAGTATATGATCAAGAGCTTTTGAAGTACATCCGTGAGAATGCTTTTGCCTATATTCACGGACATGAAGTGGGAGGAACGAATCCTTCGCTACTAGAGGCTTTGTCATCGACTAAGTTGAACCTTCTTCTTGATGTTGGTTTTAATAAAGAAGTTGGACTAGATGGGGCAGTTTATTGGTCAAAAGATGACTTATCAGATATCATCAATCAAGTAGAAATGTATGATCAAAGTCAAATTGCTCAACTATCAGAGATTGCTCAGAAAAGAATTTTGGATAAATTTTCTTGGGAATATATTGTAAACGAATATGAAAAAGTTTTTTATAAAGGAATTTAAATAATGGCAACAAAATATTATGCAGTTGTTGTAACCTACAACTCTCGAGTCGACGAGGCAGAGACTTGTCACAATTTGGTAGGTATATCAGGTCATGATATCTCTATCGTTATTTTTGACAATAGTGATCAACCATCATTTACAAAACACAATCAAACTGTTTCTGAGGAGCGTGGTTGGACATATATTACAGAAGGAAAGAATATCGGTCTATCAAAAGCCTATAATAAAGTATTAGATTTTTTGTCTGACCGTGATGGCGTTTTAATTTGGTTTGATGATGATAGCCACGTTACCCAAGAGTACTTTGATACTTTGGAAGCTTCTCTATCTAATGGAGCTGACATCTATGCTCCAGTTATTCAGGCGCAAAACGGGAATTTTTATTCACCTAATGAAGCAGGCTACCTTATGTATAAACAATTAAAAAATGCGGATGATCCTGTTAGAAATGATAAATTTAATTGTATTAACAGTTGTACTGCCATTAAATTAGAAGTGTTTAAAGACTACAGATACGATGAAAATCTCTTTTTAGATCAGATTGACCATGATTTTTGTAGAAGCCAGCGTTTAAGAAATAAAACTTTTTATAAATTACCTGTTATTATCAATCATAATTTTTCATTGAAGAATCATATGTCTTCAGTAGCTGCTGTAAAAAGGCGCTATGAGTTATTGATTCCCGATTTTATTAAATATTGTCGAAAACAAGGATTTATTAAATCTAAATTGGCTTATGTCAAGATTTTTGCCTGGGGAGTGGAGCAGTCTTTGAAGTATAAAGATTGGTCAATCTTAACATGGATGATAAAATTTAGCATTGGTAATAAATAAGGATTGATTTAATTTTAAGAGATAACTAATGAAAACTTACAAAATTATACCTAGTGATATTTTACTTATTTTTGGTCTGTCTATTATTTTGATAACAGAGACTATTAACACAACAATGTTATCAGGTATCCTTCCCGAGAAATTTTATTTAATAAATTTGATTGCAGCATTGTTATTGTTGATGAGATTTTTATTCATTAAAAAGTATAATCTTATCGATCTGTTTTTCATGATTGCTTTCTTGGGTGTAGGCTTAATATTATTAGCAAAAATAAAACATCCCTACTTATTTGTTTATATTCTACTATTCATTGGTTTGTATGGGGCTGATATAGAGAGGATATTAAAAATCTATATAATATCTGTAGGTTCCGTAGTTGGATTGACATTTGTCCTATCGTTGTTAGGAGTCATCCCAAACTTAGTGTTTATTCAATATAGGGGAGTTGAGCAGGTTCGAAGAATTTCATTTGGAAGTGTTTATCCAACAGACTTTGCTTCACATTGCTTCTATCTTTATACAGCTGCTAGCTATCTTTACAGACAGAAGCATATATGGATAAGAACCATATTTGGTTTTGTTTTATCAGCTTTTATTGTTATTTTTTGTAATGCCCGCTTAAATGCAATGTCTATTTTGACAATAGATTTAATCTTTCTATGGTATTACTTCAAGCCTGAATTTAAACCGACAAAATTTTTATCACTTCTTTATCCCATTGCGGCAACTTTTATTTATTCTGTATCAGAAACATTTGATAATGGTATTGAATGGTATCGTCAATTAAATACTCTTTTTAGTAATCGTCTTTACTTAGGAAAACTAGCTTTTGAGACATATGATATAAAGTTATTTGGAGATCCAACTGTAAGATTTGTCGGTTTTGGAGGAAATACAGATGCGACATCAATCGAATATAACTATGTTGATAGTTCTTATCTAAAATTGATGTTTATGTATGGAGTTGTCTTTGTGGCTATGATTGTTTTATATCTAACAATGAAGTCCTTTGCTCTTCATACCTCAAAAAATTATTTACTATTCACCATTGTTGTATTTATCGCTATCAATTGTACATTCGAAGCGTTTATTATTAGTCCAGCTTACAATATTTTTTTCTATGTTTTACTAGGGACTTCCTTATATGATAAAAGTAGAAGCCATAGTAGCGGAGTAGATGAAATTTTATCTAGGAGGAAACTATTTTGAACATAAAAGATATTCAAAATCTAGAATTTAAAGCTTTATCACAGCTAAATGAGTTTTGTAGCAAACATAATATTACCTTTTATTTACGTGGAGGTAGTGTTATGGGAGCTATCAAATATAAGGGTTTTGTTCCTTGGGATGATGATGTGGATATTGCTATTCCTAGAGATGATTTCAATCGTCTGATTCAACTTTCACTAAAGGAATCCTTTTCAAGTCAATTCGAGATTATTTCATATCATTCCCATAGTGATGCCAGATGCTATTTTCCAAGAGTTTATCTAAAGAAAGAGTATCAAGAGGAACTTAATTTACCGTCTAATAACCACATTGGAGTAGCCGTTTTAGATATTCTTCCCTTAGACGGTGCTCCATCAACGAAAATTGGGAGAGGGATATACTATTTAAAGATTTATTGCCTAAGAATTCTGGGTAGTCTTGCAACGGCGAATATGACCGGGCACAAATGGTATCGCCAGGTATTTTTAAAATTATTGAGTTTACTACAACTTCAAAAATTATATAGTTCAAATGATATTTATCAATTACTTGATAATGTTTATAGTAGAAACGATGTAGGAACAAGTAAATTTATCGGAACAATTACAGGTTCATTGTATAGTAAGGAAATTTTTCCGAGAGAAATATGGGGCGATGGGACAAAGGTACCTTTTGAGGATGGAGAGTTTCTAGTCCCTGAGGAATATGATATTTATTTGAAAAAATTGTACGGCGATGATTACCTGACAACTATCCCAAAGAAAAAGGATATCGAATTTAAGAAGCATATTAAGGAAGTAGATTGATGTTTTGCTTTGTCATATTACATTATATTAGCTTAGAAGAAACAACTGCATTTGTTGAAAATATTCAAAATCATGTCAAAGGGGATAAGGAGATTATAATCGTTGATAACGCTTCACCAAACGGTTCGGGTAAAGCGCTACTTGATTTATATGACACAGTCCCTAATGTTACCGTTCTTTTAAATCATAAAAATGAGGGGTTTGCCAAAGGAAATAATCGAGGCTATCAATATGCCAAGGAACATTTTAATCCTAAGTTTATCGCTATCGCTAATAATGATATTGAACTTCCCCAGCCAGATTTTATAGAGCTAGTAGAGAAAATCTATGAAGAGGAGGATTTCGCTGTTCTTGGACCTCAAATTTACTCTACAAATGAGAAGCGTTATCAAAGCCCTAAACGTTTGACACTGTATTCGAAAGATGAGGTTGAAAGAGAGTACGAAAATTACAAGAAGAAACGCGATAGCAAATATATCGTACCATTACGTGCACAGTTGAAGAGATGGAATTTCTTAAAATTTCTAGTACATAAAAGAAGAGAGAGATTCTCTTCCATTGATGTCAACAAGTCTTATACCAACCCAATCATCCACGGATCATTTTTGATTGTGTCTGAGAAGTTTATTGCAAAGAGAGATGTAGCATTTTACGATAAAACTTATATGTACTTTGAAACCGAGATTTTAGCTTACCAATGTGAGCAACTAGGCTTAAAGGTGATTTACTCACCAAAAATCAAAGTTTTACATCATCATAGCATTTCTACAAGAAAAACACTTCAAAATGAGCTAAAAAAAGTACGTTTTATGAATAATGCGATTTGTGACTCTCTGGAAAGATATTTGGAACTTCTAGAAGAAGATGGTCAACAGCCAGACCTAACAAGCAATATAATTTTAAGAAACAAATAGGAAAAAAAGATGAAAAACTATATTATGACGCATAAACCTTTCGAATCTGTTACTTCGGATTCCATTTATGTTCCTCTGGTAGTAGGAGCAAATAAGAATATCGTAGAAGAATATGACTTGAAAGACAACTCTTTTGAAGATAATATATCAGATAAAAATTCAAGTTTTTGTGAGTTAACTGGAATGTACTGGATATGGAAACACTCTTCCGAGGATATAGTAGGAATTTCTCATTACAGACGATATTTTACAAAAAATCGCTATATTTTTAGAAAATCTGGAATTTTGTCAGAAATAGATATTAGAAATGATTTGACAAAATATGATGTTATTGTTTCTCTAACCGGTATTAACGAATTTTTAGGACATAAGGCAGGTGAATATTTCAACAAAATTCACGATGCGGAGGTTTGGGAGAATTGTCGCCAAATCATATCGGAAGACTATCCGGAATATTTAAAAGATTTCGAGTGGTTCGAAGACCAAGACAAAGGATATATCTGCAACATGTCCATTATGAAAAAAGAAGTTTACGACGCTTACTGTGACTGGTTATTTGATATATTATTCAAATTAGACAAAACCATTGATTACAGTAAATACGATAATTATAATAAGCGTATGGTTGGCTTTGTTGCGGAAAGATTATTAAATGTCTGGATAAAACATCAAGCATTAAAAGTAAAAGAGTATCCAATCTATTTCACTGAGGATCATTTTATTGATCGTGTTAAAAGAAAATTAGGCTTAACGAAATAACGGTGAATAGCTATAAATACAGTGTTTGAGACTGACATTTAATTGAAAATATGATAAAATATTTAGTGACTAATTATGTGAAAGGTAGGAATACTATGAAAGGTATTATTCTTGCTGGTGGTTCAGGGACACGTTTGTATCCTTTGACGCGTGCTGCTTCTAAGCAGTTGATGCCAGTTTATGACAAACCCATGATCTATTACCCACTCTCAACTTTGATGTTAGCGGGTATTAAGGAGATTTTAATTATTTCAACGCCAACAGACCTACCACGTTTTAAAGATCTTTTGGGCGATGGTTCGGAGTTTGGAATCTCGCTTTCATACGCAGAGCAACCGAGTCCAGATGGACTAGCGCAAGCTTTTATCATTGGTGAGGACTTTATCGGAGATGATAGTGTGGCGCTTATTTTAGGAGATAACATCTATCATGGGGCAGGTTTATCTAACATGTTGCAACGTGCAGCAACTAAGGAAGCTGGTGCCACAGTCTTTGGTTATCAAGTAAAAGACCCAGAACGCTTTGGTGTGGTCGAGTTTGATGAGGAGATGAATGCGATCTCTATTGAAGAAAAGCCTGAACACCCTCGTTCAAATTATGCGGTTACAGGGCTTTACTTCTATGATAATGATGTTGTAGAGATTGCTAAAAATATCAAACCTTCTCCTCGTGGAGAGCTTGAAATCACAGATGTCAACAAAGCTTATCTAGACCGTGGTGATTTATCTGTTGAGCTTATGGGGAGAGGTTTTGCTTGGTTGGATACAGGTACTCATGAAAGTCTTTTGGAGGCGGCTCAGTATATCGAAACGGTTCAACGCTTGCAAAATGTTCAAGTGGCTAACCTTGAAGAAATCGCCTACCGCATGGGTTACATCACAAAAGAACAGGTGCTTGAGCTAGCACAACCGCTTAAGAAAAATGAATACGGACAATATTTGCTCCGTTTGATTGGAGAAGCCTAATGACAGAGAACTTTTTTGGTAAAACACTAGCCGCACGTCCAGTAGAAGCTATTCCAGGGATGTTGGAGTTCGATATTCCAGTCCATGGTGATAACCGTGGGTGGTTTAAAGAAAACTTCCAAAAGGAAAAAATGTTACCGCTTGGTTTCCCAGAGAGCTTTTTTGCAGAAGGGAAACTACAAAATAATGTTTCCTTCTCTCGCAAAAATGTTCTTCGTGGACTTCATGCAGAGCCGTGGGACAAGTACATCTCAGTAGCTGACGAAGGAAAAGTCCTTGGAACTTGGGTTGATCTTCGTGAAGGTGATACTTTTGGAAATACCTACCAAGCCATTATCGATGCGTCAAAAGGGATCTTTGTACCACGTGGTGTGGCAAATGGCTTCCAGGTTTTATCTGATAAGGTAGCTTATAGTTATCTCGTTAATGATTACTGGGCTTTAGAACTCAAGCCTAAGTATGCTTTTGTGAACTACGCAGACCCTAGCCTTGACATCAAATGGGAAAACTTAGCAGAAGCAGAAGTTTCAGAAGCAGATAAAAACCATCCGCTTTTAAAAGATGTGAAACCCTTGAAAAAAGAAGACTTGTAATCTATAATTCCTTTTTAAAAGATGCTTACTGAGCTAGCTAATCCATGTGTTATCGCCGTCGGGATAAGCTCCTGAGTTTAGCTGAGGAGTTAGGGAATCTATAGACTCATAAATGAAAGATGCTAGTCCTCACTACCTAAGGAAACTATCAAAAAAAAAAGAAAAAATTTTTTGGAGAAAAAAATGTCTCAATTTAAAAACATTATCGTAACTGGTGGCGCTGGTTTCATCGGTTCAAACTTCGTACACTACGTTTATAACAACCACCCAGATGTTCATGTAACTGTCTTGGATAAACTCACATATGCAGGAAACAAGGCCAACATCGAAGCTATCCTTGGCGATCGTGTGGAGCTGGTTGTTGGCGACATTGCAGATGCTGAATTGGTTGACAAATTGGCTGCTAAGGCAGATGCCATTGTTCACTATGCGGCAGAAAGCCACAACGACAACTCTCTCAACGACCCAAGTCCATTCATCCATACCAACTTCATCGGTACTTACACTCTTCTTGAAGCGGCTCGTAAATACGACATCCGTTTCCACCATGTATCAACTGACGAAGTGTACGGTGACCTTCCTTTGCGTGAAGATTTGCCAGGTCATGGTGACGGTCCAGGTGAGAAATTTACTGCGGAAACCAACTACAACCCATCATCACCATACTCATCAACCAAGGCTGCTTCAGACTTGATCGTAAAAGCATGGGTGCGTTCATTTGGTGTTAAAGCAACCATTTCAAACTGTTCAAACAACTATGGTCCATACCAACACATTGAGAAATTTATCCCACGCCAAATTACCAACATCTTGGCAGGTATCAAACCAAAACTTTACGGTGAAGGTAAAAACGTCCGTGACTGGATTCACACTAATGACCACTCGACTGGTGTTTGGGCAATCTTGACAAAAGGCCGTATGGGTGAAACTTACCTCATCGGTGCTGACGGTGAGAAGAATAACAAAGAAGTGCTTGAATTGATCCTTGAAAAAATGGGTCAACCAAAAGATGCCTACGACCACGTGACTGACCGTGCAGGACACGATTTGCGTTATGCTATTGACGCAAGTAAACTCCGTGATGAGCTAGGCTGGACGCCACAATTCACAGACTTCTCTCAAGGTTTGGAAGAAACTATCCAGTGGTACACTGATAACCAAGATTGGTGGAAAGCTGAAAAAGAAGCTGTTGAAGCCAACTACGCTAAAACACAAGAAGTACTAAACAAATAAGAAAAAGGCAGATTTTCTGTCTTTTTTCTTGCCATAGGATATAAAGTATGATAGTATAATAATGTTGACTATATGCACACCCTGTGCAACCGCACGACAATCGTCACTAAGTAGAGCAATCTCACGATTTTAGGCGAGTCTTCACACGAGATTTATCTCGATTATTTATATTTTTATAGGAGGTGCATAATGAGCACATACGCAATCATTAAAACTGGCGGTAAACAAGTTAAAGTTGAAGTAGATCAAGTTATCTACGTTGAAAAACTTGATGTTGAAGCAGGAGCAGAAGTAACTTTTGATCAAGTTGTTCTTGTTGGTGGTGAAAAAACAGTTGTAGGTACACCACTTGTTGAAGGCGCTACTGTTGTTGGAACTGTTGAAAAACAAGGAAAACAAAAGAAAGTTGTAACTTACAAATACAAACCTAAAAAAGGTAGCCACCGTAAACAAGGTCACCGTCAACCTTATACAAAAGTTGTTATTAAAGCGATCAACGCTTAATAACACGTGGAATACTCAGTATTTCAGTTAGATAAGTTTACTTATCACACCAAATTAACTACGAGAGGAAATTGAGATTATGTTAAAAATGAATCTTGCTAACTTGCAACTTATGGCCCACAAAAAAGGTGGAGGTTCAACATCAAACGGACGTGATTCACAAGCTAAACGCCTTGGTGCTAAAGCTGCTGATGGTCAAACTGTAACAGGTGGATCAATCCTTTACCGTCAACGTGGAACACACATCTATCCAGGTGTAAACGTTGGTCGTGGTGGAGATGATACACTTTTTGCTAAAGTTGAAGGTGTTGTTCGTTTCGAACGTAAAGGACGCGATAAAAAACAAGTATCTGTTTATCCAATCGCAAAATAAGTCTGAAAACGGCTTAACAATAGGCTTTCCGAGATTTCGGAAGGCCTGTTTTTTTGTTTTGGTACCCATTTTGGTACCCATATTTTAAAATCCAATGTAGGAAGCGAACTTATCAGCAACTTCATTCTTTGCTTTTTGAGTGACATGGGCATAGATGTCCATGGTGGTTTGGATGTTCTCATGTCCCAATCTTTCCTGGACTTCTTTGATGGTAGCACCGGCTTCAAAGAGTAGGGAGCAGTGGGTATGTCGGAAACCATGAGGAGTGATCCTTTTGAAATCTGGGTGTTTTCTCCAGACACGGTTAAGCATGTTATTAACGTGGACAATACTTTTTGGATTGCCGTCCTCATTTTTGAAAAGCAGTCCCTTTGTGCTGCATTTTTTCCACTCTTTTAGAATTTTTACTGTTTGAGGATCCAGAGAGATTGTTCTGGCACTCTTTTTTGTCTTTGGGGTCTGGAATATCGTTTTGTTGTTTTCGCCCTTAGCAAGCGTTTTATTGACTTTTAATTGTGCAGCCTTTAAGTCTATATCAGACCAACTTAATCCACCAACTTCGTTTTTTCTCATTCCAGTAAAGGCTAGCAGGCGAAAGAATGTCAACATCTCTGGGTCTTCCATCTTTTCTACAATCGAAAAGAACTCTCTTAGTTCATCTTTATTGTAAAATTGCTCCAGTTCATCCTTATCCTTTTTTTGCCGTTTTGGTTTTAGTGTTTTTCTCATTGGATTGCTTTCGATTAGCTCCATTGAGATAGCATAATCAAAGATTTGGTTTGCTATGCTGATGATTCCGGAAAATCGTTTGTATTCATCAGCCCATTTATTGACCTGAGATTGACACATTGTGAGAGTAATCTTATTAACGGCTTTATCTCCAAAAATAGGAAGGATGAGCCTATCTGCTTTGTCTATCTGACTGACAAATGTGGACTCTTTGACAGTGTTCTTGTAATGTTCCTTCCAAACTTCATAGACTTGTCGAAAAGTGGTAGTGACGTTCCTGGAACGGAAGGTCTTCTTTTCATATTCGGTCAGGCATTTTGCTTCAGCAAGCCTTGCTTCACGTTCGGTTTTGAATCCTCGCCGTTTGGTAATAATCTTTTTCCCAGTCAATGGATCTAAACCATGGTAAGCTTTGAAATAATAAGCAGTAGAATCACCTTTTTTATATTGACCAATCATTGTCATTTACCTCATTTTCTGTTAAAATGGGTATAGTAAAGAGGCCTCCGGAAATGGTGGTTTTCTAGACTATACTAGCTAAGTTCTACACTCAAATTTTGGCGAAGGCGAGTGTAGGACTTTTTTTTATTTTTCGTTAAGTTTTTTCAACTCATCAATAATCTGCTGATTCTGGCTAATCAAAATCCAGTTTTGTTCAACTAAGGCTGACAAGTAACTGACTTTGGCTTGTTCCTCCACTTTAGCAAAGCTCAAGGCTAAACCAGCTTTTGCCAAACCATTCCCAGCCAGGTCATTGATGACTTTTTCAACTTGTCCAAAACTTTCTTCAGAAAGATTTGTAACGCCACGTTCCTCCAAATAGATTTCAGCTCGTGATTTTTTAGGTTCTTTTTCTTTTTTACCACCAAATAGTCCCATGATCTTTATCCTTTCTTATTATCCAATTCTTTTGCTTTTACCAAACGTTTTTGAAGACTTTCAATTTTTGAAGTGCTCCAGTTTATTTCAGGACGTTCATCAAAGTAAGCAAGTCCTATTTCAATCAACTTGATTTCTGATTTATAATCTTTTTCTTTTCGATAAATTTTAGCTAAATAATCAACTCCTCCTGGAGTGTAGAAATAATATTTTTCCATTGCTTCCTGAAGGCCAGCCTTTGCAGCTTCAAAGTCTTTGTTCTTATAATCAACAATTGCATTGTGTTGGTGAACAAACCCTATAATTTGCTCGATTGGTTCAGGTTCAATTCCAGCATCAATTTGTTTTTTTGATTCACGTCGATACCGTTTTAACCTCTCATTGAGGTCAATCTTATAATTAGGATCTCCGTATTTGTTTGGATTGTCAGGTTGTTCTTTATTTGCCAAAGATTTTATCTCTGTTTTTTTAGGAACGGTTTTAGGTTTCAAAAAATCAAAAATTCCCATTTATTCCCCCTTCAAATACAACCCCAACTTAGGAGCTTGAAAAATCTGTTGGCCACCTTTGCGATAGTCCAGGACAAATTTAAGTGAATAACTTTGACTGTATCCGACAGTGTGTGTCAAGAAATCCATCAGTCGATTATGTAGAGCTGGATTGCTGATGTCTGTTTCTTTTTGCAAATCTAAGAAAGTCATCTTACTTTGAAAAGCCTTACTTAGTCGTTCATCTGATAAGTAGAGTATGGATGCCACTGTGTCAGCTTCCTGCTCCAAAGCTAGTAACTCCGGAGGGTAATTTCCAACCATTTTGTCCGTGGCTAGAGAAAGATAAATACTGTCACTCTGTCTTTGTTCTAAATGACAAAAGATATGACTAAGTTCATGAAGGATAGTAAAGATAATTCTGCCCTTAGTAGCCTTTCTTTGACTGATTGAAACAACGAAGCGATTTCTTTCTATATCGGGGTAAGTCATTCCTGCACAATTATCGCATAGATAGCGTTCCTGATATGAGAAAATCTGGTTTTTGACCAAATTCTTGTATCTGATTTCTTTGTTTGTTGGAATTGCTGGCGGTAATTCTGGATATTGGGCACCGAACTCATCAAAATCATAAAAATTGAAGATGATTGGATAGTTTTCTTCAAAGTAGGAAATGATATTTGTATGAGTTAGATCAGCCAAAGGTTTTTCAAAATATCTGGCAGCCTTATTTAGAATTTGGTAGGCTGTTTCTTTGTATTTGAGAAATTCTTGACGTGTTAATCTTTGTTTCAATAGACATCACCTACTCCCAATTTGAATCATCTTCAATCAATGCTCTAGCTGTATTCATAAGCCCTTTTAGTGCAGTAGTAAATTTGATTACATCTGCTTCAGACATCCCACTTGTTTCTTTTCGGAACATAACTAGTGCTTGTTCTTCCAGCGGATTTATGGCAGGAGCTTGACCTTCTTGAGCAATGTTTGGATTATTTGTTCTGCCTAACAAGTAATCTGTACTAACATTGAAATAGTCAGCCACTACCTTCAGTTTTTCAGGTTTTGGAGAACTGTTTTTCCAAGAATATAGAGAATTTCTGGAAAATCCGATTCTTTCTTCCAAAGTATTTAAAGAAATCCCTTGCTTTTTACAGAGTTCTTTAACGAGTTCAAACGTTGGAAACATTGTTTTATCAACCTTTCTAGGCATGACAAAAAATATTTTAAAAAACTTTGTAAAAATCCTTGACAGATTTTAAAGAGTTCTGTAAAATAGTTTTTGTAAATAAGTTACAACTAAAAAAACAACTAAGCAAACAAATGTTAATCTTGTTTTGGCGAACGGGATTTAATGTCTTGTTAGTGTTCTTTGTTATGCTTTAATTCTACAAAGTTCTTTAAAAACTGTCAAGTATTTTATAAAGAAAAGTTTAAAAATTTAGTTGTTTCTTGTTTACAAGTTCTTTGACAACTGAATAGCGATATGGTAATATTAAGGGGAAGTAGGAAGTTGCACTGCGGTATTCATCGTAGCAACACTAAAAACCCCCAGTATTGCCGTACTGGGGGTTTTTTGTTAGCTCTGCTAACAAAGCACTACTTATCATCTTTATCTAGCCATTTTTCAATGGCAATGAGAATGATACCGACCAAGATTGGTGAGTAGGAAGTCACACATTGGCATTCACCTCCTTCCCTGGCGGTATAGGAGTGCCGACCCTAATTATATCATATTGCTATTCAGTTCAAAAGGTAGTTCTTTGACAACTGAATAGAAACGTGGTTATGATACTTTTTTATGAAGTTATAGATGTATTGAAGCTTATTGCAAAAAGAACTGATACTATCTTTTGACTTTTGAGAAAACTTATCGTATAATTTAGGGGAATCGAGTAGTTTGCACAATCGTGCCAAACAGAAAGCCCCTAAGTTGTTCCAGCAACCTAGGGGCTTTTTTCTGGGTTAGAGACACTAACCGTGTGAGCTACTCATCGAAGTAATCGTCTAACCAACGATGTACCAGCCATTCAACAGCTGCGACAAGTGCTATTTCGAGTAATTTACACATATCCGCTACCTTCCTTTCTAAGGCGGTATCGTTAGTGCCATTTAATATTATACCACGTTTCTATCAGTTTGATAGGAGCGTTTTTTTATTTACAGATTTTAGAAGAAGGAGGAGCATTTATGCCTGATATTGCTAATGGCCGTGAAAAAGTTGTTTCTTTTCTTAAGGAAAAGGGCATTAAAAAAGTTACTTTGGCAGTAGCCTATGGCTACAAACGACAAGAAGTGACTAATATTCTAAATGGGACAACAAAAGGTCCGAGAGCAAATAGTTTCATTCTTCAGGTCATTGAAGATTATGGAATTGAATAAAGAAAAGGAACTGACAGCGTCAGCCCCTTAACAAAAAATACTAACTACATTATATCACAAGATGGAGGTAAGTATGAACATCCTAAGTGAAGAATTTGAATCAGGAATTAGGATGGTGGTCAAGGATCAGTTCAAAGAATCCTTTACCGAGTTCCTGGAACGCGAATCTGATGGTAGAGGTTGGCTATCTATAAGTAAAGCGGCCCACCATGCTTGCGTGAGCGATAATACCATTCGGAAGTGGCTAAGAGAAGGACTCAATCTATATCAGATTGATGGTACCAAACGGATAAAAAAATCGGAACTAGATGAATACATAGAAAGTCATCTAGTTGTCTAAGAAAGGAATATTTAGATGTTTAACAAAAAGAAAAAATTGCAGAAGTCATTCAATGACATCAACAACCACATTGATAGTCTGGCACTATCTGACCAAGAAAAGCGGAACCTAAAAGGCTTGTTGCTCAATATCAAAATTAGAACAGGAGTAGCCTGATGAAAGAAACAGTTGAAATTAGTGTTGAAGAATATATTCAACTTCGGAATAGAGTAAACGACTTACAGACAGAAAATCGGTTTTTGAGAACGATTGTTGATTCTGTGGTAGTTGTGATGAGAAATAGTGGGATGGTGAGGTAAGAAGATGACGCAAGCGGAACGCATTAGGGAATATTATAAACAACATCCAGCTGCTAGCTATGATGAAGTGGCTGAAGCACTCAAAACATCAAATAGTAATGTACGGGCAAACGTGTCTAAAGACATCAAGGCTGGACGGTGTGTCCGCTTGGAAGATAAGTCATTGGACTACTCGATGCACTACATCAAGAATGAAGCATTAGCAGACCTAATCAACTGGAAGAATGACACCAGGAGGGAGTGGGTCGATATGCTGACAAGAGCAGCAGAAAAAGAAACAGATAACAATACCATGCGATTGCTTATCAAAGAAGCTAATAAACTAATGAAAGAGGTAACGGAATAATGACTAGAAATAAGTTGTCAGATTTGAATGATCATCTTTTCATGGCATTGGAGCGTTTGGGAGATGAAGATTTAAAAGGTGAAGATTTAGACCAAGAAATTGAACATTCGAAAGCATTGACCACGGTTGCTGGAAAGATTATTGATAACGGCCGTTTGATACTTGATGCTCAAAAAACAGCTGCTGAATACAACGGTCGTCAAAGTGTGAATTTGGAGTTGCTGAATGGCTAGATTGTTAACCGATGAGCAACATGAATATTTTGTACGAGTTCAAAAAGGAAGAAGTGCCAAGGAAGTTGCTAAGGTAATGAATGATCAGTTCGGGGTCTGTTTAAATGCCAATCAGATCAAAAACTACAGAAGAAATCATGGACTGAAGAGTGGGTTGACAGGTCATTTTGAGAAAGGACAGATTCCGCATAACAAGGGGAAGAAGTATCCTAATATACCAACAAACAGCGGTCAATTTCAAAAAGGCAACAAGCCTCCAAATTGGGTGCCGGTTGGAACGATTCGATATACCACAGATGGATATCCGAAGAAAAAAATTGCTGAACCGAATATTTGGAAACGAATGCATCGTAAAGTTTGGGAAGAATACTACGGACCTATTCCAAGCGGTCATGCAGTTGTGTTTTTGAATGGCGACAAGACCAATTGGGATATTTCAAATCTTGCTTGTTTATCTAAGAACGAAATAGTTAGGATGAACCAAGATGGTTTATTCGCGTCCGATGCAGACTTAACAAAAGTTGGTATTGGTTATACGAAACTAAAAAATAAAATTATTGAGGTAAAAAGAAATGGCTAGTATTTATGAACTAACTGGAATCTTTAAGCAGATTGCAGAAATGGAAGGTATTGATGAAGAAACCAAGCTGGATACGCTTGAATCTATTGACTGGACGGAACAGTTTGAAGAAAAGGTTGAAAACACTGTCAAGGTCATCAAGAACAAAGAAGCTGAGAAGAAACAGCTCAAAGAAGAAATTGACCGTCTGACTGCTCGTTACAAATCAATTGATAATGACATCACACGACTCAAAACAGGGTTGCAAGGTGCATTTGAAATCACTGGACATGAAAAAGTCAAGACTTTGCTATTTACCGTGAGCTTGGCCAACAATCAACCATCTGTGGTTGTAGATGAAGATCTGCTGCCTAAGAAATATTTTATTCAAACATTGAAACCAGACAAGACAGCTATCAAAGAGTTACTGAAAGCTGGTAAGAAGGTCAAGGGTGCAGTGATGCAAGAAAGTAGAAGTTTGAGGATTAGATGATGAAGATACTAGCCATTGATCCGTCATCTAATAAAATCAAGACCTCGACAACTGGGATTGTCTTGCTGGATAATGCAAGGCTGGTTGATAGTTGGGTGGTGTCCTATGGGATGAAAGGTTTTGCTGATTGGTTTCATAAAGTTGGGAATAACCTAGAAATTGACACAGTTGTCATTGAACAGTTTGAAGCTAGGGACAATGACAAGTCAAAAGATAATTCAGTTCTTGAAACGATTGCCTATATCCAGCTTTGCTATCCGGATGCAGTGCTCCAGCGGAATGCAGGGTATAAGTCGGACATTCCGGATGATTTGTTGAAAGTGCTCAACCTTTGGAAGTTCCAGAAATCACATCACCAGGACATCAGAGCAGCTGCAAGGCTGGGTCTATTCTGGGCTATGCGCAATGATATTGAAGAAGTTGTTAAGGATATTGGGAAGGTGGTGAGTGAGCATAGGAATCACGCATAAAAAATGGAAACCTATTGTCGGTTATGAAGGTTACTATGAAATATCAAATTTTGGCAATGTCAGAAGTTGTGAAAGACTAGTCAATCACGGCTTGGGAAGTGGTGTCAGAAAATTAAAATCAAAAATAATAACCCCATGGAATGATAATCACGGTTATCAGGTTGTTTCTCTTAGTAAGTCTGGAAAGGTGAAAAAATATAAAGTCCACAGACTTGTAGCAGAAGCGTTCATCCCAAACCCTGATAACAAACCAACAATAAACCATATCAACGAAATTAGAAATGATAATCATGTTGCCAATCTTGAATGGGCTACTTACCAAGAAAATAATAATCATGGCAGTCGCAATCAAAGGGTTTCAATAACTTTGAGTAAAGCAGTCGTGCAACTTGATAAGTCAGGGAATGAGCTTGCCATTTTTGATAACATTCAGGATGCTAGTTCAGCAACTGGAGTTCATGCAGCTAATATCAAGAGTTGCCTTCACCACGCTAACAGAATATTAGCGGGTGGATTTAGATGGAGGTATAAAACTTGACAAAAATTGTATTAAGAAAATGGCAAAAGGAGGCAGTTTCCAGATCTTCAAGATTAACAAATGGTATTTTTCTTGAAGCTCTGGGAGGTTAGGTCGCGGAAAAACAATCTGTGCCCTTGAAATTTGCAAACACAAACAAGCAAAGGTTGTTGTCATTGTCAATAACCGCTTGTCTATCTTGGACGGTTGGATGGAGACAATCTCTCGTGGTGGTTATGATAGGGAGATGGCTTTCAAGGTTATCACAGATAGGAAGTTGCAGGACCTGGTCAAAAAAGGGAAGCTGCATTGTGACGTTCTGATCATTGACGAATGGCAGAATATGTCATCGGACAAGAATGTCACTGCCTATGCCAAAATCAAGCGGTCTTATACAATTGGGCTTTCTGCAACTCCAGTCAGAAAGAGAGGACTGAATTTCTATCCGCTCGAAAGAGTCATCTTTGGCCAGGCTAAGCCGAATAACAAATTTGATTGGCAGAAGGTCCACGGAAAAATGGTCTATGATGCGTATGCTTATTCAAAAGAAAAATGGCAGGACTTTTTAGACTATGATACCTATGTCAATAACTTACCAAACTTTTTCCGCTGGGAAGAGATTGAAGAAATTGAGAACGCAACAGAAAACAACGGTTTTGAAACCAAGTTTTATCCAGTAACAGTTGAGGCTGGCAACCCTGAACTGTTAGCAGAGTTTAGACGGCTGAACCTGGTCACAGTCGAAGGCGACACGGCAATGGCCAAGCAGTCATTTGGTCGCAAGACCTTTGAACAGTATTTGAATCAAACGGGTGTAGCTGTTGATTTTCCAAAGCTAAAACCAGTCAATGCAGACACACCGCTCATGCTCAAGCTAGATGGTTTGATAGAGAGGGCACCACATGACATGCTAATTGTCAGCAAGTCAAAGCAGATTGTCAATGTCATTCATGAGCGACACCCTGACCTTGGTATTTGGACAGGGGATGTCAAAGAGGGACTTGATAAGCAGATTGTAGTTGCTACCAGTCAAGTCCTTGGAGTTGGCGTGGACGGCCTGCAACACAAATACCAAACTATCGTTGTGCTGGATCCAGTAGATGAGTCTTCTGGTGAGTATGATGACTACCGCCAATTGCTCTGGCGGATAACAGGAAGTCGTCAACAGCATGATGTGAATGTGATTGAATTTTATTACAAGGAGAAGTAGATGTTTAAACTACCAGCAAACAAACCACAGGTCCCTGTGGACACACCACGGAATTTCTTTTTCTACGGTGCAACCATGAGTGGGAAGTCCTACTTGGCTAATGAGTTTCCAAATCCAATTATCTTAAACACGGACGGAAACGCAAGCGCCAATAATGTACCAGCGATCCAGTTGGTCAATGAGAAAGACCAGTCAGGACGCATTACCAAGTCAGTGATTGAGCAGTTGAGCGAAATCTTATTGGCTTTGCAAACGCAGAAACACACATATGAAACTGTAGTAGTTGATGTGATTGATGATGTGATTGACATGATCAAGATTGCAGTATGTGGGCATTTCGGAGTTAAGGCGCTTTCTGAAGTACCTTACGGAAAGGCTAGTGATTATTTTAATCAAGCACTAACAGAATTGGTCATAGATCTTAAGTCATTACCTGTCAATGTTATCTATATCAGTCGTGAAGTAAGTATCTATGATGAAAAAGGGAAAGTGATAGAAAAAGTCCCTAGTTTGAAAGAAAAATATGTCAATCTTATCAATGGTAACTCAGACTTGATGATTCGGACTGAAAAACTTGGTAACAACTACAACCGGGAAGTGGTTCGAAAACGGAAGACTTACAAATCTGATCAGATTGACGACAAGGCAATTTTGAAGATTTTACAAACCATTGACGGTGCTGTCGTTATGACTAGCAAACCAACCAAAACTAAACCAGCAGAGAAAAAACAGGAAACAGCTGCTGAAGAAGATATTTTTTAAAAATAAAGGAGAACATACATGAGTCTATTAGATATTGCAAAACAGTTGAAAGCGAACGGATACAACCCACGAGAAGACAAAGTCAACAGCGGCAACCAGCATTTGCCGGGTGGTGAATATCCAGTGGTATTATCAGGAGTTGAAGCTCGTGTTGCTGATAGTGGCTGGGAGTCTATCAACTATGCTTTTGAAGTTCGTGATCCAGAAAGTCCATTCAATGGTCGGACACAGTATGTCGGAATGGGTACTTTGACTGAATGGGTCAAGAATGGTAAGACCATGGACCTGACAAGCATGGTTGAAACCACTGTTAAATTCTTCCATAAGGCTTTGGAATTGGCTGATGACAAAATGGTCGGTTCAGATCTTGATGACAACAAAACCATGGAAGAAGCTCTGAAACGTAAAGCAGTTGGGACTAAGTTTATCTTAGTTATCGGCGAATACACCAAACGTGACAAATCCATTGGCTACAATTATGACTTAGAAGTCTATCCAGGGGCAAAAACAAGCGAGCCACTAGAAATTGATGATGATGATTTGCCGTTCTAATTTCTAATGGAGGTTACTTATGCCGTCAATGAAAGAATATGCTTTACAGTATCAAAAGCTTGGTTTTGCAGTCATACCGATTCATCCACATAAGAAAAGACCTCTTATCGAATTTGCGGATAAGCCAGCGATGACGGCCGAAGAAATTGAAACATTTTGGGACGGCTACCCAAATGCCAACATTGCTTTTCGTACCACGAACTTCTTTGTGATTGATATTGACAAGCATGGTAAATCCAACGGATTTGAGTCATTGAAGAAGTGGAAACATCTGGGCTTGATTGAACCAACGCTGCAAGCTAAAACGGCGAGTGGCGGCAAGCATCTTTTCTATTTCAAACGTGATGATTGCCCTATCTCACAGATGATTGGTTTTTTGCCTGGTGTGGATATCAAGGCTCATGAAAATAATTATGTCTTGGTCGCCCCATCTGCAACAGAAAAAGGGCAGTATGAATGGGATTTGGACAAGTCCAAGGAAGGCGGTACAATGGTCACCCCTTCCAAGGAACTTATCCAAGCTATCAAGAAGCAGTATGGAGATACTCACGGCTACAGGTATGATGGTACTGATGGATTAAGAGATTTTGCCAGAAGGTCGGCTAGTCGTGATAAAACCATTACAACAGATCTATTTGAGACCATTGCCCTGGGGTTTGGTGATGAGGGTGGACGAAATGACAAGTTGGCCAGTTTTGTTGGTGGATTGCTCTTTCGGGCTGTTGATGATGACATTGTCTTGCAATTAGCTAGGATAGCAAACACAAACAGTGCCAGTCCTTTATCGGATAGAGAAGTAACTAGAACAGTTGAAAGTATGATTAAGAAAGACAGGAGGTGAGCGCTATTGGTAATGTAGTAAGTATTGATAGTCAGCCAAAATTTATTCTAACAGGCAACGGTGCTATCAAGTCATCTAGTCCGGTCAATGTGCTCTTGTCTTTCAAGGCAGATGACCAGCTAGGGCAATTTCTTAGACGGAATGATTTTTCACAGGAATATGAGTTCACACAAGATGTGAAGATTGGACGGACAACTTTCAAGCAGGGTGAACTTCCAGCAAACTTCAACAGCGTTGTGACGGTTTACTTTGAGAATGTCCTTGGAATTGTGTACTCAGATAAGGCATTCAAAGCTGGTTTCGAAACTTTCATGTCTGAGAGGTCATACAATCCAGTCTTGGATTATATGGAAAAGGCAGCGTCAAATTGGGACGGTAAGAAGCGGATTGCTCGCATGCTTCAAGTCTATCTTGGTGCTGATGACAATCCATTGATTTCAAAGATAGCTCAAATGTGGTTAGTTGGGGCGGTTGCCAAGGTCTATGATCCCTATGTGAAATTTGACTACGTCCTGGACCTGGTCGGTGGTCAAGGTGTTGGGAAAACATCCCTACTTCAAAAGTTGGGTGGTCCATGGTACACGGATGCCGTGACAGACTTTGCCAATAAGGACAACTATGACATCATGTTGAAATCACTCATTGTCAATGATGATGAGATGGTAGCAAGTAATCGGATGAGCTTTGCAGAAACCAAGGCCTTCATCTCAAAGACCAGCCTACGTTATCGGAAGCCTTATATGAGCAAGACGGAGGAATTTGCCAAGAACTTTATTTTGGCACGAACAACCAACCAGAAGGAATATCTCAAGGACAAGACTGGTGAACGTCGTTTCCTGCCTGTACTTGCTGATGCTGCTAAACAACGGAAACATCCGATGACAATTGAACCTCAAACGATTGAACAGATTTGGGGTGAAGCTGTGACGGTTTTCAAAGCTGGTGTTGATTTGATGTTTGATGAGGAAACGGAAGATGAATTGAATATCTACCGTGAAAAATTCATGTATCGTGATGAGGTTGAATTGCAGGTCTTGGAATATCTGGACATGCCGGTTCCTAGTAATTGGGAAAAATGGCCTATCCAGAAACAACATCAGTACACGATGCGGTATTTTGATAATAGTCCTGAGTTTGAACCTGGCGAAAGTAGGTTATCAAAAGTATCAACAAGGGAAATGATGTATAACCTTTTTATGCGAAATTCGAATGACAGGAAATTATCAACTAAGATTAACATGGTCATGGATGATCATCCTGATTGGGAGAAAGGTCAATATAGAATTGGCGGAAAAAATACTAAAGGATTTAAGCGAATAACAGAAAAATAGTTCGGTTGCATTTGACTTTTTATCGGTTGACATCGGTTGACATTTTTAAAAAGTTCGGTTGCATCCAACCGAAGTGCAACCGATAAATTTAGACTTCGGTTGCACCCTTAAACCCTTGGTATTATTGAGTTTATACTTATTATTTATATATAATGCAACCTATCAACCGATATATTATAAAAAAATAAAAAAATATATATAAATAAAGAAAAAAGCCTATAAAATAGGGATTTTGAAAAATTTTTTCTTTTTTTCGGATTTTATCGGTTGCACGGTTGCATTTCATTTTTTGGAGGTAAAATATGGCAGATCCAGTCAAAAAGCCGTCGCATTACCAAGGCCGGTTCGGACTTGAAGCAATCGATGTCATCAAAAATTTTGCAGCCTGCCCGGAGCAAGAAGAAGGTTTCTACTGGGGGAATGCCATCAAGTATATGTTACGTTGGCATGGTAAGAATGGATTGGAAGATCTGAAGAAGGCTCGTCAAAATCTTGACTGGTTGATTGAAACTTTGGAGAAAAATAATGGTTGAACTAACTAGAAAACAAGCTGATTTTGTTGAAATCATGAGGAAATCAATTCTTGATCCCGAAATACAGGAATTGACAAATGATCAAAACCTGCTAAATGCAGCCCTATTACTAGGATACGTAGTGAAGGAGGAAGTGGTACAAGACTTGGACAGTGAGTGTGATATTTGACCACATGGTGGTAGATGAAACGCATTACTTCGAAAATGAAGCTGATGCTTTGAAATGTAAAGGTGCATTAGAAGAGAGGTATCGAGGTCAGCGGTTGTATAGCGTTAGGATGGAGGAAGTTTAGTGAAAGAGCTTATAAAACTCTTAGCAAGCGTTATTGTTGTGTACCTTGCTGTTGCAGGAATTGCTGGACAGGGCTAATATGATTGAAATGAGGAAGTAATCGAGAAAGAGGAGTAAATCATTCACGCGCATCCGCCTGAGAACACAAAAAAAGCGTAAGTGAAAATTCTTACGCTTTCCGCCACCTAGTTTGGTGACCACTTCCAACGACCACTCTTTCGCTTTTTAGCTTACCACGCAAGCGTGGTGTATCGCTAAGCGAAAGGAGGTGGTCTTATGGAAGACATCATACTAGTCTTAATTCTACTATATCTTCTCACAAATAGCAAGGAGAAATAGGCGGAAAGCATAACCGCCCTGAAGGAAACCCTTCAGGGCGGGTCTCAAGGGGCTAGATAGCCTGAGTTATGACAAGAAGATTGGAGGAAACATGGAACTAACAGTAAATGATATCATTACAACTTGTCACAAAATCAATACCAAACCAAATATCCATCTTGGAGAGGTGCAGGATGTGTATGAGTCCAAGGATGGGCAGATGCGGTATTACGTTAACAGGAAGAATGGTGTAGCTTATTTGTACGCCACACAGGAAAGAGGGTGTTTCTTATCGGTGGTAACCGAATAAAAGAAGATGAGCTTGAGTATATGCGTCATCTATACCAGTATCCAGAGGACAGCAGGATAAAAGATGTGATAGCTTATCTCGGTATCTCTAGGCGTGCTTATTACTACCGCAAGGATAAAGCAGGTATTACCAAGAAGCACATTAGAGGTTGGTCGGATAAAGAGATTGAATTTATCAAAAATACATACAATACGTTAACGACACAAGAACAAGCTGATATGTTGGGTAGGACGGTTAGCGCCGTTAAGAATAAACGTTTTGAAATCGGTGCGGTACGCTATCATTCAAAACCTCGCTTGAAAGATGTTATAAAATTAGCAAGTGATGGTCTGACAAGACGTGAGATTTCTAAAACGCTCGGAATCTCAATCAGTGCTGTTGATTGGTATCTATACCATTACGGTATTGACTATGTAAAATGCGATGGGTCGCATGTTTGGAGGAATGACATGAGAGCGTTATTTGGAGGAAACAGATGAATAAACAGGAAGCGATTGAGCAATTAGAGTGGAATGTTATGAGAACGTCAGATTTTGACAGAGCAGAAGATGTTGTGGTATTCGAGAAAGTGAAGAGTATCATCTCCCAAATCCACGAACCGCAGAAGGTTGTGGTGCCGAAGCATATCGCTGATAAAATCGAATATTGCAAAAATACAGAAGGGTATGGGCTATTTCATGCAATGGATCACTGCTTTGGATATAGCGATTCTGCTGAATGGCTAGAATACAACCAAGAAACATTCGCCCTAGCTTGGGTGTACGGTTATGAGATTGAGAAGGAAGTACTGTACTTTGTTGAAATACCTAACCCTAACAGCAGAGATGTTTATGATTACTTTCTCAAAAAGGACTCCTCTACAGGAAAAGTGGTTTTATTTAAGCGTAGTGTAAACCCTCGCAACAATAAAGATTTATGGCTCACCGAATCCGAAATTAAACAGGATTTTGAGTGGGCGTGGGATGCTGGGTTTGCGAAAGAGGTGGAGTGATGGAGAATTATTTAATGTATGGAATCGTCATTTTAGGAATTATAAGTGTCGTGCTAAATATAGCCCTCATCTTAGTTTATGCTATAGCTATTAAAAATCTCGATAGTCAGCAACGAGAATATAAAAATGAGATGAGACGGATATTCGGTTGGGATGAATATGATTGGAGTGATAATTTTGATAGAGTTAAAAGAAGGTCAGAACGGCTACTAGAAGAGGTTGATGAGCTTAATAAATTACCTCTAATCATTCAAGCGAAGAAAGAGCAGACACTTAGATGTTTGAATCAGGAACAAGACCAAACGCAGAGAGAAATCGAGAGGTTGAGCAAAGGAGGTTGAGTGATGGATTGGCCGATATTAGACTTTTTATTTAAATATCTTCATATCTGCGTTAATAGCGATTTTAACCATAGTTTGGATACTTATCATCGCCATGATATGTATGTTTTTCGAAAAATAGGAGGCAAACAATGACTAAAAAACTAGGTGTGCTACTGGTCGATGTGCCAGAGCCGAGGTTTGCTGTGTATCATTTTGTTTACTTGTCAGAATTAGGTTTTATGATTAAACCTTCAAGTGACTCAAAAATAATACTGGATTTAGCCTACAAATGCACCCAAGAAGAAGCTAAAAAATACCCGCAATTTAGATGGGTAGCGTTGGAGGATTTATGATTGGGAGAATTTACAAAGATAGAAACGACAACCACGTTAAAGTTGTCGCTAAGGCAATGCTGGTTTATACGAATGAGGATCTGATCGTGTACGACAATCTAGAGAATTTGCATACATGGTCAATGACCGAAAAAGATTTTAATAATGTTTTCGAGGAGGTAAAGAATGCATCGAGCAATTAAAACACTGTTTGGTTTCCATCGTCACGAGTTTAAGCCATATCGCGATGAAAAAGGAGACGTCATCTGTTTGGAGTGTATGAGGTGCAGGAAGAGAGAAGAGAAGGTGAATTATGAAGACACGCTACTATGAGACAGTGCTATATCTGACTATCCTTTCCCTGTCTCTTGTATCTCTGATATTAGCGCTAAAGGTCAAGAAATTAGAAGCACGACCGATCGAGATTGTCTATCAAGTCGATAGCGGTGGTGCTGTCGGTACTGGTGTGGTGACGTCCAAATCAGAGCATGACGGACGGTACACCTTGACTATTAGTGGTTACGGAAATTTCTTGGTGACAAAAGAGCAGTATGAGGATGTTAAGGTTGGTGATGAGATGCCTGAGTATTTGAAAGGGAGAGGGGGATGAGATGGCTGTTCTCAAAATTACAATTGCTGTTTTAAAATTTTTATTCACCTAAGAAGGTCCGCGCAGACGTTCGATTCGTCTGTTAGGTCTAGTCTGGCCAGACTAATTATAAAAAAATAAAGTGGAAGACGCACCCACTAACGAAAGGATAACAGGCTCCTGCGCCGTGAGATTGGTGGCGACCGCTCAGGAAGGCGTTAAATTTTTGATCTTAATAAAAAGCACACAAAAAAAGAGCGTCTCCGCTCCCTTATGTTCGTATTCCGTATCTATTATAACATAAAGGAGAAAAAATGAGAAGAGCGGAAGATGTTTTAGATGAACTAAGAACACTACTACCATATATCGAGAGTTTGGCAGAAGAGCGTGCGCAATTAAAGTCTTCTTTGCTCTCAAGCCCTAAGATGAGCGATATGAAAACTAGCGGTGGTATAAAGAAACAAGTTGACGATACCTACTCTGAAATTATGGATTTGGATAAAGAGTTGGCAACTGAAAGTCGTCGTGCGACTGAACGCAAAACAGAAATATCTTTGCTGATCAATCAACTTCCCAACCACGAACACCGTATCTTACTAAGGATGATTTACATTAATCACTTTGATGAATGGACAATTAGGGATCGTTTAAAAATCGGACGGAATAGATATTTTAAATTAAGAAGGGACGCCTTAAAAGAATTCGAGGTACTAATTAACACTGATTAACACGAAAAGGTACTAATTAACACGAAAAGGCACTTAGGGATAGTGTATTATAGTATTATCGAAAATTAAGGGTAAGGTATTAAACCTTGCCTGTTATGGAGAGTTACTCAAGAGGCTGAAGAGGGCAGGTTGCTAACTTGCTAGGTCGAAGATTCGGCGCATGGGTTCGAATCCCATACTCTCCTTTAGGGCTTAGCCTAGATAATCGGTAGCTAGGCTACCCGCTCAAATCTCGCAAGGATGAGAGTGAAGTTGAAGAGTAAAGCAGCTTAGACCTTTAGCGGGGTTTTCGTTAATTGAAAAACAGCTTAGTAATTTGTGATGTAAGGAGTGGTTGGTCTAACTAACCGTGCATGGCTATTACTGAAAGGAATTTCAGTGGATAAGCAACTAAATCATAAGGTTGCAAAAGATAGCTGATTAAACGTGTAATCTCAGCGTTTGAATTAGAATAGTTTGACAAGGTAGTTCAAAGCGGGGGCAGTTGGTAGACGTATCAAAAAGAAGCGCATGTGCAGAAGGCTGGGCTGATAACTCAGAGATGATGGTTCGAATCCATCCCTTGTCGTTCATTTGAATTGGTAGTTCAAGTTGGAGATTTAGTCACACAATAGTGTGGCTTTTTATTTTGGATTGGAGGTAATGGGAGTGGAGTTCGTTGAACCTATTAGAGATAAAGAAGATATCGAACGAATGAAACGATACTTGAGGGAATGGAGTGAGCGAAACTACATCCTCTTCTTATTCGGGATTAATACAGGTCTTAGGATTAGTGACTTGCTTAAACTTAGAGCCAAAGATGTTGCTGGCTGGTACGTTGTTATTCGCGAGAAAAAGACAGGGAAACACAGACGTTTTAAAATGCCTAAGAAACTCAAGAAAGAAGTCAGAGAGTACACAAGGTTTATGGATCCAGACGATTATCTATTTCTCAGTAGGCAAGGAAACAACAAACCAATAGACCGCCGAACAGCTGACTGGATATTGAAAGTAGCCGCTAGTGAGTGTGGGTTAGAACATATCGGAACTCACAGTATGAGAAAGACTTACGGCTATCATTATTATAAACAATTCGGAGATGTAGCTGATTTAATGACAATCCTTAACCACTCTTCGCCTAAAATAACTCTGAGGTATATTGGTGTATATCAAGACCACTTAGATAAGCGAGCGAGTAAGTTTAATCTTTAGTTAGCTTTATTTACGAGATAGGAAACTGGAAATTGCAACTATTCATAAATACGTTTATAACAAGGGATTACGACATGTTAAACAGTTGGACAGAATATAAGATATGTCTAAGTGGTAAAGGTATTAAAAAAGAAAACATTGCAGTTTGAATAGAAAGAATTAACTAATGATTGATACATCTACAAGAGAGAGCAGAAGAGTATTCTATCATTCAACAGCATGGAAGAGACTAAGGCTTGAAGTGTTGGAGCGTGATCACTATGAATGTCTGTGGTGTGCTGAGGAAGGAAAAGTGACTACCAATGATTTGGAAGTGGATCATATTATGGAATTGAAATACCATCCTGAGCTGGCATTAGATATCAATAACCTAAGAACATTATGTAAATACCATCACAATCAGCGGCACGAACGATTTGAATTTAAAAAACACAAACCAAAGAAAGAGAAAACCTTCAGAGAAGATGAGTGGTTCGGTACACCCCCCGTCAAATAAAATCGCTTAAAAAAATGAAAATGGATACCGGTGGGCAGGGGTGACTCGCAAGAAAAATAACAAAAAAAGTAGTAGAGGGGGGGTAAAATGGAAAAAACTATCAAAGAATTAGAAAAACAGCTACTTTCTAAAGTAGCCCAATTTAGTCCCAAAAAGAAAGATGCAGTCGAGCTTGAAAAAGTATCTCGGTACATCAATCTGACTAGAAAGTATTACGAGCTTCAAAAATCCATCGACACTGAGGGACTCATCGTTGAAACAAGAAATGCCTCACAGACCTTTTTTAAGGAGAATCCTGCTGTGGGAGCTCAACTTAAAATCTCTGCGCAATTATTAGCTATTGAAAAATCATTTAGTTTTTACGTAGATAGTTCCCAGATCAAAGATTCGGGAAGTGATGGGTTATTAGATGGTTAGTCATAAATTTATCGATGATTATCTTGGTCGGTATGAACGTGGGGAGATTTTATTCAACGATGAGCGAAAGCTGCTTTATAATTATCTGAAAACCGACTTGCTGATTAGGGATGATATTTATTTTGATGACAAGCTGATTGATGCCTATGTGACTTTTTCGGAAAAGTTCTACTTCCCTCTCGATGAGTGGGAGAAGTTCTTAGCACCGTTTGTCTTTTGTTTTTTCAAGGATAGCGGTGACTTGGTTTTTGAGAAGTTCTTTGTGACTATGGGCCGTGGTGGTGGTAAGAATGGTTTTATTACAACTCTAGCCAATTTTTTGATTAGTACTTTACATGGTGTACCTCTGTATGATGTGACAATTGTTGCCAATTCAGAGGAGCAGGCACAGCGTAGTTTCCTTGAAGCGCATTACAAGATTGATGAGAAGCCGATTATGCAGAAGTTTTTTGCGAACGGAAAGGCAAAAATAGTTGATAAGAAGACAAAGAGTACGTTTAAATTTGCAACGTCGAATGCTAAAACTAAGGACGGTGGTCGTGAAGGTGCTGTTATCTATGATGAAATTCATGAGATGGTGGACGAGGCTATTGTCAATGTATTCTCTGGTGGTCTTGGGAAGGTGGATTTTCCTCGGGAGTTTTTCATTTCTACCAATGGCTTTGTTCGTGATGGTTATTATGACAAGCTCTTTGCTAAGTGCGTGGCATTTTTAAAAGGGGAGAGTCAAGAACGGATCTTCCCTTTTATCTGTAAGTTGGATCAGGCAGAAGAGGTTGATGATTTTGAGAAGTGGGAGAAAGCTAACCCTGTCTTTTCTAAGCCGATGAATCGTCGAGCTACTCGTTTGTTTAATAAGCGGGTCAATGATTATTATGATTTAGCTGAAAATCCGAGCTCACGAAAGAATTTTATGAACAAGCATATGAACTTTCCTGAGATGGATTTGGAAAAGGATGTGACCAGCCGTGAGAAACTACTGGCGACTTTGCGAGAGCCAACGGATAGTTTGGCAGGTCGGTCTTGTGTGGCTGGTTTTGACTTTGCGGGTATTCGTGACTTTGCCTCTGTTGGCTTGCTTTTCAAGATTGGGGATGAGTATGTGTGGAAGCAACATTCTTTTGCTCGTCGTGAGATTATCAGGAAGTTTAATATCAAGGCTCCGCTGGATGACTGGGAGAAAATGGGATTGGTGACTATTGTGGATGAGCCTAGCATTTCTGCTAGCTTGATTGTAAATAAGCTTGTCGAGTGGCGTAATGAGGGCTATCAGATTGAAGTGGTCTGTGCTGATAGTCATAAGATGGACTATTTGAAACTGCTGCTGGAAGAGGCAGGTTTTGAGTTCGAGTTCCTGCGCAATCCTGGGGCCATTCAAGCCAAGATGTCGCCTATCATCGAGGATAACTTCGAAAATGAGCGGTTTGTGTTTGGTCAGGACAATATGATGCTCTGGTACACGGATAATACCTTTGTTCGTAAGGATAAGTCTGGGAATGTTCGCTACGATAAGAAGGAGCCAGTCCGCAGAAAGACGGACGGTTTCCACGCTTTGTTGGCTGCACTTTATAAGCGTGAACGTATCGAAGAGGGGACAGCTTTGGATTTCCTTGAGATGGTCCGTGATTGGGATTTTTAAAAGGACTATTAAAAACCTCAGAATATTGCTATAATACTGTTATAGTCGAAACTTTGAGGAGTATTTGGTATGTGGTTTTTATTATTTGTAGCACTTTGTATGACTATTTTTTTTGTTGGAGTTAACTTAAATTCTAGGCGTGATACTCACTCAGCGGAGAATTCTGCAACTGGCGATAGTGTTTTAGGCGAAAATTTACAGAAAGAAAATCTAGAAACTGAAGAGAAACATGCTGAAAAAGAATTTGTCTGGCACCGTGTGACTAAAGTCAAGGGAATGTATTTCCGTGACGGAGTCGGAGAGGTATTCTCATTGTTACAAGGTGACAATCTTTCTTTTATGGGAATGGATAGTAAAGAAATACGGGCTTACTTGAAAGATGAGCGTGAGATATTTGATTACGGTCGCATCTATGAATTTGAGCCTGTTTCGACTTCAAATGTTCAACTTGTTCCTGAGCCTGATAATCCCTATGATGAGAATGCCCTGAAAGTTGTCGTTGAAGGTATCTTTATCGGATATGTTAGTAAGGGTTATGCGAAACAGTTGCAAAAATATGTCAACAATGAGTCATTTTCTGTTGATTGTCTCGCTACTTTTTCTGGAGGGAAGCACAAGAGTCTATCATGGGAATATACTCGAGTGCAGAATGGTGAGAAGGCACTTACTTGTAAACTTGAAATAAAGGTCAAAAAAATGAGTAAGAAGAATCAATCGTAGCGTGAGAATATCTTGTCGTAAAATGTCGTATTTGGCATTTTTGATGTGATAGAATGGTAGTATCAAATATTGGGCATTCGAGAAATCGGGTGCTTTTTTGTTGCTGAAATAAGAAAGAGGTGATGTGATTGGGGTTACTTGATTTTTTTATGAGTCGGAATAAGAGTCCAACGGTTGATTTGGAGGATTTTTCGGTCTTGCTGGAGGATTTCAATAAGGCTTACTTGAAGACTTTGGCGATTGATAAGTCGGCGGAGTTTGTGGCTCGGATTTTCTCTAAGGCTGAGTTTTCTTTTGTGAAGAATGGTGAGGTCTTTGCTAGTCCGTGGGAGTATCTGCTCAATGTGCGTCCGAATATGGACGATAGTGCGTCGCAGTTTTGGCAGAAAGTGCTCTATCGTCTGCTGGTGCATAACGAGGTGTTGATTGTCCTGTCGGATGATGACCAGTTGTTGATGGCTGATTCTTATGTTCGTAGGGAGTATGCTCTGTATGAGGATAGTTTTGAGTCTGTGGTGGTTAAGGATTATCAATTTAAGCGGACGTTTGGCAGGAGCGAGGTTATCTTTCTCCAATACAATAATCGGCATCTAGATGCATATTTGAGTCGATTGTTTGAAGACTATCAGAAGCTCTACGACCGTTTGGTTGAAACGATTGCTCGGAATAATCAAATCCGTGGAACGTTGAACATCAAGGGGGCTAGTCAGCTCTCCAAGGAAAATTTAGACTTGATGAAGTCTTATAGCGAGAAGTTATTCCAAGTTTTTAGTAATCGTTCTGTTGCGATTGTGCCTATGATCAATCAGTTAGAGTATGCTGAACTGACAAACAAGGTCGGTGTGACCAATACGTCTATCGATGACTTGAAGAAGTTGAAAGCTCAATTTGAGGATGAGGTGGCGGACTTAATCGGTATTCCTGCCGTGGTCTTACATGGTGAGGTGGCTGGTATTGAGGAGGCTCGAAAATCCTTTGCAATTGATTGTTTGAAACCTTTGGTGAAGAAGGTCAAAGATGAGTTGACGGCTGCCTTGATTGAACCGTCTGATTATCAGGCTGGTGTGAGGCTTGGTATTGCCAAGGTGGTTGACCGTGATATTCTAGACTTGTCGTCTAGTATTGATAAGATTACGTCCAGCGGTGCCTTTAAGGTCAATGAGGTTCGTCATGAGCTTGGTTTTGCGCCTGTTGAGGGTGGGGATATTATCATCCGTACCAAGAACTATGAGGTAGCTGGAAGAGATGAGAAAGGAGAAGAGAGTGAAGAGGATTCACATTAATGGACCGATTGTGTCAGATGGTGACCGTTGGTTTTATGATTGGTTTGATATGCCTGCGACTGCTCCAAAGGATATCGTCTTGCCTGAGACTAGTGAACCAATTGAGGTGATTATTAACTCTGGTGGGGGTGATGTCTATGCTGGTAGTGAAATCTATACCAAGTTGCGTGATTATGCCGGTCAAGTGACAGTCAAGGTGGTTGGGATTGCTGCTAGTGCTGCTTCTGTTATCGCTATGGCAGGTGATGTGGTTGAAATCAGTCCAACGGCTCAAATCATGATCCACAATGTATCAACAGTAGTTGCGGGTGACCATAGACATATGTTGCATGAAGCAGGAGTACTAGAAGGGTTTAATCAATCCATCGCTAACAGCTATGTGGCCAAGACTGGGATGGAGACGTCTGAACTGCTGGACTTAATGGCCAAGGAGACATGGTTTACTGCCCAGCAAGCTGTGGAACATGGTTTTGCAGATAAGGTCATGTTTGAAGACACTACTGCCCCTCAGTTAGTGGCGAGTTTGGAAAATATGGTGCCTAGTCGTGTAGTGTCTCGGATTGCTGAGATAGTCCATCAGAAACAGGAGATTGACTATGATAAGTTAGCCGAGGCGGTTGTTTCCAAAATGGAAAATACCACTGAAAAAGAAGTTATTGAAGAAGTGAAGGAGGTTCCAAAAGGATTTGGGGCTTTTTGTTTTTAAGTAAGGAGAATATTAAATGACGATGAAGTTATCACAAGAATTTGAATCAGCTCGTAAGACTTTTGTAGATGCGGTTGCATCTGGTGCTGAGAAAGATGTACAAAATCAGTTGTACAATGATATGTTGGAAGCTATGTTTGCGGAAAGCAAAAAAGTGGCACGTAACGAGGTGGAAGCAGCTATCGCAACTACTCCTGCTGAAGCAGGAATGACGGCTCGTGAGCGTGCTTTCTTTAACGAAGTTAAGAAGAGTGCCCCTGAAGGTATCGATGAGCATTTCCCTGAAGAAACGGTTGACCGTATTTTCGAGGATTTGGTAAAGAAACACCCACTTCTCGAGCATATCGGATTGCGCAACGCAGGGATTCGTTTGAAGTTTTATACTTCTGAAAATGCTGGGAAAGCTGTTTGGGGTAAAATCAACGGCGAAATCAAAGGTCAACTTGAGCAAAGCTTCCAAGATGACAAGGCTATCCAGAATAAATTGACGGCATTTGTCGTGCTTCCAAAAGATACGGAGAAATTTTCTCCTTCTTGGTTGATGACCTTTGTTAACTTGCAAATCCAAGAGGCATTTGCGGTTGCGCTTGAAGAAGCATTTTTGAACGGCGATGGAGCTGATAAGCCGATTGGTTTGAGTCGTAAATTGACAGGTACATCTTCTCCTAAAGGTACAACTTACCCTGAGAAGGCTGCTCAATCGACTATTTTGACATTTGCTGACTCTAAAACGGTCGTGAAGGAATTGACGACCGTTTACAAACACCACTCTACTAAAGAGAACGGTGAACCTGTGGCAGTTGAAGGAAATGTGGTTATGGTGGTCAACCCTGCAGATGCTTGGGATGTGAAGAAGCAATATACTTCTCTTAATGCTCAAGGTTTCTATGTGACTGCAATGCCCTATAATTTGATTGTCGTGGAGTCTATCTACCAAACCAAAGGCAAGGTCACAACATTTGTCAAAGGTCGTTATGATGCTTTTGTGGCTGGTGGCCTTGAAATCAATAAGTACACTGAAACCTTTGGTCTTGAGGATGCTAACCTTTACACTGCCAAGCAGTTTGCTTACGGTAAGGCTCGTGATGAAAAGGCTGCGGCTGTGTGGACCTTGCAAGTACCTGATGCTATTCCTGGTGCTTAGCAATGGTTGGGGTCAGCTATGAATTGTTGACGGCGTTCAAGGAGCGGATGCGAATTTTCCATGATATGGAGGATGATAATCTAGAACGGATTTTGGCTAGTTCGCAGGCCGCTCTTTCTGAGCGTTTTGGTTTAGCAGTTGATACGATTGATTCTGGGCAGGAGTTGATTTTAGAAAGGTCACGTTATGTCTATAATGACAAGCTGGAGCTTTTTGAGTCAGCTTTTGCTGAGGAATTGAATCGTTTTGCATTTGTACATACGTTGAAAGGATTTGATGATGAAAGTAGTGACGAAGAAGGTCTTTCATGATTTGAAGGAAGATATTATCCGCTTTGAGGGAGACATCTTTGAAGTGACTGAAGAGCGTTTTAATGAAATTAATGAAAAGTTACCTAACTTTTTAGAAGTTGTAGAAGATGAGCCAGTTAAAAAGCCGGGTCGCAAGAAGAAATCGGTAGAAGAAGATGACCAAGCATGAGACTTCTAACGGCGATTTGAGGACTCCTGTGGTCTTTTTTTCAGCTACTGTTGATGACGGTTTAGATGGTCGAGATATGGCTTTTAAAAAGGTCTTTTCTACTTTTGCTGAGGTTTACAATCCTAGTATGAAGGATTTGGAGATTTCAAAGAGTAAGGGAGTAAAGGCTAGTTTGACGCTGACCATTCGTGACCCTTTGACGGCTTATGTACCTGATAATCGGCACTTTGTTGAAATTCTTGACCATCGGTACGCTGGTCAGAAGTGGGAGATTTTGGATATTCGCCCACGGTTTGATGAGCGCCTATTTTTGACTATCGTGCTTGGAGGTGGTATTCATGGCTAGTGGTGCAAACTTAGTAGGAGTTGAGGAAGTTCTTGCCAAGATGGAAGAAAAGCTTGGCGAAGCTAAGGTGCGTCGTGTGAGCAACAAGGCTCTGCGTGAGGTAGCTAAGGAAATTGAACCTGATTTCAAGGAGGTGATTTCAAGCTACCGTGATACTGGTGCGACAGTTGAAGCTATCGCTGTTTCTGGTGTTAGTCGGGCTTCTGGTGTTGCTCAAGTGAAGCTGGGCTTTGGTAAAGGGGACC
This sequence comes from Streptococcus sp. 11273D007BT, assembly GCF_053547195.1. NCBI lineage: Bacteria > Bacillati > Bacillota > Bacilli > Lactobacillales > Streptococcaceae > Streptococcus > Streptococcus sp. 11273D007BT. Next base: position 1,320,246 of record NZ_JBPWPE010000001.1, on the reverse strand, counting down.
CTGCTCGTTGGCAGTTAGTGCATTTGAATGAGTTGGGCTATGCCCACAATCCAAACCCTCGTGGGTTTGGTGTTATTCGGCGTTTTTCTGAAGGGCTAGAATCTACCTACCCTGAGAAGATAAAAGCACATCTTCAAGATGGTTTTGGAGGTGATTTGTAATGGAAAGGGATATGTTGCTAGACTTGTATGAGTTGCTGGTGGCTGACGAACGGTTGGCAGGTATCTCTATCAAGTCTTTTGAACGTCCTGAGGGATTAGGCGATAGGGAATCCAGTATTGTCCTGAAGCCTGTCACTTCCCCTATCCAATCAGCAATGGGCTCTAATACTAGTCTTGCCAAACGTTACTTGATACAGGTCAATGTAGAGAGTGGAAAACGCTTGGAATGCAAGAAGTTGCAGAGGATTGTGGAAGAGATTTTTGAAGGCAAGCGGTTTTATCAAGTTACCGATGCCATCAGTAATCTGGAAGATTATATTGCAGACATCGGTCGTTATGTCGATGTTCGGACCTACAGAGGGAGAAGTGCCCTCTATAGTGATTATTAGAAATGGAGAATATACATGGTATTAGTTGGTTTTAAATCAATGACGGTTCGTATCTTGGATAATAAAAATCCAGTAGAAGGAACAAACTTGTTTACCTTTGAAGGGAAACAAGATAAAGGGGCGACCCAGAAAGTAGATATCAAGGGGCTTTCAGCAGATGTGGTGAAAACTTATGGTTCAAACATTGCCTATCATGTATCACGCAAAGGTGTAGGGGATGTTGAGGCAGATTTTGAACTGCTGGACATGCGAATGTCTATCCTTGAAAAATTGCTAGGATATAAGAAGTCAGGCAATCTTGGCTTTATCGGTGCAGATACAGAAGCTCCTTATTGCTCTATCTTGTTGGAATCAGAAGAGCCTGATGGTACACCTAGTTATTTTGCTTTTTTCCGTGGAAATTTCTCCAAGGAAGAGTTAGGGACTGAAACACTCAAAGATAAGCAAGAAGAACTTGGTAGCGATAAATTGACCTATACAGCACTGCCAGGTGATTCAGGAGATGCGCAAGATCAGTATCTGGGTTACTATGTTGGAAAAGAAGAATCAGAAGTAACTAAATTGAAGCAGTTATTGAAGATGGTATCGGCTGGATAATTTGAGACGGATTACCGTCTCTTTTTTATGTTTAAGGAGAAAGAAATGTCTATTCTTGAAATTAAGGTTCGCAATGAAAATGGACAAAAGGTTGCTTATGAAAACAGCTATCTGCCTGTGTCTAAGTATCGTGAATATCTGGAAATGTCGGCACGTCATGAGGATAAGGAGTTGGCACTTCCTGAGGCTATTAAATTGGATGAACAATTGAGTTTTATCGCTAGTCTTTTCGAAGGTCTAACAGTTGATGCTATGTATAGCGGTCTGGAAATGGCTGAGCTGAATGATATCATCGGTAAAGTCTTTGTTAAGTTGATTGGTGGTGAAGGTGACCCAAAGGAGAAAGACTAAGCGCCAATGACAGTTTGAGACGGTTTGATTCTTTTCTGAAAAGTGTGGTCAGGTCTGACTACGGAATGAGCATACGAGATGTGATGGATACAGACTATGAGCATTTGATGGCTATCTTGCAAGCAGATAATGATATGACTGAGCCGACAGAGGAGAAGGTGATGTCTATTGGTGAGTTTGTAGGGACAATCTCGCAATAGTTGGTGATAGATAGGTCACAAATGAGGTCGAAATGCGCTCAGAATTCCCCTCTCAGCACCTGATTTTACTTGATTTCGTAGGTGAAAAGAGTATAATGAGGGTAGAGAGGTGAGTGATTATGAACCTAGAAAAAGAGTTAAAAAGACAACAACGTCATTTTGTTATTTTTATGATATTATGCTTGCTTTGGATTCCTTATTTTGCACTTTTAATGTATTGGATGTCTGTAGATATAACGTTTGTTTCTCAAATGCTCTTAATCATTCTTGTTATTCCTGCAATTTTTCAACCTTTGTTCTGGTATATGATGCTAGGATGCTTGCTTGCGACTGTTACTGTAATGTATCGAGATAAGTTGTGATGTACTGGTGAACCTAAGCATCAGAAGTAGCTACAAGTTATCTCATCGTTTTTGATTATTTTAACACCTAGATTTAGGTGTTTTTTTGTACTTAAAATTTAGAAAGGAGATAAAATGTCCACACCTTTAGGTGCTATGCGGGTAGAGCTTGAGCTTGATAGTTCAAAGTTTGCAAGTAACATGAACGCCAGTAAGAAAGCTGTCAATTATTTCAAAGCTGAGGCGAGAGCTTTGGATGCTGCAATGAAAAGTAGTGGCAACACGATGACTTTGTTGGGCGCTAAGCAGAAAACGTTGACACAGGCGCTAGATAAACAAGGTGATGTATTGTCACGATTGAAAAAGAATTTTGCCACTCTCGATGTTGGGTCTAAGAAATGGGAAAGTGCGGCTATAGAAATTGAGCGTGAGAATGCTAAACTAGAGCAATTGAGAGCGGAACTTGGTAGAGTAGAAACCGCCTTGGTAAAGGTTCATGCCCAAAACTCTATGTGGGGAAAATTGGGGACTTCCTTGACTAATTTTGGGGAAGGAGCTAAAAATGTCGGATCTGTATTGACAAATATGGGGAATGCTATGATGCCTGTCTCTACTGCCTTATCTACTGGTTTTATGCTAGCAACTAAGAAAGCTCTTGATTTTGGTGGCGAAATGCAGACGGTCAAGGCTTTGCTCAGTGACACCATAACGGATAGTAAGACGCTAGACAAAACAACTGCTCTACTTGGGGATAATTCTAAGAAATGGGCTAAGCAATTTGGCATTTCCACCTCTGATATTAACCTTGGGATGCAGGAGGTTATCAAGGCTGGTTTCGATGCTAACCAGACCATTGGTGCCATGCCTGCGATTTTGACAGCAAGTAAGGCAACTGGTGAAGAGTTTGGAACGGTCATGGGGGCAACAACATCTATCCTCAGCCAATTTGGCTTGATTACTAGTGATACTAATCAAATGCTTAAAAATACCAATCGGGTAACTGACAGCCTGTCCTTTGTCGCTAATAAGACGAAGGCAGGCTTTTCTGATATGGGGCTAGCCATGGAGTATGTCGGACCTGTTGCAAACTCTGTTGGTATGAGTCTTGAGGAAACTGCAGCTGCTATCGGGATCTTGTCAAATGCTGGTATCGATGGTCAAAAGGCTGGAACAGCTCTTCGTGGGGCTTTATCTAAGCTGCTCGATCCGTCCAAAGAAAATGCGGCTGCTTTCGAGCAACTCGGCTTTTCTGCGGAGGAATTCCGTAGTGGTGCGATTAAGCTTCCTGATGTAATCGACCGCATCCGTAAGAATACGGAAGGGATGACAGATGCTCAGAAGGCGGCTATCATTGCCCAAGCTTTTGGTGTTGAAGCGCAGTCAGGTATTAATGCTTTAGTGAGTGCTGGTGCGGATGAGTTGAACAAGCTGACAGATGCAACCAAGGGAGCAGCTGGCTATACGGATGAGCTTTACAAGAAAATGTCGGGTTCTGGGAAGTCAGCAGTTGAACGTTTTCGCTCTTCTTTGGAAGTACTGCAGATTACAATTGGGGAGAAATTGTTGCCAGTTTTGACTCCAATTATTGAAAAAGTGACGGAATGGGTGGAGAAATTTGCGGAAGCTGATGAGACGACTCAAAAATTCTGGATGGCTATTGCTGGTGGTCTTGCAGTTTCCTATCCGCTATTGAACTTTGCTGGTAATGCTGTGTCAGCTATTGGCAATGTTTCGAGTGCTTTTGGCTTTTTGTCCACCAAAATGAGCGAGGTTTTGGCGAGAAAAGCAGTGACTAGTACCTTATCCTCTGTGGCGACTTCTGCAACTACTACAGGTACTGCTATGGCAGGTGCTGGGAGCTCTACAAGTGCCTTCGGTACTGCTTTAAGTTTTCTTGGGAATCCAATTGGAGCTGTTATTGCTGGTAGTTTAGCTTTAGCAGGTCGTCTCATTTACTTGAATAATAAGAAAGATGAGGCTAAACGTAAGGCGCAAGAGTGGGGGACAATTCTTGCTGGTGAAACGAAACAATCTCTTGAAATCTTTAAGGGTAAGGTTGATGAAACTAAAACGGCTCTTGGCATTTTAGGTGGTGAAGGGACGGTTAATGTTGACAAGTTAAAATCCTCTTTATCTAGTCTGTTTCAGGAGATCCAACAAGGAGCACAAGCGAGTAATCAGCGAATCGAGGAAATGGCTAAGAAGTGGGGTTTGAGTGATGAGCAAGTGCAACGCGCTAAAGATCACAATCAACGGATGGTTGATAACGCTCAAACGATGACTAATCAAATCTCAGCAATTTATGAAAAACATAATGGCGATGTGAGTCAGTTGACGAGTGCTGAGAAAGGCATTGTAGAAAACAACATGCGTGAGCTAATCAACACCAAGCTTGATTTACTGGATCTATCTAATTCACAGGAAAAAGCTGTTCGTCAAGCTTTTAGTGATGAGATGGTTAATCTGAATGAAACTCAGATCAAGAAAACAAGCGATGGTCTAAAGGCTGCAATGAAGGCTGAGCAAGAGACCTACAAGCAACAGCAAGCTGAGTTGAAGCAACTCTGGGAAGAAGGTGCTCTTACTAAAGCTGAATACAATCAAAAAAAAGAACAACTGGAATTAGAGCATAATACCACTATGGATACTCTCGGACAGAAGTTCATTGAAGCACAGCGCGCTTTGGGTGAAAAACAAGGTGAAAATGCTGAAGACGTAGCTCGGAAAACCAAGACTGCTCTTGAGAAGATGGGGCTAGATTATGAAGAATTGGCGAATAAGGTTGATAGCGCTGTCAAAAAAGGCGTCGATAATAACCATTTATTAGCGCAGTCCACTAAGGATATGACAGCTGAGCAACAGCAAGCCAATACCCTATGGAACTCTCTAACCTACGATGAGAAAAAAGCAGAAGTTAAATCCAATGCTATTGAAGAGGTTATGAAATCGGCTGAGTCTGAGCAAGGGTGGAATAATCTGATGTTCATGATGAAAGAAGCTAATGTGACCTCAAACGCTCGGATGGAGATTGGCAATGCCTTGGTAGAGAGTGGTCGTTGGAACTCGATGACTCCAGAGGAGAAAAAGTTAGTTGTTAATGGGCAAGCTGGCCTGCAGGCAATCCTAGAGAGTAAGACTCAACTTGACACATGGAATGGGCTATCTCCTGAGATGAAGGAGTTGTTAGCTAATAATTCAGATTTCACAAGTAAGGCTGATATCGCTAAAACGACTTTAGAAAACTGGAATGCACTCAGTCCTCAAGCAAAAGAGTTACTAGCTAAAGATTTGGCTAGTCCAAACGCTCATATTGCTCAGGCAGCAATTGATACCTTACAAGGTAAAGAAGTAGATATTTTAGCAAACGATGTCACCACACCAGGTGTCGCATCAGCAAATCGTGAATTAAATGGATTGCCTTGGGCTAAAGATGTCTCTATTAGTGCATCAGATAATACTGGCTCTGGTAAGGCAAGCGCTCAGTCAAATATTGATAGCGTCAAACAGACTACAGCTTCTCCTATCAATGCTGTCGATAACACGAGTTGGGCATCAGCAAGTGCCATGTTTACCATTAATAACGTAAAACAAAACCATCCAGCTGCTATTAACGCAGCTAACAAAACACAAAGTCAAGCAAGTGCTGCGTCAACCACTATTAACAACGTCAAACAAAACAGACCAGCAGATATTAACGCTCGAAACAATGTTGGTAGCACAGTTGGTGATGTCCTTAATTCATTAGCGCAGATACCATCTGTTAAGTGGATTTCAATTCTGGCTAAAAAAGTTGGTCTTGAAAAAGGTACCAATTTCCACGAGGGAGGTCTAGCTGTTGTCAATGACCAAAAAGGGCCATTGTATAAAGAGCTTGTTACTCTACCAACAGGGGAGAGCTTTATCCCAGAGGGAAGAGATGTTCTTCTTCCACTACCACGAGGTTCTAAGGTACTGCCAGCTAGAAAGACTAGGGATTTGATGCGAATGCGTGGTGTTCCGAGATATGCTGACGGTGTGGGGATTCCAGCTGATGCTGCTATCTTCCAAAGTATGGATAAGATCCAACAGCGTGTTGAGAATCGTACCGTCATCAATAATGATAATAGTGATGTGGTTTTCATTTTACGTCAAATCTTAGACGCCCTAACTAACAATCGCCATCAAATTGAAAGAGGAGAGACTGGTGTTTATCTCGACATGGAGCGTGTCGGCACCATGATTGATAAGTACCAGGAAGCAAACAAGAGGAGAACTAAACGAATGAGAGGAGAATTGATTTGAGTATCGTAACTGCAATGTTTAACGGCATCGATCTCTCTGAGCACATTGAAATTCATGATGTACGAAGAGACATTGGTAATAGTCGTGATTATGTTCTTGATAGTTCTCCTTTAATTGGTGTTTTGGTTCAAGAAAGCTCGATTGCTCAAAAGATGATAGAGATTGATTTTAGCATCTACACCAAACACCGAAATCAATTGAAACACTTCTTAGCTGGAATCTTTCACATATCTGAACCCAAACAGTTAATTTTCTCCGATGAAAGTGATAAGTACTATTTAGCTTTACCGACAGGAGAAATTAGGATGCAGGAGGTGAGCAATTATCGTTCTCAAGGAACAATCACCTTCCTGGTCCCTGACGGCGTGGCTCACAGTCGAGCATATAAGCGTGTGATTGATTATCGAGATGATGGGAAGAAGTTAGTCTTCACCCTTCAAAACAATGGAAACGTGGATGCACTGCCTATTATTACTATTCAAAACAATTCAGAGAATGGTTGGGTAGGATTAGTGAATCAAACTGGCGTTCAAGAAGTCGGAAATCGATTAGAGCTTGATGGAAAGGTCGTCGAACAGTCTGAACCTTTGCTTGATTTCAGAAAGACCAAGCTAAAGGCTGGGTTTTCAAGCGCGGTCATCAATCAGGGGATTACGAATGATCCAGCTACAGAGAATCAAACAGGGACGTTTGGTTGGGATGAGCTCTGGGGGCGTTCACATCTCAGATTAGCTGATAGAGGTACAGTGACAGCTGGTAGCCATGGTGTTGCCTCAGCAACATGGCGTATTCCTAATGATAGCAATGGCGATTGGGGATCACTGAACGACTATCTTTGGTGGAGACAGATCTTTTGGCTCGGCTCAGCTAACCAGTTTGGTTTCATGAAAGTGTCTGTATTAGACACAGATAGACGTTTCATGTACGGTGTGGAGACTTTCAAACGGAAGGCTGGTCTCGAATGTGAATATAACTTCGTCGTGGATGATGGAGGCGGTGGGTACTCCGTATTGAAAAAATGGACCTTTAAAGGGACTCATAAAGATGCTGATAACCCCTTTAACTCAACACGTGGTTGGACGGATATCAAACGAATTGATGATGTCGTTCAAGTCTATTGGTGGGGAGCATATCCGCGCTTTACCGTTCCTAGTTTGAAGGGACGGAAATCAGGCTACGTTACGGTCACATTTGGAGGATATTTCAATCTTCCAATGGTAACACACATGTACTTGGATGAGTTTCTTTATCGAAAGGATAAGGTTCAGGGGTGGGATGATATCCCAAACCGCTACCAAGCAGGCTCTATTATCCAGCTGAACAATGAAGAGAATCGCATTCTAATTAATAACCTCCCTAAGATGAACGAATTAGTACATGGATCACAATTCATCACTATCCCCCCTGGGCAGTCAGAGGTCGAGGTTTACTATTCAGAATGGGCACAGCCCCCAACAGTTAATTTTAATTTCGAAGAAAGGTGGATTTAATGCTTTTAACAATTCATGATTCCAAGCTACGCAAGGTGGCTTACATTGATAATAGCAAACAAGGAACGTTGAACTTCTTTAACGATAGTTTTGAGCGAGACCTCCCTAGTGGATCTTCCACCTTTAGCTTCACCGTCTTTAAGAAGATGGTTAACTCTGATACAGTCCTTGAACGAGCCTACACCACCTTAACCGAACGTTCATTCGTTTCGTTTAGGTATAAGGGGGAGGATTTCCTCTTCAATATCATGAGTATTGAAGAGACAGAGAAGACTATTTCGTGCCAGTGTGAGAATCTCAACTTAGAGCTTCTAAACGAGTATGCGCCAGCTTACAAAGCTAGCAAAGCGATGACCTTCATCGAGTATATGGATGAATTTGGAATTCGTAGAAATGGGGCGTTAACTGTCGGAGTTAACGAAGTAGCAAAACAGCAGAAGACATTAGAGTGGACTGGTGAAGACACTCTTCTTAAACGCCTGTTGTCGATTGCGACAAACTTTGAAGCTGAGATTGAATTTAAGACTTTCCTCAATTCAGACAGCTCCTTGAAAGAGTTTAAGATTAATATCTTCAAACAGCATGATGATAACAACCAAGGTGTCGGTAAACGTCGAGGAGATGTTTTACTAGAATATGGCCGGAATATCAAAGGGATCACACGTAAGGTTGACAAGACCAATATTTACAACATGGTGATGCCTAGCGGTCAAAGACAAGTCACTAAGACGGTAACAGTCTCTAATCCAGCTACCAGCTCAACCACTAAAGCTGTTCCATCAACATATACTGGTGGGGATATCAAATATGGTGGCAATACGTTAGCAGCGAGCCGTGTTAAAACTATCATGAACCTCTGCTTTGAGATGAACCTCTTACCATCTGGCGTAATCACTCAGCTCTATTTAGAGAGTTTCTGGGGGAACTCAAATGTTGGACGGATTGATAACAACTGGGGCGGTCTAACGGGTGGAGCGCAGACGCGTCCATCAGGCGTCGTAGTAACGACAGGTTCAGCACGTCCAGCCAATGAAGGTGGCACGTACATGCACTTTAGCTCTGTCGATGATTACCTGAAAGACTACACTTATCTTTTAGGGAAGCAAAAACAGGGCACTAGCTCAATGTATGGGGTTGCTGGGAAGAAAAATATCGAGGACTACACCAAAGGGCTCTTTAGAGTTGGTGGAGCTCTCTATGATTACGCTGCTGTCGGCTATGCGCATTACGTATCATCAATGCGTAGTATTCGAGATGGGATTAACAGGAACAACAATAACATCCTTAATCGGTTAGACGATGACTGGATTAACCCTAAAATCCCTAATCAATCGACTGGAACGGTCACTAAAACTCTCAACCCTAAACTTCAAGCGATGATCAATTGGTTTTCAGCTCGAAAAGGGAAAGTGACCTACAGCATGAATGCACGTACTGGACCTAGCTCATATGATTGTTCAAGTGCTGTTTACTATGCTATGAAAGAGGCTGGTTTTACTGATTACACAGGGTGGCCATTCTCGACAGAAAGCATGCATGACCCTTTGTTAAAAAACGGATTTGAGCTAGTAGCTGAAAATAAATCCACCAAACTTCAACAAGGGGATGTGATTATTTGGGGAAAACGTGGGTACTCTGCTGGAGCTGGAGGGCATACCATGGTTATGATGAACGATACCGACATCATTCATTGTAATTACGGCGGGAACGGGATTACTGTTAACAACTATGCCGCCTATGTATCAGGAAGAAACGTCTATACCTATGTTTACCGTTTAAAAAATGCTATCACGACCACCACGGCTCCCAATACTGGTGGCGGAACAACTACCACAGTAACTAATAAGGCTGAGAAGACAGCAGAAGCCTTGTCTAAAATCAAGGCTCTGATGGGTCAACGCGTCGGAAACGGTCAGTGTTATGGATTGGTTGCTTACTATTCCAAAATATTGGGTGGTGCTGGTCTTGGTGGCGGTGTGGATAGCCTACGTGGTCTTGTCGGTGGTGGGATGGCTGCATCTCAAATCGGTACGGATTACAATTGGGCTCAGTTCGGCTGGTCCGTCATTACTCCTAGAAGTGTCGGTGATCTGAAAGCTGGAGCTATTTTAAATAATAAGTCCAACTTCAGCAGTAACTTCTTGATGACAGGACCTTATGGGCATACCGTTATCATCAAGAGCGTTTCGGGTGGCAACGTGACAGTCTACGAACAAAACTTTGCTGGCATGCAATATGTTATTGAGCGAACTTACAACGCTCAGGCCTATCTTGGTTCAGCTCAAACCATTGTCTACCCACCAGAACTAAAGGCTGGTAAGACAGTTGAAGGGGTGAAAGTGCAAACACAAGCCCCTCAAAGTCAGCCGAAAGCTGAATCGACCGAAACACAAACCACAACAGAGACTCAGACCTTTACCATCGATTCTAAGCGTTACCAAGAATGGAAGAACGCCAAAGGAGAGGTTGAGTTCTATCTTCGAAATGGCTGTCTATACGCTCCCTTATCTCGAGAACTCTATCCGTCTGTATTAACAGGCGACGAAAGAGATGATAACTGGATTCGCAAGGATATGAAGGTTGAAAGCGACTCAGAAGATGTGCTGATTTCAACAGCTTTGAGAGAGCTGAAAAAGAACTGCTATCCTGAAATAACCTATGAAGTTTCAGGATACGTTGATCTTGAGATTGGTGATACGATCAAAATTCAAGACAATGGGTACCAACCTGCTCTTATCCTTGAAGCACGGGTCATTGAACAGCACATTAGCTTTACCAATCCAAGTTCAAACAAAACGGTCTTTTCTAACTTTAAAGCTTTTGAAAGTCAGGTCTCTAAAGACCTCCTAGCTCAAATGAATCTGATGGTAGAGGCTTCAAAACCTTATCAAATTCGTTTGGTAGCAGACAAGGGATTGGTCTTTAAGAATGGCGAAGGTGAAACAACTATCGGTGCTAGCCTGTTTAAAGGCAATAAAGAAGTTGATGCCACTTTCCATTTTAAAGATGGCGAGAAGCTTCTAAGTGTTGAGCCTGAGTTCGTAATTAAAGCATCTGACATCAATGAGACGCTCATCTTGACGGTTGAAGCTTATGTGGACAACGAGTTAGTAGCTTCTGAGGACTACACCTTAACCAATGTGGTTGATGGCGCTGGCGTTGAATCCATTAAAACCTATACCCGAACTAACAAAGATGGAGACACGTCTGAGGAAGGGGAGTGGTCAGAAACACCCCAGCTAGTGACTAAAGAGAAACCTTATCAGATCAGCTACACTGAAACTGTTTTAACGAACGGTAAAGTCATCAAAACATCTCCTGTCATCACTGAAATTCGCAACCCTGAAATCGACCAAGCGGTTGAGAAGATGAATCAAGCTTTTGATAAGAAGTTTGAAGAGAGTGTTGCCTCCATTAATTCTGGAATTGAGGGAGCTAAAGAATCTGCTAAAGCTTATGCAGATGCGCTTAATCAAGAGATTAATGATAAGTTTGACGATGCTGATGCTAAATTCAACGAGAGTGTTCAAGCTCAAGCTAATGAAATTGCGAAATTATTTGATAAAGCTGGAGTAAACCAATCCTTAGCAGATGAAGCTAAACGAATTGGAGAGCAGGCTAAAACAGATGCTGCGAGTGCAATGGCTAGAGCTAACCAAGCTAAGTCTGAAGCTATCGCTGAAGCAGTTAGGCTTAACACAGTCGAAAGACAGGCAACAGAGACCAAATTGAATACGGCTAAGAATCAGGCAATAGATGAAGCTAAAAGGCTGGTTGAGACGGCCAAAGGTTTGCTGAGCGGGCAGGTCAACGATGTCTCGACAGAATTGACCAAAACCAAGGAATCTATCAAGCTATTAGCTAACCAAAATTCTCTGGATGAGCTGAAAAATCGTGTTAGCACTGCAGAGTCTAGTTTGCAAGTTCAAGCTGACCAGATTTCACAGCGTGTCAAAACGAGCGATTTTGACCAAGCTAAGCAACGGTTGAATAGCAATGAGAGTTCTATTACTCAGCTTGGGAATCGGATAACAACTGAGATTAGTGAGACGGTGGCGAAGATACCACAACACGCAGGAAGTCGCAACTATATAAAGAACTCTAAATTATGTGATTATGCAGTTACTTCTGTCGCTACTCAAGATGTACGATTTTTTATTGTTGAGGATTTTTGGAAAAATTCAAGACGGTTTGAACGTAACATGGTTAGAGTAAGCTTTGATGTTACTTTCAATCCTGCATTGCCTAGAGATATTTCAACAAATGTTCATTTTTCATCTAGTCCATGGTATCATCCTGGAGGAATTACGTTCAAAGGGAATACGACAAGGAAGCAACATTTTGACTTGCTGTTTGACTTAAGCAGTGCATCAGAAACGTATTTTACAGACAATATATTTATTCGATTTAATAATACTTTCCCGCTTGCAACAAATGTCAAAATCGAGCAAATGACTCTTTATCTATCTGAGTTGATTGAATTGTGGACACCGGCTACGGAAGATCTAGTGAATGATATCAGCTCCGTTAGGACGATAATCAATCAGACAGCAGAAGGTCAAGAACAATTGTCAATGAGGTTAACAGAGACCCAAGGAAAAGTGACTACTGCTGAAACGAGTATTAGGCAACTGGTCAATGATGTATCTAGCAAGGTATCTCAAACGACTTTTGACAATCTAAAACGGACAGTCGATAGTCAAGGAACAGCGATTACGCAAAATCAGTCTGCTATTGCTCTTAAAGCTGAGAAAACCTATGTTGATAATGTGAAATCAACTGCTGACAACGCTTTGACCAAGGCTAACAGTAATGCCAATCAAATTTCAACGACCAGAGCAGAATTGCAAGTTACTAATCAGGCGATCGAGACTAAGGCTTCAAAGACGGATGTTAATAATCTGACAGGTCGTTTGAATAGTGCAGAAACGACTATCCGAACGCAAGCAGGCTTGATAGAGCAACGTTTAACAAGTACTCAAGTCGAATCAGCCATTAACTCAAAAGGTTATCAGACTAAGTCTGATGTTGATAGCAATATTACAGGACGTGGTTATATTACTAGCGCCGCACTCCAGCCTTACGCAACTACGGCTGCACTTGAGAACAAAGTGAGAGAGACAGCAGATAGTTTTAGTCGGACAATTAGCGAGACTAGGGCACTAATTCCAACTGATTTCAGCGGAGGGAACCTTATCAGAAACGGTGGATACCCAACTAATACTCAGTATTGGTCTGGACAGATGATCGTGTCGCAACATGGTTTTTACTACAACGGGCAAAGAAAGTTGTTTTTGTTGCAAACAACTGGGAGTGCAGAAATAACGGCATCAACCAATCGCTTCGAGGTAAAACGAAACACAGACTACACGCTATCATTTTATGCGTTCTCTTCAAGCAACGTCCGTAACTCAGATGTGTATTTCTTGGGACGTAAATCAAGTGAGACAGACGGGTTCTCTTCGATATCTCAACCAATCAAAGATCGCCGCTTTTCAAATTCAAAAGCTGAGTATGTAACTGTTACTTTTAACTCGGGTGAAAACGATAATGGCTATATCCGATTTGATAATAATGGGTCAAGTGATGGTCAAACGGCTGTAATGTTTTTTGGCGAGATCATGCTTGTTGAAGGAACAGTGGCGAGAAAGTGGGAAGCTTGTTTTGATGATTTGGTGACGGAAGCGAAATACAACGAAGTCAAGGACACGGTAGATAGCCATACTCGGACGATTTCAGACCAAGGTAACGCTATCAGTCAAGCAGTGCAGACAGCCAACGGTATCGTTTCAAGAGTTGGAAACCTTGAGAGTAACAGCGCTACTAAAAATGATTTGACAGCGACTCAAACACAGGTTAGTCAGCTGGCTGGGTCTTACTCAATTAAAAACCTGACTAGCAACGGTCAGGTATTAAACCAAATTAACCTGTTGGCAGACGGTACTAACCGCATTGATGGGCGATTAACTCATATTACTGGTAGCACTCTGATAGACAATGCGGTCATCAAGTCTGCTATGGTAGATAAGCTCAAGACGGCTAATTTTGAAGCAGGGTCTGTTACGGCATTTATCATAGCATCTGAAGCGGTAACAGCTAGTCATTTGAAAGCTGACAACGCCTTCTTTGACAAGTTGGTAGCTAATGATGCCTTGCTTGGTCGTTTAGTGACTAAAACTCTCTTTTCAACATCGGTTCAATCGATAGACCTGTCAGCTGACAGGGTCACCAGTGGGATCTTGAGGGCAACTAATAATGTTACCGACTTTAATTTAAATAGCGGAAACTTAAACTTCAACTCTAATGACACGGGCGTTTTTAGAAAGCAAGTTAATGCCTCTACACAAGGGATGTTGTTCAAAAATACCCCAATCAATATCGGTGGTAGGGAGTATATCAATAGTAAAGTTATTCTAGGCGCAGAACGCCGTAAGGATGATTTAGTTAATAAATGGAGTCAAGGCGGCTTCAACGGAATCATTGTCGATACGATAAAAGGAGTTCAAGGTAATGATAGTGACAACTCCGATAAAGTTACGGTCGTTGGAGATATCATCCGTTTAACACACAGTTATGAACAAGATGAAGATACAGGATTATCCCCTTCTGGATGGGAAATACGTACTTATCCCCCTAGTTCAACATCTACAGGCAATGTCATTATCGCCCCCTACGGCATAGATTATAGGAAATCTCAATTGTACGTAGGAGATATAAAGATATCAAATAGTTCAACTGATGGTGTGTGGCTGAGAGCGATCATTAAAGAAATTTTGAATTTATTTAATCATTATAAAAACGGAGGTTTCTCGGATGCAACACTTAAAGCAATGTATAACGGCGCTATCAATATCTCAAATAAAATAAAATAGGAGAAATCATGAACGAAAGCATTCAATCAAAATTAGCGCTTCAAATCGCGCAATTATCGCTTGATAAAGCGATTTTACAAGCTCAAGTTGAGGAATTACAGGCTCAGCTTGATGAGGCAACTGCGCCAAATAAAGAGGAGGAAACTGATGCGTAATTGGAAAGTAATTGATAAATTCCCTATCCGTTCGGATGATGGAAAGGTGACACACACTCTCATTCAACTCGCTACAGATGGCGGGAGCTATGCTAATTTCTCAGAAAAAGTCATTGGTGATCATCGACAAGAAGGAGATGCCACGCTTATCAAATTAGCACTTGATGGCTTCTTTAAGTCCGAGTTCGCTGAACGCGCTATGGCAGAATCCGTTCAGAAGATTGATGAGCTAGATGTGGCTGTCAAAGAGGCTAAGAAATTCACGGAAGATGCTAAAGCCAATCTCAATGAACTCAGCACACGTCTAGATGAAGCGGAACAAGAACGAAACGCTCGCTTTGATACTTTAGAAACACAGATCAACGCCACCGTTAAAGAATTAACAGAGATTATCATGAATGTGTTCGAAGCTCCCACAGAAGAAGAGGTGGTAGAAAATGAAGAACTTAATTAGCTCAGCTATCATTGGAACAGCGTTATTAAAGAAAGGAAAAATTAAAATGGCAACTAAATTTAAATTTACAAAACAATCATCAGTCGTTAAAGCATGGGTAGCGTTAGTGCTGTCAGAAGAGTACACGTTGGAGGACGTTCCAGCTCTATTTAATCTGCGCGAGGTTGTGGCAGAAGTTTTGACAAACCAACAAAATTAGCCTATGTTTGGTAATCTACAGATTGATATAGCTGCAATCATCGGGGGCTTAGTCGCCCTCGGTGGCTTTTTGTGGCAAATTTACAAAGACATCAAAGCTGGACGTGCTAAAGAGGATGAACGCTTTGCCAAAGTTGATGCGATAGCTAGCAATCTCAGCTCAGTTAAATCCACGGTTGAAACTAACTCTACAACTTTGGATAACGTCATTCAAGGCTTGAGACAGACACAGCGTTGGTATCTTCAGAAGGCTCTGATCAGAGCTATTCAACGCGAATGGACTAATCAAGAAGAGTTTGATGAGATCACTAAGATGTATGAGTCTTATCGACGTTTGGGAGGCAATGGCACTATCAAGGCTTTGTATGAGAAATTTTTATCCGTGGAAATTAAGGAGGGAGTACTTCATGATTAATATGAAACTTCGCTACAAACAAAGATGGTTTTGGGCGGGACTGTTTAGTCTTTTATTCCTTTTGGCTCAACAATTGGGGCTAAAACTACCTGAAAATATTTCTGCCATCGTTAACACGATTCTGTCTATTTTGACTTTGTTGGGCATCATTAACGACCCCACCACTAAAGGTTTGTCAGATAGCGAACGTGCTTTGAATTACGAAAAACTACAGTAGGAGGAAAATGAAATGGCAATTTTAGATGATATTATTTTGTTTGCTAAGAATTTGGCAAATGCTGGTCTTGGTTGGGACCAAGATGGTGTGTATGGGACACAATGCGTTGACCTCCCCAATGGAATCGCTGGGCAGTTCTTTGGTCAAGCGCTTTGGGGCAATGCAATTGATCTATTAAATAGTGCAGCATCGCTAGGTTGGCAAGTGGTCTATAATGTCGAAGGTGATATGTCGGTCATTCCTAGAAAGGGAGCAGTATTCGTTATGGACACTGTCTATCTCTACGGACACCCTTATGGGCATACTGGATTAGTCATTGAGGATAGTGATGGCTATACTATGCAGACCATCGAGCAGAATATTGATGGCAATGCAGATAGTCTCTATGTCGGCGGTCCCGCTCGCTACAATACACGAGACTTTAGCGGTGTGGTAGGCTGGTTTTACTTCCCAACTCAAGAGCAAGTAACTTATACAGCGCCAACTCCAACTGGTGATGGGACTATCCATGAAGAGACTGGGACCTTTACTGTCAAAGTGTCTGCTTTAAATGTTCGTGCTAAGGCAGGTCTTGATGGTGAGATCGTGGCAGTCTATACACCAGAGATGACCATCAATTATGATGGTTGGTGTGATAAGGATGGTTATATCTGGATTACTTATCTCGGCGCTTCTGGTAATCGTCGATATGTGGCGGTTGGTCAATCTGAAAATGGGCGTCGTATTACTGATTTTGGGTCATTTGCTTAAAACGAGAGGTGTTAGGTTTTGACCTGGCACCTCTTTTTTTAGTATAGAAGGAGAATTTATGTCTGACAAAACGAAATTAACGTGGGTTAAGGGTTCGATCGTTAAGCAAGGGGATACATCGTCGGTCTTTAAATTGAAACTCAAGACAGACGAGGGTGTGGCGTTAAATGGACCAGCTACCGTTCAGTTGATCGATGAGAATCAGTCGAAGTTAGAATTTGAAGCGGAAGTGGTTGAGAATTTAGTTCAATTTAATCTGTCTAAAGTTCTACCTGTTGGGGACTATATCGTAGAGGTTGAACATGCTGGATATGTTTTTCCATCGACCGATTCGGTGATTTTAACTGTCAACGAGAATCTAGGAGACTACATGACAGAAGATGTGGCAGAATTGCTAGACATCAAAGGATATATTTCCAAAATCTTGAGTGATTATCAGGCTAATCAGATTGATCTGGATGAGCTTGTCAGCAAACTCAATCTTCCCAAATATGATGATAGCGAGTTAAGAGCTGAGATTGATGCGCTAAAACATCACATCGAAACACTTGAGACAGGATATGATGATAGGGAGCTAAGACTTAAAATAACTTCCTTAACTAGCTCTGTCACACTTTTGAAAGTTCAAGTTAAAGAACTTACACCTTATGACGATACTGAGCTTAGGAATGAGATTAGAGCTCTCTCTGAGCGTCCTGTCTATGATGATACTGCTATCCGTCAACGCCTAACAGAATTGGAATCAAGACCAACCGGGCAAAGCTACGATGATACGGCTATTAGAACTGAGATTGCTGCTTTAAAATCAAGAGAGGATAGAGACACAGTCTATGACGATGCGGATATAAAATCACGTCTCTCAGCCTTGGAATCTAAGACAGACAAAGATACTGTCTACGATGATTCAATTGTTAATCAACGTCTTTCGGCGCTTGAGATGAGAAGTGATAAGGACACTATCTATGATGACTCTGAGTTAAGACGTCGAATTGATAGCTTGGAAGATAGACCGATATATGATGATAGTCAACTCCAAAATCGAGTGACTAGTCTTGAAAATAAGCGGGATTACGACGACAGCGCACTAGTGGCTCGAGTTGAGAAATTGGAAACATCAGGAAGTTCCTCTCATGAAGAACGTTTTGGTCCGACAGGTTGGTTTCTGGACAGATCTGTCAGCCCATGGCAGTTTCGGTTCGATAATGGTTCTAGCTTAACGCTAGGAAATGTTGATCAGCGAGCATACATCTATGCTGAGACTCAACCATTAACACAAGAGAGAGCTTCGGAATATCGTGTTATTACCACGCTTATGCGATTTGCTATGGGGTCGAATACGTTGACTACTCTCAGTTCATTAAACGGCGTAGCACGTTTTTGGGGAGGCGCAAGTGTTACTAATCCAATTAACGATTCTAGCGGATTTGATTTCAAAGATGCTCTATTCAACCCAAACGATACTAGCGGACCATCTAAGCGAGCGCAAGCCACTATGATTCGTTGTTATTATGAGTTGGGGGTTTTCACCAAAGAAGATATCGTGACACTCGGTGCAATAGAAATTTAAAAAACCTCAGCGATTGCTGGGGGCTTTTTGTGTTGCCCAAAATACAGTAGGAAACAGTAGGAAACAGTAGAATACAGTGAAACCCCCTAAACAAGGGGCTTTTTTGGTACCCATTTTGGTACCCAAAAATCATGATTATGTCATTTTTGGGGTATTATTTTTAATAAAAAATGTTGATTTATTAAGGATTTTAAGGGTATTGAAGAATACGTTTTGATTATTATATTCAACAAGTATCTGTTTACCCAATCGCTAAATAAGTCTAAAAATGGCTTAACAATAGGCTTTCCGAAATTTCGGAGGGCCTGTTTTTTTTGTTTTGGTACCCATATTTTAAAAAATGTGAGTATGGACCCCCCTTATAGTTTGATAGGATACTGACATGTTCAGATAATAATAATTCTAAAATGGTTGGAAACAGGTCATTAACTTGAGATTTTTGCTATAATATAGCAATAAAATGAAGTTAGGGAGTTAAAAATGCTAGAAGCAAAAGAGATATCTGTTTCTTATGGAAATAAGAGTATTATTGATCGTTTATCGGTGTCGCTTCCTATAGGTCAAACAACAGCTATTATTGGGACTAATGGTTCTGGTAAGTCAACTTTGTTAAAGGCTTTAGCGCGCTTACATCCGTTAAGTCATGGAGAAATTATCTTGGATGGTCGAGATATTCAGAGTTATCAAACAACAGAGGTTGCTAAGCGATTGGCGATTCTTCCTCAAAGTGCAAGAGCACCAGAAGGAATGACCGTTTTAGACCTAGTGAGTTTGGGGCGCTTTCCTCATCAAAAATTAACGCAATTACATCTCTCTTCGGAAGATTATGCACTGATTCGAGAAGTGATGACCATTACTAACGTTTGGGAATTAAGAGATGTTGCAGTGGATCAATTGTCGGGAGGACAGAGGCAAAGAGTTTGGATTGCTTTGGTTTTGGCACAAGACTCAGATATTATTTTACTTGATGAGCCGACTACTTATTTAGATATTGTCCATCAATATGAGATCTTGTCTT
This sequence comes from Streptococcus sp. 11273D007BT, assembly GCF_053547195.1. Classification (NCBI taxonomy): domain Bacteria; kingdom Bacillati; phylum Bacillota; class Bacilli; order Lactobacillales; family Streptococcaceae; genus Streptococcus; species Streptococcus sp. 11273D007BT. Next base: position 1,300,790 of record NZ_JBPWPE010000001.1, on the reverse strand, counting down.
TGTTAAAAGATCTAGTGGAAAATCATGGTAAGACAGTGGTTTATGTTTTGCATGAATTAAATCAAGTGGCTCGTTTTTCGGACCATTTGATCGTGATGCAAGAAGGGAAGATTTTAACAGAAGGTATGACCAAAAAGGTATTTGATGAAAAGATGATTGAATCAGCTTTTAAGGTTAAGGTGTCAATTGGGACAGATAGCTTTTCACAAACTCCCATGATTGTAGGTGTTGATTATTAAACAGAAATATTATTATGTAACATTTTTTATAGCTCTCCTTACGCTTACTGTAATATTTATCTTGTCAATGAAGTTTGGCAATAAAACTTATTTGATATCAGAACTATGGACAAACCCTATTATACAAGAGATTCGTCTGCCGAGATTTTTGGCTAGTATCTTTGCAGCTTCTTTGATGGGCATATCGGGTCAATTGATGCAGATTATGACACAAAATTCTATTGCAGAAAGTTCAACCTTAGGAATTTCAAGTGGAGCGAGCTTATTTTTGGCTATTCTAATGGCTTTAGGGTTGGGAACAGGTCTAGTGTCTAGTTTGATTTTCGGTGTTTTAGGGGCATTTTTTAGCTTATGTTTAGTCTGGCTATTAACGCTCCGATCTTCTTTTCAACCCATTAAGATTTTACTGGTAGGGACGAGTTTAGGTATGTTTTGTTCGGGACTGGCCAGTGGAATTGCCTACTATAGTAATTCTTCACAACGTTTTTTTATGTGGACAGTTGGATCTTTTTCAGCAGTCTCAAAAGAAAAGACCTTACTGTTGGGACTTTGTGTTTTAGTGGTACTAGGAGTATGCTTTCTCTTTTCAAGGCAGATTAAATTATTATCTTTTGGGGAAGAATTGGCGACAAGTTTGGGATTAGATGTTGTCAAGATGAGATGGATTTTGGTACTTTTAATCGCCCTATCAAGTGGAGTAGTGGTTTCTATTGTAGGTGTCTTAGGATTTTTAGGGTTAATGATGCCTCATATGGCAAGAAGACTAGCAGGAGCTTCATTTTTGAAGACCTTATGGCTAAATATCCTGTTATCAAGTGTTTTTTTATCTTTGGCAGATTTACTAGCACGGACCTTATTTTTACCTTACGAGCTTCCTGTAGGTGCACTAACCATGCTTTTAGGCGCCCCATTCTTTTTGTATTTAGTAGGACAAGTAGATAGGGGGATTAGGCGATGAAAAGGCGTTTTATTATTTTAGGGGTGACACTATTATTTTTAATTGGCTTTGATTTAGCCATTGGGGAAGTTTGGGTCAACCCATTGAATCTATTCCAGCTAAGTGATTTTGATCGCTTAATTTTAATCGAATTTCGACTTCCACGCCTTTTGGCTGTACTTATAGGTGGGATTGCTTTATCCTTATCAGGTTATATCTTGCAAAAAGTTAGTGTGAATCCAATGGTGGACTCTAGTATCTTAGGGATCAATGCAGGGGCAGCTTTTGGTCTAGTTTTGAGTTTTGTCTTGAGTGCTTGGTTGGCTGTGCCTTTTGCTCAAGCGCTAACCTATCCTTTTTGGGCAATCTTAGGTGCAGGTTTAGGATTTCTTTCTCTTTATTTTTTGGCATTGAGAAAAAGCTTTTCTGGAGTTAAGTTAGTCTTGACAGGTGTCGCGATTACAGCTGTTTTTCAAGCTCTAATGACCTTGCTGCAACTACTATTAAATAGTTTTGATTTTCAGGCAGTTGTGCCATTTCTAACAGGGGATGTTTGGAATGCCTCTTATGACCTCTTACTCTTATTGCTTTTGTTGCTAGGAGTGTTAATCTTGATATTTTCTCGTTTTTTATCTCGATTGCGTTTAATAGAAATGGGAAAAGACATGGCAATTAGTTTAGGAGTAAACTATGATAGAGAAGTCAAAAAATTGGTCATTCTTTCAGTGATTTTCGCAGGCGTAGGTGTTGCAAGTGTGGGGAGTTTAGGATTTATTGGAATTATTTCAAGTCGTATAGCACAAAGTCTAGTTCCTTTTCGTCTCAAAGCGCAGTTGGTGATGCTAGCTTTAGTGGCTTCTTATTTGATGGTTATTAGTGATGTGGTTTCCAAAATGCTTCTTTTTCCAACCACTTTACCACTAGGCTTAGTGACCAGTGTGATTGGAGCACCGTATTTTATTTATTTAGTCTTAAAAAACTAAGGACAAAAAGTTCAGGATGGCTTTTTAGGATTCGTACACCCCAGTGTAGTAGTTGATTGGAGTGGGGGAGGTTTTTTGGTTAGTTAAGTTTTGTTCGATCTCCTTTTTGTAATGATTTCAATATGTGAGAAAGCCTATATTTCTATCAGATGATATGCTATAATTTTTCTATCACATTTGTGAAAAATAAAAGGTTAAAGGATGAAAACAATGAAACGTTTTTCAAAATATATATTAGGTCTGACCTCACTATTAGTTTTGGCTAATGCAACGACAACTGCCCAAGCGGCAGAAACTCATAACTTTAAAGATTCAGCGGGTCGTACAGTCAAGATTCCGAATGATCTTGAGAAAATTGTAGTAGATACTTATCCTGATGAAGCATTGGCTTTGGGGCAAAATGTCGTTGGAACAAGTCAATGGGATGCAGGAAACCCCTATATTAGTAAAGCACAAAAGAAAGTCTTAAAAGATCTAGGAGCACCTATGAATGCAGAGAAAATAGCAGCTCAAAAGCCAGATCTAATTGTGACCATTCAAAAAGATGAAGTGTCAAAATATGAAAAAATCGCCCCTACAGTTTATGTGGAATACAATTCTATCAAAGGCTTAGATGAAACTTTGGACTATTTTGCTAAAGTTTATGATGCCCAAGATGCTAAGAAAACTTTCTTGAAAAAGTTTGATCAAGAAGCAGACAAACAAATCGCTAAACTGGAAAAAGCAGACATTACTCCAAGTGATGCTACGATTTCACTGATTGAGTTGAGTGGGGATAAAATCTATGCTTATGGTAATAACTGGGCACGTGGTGGACAAGCTTTAACACGAGGTCTTGGATTTAAGCAAAGTAAAGGGATGCAAGCACTGTCAGATGGTGATGGTTGGAAAGAAATCAATGCTGAAAGTTTAGCTGATTTTGATGCGGACTATATTTTTGTTGACTTTGCTGAAGCAGATAAAGCGCAGTATGAAAAACTTCAAGAGAACCCAATTTGGCAAACACTTAAAGCAGTAAAAGCCAATCAAGTGGTAACAATGGATTATGCAGATGTTTATTACTATGGAGGCCCAATTGCTTCTAAAACTTTGATGGGAAAATACACACAAGCTATTCTTGATTTGAATTAGTGTTTGAAACGCTACCATTTGAGGTGGCGTTTTTCTTATCTTTTCCTGACTATCAAGAATGTTAAAATTTTGATATAATAAAAAGAGTTTATAGTGAAAGGTTAGTCGTATGAATATTCAACAACTCCGCTATGTCGTGGCGATTGCTAATAGCGGCACCTTTAGAGAAGCGGCCAATAAATTATTTGTTAGTCAACCCAGCCTTTCGGTAGCTGTGAAGGACTTGGAAAAAGAGCTAGGATTTGATATTTTTAAACGGACCACAACAGGGGCAGTACTAACAAGCCAAGGGATGGTTTTTTATGAAAAATCATTAGAGTTGGTCAAAAACTTTGATATGTTTGAAAATCAATATTCTCATCATAAAGAGCATGGTCAGAAACAATTTTCGATTGCTAGTCAACACTATGACTTTCTTCCCCCTTTGATGACCGAGTACTCACGTCAGTTTCCTGAACACAAGGATATGCGTATTTTTGAGTCAACAACTGTTCAGATTTTAGATGAAGTAGCCCAAGGTTATAGTGAATTAGGAATTATCTATCTGAATCAACAAAATACCAAAGGGATTATTCAAAAAATGGATAAGCTTGGTTTGGAGTATGAAGAGTTGATTTCTTTTCAAACTCATATTTACCTCAAAAAAACACATGCGCTGTGTGAAAAGTCAGAGTTGACAATGCAGGACTTGGTGGGTTTACCGACGGTACGTTTTACACAAGAAAAGGATGCTTATCTTTATTATTCCGAAAATTTGATTGATACAACAGATAGTTCTCAAATTTTTAATGTAACAGATAGAGCTACTTTAAATGGTATTTTGGAGCGGACAGATGCTTACGCCACGGGATCAGGTTTTTTAGATAGTGAGAGTGTTAATGGTATCAAAGTGATTCCATTGAAAGGTGCCCATGATAACAAGATGGTGTATGTGAAACGTAGAGGAGTAACTTTATCTACTTGTGCTCATCATTTTGTTGAGGTCATGACGACTTATTTTAAAACTTATCAGCCATAGGAGGAGAGATGCGAAAAATTAGCTTCCCCATCATAGCCCTACTATTAGTAGCCATAGATCAAATCAGCAAATGGGCAACTGTAGAAAATATCAAGTTAGGTGAAATCAAAAGCTTTTTGCCAAATATTGTGAGTTTGACTTATTTACAAAATAACGGTGCAGCTTTTTCCAGTTTTCAAAATCAAGGTTGGTTTTTTATAGTGGTAACCGTGATTTTTTTGAGTGTCGCAGGTTATTATTTTGTTAAAAACATCAACGGTAATATCTGGTTTTTGATAGGTTTAACTTTAGTCATTTCAGGTGGAGTGGGCAACTTTATTGACCGTCTGCGACTAGGATATGTGATTGATATGATCCATTTGGATTTTATTGATTTTGCAATTTTCAATGTAGCAGACTCTTATCTGACAGTAGGTGTTGCGATTTTGATGTTAGTATTATGGAGAGAAGATGATGGAATTAATAATTAAAGATGCCGGCGTGCGTCTAGATAAAGCTTTGGCAGATTTAACAGAATTAACACGTAGCCAAGCTAATGATGCGATAAAAAAAGGTGAGGTTTTAGTTAACGGAAAAGTTGTCAAAGCCAAGTATGCTGTTAAGGCAGGCGATGAAATTACCTATCACTTACCAGAAGAGGAAGTTTTAGAGATTCTAGCCGAAGATATTCCTTTAGAGATTATCTACGAAGATCAAGATGTCGCAGTGGTCAATAAGCCTCAAGGGATGGTGGTTCATCCTTCTGCTGGGCATACATCAGGAACTTTAGTGAATGCTTTAATGCATCATATCAAAGATTTGTCTTCGATCAATGGGGTGGTACGTCCAGGGATAGTTCATAGAATTGATAAGGATACCTCAGGCTTGTTGATGATTGCCAAAAATGATAATGCTCATCGTTCGTTAGCGGCAGAACTCAAAGACAAAAAATCCCTCCGTCAGTACCTAGCCATTGTTCACGGTAATCTTCCCAATGATCGTGGTGTGATTGAAGCACCAATTGGACGCTCAGACAAGGATCGTAAGAAGCAAGCGGTTATTGCAGGGGGACGTGATGCCTTGACGCGTTTCAAAGTGTTAGAGAGATTTGGTCACTATACCTTGGTTGAATTAACTTTAGAGACTGGTCGCACGCACCAGATTCGTGTTCACATGGCTTATATTGGTCATCCTGTGGCAGGAGATCCTTTATATGGTCCTAAAAAAAGTTTGAAGAGTAATGGACAATTTCTTCATGCAGCAACATTAGGGTTTACTCACCCAACAACTAAAGAAGAGATGGTCTTCTCAGCAGAGGTTCCCGAAATTTTTGAAAAGACACTAGATGACTTGAGAAAACATTAAGTATGGATAGCTGTCATCTTACAAAAAGATTAGCTCCCCAGCTTTTAATATTAATGCTTGAAAAAAATAGAACTTATGGTATAATGAGTTAAATGAATAATTCCTTTAAACCTGTCCTGTGAGGCAGGCAAGGAGAGCCAGAAGAAAAAGAGTGCAGGCTTTACTGTACCCATATTTTGTGTAATCTCCTTGTTTTAAGGAGATTTTTTTCTATATTAGAAAGGTTGTTTCTCATGAAGACAAAAGAAGTTGTTGATGATGTCACCGTAAAGCGTGCGATTACACGAATCACTTATGAAATTATTGAGCGTAATAAAAACTTAGATAATCTCGTCCTAGCAGGGATTAAGACAAGAGGTGTCTTTATTGCGCGTCGCATTCAGGAGAGATTAAAACAAATCGAAGGGATTGATCTTCCTATTGGAGAACTGGACATCAAACCATTTCGTGATGATGTTAAAGTTGAAGAAGACACAACCAGTATGGCAGTGGATATTACGGGTCGTGATGTGATTTTAGTTGATGATGTTCTTTATACTGGGCGCACTATCCGTGCAGCAATCGATAACCTTGTTAGTCTTGGACGTCCTGGTCGTGTGAGTTTAGCAGTTTTGGTTGATCGTGGTCATCGTGAATTGCCTATTCGAGCAGACTATGTTGGAAAAAATATCCCAACAAGTGCAGTTGAAGAGATTGTAGTGGAAATGACTGAAATTGATGGTCGTGATGCCGTCTCTATTGTTGATCCAAGCTAGATAGATACCGCATATAAAAGACATTTAAAAAGGGAGACGATGATGGCTGTAACAGACGGTAAAGTTTCGCTAAAGCACTTGGTGACCATGGAAACATTGTCAAATGAAGAAGTCTTAGGGTTGATCAAACGTGGTTCAGACTTTAAAAGAAATCAAGCAGATTTTCGTTTAGATAGACAATATTTTGCATCAAATTTATTTTTTGAAAGTTCGACACGGACCCATAAGTCATTTGAAGTAGCTGAGAAAAAACTGGGTTTAGATGTGATCGAGTTTGATGCTAAGAGCTCTTCTGTTAATAAAGGTGAGACGCTATATGACACTATTTTAACGATGAGTGCATTAGGAGTGGACATTTGCGTTGTGCGACACTCTGATGAGGATTACTATCAGGAACTGGTTGATAGTCGTAGTATCCAAACTTCTATTATCAATGGTGGTGATGGCTCTGGTCAACATCCTAGTCAATGTCTTTTGGATCTGATGACTATTTATGAAGAGTTTGGTCAATTTGAAAATTTGAAAATTACTATAGCTGGTGATATTACCCATTCGCGCGTGGCAAAATCAAATATGCAGATTTTAAAACGTTTAGGTGCAGAACTTTATTTTGCAGGACCTCGTGAATGGTATTCTGAGGAATTTGAGGTTTATGGAAAACACGTTGCCCTTGATGATATTATCGAAGATTTAGATGTTTTAATGCTATTGCGGGTACAACATGAGCGTCACGATGGTAGTACGAGTTTTTCTAAAGAAGGCTATAATAAGACTTACGGTTTAACAGAAGAGCGTTATCAGAAATTAAAAGATAGTGCTATTGTGATGCATCCAGCTCCTGTTAATCGTGATGTAGAGATTGATGATGATTTAGTGGAAGCACCTAAGTCACGCATAGTTGCTCAAATGCAAAATGGTGTTTATGTCCGAATGGCAATTATTGAAGCAATATTAAATGGGAAAGCTTAGACGTTAAGATGCTCCTGTGAGGGCAAACGAGAAAGGTAGAAAAATGGCAAAAAGATTACTGATTTTAGAAGATGGAACAGTATTTGAAGGTACAGCTTTTGGTGCAGATATTGATGTTACTGGAGAAATTGTATTTAATACAGGGATGACAGGCTATCAAGAGTCCATTACGGACCAATCCTACAATGGCCAAATTTTAACATTCACTTATCCTCTAGTTGGCAACTATGGGATAAATCGCGACGACTATGAGTCTATTACTCCAACATGTAAAGGGGTAGTAGTGGCAGAATGTGCACGCCGATCAAGTAACTGGCGTAATCAGATGAGTTTGCATGAGTTTTTAGTTTCTAAAAATATTCCAGGAATCTCAGGGATTGATACACGTGCCTTGACTAAAATTATTCGTCAGCACGGGACGATGAAGGCTACTCTAGCAAGTGATGGAGATAGCTTGGAGCATCTGCAAGATCAGCTCCGTGCGACAGTTTTACCAAGTAATAATATTGAACAAGTATCGACGAAAACTGCCTATCCTGCACCAGGAGTTGGAAAAAATATTGTATTAGTTGACTTTGGTCTTAAGCATTCTATTTTAAGGGAATTTTCAAAGCGTGACTGTAACGTCACTGTCGTACCATACGACACAAGTGCTGAAGAGATTCTTCACCTCAACCCAGATGGTGTCATGTTATCAAATGGACCAGGAAATCCAGAAGATGTTCCAGGGGCACTTGACATGATACGCGGAGTGCAAGGAAAGATTCCGATTTTTGGGATTTGTATGGGGCATCAATTGTTTAGTCTAGCAAATGGAGCTAAGACTTATAAGATGAAGTTTGGTCATAGAGGTTTTAACCATGCGGTTCGTGAGATTGCAACAGGACGTGTTGATTTTACCAGTCAAAACCATGGCTATGCAGTTGATCGTGAGAGCCTCCCAGAGAATTTAATTGTCACCCATGAGGAGATTAATGATAAATCAGTAGAGGGTGTTAGACATAGACATTATCCAGCCTTTTCAGTACAATTCCACCCTGATGCAGCACCAGGTCCACACGATGCAAGCTATCTGTTTGATGAGTTTTTAGAGCTAATTGATGCTTTTCAAGCAGAGCGCGCCAATCAAAAGTGAGGCATTTTAAACGTTATAGTGGTAAAAGGTAGGATAAGTGTCTTATTTGAGCTTACTTTGAATTTATCATTTACTGATGTCGAAAACATCTTATTTAATGTCGCACAGAGATGCGACGAATAGAAAGGAGAAGATACAGGTTCGAGAAAACTGATGTTTTCAAATTCGAACACGCCCTAAGGACTGTGCGAAAAAGATAATCGTCGCCTAGATGCTTGAAGCATCAGCGCCACGTTTCCTATTTTCGCTTTGTTCTCTTAACGGGTTTTGTATCATAGATTATGCCAAAACGTACGGATATTAAAAAAATTATGGTGATCGGGTCAGGTCCAATCATCATCGGACAAGCTGCTGAATTTGACTACGCAGGAACCCAAGCCTGTCTTGCTCTAAAAGAAGAAGGTTATAGCGTTGTCTTGGTGAACTCAAACCCTGCGACCATCATGACGGATAAAGAAATTGCAGATAAGGTTTATATTGAGCCGATTACCATTGAATTTGTGACTCGCATTCTTCGTAAGGAGCGTCCAGATGCGCTCCTCCCAACTCTTGGAGGACAAACTGGTCTTAACATGGCAATGGAGCTCTCAAAAGCTGGTATTCTAGATGAGCTTGGTGTTGAGCTTTTGGGAACAAAATTATCTGCTATTGACCAAGCAGAAGATCGTGACTTATTTAAGCAATTGATGGAAGACCTCAATCAGCCAATTCCTGAGTCTGAGATTGTTGAGACAGTTGAGCAAGCGGTGGCTTTTGCAAATACGATTGGCTATCCTGTTATTGTACGCCCAGCCTTTACCCTAGGTGGCACTGGTGGTGGTATGTGTGCCAATGAAGAAGAGCTTCGCGAGATTGCTAAAAATGGTCTTAAACTATCTCCTGTGACACAGTGTCTCATTGAGCGTTCTATTGCAGGATTCAAGGAAATAGAATATGAAGTGATGCGTGATGCCGCAGACAATGCTCTTGTGGTATGTAACATGGAAAACTTTGACCCTGTAGGTATTCATACAGGAGACTCAATTGTATTTGCCCCAACACAGACGCTTTCTGATATTGAAAACCAAATGTTGCGTGATGCCAGCTTGAGTATCATCCGTGCCCTTAAGATTGAAGGGGGATGTAATGTTCAACTTGCACTTGATCCACATAGCTTCAAGTATTATGTGATTGAAGTTAACCCTCGTGTTTCACGTTCTTCTGCTCTAGCATCTAAAGCAACAGGTTACCCAATTGCTAAATTAGCAGCGAAGATTGCGGTTGGTTTAACCTTAGATGAAATGGTTAACCCTGTTACAGGAACAACCTATGCCATGTTTGAGCCTGCCCTTGACTATGTTGTCGCCAAGATTCCTCGTTTCCCATTTGATAAGTTTGAAAAAGGTGAACGCCGTCTAGGAACACAGATGAAAGCAACAGGGGAGGTTATGGCTATTGGGCGTAACATTGAAGAAAGTCTTCTGAAAGCTTGTCGCTCACTTGAAATCGGTGTCTCACATAACGAAATGCCTGAGCTGGCTAATGCTAGTGACGATGTTGTGGTTGAAAAAATGGTTAAAGCGCAAGATGACCGTCTTTTCTATGTATCTGAAGCTATTCGTCGTGGTTTTACCATTGAAGAGATTGCTGATTTGACTAAGATTGATATCTTCTTCTTAGACAAGTTGCTTCATATTGTTGAAATCGAAAAAGAGCTTGAGGCTAATGTTGGTGATCCAACTACCCTCAAACTAGCGAAACGCAACGGCTTCTCAGATAAGAAGATTGCACAGCTCTGGAATAAAACAGCAGATGAGGTTCGTCAGACTCGTATTGAGAATAAGATTGTTCCTGTCTATAAAATGGTGGATACCTGTGCAGCAGAATTTGAAAGTTCAACGCCTTATTTCTACTCAACATATGAGTGGGAAAATGAGTCTATCAAGTCTGATAAAGAGTCTGTTTTGGTCCTTGGTTCAGGTCCGATTCGTATCGGTCAAGGGGTGGAGTTTGACTACGCTACCGTACATTCTGTGAAGGCTATTCAAGCAGCAGGTTATGAAGCCATCATCATGAACTCAAACCCAGAGACAGTTTCTACTGACTTCTCCGTTTCAGATAAACTTTATTTTGAGCCATTGACTTTTGAAGACGTCATGAATGTCATTGACCTTGAACAACCAAAAGGTGTTATTGTTCAATTTGGAGGTCAAACGGCTATCAACTTGGCAGAGCCTTTATCGAATGCAGGTATTAAGATTTTAGGAACACAAGTTGCGGATCTTGACCGTGCAGAAGACCGTGACCTTTTTGAAAAAGCTCTCAAAGATTTAGATATTCCGCAGCCACCAGGTCAAACAGCAACTGATGAAGAAGAAGCGGTCGAAGCAGCTCGTAAAATCGGCTTCCCTGTACTTGTTCGCCCATCTTATGTTTTGGGTGGACGCGCAATGGAAATTGTAGAAAACGAAAATGATCTACGCTCTTATATGCGAACAGCAGTTAAGGCTAGTCCAGAGCATCCTGTCTTGGTTGACTCTTACATTGTGGGTCGTGAGTGCGAAGTAGATGCCATTTCTGATGGTAAGGATGTGCTTATTCCAGGGATTATGGAGCATATCGAGCGCGCTGGTGTCCACTCTGGTGACTCGATGGCCGTTTATCCACCACAAACGCTTTCTAAAGAAATCCAAGATACCATTGCAGATTATACCAAACGTTTGGCTATCGGGTTAAATTGTATTGGTATGATGAATATCCAATTTGTCATTAAGGATGAAAAAGTGTATGTTATCGAGGTTAATCCACGTGCAAGTCGTACCGTACCATTCTTGTCTAAAGTGACAGATGTTCCGATGGCACAAGTAGCTACTAAGCTAATCCTAGGTCAAACTTTAGCAGACCTTGGCTATGAAGATGGTCTTTATCCTGAATCTAGCAATGTCCATGTTAAAGCACCGGTATTCTCATTTACTAAGTTAGCAAAAGTAGATAGCCTACTTGGACCTGAGATGAAGTCAACCGGTGAGGTCATGGGATCTGATAAGACGCTTGAAAAAGCCCTTTACAAAGCTTTTGAAGCAAGCTACCTTCACTTGCCAGAGTTTGGAGACGTTGTCTTTACTATCCATGATGATACCAAAGAAGAAGCTTTGGATCTGGCTCGTCGTTTTGAATCGATTGGCTATGGTATTTATGCGACTGAAGGAACTCAGAAATTCTTGACAGCTAATGGTGTTTCTGCGATCCTAGTCAATAAACTTGGTGAAGATGATGAAAATGATATTCCAGCTCTGGTTCGTCAAGGAAAGGTACAGGCAATTGTCAACACGGTTGGCACAAAACGTACTGCAGATGAAGATGGACAAACTATTCGTAGTTCAGCAATTGAAGCAGGCATTCCTCTCTTTACAGCTCTTGACACAGCAGATGCTATGGTTCGAGTTTTAGAAAGCCGTAGCTTTACGACAAATCCAATTTAAATTAAAAAGAGCAAGACAATTCTAATTAAAGTTGTCTTGCTCTTTTTCTTACAATATTGTAAGACTCAAACAGGTAAAAGTAGAGTATCCTATTCTTAACGAGATATTCTTGTTAAGAAGAACGATGGTATAGTTTTAATGCTTAGGAGAGTTAAAAGTTTATTTTTTCTAATCTTGACAAAATATCTAAAAAAAGTTATCATTGTACTAAAATATCAATACAAAGGAGAAGATTGATGCGTAAAAAGAAAAAGTCTGGATTTAAATTAAGCAAAACATTTAAGATTTTGCTTGGAATACTGGCTCTTTTAGTGATAATTGTGGCTGCTTTTATGAGTGTTTTTAGTAAAAACACAAGTCAAGCCACAACTAAAACTTATACGGTGAGTGAAGTAAAAAATGGATCTGTTGCATCTAGTACCTTGTTGACAGGGACAGTCAAATCTGACGGAGAGCAGTATGTCTATTACGAAACGAATAAGGGTGATTTGGTTTCAGTTATTCCTGCAGTTGGGGATCAAGTAGAAGAAGGACAGGCTTTGGTACAGTACGATAGCACAGCTGCTCAAGCAGCTTATGACCAAGCCATCCGCAACTACAATAAGGTGAGCAGACAATTATCCGATTTACAAACTTATGGTGTTGTTCAATCTGACGCAACGTCACTATCAGAAGATGGAACAACAGTTGCAGATGCTAGCGGACAGACACAGCGTTCTTATCAAAGTCAATTAAATGATTTGAACGATTCACTTGCTAATGCTCAAGATGAGATTAATAAGACAGAAGCAGCCTTAAATGATACAGTTGTCTATAGTAAAGTAGCTGGTACAGTAGTTGAAGTTAATACCTCTGTAAATCCATCTTCTACTAGCACGACGGGACAAGTGTTGGTGCATATTGTCAGTCAAGGACAACAACAAGTCGAAGGTAAGGTGACAGAGTACAATCTCGCAAACTTAAAAGTTGATCAAGATGTTAAGATAACATCAAAAGTTTATCCTGATAAAGAATGGACTGGAAAAATTTCTTATATTTCCAACTATCCAGAAGCCCCAGGGACAGATGCTAATTCATCTAGTAGCTCTTCTAGTTATCCCTTCAAAGTTAATTTTACAAGTGATGCCGCTGAACTAAAACAAGGATTTAAGGTTAGTGTTGAGGTCTTGAGTACAGCAAATCATCCGATTGTTCCTTTATCAGCTCTGGTTACAGACAAAGATAAACATTATGTTTGGGTCTATGATGATAGCAAAGGAACAGTGACAAAGACAGAAGTTACTCTTGGTAGTGCAGATGCCACAGATCAGGAAGTGACAGGAGGGCTATCCCAAGGTCAATGGATTGTTGAAAAACCAAGTAAATCTTTTAAAGATGGACAGAAAATCCAAACTAAAGATACGAAATCGTCTGAGTAAGGAGGAACCTAATGGATCAAAAACAAAAAGAATTGATCAAGCTTAAAGGTATCATTAAGTCTTACTTGAATGGTGATGAAGAGTTGCAAGTTCTAAAAGGTATTGATTTAACCGTACATGAAGGAGAGTTTGTAGCTATTATGGGGCCATCTGGCTCAGGAAAATCAACTCTAATGAATGCTATTGGACTTTTAGATCGTCCAAGTGAAGGAAGTTACGTTTTAAATGGCGTAGAGGTTGAAAATTTATCAGAGAAAGATTTATCGCGTGTGCGAAACAGTGAGATTGGTTTTGTTTTTCAACAATTTTTTCTTCTATCAAAATTAACAGCACTACAAAATGTAGAGTTACCTTTAATTTATGCTGGTGTTCCTTCGGCGAAACGAAAAAAATTATCTGAAAGTTATTTGGAAAAAGTGGAGTTATCAGAGCGAATGCATCATCTCCCATCAGAGCTGTCTGGTGGACAAAAGCAACGGGTGGCTATAGCACGCGCTTTGGTTAATAGTCCTTCTATTATTCTTGCAGATGAGCCGACAGGTGCCTTAGATACGAAAACAGGTGCTCAGATTATGGATTTGTTAACAGAGTTACATCGGGAGGGCAAAACGATTATTATGGTAACGCATGAGCCTGAGATTGCAGAATATGCCAGTCGTAAGATCGTTATTAGAGATGGTTTGATTACCTCTGACACTAGTAAGGAGGTAGAGTAATGGAGAATTGGAAATTTGCCATTAGTTCCATCATGGCGCACAAAATGCGCTCATTCTTAACCATGTTAGGTATTATTATCGGTGTTATGTCTGTTGTTATCATTGTGGCGTTGGGAAGTGGGATCAATCAAGCCTTCACCAAAATGTTAACTAAGGATCAACAAAATGTTTCTATTAACTATTCTCCGATTAAGAGTAAGGGAGGAAAAGGGATCGTTACCCAAGCAGAACTCCAAGAACAAGCCATGAATAGTGCTGCAACGGATCAGTTAGCTAATAAAAAAGCACCAGATGTCCAAGAATCATGGGTTAAACAACTTTTAAGTATTGATGGCATTGATAACTATTATGTGACTAACAGCACTACAGCTAAAGTTAGTTTTGAAAATAAGAAGGTTAATAATGTTGCAATTACAGGGGTGAACGATACCTATTTTAAAGTCAAAAAATATCAAATGGTTGCTGGTCGTCAGCTAACTGATGATGATTATCGTCGATTTGCCAGGGTGATTTTATTAGATGAGAAATTAGCTAAAACATTGTTTGATAGCGCTCAACAAGCTCTTAATCAAGTGATTACACTAGGGGAAAGTTCTTATCGTGTTATCGGTGTTTACAAGGATCCAGATGCACAAAATGCTCTCCTAGCAGCTCAATCTAATGGGAATATTATGATGGCCAATACGCAACTGGCAGCTGAATATAATCAGCCTGAGATCTCAGAGGTTGTTGTGCATGTTAAAGAGGTCTCACGTATCTTAGAAGTCGGAAGTGCAGCAGCTCGACGCTTAACACAACTATCTGGTGTTAAAGAAGGAGAGTATCAAGTTTATGATATTAGTAGTGGTCTAGCTTATATCGGACAACAAACCTTGGGGATTCAACTGGTTATGGGAGCTATTGGTGGTATCTCACTTCTTGTTGGTGGTATAGGCGTTATGAATATCATGCTAGTATCTGTTACAGAGCGGACTCGTGAAATAGGGCTAAGAAAAGCCTTAGGAGCTACAAGGGGCAATATTTTGACACAATTTTTAATTGAGTCTATGGTGTTGACTGCCTTAGGTGGTCTTATTGGCCTATTATTAGCTTATGGAGGTGTGGCAATGATTGGTGATTCTCTCAATGCAACCTTTGGTGGCCCCCCTGTTATTACAGCAACCTCTGCTGTAGGAAGTATTCTTTTTTCTGCAGTAGTAGGTGTCATATTTGGAATTTTACCAGCTAATAAAGCTAGTAAACTTAACCCTATTGAAGCGTTGAGATACGAATAAAGTAGTGAGAGAAGTTGGAGTGAGCAACCAGGTTGTTGTTTGTCCAACTTCTTTTAAATTGCTTTTGAATATGGTACAATGACCTTTATGGAAAATAAATTAAGACAGTTGTATCAATCTCATGCAGAGTTTCCCTATATCTCACCAGAGCGTGATATAGCAGAATTTCTTGAAGAGGTGGCGATTTCTTCTGGTAAGTTGGTTCCAAAACGAAATATGATTCGTGTTTCAGAAGGGTACCTTCCAGGGCATTTAATTCTTTTATGGCGTGTTCAATTTGGGACTTATACGAATGAAACCGTGATTTCAAAATATTTTGAATACAGTTATGGCATTGATGCTCAAAAAGAGTTGGAGCTTTTAATTCATGATGGTCTGGTTGTTGAAGATACTGCTTTAGCCTCCTTAACGCACTTACCTGCAGGGAAATTAAAACTTCTTTTGAAAGAAAAAGGTGTTAAGGGGCTTTCAAAAATGAAGCGCGAGGACTTAGATAAAGCTATGGCTGAGGAATTTACAGAAGAAGAATTGGCAAGGCAATTTTCTATTCGTGGCTGCCATTTGTCTAAAGAAGGAGAAGCCTTACTAAATCGGTATCCAGAGATTATTGCTAAGCATCCTCAAAAGAAATTCTAGCTTTCGCATAAGGTAGATTTATGCTATAATTTAGAGAAATGATGAAACTAAGGAGAAGATCATGGAATTAGTTCGTGAACAAGAATTTGTCAATCAATATCACTATGATGCCCGTAATTTAGAGTGGGAAAAAGAACATGGTCAACCTGAAACAAATGTTGAAGTGACCTTTCAATTGGTTGAAAAAAATACCGAAAAAAATCAAACTACTATTGTAGCTGTCTTACAATTTATTATTGTTTTTGAACAGTATGTCTTAAGTGGTGCGATTTCTCAGATGGTTCACATCAAAAATCGTATTGTCAATGAGCCAAGTGAGTTTTCACAAGAAGAGGTTGAGAATTTATCAAAACCTTTATTAGATATGCTCAAACGCTTAAGTTATGAAGTGACAGAGATTGCTCTTGATCAGCCTGGTGTCAATTTGGAGTTTTAATGATGAAGTTAGCTGTAATTACAGATTCATCGATTTCTCTACCAAAAGGTTTTGAGCAAAAAGAGAATCTTTTTATTTTGGATATTCCCATCACGATTGACCAAGAGTCTTTTGTAGAAGGGAAAAATCTTTCGATTATTGAGTTCTATGATAAGATGGCTAAATCTTCTGATCTTCCAAAGACGAGTCAACCTAGTCTAGCAGAGTTGGATGCTTTATTAACTCAACTATTAGATCAAGGTTTTACGCATGTGATTGGTTTATTCCTATCAAGTGGCATTTCTGGTTTTTACCAAAATATTCAATATTTGGTAGAGGAGCATAAGCCCTTGGAGATTGTCTTTCCAGATAGTAAAATCACGAGTGTGCCACTGGGCTTGATGGTTAAAAATATTTTTGATTGGGCTCAGGAGGGTCTTAATTTTGAGACAATCGTTTCTAAGTTGAATCGACAAATTGATCAGACAACAGCCTTTATTATGGTAGATGATTTAAATCATCTTGTGAAAGGTGGTCGTCTTTCAAATGGTGCTGCACTTTTAGGAAATCTATTGAGTATTAAGCCTATTTTGTATTTTAATGATGGGCGAATCGAAGTTTATGAGAAAGTCCGAACAGAGAAAAAGGCGATTAAACGCTTGGTGGACATCTTAAAAGAGTTTACCGCTGATGGTGAGTATGAAGTCGCAGTGATTCACTCAAATGCTTCTGAAAAAGCAGATAAATTTAGTCAGTTACTAATAGAGGCTGGGTATCAAGATTTGAGTATCTCAGAGTTTTCAGCTGTCATTGCTACGCACTTGGGTGAAGGAGCTGTAGCGATTGGAATTTCACCTATTATTGAGGATTAATATATGACGATAAGAGTAATTATTGCAGGATTTAAGGGTAAAATGGGGCAGGCTGCTTATCAAATGGTGAGTGAAGATGCTAGTCTTACTTTAGCTGGGTTACTAGATCCATTTGCAACGGAAAAAGAAATTGATGGCGTTCCTGTTTTTAATAAAAAAGAGGACTTAATCGGTCTAGAAGCAGATGTCTGGGTTGATTTTACCATGGCTAAGGTAGCCTATGAAAATACACGTTTTGCTTTAGAGAATGGTTTTGCCCCTGTTGTTGGAACAACAGGCTTTACTCCAGAGCAAATTGAGGAGTTGACGGATTTATCTGTAGAAGCTTCTTTAGGTGGATTAATTGCACCTAACTTTGCGATTGGGGCAGTGCTGTTGATGCAATTTGCTGCCAAGGCTGCTCAGTATTTTCCTGATGTGGAAATTATCGAATTACATCATGATAAGAAAAAGGATGCCCCAAGTGGTACTGCCATCAAGACCGCTGAGTTAATTCGAGAAACTCGTGCCTCAAAACATCAAGGTGTTGCTGATGAAGAGGAACTCCTTAAGGGTGCGCGTGGTGCAGAATTTGATGGCTTCCGTATTCATAGTGTTCGCCTGCCTGGTCTAGTTGCCCATCAAGAAGTTTTGTTTGGTGCAGAAGGCGAAGGGCTAACTTTGCGCCATGATTCTTATGATCGCGTATCTTTCATGGGTGGTGTGAACCATGCCATCAAGGAAGTGGTTAAACGCAATCAGCTTGTTTATGGTTTGGAAAATTTATTATGAGATTAAAACAATTGCCTTCTGAATTTCAGAAGGCTTTACCCGTATTAGAAAAAATTAAGTCAGCTGGTTATGAAGCTTATTTTGTTGGTGGATCTGTTCGTGATGTTTTATTAGGGCGTTCCATTCATGACGTGGATATTGCTACCAGCTCTTATCCAGAAGAGACCAAGTCTATTTTTCATCGAACGGTTGATATAGGGATTGAACATGGAACTGTTTTAGTTCTTGAGAATCAATCAGAGTATGAGGTGACCACTTTTAGAACAGAGGAGGTTTATGTCGATTTTAGGCGTCCTAGTTCCGTCAATTTTGTCCGATCACTTGAAGAAGATTTGAAACGACGAGATTTTACGGTCAATGCTTTTGCTCTAGATGAGACAGGTCAAATTATTGATTTGTTTAATGGCTTAGAGGACCTCGAAAATAGGGTTTTGCGTGCCGTTGGTAAAGCAGAGGAGCGTTTTGGAGAAGATGCTCTTCGTATCATGAGAGGACTTCGCTTTGCGGCAACCTTAGATTTTTCAATTGAGAAGACAACCTTTGATGCCATGACGCAACAGGCGCCATTATTAGAAAAAATTTCGGTTGAGCGCTCTTTTGTAGAATTAGATAAGCTCTTAAGAGCTTCTTATTGGCGTAAAGGCGTAGAGGCTTTAATAGCTAGTAAAGCTTATCATTATTTACCTGATTTAGCCAAACAAGATGTTGCCTTATCAGAAATGTTAAAATCATTAGCTTCAGACTTTTTATTTACCTCGTCAGAACAGGCATGGGCTGCACTTTTGATTTATTGTCATCATGCTAATCCAAAATCGTTTTTGAAAAAATGGAAAACCTCGAATGACTTCCAAAAAAATGTTATATCCATTCTAGAGATTTATCAAAAACGCCTTAATCAAGCAGTTGACAAAGCGACCTTATACCGATATGGTAAAGATTTAGTCCTTCTAGCAGAAAAGTTAAGAGAAGGAGCGAGGTTATCAGTAGATTTCAGGATTATTGAGGAGCTAGACCAAGAACTTGCTATTCATGATAAACATGAAATTGTCGTTAATGGGGCAAGTTTGATGCGAGATTTTGGTCTAAAACCTGGTCCAGAGCTGGGAAAAATATTAAAAAGCATTGAAATGGCGATTGTGGATGGTCATTTATGTAATACCAAGGAGGCAATTGATGCCTTTGTGAGAGAGGAGCTGAGTTTTGGCTGATTTTTTAGTAGAAGGGTTGACCAAGTCAGTCGGCGATAAGACTGTTTTTCGAGACTTATCCTTTATTATCCATCCTCTAGATAGGATTGGGATTATTGGTGTAAACGGAACTGGGAAGACGACTTTATTAGATGTTATTTCAGGTCACTTAGGTTTTGATGGTGATCGCTCACCATTTTCTTATCCAAGTGATTATAAGATTGCTTATCTAACGCAAGAACCTGACTTTGATGATCAAAAAACAATTTTAGATACGGTTCTGTCATCAGATTTAAAGGAAATGGTCCTTCTTAAAGAGTATGAAAGTCTTTTGGCGTCCTATTCTGAAACCAATCAAGTGCGATTAGAAAAAGTAATGGCAGAAATGGATGCTCTTGATGTTTGGTCAATCGAGAGTGAAGTTAAGACAGTTTTATCTAAGTTAGGACTTTCTGATTTAAGCTTACAGGTTGGTGCTTTATCAGGAGGCTTGCGTCGCCGTGTGCAATTAGCTCAAGTGCTTTTGGCTGATGCTGATTTATTACTTTTAGATGAACCAACCAACCATCTAGATATTGATACGATTGCTTGGTTAAGTCAATACCTTAAAAATAGCAAGAAAACTGTACTTTTTATCACGCATGATCGCTATTTTTTAGATAATATTGCAACACGTATTTTTGAATTAGCGAATGCAAATTTGGTTGAATATCAAGGAAATTATCAGGATTATGTACGATTAAAAGCTGAGCAAGATGAACGAGATGCGGCTAATCTTCATAAGAAAAAACAACTCTACAAGCAAGAGTTGGCTTGGATGCGAACGCAACCACAGGCTAGAGCTACTAAACAACAGGCACGTATCAATCGTTTTCATGATTTAAAAAATGATGTTCATCAAAGTGTCGCTCATCAAGAGATGGAAATCAATTTTGAGACAACTCGAATTGGTAAAAAAGTGATTCAATTTGATCAAGTTTCATTTGGTTTTTCTGATCGATTGCTATTAAATCGATTTGATTTACTGATTCAAAATAAGGACCGTATTGGTATTGTGGGTGATAATGGTGTTGGTAAATCAACGCTATTGAATCTTATTGCAGGAAAGATTAGCCCCCAGTCAGGTAAATTGGAAATTGGTGAGACTGTTCGAATTGGTTATTTTTCACAACAGCTAATTGATATGGATGAAAATAAACGTGTCATCACTTATCTACAAGAAATAGCGGATGAAGTGAAAACGAGTGTAGGTTCCACAAGCGTAACAGACTTATTAGAACAATTTTTATTTCCAAGATCAACTCATGGGACCTTGATTTCTAAGTTATCAGGAGGAGAGAAGAAGCGTTTATACCTCTTGAAAATATTGATTGAAAAACCCAATGTTCTATTATTAGATGAACCAACAAATGATTTAGACATTGCGACATTGACTGTTTTGGAGAACTTTTTACAAAGCTTTTCTGGTCCTGTGATCACAGTGAGTCACGATCGGTATTTTTTGGATAAGGTTACCAATAAGATTTTAGCATTTGAGGGTGGTCAAGTTAGAGAGTTTTTTGGAGATTATACGGATTACCTTGATGAAAAAGCTTTTATCGAGAGTCAATCCACTCTGATGCAAAAAGAAAAAAGCTCTAAGACAGAAAAAATCAAAGAGTCTAAAAAACGAATGACCTATGCAGAAAAACAAGAATGGGCTACTATTGAAGATGCCATCACAGCCTTAGAGGATCGAATTGAACAAATTGAAGCGGAGATGTTAGCCAATAGTAGTGATTATGGTCAATTGGCTGTTCTTCAACGTGAATTAGATGAAAACAATGAACAGCTGTTAGAAAAATATGAACGCTATGAATATTTGAGTGAATTAGAGAAATAATGGTCTAGAAAAACTTTCCAGACCATTATTTGTGTAAAAATTTAGGGAGGAGAAGAGATGAAGTTAATATGGAATTATTTGAAGCCGTATCCTAAATGGCTAATTTTAGATGTATTTGCGGCCTTCTTATTTGTTGTTGTTAATCTAGGTCTGCCAACGATCCTGGCGAGAATGATTGATCAAGGGATAACGCAAAATGATCAGCAAGCTCTGTATTTTTGGGCTAAAATGATGTTTCTTGTGGTCTTAATTGGGATTGTAGGAAGGCTATTATTGGCCTATGCAGCTGGAAAATTGACAACACATATGGTAAGGGACATTCGTAATGATGTTTATGAGGCATTGCAAGATTACTCTCACCATGAATATGAAAAGATAGGAGTCTCATCACTCGTTACAAGGATAACAAGTGATGCCTTTGTCTTGATGCAATTTTCAGAACAGTCACTGAAATTGGGGATTATTACCCCGATGATGATGATCTCTAGTGTCGTAATGACGCTCTTAACTAGTCCAAGTTTGGCTTGGACAGTTGCAGTTGCGATGCCCTTTCTTGTTTTGACAGTAGTTTATGTGGCCATTAAGACCAGACCTTTGTCAGAACAACAGCAGAAAACACTTGATAAAATCAATCAGTATGTTCGTGAAAATTTAACAGGTTTGAGGGTCATTCGTGCTTTTGCCAGAGAAGACTTTCAAGAAGGGCGTTTTCATCAAGCAAATCAATCCTATTCTGAAACGTCTAAAAAACTTTTTGTTTTGACGGGATTAACAGAACCCTTATTCGTTCAGATTATTATTGCTATGATTGTAGCTATCGTTTGGTTTGCTTTAGATCCATTAGCTCAAGGAAGTTTGCAAATAGGGGACTTGGTAGCCTTTATTGAATATAGTTTTCATGCCTTGTTTTCATTTTTGATGTTTGCCAATTTGTTTACCATGTATCCAAGGATGCAAGTATCTAGCCAACGTTTGCAAGAGGTCTTGGATTTACCTATTTCCATTTCTAAAAATGAAGATGGGATAACCGAAACAAAGACGCATGGTTATTTAGAGTTTGATAATGTTACCTTTGCTTATCCTGGTGAGACAGAAAACCCAGTCTTACACAATATTAGCTTTAAGGCCAAGCCAGGCGAGACAATTGCTTTTATTGGTTCAACAGGATCGGGAAAATCCTCTTTAGTGAGTTTGATTCCACGGTTTTATGATGTCACCTTGGGTCGTATTTTAGTAGATGGGGTAGATGTCAGACACTATCGTTTAAAAAGTTTGCGTGAGAAGATTGGATTTATTCCTCAAAAGGCTCTTCTTTTTACAGGGACGATTGCAGAGAATTTAAAGTATGGTAAGGATGATGCTAGTCTTGAGGATCTTCATAAAGCAGCAGAGGTAGCCCAAGCCAAAGATTTTATCGACAGTAAACAAGAGCGTTTTGATACACATTTATCAGAAGGTGGGAGCAATTTATCTGGCGGTCAAAAACAGCGTTTATCTATTGCGCGTGCTCTTGTGAAAGAACCAGATATCTATATTTTTGATGATTCGTTCTCAGCTTTAGATTATCAAACTGATGCTACTTTGCGTCAACGTTTGAAGGAAGTGACTAAAGAAGCGACAGTTTTAATCGTTGCACAACGTGTTGGAACGATTATGGATGCCGATCATATTATTGTTTTAGACAAAGGTGAGATTGTAGGACGTGGGACTCATGATGAATTGATGGCCACAAACCCTATCTATAAAGAAATTGCCGATTCTCAGTTGAATCGTCAAAAACTGACAGGGAAATAGGAGGTTAAGATGAAAGAAACTAAGGTGTTTAAAAGAGTTTGGACCTACCTCTCAGCTTATAAAGGTTCCATCTATTTGGCTATTTCTTTAAAGATTCTTAGCAGTATCATGAATGTTTTAGAACCTTTTGTTCTAGGGTTAATCATCACAGAATTAACATCTAATTTATTAGCTATAGCAAAAGGAGTGGCTGGTGCAGCAATCAATGTCCCTTATATTGTCAGTTTGTTAGCCTTATATGCTTTTCGTGCCTTGCTTTATGAAATTGGTGCCTATGGCTCTAACTATTACATGACTAAAGGGGTGCAAGGTGCGGTGATGGACTTAAGAGAAGATTTGAGTCGAAAAATTAATCGTATTCCAGTCTCTTATTTTGACAAGCATCAATTTGGGGATTTATTAGGTCGATTTACTAGTGATGTCGAAGCTGTATCTAACGCTTTGCAACAAAGTTTTCTTCAAATTGTTAATGCGGTACTGACCTTGATATTAGTATTGGTGATGGTCTTTTACCTGAATGTTGGATTAGCTTTGATTGTTGTCTTGATGGTGCCAGCGACATATTTTGGTTCAAGGTTGATCATGAAGAAATCTCAACCTTATTTTAAAGCTCAGGCAGATATCTTGGGACAGTTAAATGGTTTTGTTCAAGAAAATTTAACAGGTTTTAACATTATCAAACTCTATGGACGAGAAGAACAATCAAGTCAAGAGTTTCAGAAAATTACCTCTGACTTACAAGAAGTCGGTTTTAAAGCCAGTTTTATGTCCAGTATGTTGATGCCATTATTACATGGGTTATCAGACGTGACTTATATGGTTGTTGCCTTTGTAGGAGGTCTTCAAGTTATGGCTGGAAAATTAACGATTGGTAATATGCAGGCTTTTGTCCAGTATGTTTGGCAGATTACACAACCTGTACAGACATTGACACAGCTTGCACCACAACTACAAAGTGCTAAGTCCTCACTAGAGCGTATCTTTTCAGTTTTGGATGAAATCGATGAAAAGAGTGAAAAAGAGATGGTGTTGACTTCCCCTTTAACAGGGCAGGTTTCCTTTCATTCGGTGGATTTCTCTTATGTGGCAGATAAGCCATTGATTCAGGGATTTAATTTAGAAGTTAAACCTGGGGAGATGGTTGCAATTGTTGGTCCCACTGGTGCAGGTAAGACCACTTTAATTAATCTCTTGATGCGCTTTTATGATGTGACGAGTGGTGCGATTACTGTTGATGGCCAGGATATTCGCCACATTAATCGCCAAAGCTACCGCCAGCAATTTGGTATGGTTTTGCAGGATGCTTGGCTATACGAAGGAACTATTAAAGAAAATTTGAGATTCGGCAGGCTAGAGGCTACAGATGAAGAAATTGTTGAAGCCGCTAAGATGGCAAATGTAGATCATTTTATCCGCACTCTTCCAGGTGGCTATAACATGGAGATGAATCAAGAATCTAGCAATGTTTCACAAGGACAGAAACAATTGTTAACCATAGCTCGTGCCTTACTTGCAGATCCAGCTATTTTAATATTGGACGAGGCGACTTCATCTGTTGACACACGACTGGAAATATTAATTCAAAAAGCTATGAAGCGCTTGATGCAGGGGCGAACTTCTTTTGTGATTGCTCATCGCTTGTCAACAATTCAAGAAGCTGATAAGATTTTAGTCTTAAAAGATGGTCAGATTATAGAACAAGGTAATCACGAGAGTTTATTGGCAGCAAAAGGTTTTTATCATGACTTGTATTATAGCCAGTTTAGCCAGTCAGATTAAAAAAATACAAGCTGTCAAGAAAAAAACTTGACAGCTTATAATTATCTGTTATAATAGTAAAGGTAAATTGATAGCTGTGCTATTCAATGAAACCAAAAATAATAAAACAGAAAAGAGATTATTTAAAATGGCAGTAAAAATCCGTTTAACTCGTATGGGTTCTAAGAAAAAACCTTTCTACCGTATCAACGTAGCAGATTCACGTGCACCACGTGATGGTCGCTTTATCGAAACAGTTGGAACTTACAACCCACTTGTTGCTGAAAACCAAGTAACACTTAAAGAAGACCGTGTTCTTGCATGGTTGGCTGATGGTGCACAACCATCTGATACAGTTCGTAACATCCTTTCAAAAGAAGGCGTTATGAAAAAATTCCACGATTCAAAATTCTCAAAATAATTTAGCTTATGGATACGATTGAAAATCTCATTATTGCAATTGTGAAGCCCTTGATTTCACAACCAGATGCTTTTACAATAAAAATTGAAGATACCCCTGAATTTTTAGAGTATCATCTTCATCTTGCTAGCAGTGATATTGGACGTGTTATCGGAAGAAAAGGGCGGACCATCACAGCAATAAGATCGATTGTCTATTCGGTTCCAACTCAAGGTAAAAAAGCAAGAATCGTTATTGATGAAGGAGCATAGAGTAGCATTACTCTAGCTCTTTTTTGTTATCTTGAGAAAAAAGAGAAATCATGATAGAATGGGTAAGAATGGCTACTCTAAGTTTGTCTGACCAATTACCTAGAAAAGAGATTTGCTAGTGCTTGGTGGGGAAGGAAAAATATTGAAAGGCAGAGGTTGCCTTGGTAGCCGAGAGTGGAGAGAAGATGAATTATTTTAATGTTGGAAAGATTGTTAATACACAAGGACTTCAAGGGGAAATGCGTGTCTTGAGTGTGACTGATTTTGCTGAAGACCGCTTTAAAAAAGGGAGCGAGCTAGCTCTTTTTGATGATAAGGATCAATTTGTTTCTGTCGTCATAATTGCAAAACACCGTAAACATAAAAACTTTGATATTATTAAATTTAAGGATATGAATCATATCAATGACATTGAAAAATATAAAGGTTTTAGTTTAAAAGTGGCAGAAGAACATCTGACAGATTTAGATGATGGTGAGTTTTACTACCATGAAATTATTGGCTTAGATGTCTATGAAAATGATCTCCTGATTGGTCAAATTAAAGAAATTCTTCAACCAGGAGCAAATGATGTTTGGGTGGTAAAGCGTAAAGGAAAGCGGGATTTATTACTTCCTTATATTCCTCCAGTTATTTTGAATGTTGACATTGCTAATCATCGTGTTGACGTTGATGTTTTAGAGGGTTTGGATGATGAAGATTGATATTTTGACCCTTTTTCCAGAGATGTTTGCTCCCCTTGAGCACTCTATAGTTGGAAAAGCGAAAGATAAAGGTTTGCTTGAGGTTAACTACCATAATTTCCGAGAAAATGCGGAAAAAGCTCGTCATGTGGATGATGAGCCTTATGGTGGAGGTCAAGGGATGTTGCTTAGAGCTCAGCCGATTTTTGATACAATTGAAAAGATTGGAGCTGAAAAACCACGTGTTATCTTGCTTGATCCTGCAGGGCGTCGCTTTGATCAATCCTTTGCAGAGGAGCTAGCACAAGAAGACGAGCTAATTTTTATTTGTGGACACTATGAGGGGTACGATGAGCGCATTAAGACCTTAGTGACAGATGAAGTGTCCTTAGGAGATTTTGTACTGACAGGTGGTGAACTAGCTGCGATGACAATAGTAGATGCAACTGTTCGCTTGATTCCAGATGTTATTGGAAAAGAAGCAAGTCATCAAGACGATTCCTTTTCATCTGGCCTCTTAGAATATCCTCAGTACACACGTCCCTATGATTTTCGTGGTATGCTGGTGCCAGATGTGCTGATGAGCGGTCACCATGAAAATATTCGTAAATGGCGCTTGGAAGAAAGTTTACGAAAAACTTATCAGCGCCGTCCTGACTTATTAGAAAATTACAGCCTAACTGAAGAAGAAGCGGTGTTGCTCGAAAAGATCAAAGCCGAGTAAGGACATCAGCTCAATTTTTAAAAGCCTAGAAAATATCTTGAGTTAAATCTTACGTGTACTATAATGAAAAAAAAGTTAAATATTTGGAGAAAATAAATGACGGAAAAACAAGTTGTCGATATTACAATTATTGGTGGTGGACCAGTAGGCTTATTTGCAGCTTTTTATGCAGGTTTACGTGGTATGTCCGTAAAAATCATTGAAAGCTTATCCGAGCTAGGTGGACAACCTGCTATTTTATATCCTGAAAAGAAAATCTATGATATTCCAGCCTATCCAGAAGTGACAGGTGCTGAGCTCATCGAAAACCTCCTAAAACAATTAAAGCGCTTTGAAGATCGTACAACGATTTGTTTAAAAGAAGAAGTTAAAACTTTTGAAAAAGTAGATGGTCTATTTACTATCCAAACCAACAAGAATCAACATTTTTCTAAAGCAATCGTCATTGCTTGTGGTAATGGAGCTTTTGCTCCACGCCCTTTAGGATTGGAAAATGAAGAGATTTATGCTGACACTAACCTTGTTTACAATGTTCATCAATTAGATCAGTTTGCTGGAAAAGATGTTGTGATTTGCGGAGGAGGAGATTCTGCACTTGATTGGGCTTTAGCGCTTGATGGCTTGGCAAAATCAGTGAGTTTAGTCCACCGTCGAGAAGCTTTCCGAGCCCATGAACACAGTGTTGAACTTCTAGGGCAATCAAATGTGCAAGTGTTCACACCTTATCTGCCTCTTGAATTAAAAGGAGATAACCACTTGGCACAGTCTCTTGTCATTCAAAAGGTAAAAGAGGAGGAACAGGTGGAACTTTCTCTTGATGCTCTTATTGTGAGTTTTGGATTTTCAACTTCCAATAAAAACCTAAAAAATTGGAATCTTGATAGCAAGCGAAGTAGCATTTTTGTGTCCTCATTGTTTGAAACAAGTCAAGAAGGTGTTTATGCAATTGGGGATGCTGCTGCCTATGATGGAAAAGTTGATTTGATTGCAACAGGTTTTGGAGAAGCACCAGTCGCGATAAACCAAGCTATCAATTATATTTATCCTGATCGAGATAATCGTGTTGTTCATAGTACATCGTTGATTAATTGATAAAAAAGGGGAGAGCCCCCTTTTTTATTGGTATTTTTGACAAAATAATGTTTTTAAACTAAAATAATATAATAGGTTTTTTAATATATAAGAGACTGATAAATAGAAATAGATGATATATTGATATCAAAAATGGGGAATTGATAAATGACAAAATATGCACTGTTTACCTACTCTACAGGAAATATTGGCGATGAGATTCAATCACTAGCAGCTAAACGATTTTTGCCACAAGTAGATTATTTTATTAATCGTGACTATCCGAATGATGCCCAGTTTGATTCTGATGAAGAGATTAAACTAATTATGAACGGTTGGTATTCACATAGACCAGAAAATTTTCCCTTGACGCTTGATCAAGTTAATCCCTTACTTTTGTCAATGTATTTTGATGATCAGGTTAAGGAAGCTTTTTCGTCAGAGGCTAATGTTAACTTTTTTAAAAAGTATGGACCTGTGGGAGCGAGAAGCTTTGATACTAAACGCTATATGGAGAGTCTGGGAGTAGAGTCTTATTTTTCAGGTTGTTTAACTCTGACGTTACAGCCAGAAAAAAATGTTCCAAAACAAGATTTTATTCTGGCAATTGATTTGCCAAATGATGTCTTTAATAAAGTTGAGAAGGAATCTAAGTATCCTGTTTTGCGTATGAGTGCTGATACAAATCATCGATATATGTCACCTGAGAGACGCATGAAAATAGCACAGTATTATCTCTATCTGTATCAATCCGCACGCTTTGTTGTGACAACGAGGCTTCATGGCACTCTACCTTGTTTAGCCTTGGGGACACCTGTTTTGAATCTAGAATTACCGAATTTTGAACCAGGACGATTTGAAGGGCTTCGAGACTTAGCACATCATATGACAGTAGAAGAGTTTTTATCTAAAGGTTATGATATCAATAATCCTTTGGAAAATCCTACAGATTATTTAAAGATTCGTGCAGAATTAGAGCATCGTTGTCAGAAATTTACAGGATTTCAAAGCCGAGCAGGCTACCTTAATGGACGCCCCTTAGAGCAGTTTTTAAATGATCCAGAATTGATCCAATCGTTTGTAACAGGCTTGTGGAGTGCTCACCAATATTATGGTATTTATAGATAAAATTGAAATGAGAGAAAAATGAGTAATTTGGTAAGTGTTATTGTGCCGGTGTACAATGGAGAAAAACATTTAAGGCAGTGTGTTGAAAGTATTTTTAAGCAGACATATGAGAAATTGGAGATCTTGTTGATTAACGATGGATCAACAGATGGTAGCGCCTTACTTTGTGAACAATTACGTCAAGAAGATTCTCGTGTAAAGGTCATTCATAAATATAAAAATGAAGGTCTAGGTGCAGCTCGTAACACCTCTTTAGACGTGGCAAGTGGTGATTATATTGTTTTTCTTGATGCTGATGACTGGATTGATCCTAATCATGTCAGTGATTTATATGACTTGTTAACAAGAACAAATAGTGATATTGCTATTTCAAACTTTAGTCAATACATTGAATCAGAAGGGCGTTACAATCTTCATATTAATCCAGAGGATTATTATGAGGCAGTTTATACGCCAGAAGAGTGGTTTGCTTATCAATATGGAGCACCACATAATTTGAGTTTGTGTTTTACTGTTCCTTGGAGCAAAATGTATAAGAAATCTTTATTTGAGTATATTTTATATCCAACTGATGGGTTTGGTGAGGATGATCGTACAACTTGGAAAACCTATTTAATGGCTGATAGGATTGCTTATATGCATCGATCTACATTGATTTATCGTGTCAATGCAGGCTCTATGACTCAAGTTGCCGATCAAGCAACAATTTTTTCTACTGTTCCCGTTACTGAACGTCTGGAAGTTCTAGGGCTTTTAGGTTTGGATCTTTCTCGAGAAATTCAGGCATACCAATGGCGATCACAGATTAATCGTGACTCTAAATTAAGAAATGGTGATGTTGTCTCCTATAAAAATCTAGAATTTAGAATTAAGTTGATGGAAAAATATGGTAAGAGAAAATGAGAGTTTATATTACAAATATTAATGGGCAATCACCTCAAAGTACAGCTCAACTAGCTCAAAACGTTGTTACTGATATTGCATCTACTTTAGGTTATAGGGAGTTGGGGATTTATGCTTATAATTTCCATGGTGACAGTGAAAATGAATTGAGTAAGCGTTTAGATGGTATTGTAGCAGGTTTGAGACATGGTGATGTTGTTATTTTTCAAACACCCACATGGAATACGACAGCGTTTGATGAACGTGTGATGAATAAATTAAGAGCTTACCAAATTAAAATTGTAGTTTTTGTCCATGATGTTGTTCCTCTGATGTTTGCAGGTAATTATTACTTGATGGATCAGACTATTTCTTACTATAACAAAGCAGATGTTATTGTTGTGCCGAGTCAACAAATGTTAGACACTTTGCGAGATCATGGTTTAACAGTGAAAAAAGCTATTATTCAAGGAATGTGGGACCATCCAACTCAGGTTCCTATGAAGCAAGCTAGACTTGATAGAAAAATTCATTTCCCAGGAGATCCTGTTCGATTTAGCTTTATTACCAAGTGGAACTATTCTATTCCCTTGCATCTTTACTCCTCCAAACAGGTTGAATTACCAGATACTGTTGTTAGAGAGCCTTGGCGTTTTAATGAAGAATTACTGATGGATATGTCACAAGGTGGCTTTGGTTTGGTATGGATGGACGATCACGATAAAGATTATCAAAAGCTTTATTGCCCATATAAGCTAGCTAGCTTCATTGCTGCAGGGATACCAGTATTTGTTCAAAGGGGAATTGCTAATCAGGAAATTATAGAAAATAATAATTTAGGCTGGGTAGTGGATAGTTTAGATGAAGTTGTAGAAATAATCCAACAGATGACAGATGTGCAATATTTAGAAAAGGTAGCATCAGTGAGAAAATTTAACCCTCTGATTAGGCAAGGATACTTTACAAAAAAATTGCTGACGGATGCGGTCTTTTCGGCGTTATGTGAATAAGGGAGATAGTAATGAAGGCGGTACATGTTCTTTCGATTAGTGAGAGCTTAGATTTTGTTTTAGAGCATTTTTCCTCTGTTGCTCGTTTCGGTGATGGTGAAGTAGATATCATGATGGGGAGAAGTATTCCTTATCAGAAATATGATCCTGCTTTAGCAGCATTTTTGAAACAAATTTTGTTAACTCCTAGTAATTCTCAATTAATGGTTTGTTTACCAGATGTCTTTGAGCGCTTGGAGAGATACAATCAATCAGCCAAGTCTTTCTGGCATCATCACTTTAATCAATATTCATCATTTTATGATAAATACTGTCAATCAGACTGGTATGGCTCAACATTTATTTCTCGTCCCTATATTGATTTAAAAGATAAAACAGAGGCGAAGTCCTCTTTTCAGAAGTTGAAAAAATTATGGGATCGTAGAGATATTCTGATTGTGGAAGGCGAGACTTCACGCTCAGGAGTAGGAAATGATTTATTTGACAATGCAGCCTCAATTTCACGTATTATTTGTCCATCAAAAGATGCATTTGAACAGCGTTCTGCAATTTATAACGCAATAAAACGTCATGCTAAAGGGAAATTAATCCTATTAATGTTAGGTCCTACAGCAAAAGTTCTTGCTTATGATTTATCTCAAGAAGGGTATCAAGCAATTGATATCGGGCATATTGACTCAGAGTATGAGTGGTTTAAGATGGGGGCGACTCATAAAGTGAAATTAGCCAATAAACATACAGCTGAATTTAATTACGATAAAGACATTGTGTTCGATGATGATACAAGTTACTCTTCACAAATTTTAGAAAAAGTATCTTTGTCAGGTGATGAGGATAAGGTAGAAATGATAAAATTAGATAAAAACAAAGAAACAATTAGTGTAATCGTTCCCGTATATAATGTTGCACCTTATTTAAAACGTTGCATCGACTCTATTTTAAAGCAAACTCACACAGACTTTGAATTGCTACTGATCAATGATGGCTCAACTGACGGAAGTGTTTCAATTTGTCAAGAGTATGTCGAAAAAGACTCTCGTATTCATCTTTATCATCAAAGTAATAAAGGTGTTTCTGCTGCACGTAACTTGGGAATTGATAAGGCAAACGGGAACTATATAACTTTTATTGACTCAGATGATTTTGTGGAGGATATTTATCTAGAAAAACTTTATAAAGCTCTGAAGGATAATGGCTCGGATATTTCTGCTGTTAATTTTTCATCTTTTAATGAAGAACGCCAAAGCTTCTTATTCTTTATTACTTCAGAAAATTATTTTGAAAAAAATTATAAGCGTCAAGAATGGCTAGATCAAGAAAATATGGCTAGACATAATTTGTATATGGCTTTTACTTTCTCACCTCTTAAACTTTTTAAGAAGGAATTATTTGAAGGGATACGTTTTCCTTTAGGAAGGTTGCGTGAGGATGATGCAACAATCTATAAACTCTACTTAAAAGCTGATCAGATTACATTTGTGAATGCTGGTCTGTATTATTATTCTCAGCGACAGGACGGCTTGTCACGGACACGTATGTTGGATGATATCGCTTCTATGATTTCTAATGCAGAAGAAAGAATTGCCTTATTAGCTAGTATGGGGTTTGATGTTACAGAACATGTAGCATCGTATATTGCCAGATTGAAAAAATGTCAAACAGATAGCCTTCAAGCAGGACAGATTGAATTATATCAAGAATTATCTGCAAAACTCGATCTAATCAACCATTATCAAAATCAGGAGGGGCAATGAAGGAAAAAGTAACGGTTATTGTACCCGTTTATAATGCAGAACCGTATTTACACCAATGTATTGATAGTATTTTAAATCAAACTTATACGAATCTTGAAGTATTATTGATTAATGATGGCTCTGAAGATGGTTCTGCCCTCATTTGTGAGCAATACAGAGAAAAAGATTCTCGTGTTCGTGTGCATCATAAGCCACTTGGTGGAAGTGGTGTTGGAGCGACACGTAATACGGCTCTGTCCCTAGTGACGGGCGATTATATATTATTTGTTGATAATGATGATTGGCTAGAACTTAATCATATTGAGCTTCTATACCGTGCTTTAAAAGAAACAGATAGTGATATTGCCGTTGCTAATTTCACTGAATTTATAGAGGATAAATCAGTGTATCACTTTCATTTAAGAAGTGAGGATTATTACCAACAAGTTTTTACTCCAAAAGAATGGTTTGACAAACAATATGTGGGACAAAATGCCTTTAGTCAATGTTTCACAGTTCCATGGTCAAAATTGTATAAAGCTAGTCTGTTTGAAAATATTCTCTATCCAGTATCTGAGAAAGTGGAGGATGACTATACTACTTGGAAAATTTATCTATTGGCTAATAAAATTGTCTACAATCATATTGGGATTTATTATCATAGAAAACGTTCATCTAGTGTGACGAAAACAGTGAATTTTGTAGATGTTTTTCCGATTAAGAGTATCGAAGAAAGGATCACCTTATTAAGTTTAATTGGATTTGATATTTCATCGGAGTTAAGAGCTTATAGATGGCGTTTAGATAAACATCGTGATTCATATCTCGCTTCAGGTGACTACTATCATTATAAACAAATCCTTCAAAAATTAGAAATTCTATCAAAGTGGAATTCGTAATGAGGCCATTTTTGATAGAATACTTGACAATGATAGGGGATTTATAATAGAATGGATTTTATTATTTTAAGATTAAAATTAAAACATGTTATTTTGGTTTTAAAATGATTATGTCATCTTAGAAAGCTCAATCATCATACAGAGAACATTTAATCTTCTGTTAAAGCAATTGGGCATACTGCTAGTATTGTAAGTATAGGAAATATATGTTTAGAAAATTACAAATTAAACTGAGAAGTTCATTATTGCTAAAAAAAATTCTATTTTCAACGGGAATTATTTTTATCTATATGTTAGGGCGTAGCTTGCCTGTGGTGACTGTTCCAATTAATACAGGAGTAGCCAGAGACGCAGCCACTGCCAATGCTTTAAATAGTTTAGCTTCGATTACAGGTGGTCAATTAAGTAGTATTACTTTATTTTCGCTAGGGTTGAGTCCTTGGATGACTTCTATGATCTTATGGCGTTTTGTAACGGTATTTGAGCTTTTTAAAAGTTCAACTAAAGCTCAATCTGATCGCGCGCGTTTAACTTTAACGTTTGTTGTCGCACTTATCCAAGCCTTTGGAATTACAGCTTCTAGTACATTTTTACCAGTGGAAGGAAGTCTTTTTCAATCACCAATAGTATTGCGTGTCATGACAATGACGATGATCATCTCAGGTGCCTTTGCTTTGATGTGGTTAGGGAATAGAAATGCAGAAAAAGGGTTAGGTGGCCCTACGGTTATTATTATTGTTAATATGATTTTAACCTTCTTTAGTAATATTTCATCATTTTTTGAAGGGAAATCACTTCAGTCACCAGTTGTTTGGGGACAAATTTTAATTTTTATTATAGCTGTTAATGCATTGATTTTAGTGACTATTTTTTCATATCGAGGAGAATATCGTATTCCCATTCGTCGAATTAGTGTTAGTAATAGTTACACCGATAAAAATTATATCCCTATTCGTGTCAATCCTGCAGGAGGGATGCCATTCATGTATGGAATGACTTTGATGATGTTACCACCCGTCATTATTCAAGGATTAATGGGATTATTTCCTGATAATGAAACATTAGTATTGATATCTCAAAATATTGGGTTATCTACTTGGACAGGGGCTTTAATTTATGCTATTATTCTTTACACTTTGACAATTGGATTTACTTATTACAATTATGACCCTGTTAATATCGCAAAAACCATGCGTCAAGGTGGAGATTATATTGAATTTGTTAGACCAGGCAAAGAAACTGAGCTATATTTACGTCGATATTTATCGATTCTATCTCAAATCGGTGCCATTTTTGTTTGTGTTATTGGCGTTGTCCCATTACTTTTTATTATTGGTCAAGGTGATAAAACTAGTATTGCCATGTTAGTTAGTAATATCTTTGTTGTCACTAGTTTAATGTTAGGAATAGTAGAGCAAGTCAATGTGCTATTGACATGGAGAAAATACGGTAAGTTATTGTAGGAGAAACTATGTTTTATTTTGTACCATCATGGTATAACACAACTTCAAAGTGGGGGGACAATACACCGCTTTGGTTTCGTGTATTTGAGCAAATGACATTTGATGACACGGTTAATCAGTTGAAAATGTTTTACAATGTCGATGAGCCAAGTTGTGCTATTATTTTAAATTATCAGCCACAACTACGGTATTTTCTGCATAAGCAAGATTTAATTGGTTTACCTTATTGGT
The DNA here is from genome assembly GCF_053547195.1 of Streptococcus sp. 11273D007BT. Lineage (NCBI taxonomy): Bacteria > Bacillati > Bacillota > Bacilli > Lactobacillales > Streptococcaceae > Streptococcus > Streptococcus sp. 11273D007BT. The sequence goes on along the minus strand of NZ_JBPWPE010000001.1, from coordinate 1,265,599 downwards.
CTTTTTTTGATGATATTCAAAATATTCATAGGACTGAAGTTCAAGCTATTGATTTTAAATCATTGAATTGGCCACCTAAAACAACTTTTGTCTATACTCCCTTTGTAGTCATTGCAAAGCATGAAGGAAAAATTTTAGCCTATATTAATTTTGCTGAAAATGGAAACTTATTAGATGTTGATTTTAGGGTGGAAAATCAGAAAGATCGAACTTATCAATTTGATGATCGTGGTTTTTTATCTAGTATTCTTTATTATCAAAATGGAGTAGAATCACATCGAGATTATCTAAATGAAAATGGGGTTTGGCAAGTTAGAGAGCATTTAACAGGTGATAAGCAAATTGAGATTAATCTATTTGCGGATTTCTCCTTTGGTCAACGTTATTATACTAATTGGGAGCAGTTATTAGAGGAACGTCTAACATTATTTTCAAAAGAGGTGTTAGAAGATTCCGACCACTTAGTGATCGCTTCTAATCCTCAACACAATCAGCTAATAATGGATAATTTTCCTAGTCAAGATAAGATTTTTTCATTTTATCACGAACGTGATGTAACGTCTCAATTATCTGATCTTAAAAAATTACATGAGATTGCTAAATTTTTTGTTGTTGATACTGGGAGTATGGAGTTAACCCTTAGAGACGCCTTTCATCAAAATCAGCTATCAGATAAAACTGTGATGAGAATTTCACCTTTTGATACACGTTTGAGATTGGGACACAGTCAAAATGTTAAAGAATTGCGAATTCACTTTTTCATTGACAGTATTTCAAAGACCGAACTTTTTGACAATGTTGAGACCATCCTAGGATTGATGGAAAATAATCGATTGATCTATTTAGATTTGGTGACCTATGATAGAAATTACCCTATTAAACAGGTTAAAGATGACATCACAGAAATGATTGCTACTAAATTCCATATGGAGAAATTTGTGACTGATGGAGAAGATTCAGGTGAAAATAAAGTGGATGGAGCAGCAGAGGAATTAGATAGAGTCACTCTAAATTTATTTACTAATGAAAATCAAGTGATAAAAGCTCTAGACTCTGCTCGCCTTGTAATTGATCTTGGTCGTCATCCCAATCTTTATACTCAAATTGCAAGTATTAGTGCAGGCGTCCCACAAATTAATGCCGTGAAGACAGAATATGTCTCACACAAGGAAAATGGTTGGATATTGGCAGATGATAAGGAGCTATCTAAAGCTATCCATTATTATTTTGATGGGTTAAAAAATTGGAACCATTCATTAGTTTTTTCAGTTCAAAAAATGGCTGACTACACAAGTGGACGTATATTAGAGCAATGGAAAGCGCTTTTAGAAAGGTAAGGTATGGCCATAAAAATATTACAAATTGGGCAAAGTGATTGGGCTCAAGATATTGAGATGCCCGAGGATATCAGCTGGTATTACACTGATATTGATCACTTACCCGACTACTTAGAAGAGCTTAAGCTTGAAGAACTATCAAAAATCAAAGTTAAAGTTGGAGAAGAAGTTCCTAAAATCAATTTACGATTCAATGCCCTCTTTATCACTTCTGTGGTAGAAGAGGAACAACTTGATTTGTTGAATGGTGCAGTTGAAGCACATGCTGTCTTTTTTAAACAAGGCATTCCTTTTTCTTCTAAATCTTTCGATGGTTTTTTCAGAAAGAAAGTAGCTAAAACGTTACCCTTTGCTGGAAGTAAAGAAGAGATTGTTAAATTTTTACAGCAGAATCTTTTTTCTGGGCAATATGGTGCTAAGTTAAAAATCCCAGAAATTGATGTGACACCAGATTTCAATGGAAAAGTGACCTATGAAGGCCATGTTGCTGTTCATTTTGAAGGAGATTTTGGAGAAGATTTTCAACCACTTTATACTTACAGATATAATCTAAGTAAGTTTTCAATGGCTTTGGAATTGTGGCAAGAATACATCGCATCAGATAACTGTGAGGTAGCAATTGAAGTTACTAGTTTTTATGCAGGTTCTTTGCATGATATCCATCGAACACTATTTATTTCAGGAAAAGCACTCGAAACTCCATTTATTCTTGAGCCAGAAGATGGTGAGGGATACTATGGTGTTACAATTTATGCAAAAGGTAGTGGAAGTTTAAGATTTGGTCCAATGCATTGGCGATATTCTCGAAAAGGGTTAGGACAGTTTGTCTTAGGAGGACGCCGCTTTAGCGACTCTAAACGACAAGAGTTTATTTCGTATTTCAATCCTGGCGATATGAAACCGCCACTAAATGTTTATTTTTCAGGTTTTAGGGGAGCTGAAGGATTTGAGGGATTCTTTATGATGAAATCAATGAAGGCTCCGTTTATGCTGATTGGAGATCCTAGATTGGAAGGTGGCAGTTTCTATGGTGGAACACCAGAATTAGAAGCTGCTATTGAAGATAGTATCCAAGAGTCTTTAGATTATCTTGGTTTTGATTCTTCTCAACTCATCTTATCAGGTTTGTCTATGGGAACTTTTGGGGCTTTATATTACGCATCTCACTTTAATCCAAGTGGTATTGTTGTTGGAAAACCCTTTGCTAGTTTAGGAAATACTGCTGTTGGGATGAAATTAAAACGTCCAGATGAATTTGAAACCATGGGAGACATGTTGAGAAATTTAACTGGTGGCACAACAAAGGAAAATATTAAGCAGTTAAATCATAAATTTTGGAATAAATTTAATCAATCAGACTTTCCCAATACAGATTTTGCAATTGCTTTTATGGAAAATGATGATTATGATGGAACAGCTACCAAAGAATTAGTAGAAAATCTATCTGATAAAAATGCCCATATCTATACAAAGGGATATGAAGGCCGTCACAATGATAATAGTCCTGCCATCAACAAGTGGTTTATGAGACAATATATTACCATTTTATCAGAGCGATTCGGAAGGAGTTATTAATGACTAAAACCTTACTAGCTACGATTAAATGGGATAGAGTAACATCGGGTAATTCTTATCTTTATGGCTCAACGATTAAATTCTTAGAAGATAGTGTCTCTTTTGAAAATCTTTTAATGGCATCAGGGAAACCTATTAGCCGTTGGCAATCACGAACAAATTATCAAGGGAATCGTAGGAGTCCTGCTCTTCCTGTCTTAAAACCAGGAAAGACATATTTATTAAAAGCAGATTTGGAGTCAACTCCTATGAACAGAGTCTTCATTCGTTTAGATTTTGTGAATCGATTAAATGAAAATATTGGGTTTACAGTACTAAGAAGCGCTGAACAAGAATTTACTTATCCAAAGGATGCCTTCTCTTATACCATTACGTTGATGAGTGGTGGTTGTAGTGCTGTTGTGTTCCACTCTTTATCCATTTTCCATGAAGATGAGAAAGTAGCGATAAAATTTGAAAGACCACTTTCTAAACGCTATACAGAAAGTGATATTCCTCAAGATTTGAATTTTGTTAAAACTTTGATTACAACTATTTAGAAAGGGAGATAAGAGTGGAGCAGAGATCTTTATTAGATAGAATAAGATTACAACGATTTGAAAAAATACTTTTAAAAATTAATCAGCTAAAAGCTACCATGGAAAAATTATCTGACCAGGAGCTCCAAAATCAAACCATCTTATTTCGCCAACGTTTAGATGATGGTGAAACATTAGATGACCTTCTTCCTGAAGCTTTCGCTACAATTAGAGAGGCTAATAAACGAGTTTTGGGGATGTTTGCCTACGATGTCCAAATCTTAGGGGGGATAGCCCTCCACCAAGGCAATATTGCTGAAATGAAGACAGGTGAAGGAAAGACTCTAACGGCCACTTTTCCTTTATATTTAAATGGTTTATCTTCCAAAGGTGCCATTTTAGTGACAACCAATGACTATCTTGCTAAACGTGATGCTGAGGAAATGGGGCAGGTTTTTAAATGGTTAGGTTTGACAGTAGGTGTTGGTGTTTTCGAGGATGATGAAGATGTTGATACGGAGACACGTAAGGCTGTTTATGATGCTGATGTTACCTATACAACCAGTACTGCGTTAGGATTTGATTATCTAACAGATAATTTGGTTGCTTCAAAAAACGAGAAGTTTATGCGTGATTTTAATTACGTTATTGTTGATGAAGCAGATGAAGTTCTTTTAGACAGTGCTCAAACGCCACTGATCATTTCAGGTTCACCACGAGTACAATCTAACTTATATGATATTTCTGACCAATTTGTTCAAACACTAAGCGAGGAAGAATATTATTACGATGAAGAAGACAAGGTCGTTTACCTAACATCCAAAGGTAGTCGTTATGCTGATGAGTATTTTGATATTGATGATTTGTACTCTAATAAAAATTTTGAATTAAATCGGCATATTAATTTAGCCTTGAGAGCTCATAATCTTTATAAAAAAAATAAAGATTATGTGGTTGAGGATGATGAAGTTAAGCTCTTAGATATTCGAACGGGTAGAATTTTGGAAGGAACACGTTTGCAATCTGGCATCCATCAAGCTATCGAGACCAAAGAAAAAGTTAAAAAAACAAAGGAATCTAGAGCAATGGGCTCTGTGACTTATCAGTCGCTTTTTAACATGTTTCCTAAAATCGCAGGAATGTCTGGAACTGCTAAAATTGCAGAAGATGAGCTAATTTCAACTTATAAATTACCTGTCATTGTGATTCCGACAAATACACCAGTCCAAAGAATTGATTTTCCTGACAAGGTTTATACAACCCTTCCTGAAAAATTACAGGCTACCATTGATACTGTGAAAGAAATTCATAAAACAGGTCAACCAATTTTATTGGTATCGGGTACAGTCGATATTTCAGAAATTTATTCGAAACTACTTCTGCAAGAAGGAATTGCTCATAGTGTATTGACTGCGAAAAATGTTGCTAAGGAAGCTTTGATTATCAAAGAAGCAGGTCAATTGGGAGCAGTGACGGTAGCGACTCCCTTGGCAGGACGTGGAACGGATATCAAATTAGGGAAAGGTGTTAAAGAATTAGGTGGTCTAGCTGTTATTGGGACAGAACGCATGCCAAATAGTCGTGTAGATTGGCAATTGAGAGGCCGTGCTGGGCGACAAGGTGATCCAGGGATGAGTCTATTCTTTGTATCTTTGGAAGATGAGATTTTAATCAATCATGGTCCTAAGTGGGTGAGACGTTACTTCAAAAATCATAAAGATAAAAGTCAAGGGAAGTTACTCACGCAAAAACGTTTTAGGCGAGCTGTAGCACAAGCGCAAGAAAAAAGTGAGGATGCTGCGGTTAGTGCGCGTAATTTTACTATCCAATATGATGAAAGTCTGAGAGTTCAGCGTAAAAAAATATATGCTTTGAGAGATAGTCTTATCTTTGATGAAGAATCTGTTAAAGATGAAATTGATGCTATTTTTAAAGAAATGATCAAGTATTATATTGCTCATCATCCTAAGCGTACCTTACAAAGTCTGCGTCGTTATATTTTAGATAATTATAGTTATAAATTTCAGTACTACTCTCAAGATTTCGATATAAGATCTGATCAGTCAGTCTATAGATTGCTTTGGCATTTGTATCGCAATGAGACAATTCGAAAAGAAGAAATCATTGATAATCCGGAGAAAATTTCAGAGTTTTATCGTGTCTCTATCCTAAAAGCGATTGATGAATGTTGGATTGAACAAGTTGATCACCTCCAACAATTAAAAAGTGTGGTTTCTACCCGTCAAATTGCTCAACGTAATGGGATGTTTGAATACTATGAGGAATCCCTATTGTCTTATGACCGTTTGGGTGAGGAAGTTAAGAAAAAGATTATTCGAAATGTGATGTTGAGTAGTGTTGATAAAACTCCAGATGGTAAGCACTCTATTTATTTTGTCTAGTATAATATCTAATTTGGAGTGATTTTTAATAACATCCATCCACCATATTAATGAAGGGAGGGCATATGGCAAAGCGTAATGAATTATTAGATGAAGATATCTTAAAAAACATTGACGAAGCAAGGTACAAACCTTCTAAAAAGAAAAAAGATAGAAAACCCTTATTTTATCTCATTGTTGTCTTTTTGGTTACTCTCTCAGTCTTATTATCCTTATTAAGATACTTATAAGAGATTAACTTGAAAGACCAACTTTATTATTAAGAACTTGTTTGACATATTAGCGGGTATGAGATTAACAGTAAAGTTTATATGGTTTAAACTTTATTTAGTCGATTGATAGCGCTAAGATGAAGGGCGAGTTCTTTTTTTGATGATTTTTGGAAGTTTTTGGAAGATTTTTATTGACAAAATGTAAAAAAGAGGTATAATAATATTTGTAAACGATTTCAGAAGGAGGAGGTATGCTAAAGTCTGAACGTAAACAAATTATCATGGATAAATTGTCACAGTATGGCTTTGTCAGCTTAGAAGATTTAGTCCCCTTGCTGGACTCATCTGAATCCACTGTACGGAGGGATTTGGACGAGTTAGAACTAGAAGGGAAGCTTTGTCGTGTACATGGTGGAGCAGAACTGAAAGTTAATTTACAAGAAGAATTAAGTAATAGCCAAAAATCTATCAAAAACGTTCAAAAAAAGTTATCGGTTATTTCTAAGGCTTTAAGTTTAGTCCATTCACAAGAGGTGATCTTTATTGATGCAGGGACAACTAATGCCTTACTGGTTGAAGCTTTTAGTGGTAATGAAGATATTACAGTTGTGACAAACTCTATTCATCACGCTTCGAGACTAGTGGAGAAAGGTATCAAGACCATTATTGTCGGTGGATTTGTGAAACATTCTACGGATGCTAGTGTTGGTAATCTAGCAGTTGAGCAAATAAGACAATTGAACTTTGATAAGGCTTTCTTAGGTATGAATGGAATTGATGAAGATTTTTTAACAACGCCTGATATGGATGAAGCGGTTGTTAAAAGGTTAATTATTGAAAATGCTAAACAAGCTTATGTTTTGGTAGATTCTTCAAAAATAGGACAGGCCTCATTTGTAAAAGTGGCACCTGTTGAAAAAGTTGTTATCATTACCAATAACCATTCAGATGGGGTATTGGAAAAAATAAAAGAAAAAACGAAGGTAGTAGAGGTATGATTTATACAGTAACTCTTAATCCTTCTATCGACTTTATTGTCCGTATTGATTCGGTTGAAATTGGTAGTGTCAACCGCATGGATAGTGATGATAAGTATGTTGGTGGAAAAGGGATTAATGTTAGTCGTATTTTAAAACGACTGGGGCATGATAATACAGCAACTGGTTTTATTGGTGGCTTTACAGGTCAATTTATTAAAGATGGCTTGCAAATTGAAGGTATTGCTAGCCAATTTATTGAAGTTGATCAGGATACGCGCATCAATGTTAAAATCAAGGCTGATCAAGAAACAGAAATCAATGGTGCAGGTCCAGTAGTAACAGAAGCGCAGGTAGAAGCATTAAAGTCTATTTTATCCTCGCTAACTAATGAAGATACTGTTGTATTTGCAGGATCAGCTCCAGCTAATCTTGGGAATCAAATTTATAATGAATTGATTCCTGTAGCCAAAAAAGCAGGAGCGGAAGTCGTTTGTGATTTTGAAGGACAAACCTTGCTTGATTCATTGGCCTATCAACCTTTGTTAGTAAAACCTAATAATCATGAGTTGGAAGCAATTTTTGGTGTGAAACTTAATGGCTTGGCTGATGTTGAGAAGTATGCCCGTGAAATCTTGGCTAAGGGTGCAAAAAATGTTATCATCTCTATGGCTGGTGACGGAGCATTATTAGTGACACCAGAAGCGGCTTATTTTGCGAAACCTATTAAGGGTACCGTGAAAAACTCAGTCGGAGCAGGAGATTCGATGGTTGCAGGGTTCACAGGTGAATTTGTGACGAGTCACGATCCTGTTGAAGCTCTTAAATGGGGAGTTGCATGTGGGACTTCAACAGCCTTTTCCGATGATTTAGCTAGTATTGAATTTATTAAAGAAACTTATGAAAAAGTAGAGGTAGAAAAATTATGAAGATTCAAGACGTCTTAAGAAAAGAAGTGATGCTTCTTGACTTACAAGCAACAAGCAAGGAAGCAGTAATTGATGAGATGATTACGAGTCTTGTCGATAAAGGTGTTGTGACGGATTTTGATACATTTAAAACTGGTATCATGAACCGCGAAGCACAAACCACTACAGGTCTTGGTGATGGAATTGCTATGCCACATAGCAAAAATGCAGCTGTCAAAGAAGCAACTGTTCTTTTTGCAAAATCAAGTAAGGGAGTTGATTATGAGAGTCTTGATGGTCAGCCTACAGATCTTTTCTTCATGATTGCTGCTCCAGACGGTGCTAATGATACACACTTAGCTGCGCTTGCTGAGCTATCAAAATACTTGATGAAGCTTGGTTTTGCAGATAAGTTACGCCAAGTAACATCAGCTGAAGAAGTGATTGCAGTCTTTGACGAAGCAGAAGCGGATGATAAAGCAGCATCAGAAAAAACAGTCACTCCTGTATCAGATGATAAAGATTTTATTGTGGCTGTAACAGCATGTACAACTGGTATTGCTCACACTTATATGGCAGAAGAGTCACTCAAGAAAGTAGCCGAAGAGATGGGTGTAGCGATCAAAGTAGAAACAAATGGTGCTTCTGGAGTAGGAAATCGTTTGACTGCTGAAGATATCAAACGTGCCAAAGGTGTTATTATTGCAGCTGATAAAGCAGTTGAAATGGATCGTTTTGACGGTAAACCATTGGTGTCACGTCCGGTTGCTGATGGTATCAAGAAAACTGAAGAATTGATCAATATTATTGTGAACAATCAAGCAGATACTTACGTTGCGGCAAACGGTGCTAACACAGAATCGAAGGAAGAGGCAACTAGTCTAGGTGGTGCATTCTACAAACATTTGATGAGCGGTGTTTCTCAAATGCTACCATTTGTTATTGGTGGCGGTATCATGATTGCTATCGCTTTCCTTCTTGATGGCGCCTTGGGAGTTCCTAAGGATCAACTTGGAAATCTTGGATCTTACCACGAAATAGCATCGATGTTTATGAAAATCGGTAGCGCTGCTTTTGGCTTGATGCTTCCTGTATTTGCAGGTTATGTAGCTTATTCTATTGCTGAAAAACCAGGTTTAGTAGCAGGTTTTGTTGCAGGTGCAATCGCTAAAGAGGGATATGCTATTGGAAAAATTGCCTATGCTGCAGGTGGAGAAAAAACATCAGCTTTAGCAGGTGTGTCATCAGGTTTCCTAGGTGCTCTTGTAGGTGGTTTCTTAGCAGGTGCTGTTGTTCTCGCAATTAAAAAATATGTTAAAGTGCCACGTTCACTTGAAGGGGCTAAATCTATTCTTCTACTACCATTACTTGGTACAGTCTTTACAGGTTTCTTAATGCTCTTTGTGAACATTCCAATGGCAGCAATCAACACTGCTATGAATAACTTCCTAGGTGGACTAGGTGGCGGATCAGCTGTCCTTCTTGGTCTTGTCCTTGGTGGAATGATGGCTGTAGATATGGGTGGACCTGTTAATAAAGCAGCTTATGTCTTTGGTACAGGAACTTTAGCAGCAACTGTCTCTACAGGTGGATCTGTCGCAATGGCTGCTGTAATGGCAGGAGGAATGGTACCCCCACTAGCAGTATTTGTTGCAACGGTTCTATTTAAAGATAAATTTACAGAAGAAGAACGTAATTCAGGATTAACAAATATTGTTATGGGACTATCGTTCATTACAGAAGGGGCTATCCCATTTGGTGCTGCGGACCCTGCTCGCGCAATTCCTAGTTTTGTTGTTGGTTCAGCTGTGACAGGTGCTTTAGTTGGTCTTTCAGGTATCAAATTAATGGCACCACACGGAGGAATCTTCGTTATCGCTCTTACAAGTAACGCTTTACTTTACCTTCTATATGTTGCTATTGGTGCAGTAATTAGTGGTGTCTTGTATGGAGCCCTTCGTAAAGCAAAATAATTGATAAAAAACATCTCCTATAAAGTGAGATGTTTTTTGTTATAGTTTTAAACTATACAAGGCGATAAAGGTATAGTTTAAAACTATATAATAAGATAGAAAACTACAAGAACAAAACCTATTGAAATTGAATGTTTTATGAGTTATTATAAATTACGAAAAGAAAAATAATATAACTTAAAACTATATCTTTGGGTTTGTTATAGTTTTAAGATGGTGTGGAGGATTTATATGACACAAGTGACAAGTTTGGGCTACCCGCGTTTAGGTGAAAATCGTGAATGGAAAAAACTGATTGAAAGCTATTGGGCTGGAAATATTACTCAAGAGGAGTTGTTTGATCAAGGTAAAGCGCTTCGTATTGATTTCTTGAAGAAGCAAGAAGCAGCTGGTCTGGATTTAATCCCAGTTGGAGATTTTTCTTTTTACGATCATATCTTGGATTTGTCTCTACAGTTTAATATTATTCCAGAGCGATTAGCAGATCGCTCCAATGATATTGATCTTTATTTCACTATTGCTAGAGGTGATAAAGAGAATGTAGCTTCTGCCTTGAAAAAATGGTTTAATACCAATTACCATTACATTGTACCAGAATGGGAAAATGTCACCCCACGTTTAACCAATACACGATTACTAGATCTTTATATTGAAGCTAAAGATTTAGTTGGTGACAAGGCAAAACCTGTGATCACAGGGCCGATTACTTATGTAGCTCTCTCAAATGGGGTTACTGATGTTGCTGCAGCAGTAGATAGTTTGGTCCCACTTTATGCAACGATTTTTAAACAGCTGACAGAAGCTGGGGCAACTTATATTCAAGTGGATGAGCCAATCTTTGTGACAGATGAGGGCGCAGCTTATCTTGACTTGGCAAAAACGGTCTATACGCAATTGACAACAGCAGTGCCAGAGGCAAAAATTATTTTCCAAACCTATTTTGAAGCCTTGATTGATGCTGAAAAACTGGCGGAGCTTCCAGTGGCAGCCTTCGGTTTAGATTTTGTGCATGGCTTAGACGAAAACCTAGCTGCAGTTCAATCTGGTCTCTTTAAAGACAAGGAAGTTTTTGCTGGTGTGGTTGATGGGCGTAATGTCTGGGCAGCTGATTTTGTGGCAACGACAGATCTATTAAAGGAAATCCAGAAGAATGTTGCAAACTTACTTGTTCAGCCATCTTGCTCACTACTCCATGTTCCTGTCACTACAAAGAATGAAACCGATCTTGATCCTGTTTTGCTTAAGGGCTTATCATTTGCAGATGAAAAGTTATCTGAAATCAAGCTCTTAGCTGAGAACTTAGATGGCATTGCTAATCCAAAATTTGCAGAGCATGTTGCAGATTTTGAAGCCTTACAAGCTGCGGACTTCCGCAATGTTGACTTGGAAGACTTGAAAAATGTTCCTATTAAACGTCAAACGGATTTTGCAGAGCGTCGCCGTATTCAGCAAGAAAGGCTCAAGCTTCCTGCTCTTCCAACAACGACAATCGGTTCTTTCCCTCAATCGCCGGAAGTTCGTTCAACACGTTTAAAATGGAAACGTGGTGACATCACAGATGCAGCTTATGAAAACTTCATCAATGCTGAAATTGAGCGTTGGATTCGTATCCAAGAGGATCTTGATCTTGATGTTTTAGTTCACGGTGAGTTTGAACGTGTGGATATGGTAGAATTCTTCGGTCAAAAACTTGCAGGTTTTACAACGACCAAACTTGGTTGGGTTCAATCTTACGGATCACGCGCGGTTAAACCCCCAATTATTTATGGAGATGTGCAGCATATTCAACCGCTTACGGTAAAAGAAACTGTTTATGCGCAAAGTTTAACAGATCGTCCTGTCAAAGGAATGCTAACCGGTCCGATTACGATTACAAACTGGTCATTTGAGCGAACAGATATTTCTCGTGCGGACTTGTTTAACCAAATTGGTCTCGCCATTAAAGACGAAATCGCACTTTTGGAAGAAGCAGGGATTGCTATTATTCAAGTCGATGAAGCAGCACTTCGTGAAGGGCTTCCTCTTCGAAAAGCTAAGCAAAAAGCGTATTTGGATGACTCAGTCCATGCTTTCCGCATCGCGACATCATCAGTTGAGGACCGTACACAGATTCATACGCATATGTGTTACTCAAACTTCGATGAAATTATTGATTCGATTCGTGAACTAGATGCAGATGTTATTTCCATCGAGACCAGTCGTAGCCACGGGGAATTGATTGCGGCATTTGAAACGGCAGTTTATCCACTTGGCATTGGTTTGGGAGTTTATGATATTCACTCACCACGTGTGCCAAGTAAACCAGAAATTATTGAAAATATTGAGCGTCCATTACAAAATCTTGCTCTTGAGCAGTTCTGGGTAAATCCTGACTGTGGCTTGAAAACACGTCGTGAACCTGAAACAGTGGCGGCTTTGAAGGTCATGGTTGAAGCTACCAAAGACGTTCGTAAATCACTATCACTTTAAAAAGGAGACAAAGACATGGCGCGTTTATTGGAAGCATTAAAAACAACTATTTTAGTGGCTGACGGTGCCATGGGAACTCTTCTTTATGCGCATGGTCTAGAAACCTGTCACGAAGCTTATAATTTGACTCACCCTGATGAAATTGTCGCTATTCACCGAGCCTATATTGAAGCAGGTGCTGACATCATTCAGACTAATACCTATGGGGCAAAGCGTCATCGGTTGAAAGCTTATGGTTATGAGGATAAGACAAGAGAGATTAATCATCAAGCGGTCACATTAGCTAAACAAGCTGCAAAGTCTGAAACCTTTGTATTAGGTACCATAGGTGCTTCCAGAGGGCAGAGGCAGTGTGACTTAACCTTAGATGAGATAGTAGCGGAAACGCTTGAGCAAGCCTCATATTTGTTGGAAACAGGACAACTGGATGGTTTACTACTTGAGACCTACTATGATCTAGAAGAGTTACTAGCTGTTTTGGATAAGCTGCGCCCGTTGACGGATCTTCCATTGATTACTAATTTGTCCTTGATTGAGGCAGGGGTTTTAGAAAATGGGAAACCTCTTGTTGAAGCTTTTAGTCAGCTGGTCATGGCAGGTGCTGATGTTGTTGGTCTTAACTGCCATCTAGGACCTTATCATATGATTAAGTCGTTAAAGCAAGTCCCTTTTTTTGCCCAGTCATATCTGTCGGTTTATCCAAATGCTAGTCTCCTATCTTTGGAAGGAGATGGCGATAAAAGTCACTACCACTTTAGTAAAAATGCGGATTATTTTGAGTACAGTAGTAAACTCTTTGTAGAAGAAGGCGTGCGCTTAATTGGTGGCTGTTGTGGGACAACACCAGACCATGTCAGAGCCATCAAACGAGGCATTAAAGGTTTAAAACCACTTGAGCGAAAAATTGTGACCCCTCTGATTAGTGAGGAAGAACTGATTAAGGTGGTGTCGCAAGGAGAGACAATCGTTGATAGAGTTAAAAAAGACATCACAGTGATTACTGAGCTTGATCCTCCAAAAAGCTTGGATATAGACAAATTTATCGAAGCAGCTAAAGCATTAGATCAAAAAGACATTGCAGCCATTACCTTGGCAGACAACTCCTTAGCAAAGACACGGATTTGTAATGTGAGTTTGGCTTCTTTGTTAAAAGATGAACTGGAAACCCCATTTTTACTACATCTAGCTTGTCGTGATCACAATCTGATTGGTTTACAGTCTCGTTTGATGGGAATGGATATACTAGGTTTTGACAATGTTTTAGCTATTACAGGAGATCCTTCAAAAATGGGAGATTTCCCAGGTGCAACCAGTGTTTATGATGTAACGAGCTTTAAACTTTTAAGTTTAATTCAACAGTTAAACCAAGGTAAAGGTTACAGTGGTGCTTCTCTAAAAAAAGCAACGCGCTTTACGGCTGCCGCTGCCTTTAACCCTAATGTTCGTAACCTTTCTCGATCAGGCAAGATGATTGAAAAGAAACTAGCAGCAGGGGCAGACTATTTCATTACGCAACCGATTTTCAATCCTGAGCTTATCGATGAGATGGCTATGGTAACAAAAAATTATGATGCACCATTCTTTGTGGGGATTATGCCAATTACGAGCTACAATAATGCTGTTTTTCTTCATAATGAAGTGCCAGGTATTCAATTATCCCAACATTTTCTGGAGAAGTTAGAGCAGGTCAAGGATGATAAAGCACTCTGTCAAAAGGTTGCTTTAGAAGAAAGTAAACGGTTAATTGATAAGGCATTAGAGCATTATAAAGGCATTTATTTGATTACCCCTTTTATGCGTTATGATTTGACACTTGAGTTGATTGATTACATCGAAGAAAAGAAGAAACTCCTTGGCATACAGATTGGAGCTTAAGCAAAAACGTCCCTAAGTGACTGATGACTTAGGGACGTCTTTTATGTAATAAATAGTAGAAACAGCGGTTGATCAGCCAAATAACTAGACCATATAGACTAGCTATCAAACTTAAAAAGGTAAGTCCTAAAAAAGGTAGGCAAGGGTAAAGCGCTTAAACCAGGAAACATTAATATCAAACTAGTCAAACTTCCTCCAAGAGCAAAAAATAACAGTGCTTAAAGTAAACTCGATTTGCGAGCTATATTCGACCAAATTCAAAGAAAAAAGTAATACTGACAAGAGATGAGTAGGAAAAGAAGCAACACTAAACCCCAAAATCCTTTTGGTGGTGGAAAATCTGATCCCCACAGCAATAAGAGTAGCCAAACGCTATAAGATAAGAGAGGTTCAATGATTAGATTTTTTAATCATAGGCGCCTTTGATAACGCAACATAATAATACCATCGACGACCGTGCTTTCAACCAGCTTGAGAGGTAATTCAGGTAAAGGTTGTGCAAATAATCGACGTCCCTCTCCTAAAATGGTTGGAATAATACCAATGATGTATTCGTCAATAAGATCCTCTTTGATTAAGTTATCTGCCAATTTAGCTCCGCCATAGAGCCAGATATCACTACCGTCTTCTTGTTTTAATTTTTTAGTAACCGATAGAATGTCCGTTGTAAACTGAAGATTTCCTTTATTTTCCTTTGGTGTTCGACTTGCTACGACAAATGTCTTTAGATTGTGGTTAGGAATATCTTCGATAGGGCAATCCTTCAGAGCTTCGTGACCGATAATGACCGTATCGCAAGACTTAAAAAACTGCTCATTGTCAAATTGCAGTTCCGTATTTAAGCTATTGTCGCCTTGCCCTCTAATCCAATCATACTGACCATCTTTTCGACAAATATAGCCATCTAGACTAATCGCGATATTTAAAACTAAGCGTCGCATAAGATCTCCTTTTTCTTATTGTATTTATCTTATTATAGCATAAAAGTTTTAATTGAAGCTGACATCTATTTTACATAATTTTAATATCGTAATATTAATTTTATTCTTGACAATCTGCTGTCATAGCGTTATAATGGTGAAAATTAAATAACCTTTAATTTAGTCCAGAGAGGCTGCAAAGGTTCCAAGTAACAAATGGGTGCATAGTACCCTGTTTTCGTGTAACCTTGCTTTAGCAAGGTTCTTTTTTTACAAAAATAGCGTAAAAATATGAAAACTGGAATCAGAGGCTGATCTTTTAGCATTTAGAAAGGGCAGTATGATTTTAAAAGAAAAGATGACCTTGGTTTCTCAAAGCGAGATTGCACCACAGATTTTTGAAATGGTGCTTGAGGGACAGATGGTTGATGAGATGGCGATTGGACAGTTTTTACACATTAAAGTTCCGGACTCTAGTATGTTACTCAGACGCCCTATTTCGATTTCTCAAGTTGACAAGAAATCTCAGCAGGCCACGTTGATTTATCGTGTCGAAGGTGGGGGGACAGCTATTTTTTCTCGTTTACCCATTGCTAGCCAGCTAGACTGCATGGGACCACAAGGAAATGGCTTTGAGATATCATTTTTGAAAGCTGGTGATAAGGCCTTGATTATCGGTGGTGGGATTGGGGTTCCTCCGCTTGTCGAATTGGCAAAACAGCTGTCAAACAAAGGGGTTGAGGTGATCTCTGTTATTGGATTTGCGACAAAGGACGCTGTGATTTTAGAAGAAGATTTAGCTAAGTACGGTCAGGTTTATGTGACAACAGACGATGGTTCTTACGGTACAAAAGGGTATGTCTCAACCATTATTGATCAACTTGAGCTAAGTGCAGATGCTGTTTATGCCTGTGGAGCACCTGGGATGTTACGTTATGTGGATGAGCTGTTTTCGGATCATCCACACGCCTATATCTCGATGGAATCACGAATGGCCTGTGGTATGGGGGCTTGCTATGCTTGCGTTGTTCATGTCAAAGACCAATCAGATGCGGTGAATAAACGAGTTTGTGAAGACGGTCCTGTCTTTGAAACAGGTCATATTATCTTAGATTAGGAGGGGTTATGTCAAGCAGATTAGCTGTAAACTTACCAGGGTTAAATCTAAAAAATCCTATTATTCCTGCCTCAGGTTGCTTTGGCTTTGGGCAAGAGTTTGCTAAATATTACGACCTGGATCGCCTCGGATCTATCATGATTAAAGCGACCACAAAAAATCCTCGCTTCGGTAATCCGACGCCTCGTGTAGCAGAAACGCCATCAGGGATGTTGAATGCGATTGGACTTCAAAACCCTGGTGTGGATGCTGTTTTAGCTGAGAAATTACCTTGGTTAGAAAAGAACTATCCCCAGTTACCGATTATTGCCAATGTCGCGGGTTTTTCTAATGAAGAGTATGCTTATGTTTCTAAAAAAATATCAAGAGCTAAAAATGTGGCAGCGATTGAGTTAAATATTTCTTGTCCCAATGTGGATCACGGGAATGCAGGCTTATTGATTGGGCAAGTGCCAGAACTGGCTTATGAGGCGGTTAAGGCAAGTGTGCAACATTCGGATGTCCCTGTTTATGTTAAGCTAACACCTAGTGTGGCAGATATCACTCAAGTTGCTAAAGCAGTTGAAGATGCGGGAGCGACTGGCTTTACCATGATTAATACTCTGGTTGGTATGCGATTTGATTTAAAAACGAGACGACCAATCATCGCTAACGGCACAGGTGGTATGAGTGGCCCAGCAGTCTTTCCAGTTGCGCTCAAGCTGATTCACCAAGTCGCACAGAGTTCTAAACTACCTATTATAGGGATGGGTGGCGTTGATTCCGCTGAAAAAGCTTTAGAGATGATGATAGCTGGTGCTTCTGCTATCGGAGTAGGGACAGCCAACTTTGTAGATCCCTATGCTTGTCCGAGCATTATTGATGACTTGCCTGCTGTTATGGATAAATACGGTATTACTAGCTTAGAAGCATTGAGAAAGGAAGTAAGAGATGAAAGAAAATAGGCCTGTTATTGCCCTTGATTTTCCCACATTTGAGGATGTTAAGGAATTTTTAGCAAAATTTCCAGAAGATGAACGCTTGTATGTCAAGATTGGGATGGAGCTTTATTATGCTGTAGGACCTGAGATTGTCCGTTATGTCAAAGGTTTAGGTCACAGTGTTTTTCTTGATTTGAAACTACACGATATCCCAAATACAGTAAAATCAGCCATGCGGGTTTTATCTCAACTAGGTGTTGATATGACCAATGTTCATGCGGCAGGTGGAGTTGAGATGATGATCGCTGCGCGTGAAGGTTTGGGTGAAGGGCCAGTCCTAATCGCAGTGACACAGCTGACATCCACTTCAGAAGAGCAAATGCGTGATTTTCAAAATATTCAAACCAGTTTGGAAGAATCTGTCGTTCACTATGCCAAGAAAACAGCAGAAGCAGGTTTGGATGGTGTCGTCTGTTCAGCTCATGAAGTGGCTAAGATTAAAAAGGCGACAGGAGAAGATTTTGTCTGCTTGACACCAGGCATTCGCCCATCAGGTGCTAGCACTGGTGACCAAAAACGGGTGATGACGCCAGCAGATGCTGCTCAAATTGGTTCTGATTACATCGTCGTCGGCAGACCCATCACCCAAGCAAAAGATCCAGTTGCCGCCTATCATAGTATCAAATCAGAGTGGGAACAAGCCTAATCATAAAGTGTAAAAGAAAGGAAAAATATTATGACATTAGCAACACAAATCGCATCAGATTTATTAGACATTAAAGCAGTTTACCTAAAACCTGAAGATCCGTTCACTTGGGCATCAGGGATTAAGTCGCCTATTTATACCGATAACCGTATTACACTATCTTACCCTGAAACGCGTACCTTAATTGAAAATGGCTTTGTTGAAAAGATCAAGGAGGCTTTCCCAGAGGTCGAGGTTATTGCAGGAACGGCAACAGCAGGTATTCCTCACGGTGCTATTATTGCAGATAAGATGGACCTGCCATTTGCTTATATCCGTAGCAAACCAAAAGATCACGGAGCAGGGAATCAGATTGAAGGGCGTGTTGTCAAAGGACAGAAAATGGTCATTATTGAAGACTTGATTTCAACAGGAGGCTCAGTCCTTGATGCTGTTGCCGCAGCCAAACGTGAGGGGGCAGATGTGTTAGGAGTGGCTGCAATCTTTACTTATGAGTTACCAAAAGCAGAGCAAAATTTCAAAGATGCAGGTGTTGAGCTTGTGACCTTATCAAACTATACCGAGCTTATCAAAGTGGCTAAGGTCCAAGGTTATATCAATGCAGACGGCTTACAATTACTCAAAAAATTCAAAGAAAATCAAGAAACGTGGCAAGATTAATCAAATGCTTTGCATTCTTGAGTCTTGAGTGATAAAATGACAAAAAAGTAAAATGAAAGTGAGACTGAGTTCAATAGAACTTTAGTCTCTTTTTATTATAGGAGAAGGTCATGAATAATTGGGATGCGATAGAGTTTGCGCAACAGATTCGACAAAAGAAGGTGTCAGCAGAGGAAGCTGTTCGTTTTTGTATTGAGCAAATCGAAAAGTTGAATCCAAAAATTAATGCCGTCGTTTCCAAACAATACGATGAGGCCTTGGTGGTGGCTAAAACGAAGAGTCTTACAGATAAGGTATTTGGTGGGGTGCCTATATTATTAAAGGACTTAGGTCAGCAACAAAAGGGACAACCTTCAACCAGTGGCTCACGTTTATTTGCTTCTTATAAAGCTGTTCAAACGGATAATTTTGTCAAAAAATTGGAAGATTTGGGCTTTATTGTGTTGGGACGAACCAACACCCCTGAGTTTGGTTTTAAAAATGTTAGTGATAGTAGCCTTCATGGAACCGTTAGATTACCACTAGACTTAAATAGGCATGCAGGTGGCTCAAGCGGTGGGGCAGCGGCGGCTTTATCTAGTGGTATGGTTCCGCTTGTTGCTGCTAGTGATGGTGGTGGCTCTATTCGTATTCCAGCGAGTTTTAATGGTTTGCTGGGCTTAAAGCCGACTAGAGGACGCATACCTGTAGGTCCAACCTCTTTTAGAGGATGGCAAGGAGCATCTAGTAACTTTGCTTTGACCAAGTCTGTTAGAGATACAAAGACACTGCTATTTTATTTGCAAACTTGTCAGATGGAAAGTCCTTTCCCGTTGCCTATTTTAAAAAAAGCAGAGCTAGAAAATCAGCTCACTCAGTCATTGAAAATTGCCTATTCTTATCGCTCACCTATCGGAAATTCGATTTCAAAAGCTGCAAAGAAAGCTATGGACAAAACCTTACGTTTTCTGGAAAAGCAAGGGCATGAGCTGATAGAAGTTGATCAAACAGGAGTGGATGGTATTGAGGCGATGAAGTCGTATTATATCATGAACAGCGTAGAGACAGCTGCTATGTTTGATGATATTGAGGAAGCTATCGGAAGACAAGTTACGGTAGAAGATATGGAGGTCATGACCTGGGCCATATATCAAAGCGGTCAGAGCATTCCTGCCAAAGATTTTTCTAAAACATTGTCGCAATGGGACCAATATAGTCGAATCATGTCAGAGTTTCATCAAACATATGACCTTTATCTCACCCCAACAACCACAGATATAGCCCCGCCGTTAGATACTTTTAATTTGTCGGGTGAGCTGAAAGAAAAGTTGTCACATCTCTCCGAATATACGATGTTGGAACAACAAGATCTTATCTGGACCATGTTTGAGAAAAGTTTAGCTTGGACGCCTTTTACGCAACAAGCTAATTTGACAGGGCAACCATCAATGAGTTTACCTGTTTATAAAACGAAAGATGGCTTACCGATAGGTGTTCAGATAACAGCTGCAAAAGGGAGAGAGGACATCTTGTTGCAGTTAGCGCAGCTTTTTGAAAATGAGCAACAATTAGAATATGGCTTTGTGCAATGACTAACAAGCAAATTCTTTGAAAGTCAAACTTTCTTATGGTAAATTTTTCTTGTAAACACTTTCAGTTTGCGAAAAAATATGAAAAAGGAAGTTTTAATTATGAAAAAACTTTTGTCGCTAGTTGCCCTACTAGTTAGTCTAGTTCTAGTTGCTTGCTCAAATAGTACATCGTCAAGCAAGTCAGAAGCTCAGTCAAATTGGGATAAGATTGAAAAAGCTGGTAAACTTACAGTTGCAACTTCTGGGACGCTTTATCCACAAAGTTATCATGATGACAACAATAAATTAACAGGTTATGATGTTGAAATCATGAAAGAAGTTGCTAAGCGTTTAAAGCTTGAAGTAGAATTTGTTGAGATGGGTGTTGATGGCATGCTGTCCTCTCTTAATAGTGGTCAAGTCGATGTTGCAGGTTACTCTATTGAAAAAGATAGTAAAAATGCAGAAAAATTCTTATTTACCACTTC
Source organism: Streptococcus sp. 11273D007BT (assembly GCF_053547195.1). Classification (NCBI taxonomy): domain Bacteria; kingdom Bacillati; phylum Bacillota; class Bacilli; order Lactobacillales; family Streptococcaceae; genus Streptococcus; species Streptococcus sp. 11273D007BT. Next base: position 1,244,992 of record NZ_JBPWPE010000001.1, on the reverse strand, counting down.
TCACAAATATTCATTTGGATCCATGATAGTTCGTCAATCGGATGATTCTGGAATTTCAAAACTAGAAGATCTTAAAGGCAAAAAGGCAGCAGGAGCTGCGACAACTTCTTATATGAAAGTTGCCAAAAAATTTGGTGCAGAACTTGTGATTTATGACAATGTCACTAATGATGTTTACCTTCAAGATGTTGCCAATGGTCGTACGGATGTTATTTTAAATGACTTTTACTTACAAACAATGGCCACTAAAGCTCTTCCAGAAATCCCTGTAAAAGTCTTGGAAAATGTTTACTATAATCCATCTGAATCAAATTTTGCGATTAAAAAAGGAAATACTGTTCTTCAAGAAAAAATCAATGAACAACTTGAAGCGATGCGTAAAGATGGCACGTTGAAAAAGCTTTCTGAAAAATTCTTTGCAGGTCAAGATGTATCTGTTGAAAAAGATTACGACTTTGAGAAAATTGATGTTTCTGATGTTGAATAATTAGGACATTACGATGAAATTTATTGATATTGAACTGATCATCAACAGTTTTTGGTTTGTTCTTTCTGGTATAAAATACACTTTAGGGATTACCTTATTTAGTTTCTCCTGTGGTTTAGTTTTGGGATTTTTTATATCTCTTGCACGCTTATCTCCAAATACTATTCTTAGTCGGTTGGCGCGGATCTATGTTTCTATTATGCGTGGTGTTCCGATGATTGTTGTTTTGTTTGTTTTATATTTTGGAATGCCTTATTTTGGTCTTCAATTACCTGCTCTACTTTGTGCTCTAATTGGTTTTTCGATTGTGAGCAGTGCCTATATTTCAGAGATTTTTCGCTCAGCAATCGCTTCAGTTGATAAGGGGCAGTGGGAAGCAGCTAGGGCTTTAGGACTTCCAAAAGCAACGATTATTCGTCGAATTATTTTACCTCAAGCTTTTCGCCTAGCAGTACCACCGCTTAGTAATGTCATGTTAGATATGATTAAATCTACCTCTCTAACCGCTATGATTACAGTACCTGATATTTTTCAAAATGCAAAAATTGTAGGTGGGAGAGAGTGGGATTACATGTCGATGTATGTTCTAGTCGCCTTTATTTATTGGTTTTTATGTTTTATTTTCGAGCATTTCCAAGTCTATCTAGAAAAACGTTTGGCAGTTTATCGATAAAAGGTTCGGTTTTTCCGAGCCTTTTTTTCATCAATATTTCTAATTTAACAAAATTTTAAAAAAGCTATAAAATGCGCTAATTACTGCTGTATTTCTGATATAATATTAGGGAGAAGGAGGTTGTGATGAAACATAGCGATTGGCATGATAAGATTAAAGCTAATTTAGAGGTTGGCTATTTTTCTAAGATAAACCAATTTTTAGAGGCTGTTTATACAACTGGGATTATTTATCCTCCTAGAGAGGCTGTCTTCAAAGCTTTGGAGATGACGGCTCTATCTGATGTCAAGGTTGTGATTTTAGGGCAAGATCCCTACCATAATCCAGCTCAAGCACAAGGGCTATCTTTTTCCGTTCCAGATGACATCCCCGCACCTCCTTCGCTTCAAAATATATTAAAAGAGCTATCTGATGATATTGGGGTTCGTCAAAGTCATGACCTGACATCGTGGGCTAAACAAGGCGTTTTACTGTTAAATGCTAGTTTAACCGTTCCTCAAAATCAACCGAACGCTCATGCTAATGGGATTTGGGAACCATTTACGGATGCTATTATTCGCTTAGTGAACCAAAAGGAAGATCCTGTTGTATTTATCTTGTGGGGTGGATTTGCGCGTAAAAAGAAAAAATTAATCACGAATCCTACTCATTTAATTGTTGAGAGTGCCCATCCGAGTCCCTTGTCAGCTTATCGTGGTTTTTTTGGTTCGAAACCTTTTTCTAGAAGTAATGAATTTTTAATAAAAACCAATCAACCCCCTATTAATTGGTTAGAATAAGTCTGATAAAAGTGTAGAACTATTGAAAGAGGATAAAGAATGTTATTGATAAAAAACGGTCGTATCATTGATCCCAAAAGTCAAACTGATGGCATTTATGATCTTTTGGTGAATGACGGAAAGATTATAGCTATTGGAAAAGACTTAAAAGAGGATCAAGCTGAGGTTATTGATGCAAGTGGTTGTGTAGTAGCTCCTGGTTTGGTTGACATTCATGTTCATTTCAGAGAGCCAGGTCAGACGCATAAGGAAGATATCCATACTGGAGCCTTAGCAGCGGCAGCAGGAGGCTTTACTACGGTAGTGATGATGGCTAATACCAATCCAACTATTTCTGATGTTGAAACCTTGACTGAGGTTTTGGAGAGTGCTAGTAAAGAAGCTATTCATGTCAAGTCTGTTGCGACAATCACTACAGCTTTTGATGGAGAAAATTTAACGGATTTTGAAGGCTTGCTAGCGGCAGGAGCTGTTGGGTTTTCGGATGATGGCATTCCACTTACTAGTAGTAAAGTGCTTAAAGAAGCCATGGATCTAGCTAAGAAAAATGGAACTTTTATCAGTTTACACGAGGAAGATCCTGAGTTAAATGGTGTTTTGGGCTTAAATGAAAATATTGCTGAGAAGCATTTTCAAGTTTGTGGAGCAACAGGTGTCGCAGAATATAGCATGATTGCTCGAGATGTGATGATTGCTTATGATCGACAAGCAAAAGTGCATATTCAACATCTATCTAAGGCAGAGAGTGTTGAAGTTGTAGCATTTGCTCAAAAATTAGGTGCTCAAGTGACAGCAGAGGTGGCACCACAACATTTTTCAAAAACAGAACAACTCTTACTTGAAAAAGGAGCCAATGCTAAGATGAACCCACCATTGCGGTTAGAATCTGATAGGAAAGCGGTCATAGAAGGCTTGAAGTCTGGTGTTATATCTGTTATTGCAACAGACCATGCCCCTCACCATCAAGATGAAAAAAATGTAGCAGACGTGACTCAAGCACCATCAGGAATGACAGGTCTTGAAACATCGCTTTCATTAGGTTTGACTCATCTAGTGAGCGACGGTCATCTTAGTCTTTCTGAACTTTTGGAGAAGATGGCTTACAATCCAGCGCAATTATATGGATTTGATGCTGGTTATCTTGCTGAAGGTGGTCCAGCAGACATCGTGATTTTTGATCCAGATGCTAGCCGTGTAGTCGGATCTGATTTTGCATCAAAAGCAAGTAACTCTCCATTTATTGGAGAAAGCTTGAAAGGACAGGTGAAATATACCATCTGTCAAGGAAATATTGTTTATAGAAGTTAAGGATAGGAAAAGTGAAAAAGAAAAAATTATTGGTACCAAGTTTATCAACTATTGCATTAGCAACAGCTTTATTTTCAGTCAATGCTCAAGCAGACGAAATAGTTGCGACAGATGTAGCCTCAACAGACGTAACTTTAGCAGTAGAGACGGCTTCTTCAGAAGCTAGTCCATTGTCAGTAGATATTGTCTCAGTGTCAGAGTCAGCTTCTTCAGAAGTAAATCCAGCCTCAACAGCAACATCTGAAAGTACTGAAGTGGCAACAAGTGAGTTGACTCAAGCAACAGCAAGTAGTCTCACAGCTGTTTCAGAAACATCTGAAACCATTGCATCTGACAGCTCATCAGATGAGATGGTTATCCTTCATACGAATGACATGCATGGACGTATTGAAGAAGCTAAAGGTGTTATTGGAGTAGCTAAAGAAGCAACAATTGTCGCAGAAGAATGTGCTAAAGATCAAACAACAATTGTTGTTGATGCTGGGGACGCCTTTCAAGGTTTGCCAATCACCAATAGTTCAAAAGGTGAAGATGTCGCTAAGATTATGAATGAAATCGGCTATGATGCCATGACATTGGGAAATCACGAGTTTGACTTTGGATTGGATCAGTTGAAAAAGTTAGATGAGCTACTAACATTCCCTCTGATTAGTTCAAATGTTTATGTTAACGGTGCGCGTTTATTTGAGGCTTCAACTGTAATTGATAAAAACAAAGAGATAGTTGGTGATGAAGTTGTCGTGATTGGTGTGACAACACCTGAAACAGCGACTAAAACACATCCCAAAAATGTTGAAGGGGTAACATTTACAGACCCTATTTCTGAAGTGGAAACTGTCATTGCTGAGATTGAAGCGCGTGCTAAAGCTACAGGTGCAAACTATAAACGTTATATCATTTTAGCGCATCTCGGCATTGATACGACAACTCCTGTTGAATGGCAAGGCAAAACGTTAGCTGAAGCATTGTCTAAAAATAGTCTTTTATCGGATAAACAAGTAGTGGTCATTGATGGTCACTCCCATACCTTGGAGTCAGCTACTTATGGTAATGTCACTTATAACCAAACTGGCAGTTATCTTAACAACCTTGGTAAAATAACCCTGAACTCAGATAGAGTCCTTGCGGGTGTGATTTCTGCTTCAGAAACAGCAGATGTGACTGCTAATGAAAAAGTTGCTGCTCTAGTTGCCGATGCTAAGGCTCGCCTAGAAGCTGAAAATGCAGTAGTGATTGTTGAAAATAATTCAGTTGAATTAAATGGCGAACGTACGAATGTGCGTGTCCGTGAAACCAACCTTGGTAATGCTGTTGCCGATGCTTTATGGACTTATGGTCAAACAGGATTTGCTCATAAGACTAATCTAGCTGTTACTAATGGTGGTGGTCTGCGTGAGACAATAAAAAAAGACGCCCCTATTACAAGAGGTGATATCGTAGCGGTATTACCATTTGGTAATAGTATTTCACAAATTACAGTTACCGGACAACAAATTAAAGAGATGTTCGTGAAATCACTAGGCTCTATTTTACAGGTAAATGCTGATGGTGGATCTGTACTTGATGAAAATGGACGCCCCCTACTAGAAGCAAGTGGAGGCTTCCTACAAGTTTCAGGTGCAAAGGTTTACTACGATACAGCCCTAGATCCAGAATCTCGAATTTTAGCGATTCAGATATATGACCACGATACGGCATCTTATTTGGATCTTGATTTAGATAAGACCTACTATTTAGCAACGAATGACTTCCTTGCAGCAGGTGGGGATGGTTATACTATGCTTGGTGGTCCTCGCGAAGAAGGTCCTTCTATGGATACCATTTTTGCAGACTACCTAGCCGCAGCTGATCTTAGTCAGTATCAAGTGGTGAATCCGAACTCTCGTACGATTTCAGTAGATAGTCAATTGGATACAGATCAAGATGGTTTTGTGGATTATCTCGAAGTGATAGCAGGAACAAACCATACTGATCAAAATGACTACCCTGGTAAAGTCACAGACACAACCAATAATTCACAAACAGACCCTATTCAAACTGTGACTCAGAAAGATTCCACTTCTAGTGGGGTAACTTATACAAAATCTTCATCTCATGGAACAGCTCGTCCTTATGTTCAACAAACGTTGAATTACTCAACAAATGCAACTCAAACTTCTGTCAAGACGCTTGCTGTTCCTGTGACTTACGTTACCTCTCCTAAAGAAAACCAGTTACCGTTGACTAACTCCAAAGAGTCAGCCCTAGCTATTTTATTAGGTGTTAGTCTCACAACTTACGGACTTTATGCTATACGTAAAAAATCAGTATAATCAAAAAGAAAAGGCCTATTTGCCTTTTCTTTTTGATATAGTATAATAGAATGAAAATGAACCTTTAGAAAGAAATTGAGATGGCACAAACAACTATTGACTTAGAAAAATATCAACAACTTGCTCAACAAAAACAGGGGGAACATCGAAAATTTTTGGCTAGTCTAAAGAAAAAATCGCCCAAAAATTTAGATAAACTGGTACAAGCAGTTCATCAAGAAGTATTCCAAGAAATTGATTGTACGGCCTGTGCTAACTGTTGTAAGACTCTGGGTCCTCTCTTTACTGAAGCAGATATCACCAGAATTGCTAAACATTTTAGAATGAAGCTTCCTGTTTTTGAAGAGATGTATTTACAGGTGGATGAAGATGGCGATAAAGTTTTTCAATCTATGCCTTGTCCATTTTTAGGAGATGATAACTTGTGTAGTATCTATGATGTTAGACCAAAAGCCTGCCGAGAATTTCCTCATACCGATCGTAAGAAGATTTATCAAATCAATCACCTAACGATAAAAAATACCTTAACCTGCCCCGCTGCCTACTTATTTGTTGAAAAGTTACGTGAGAGAATATAAAAATCAGCTTTTAAGCTGATTTTTTCTGTTGTTTCAAAAGGTTTAGCCCGAAAGGAACTAAGTTTTCCTCATGACGCTTAATACGCCCAACGTTATCTTTATGACGAATAAGAATAAGACTGGCTAAGAGTGTCACAATAATGGTAAAAATCATATCATACTGAGGGAGAATAAAGCCAATCAAAGGAAATAACCAAACACCAATCAAAGCCAAAATAGCCACAACTAGACTGGACAGGGAGATCATACTAAAAAGATAGAGTGTGAGCACAAAAATCACCAAAAGATAGAGCAGAAACAATGGTGCAAAGCCTAGTAAGACACCAGCACTTGTCGCAACAGCTTTCCCACCTTTAAAGTGAGCAAATAAAGGAAAAATATGCCCAATGACAGCAAAAAAACCAATTAAAATAGGTGAAACCGCATCAACATGAAACATCATCGGTAACGTTGTTGCCAATGTCCCTTTTAAGATATCGACTAAAAGAGTAATGGTTCCAGCTTTTGGTCCTAAAATACGAAAGGTATTGGTTGTGCCAGTGTTTCCACTCCCATGTTCTCTTAAATTTTTGCCATAAATATAGTGTCCAATCCATAAGCCAGTTGGAATAGAGCCTAGCAAATAGGCAATGATAATAAACAAAACAATTTTCATAGTGCCATTATATCATATTTCCTAGAACAAGAAAAATACTCATTTTCAAAATTTCTTTTGCAAATTTAAAGAAAAACTTGTAAGATAAATAGGATGAATTTTATTCGGAGGTCAGAATTTGACTAAAACAGAAATTACGATAAATAACTATAATGATGATGCTATTCAGGTTTTAGAAGGTTTGGATGCCGTCAGAAAACGTCCAGGAATGTACATTGGTTCAACTGATGGAGCAGGATTGCATCATTTAGTATGGGAAATTGTTGATAATGCGGTAGATGAAGCTTTGTCAGGATTTGGATCTCAGATTGATGTGACAATTAACAAGGATGGGAGTTTATCTGTCTCAGACCAAGGTCGTGGTATGCCTGTTGGGATGCATGCTACAGGAAAGCCGACTGTAGAAGTGATTTTTACTGTTCTTCATGCTGGGGGAAAATTTGGTCAAGGTGGTTATAAGACATCTGGAGGCCTACATGGAGTTGGCTCTTCTGTTGTGAATGCCTTATCCACTTGGCTAGAAGTTGAAATTACACGTGATGGAGCGGTATATCGTCAACGATTTGAAGATGGGGGTAAGGCTGTCACAGGACTAGAAAAAATTGGAACTGCTCCTAAGTCCAAAAGTGGTACTAAGGTGAGCTTTATGCCTGATGCTCGCATTTTTTCAACGACAGATTTTAAATTTAATACCATTTCAGAACGTCTAAATGAATCGGCTTTTCTTCTGAAAAATGTGACGCTAACCTTAACAGATGATCGAAATGACGAGCATGTTTCCTTCCATTATGAAAATGGTGTCCAAGATTTTGTAGCCTACCTTAATGAAGATAAGGATACCTTGACCCCTGTTATCTACTTTGAGGGGACTGACCAAGAGTTTCAAATTGAGGTAGCCCTTCAATACAACGATGGCTTTTCTGACAATATCCTTTCCTTTGTCAATAATGTCCGAACAAAAGGTGGGGGAACACACGAAACGGGTTTAAAAACAGCTATTACAAAGGCTATGAATGATTATGCTCGAAAAACAGGTCTGCTCAAGGAAAAGGACAAGAATTTAGAGGGATCAGATTATCGTGAGGGACTATCAGCTGTTCTTTCTATTTTGGTTCCAGAGGCTTTTTTGCAATTTGAAGGTCAAACCAAGGATAAACTAGGAACTCCCATTGCACGTCAAATTGTAGATAGTTTGGTATCAGAACAGCTGACTTACTTTCTTTTGGAAAATGGCGAGTTAGCTTCTAACCTTATTCGTAAAGCCATTAAAGCGCGTGATGCTAGAGAAGCTGCACGAAAAGCACGCGATGAGTCGCGATCAGGCAAGAAAAATAAAAAAGATAAAGGGCTTTTATCTGGGAAATTGACCCCAGCACAATCTAAAAATCCTAAGAAAAATGAACTGTATCTTGTTGAGGGAGATTCCGCGGGTGGTTCTGCCAAACAAGGTCGTGACCGTAAATTCCAAGCTATCCTCCCCTTACGAGGTAAAGTCATCAATACTGAAAAATCAAAGATGGCAGATATCCTTAAAAATGAAGAAATCAATACTATGATTTATACCATCGGTGCAGGAGTGGGGACTGATTTTACGATTGAAGACGTCAACTATGATAAGATTATTATCATGACCGATGCTGATACGGATGGTGCCCACATTCAGACCCTCTTGCTGACCTTCTTCTATCGCTACATGCGACCATTGGTAGAAGCTGGTCGAGTTTACATCGCCCTTCCGCCTCTCTACAAGATGTCTAAAGGAAAAGGAAAGTCAGAAAAAGTGGCTTATGCCTGGTCAGATGGTGAATTGGAAGATTTACGAAAATCATTTGGACAAGGGGCTATTCTCCAACGTTATAAAGGTCTTGGTGAAATGAACGCCGATCAGCTTTGGGAAACAACTATGAATCCTGAAACACGTACCCTTATCCGAGTAACCATTGAAGATTTGGCGCGTGCTGAACGTCGTGTGTCTGTACTCATGGGTGATAAGGTTGAGCCACGCCGTAAGTGGATTGAGGATAATGTTAAGTTTACTTTGGAGGAAAATACAGTGTTTTAGAAAGGAGAGAGTGATATGGGATATATAAAGTACACCAGTAACGAGTTTGAAAAGTTAGAAGAAGATGGTCAAATAAATATCATGGCTCTTTTTGGCAATGGCATAGATATTCAGTTGATGGAATATCTTGGATCGCCCTATAGAACTTCATATGTGAATTTCTATAATTATCTTTGTTATAAAAATTTCAACGAAGATAATATCATTTTTAAGAAAATGACAGAAGATAAACAAGAAAATGATAAAAGCGGTGGTTGCAAGGCAAATTGGAGTGATTTCGAAAACAGTCTGATTGAAATCTTTAATAAAGGTCCATTGACTAAAGGGGAGCGACTGATTAATGATTTCAACCAATTTCAAATTGAATTTTCCAATTTTTTAAATGAAATCATAACGCCTATTATGTTGGCTGAGCTAGGAGATTGTAGTACAAGTAAGGGACTTGCTATAAATTCTTATACTCAATTTCTAGGAGATTTAGATGAAATAAATTTCAATAAGTTAGAATTCCCCTCTGTTCTTGGACACTATAACCTTTTCAATTGGGAGATTCTTAATTTTAATTATACATCAATGCTTGATAATGTTTTGATTCTTGACAAGGAGCAGTACGATCCACATCCTTGGAAAAATGCAGATAGACAAATATTTTTTAGAGTAAATCCTAATAATTACAAAAGTAGTAACCACACCTGGAATAGTTCGACATCTTTTTCGGCTTATTTAATGACCAACATCACTCACCCTCACGGTTATCAAAATGTCCCTAAATCAATGTTGTTTGGCTTTGATAATCCCAAACAAATTACTTCTTCAGACTATGATCAAGAAATAGCTAAAAAGTTTTTAAAACCTTACTGGGCACAGAATGATAAAAAGTATAAACATTATTTTAATGATACCCGCTTATTTATTATCTATGGATTGTCACTTGGTAGAACGGACTTTTGGTGGTGGAATAATATTCTTTGTTCTTTGTTACAGACAAATGCAGAATTGATTATATATAATTATAATAACAATGAGGAAACGGATGAAGAAACAATCAATAGATTTATCGAAGTCGCTTCCGATCCAACTATTAACGACGAAGAAAGAAAAAAATTACACGGTAAGATAGCAGTAGTTCAGTATGACAAAGAAACAAGCTTAAAAGCCTTTAAGCTTGATAATAAATAACATCATAGGTCATTCACTTACATGCGTTTGACAGACAAGGTCGAGCCCGCCGTAAGTGGATTGAGGATAATGTGAAGTTTACCTTGGAGAAGAATACGATGTTTTAGGAGGATATATGAAAATTGATTGGACTAAAATTTTACCAATTTTTATCTCTTTATTTGCATTAATAGTATCTGCAATTAGTTTTTATAAAAATTACACAAGAACTAAATATATGGATACTACAAATTTTAATATTGTACAAAATTTATGGCAAAAAGAACCTAGTTATACTTTGTATAATGAGTCGCAAAAGCCACTGACCTCCCCACCAAAACCTTCTTATTACATGTATATACCGGCGAAATTTTATTATATTTTTAAAGATGGTCACAGGATGTCGAACTTAATTTTATTGCCAGTTTCATATGAAAATGTAATCAGTCAGTATGGGACCGGTAAGACAATTGATGAAATTAGTACTTCAATCCTCAATAAAAATTTTTACGGAAAATTGGGTAATAGGGATCTTAGAAGCAAGATCTATGGAAAACCTAGACAAGATGATTTAGCATTTGAGTTAAGAGTTTATCCATTTTTAGCAATTGCTACTCATATCGAATATTCTTATAAAGATAATCCTAACAAGCTACTTATAGAGAAGTTTATTACTACTCCTTGGAATAAAGAGAAACTAACTGATAACAGGTTTGCGGATTTGGAAAATTATACTAGAAATATGGCTCATTTCGATGAAAATGAGATAAAAATTAGTGGTGATGAAATCATTTACGATACAGCTTTTAAATATCTCACCAGTGAATTTGATAGGCTATTGTCAAATGATAGTAAATCAAAAACTGATAAAGAGAAACTTTACACTTTGATGGGCATTAAATGGAATATTGATGAAATAAGCAAAAGCGAAAAAAATGATTTTATTGTAAAAATGGATAAGTACCAAAATTTTGAAGATTTTCAGAAATCTCTCCAAAATGATATGAATTTCAACGGATTAGGTCAATATTTATCAAATAAGGTAGTTCCTGCTAGAGATCCGTTGGTCCCTAATTATTAAAATATTTATAGAGTAACTATTCCATTTTTACAATTTAAAAGGAGCTTTCAAAATAGCAAATACAGGAACTGTGGTTATCGGAAGAATAAAAGAAAGGAATGCTCAGTTAGTCTGTCTAACTGAACACGGGACTAAATTCCTAGTGAAAAAGATAAATCTCCCTAAATGTCTCTCATCGTCGGTCGATTTCCTATTTTCCTACGGAATTTTTTGGCACGCCGAATCGTCCCTTTGTATCTTAATTTATGTCTAACATTCAAAACATGTCCCTTGAGGACATCATGGGAGAGCGTTTTGGTCGCTACTCCAAATATATTATTCAGGAGCGGGCTCTGCCGGACATTCGTGACGGTTTAAAGCCCGTGCAACGTCGGATTCTTTATTCTATGAATAAAGACGGTAATACTTTTGACAAGGGCTATCGCAAGTCTGCCAAGTCAGTCGGGAATATTATGGGGAATTTTCACCCGCACGGTGATTCCTCTATTTATGATGCCATGGTCCGCATGAGTCAGGACTGGAAAAACCGCGAGATTTTGGTGGAGATGCATGGAAACAACGGTTCCATGGACGGCGATCCGCCTGCGGCTATGCGTTACACCGAGGCTCGTCTCTCGGAAATGGCGAGCTATCTGTTGGCTGACATCGAGAAAAAGACGGTGCCATTTGCATGGAACTTTGATGATACGGAAAAAGAACCCACTGTGCTTCCAGCTGCCTTCCCTAATCTCTTGGTCAATGGAGCGACAGGGATTTCAGCAGGGTATGCGACGGACATCCCGCCACATAATCTGGCAGAGGTCATCGATGCTGTTATTTATATGATTGACCACCCATCAGCTAAATTAGAAAAATTGATGGAATTTTTACCTGGACCAGATTTTCCGACAGGAGCTATTGTCCAAGGGACTGACGAAATCAAAAAAGCCTATGAAACAGGCAAGGGTCGTGTTGTTGTTCGTAGTCGTTGTGACATTGAACCTTTAAAAGCAGGGAAAAAACAGATCGTCATTACCGAGATTCCTTACGAGGTTAACAAAGCTAATCTTGTTAAGAAAATCGATGATATTCGTCTGAATAACAAGGTCCCAGGAATTGCAGAAGTGCGTGATGAGTCAGACCGTACAGGGTTGCGCATTGCCATTGAACTGAAAAAAGAAAGTGATGAGCAAATCATTCTCAACTACCTCTATAAATACACTGATCTGCAAATCAATTACAACTTTAACATGGTGGCGATTGACAATTTCACACCGCGTCAGGTTGGCTTGCAGAAGATTTTATCTAGCTATATCGCTCACCGCCGTGAGATTATCATTGCGCGTTCTAAGTTTGACAAGGAAAAAGCAGAGAAACGCCTCCACATCGTAGAAGGGCTTATTCGTGTCTTATCTATTTTGGATGACGTTATTGCATTGATTAGGGCTTCTGAAAATAAGGCTGATGCAAAAGAAAACTTAAAAGTTAGCTATGCTTTTACAGAGGAGCAAGCAGAAGCCATTGTCACTCTTCAACTTTATCGTTTGACCAATACAGATATTGTTACTTTAGAGGAAGAAGAAGAAAAACTTCGCCAACAAATCATGACACTCTCAGCTATTATCGCAGACGAAAAGACGCTGTTTAATGTCATGAAAAAAGAATTACGAGAGGTGAAAAAGAAATTTGGAAACCCTCGTCGGACAGAGCTACAAAAAGAAGCTCAACAGATTCAGATTGATACAGCTAGCCTTATATCAGAAGAAGAAACCTATGTTAGTGTGACAAAAGCTGGTTATATCAAACGAACTAGCCCACGCTCTTACTCTGCTTCAAATATGGAGGAGGTTGGCAAACGTGATGATGATGATCTAATTTTTGTAACGAGTGCCAAGACGACTCAACACCTGCTTATTTTTACAAATTTAGGAAATCTCATTTATCGCCCTGTTCATGAGCTAGCGGATATTAAATGGAAAGATATCGGAGAGCACCTCTCACAAAGTATCACCAATTTTGCTACTGATGAGGAAGTGTTGTATGCAGAAGTGTTGGATCAATTTGATGAGACAACCTATTTTGCTGTTACAAAACAGGGGCAAATTAAACGTTTTGAGCGTAAGGAATTGAGCCCTTGGAGAACCTACAAATCAAAATCTGTGAAATTTGCCAAATTAAAAGATACATCTGATTTTGTATTAATGGTGGCTCCAATTATGTTAGAAAATGTCATCTTGGTTACTGAAAATGGCTATGCTCTACATTTTCCGATTGAAGAAGTACCAGTTGTAGGACCAAAGGCTGCAGGAGTTAAGGCAGTGAATCTCAAAGACGGTGATTCTGTCGCCAGCGCCTTTATTGCAAATACCGAAACAATGTATGTTTTAACCCAGCGGGGAAGTTTGAAGAAAATGGCAGTTGAACAGATTCCACTGGGGAGCCGTGCCAAACGTGGGCTTCTTGTGTTACGCGAGTTGAAGACGAAACCACATCGTGTCTTTTCAGCTGGGGCTGTTAAAAATCATCGTGATGACTTAAATCTTTTTACCTTGGACCAGCAAGACACGAATGAGTGTTTACAAATCACCTCAAAAACTGGTCGAGTGATTGATGTTAATTTAGCAGATTTAAGCTTATCCGAAAGAACGAGTAACGGCTCTTTTGTATCTGATGATATTAGTGATCAAGAAGTTTATACAGCAAAACTTATCTGATAGCATTTCGGCATTGGCAAATAAAAATCAGACAGGGTAACTGATCTGATTTTTATTTTGTGCAAAATTTTCAGAATTTTATGAATAGTTCTTGAAAAATATTGAAAAAGGTGTAAAATAGAACAAGAAGAATTGAGAGCAAGGAGAAAAAATATGACAGTTGAATTAGATTGGGAAAACCTAGGTTTTGAGTACAAAAAATTACCATTTCGCTATATTTCTTATTATAAAGATGGTCAATGGGATGATGGGAAACTGACAGAAGATGCCACCCTCCATTTATCAGAAAGTTCACCTGCGCTACACTATGGTCAGCAAGCTTTTGAGGGATTGAAAGCTTATCGTACAAAAGATGGAAGCATTCAACTTTTCCGTCCTGATAAAAATGCAGAGCGTTTACAAAAAACGGCTGACCGCTTGTTAATGCCACAAGTTCCAACAGATAAATTTGTTGAAGCTGCCAAAGCTGTCGTAAAAGCGAATGCTGACTACGTTCCTCCATATGGAACAGGTGGTACCCTATACCTTCGTCCTCTTCTTATTGGGGTTGGAGATATTATAGGGGTTAAACCTGCTGAGGAATATATTTTTACGATTTTTGCGATGCCAGTAGGAAACTACTTCAAAGGAGGCCTTGCTCCTACTAACTTTATTGTCTCAGAAGAGTTTGATCGCGCTGCTCCACATGGTACAGGTGCAGCAAAAGTTGGTGGAAACTATGCCGCAAGTTTATTACCAGGTAAAAAAGCAAAGACCTCAGGTTTCTCAGATGTTATTTATTTAGATCCTGCAACACATACAAAAATTGAAGAAGTAGGCTCTGCTAATTTCTTTGGTATTACTAAAGATAATCAATTTGTCACTCCACTCAGCCCATCTATCTTACCTTCTATCACGAAATATTCCTTATTGCAGTTAGCAGAGGAGCGTTTAGGGTTAACAGCAGTAGAAGGTGATGTTAAAATTGACGAATTGGATCGCTTTATTGAAGCAGGAGCTTGTGGAACTGCTGCGGTGATCTCGCCAATTGGTGGTATCCAATATCGAGATCAACTTCATGTGTTTTATAGTGAAACTGAGGTTGGACCAGTTACTCGTCGCTTATATGATGAATTAACAGGGATTCAATTTGGAGATATCGAAGCACCTGAAGGTTGGATAGTGAAAGTAGATTAAGGAAATCATCATAAAAAAGCTTGCTCTTGCAAGTTTTTTTTTGTAAAATCTTAAAAGAGAGGTGAATTATGCGTAAAAAAGATAAAAAAATTGAAATTCAAATTGCAGATGGCCAAGTAAAAGTGAACGGACAAACATTGGAAGGCTATGTTTTGACAGCTGGTAAAAGAGAAATCGGTCAAATTGCAGAAGTTGATGGTCAATTTGCTATTTTAAAAAATGGTGCTGTTGAAGTTTTGTATAAAAAATTCGATCAAGCCGTTGAGAAAATTATTGAAAACTTCAATTTAAATCATTAAAAGTGTTGACAAAGAAACTATTAGCTGATATAATAGTTTTTGTTGTTACGGAAAGATAGCGAAGAGGCTAAACGCGGCGGACTGTAAATCCGCTCCTTCGGGTTCGGGGGTTCGAATCCCTCTCTTTCCATTATATTGGGGTATAGCCAAGCGGTAAGGCAAGGGACTTTGACTCCCTCATGCGTTGGTTCGAATCCAGCTACCCCAGTCAAAGAGGTATTAGTTTTTACTAACACCGTCAATGATAATCTTGTCCTTGCGGGTTACCTTGAGAAAATATATTGTTGTAAAAACTAACCATTTGGTTAGTTTTTATTGGAGGATTTTTTAGAATGAATGAATTTGAAGATTTGCTAAATAGTGTTAGCGAAGTAAACCCAGGTGACGTTGTCACTGCGGAAGTTTTGACTGTTGATAACGACCAAGCTAACGTTATCATCGAAGGTACTGGTGTTGAGGGTGTTCTTACTCTTCGTGAGTTGACAAATGACCGTAACGCTGATATCAACGATTTTGTTAAAGCTGGCGAAACACTTGAAGTGCTTGTTCTTCGTCAAGTAGTAGGTAAAGATACTGATACAGTAACTTTCCTTGTATCTAAAAAACGCTTGGAAGCTCGTAAAGCATGGGATAAACTTGTTGGTCGTGAAGGTGAAGTTGTTACTGTTAAAGGGACTCGTGCCGTTAAAGGTGGTCTTGCAGTTGAATTTGAAGGACTTCGTGGATTCATTCCAGCTTCAATGATCGATACACGTTTTGTACGTAACACTGAAAAATTTGTTGGTCAAGAGTTTGATGCTAAAATCAAAGAGGTTGATGCAGCAGAAAACCGTTTCATCCTTTCACGTCGTGAAGTTGTTGAAGCTGCAGCTGCAGAAGCTCGTCAAGAAGTCTTCTCTAAACTTGCAGTAGGTGAAGTTGTCACTGGTACTGTTGCTCGTTTGACTAGCTTTGGTGCATTCATTGATCTTGGTGGTGTTGATGGACTTGTTCACGTTACTGAGTTATCACATGAGCGTAACGCTTCACCAAAGTCAGTTGTTACTGTTGGTGAAGAAGTTGAAGTTAAAGTTCTTGCTATCGATGAAGAAGAAGGACGTGTATCACTTTCACTTAAAGCAACTACACCTGGACCATGGGATGGTGTTGAACAAAAACTTGCAGCAGGTGATGTTATTGAAGGTAAAGTGAAACGTTTAACTGATTTTGGTGCATTTGTTGAAGTTTTACCTGGAATTGATGGCCTTGTTCACATTTCACAAATTTCACACAAACGTGTTGATAATCCAAAAGATGTTCTTTCAGTTGGTCAAGATGTTAACGTTAAAGTTCTTGAAGTTAACGCAGCTGATGAACGTGTATCACTTTCTATCAAAGCACTTGAAGAACGTCCAGCACAAGAAGAAAATAAAGAAGAAAAACGTCAGTCTCGTCCACGTCGTCCAAAACGTCAAGAAAAACGTGATTATGAACTTCCAGAAACTCAAACTGGATTCTCAATGGCTGATTTGTTTGGTGATATTGAGTTATAATATCAAAAAGCTTGCTTTCGCAAGCTTTTATTATCCACCTTTAGTGTAATGGATATCACATAAGATTCCGGTTCTTAGGATGGGGGTTCGATTCCCTCAAGGTGGACTAAAATATATACTAAAAACCCTTGGTTTACAAGGGTTTTTAGTATGTCTGCCCCAAATTTTTCGAAAAGGTTTCTGATTTTATCAAAATTTTGGACTTGTTTTTCTTCGAAAAGGTGGGATATAGAGTAGAGTAAAAACCCTTGAATAACAAGGGTCTTTAAATTGGTTATTGGAGCGTCTTATTTTACTAAACCTAGTTGACTTTTGTTGGTTAAACTATTATTTTTAAAATCCAGCTGAATATTAGCATTAGTGTTATTTGATTTGATGCCACTTGACCAAATAGCAGAGATTTCTTCACCATCAGAAGAGACAGCTTGTGACATAACATCTGGTTCCCCCAGTTTTTCAATAGCTTCTTGGAAACTCATTCCGTTTTGAATGTCATTATACTCGGTTAATCCCACCTTGTTTTCACGGATGAAGCGAAAGTTAGAAATTGATTTAGCAATCGTGCTATCGGCATAGAGTTGAGTGACGATGATTGTTTCGTCTTTACGCCAAGTATAGACATCTAGAGTCACATCTCCCCCTTGTTGTGTGGTATGTTCATCTGGTTGACCAAATAGCGTTTCTAACTCTTTTAAGCTAGTTCCACCTTTCGCATCGTTATCAATAACACCTAATTGAACTTTATTAAAATTCAATCTGAGTTCCTCATTTTTAGGTTTAATTTGAGAAGCAGTGGTTGTAGTGTCATTTGATGATGTTTTATTTGATGTCATCATGCTACAAGCATTTAAAAATAGAAGTAGTGACAATAAACTGACAGTTATCGTAATTTTTTTTCTAAACATATTATTCTCCTTCGTTACTATTTTAACATATTCTAAGAAATTGAGGGAGATAATAATCCTGTGAAAATAATTCCTCCTATACATCGGATAGTTTATTTGACATCATAAGATTGTTAATGTATTATAAAAATAGTACAAATAAGCAAAAGAAAGGAGACGGTTATGGTCTGGAAATTTGATGAAAAATCTCCTATTTATCTCCAAATTGCAGATAGGATAAAATTACAAATCATTAGTCAGGAGTTAGTAGCAGGTTATCAACTCCCTACAGTTCGAGAACTAGCTGAACTTGCCGGTGTCAATCCTAATACTATGCAAAGAGCTTTTGCTCATTTGGAGCAGGATGGAATGGTTTTTTCTAATAGAACGGCTGGACGATATGTTACTGAAAATCAAGATCTAATTGCTAGAGAACGTCATCGTGTTGCAGAAGCAGAGCTTGATGCATTTGTATCTAAAATGGGTAAAATTGGATTTTCGAAACATGAAATAATTACCGAATTGGAAAGTTACCTAAAAGGAGAAAGAGAATGACTAGAGGAAAGGATATACTACAATTAAATGGCTTGGAAAAAAGTTACGGTAGTAAGTTAGTCTTAAAAAATGTTAATTTTACAATCGAAGCAGGAAAGATTGTAGGTTTATTAGGTCCAAACGGAAGTGGAAAAACAACTATCATTAAAGCTATCAATGGACTACTTCAACTTGATAAAGGTGTGATTTTAATTGATGAGAAATCACCTTCTAAAGAGACTAAAGCGATTGTCTCTTATTTACCAGATGTGAGCTATCTAAATGATACGATGCGTATCGTAGATGTCTTGTCTTTATTTCAAGATTTTTATCAGGATTTTGATCGGGATAAAGCAGAGCGATTGTTGCGTGATCTTGGTCTGAATGATAGCGACAGGTTGAAACATTTATCGAAGGGTAACAAGGAAAAAGTGCAGCTGGTTTTAGTAATGAGCCGTAAAGCTAAACTATATGTCTTAGATGAACCTATTGGTGGGGTAGATCCTGCAGCACGAGATTATATTTTAAAGACAATTATTACGAATTATTCAGAGGATGCATCTGTTTTGATTTCTACTCATCTGATTTCAGAAGTGGAGTCTGTTTTAGATGATGTTATTTTCATAAAAGATGGTGAAGTCCTTCTTCAAGGTGATGCTGATGATTTACGCACAAAATATAAGCAATCAATAGATAGCTTATTTCGTGAACAGTTTAGAGCGCAAGGAGGAGAATGATGTTTGGAAAGTTAGTCAAGTATGAATTAAAATCTATAGGTAAATGGTACTTTATTCTTTATTTATTGACACTATTGGTTTCTATTGTTTTAGGGATGATGGTAACAACAGTAGACAGCCAAAATAATTATGAAATCGGCCAAAGTACACTTTCAGCTTTGTTAGTTTTATTTATTGGTCGGTCTTTCCATTGGGACAATATTTTTAGTTATCAGTCGCTTTTATAAAAATATTTTTGGACGTGAAGGTTATTTAACGATGACCCTTCCTGTGACAGAGCATCAGATTCTTTTATCCAAACTATTGAGTTCATTTATTTGGGTGCTTATGAATGGGTTTGTGCTAGGCTTGAGTTTTTTTCTCGTAGCTTTACCAAGTCTAGTAAAGAATAGTGCTCAAATTTTAGCTACCTTTCCAGAAATATCTACAATATTTCGTCATTGGGAGCTTTATATGGGTATAGTATATCTTTTCTTGTCGATTTTGGCCTCCATCCTTGTGATTTATTTGTCCATTGTTGTTGGTCAGACATTTCATGATAGGAGGATACTTGCCTCCTTTGTCAGTTATTTTTTGATCAATATCTTGATGGGGATAGTGTGGAACTTTATTTCAGATCTTTTTATATCATGGAACCAATTTGATATTTCATACCTTATATTTGGTAGTATCTATCAGTTGGTGATCTCTACAATCTTTTATTTTATCATGGTTTATTTAATGAAAGAACATTTGAATTTGCAGTAACCTATTTTTGATAACAATATTAAAGAGGCTGTTATGCCTCTTTTGTATTATTTTAAAAATTGTTGAATCCATTTTCCACCATAAATCCATAAGTAAGAATAGCTCAAAATGGAGAGTGGTTTGGTCAGAATCATAATGGTTGTAAAGCGTTTGATTGACATATTTGTTAGGCCTGTAATCATGACAAGGATGTCAGCAGGTGAGATTGGAGATAGCATACAAAGAATGAAAAATCTTTCATATCCTTCACTTTCCAATCTTTTTTCATATTTGAAAAACTCATCTTCTTTAACAAATAATAGAATAAATTTCCGCCCATAACGTTGCACTAAAGCAAAAAGTATGATGGAGCCGATTACTATCCCTGCATAATTTAATATAAATCCAAGCCATGGTCCAAAAACTAGAAATCCAACAATAGTTGTCACACCACCTGGAATAACTGGAAAAACAACTTGTAGAATTTGAATTCCAATAAAGATAAGGGGGCCAAGAATGTCATGGCGCTTGACCAAATCCTTCATTTGGTTACTGTCATTTAAGATGCCTAATTGATAGAGCCAAATGACCAAAATAAAAGAAGCAATAATAGCAATGATACCTAGAATTTGAACGATCCGCTGAATCATTTTATAACGTTTACTTTGTTTCATTTCCATAACACTATCATATCATATCTATAAAAATTTTGCTTAATTCAAATAAATCTGTTATACTTATTATCAAGTAATGATTTTGGGGTCGTTACGGATTCGACAGGCATTATGAGGCTTGTTCTGCAACTCATCGTGCGGATGTAAAACGTCAGTTAAATATAACTGCAAAAAATACAAATTCTTACGCATTAGCAGCTTAATAACCTGTTATGTGTGACTAGTCGCAGATTGCTTGTGTTTGTTTGACTGGTCTTAAAAATAGCAAGCTACGTTAGAACATTGTCAGGTTGTTCTAAAAGAGATTTACTGAATCGCTTGGCTGAGGTTTGAGTTATGTATTGCTGTCAAGTTAAATTAAGACATAACCTATAGTTGTAGACGAATAAGTTGGCAGGTGTTTGGACGTGGGTTCGACTCCCACCGGCTCCATTAAAAGTTATCTTAAAACAAAAAAACGCCTTTTGAAGCGTTTTTTTGTTTTAAGATATTTATAATTTAAAGTATAAGTAAAGTGATGAGACACCTATACTAATAAATATGATAGAAATGAGACGGCCGATAATAGCAGCAGATAAAATCGGGTGGGCAAATAAGATTAGTGCTAAAATCAAAGTAATAATTGCTGAAATAATGTCATTTCTACCGAGACCTGATTCAAATTGATTCAGTTTGATTCCAGCGATTAAGCGTAATGCTCCAACGATGAACAGCCAGTAACTTAATAATAATGTCACTGCGTTACTAAGTGAAAAAGTAGAACTGGTTAATAATAAGAAACCAAATATTAGAGAGATGGTATGTTGGAGTAGTGACCACATATTACGATGTTGCTTATCAGTGGAGAAATATCGGTTTAGCCCAGAAATCCCACTAATGAACACAGCCAGTGCCAAAACCCATCCAATAGTTGCTAGAGAGGCTAGTGGATTGAAGAATAGGTACAACCCAATGATCAGTGTGATGATACCAGCAGATAGTGAAAAATATTTCATTTAAAGCTCCTTTTGAGTAATACAGTTATTTTAAGCCAGTTTCCATGCTTTGTCAATGAAATTTACAAAATCTGAGAATTTTGTTATAATGACAAGCATTACTGTGCGTTGGGAGGTTAAAATGGGAATCGCCTATGTTGTTCTGCAAAAGTTAATTGTTTTGTGTTTGCTGATGGGGGTGGGGGTCCATCTGATGCAAAAGGATATCTTTACGAGATATTTAACAAAACAGTTATCAAAATTATTAACAGTTTATGTGGTCCCGACTCTGTTTGTTTCTGCCTTCATTAGTTCAGATTTTTCTCTGTCGCGATTAAAACTTTTGATAGTGACTATTTTATCTGCAGGCTTGATTTTGTTGACACGAGCCTTGTTATTACACTTCATAGTGCCAGTATCACGCCCAATGGATAAGTACGCTGCGATGTTTTCTAATGCAGGTTTTATGGGGGTTCCTTTAGCCACAGCCGCTGGAGGAATGGATGCCGTATTTTTTATTTCAGGATTTATATTAGTAAACCAGATGACACAATGGACCTATGGCCTTTTTTTAATTACTAAAAAGAGAAGTAGCATTTCCTTTAGAAGTGCTATCTTGAATCCTGCCGCCATAGGTACAGTTATTGGGGTAACCTTGTTTTGTTTGCCATTGCATCTGCCTACAGTTTTAATTGATACCGTCAACACCTTCTCAGAGCTTAATACCCCTTTAGCTACCTTGGTGTTAGGGACTTACTTTTATAAAGTTGATCTGAAAGAAGTCTTTTTCTATAAACCTGCCTATTATACTGCTTTTTTACGATTAGTTCTAACAGCTGGTTTTTCGGTTATATTAATTTGGTTATTACCGATAGATGAAAGAAGTGTCAAATTAGCTCTCACAATTGCCTCTATTTCCCCTACAGCTTTAAATGCTGCGCTATTGAGTCAGGTCTATGGTGGAGATTATGAGTATTCTTCACGCTTGGTTCTTTTGACAACCATGTTTTCTATGCTGACTATTCCAGTATGGATGACGGTTGCTGGATATTTATACCTTTAGTATCTCAGAGAAGTCTGAGATTTTTTGTGTAGAAATAGTTTAATTATGCTTATTTTCAGAAAATTATCGAAGTATTTTCAAAAAAATATTATTTTTTAAATAAAAATGCTTGACAAAATTTTCAGAATATTTATAATATTAAGAGTAACTATTTATTATGAATATATGGAGGACTTATATATGACTACAGGTAAACAGTATGTAGATAGTGTGTTTGAGAAAGTAAAGGCTCAAAACGGTCACGAGGCAGAGTTTCTTCAAGCAGTTGAAGAAGTCTTTAACTCACTTATTCCAGTCTTCGATAAATATCCAAAATACATTGAAGAAAATATTTTAGAGCGTATGGTTGAACCAGAACGTATCATCTCATTCCGTGTACCATGGGTTGATGACAAGGGGAATGTACAAGTAAACCGTGGATTCCGTGTACAATTCTCATCAGCAATTGGTCCATACAAAGGTGGTCTTCGTTTCCATCCATCTGTAAACCAATCAATCATCAAATTCCTTGGATTTGAGCAAATCTTTAAAAACTCTCTAACTGGTCAACCAATCGGTGGTGGTAAAGGTGGATCAAACTTTGATCCAAAAGGGAAGTCAGACAACGAAATTATGCGTTTCTGCCAAAGCTTTATGACAGAGCTAAGCAAGCACATTGGTGCTGATACTGACGTTCCAGCTGGTGATATCGGTGTTGGTGGCCGTGAAATTGGTTACCTTTATGGTCAATACAAACGTCTTCGTAATGAGTACACAGGTGTTCTTACAGGTAAAGGATTGACTTACGGTGGTTCATTGGCGCGTACTGAAGCAACAGGTTATGGTGCGGTGTACTTTGCTGAGCAAATGCTTAAGGCGCGTGGTGAAAACTTTGAAGGTAAAATTGCGCTTGTATCTGGTTCAGGTAACGTTGCGATTTATGCGACTGAAAAACTTCACGCGCTTGGTGCTAAAGTTGTTGCAGTATCTGATTCTTCAGGTTATGTTTATGATGAAGATGGTATCGATGTAGAGCTTCTTAAAGACATTAAAGAAGTGAAACGTGCACGTATCGTTGAATATGCAAATGCTCGTCCAAATGCAAAATTCATTCCTGTTGGAGAAGGTTCAATCTGGGATAACAAAGCAGACCTTGCATTCCCATGTGCGACACAAAATGAAATCAATGAAGAGCAAGCGAAAACATTGGTGGCTAACGGTGTTATTGCCGTATCAGAAGGGGCTAACATGCCATCAACACTTGAAGCGATTGATGTCTTCTTGAATGCTGGTGTATCATTTGGTCCTGCCAAAGCAGCAAACGCTGGTGGTGTAGCTGTTTCAGCTCTTGAAATGGCACAAAACAGCCAACGCACACCATGGTCATTTGAAGAAGTTGATGCTAAGCTTTACGATATCATGAAAGGTATCTATGAAAACTCAGCAGCAGCAGCTAAAGAATTTGGTCAAGAAGGTAACCTTGTTTTTGGTGCAAACGTTGCAGGATTCCTTAAAGTTGCTGAAGCAATGTCAGCACAAGGTGTGGTTTAAGAAATGATTTCTTAATTCAAATCTTCCAATAAAACAAGATTTAAGCAGTCACTTTCGTGGCTGCTTTTTGATATAATAAAGATAGATGATTAGATGACAGGAGATAGTTATGATAAAACCGATTTGTAAAGATACCTTCTTTCTTGCGCAGACGTCAGTAGATTGTACTAAAGAAGATTTATATTTAGCTCAAGATTTGGAAGACACCTTGCAAGCTAATCAAGGAGCTTGTGTTGGGATGGCCGCGAATATGATTGGCATCAAAAAACGGGCCATTATTATCAATATGGGTTTGGGAAATCTGGTGATGTTTAATCCTGTTATGACTGCTAAATCATTGCCGTTTGAGACAGAAGAGTCTTGTCTATCTTTGAGTGGAAGTCGTCCTACAGTACGCTACCAAAAGATTGAGATGACCTTTTTAGATGTCAACTGGAATAAGCAGAAGCTCACCCTGTCAGGACTTCAGGCACAGATTTGTCAACATGAATTAGATCACCTTGATGGGATTTTGATTTAAAGGATGCGACCTAGAATACATCTAGGTTTTTTTGATGCTAAAAAGTTACGATAAGACCTTTTTATTTGACAATAGTTATCATGGGAACTAAAATAGTTATCGTGATAACTATATGGAAGGAGTTGTTTATGAAAGAACCGTTAAATGAGATGCGTAACTTGATTAATCAGGTAGAAAATCATTTACAAGCTTTATCAAAGGAATATGATGTGGAGCACTTGAGTGGTCCTCAAGGTTTTACCACAATGTATTTATTCCGTCATCAAGATAAAGAAATTTTTATTAAAGACATAGAGCGAGAATTAGATATCTCAAAGTCTGTGACCAGTAATTTGATCAAGCGAATGGAAAAAAATGGCTTTATCTCTATTGTTCCATCTGCTGTCGATAAAAGGTGTAAGCAAATTGTCCTGACTGAATTCGGTATCGAAAAAGCTCACAAGATGGATGAGTTTTTTAAAGCTAAATATAGTCGCTTATTGAAAGATGTTAGTATGGAAGATATGGAAACGGTCCGTAATGTTTTTAGGAAAATCAAGAAAAATCTAAGTGAGGAATAAGAATGTTTAAATTATTTAAACGTATGAATAAGACAGAGCTGTTAATGGCATTTTTCAGTGTCGCTTTTGTTTGTGCAGGAGTTTGGTTGGATTTGGAAGTCCCATCATATATGTCTGAAATTACGACCTTGTTGCAAGAAAAAGGAACAGAGGTATCAGATATTATGAAACCAGGCTGGACCATGATTGGTTTGTCATTTTTAAGTTTTGGGGCTTCAGCCGTTGTTGGCTTTTTAGCAGCTCGTTTGGCAGCTAGGTTTACAACGCGTTTGCGTGCAGATATTTTTAATCAGGTGATGGATTATTCTCAATCAGAGATTAAAGGTTTCTCTATTCCAAGTTTGTTAACGAGAACAACCAATGACCTGATACAGTTGCAATTGTTGATTACGATGGGCTTGCAAGTTGTCACAAAAGGTCCTATTATGGCTGTTTGGGCAATGACAAAAATTGCAGATAAGAGTGGGGAGTGGATGTTGGCTGTTATTGTTGCAGTCTTTGTTTTGTTGCTGATGCTTTTAGTCTTACTTTTGTTAGCTTTTCCAAAGCAACGTCATATTCAAACTCTAACGGATAAACTCAATAGTATCACAAGAGAGATTTTATCAGGTATTCGTGTAGTCCGTGCCTATAATGCTGAAAGCTATCAAGGTGAGAAGTTTTCAAAAGCTAATGACGATGTGACTAATTTAAACTTATTTGTTAACCGATTAATGGCTTTGATGAATCCTGTCATGACCTTGATCTCAAGTGGTTTAACCCTAGCTATTTATTGGATTGGTGCTAGTTTGATTAATGATGCAGCAATGACGGATAAGTTACCAATATTTAGTGATATGGTTGTTTTTTCATCTTATGCGATGCAAGTTGTTATTGGTTTTATGCTGATGGTAGCGATATTCATTATTTTACCTCGCTCGTTAGTATCGGCAGGTCGTATCAATGAGGTATTGGAATTGGATTCTTCTATCCACTATCACCAATATCATGAGACGCCATCTAACGAAGTAGGTAATATTGTTTTTGAAAATGTTTCATTTCGTTATGCTAAAACATCAGAGGCTGTTATTGAGCATGTTTCATTTGAAGCTAAAGCAGGTCAAACGATTGCCTTTATAGGTTCAACAGGGAGTGGTAAAAGTACTTTGGTCAATCTAATTCCACGTTTTTATGATGTCACTGAAGGATCTATAAGAATTGATGGACGAGATATTCGAGATTATTCTCGTGAGAGTTTGAATAATAAGGTTGGCTATATCCCTCAAAAAGCTGTTCTCTTTAGTGGGACCATTCGATCAAATATGACCTTGGGAGAAAGTTCAGCGAGCCCATTAACAGATAGTGCAATTTGGGAAGCTTTAGATTTGGCACAGGCCAAGGAGTTTGTTGAAGGCAAGGCTAAAGGACTTGATGAGGAAGTAGCACAAGGGGGAACTAATTTTTCAGGTGGACAAAAACAGCGACTTGCGATTGCAAGAGCCTTGGCTAGAAAACCTGAAATTCTTATTTTTGATGATTCATTTTCTGCCTTGGACTATAAAACAGATCGTATTCTTCGTTCAGAACTGTCTAAGCGAACAAGTCATATGACAAAATTGATTGTTGCGCAACGCATTTCGACGATTATGGATGCGGACCAAATTTTGGTATTAGATCAAGGTAAAGTAGTGGGACAAGGTACTCATAAAGAATTATTGAGCCATAACAAGGTCTATCAAGAAATTGCCTATTCTCAATTATCTAAGGAGGAATTAGAAAATGAATAAAACAAAGCCATCCTTTATCAAACAATTAAATCCTTATATTAAAGGTTTTAAACTCCCTTTTTTCATCGCCTTAGTAGGGGCGGTGATTTCAAGTACTATTACAGTCATTGGGCCTGACCGTTTAAAGGAAATTACAGATTTAATCACTAAAGGGTTGATGACAGGCATTGATCTTGATGAAGTGAATCGTATCACTTTTTCACTAGCGGGTCTATACGCTATAGGTGCTGCTGTTGCTTATATACAGAGTTTCATTGTCTCTACTTTAATCCAAAAGTTTTCAAAACGGTTACGTCAGGGTATTTCCCAAAAAATTAACCGATTACCATTAAACTACTTTGATAGTCATTCTCAAGGCGATACGTTATCACGTGTCACAAATGATGTTGATACAGCTAGTCAATCCCTTAATCAAAGCTTGGGGAACTTGGTAACTTCTTCTGTACTTTTAGTTGGTAGTATCTTTATGATGTTCAAAACCAATACAAGCCTGGCTCTAACAGCAATTTTATCCGTGGCTGCAGGTTTTGTTCTTACTATGGTTATCATGGCGAAATCTCAACCATTTTTTAAGCAGCAACAATCAAATTTAGCTAATTTAAATGGTTTTGTAGAAGAAACTTATTCAGGTCACCATGTCATTACTAGCTACAATGCTATAACAGAATCAAAGAAAAATTTTAGTCAGTTGAATGATCGACTCTATAGCAGTATGTGGAAATCACAGTTCTTTTCAGGTATTATGATGCCAATGATGATTTTTATTGGGAACTTTGGTTATGTCATGGTCTGTGTTGTAGGATCTGTTATGGCTTTAGATGGAGATATCAGTATTGGGACAATTGTGGCCTTTATGACTTATGTTCGTATCTTTTCGCAACCCTTATCACAAATTGCACAAGCTATCACACAACTTCAATCAGCAGGTGCAGCGATGGGACGTGTGTTTGAATTTTTAGCAGAAGATGAAATGATTGAAGAGGCTGATAAAGTAAAATCTTTAGGTAATGTGCGTGGTCATGTCCATTTTGAAGGAGTTTCTTTTGGATACAGTAAAGACAAAACGATTATCCATGATTTTACTGCTGAGGCAAAACCTGGTCAAAAAGTGGCCATTGTCGGCCCTACTGGTGCAGGTAAAACAACCATTGTTAATCTGCTCATGCGTTTTTATGATATTGATAAAGGACACATCAGTATTGATGGGACTGATACACAATCAGTGACACGTGAGGCGGTGCATGAAGCATTTTCAATGGTTTTACAAGATACTTGGTTATTTGAAGGGACTATTAAGGATAACTTGATTTATAATCAATCAAATATCACGGATGATGAAGTGATTGACGCCGCTAAAGCTGTTGGTATTCATCATTTTATCATGACCTTGCCCAAGGGATATGATACGGTATTAGATGATTCAGTCACTTTATCAGTTGGACAAAAGCAACTCTTAACCATTGCGCGTGCTTTGCTTAAAGATGCGCCATTGTTAATTCTAGATGAGGCAACCTCATCAGTAGATACCAGAACAGAAGAATTGATTCAAAAAGCGATGGATAGATTGATGGAAGGACGGACCTCATTTGTTATTGCTCACCGACTATCTACCATTCGTAATGCAGATTTGATTTTGGTCATGAAAGATGGGAATATTATTGAGCAAGGAAATCATGAGACCTTGATGATGGAACAAGGTTTTTATGCAGATCTTTACAACTCTCAGTTTGAGCAAGCATCTTAAAACATCTAAAAAAGGACTCGGTCTAAGTATAGACCAAGTCCTTTTTTGTGGTGATTGCATAAAAAATTTAGTGTGACTAATCGTTAGCGAGTATTGTTGGTATAGTCTGCTAAGCTTTGTCTGATAGACTTGATAAAAGAGGTTGTGATGTCAGATTGAGTTTTATGGTCATTGGTGACAAATCCTAAAGTATGAATTTGGCTATTTTTTAAAGGAATGAGAACAATCTGATCTTTAATAAAACTATTGACAATACCTAAACCAGAGGCATAGGCATCTGATCCACACAGTAGATTCATGACCGTTCCTCTATCATTGCTGTAGAGAATATTTTGATGTTCAGAGACTGTTAAGGTATCTTCATCAAAATTTAAACCCGTACTTTCTTGACGAAATCGAACTTGAGTGTAGGGCTTTAAATCCTCCTCAGAGATAAGTGTTTGATTAGCTAGTGGGTGTCCTTTGCGTAAAAAGATACGGGTTGGAAATTCGCCTAAGGGAGTAAAAGAAAGGTTATGTTGTCTCATATAACGTTCAAGGATATGCTTATTATCATCATTAAGATAGATAATCCCCAAATCACTCTCAAAGTTTAAGACACTCTCCAGTATTTTTTTAGTAGTGGTTTCAAACATATGAAAATGTTGGTAATGATCTTTGAACTGTTCAGCAATTTCCAACAGAGGAATGGAGAGAAAGTCATAATGATGCGAAGTAATCGTAAAACTTTTTCGATAATTTTGTTGATACCTTTGTTCTAGTAAGTCGATTTCACCAAGAATACGTTTAGCATATTTCAGAAAGTCATTGCCATCATCTGTTAAACGAGCCCCTGTATTTGATCGAAAGAACAGCTGTACCCCTAATTCGTTTTCAAGCTCTTTAATAGAGCTTGAAAGATTGGGTTGGGTAACATAAAGTTTTTTAGCAGCTTCGCTAAAGGATCCTGTTTCTGCAATCGCTTCAACATAACGACACTGTTGAATATTCATCGCCTACCTCCATCTCAGTTAGTGTTCTTATTGTACTTAAGTGTTTCAAAAAAAGCAATAAAATTCTAGAAAATGATAAAAAATGTTCGGTATAAATAAAATTTATGGCTGGGAATAAAAAATATAGATTATACAGATCAATCGGTCAGTGGTAAGATAATAACATGTTTTTGAAAAGGAGATAGGTATATGAGTAAGCGTCAATGGATTAAAGAAGTTTTCCAAGGTAAAAAAGTTAATCAGGTACCAATTGGTTTTTGGTATCATTTTACATCAGAAGAGGACTGGACGGAAGGGTTAAACGATCCTAGCATTGCAGTTAAAAATATTCAAGGTCATAAACATTTTGTGGAGACCGTTCATCCAGACTTTGTAAAATTGATGAGTGATGGCTTTTTTGATTATCCTAATCCCATCATTCATTCGGAAATAAAGTCAATTGAGGACTTAGCCGCCATCCAATCCATAGGGGGAAATCATCCTTGGTTTGATCAGCAAGTATCACTTGTTCAATCCATTAAAGAAAACTTCCCAGAGGATATTTTTACGGTTTATAATATTTTTGCTCCTGCTACCTATCTTAAATGGAAGTTGGCTGGTCAAGTCTCCAGCGGAGACGACATTTTAGCAGATTTTATCAAGAGTAATCCTAAGTTGACACAACACGTTTTAGATGTTATTGGTCAAGATATCGCTATTTTAGTTGAGCGTTTGATTAAGGAAGCTGATGTCGATGGGATTTATCTCAGTGTTCAAACCATACAAGATCAGCGCGTGACTAAATTAGACTATCTTGAAGTGGTTAGACCAAGTGAGGTTAATCTATTAGAGGTAGCTAATAGATTGGGAGGGTTGAATATCCTACACATTTGTGGTTATGAAGGTGCCACAAATGATCTTAGTTTGTTTGTTGATTATCCAAGTCAAGTGGTAAATTGGGCAACAGGTATTGAAAAACTCTCATTAGCTGATGGAAAATCCTATTTTGAAGATAAGGTTGTTTTAGGGGGTTTTGATAATACAAAAGCAGGTCTTCTCTATCAAGGAAGTCAGGATGCTATTCAATCTAGGGTGAGAGAGATTTTGGATGAAACAGCGGGAGATAAGGTGATTATCGGTGCAGATTGTACCATTCCAGGTGATATTAATCTTGAGCACTTACAGTGGGTAAGAGAAGTTTTAGTAAAATAAAGGAGAAAAGAGATGACAAAGAAAAAGTGGATCATAACAGGTGGAGTTTTATTGGCGGTTGCAGGTGTGACCTTTGCTAGTCGCTATTTAAATCAAAGTCAATCAACATCGGCGCAGAGCACCGGTTCAAGCAGTCAAAAGGTGACACGATTAAAAGTAGCCCATACACAGAATTACGTTCCTTATGATTTTGTGAATGATAAAGGAGAAAGTGATGGTTTTGAGGTTCAAGTCTTAAAAGCTGTTGATGAAAAACTAACAGACTATGAATTTGATTATACAGGCACAAGTGATGAGGATCTCCTTATTGGGTTGGAATCTGGGAAATATGATGTCGGGATAAAAGGTGCTTGGTACACAGATGAACGTGCGGAGAAATTTATTATTCCAGAGCAAGCGATTGGAGCAAGTGTGATTGGATTTACCATCCGAAAAGATCAAGCAGATACCATTAAAACTATTGACGACTTTGCAAAATCAAAAGGAAAATTAGTTCCTATTTCTCCACAAAATGCACAATGGAATGTGATTGAAGAATACAATGACGCTCATAAAGAAAATCCTATTACCCTAACGGCAGCTGAAAGTTTTTCTGTAGCTGATGCTTATGCTTGGGTTCTTGAGGGACGATATGATGCTTATTTTGATATAAAATTATCCTATGAGAAAGCTGTTCAAGCAACTGATGGAGCTTACCATCAATATGCTGATCAACTAAGCTATTTCCCTTATAAAGGCATCAAGACCTATCCCTTGTTGAACCGTAATGCCACAAATGAAAAATTTGCCAAGGCTTATGATCAGGCAATCAAAGAATTGCAGGCAGATGGAACGATTAAAAAACTATCAGAAAAATACTTCGGTGAGGATGTTTTCTCATATGTCACAGACTAAGGAGGGATTATGGTTTCTTACCAACCATCGTATATTTTTAGATTTCTTCCAGAGATTTTGACAGCTCTTCCCTTAACATTATTAATATTAGTTTTATCCATTCTATTTGGTAGTTTATTAGGGGGGATTATCACCCGTGGACAACTTAGTCTAGATGATACGATCAAAAAACTAGCAAATTCTTATATTTTTGTTATTCGTTGCACACCACCTGTTGTTTTACTGTTTCTGGTATTTTATGGTTTACCTGAATTTTTAAAATGGTGGTTAGGAATAAACGTTGAGTCTTGGTCTAGAGCGAGCTTCACGTTGATTAGTATGGTTTTACTGTTTGCAGCAACAGCAGCTGAGATTTTTAAATCAGCTTACCTTGCCATTCCCTACGGGCAAACAGAGGCTGGTTTGAGTATCGGACTTAATTCTTGGCAAACCTTTTTTAGAATTATTTTTCCACAAGCTTTTCGAGTTGCCCTTCCTAATCTGACAACAGCTATTTTAAATCTGATGAAAGATATGGCTTTGGCTTATACGATTGGCCTGGTCGATATCATGGGACAAACCAACCTACTGATTTCTAGAAATATGGGCAATTACTCACTGGAGGCTTATACTGCGGTTGCCATTATTTATTGGGGATTAGCCTTACTTGTGACATTTCTCAGCCACATAATAGAAAAAAACTTAGTAGTAAAAGGGGGATAAGTGATGAACTGGGACTTTATTATAAAAACTTTTTTTCTCAGCCTAAGAGGGATTCCTGTCACCTTATCTATCTTACTGGTTTCTTTACTACTCAGTTTTCCTCCAGCTCTTTATATCGCTCTAGCTCGAATTAAGGGAAAGAAAGGAGTGACACGTTTTTCTCTTATTTATTTAGCTGTCATTCGCTCAACACCATCTATTTTATTGATTCTCTTTTTTTATAGCCTATTGCCGAGTCTATTAAATGCCACGCTGAAAATGAGTCATATCAATATTTTTGACTTAAACCCAATTTATTATGCCTATATTATTTTTAGTTTAATGACAACAGCTAGTTTATCAGAGATCATCCGTTCGGCGATTTTAACAGTAGATAAGGGACAAATAGAGGCGGCTTTATCCATTGGTTTAACGCCAATACAAGCTTACAGACGAATTGTATTTCCACAAGCTTTAAAAGTGGCTTTACCTAATTTATGTAACTTAGTGATAACTATAATAAAAGGAACCTCCCTTGTCTTTGTGATGACCATAAAGGATATTACAGCCATTGCAAAAGTAGAGGCAGCTTATGGTTACCATTATTTTGAGGCTTATTTTGTAATTTTTGTGATCTATCTGCTTTTATGTGGAGGAGTTCAGTTTGGCTTTTCTGGGTTTGACCGTTATTTGAAGAGAGTGTGAGAGGAGATTTTGATGTTAGAAATAAAGCATGTTAAAAAGAGATTTGGCAATAAGACGGTTCTAGACGGTGTGAGTCTCAAGGTTAATCAAGGAGATGTTGTGGTCATTTTAGGCCCGTCTGGTTCTGGGAAAACGACATTTTTAAGAACTATCAATCATTTAGAAAAAGCTGATGAGGGGTATCTTGTATTGGAGAATAAGGAGTATCATTTGCCTAATTTACACCATAAAGACATCTTGTCTATTCGACAAAAAACAGCTTTTGTTTTTCAAAATTATAACCTTTTTGCTAATAAAACAGCATTAGAAAATATTTTAGAAGGATTAGTGGTAGCACGTAAAATTCCCAAACAAGAGGCTTTAACAATAGCAGAAGAGGCTCTAAAAAAAGTGGGACTCTTAGACTATAAAAACCATTATCCAAAACAGCTATCAGGAGGGCAACAACAACGCATTGGAATTGCCCGAGCAATAGCGGTTAGACCAGATGTGATTTTATTTGATGAACCGACATCTGCACTTGATCCAGAGCTTATTGATGATGTTTTAGCGGTTATGAAACAGCTAGCAGAAGAAGGGGTGACCATGGTAGTTGTTACGCATGAAATGAGCTTTGCGCGTGATGTGGCCAATCATATTGTTTTTATGGATGGCGGTCACATTATTGAAGAAGGAACACCAAAAGAGTTTTTTGGTTATCCAAAACAAGAGCGGACCAAAAAATTCTTATCTCGCATCTTAAAAGATCCACATTATAGTGTGGAATACCAAATTTGATATTCTGATGGTTATATTTGCTTGAAAAAAGAGTTTACTTGGGATATGATAAAACTGGAAGCGATTTCAAGAAAAGGAAGTGATACCATGTCAGCTTATTTTGAAAAAATGCTCCATCAACGGTTACGATTTCAAGGTACTTATAGTGGATGTAAAGTTTTTAAAAAGAAAGATCGCAAACGAACGATTGTTTACTACATCATTAGTTTTAAAAACTTGGTCGAAGTCAAATCTAAACGTTTGTTTAGAGATCATAACCATATCAAAGTTTCTAAAAAAATCTACTTACGCTTTGCTCCCCTTCCCATCAATCAATTAGATTATCAGTTTACAGCGGAAATTTATCGCTATACAGAACCCCCAAAAAATCACAATGGGTTTTACTACAGAACTTTTGAATTGGGATTAAAAGAGATCAAAAAAATTAGGGAAGTTTCTATAGAGTCTTTGAATCTCAACCCTTAATTTTTGATGTATAAAGTGATTTGATTCTACAAAATTTGCGGTTAAGAGTCGCAAATTTTTTGTTTTTATAATAAAATAGAACTTGATGAGTAACATGAAAAGAAAAGTGGGCCGAGGGTGGTCACACAGTAAGATTATCTTAATAGGAGAACATTCGGTTGTTTATGGTTATCCTGCTATTGCTTTGCCATTAAAAAATGTAGAGGTAGAGTGTCAGATTACTGCAAGCGATAGTCCATTAATATTTCAGCCTGATGATACCTTATCAACTGCTATTTTCTCTGCTTTAGAGTATTTAAATTTAAAAACTGCTAACATTGATTATCAGATTACCTCAACTGTCCCTGAAAAGCGTGGAATGGGATCATCTGCTGCAGTTAGTATTGCTGCCATTTCAGCTGTATTAGATTATTTTAATCAGACAGTGGATAAGGAGACACTAGAACAACTTGCTAATCAAGCAGAAATTATTGCGCACACCAATCCTAGTGGACTAGATGCAAAAACCTGTTTAAGTGATCATGCTATTAAATTTATTCGTAATGTTGGTTTTAGCCAACTGACCGTAAATTTAGATGCTTACCTCATCATTGCAGATACTGGCATTCATGGTCAAACCAAGGAAGCTGTAAAAAAAGTTGAAGCAATGGAAGAAAAATCTCTTCCTATTTTACATCGCTTGGGAAATCTAACTGAACAGATGGAGCAGGCTATTTCTGAAAAAGCAGTAGCTAGTGTTGGTTTTTTAATGACAAAAGCTCACACGGAACTTCAAAAATTAGGGGTCAGCATTGAAAAAGCAGACTACCTTGTTTTTGAGGCTTTGTCATCAGGTGCCTTAGGAGCAAAAATGAGTGGAGGTGGTCTAGGAGGCTGTATTATCGCTCTTGCTCATAATGCTATCCAAGCTAATCTGATTTCACAACATCTCATGGAAAAAGGAGCGATCAATACATGGATCGAACACATTTAGTTAAGGTAAAATCATATGCCAATATTGCGATTATTAAGTATTGGGGAAAAGCTGATGCTGACAAAATGATTCCATCAACGTCAAGTATTTCGTTAACCTTGGATAACATGTTCACAGAAACACAAGCTATTTTTATCAGTTCTGAAACTGCTTTAGCCGAACGTGGTGTGGAGGGCGACCTTTTTTATCTGAACGGCGTACTTCAAGATCAAAAGCAACATGATAAAATTAGTAAGGTAATTGATCTTTTTAGAGAGGATCAATCACAGTATGTTAAAATTGACACGTTTAATAACATGCCAACTGAAGCAGGCCTCTCTTCAAGTTCTAGTGGATTATCGGCTGTTATTAAGGCCTGCAATGAGTTGTTTGAAAAAGGCCTTAGTCAAAAAGAACTGGCTCAAATTTCTAAATACGGTTCAGGCTCATCTTCGCGTAGCTTCTTTGGACCACTGGCTGCTTGGGACAAAGATACAGGTGAGATTTACCCTGTAGAGACAGATTTGAAACTAGCCATGATTATGTTAGTGCTGACTGATCAAAAAAAACCGATCTCAAGTAGGGATGGTATGAAGCTTTGTATGGAAACATCAACCAATTTTGATCAATGGGTCGAGCAATCTGAACAAGATTTTATTGCGATGAAGGCCTATTTAAAGGCTAATGATTTTCAAAAAGTAGGTGAGTTAACAGAAGCTAATGCTCTTTTTATGCATGCTACGACACGTCATGCTACGCCTAGTTTCTCTTATCTGACAGAAGCCTCTTATCAAGCGATGGAAAAGGTGAAGTCCTTGCGACAAGAAGGGCATCGCTGTTATTTTACGATGGATGCGGGACCAAATGTTAAGGTGCTTTGTCTAGAAGAGGATTTAGACCAGCTAGCCTCTATCTTATCAAAAGACTATCACATCATTGTTTCAAAAACCAAGGAATTATAGATGACAAAATATGTGACAACTTGTGGGAAACTCTATCTAGCAGGAGAATATGCTGTTTTAACACCTGGACAATCAGCTTTGATAAAAAATATCAACATCAGAATGCAAGCTGAGATTGACTTTTCTGAAAACTATCAGTTGGTTTCGGATATGTTTAGCTACACTGTTGATTTAAATCCTGATCAAAATTATGCGCTTATACAAGAGACAATCTTGGTCATGGAAGAGTTTCTTGCTGATCAAGGTTTGAAACTAAGGCCAATTCGATTATCTATTTCAGGAAAGATGGAAAGGGATGGAAAAAAATTTGGTATAGGATCAAGTGGCTCAGTTGTTCTTTTAACAATTAGGGCTATGGCTGAGCTATATAATTTATCTTTATCTCGTGATAGCTTGTTTCGCTTAGCAACCTATATTTTAGTAAAACGCGGTGATAACGGTTCAATGGGGGATTTAGCCTGTATTGCTTTTGAAGACTTGATACTTTATCAATCTTTTGATAGACAAATCCTAGCCCAACTGATACAAGAAATACCTTTAAGACAAGTGTTAGCAAGTGATTGGGGTTATCAAATCAAGCCAGTTTCATCCCAGCTAACTTGTCAATTTTTAGTTGGTTGGACGCAAGAGCCATCAATTTCAGCAGAAATGATTACTCAAGTCAAATCAGCCATTACCCCTCAGTTCTTATCTGAAACAGAAAAAGCCACTCAGAAATTAACTAAAGCCATCGAGCAGGGGAATCAACAGGGTAGTATTCAACAAATAAATCGTATCAGTGAGTTACTGGCTAATCTGAGTCCTTTAATCTACACAGATGATTTAGTTGCCTTACGTCAAGCAACAGAAGGGTTAGAAGCTGTTGCCAAATCAAGTGGATCTGGTGGAGGAGACTGTGGTATTGCTTTAGTTTTTTCTAAAGTTGCCGAAAAAAAAATAAAAGAAAGATGGCAAAGACTCGGAATTGAGCTTTTATACGCCAGTGAACTATAGAAAATGACACAAAATCGTAAAGATGATCATATTAGGTTTGCCAGACAATACCAATCACCTTACAATAGTTTTGATGACATGGAACTCATTCATTCATCTTTGCCTGATTATGATCTGGATCAGATTGATTTATCGACAGAATTTGCAGGGAGACGATGGGACTATCCATTTTATATCAATGCAATGACAGGTGGCAGTGAAAAAGGTAAGGTTATTAATAGAAAATTAGCTCAGGTTGCAGAAGCATGTGGTATTTTATTTGTGACAGGCTCTTACAGTGCAGCTCTAAAAAATTTAAATGACGATTCTTATGCCGTTAAAGAGCTAGCTCCTAAGGTACAACTGGCAACCAATATTGGTATCGACAAACCTTATCAAGCAGCTCAGAAAGCGATTGAGGATTTATCCCCAGTTTTTTTACAAGTTCATCTTAATTTGATGCAAGAATTGCTGATGCCTGAAGGAGAACGTCATTTTAGTCATTGGAAGAAGCATTTGACATCTTACAGTGAGAAAATCACCACTCCTTTGGTTTTAAAAGAAGTTGGTTTTGGGATGGATAAAAAAACTATTCTCTACGCAAAATCATTAGGAATAAAAACTTTTGATATTTCTGGTAGAGGGGGAACAAGTTTTGCCTACATTGAAAATCAACGTGGAGGGAATCGTCAATATTTAGACGAATGGGGGCAATCAACTATTCAGGCGCTCTTAAATCTTCAAGATATGACAAATGAAATTGAAATTTTAGCTTCAGGAGGCGTAAGACATCCACTAGATATGATTAAAGCCTTAGTTCTAGGTGCTAAAGCAGTTGGGCTTTCACGGACCATGCTTGATTTGGTAGAAGAGTATGAGCTTGATCAAGTTATTGATATCGTTAATGGCTGGAAAATGGATTTAAAAATACTAATGTGCGCTTTAAATGTCTCAAGCATTTCAGAGTTACAAAATGTAGAGTACCTACTATATGGCAAATTAGCACAACAAGTTAAAAAAAGTTCTGGAAAGTAAGTTCCAGAACTTTTTGTTTAACTTATTGGCGTATTTTTTCGAGGAGTTCTTGTGCGGTTTCGAGATTTAAATGGGGAGATTTAAGTAATTGTGGAACTAATAAGGGAACCTCTTTTTCACTAGCTCCTGCTAGTAAGGCTAATGATTTTGCCTGTAATTTCATATGTCCAGCTTGAATTCCTGAACTGGTTAAAGCTTTCAAGGCAGCAAAATTTTGTGCCAAACCTAAGGATACAATCAGCGTGGCTAATGTTTTGGCATCAGGTTGACCTAAAAGGTCGAATGATAGTGCAACATTAGGATTAAGGCCGATAGATCCACCTTTTGTGGCAATTGGCATAGGCAAGGTCAGTTGACCAATAATTTGATGTTGTTGTTCATCTAAGTGCCAACTGCTAAGTCCTTGGTATTGTCCATTTCTACAAGCATAAGCGTGACCGCCAGCTTCAATAGCACGCCAGTCATTACCTGTTGCCAAGACAAGCGCATCAATTCCGTTAAAAATCCCTTTATTATGAGTACTGGCCCGATAAACATCCACTTGAGCAAGTTGGCTTGCTAAAGCCATTTTTTGACCAAGTTCCAATGCTTCATCTTTATTTCTGCTCAAATAACGTAAATCAACAGTACATTGTGCAGTTACAAGAGATTCTGTCGCATAGTTTGACAAGATGGCCATCAGACTTTTTCCGCCACTTAATTGCTCCAAATTTAGTGTTAAAGCTTCCATCATGGTATTGATAATATTGGCTCCCATAGCTTCTTGGGTATCAACGATAAGGTAGACAACTAAAAACGTAGGCTCATTTCCAACAAAATCAAGACGGAGATCACAAGCTCCACCACCGCGTTTTACAATAGAGGGGTGAGCTACATTTGCGGTTTGCAGCAGGTGTTCTTTATTAGCCAAAATATCTTTTTTAGCCTGTTCTAAATCAGGAACTTGATAAAGAGCAACTTGGCCAATCATTTGACGATTTTGAATGGTTGTTTGAAATCCACCAGATCGTTTAATGATTTTTGCTGCATATGATGCTGCCGCTACAACTGATGGCTCCTCGGTAACCATAGGAAGCTGATAAGTTTTTCCATCCACAAGAAAATCAGGTGCAAGAGCATAGGGGAGATTATAAGTTGTTAGCACATTTTCAACCATTTGATCAGCGGTTTCAAGAGGTAGCGTTCTGTGCTGATAAAGTGTTTCTGATGAAGAATTTGTTAAGAAATGAAGTTTTTCTAAATGTTCTATACGTTGTGAAATGGTCTTTTTTGAAAAACCTGTCCAATTTTGTTTGTTCATAATGATTATACTTTTTGGTATTGTCTTTGATGTTCGGTGATAGCAGTTAGGGCAAATGGTCCTGTTTGATATTGTCTAAAACAAGCATTGCCATCTTGATCTAATTGAGTTTCCTCATAGAACATCTCCTCATACTCTTTAACTGAAAGTGATGTTCGCTGACTTAATTGCTCAAGACGAGATGGCTTGAGTTGATCTTGAAAGCCATCAACTAACTGTCCTGAGAAGATCTCACAAACTGCTCCGCTACCATAGCTAAAGAACCCGATTTTATCGCCAGACTTTAAATTTTGGCTATTTTCTAATAGAGATAAAAATCCAAGGTAAAGAGAGCCTGTGTAGATATTTCCGACTTGGCGACTATAGGCAATACTCTCTTGAAAATTTTGGATTAGAAGGGTCTTTCTGTTTTCGGATAACTGTTTATCCATAATTTTTTGAAGACCTTTTTGAGCTAGTTTAGGGAATGGAATATGGAAACAAAAAGCTGCATAATCTGATAGAGTTGAGTTAAAGCGCTTTCGATGCTCAATCCAAGTTGTTTTTAAGCAATCAAGATATTGTTTAGTCGAATACATGCCATTGACATATGGTGTATCGGAATAGTTGGGACGCCAAAAATCCATAATATCGCGTGTTTGAGCTAGGTTATCATCATTTAATGCCAAGATGCGTGGATTTTGGCTAACCAACATGGCAATCGCTCCAGCACCCTGTGTGGATTCTCCTGCTGATGCAATGCCATATTTTGCAATATCGCTTGCTAAAACTAGAACTTTGGATTCAGGGTGTTTTTCAATGTGTAATTTGGCATAGTTAAGCGCAGCAGTAGCGCTATAGCAAGCTTCTTTCATCTCAATTGAACGCGCAAAGGGTTGAATTCCCAATAAACCGTGTACATAAACGGCTGCTGCCTTACTTTGATCAAGGCTTGATTCAGTAGCAAAAATCACCATATCAATAGCTTGTTTGTCAAGATCGTCTAAAATTTCAGAAGCGGCAGAACTAGCTAATGTGATAATATCTTCAGTTATAGGTGTAATGCTAAGGGCATCTAGCATCAAGCCTTGGCTAAATTTTTTAGGATCTTCCCCTCTTGCTTGGGCCAAATCGCTCATCTTTAGTACATAGTGACTGGTTGAAAAACCAATTTTATCAATTCCGATTGTCATAAGAAAAATCTTACTCCTCTAAAATAAAGTCATTAATACTTTCATTCTATCATATTTTGATGGAATGGATGAAAATAAACATTGAGTCATCAAAGTAAGTCATTTCGTTAGCAATATTTTTAGTAGATTTTTCTTTTAAATTTAGATAGAATAAGCAAAGTGAAAAAAATAGGGGGGCTATGATGACTAAAGCAGATCAAATTTTCAAAGAAAATATTCAAAAGATTATGGATGAGGGTGTTTGGAGTGAGCAAGCTAGACCTAAGTATAAAGATGGGACATCAGCTAATTCGAAATATATTACAGGCTCTTTTGCAGAATATGATCTTTCAAAAGGTGAGTTTCCCATTACGACCCTGCGTCCTATTGCCATTAAATCAGCTATTAAGGAAATTTTTTGGATTTATCAAGATCAAACTAACGATTTATCTGTTTTAAATAATAAATATGGTGTCAAGTATTGGAATGATTGGGAAGTTGATAAAAGCGGTCATATCGGAGAGCGATACGGAGCGATTGTTAAAAAACACGACATCATCAATAAAATTTTAAAGCAATTAGAGGAAAATCCTTGGAATAGACGTAATGTCATTTCTTTATGGGATTATGAGGCGTTTGATACTTCAGCTGGCTTACTTCCATGTGCCTTTCAAACGATGTTTGATGTTAGACGAGTAGGGGAAGAGATCTATCTTGATGCAACTCTTACTCAACGTTCTAATGATATGCTCGTTGCTCATCACATCAATGCCATGCAATATGTTGCCCTTCAAATGATGATTGCAAAGCATTTTGGTTGGAAAGTTGGCAAATTCTTTTATTTTGTTAATAACTTACATATCTATGATAATCAATTTGAACAAGCTAAGGAATTACTACGTCGTCAGCCTTCGAGTTGCTCGCCACATTTAGTCTTAAACGTGCCTGATAAGACCAATTTTTTTGAGATTAAACCTGAAGATTTTGTATTACTTGATTATGATCCAGTTAAACCACAATTGAAATTTGATTTAGCAATTTAGAGCAGAGAAAATTTTTTCAAATGCATTTTCACTAGAGTTTTGATAAAATAGAAAAAAAGCATTTTAGGAGATAGGATGAGCAAGAAACTAGTTGCCATTTGGGCAGAAGATGAAAATCGATTAATTGGATCAAATCAAAAAATGCCATGGCACTTGCCAAAAGAACTCCAACATTTTAAGAAAACCACTATGGGAGAGGCGATTTTGATGGGGCGTGTTACCTTTGATGGAATGAAAAGACGTCTTTTACCAGGAAGAGAAACTCTAATCTTAACGCGTGATCAATCTTTTCAGGTCTTGGGAACTCAGGTTTTCCATTCCATTGATGAAGTTTTAACCTGGTACCATCAACAAGATAAAACGTTGTTTATCACTGGTGGAAGCCATGTTTATGCAGCCTTTAAGGATGTTTATGATGAACTCATTGTGACAAAGATTCACGCTTGTTTTGAAGGTGATACTTATTTTCCAAGCGATATCAATTTAGATGATTATCAAAAAGTCTCTGAGGTTTTTTATGACAAAGATGATGGAAATCCTTATGCTTTCACAGTTTTACATTATATAAGAAAAGTAAGAGAGTAAATAAATGCAAAGAAGTATTTTCGGCGTTTTTACGGCATTTTTATTTGTGATTTGTCTCTTGTGTGCTATTCCAGCATTTCAAAAAAGACGCTATGGCTTAGGGATTTTTCTACTCCTAAATGCCTTTACAAATATTGTTAATACCATCCATGCCTTTTATGGAACACTATTTTAGAAAATTAAAGTTTAGAGGATATCATGACAAATACAACAGATCTTATGTTTCATTGCTCTTTTTGTGGTAAAAGTCAAGAAGAAGTAAAGAAAATCATTGCGGGTAATAATGTTTTTATTTGTAACGAGTGTGTTGAGTTATCGCAAGAAATTATTAGAGAAGAACTAGCAGAAGATGTCTTGGCTGACTTAGCTGAGACACCTAAGCCAAAAGAATTACTCGATATTTTAAATCAATATGTGGTTGGTCAAGAGCGTGCCAAACGTGCCTTAGCTGTTGCAGTTTATAATCATTACAAACGAGTGAACTTTAAAGAAAATGCCGATGAGACTGATGTTGATTTGCAAAAGTCTAATATTTTGATGATTGGTCCGACAGGATCAGGTAAAACTTTTTTAGCTCAAACCTTAGCTAAAAGTTTGAATGTCCCATTTGCAATTGCTGATGCAACTGCTTTAACAGAGGCAGGTTATGTTGGTGAAGATGTTGAAAATATCTTGTTAAAACTTATTCAAGCAGCTGACTTTAATATTGAACGTGCAGAGCGTGGCATTATTTACGTCGATGAAATTGATAAAATTGCTAAAAAAGGGGAAAATGTTTCAATTACTCGTGACGTATCAGGTGAAGGCGTCCAACAAGCTCTTTTGAAAATTATAGAGGGAACAGTTGCTAGTGTCCCTCCTCAGGGAGGGAGAAAACATCCTCAACAAGAAATGATTCAAATTGATACAAAAAATATTTTATTTATCGTTGGTGGTGCTTTTGATGGTATAGAAGAAATCGTTAAACAACGCTTAGGTGAAAAAGTTATCGGATTTGGTCAAAATAACCGTAAAATTGATGAAGATGGTTCTTATATGCAAGAAATTATCTCTGAGGATATTCAAAAATTTGGACTAATTCCAGAATTTATCGGTCGTTTACCCGTATTTGCTGCCTTAGAGCAACTGACAGTGGATGATCTTGTGATGATTTTAACAGAGCCTAAAAATGCTTTAGTCAAACAATATAAAACACTCTTATCCTATGATGGAGTAGAATTAGAATTTGACGAGGATGCCCTTCAAGCCATCGCGGCCAAAGCTATTGAACGTAAAACAGGTGCTAGAGGACTTCGTTCTATTATCGAAGAGACTATGCTTGATGTTATGTTTGAGGTCCCTAGTCAAGAGGATGTTCAGGCTGTTCGTATCACTAAAGCTGCAGTTGAGGGCACTGATAAACCAATTTTAGAAACGGCTTAGGAGGTCTTATGTCAGAAGAAGTTTTAAATACACATAATGCTTCCATTCTTTTGAGTGCAGCCTCAAAGGCACATTACCCACAGGATGACTTACCTGAAGTAGCGCTTGCAGGTCGTTCAAATGTAGGCAAGTCTAGTTTTATTAATACACTTTTGGGGCGTAAAAATCTTGCTCGCACTTCTAGTAAACCAGGTAAGACACAATTGTTGAATTTTTATGACATTG
Organism: Streptococcus sp. 11273D007BT; assembly: GCF_053547195.1. Taxonomy (NCBI): domain Bacteria; kingdom Bacillati; phylum Bacillota; class Bacilli; order Lactobacillales; family Streptococcaceae; genus Streptococcus; species Streptococcus sp. 11273D007BT. The sequence continues at coordinate 1,201,135 of NZ_JBPWPE010000001.1, read as the reverse complement.
ATGGGAAGTTGCGTTTTGTTGATGTTCCTGGTTATGGGTATGCTAAAGTCTCAAAGGCTGAGCGTGCTAAGTGGGGGAAAATGATTGAGGAATATTTGACTAGTCGTGATAACCTGCGGGCTGTTGTGAGTTTGGTTGATTTACGTCACGATCCATCGGCAGATGATGTTCAGATGTATGAATTTCTGAAATATTATGAAATTCCTGTCATTGTGGTCGCTACTAAAGCTGATAAGGTTCCTCGAGGAAAGTGGAACAAACATGAGTCGGCTATCAAGAAAAAATTGAACTTTGATTCATCAGATGCCTTTATCATCTTCTCGTCTGTTAACAAAGAAGGCTTAGATCGATCATGGGATATAATTTTAGAACATTTATGATATAAAAACAGAGCTTAACCAGGTGTGATATCGTGTTAAGCTCTATTTGTTATAGTTGAAAACTATGTTAAGCTCTATAAAATCCGTATAACATCTTTTTAAGAATTCATGACAGTGATGTTTGCTAAGTATGCATGGAGGGAGATATGGGGGAGCTTTCTGATGGAAAAAAAGAGGAACGTTGTTACCCACTGATTTCTTGAGATGTGGGGCCTTATGCTGCCTATTTAGCAGACGGTCCTGAGTATAATGGAGCCTACGGAGAGATTACTCTTGAGGAATTAAAAATTTTCATCCCCCCTCGATTCATCTTCTCTTGGAGGAGGGAGTTGACCTCTTAATGAGCGACCATATTCTCGATAAAAATAAGTATCGAACCCTGTTTCATCAATATAAACAGGTGTTAAGTGCTTTAAACGATTAAAATTTTCAAGAAATAAAGCTACTTTTTCTGGATCTTGTTCGTAGTAAGTGTGGTTCTTTTTTTTCGAGTATATCCCATAGCTTTGAGTGCATAGTGAATCGCCGTTGGATGACATTCAAATTCAGAAGCTATTTCAGTCAAATAAGCATCTGGATGGTCATTAAGATAGTTTTTGAGTCTATCTCTATCAACTTTTCTTGGTTTGTTACTTTTGCTTGATGATTCAGCTCTCCGGTTTTCTCTTTTAGTTTTAGCCATTGATAAATGGTATTGCGTGAAATTTGAAACACATCGGATGCTTCGGAAATACTACCTCTTTTATCACAATATGCAATTATTAGTTGGTATATTCAATTGATATGGTGAAAATTTAAAAATTTAGCTTAAATGTCAGTTGATATTTGTACTGATTAATAGGTATCTAGTGTTAATGGTAAATATCTAGATTTGCACCAAAAGATAATAACAAATTCTCATGAAAGTAATATTAGTTTCCACAGTGTCAACTGTGGAAAATTTTTGAGAGTAATCTATCAAATTTAATTGTATTGCCTGAGTTGTAATATTTTTGCTATAATTAAGTTATTAAAAGTAGATATAGGGAGTTCTGATTATGGCATATACAAGTGAAGAGTTAGATATTTTTGAAGAGCTTTTTTATGAAGAATTAGATGGATTTGAAATAGAAATAGTTCAAGTTAATCCTAATGAGACTATTTATATTATAAATGATAGTTTGTGTATCTTGTTTTTAAAACAGAAATATTCAAGTGAATTTTTTCGTCAAAAGCCACGTAATGAATATGAAATCTATGCGGGGGCAGCTATTATTGAATTATCTCCTAATGAAATAGGAAATTATTATGAACATTCTCTTTATTTAAAAAAAGTTAGTAGAAAAACTAGAAGAAGAAATCTAGAAGATATCATTACATATGAAAAATTTATTGGTTTTAACTATATAGAGAGGTGCCTGCTAGAATATACAAAAACAATTGTAGAGTTTGACTCTTACTCTCCAAAGTTACGCTTAAGTGAGCGTTTTAATAGATGGCCGGGTATCAGATATAACTATTTATTCTGTGAGTTTGAATCGAAAAGTGGTAGTAAAGAGCGATTTATTATAGGAAAGGATAATAGAAGACCATTAGCAAAATTGAATACTATTTGTAGGAAGGTCATTAATTATGGTGAATTTCCTGATAATTTTATTTATAGATCAGACTTAAATAAACTAAATTCTGCACTAAAAAGCTGGTCTGAAATAGATATGAAGTCTGCTTTAGAATTACACCTTACATATTTCGAAGTTGAACATTATGATAAATATAATACTACCTGGACAGAGTGGCTAGAAAAATATGTTAATGTAGATTGGGATGTTGTGTACAAAGAATGTAAAAAAGAAAATTACCAAATAGCTCCAACACGCTGGGTTTCAGAATTTAATTTATATGAATTAGTGAAAAAGCAATTTCCAAATTATAGAATTTTATATCAACATAATCCTTTGTTTTTGACTAGTTCAAATGGGGGGAGGATGCCATATGATATTTACATTTCAGAAAAGAAAATAGCAATTGAATATCAAGGTAAACAACATTTTGAGCCAATTAATTTTTTTGGAGGAGAAGAGTCGTATATAGAAACAGTTAATAGAGATAAGGAAAAATTAAAACTAAGTAAGGAAAATGGCATTTCTGTAATTTATTTTAATTATTGGGAAAGTATAAATAAAGAGACACTGTTAAAGAAATTGGAGCCATTTGATTTATAAAAAATGAGTTCAGATTAACCACTGCATCAATCTGTTACTACTATTAAAAAAGATGGTTGAGATAGTTTCTGTCGCAACCGATTTTAGCTTTCTATACGAAAACGATTTCATATCGGAATGAATCAATATTAGTACAATAAATAATTGGGGTTATATAGAATCATTCTGTTAATCGATCTGTTTCCCATTTTCCTATTTTTGATTCAATTGACTATATTATAATAAGAATAATGGGGTAGTTACATTATTATTGCATTGTTTTGACAATCCGTATGACTTAATAAAAAACGAGTTCAAACAAATAAAAGAATCAAATTTGGAGATGGGAAACTTATATACAGAGTTTGAAGAGACGGTTAAATACTACAATGATAATAATGTTATATTAGATTTATATGCTGATGAAAAACTAGAAGAGTTTAGACTTTTGTTTGAGTCTGCTTATATAGGATGCTAAAGAAAACTAAAAATTTTTAAATAATATATGTACCTTTGTCAATGATGTGAGACGAAAAGGTGATTTTGAAGTTATCCATTTGTTAAGCTTTACTAGGAGCTAGCTCCTAGTAAAGCTTTTCTGATATCGATAGGAGATTTCCAGCCTAAAGTTTGCATAGGGAGTCGATTAGAACGATAAAGATAGGTTTTCATCTGCTTGATGAGATCGTCATAGGAATAGAAGGTCAAGTGCTGGTAGAAACGTCGATTGTCATTTCGATGACTACGCTCCACCTTTCCATTATGTCTGGGTGTTCGAGGACGAATCAACTTGTGCTCAATACCAAGTTCCTGACAGAGTAAGTCAAGTGGGTTAACGTGTTTGGTCTCTTTGAAATGAGTGAACTCAAAGCCATTATCCGTTTGGAGGATTTTGGGTTTGTATCCAAAGTGTTTAATCGCCATTTTGAGAAATTGAACGGTTGAGTAGGACGACTGCTCTTTGAAAGGGAATATAAAGCGTTCACGACTGGCTTCATCAATGACGGTGTACTGGTAGAACTTGTCAGGTAGTTTTCCTGTGTAGCAGTGAGTTGGTACGTATTTGACATCCATCTGCCACTTGATTCCGAGTTTAGTAGGAGTGTCATATGGTTTCGGTACATAAGGTTTTTGCTTTGTTTTAGGGGATTTGAAGAAGTCCAGTTTTCTCAAGATTCGAAAGAGTGAGCAAGGGTGTCTATCATATCCCTTGTTGGTTTTGAGCTTGTAGAAGATTTCGATGAGGGTTGCGTTTGGATTTCTTTTGATGCAATTTTTAATCCATGTCAGCTCTTGCTGGGTACGAGTCTTTGGATGTGGTGTTAGAGGTCGATGGGATCGATTTTCAGTGATTCTTTGGTTCCATCAAAACGCTTATTCCAGCGCATAAGAGAGGCTTTTGAGACCTTGTATCGTCGACAGATGAAGGCGACAGAAGCACCATTTTGGTAGGTTTTAACAGCGTGGTAACGTGTTTCCAGAGTGTGTGGTAAATAGCGAAGATTTTGTGATATACTAGTCATGAGAAGATTCCTTTTTGATGAGTGGTGGTACTCTTATCATATCAGGGAATCTTCTTTTTTACTTCTAGAAGTCTCACATCTATTGTAATGCTACATACGGTTTAAAAAAAATTAATAAAAAGTATTGACAAGAGTATCTAGACATGATATTATATAAAAGGTTTTGAAATAAAACTGACCTAAGACAGCAGGGGAGCGTGCTCATAATAATCCTGCCGAGGCACAAAACGTCATTAAAAAGAACGTATTGTACTTTCGTGTCTAGGTTTGGATACGTTTTTTTATTGAAACAATCCAGCCCAAAATAATTACGGAGGTAAAACACTAATGAGTCAAGCAAGTATTGCTAAAAAAGCTGAATTGGTTGAAATTTATGCTGAAAAAATGAAAGCAGCTGCATCTATCGTTGTTGTAGATTCACGTGGTTTGACAGTAGAGCAAGATACTGTTCTTCGTCGTAATCTTCGTGAAAACGATGTTGAGTTTAAAGTTGTTAAAAACTCAATTTTACGTCGTGCTGCTGAAAAAGCTGGTCTTGAAAGCCTGTCTGAGATTTTCGTTGGACCAACTGCTATCGCATTTTCAAATGAAGATGTTATTGCACCAGCTAAAGTTATCAACGACTTTACAAAAGAAGCTGAAGCACTTGAAATCAAAGGTGGTGCTATCGAAGGCGCAGTTTCTTCAAAAGAAGAAATCGTTGCTCTTGCGACATTACCAAACAGAGAAGGACTTCTTTCAATGCTCCTATCTGTACTTCAAGCGCCAGTTCGCAATGTTGCTCTTGCAGTCAAAGCGGTTGCAGACAACAAAGAAGAAGACGCTGCTTAATAGCGCCTTTAGTAGCTTAATGCTACAACCTATTTAATATTAAAAACAAAATTTGGAGGAAATCACAATGGCATTGAACATTGAAAACATTATTGCTGAAATTAAAGAAGCTTCAATCCTTGAGCTTAACGATCTTGTAAAAGCTATCGAAGAAGAATTTGGTGTAACTGCGGCTGCTCCTGTAGCGGTTGCTGCAGCTGGTGCTGCTGACGCTGGCGCTGCTAAAGATTCATTCGACGTTGAATTGACATCTGCAGGCGACAAAAAAGTTGGCGTTATCAAAGTTGTTCGTGAAATCACAGGTCTTGGTCTTAAAGAAGCTAAAGCTCTTGTTGATGGTGCACCTGAAGTTATCAAAGAAGGTGTTGCTGCAGCTGAAGCTGAAGATATCAAAGCTAAACTTGAAGAAGCAGGCGCTTCAGTTACTCTTAAATAAGAGTCACATCATAATTAGATTGCGGAATCCCTATTTACCAGTCTTTGAGAGCGATAAGCGATTGATAGAAACTGATAAATTGATTTGGTTTCCTGCCAAAAATCCTGCCAAAAATTCTTTGGCAGGATTTTTGTTTTAATAAATTTTCGGGGGGTAGACATTAAATTGTCTACCCCTTTTTTTGCGTTTTGGAGGTAATCATGCAAAAGAAGGAAAAATCATCACGCCAAATCGTGATGTGCCATCTCGTGGCTATTTTAGGAGTTGATATTGAGAAAGCAACTCATCTGGTTGATGAATTGGAACAAGTAGGTTTAATCCGATTTGATGAATTCGGAAATGTTGGACTTTTAGTCTTGGAGGGATAATCATGAAACGTATTACCGCTAATCAGTATCAGACATCAGAGCGTTATTATAAACTCCCAAAAGTCTTGTTTGAGAGTGAACGTTATAAGGATATGAAGCTGGAGGTTAAGGTAGCCTACGCGGTTTTAAAAGATCGGTTGGAGTTGTCTTTGAGTAAAGGTTGGATTGATGAGGATGGGGCTATTTATTTGATTTATTCCAATTCAAATCTGATGGCACTATTAGGCTGTTCAAAGTCAAAATTACTTTCAATCAAAAAAAACTTACGTGACTATGGCTTAATTGATGAAGTCCAACAGTCCTCTAGTGAAAGAGGTCGAATGGCAAATAAAATTTACTTGGGGGAATTAGAACATGATAATACCCCAGTCTTACATACAGACGGGGCTAGTGTTAAAAAAACACTAGGGGGGTCTCAAAGAAAGACGGGGCCGGTCTTAAATTCAGCCCCTAGTGAGACTGAAAGAAGTGAGACTAAATGTAGTGAAACTAAAGGGAGTGATTTCCTTATTGAGGATGAGGAGGAGAGACAGCTGGTAGATGAGAAACAAGAAGAAAACTTTACTGCAAAAGTCGATGGCGTGACCAAGTACGATCGAGACTATATTTGGGGTTTGGTTCATGACCAGTTAAGACAGACAGGTCTATCTCAGTCAGCTAGTGACTATGCCATGATTTATTTTAGTGACCGTTATCAGTATGCTTTGGAACATATGCGATTTGCTCGGTCAGCGGAAGTAATAGCTGAATACGTATTTAATGGTGTGCTATCAGAGTGGACCAAGCAACTGAGACGACAAGAAGTAAAGGGAGGTGAATAAGGTGATTTTGTGGATACTAGGCGGAATCTATCTGATTTCTATCATCATTTTGATTGTTGAAATCATTCGTGCACCAGAAATGGATGATCATATATAAGCAAGAGTTTTACATGTGTAAGGCTCTTTTTTAGTTGGAAAGAGAGGAAAAATGAAATTTTTAGATTTATTTGCTGGGATAGGCGGTTTTAGGCTAGGGATGGAATCACAGGGTCATAAATGCCTGGGCTTTTGTGAAATTGATAAATTCGCCAGAACATCTTATAAAGCCATGTTTAACACAGAAGGAGAAATAGAATACCATGACATTAAAGAGGTCACAGACCAGGACTTTAGACAATTTAGAGGGCAAGTGGACATCATCTGCGGGGGATTTCCTTGCCAAGCTTTTTCACTCGCAGGAAGACGACTGGGATTTGAAGATACTCGAGGTACTCTCTTTTTTGAGATTGCTCGAGCGGCCAAACAAATCCAACCACGTTTTCTATTTTTGGAAAACGTCAAAGGCCTACTCAATCACGACGAGGGACGGACGTTCGCCACAATCCTCTCCACGATGGATGAATTGGGGTATGATGTCGAATGGCAGGTGCTTAACAGTAAGGACTTCCAAGTCCCGCAAAACAGAGAGCGGGTCTTTATTATCGGACATTCTAGAAGATACCGTCCCAGATTCATATTTCCTCTCAGAAGAGAAAACAGCCCAGCTCATCTTGAAAGGCTAGGAAATATCAATCCATCTAAACGTGGTTTGAATGGTGAAGTCTATCTGACGAGTGGACTTGCTCCTACACTAACGAGAGGTAAAGGAGAGGGAGCAAAAATCGCCATTCCAGTCTTAACACCAGATAGACTTGAAAAACGGCAACATGGTCGTCGATTTAAGGACAATCAAGACCCTATGTTTACTTTGACCAGTCAAGACAAACACGGGGTTGTTGTCGCAGGAAATCTGCCGACTAGCTTTGACCAGACTGGAAGAGTATTTGACATTTCTGGCTTGTCACCGACCTTGACCACCATGCAAGGTGGAGACAAGGTGCCAAAGATTTTGCTGAGGGAGGAGCTGCCATTTCTGAAGATCAAGGAAGCCACAAAAAGAGGGTACGCAAAGGCAACTCTTGGAGACTCTGTCAATCTGGCTTATCCAGACTCAACCAAACGTAGGGGACGAGTGGGAAAGGGAATATCCAATACCCTGACGACTTCAGACAATATGGGAGTGGTAGTTGCTGCTTTGGAATATCGACAGGATAAGTGGTATGAAGTCACAGGCATTGTCTTAGAGGGGAAACTTTATCGCTTGAGAATAAGACGACTGACACCAAGAGAGTGCTTCAGACTTCAAGGCTTTCCTGACTGGGCTTATGAAAGAGCAGAGAGTGTTTCTAGTAAGAGCCAACTATACAAACAGGCCGGCAATAGCGTGACTGTCACAGTTATTGAAGCCATTGCCAGAGAATTTAGAAGAACGGAAGAGGAAGAAAAACATGAACCTACTACATAAGAAAAGTATCCTAGATTGTACTGAATTAGAAGAACGTATTCACCAAGTTGAAACCAATCAGCTATTACAAAAGATACTGTCGCTCCCCAATTTTGATTGTGACTTTGAGGTGACTTTTGAAGATGATTACCACAAAGAGATGAATGATCCCCTATTCTACGAATCCAATCTTCATCGGATTTCGGATTTTATGGAAACTAGGGATATTAAAAATGGTGTAGATACACTATTGACGAAAGACAATCACCTGGCCTTTCGTGCCTTTGGTGAAAATTATTCTGCTAGGGGAAAGGATGGCATTTTAACGACTTTAGTGACGGTCAAGTGCTTTGGTGAAGGACGGATGCCCATTGATATGAGTCGCTATTTCTCAACTCCTGAACAAACAGTTGAAAATAGCCTAACCCTATAAGGAGGTGCCTATGCTTGAGGTATATCTAGGAAATAATGCCAATACAAATCAAGATTTACTAACCATTTTGACGACCTATGGTGTGACTTATCGTTGTATAAAAGCGTGTGATGTAAACCGTGAAATCTTACTGTCACTCTTTGCCAAAACCACGGATTGTTTTGAGTTGCTGTCGCCACGATTTCTTCGCTTTAAGCGTCAATATTCGATAAGTTTGAATGAGATGATTCAGCTCATTCTCCAAAAGCCAGACCAAAACCTTCGTCTGCCTCTCATTGTTTGTCAGAATCACGTCTATCCATCTATTGGGCTAGACGAAGTACGAACTTTTCTTCCCAGACAGGTAAAAGAAGAGCTGTTTCAGGCCAGTCTGATGAAACAAGTGACAGGGTAGGTGTGAAGATGAATGAACGATTTTGGGATAATTTAGAAATCATACTCTCAGAAAGAGAAATCACTTGGGCAGAACTAGCTCGAAAGGTATTCAAAGGTCAATATGTCTATCCCAGTGAGTTTAATCGCCTTTATCAAAAACTGCGACATTACAAATCCAATCGTCTGATGCCACAAACTAGATGGGTTGAGCGAATCGTTCTAGTCTTAGATATTGATTATGAAGATTTATTCAAGAGGTGACAATGATAAGGATAGTGTTGTTTTATCTAGCCATACAGCTTAACGGTTTTCTATTAAGTTTATACCTACAAGAGTATATGACGATTGAGGGTATAGTCTTGCTACAATTGGTCCTATTAAGTGTGACTTGCTTAGAAATTGCCCGTCATAAAACTGTTCAAGCAAAAAATATAACCTTAAGAAATCGCCTAAGATGGTTTCTTCTTGGCTTTGTGGTTATGGTTGCTTTTGCAGTCTTCATCAGCTTCCTATTTTCAGTTCAGACTAGGAATCAAGCGGTATTGGTAGAAGTTGGAAAACAGGTTCCTCATGTTATCTTTTTATTGTTTCTGGTCAATGCAAGTCTCCTTGAAGAGATTGTTTATAGGCAATTGCTGTGGGAAAAATTGACATTCCCTTTTGAACAAATAGGCGTGACCAGTTTTCTCTTTGTTCTATCCCATGGACCTAATCAGTTAGGGAGTTGGCTCATGTATAGCTGTCTTGGCTTGACCTTGGCTGTTGTTCGATTGAAAACTGATTGTATGACGGCAATCGCCTTACATTTACTTTGGAATAGTTTGGCTTATGTCGTAACTTTCTTGTGATACCAAAATCAAGAGTGCTTCCGTATTATGGAAGCACCTTATGTTTGATAGGGAATCCAAAGAAGAGGAGGTCACCATGTCATCTGAACAACAAGAACGACAAGCAATGCAATACGTAGAAAGAAGTAGTTTATTGACAGTCAGAACCCTCTTAAAACTCTTAGAATGGTCGGCTAGGCAAGTCTTAGCCCAAGATTCAGCTTATAAGATTGGAGTTCAAAAACTGGAAGAACTCCTTCAAAGCCCTTATGCCATTGAAGGGATTAATGTTAGTAAAGACATCCTAGATAAGCCAATTGATGTGGAGAAATTTAAGGAGTTGATGGAGTCGGAAAAATTGCCGATTGCTATTAGTTGGCAAAAAGACTATCTCTACTTCTATGCCAAGGATAAGACCTTGCTTGATCATCACTTAGATGAATTGTTGAAGAAACTGGTGTCTAACCCAGAAAAGTTAGAAGGTTTAACCTATGATAAAACCTTGGATCAAGAGATAGAACTGGCCAAAGAGAAAATTAGAGTGACAGAACCTTCGGCAGTCAAGACCAAGGAGGTGACCTTGTAATGTATTCCAGGCAAAAAGCATTTGTCTTTGGACTCTTGGGGCTCGCCTTTGGTTATTTCTGCCATCGTCTAACCCTGCTCTATGATAGTTTAACCAATGCCCCACCTATGGAACGTATTGCCTACCTCTTAGGAGAGGGGTTAAATCAGGTTTTCAATCCTTTATGGCTATTTTCCTTTACTCAAAAATCTCTTCTTGCCTTTATCCTTGGGGTTCTAACGATGACACTAGTCTATCTTTATGTATCGACAGGACAGAAAGTCTATCGAGAAGGGGAAGAATACGGTTCTGCACGATTTGGAACCAGTAAGGAAAAGCGGAACTTTTACAGTAAGAATCCTTTCAATGACACGATTTTGGCTCGTGATGTTCGTCTAACCTTGTTTGAAAAGAAGAAACCCCAGTTTGACCGAAATAAAAATTTGATTGTCATTGGGGGTTCTGGGGCAGGTAAGACCTTTCGCTTTGTGAAACCCAACCTTATCCAACTTAATTGTTCCAATATTGTCGTAGATCCTAAAGACCATTTGGCTGAGAAGACAGGTAAACTCTTTTTAGAAAACGGTTATCAGGTCAAGGTTTTAGACTTGGTTAATATGACCAATTCAGACGGTTTTAATCCCTTTCGTTATGTAGAAACTGAGAATGATTTGAACCGCATGTTAACGGTCTATTTTAACAATACCCGTGGGTCTGGTTCTCGCAGTGATCCATTTTGGGACGAGGCTTCCATGACATTGGTGAGAGCTATTGCCTCTTATTTGGTGGATTTTTACAATCCTCCAGGAAGTTCCAAGCAAGAGCAGGAAGCAAGACGTAAGCATGGCCGTTATCCAGCCTTTTCTGAGATTGGGAAACTCATCAAACTCTTATCAAAGGGAGACAATCAGGACAAAAGTGTTCTTGAAGTCCTGTTTGAAGATTATGCTAAAAAATATGGTCACGAAAACTTTACCATGCGAAACTGGGCGGATTTCCAAAACTATAAGGACAAGACCTTGGATTCGGTGATTGCGGTCACAACAGCTAAATTTGCCCTTTTTAATATCCAATCGGTGATTGATTTGACGCAAAGAGACACTATGGATTTGAAAACGTGGGGCACTCAAAAGACCATGGTCTATCTTGTTATTCCAGATAATGACACTACCTTTCGTTTCCTATCTGCTTTATTTTTCTCTACGGTTTTCTCCACTTTGACCAGACAGGCTGATGTTGACTTTAAAGGGCAACTGCCTATTCATGTTAGAAGCTATCTGGATGAGTTTGCGAATGTCGGAGAAATCCCAGACTTTGCCGAACAAACCTCAACAGTTCGCTCTAGGAACATGAGTCTAGTTCCAATCTTGCAAAATATTGCTCAACTCCAAGGACTTTATAAGGAAAAAGAGGCTTGGAAAACTATACTGGGGAACTGTGACAGCCTCCTCTATTTGGGTGGAAATGACGAGGAAACTTTCAAATTTATGAGTGGTCTTCTAGGTAAACAAACCATTGATGTCAGAAGTAGCAGTCGCTCTTTTGGGCAGACGGGTTCAAGTTCGACCTCTCACCAGAAAATTGCTCGTGACTTGATGACGGCTGATGAAGTAGGGAATATGAAACGAGATGAGTGTCTTGTACGCATTGCAGGAGTTCCTGTTTTTCGGACCAAGAAATATTTCCCACTCAAACATAAGAATTGGAAATGGCTTGCAGATAAGGAATCTGATGAACGCTGGTGGCACTATCGCATTAATCTCCTAACTGCTGAGGAAGAAGTAGATTTGTCAGGCCATAAAATAAGGGATTTAAGCACAGAAACGTCACTACATTAATAGAAATGAGGAAAAATATGAATCAAAAACTAACAGGCTTTGTTTACGGAGTGGACGCCAGCTCTATGTTCTCTCAAGCCATGTCTCTATTACAAAAAGGCTTAATTGCAGTAGGAGCCTTTCTTGTTGTCATGGGCATTATCAACCTTTCAACCAACATTAAAGATGGTGGGCCAGGTGTCCGAAATGCCATTCTAGAAATTGTTGGTGGGGTCATGGTGGGAGCCGCGGGTACTTTTGTGACTCAGATTACCATTTAGGGGAGGACAGCACATGACATGATAATGAATTTTACGTCATCTTTTGTATATCTAGCCTCTGAAAAAGTGTCTAGCGATAGCCTTTTTGAAGGGTTTCAAGTGGATTTAGAATCAACCGCCAACTTGGTTAAGTCACTAGCGGACTTTAATCCGACGGTTTGGTCTTACATGACAGCCATTACCAAGGGGATTATGCAGCCCTTGGGAGTAGCTATTCTTGCGGTTGTTCTCGTACTCGAATTTTCAAAAATGGCCAAGAAAATCGCAAACTCAGGTGGTGCAATGACCTTTGAAGCCATGGCACCTATGATTGTCAGCTACATCATGGTCGCGGTCGTGATTACCAATACGACGGTTATTGTGGAAGCCATTATTTCCATTGCCTCTTATGTTATTGAACAAGTGGCAAGTCTTGTCACGAATGGTGGTGCTAATTATGATACCATCTCAGGCATTAAGGGATCTGGAATTGTAGGAAAAATGATTATTGGCTTTTTTGCGATTCTCATTTGGTTGGTACGAATGGCCAGCATCATGGTAGTCAATATCTTGATTACCATTCGCTTTATCCAACTCTATCTGATGATTCCTTTTGCCCCTGTTACCATTCCGACCTTCCTTAGTGATGACTGGAGAAGTGTTGGGATTGGTTACCTTAAAAACATCATGGTCTATGCCGTTCAAGGTATTTTGATTTTTCTAATTGTATCTCTTGTTCCCTTGTTTGAATCGGCTGGAAAGATTGCCGTATCAAATGGAGCTGGAGTTATGGAATCACTCGCCATTATGTTTGGTGGCTTGGTACAGGCTATCTTGTTAATCATTGCCTTAGTTGGCAGTCAACGAACCGCCCGAAGTATTTTGGGGATGTAGGAGGAAGGGAGTAAAGTGCCCGCCTCCTCTTTTTATAGCTTACTTAGATTGGAGAACATTTATGAACACACGTGTCTTTAAGGACATCTCAAAGGTTCAACACAGAGCATGGCTGGGATTTACAACTAGACAGGTTATTTTTGTATTTCCAGCCATCGCCATAACCATTTTGGTATTGGGCTTGAACCTATTTTACTGGCAATTTGGGGATTGGTTTGTCTATGGTTTTGTTTTTAGCTTTACCATTCCACTCATGTTATTTGGGGTCTATCGCCCCAACGATTTACCATTTGAAACCTACCTCAAGTACCGTTTTCATTATGAACTAACAGTACCAGATCGTACATTTACTAGAAGAAAAGGAGACCAACGTGAAAAAATTAAAACACTCAATGAAACCAAAGACATCTTCTAATGACAAAAAGCAAAAGACGAAAACACAGAAACAGGAAATCAGCCCTTCTACCGTAAATACGTTAGCCTATCAAGGGCTTTTTCAGAATGGCCTTATGCAGGTCAGTCCAAGCCATTTCTCACAAACCTATCTTTTAGGAGATGTCAATTATCAAACAGTTGGCTTAGACGATAAAGGAGCTATTGTTGAGAAATATTCCGATTTAATCAATTCACTGGATGATCAGACCAATTTCCAACTGACCATTTTCAATCAAAAGGTCAATCTGGAAAAATTCCGTAAGAGTATTCTCTATCCCTTGCAGGAAGATGGGTTTGATGCTTATCGTGATGAATTGAATCGCATGATGGATGCCAACTTAGAGGCGGGTGAGAACAACTTTTCAGCTGTCAAGTTTCTTTCATTTGGCAAGAGCGACCAAACACCAAAACTAGCTTTTCGTTCTCTGTCACAGATTGGGGAATATTTCAAGAGTGGCTTTTCAGAGATTGCTGTATCTCTTGGTTTACTTGGTGGAGAGGAGCGAGTGAATGTCCTTGCGGATATGTTGCGTGGTGAAAATCATTCACCGTTCTCATACAAGGATTTGACCCTCTCAGGTCAATCCACCAAACACTTTATTGCCCCAACCTACCTTTCCTTTAAACATAAGAATCATATTGAATTGGACGATCGATTATTACAGATTGTTTATGTTCGTGACTATGGTATGGAGTTAGGGGATAAATTTATTCGAGACTTAATGCAGTCAGATTTGGAAGTGATGATTAGCCTACATGCCAAAGGCTCTACCAAGTCTGAAACCATGACCAAGCTGCGAACCAAGAAAACCTTGATGGAATCGCAAAAGATTGGGGAACAACAAAAGATGGCTCGGACAGGTATCTATTTGGAGAAGGTCGGGCATGTTCTTGAGAACAACATCGATGAAGCTGAGGCTCTTCTTCAAACCATGACCCAAACAGGAGATAAACTGTTTGACACCGTATTTCTAATTGGCGTGCTTGCGGATACTGAAGACCAACTCAAACAATCTCTTGATATTATCAAGCAAGTGGCAGGGTCTAATGATATGATTATCGATAACTTGACCTATATGCAAGAAGCTGCTTTTAATAGTCTCTTGCCATTTGGGAAGAACTATCTTGAAGGTGTTTCTCGGTCTCTATTGACTTCAAATATTACCGTGAATGCACCTTGGACTTCCGTTGATATTCAGGACAAGGGTGGGAAATTTTATGGCATCAATCAAATCTCAAGTAATATCATCAGTATTGACCGTGGCAAGTTAAATACTCCGTCAGGTTTGATTTTAGGGACTTCTGGAGCTGGAAAAGGGATGGCGACAAAACATGAAATCATCTCTACTAAGCTCAAGGAAGCAGATAGTGATACTGAAATTATTATTGTTGACCCAGAAAATGAGGTGCGACAAGAAGTCGTGTTGTAAATTGCTAGTTTAGCTACTCTATCCATTTGGGGTAATCCTACCACAGCCTGCTTGACTGGTAACGGTTATGTTGGGAAGCCTGTGGGACAATATGGAAAGTCTGATAGCCTAAAATCGGATGGACTGTTAGGATAAGAATACTATGGTGAACAGACGTGAACCATCGCAAGAGTCGTTACAGGGACTAAGTGAAATAAGGCTGATACACTTACACCAAAAAGGTACGGAGGAGGTCATTGGGGCTTTCATAACCTGATGACAAATGGACACATTCTTCCCGGCTCAAAGATGGCACCTAAGGTATTCACAATTATTTATAACACGGAACTTGGTAAGCCCTATGTATTCCTTTTAATCGATAGAAGGTATTGAACTCGTAAGAGGGATAGACGATACAGAGGGTAGAGGAAAGGATAAAAAGCGAATGCTCCAACTGTAATGGTAGGAGATAGGGGTTCAAACTTTGCCCTGACCTGAAAGGGTGCAGACTTATCCTATGGTATTTCATGACAAAAATGGAGGTAAACCTATGAATGATAAACATTCAACGACAGCACCAGCTGAGAAGTTATCACACAAGCAACTGCTTGCGAAACAATGGAAAAGCATTGATTGGAAGAGAGCAGAACAAGAAGTGAATAGGCTACAAATCAGGATTGTCAAGGCTACTCAAGCCAAACACACTAACACAGTGAAGAGACTTCAATATTTACTAACCCATTCGTTCTATGCCAAGGCACTTGCCGTTCGTCGAGTAACGACTAACAAAGGCAAGAAAACAGCTGGTATAGACGGTGAACTATGGACGACACCTGCTCAAAAGATGGAAGCTCTCCTGTCCCTAACGGACAAAGGCTACAAAGCCAGTCCGTTAAGACGGGTTTACATCGACAAAAAGGGGAAAAAGAAGAAACGTCCATTAGGGATTCCGACTATGTATGACAGAGCCATGCAGGCACTCTATGCTTTAGCACTAGAGCCTGTCGCAGAGACAACTGCGGATACTAAATCATTCGGCTTCCGAAAAGGAAGAAGCTGTCAAGATGCTTGTGAATATATCTTCACAGCAC
Source organism: Streptococcus sp. 11273D007BT (assembly GCF_053547195.1). NCBI lineage: Bacteria > Bacillati > Bacillota > Bacilli > Lactobacillales > Streptococcaceae > Streptococcus > Streptococcus sp. 11273D007BT. The sequence goes on along the minus strand of NZ_JBPWPE010000001.1, from coordinate 1,185,007 downwards.
TATCACGGAAAGCTTCTCCTCAGTGGATTTTAGAAGGCGACATCAAAGGCTGTTTTGACAACATCAGTCATGACTGGCTCTTAGAGAACATTCCGATGGATAAATCTATCTTAAAACAATTCCTTAAAGCAGGTTTTGTGTTCAAGGGTGAGTTATTCCCAACGGAAGACGGCACGCCACAAGGCGGTATCATTTCGCCTATCCTTGCCAATATGGCACTCGATGGATTACAACAAGTCTTATCAGATAGATTTCATACCAATCGTTTAGGAAAAATTGACCTTCGATTCAAGAATAGCCATAAGGTCAATCTTGTCCGTTATGCGGATGATTTTATCGTCACAGCTGCGACACAAGAAATTGCATTAGAGGCTAAAGAATTGATTAGAGAGTTTCTGCTTGGACGAGGCTTAGAGCTGTCAGAGGAAAAGACATTGGTAACTCATATCAACGATGGTTTCGACCTACTTGGTTGGAATTTTCGGAAGTACAAGGGGAAATTGATTGTAAAACCATCTAAGAATTCTATTCAAACTGTTATTGGTAAATTCTCAGAAACCATCCTCAAGCGAGGAAAAGCATGGGAGCAAGAAGTCTTAATCATGAAACTAAATCAACAGATAAGAGGATGGACAAACTACCACCAATCCGTGTGTGCTAGTGAAGCCTTCTCCTATCTGGACTATCATTTATACGAATTATTGTGGCGATGGGCAAAACGTCGTCATCCAAAGAAAGGCCAGTGGTGGGTTTCGACCAAGTATTGGCATAGAAGAGGCAATCGAAATTGGGTATTCGCTTCAGGCGATAAAGAACTCATTCGAGTTGACCATACTGCTATCGTCAGACACACAAAGGTCAGAGAAAACGCTAATCCTTACTTGGATACAGAATATTTTGCTCAACGAACCTTTAATCATGGTATGAAGCGTTTGACAGGTCGTTTTAAACTTGTTTGGAAGAAACAAAACGGACGCTGTCATCATTGTGGTCTCCCGATGGAACTTGGAGAAGATAGAGAAATTTTCTTTAAAGTTCCAAAATCAAAGGGAGGTGTGGAAGAAGTTGATAATATGGCTTATGTGCATAGCTACTGTCAGCGACTATTTATTGAGAGCCGCTCGAAAGAGTGATGAAATGCTTGAGCCGTATGAGGGGAAACTCTCACGTACGGTTCTTAGAGAGGAAGGTGGTAGTAATACCACTAACCTACTCGACTACAGTATTATCGGCCAAGCCTTTGGTGGGGAGAGTATTGATATTGCTCCAGATTCCACTACCTTCTTAAATGTCTTAGATCTATCTGATGAGAATATGGATGAGGATCCTGTTAAGGTTAAGTCCGAATTTCTCTTGTCTTGGATTGGGAAGCTCTTGGATCGAAAAATGGATGGTCGTGAGAAGTCCTTGATTGACCGTGTGACACGACTCACCTATAAGCATTTTGACACACCGTCCTTGGTCGAATGGGTCTTTGTCTTGTCCCAACAACCTGAACAGGAAGCTAAGGACTTGGCACTGGATATGGAACTCTATGTGGAAGGGTCGCTGGACATATTTTCACATAGGACCAATATTAAAACAGATAGTCATTTCCTGATTTACAATGTCAAAAAGTTAGGCGATGAATTAAAACAAATTGCCCTCATGGTTATCTTTGATCAAATTTGGAATCGTGTGGTAAAAAACCAAAAACTAGGGAAGAAAACCTGGATATACTTTGATGAGATGCAGCTTCTCTTATTAGACAAGTATGCCTCTGATTTCTTCTTCAAACTTTGGAGTCGTGTCCGTAAGTATGGGGCGATACCGACAGGCATTACTCAGAATGTAGAAACGCTTCTTTTGGATGCCAATGGCAGACGCATTATTGCCAATAGCGAGTTCATGATTCTTTTAAAACAGGCTAAGAGCGATCGCGAAGAATTGGTGCATATGCTTGGGCTTTCTAAAGAGCTGGAGAAGTACTTAGTCAATCCTGAAAAAGGGGCAGGCTTAATTAAGGCCGGTTCCACCGTTGTTCCATTTAAAAATAAGATTCCGCAACATACCAAGCTCTTTGATATCATGAGTACGGATCCTGAAAAAATGAGGACATGAGATGAAAGAGGATAAAAAGCTAGTCAAACAGGCTAGGCAAAACTTTCGAAGCAACTTAAAATCAGCCCGTATGCATTATCGGAAAGAAGTTAGGACCTTAAGACAGACTGTTCCTAAAAAAGGAAGATTTCGAAAACCAGCCCAAAATTCTCTTTTTCAAGATAAGAAAATAGAGTTAAAAGGAAATCTACTCAGTAGCCAAAAGGAAGCAGAAGAGAAGTTCCTAAAAGAAATTACCTATGTATCTCCTAGACTATTGAAGGTAAAGGAAATCAAGAACTATCGACTTCCGCAAGCTCAAGAGCGTTTGCGGACGGCAAGAAAACATTTGTCAGACGTGAAACTAAGTGAAAAGCAAAAGGCAGTTAATCCCAAGTTTACTTTCCAAAAAGAAAATCCTTCCCTGAAGTCTCGTTTTCAGTTTCACCAAGAAAAAACATTTGATCGACTAAGTGCAGAAAAAGAAGTAAGTTCTGCCAAGCGTGAGGTTAAACAACTCAAGAAAGTCCAAAAGTCTAAGAAAAAGTTTACTAAGATCAAAGCTGGATTAGGCTTGGCTGCATCTGAATCGTTTGACTTGGTATCGCAGGATGATGATTTAGATGGACTTAGAACCCTAAAGGATACTAGCCTGAAAGTCAGATGCTATGGCAGGTTTACCTATCAAGCAGGTAAGGTGGCAGTAAAAAGTGGACAGACTGGTGTGCGGTTTACCAAAACAAAATTTTCTCATGGAAAGGAACGATTCCAGAACTTCAAAAAGGGAAAAGGATTCACACGCCAGAAACCTCTTAAACCAAGAAGACGCTACCAAACCTTTTTAAAGCTTGCCAGAAAACAAAGTGTCGCAGGTTTCAAAGGAATTGTCCAAGCCATTAAGGGAAGTATGACTTTCTTTTCTGTCCTTGCGGGAAATCCTTTGACTTGGATTGTCTCAGGCATTCTCTTGATACTCCTTTTGATGATGAGCTTTTTCATGAGTGTTTCAGGTAGCAGTGTAATTCAACAAGATGAGATGGAATTGACCAAGGCCTATACCCACATGACGTGGGAAGATGCGGAACATACAAGAACCAACGAAAAGGGAATTACCTTTTACACTAAGATTGATGAGGTTATGGTTTACATGAATCATCAATACCAAGACTACCAGCTTGACGATTTCATGGAAACAGGTGGTACGACCTACAAAGTATTTCTCAGTCAGGTGTGGACGGACTTAAATGGTGGAGATTCTATTAAATCCATGTCTGACTTATATAAAGAACCTGCTTACAAGCTGTCTGATGAGGACCAAGAAGAACTAAAGGAGTTGACAGAAGAAGGCAACTATTTAGCCCTTCAAGAATTGGATAATCCCTTTCAGGGACAGACCGATGAGGATAGCTTAAACATGACCTACCGATATGGTTATGAGGTCATTGATGAGAAACCAACGCTTCATCACCATATCATCTTAGAAGCAAAAGAAGGTCAAGTCATTGTGGCTCCGATGGATGGCAAGGTATCTCTTGATGGAGAGAATGTTATTTTGACATCTGGTAAGGGAGTGAATAAGACTAAACTAACCTTGTTTGGCATTCATTCAGGCCGAGTGAGTGAAAATCAACAAGTCTTGGCAGGAGACATTATTGGTGAGACCAAGGATGGAACGGGTCTAAAAGTCACCTATCAAAAAGTTGATGATGACACGGATAAGTTGGTCTATGTCAATCCAGCTTTCTACTTTCCAAAAGTGATTCAGGTTCAGACCACCATTCTTCCAACTATCGGTCAGTTTGGCGGCGATGAGTTTGAGAGAGCCAAGGCAATTTATGACTATCTTAAAAGCAAAGGTGCGACCAATCAAGCTATCGCAGCCATTCTAGGAAATTGGTCGGTAGAATCCTCTATTAATCCCAAGCGTGCGGAGGGCGACTATCTATCTCCCCCTATTGGTGCGACAGACGGTTCGTGGGATGATGAGGGCTGGCTCTCACTTAATGGTCCAACTATATACAATGGACGTTACCCAAATATTCTCAAACGTGGTTTAGGCTTAGGCCAATGGACAGATACCGCGGATGGGTCACGCAGGCATACTTTATTGTTGGAATATGCCAAAGGAAAACATCAAAAATGGTATGACTTAGGCTTACAACTGGATTTCATGTTGCATGGGGATAGTCCTTATTACACCAACTGGTTAAAGGACTTCTTCAAAAATACAGGTAGTCCAGCTAGTCTTGCCCAACTCTTTCTCATTTACTGGGAAGGAAATAGTGGTGATAAGCTACTTGAACGTCAGACACGAGCAAGTGAGTGGTATTACCAAATTGAAAAAGGCTTTAGTCAACCTAACGGTGGGACAGCACAAAGTGATCCAAAAGCACTTGAAGCTGTACGAGGAGACCTTTTTGAAAACTCTATTCCAGGAGGTGGTGACGGGATGGGTTACGCTTACGGCCAATGTACTTGGGGAGTTGCAGCCCGTATCAACCAACTGGGGCTAAAACTCAAAGGTAAAAATGGTGAGAAGATTCCAATTATCAGTACCATGGGCAATGGCCAAGATTGGGTACGAACAGCCGCAAGTCTCGGTGGAGAGACAGCGACAAGTCCACAAGCTGGAGCTATTCTTTCCTTTGCGGGAGGAGGACATGGTACACCAACAGAATACGGACATGTGGCTTTCGTCGAAAAAGTTTACCCAGATGGCTCATTCCTTATCTCCGAAACCAATTACAATGGCAATCCCAACTACACCTTCCGTAAATTATCTGGAGTGGATAGTAGCTTGAGTTTTGCTTATACGACGAAATAAAAAAGGATATGCTAACAAAATGAATAAATGTTAGCATATCTTTTGTGTTTTTTTGTCACGATTAATCAGAATTTATAGAAATGAGAACTGTTATGAGACGAATCATCTCATCAAGAACATCTGCAAGTGAAATCCCTTTTGTATAGCTATATTTTTTTGAATAATTTTGCCATTGTTTATTCTGAATAGGGTCAGATTTGAACCTCTCGAGTAGTTCAATAATCTTTACAAAATCGAGTTCTGTTTCGCGATATGAAAATGTTCTCTGACAGGCATTTCTCAACTGAATGAAGTCAATGTCTTCTTTCTTCAGTTTTGAAAGAATATAAACATCGTAAAAATCTTTGCTTCTACTGTTCAAGAAGTTACGTGAATAGATGGTTTGAAGTTTTTCAGCTAGAATTGTTTCAATTGTATAAGCAATGATTGGAAAATTGTCTTCATCAAAAATAGCTTTATAGTCGTATGTAATCGGCTGAGGAGTTACAACATCACCTGTCGCAATATCCAAATGGATAACTTGTTTAATATTCTCAAGTTGGCACGAAATTGTTGCTCGATAGCCACCATAGTCATCACTTTCTTTAATAGCTGTGATTGATTGAATCACAAAAGATATACCTTCTTCGGAATCTGCTAAAATTTCCTTGAGTTGCTGCTTCACAGTATCTTCTGAAAGTGTTATTTGATGGAACAAAAAATCAATATCAACCGTGCTACGAGATTCAACTCCGATAACATTTGACAGTAGGAATCCTCCTTTGAATATATAGTGATTTGAATAGGTACTCTGACTTAATTTTTTCAAAATCACTTCAAGAAAGTAATAGGTCATCACGGAATTAAAGGTTAATCCAGTATTCTTTGATATTTTATGACAGAGTGCTGTTAGCTTAGCTTTATTCATACTAGGACCTCCAGAGTTTGTTTGACCTTGTCCAAAGTGTTCATTTTTGTCGCATATTCATAGAGTTTTGTAAGATTTTTTTTAGAATAGTTTCCGTAATGTTGAAGTGTTTTGACAAAAAGCTCAGTATCTATTTTTTCTCGATGAATCACAAAATCACAGATAATACGTTCTAAATCATACACACTTACCTCGTTTCCCATAGGGGTTTTTACAAGTGTAATTCCCAGTTCGCTATATTCCTTAGAAACGGAATGAATGTTCAGATTTGCTGGAGGAGTATTAAAACGGTAGCCTCTAGGAATGGTTACGTCAAAATATTGAGGAATTTCATCTGTAAATTGTTGCAGGTAAAGCGCTGAGATATAAGAGAAAATAGCCTTGGGATAACGGTACTGAAAGAAGTAGTATTCGTCGTAGTCTCCATTCTGGGTTAGGAAAATTCCTTTTTCGACGCGGTATAGAATCCCTTCTTTTTCTAGTCTTGTCAAATATATTGTTGGAATCTTTAGAGCTTTACAATCTTTATAGGTGATAATGCCATTGTGGTTTTCTATAAATTCAAGTAGAATCTCTTTTTTTGACATACTTACTCCTTCCAATGTTGCTTTTATACTACAATTTTACAATATTTGTAGTGCAAAAGCAACATTTTCTTTTACATTAATGTATTGTGATAACAAAATCAAGCCTTCTTTTTTATGATGGTATTGAACTTGGGCTACGAGCTGTACAAAAAAGAGAGTTTCTCATAGAACGGAAAGTTCTTCGTTAAAACTCCTATTTTTGTCGTGCTCGCTTAACGCCCTCGTATCTAATAAAGAGTGACAGTTTGTTGCTACATAAAAAAGAAAAGAAGGACTATTTATGACCAAAACATGTAATCATCACTTTCTTGTCAATCAGGAAAAAGGCGAGAAACACGTCTTTCGCAAGAGTAAAAAATATCGTACTTTATGTTCCGTTGCCCTTGGAACCATGGTGACGGCTGTTGTTGCTTGGGGAGGAACGGTTGCACATGCTGATGAAGTTACAACTTCAGTTGACTCCACCATTCAACGAACGGAGAATCCAGCCACGAATTTACCAGAAGCACAACCAACCCCTGTTTCTGAACAAACTGAAAGTTTAGGGTCAACTGGGCAATCTAACGGTGCAATTGCAGTCACCGTACCGCATGATACGGTAACACAAGCAGTTGAAGAGGCAAAGGCTGAAGGTGTTTCTACGGTTGAAGATAGTCCAATGGACTTAGGGAATACAAGATCTGTGTCAGAGACCAGCCAACAAATTTCAAAAGCAGAAGCAGATGCCCAAAACCAAGTTGTGGCTATCAATGAAGTTACTGAAACCTACAAAGCTGACAAAGCGATATACGAATCGAATAAAGCCCGCATTGAACAAGAAAATATGGAGCTGTCACAGGCCTACGAAGGGGTCAACCAAACTGGTAAAGAGACAAATGCTTGGGTTGATACTAAAGTCAATGACCTAAAAACTCGGTATGCAGATGCTGATGTGACAGTAAAAGAACAAGTAGTTTCATCAGGAAATGGGACATCTGTACTTGACTATACAAAATATGGCAAGGCTGTTGAAACCATTCAATCAACTAACGAACAAGCTGTAGCGGATTATCTAACAAAGAAAACCAAGGCAGATGATATTGTTGCGAAAAACCAAGCCATTCAAAAAGAAAACGAAGCTGGACTTGCTAAGGCAAAGGCAGATAATGAAGCCATTGAAAGGCGTAATCAGGTAGGTCAAGCAGCTGTTGATGCTGAAAACCGTACAGGTCAAGCCGCAGTAGATCAAGCAAATCAGGAGAAACAACAATTAGTTTCAAATCGTGCAGCCGAGATTGAAGCTATTACTAAACGAAATCAAGATAAAGAAGCCACAGCCAGAAAAGAGAATGAAGCGATTGATGCCTACAATGCCAAAGAATTGGAACGCTATCAACGTGACTTGGCCGAGATTTCGAAAGGTGAAGAAGGTTATATTTCTGAAGCCCTTGCTCAAGCCCTCAATCTCAATAACGGTGAACCCCAAGCACAACATGGGGCCATTACCCGAAATCCTGATCAGATTATTTCAACTGGCGATGCTATGCTGGGTGGCTACTCAAGAATTTTGGATTCAACAGGATTCTTTGTCTATGACAGCTTCAAAACAGGTGAGACTCTTAGTTTTAACTATCAAAATCTTCAAAATGCACGATTTGATGGTAAAAAGATTAATCGAGTGACTTACGATATTACCAACCTTGTATCACCAGCTGGAACCGATGCCGTGAAATTGGTTGTGCCAAATGATCCTACCGAAGGCTTCATTGCCTATCGAAATGACGGAAACGGTGATTGGCGAACAGACAAGATGGAGTTTCGTGTAGTTGCCAAGTATTTCTTGGAAGACGGTTCACAAGTTACCTTCTCCAAAGAAAAGCCTGGAGTCTTCACACATTCTTCCCTCAATCATAATGACATTGGTCTAGAATATGTCAAGGATTCATCTGGGAAATTTGTGCCGATTAATGGCTCAACCGTTCAAGTGACTAATGAAGGTCTAGCACGTTCTTTGGGTTCCAACCGTGCAAGTGATTTGAATTTACCTGAGGAATGGGATACCACATCAAGTCGTTATGCTTATAAAGGAGCTATTGTCTCAATAGTTACATCAGGCAATACCTACACAGTAACCTTTGGGCAAGGCGATATGCCACAGAATGTTGGATTGTCTTACTGGTTTGCTTTAAATACCCTACCAGTGGCACGTACAGTAACACCATATAGTCCCAAACCTCATGTAACGGTGGAACTTGAACCCATTCCAGAACCTATTACGGTAACACCAGATATCTATATTCCAAAAACTTTTACACCAGAAAAGCCTGTGACCTTCACGCCAAAGCCTTTGGATGAAGTAGTGCAGCCTAATCTGACCTTGACTAAGGTAACCTTACCTGTCAGACCTATTCCAAAAGAACTTCCAACGCCACCACAAGTACCAACTGTCCATTATCATGCGTACCGTTTGACGACAACTCCAGAGATTATGAAAGAAGTGGTCAATAGTGACCAAGCTAATCTTCATGAGAAAACTGTCGCAAAAGATTCAACGGTGATTTATCCCTTAACAGTTGATGCCTTATCGCCCAATCGTGCCCAAACGACTAGTCTCATTTTTGAGGACTACTTGCCTGCTGGTTACCTCTTTGATAAGGAAACAACACAAAAAGAGAATGGAAACTATGTCCTTAGCTTTGATGAGACTAAGAATTTTGTGACCTTGACCGCAAAGGAAAACTTGTTGCAGGAGGTAAATAAAGATTTAACCAAGGTTTATCAACTGACCGCTCCAAAACTCTATGGTTCTGTTCAAAATGATGGGGCAACCTATTCCAATAGTTACAAACTCCTTTTGAACAAGGAAAACTTGTTGCAGGAGGTAAATAAAGATTTAACCAAGGTTTATCAACTGACCGCTCCAAAACTCTATGGTTCTGTTCAAAATGATGGGGCAACCTATTCCAATAGTTACAAACTCCTTTTGAACAAGGGTACAACCAATGCTTACACAGTCACTTCAAATGTTGTAACGGTTCGTACACCAGGTGATGGGGAGACAACCACACTCATTACACCAGATAAAAACAATGAAAATGCGGATGGTGTCCTCATTAATGACATGGTCGTAGCCCTTGGCACAACCAACCACTACCGATTGATTTGGGATTTGGACCAGTATAAGGGAGATCGTTCTGCTAAAGAGACAATTGCACGAGGCTTCTTCTTTGTGGACGATTACCCAGAGGAAGTGCTCGATGTGGTGGAAAATGGCACGGCTATAACAACCCTTGATGGTCAGAAGGTATCAGGAATAACGGTTAAAAACTATGCTTCACTAAATGAAGCCCCTAAAGACCTTCAAGATAAATTAGCTCGTGCTAAGATTACACCGACAGGTGCCTTTCAAGTCTTTTTGCCGGATGACAACCAAGCCTTTTATGACCAGTATGTTCAAACAGGAACTTCTTTAGCTCTTTTGACCAAAATGACGGTGAAAGATAGTCTCTATGGTCAAACTAAGATCTATACAAACAAGGCTTATCAAGTTGATTTTGGAAATGGCTATGAAACCAAGGAAGTGACCAACACCCTTGTTTCTCCAGAACCCAAGAAACAGAACCTCAATAAAGACAAAGTGGACATCAATGGGAAGCCCATGTTAGTGGGAAGTCAAAATCACTATACTCTCTCATGGGACTTGGACCAATACCGAGGGATTAAAGCAGACAACTCTCAGATTGCACAAGGTTTTTACTTTGTGGATGATTATCCAGAAGAAGCTTTATTGCCGGATGAAGCAGCTATTCAGTTTGTCACATCTGATGGCAAAACAGTTTCAGGAATCACGGTGAAGTCTTATTCTCAATTATCAGAAGCTCCTAAAACGCTACAAGCAGCCCTTTTGGAACAAAAAATTCAGCCTAAAGGAGCTTTTCAAGTTTTCATGCCTGAAGACCCACAAGCCTTTTATGAATCTTATGTGACCAAGGGGAAGAATATTATCATTGTCACTCCGATGACGGTTTTGGAAACCATGCTTAATTCAGGGAACTCTTATGAAAATGTGGCTTATCAGGTGGACTTTGGGCAAGCCTATGAAACCAATACAGTGACAAATTTTGTCCCTAAAGTAACTCCACATAAGTCTAATACCAATCAAGAAGGTATTTCAATTGATGGAAAGACTGTTCTTCCGAATACGGTCAATTATTACAAAATTGTCTTGGATTACAGTCAATACAAGGACATGGTCGTGACGGATGATGTTCTTGCCAAGGGATTTTACATGGTAGACGATTACCCAGAAGAAGCCCTTACCCTAAATCCTGATGGCATTCAAGTTTTGGATAAGGCTGGCAATCGTGTATCTGGTATCTCTGTCAGCACATACGCTAGTTTGTCAGAAGCTCCGAAAGTCGTCCAAGATGCCATGGCTAAACGTCAGTTTACACCTAAAGGAGCCATTCAGGTCCTTAGTAGCGATGATCCCAAAACCTTTTATGAGACCTATGTGAAGACTGGTCAAACCTTAGTTGTCACGCTTCCGATGACGGTAAAAAATGAGTTGACCAAAACAGGTGGTCAGTATGAAAATACAGCCTATCAGATTGATTTTGGCTTGGCCTATGTCACGGAAACAGTGGTCAATAATGTTCCCAAACTAGACCCACAAAAAGATGTGGTGATTGACTTGTCTCATAAGGATGAGAGCCTTGACGGGAAAGAAGTGGCCTTGCATCAAACCTTTAACTATCGCTTGGTTGGAGCGATGATTCCAAGCAATCGTGCGACTGATTTATTTGAATATGGTTTTGAAGATAACTATGATGAAAAGCATGATGAGTATAATGGTGTTTATCGCAGCTATCTGATGACGGATGTCATCCTCAAAGACGGTTCTGTCTTAAAAGAAGGAACGGAGGTTACGAAATATACCTTGCAACAAGTGGATACAGAAAATGGCCTAGTGTCAATTTCATTTGATAAATCCTTCTTAGAGACTGTCTCTGATGATTCAGCCTTTCAGGCAGATGTTTACCTTCAAATGAAACGGATTGCGGCTGGTCAGGTGGAGAATACCTATCTCCATACAGTGAATGGCTATGTCATCAGTTCAAATACAGTTGTAACACATACACCTCAACCTGAAGAACCAAGTCCAAATCAACCCACTCCACCTCAACCACCGATTGAGTCTCTTGAACCACCTGTTCCAGCAAGCATTTTGCCAAATACAGGGGAACAGGAATCCCTTTTGGGCTTAATTGGAGCTGGTATTCTACTTGGTACGGCTTATGGACTGAAGAGAAAGGAGGAGAAGTAGATGAATCCAAAAAGCATTTATGAAAAGGATTCAGACCTGGATGGTCTGACAGATGCTCAGGAACTAGCTTTGGGAACCAATCCGCAGTCTGTTGACACAGATGGTGATGGTCAAGCTGATTTAGAAGAGCTACAATCTGGACATTCACCACTAGTCCCACAAAAGGAGTTGTGTGATGGCTTGGAACTTTGACACCATAAAAGAGGCTTTGTCTGAAATGGAGAAGGTTAATTACCAAGAGTTTATCAAAGCCTTTCTCTCTTTGGAATTAAGTATTTCTGATAGAACAATCCTCAATCAGGTTTATCAAGATTATATGGATGAGGGTGACCTATCCTTGATTAGTGATGAGCTACGAGTTAAAGTTGATAGTTATCAGGATGAAGTAAAAGCTGATATGACTGATATTCTGGAAAAGCTGTACCGAACAGGTGAAGGCTCTAGTTTTATTATGGATTTAATGTCCTCCAATAGTCTCTCAGACACCTTGGAACAGTATGAGGTTTTGGATAGTGACGATTATTCACCACTTAGCCTTGAAACCTTACAGGCCATGATTCAACAGGACTTGGCTATTTCCAGTCAGGATTATTTTGGAGATTTGGTTCACCTTGCCTTGCAAAAAGATTTACTAGACCAGAAAAGTCATTTCTTACAACACTATGTGGCAACTGTAATGGAAGGTATTCCACAAGAAAGAGACCAACGAGCCTTGGTCCTAGATTAACGCAAAGGGCTGAGAAAAACTCTCAGCCCTTTTAAAATGGGAGGGAAAATGAATCAAGAAGTCTTACTACAAATGATGAGAGCCACCATTCCTCGTGATAGAGCCCTGCTTGAGGAATTTTTATATTACCAAGCAGAGCATTTTGATGAGGAGTGGGATAGTCTTATTCGTCAGTTTTTGACCAATAGGCAGGGAATCAAAAGATCTGTTCAGGTACTTCACTTTGAGACAGATGTTTCAGCTTTTGTCCAGGCTAGTCCTTATGATACTGCTCATGATCTATTGACCTATACACAAGTTTTCGGCCAAACTGGTCTCCAAAAACTCGACAAACTATCGCCGTCTGAAAAAGACTTGGTGATTGAAGTGGCCTTGTTCAATCTGGCCACTCGTTTTCAACTATTAGACTCAAATGGACACTACCAAACTATTTCACCAGATTCTCTATTACAAAAGAGTAGGGGAGCTAATTTGGTCAATGTGTATCGTGTGGCTAATAATTTAGCGGATCGTATTAGCCGAGATATTGAACAGTTTCTCTTAACTTACGAGCCTGAGCTTGAAACAAGAGCCGATGAAACTATTCTAGAAAATGAAGAAACTGTTGATGAGCACAAAACAAGTGTTCATCAAGCAATATCTTTTCGAGAAGAGGGCTCTCTGGTTATTGCTAGTTTGGATGTAGATTTGTCTCAACTAGATGTTCAAACAGGAAAAACCAGTCATCTGCCAGCTTATGAGGAGTTATCTTTACGACGTAAATTTGAGATACTAACATATTTTGACCAAATTCGAAATGAACGTTCCAAAGTCCCAAGTTTTAGACGAGGTGATTTTGACACAGAGATGGAAATGACACCAGTCTTTGATGGCGAGGAATTACTTACCTATCTCGAGGCTGGTGGCAGTCCCTATGAGCTGAAACGAACGCTGACTACAGTCGAAGAAAAGGAATTAGAAAAAATTGGACGAGCCATTAGGACAGAAAATCAAGAAAAATTGACTCAGCTAGGGATTGATTTATCTCAGTTTGACCCAGACCGAGTCGGTATTTTATTGGATGCGGCTGGTCGTTTTCGTTTAAAAAATGCGGACCTTGCTTTACTAGGTGGCTATCCCAAAGCCTCGGTAACTCAACTAGCCCTTGCGACAGAACTACTCCAAATGGGACTAAATCATGAAAAGGTTGAATTTTTCTTTGGCAGTCAACTATCTTTAGAAGAGTTGCGACAGGTTGCTTATGCCTTTTTACACCAAGAACTCAGCAGAGAAGATGCGGAGCAATTTGAAAAAGATAAAGGTAATCAGCCAGATTTAACCCTTAGAGATTGGAAAAGCAAGCTAGAGAAAGCTGAGACGAAAGAAGTAGTTGATGAAGAATTCGCGGAAAATCCACTGGTTCAGAGAGTCTTGGACACTTATCCTCTGGGGTCATTGGTTTCCTATAAGGGACAGGACTTTGAGGTCGTGTCCGTCAGCGATGCTCGATTGAACGGTTTGATTCGGATTGAGTTAGTCAATGACTTTTCGGATATCATTGAACAAAATCCAGTTCTTTATGTGAGGACCTGGGAAGAAGTCAGTCAGGCACTTCATCAGCCAAAGGCAGAACCACAAACAGAGTTAGAAGAAGCGGACCAAGAACTAAATCTTTTTTCATTTCTGGAAGAGGAGCCAGTTCAGAGTATTGGACTATTGGAACCAGATGGTTCAGAAAAAGGTCATAACGATACTGATCTTGAAGAAACAGATAATCAAATTCCTGAAGAGGAAGTCGTCGAAACAATTCCAGAGATTCCAGTAATGGACTTTTATTTTCCAGAAGATATGACGGACTTTTATCCAAAGACTGCTAGAGATAAGGTTGAGACAAACATTGCGGCCATTCGTTTGGTTAAAACACTTGAAACGGGACACCGTCAGGCAAGTAAAAATGAACAAGAACTCCTTGCCAAGTATGTAGGCTGGGGTGGACTAGCCAATGAATTTTTTGATGACTATAATCCAAAATTTTATAAGGAACGAGAAGAACTGAAAAGCCTAGTCACAGGTAAAGAGTATTCGGATATGAAACAGTCCTCTCTGACAGCCTATTACACAGACCCAGCCCTGATTCGTCAGATGTGGGATAAGTTGGAAAGAGATGGTTTTACAGGTGGCAAAATCCTAGATCCTTCCATGGGAACAGGGAATTTTTTTGCAGCAATGCCCAAGCACTTAAGAGAAAAGAGTGAGTTATATGGTGTGGAATTAGATACTATTACAGGAGCTATTGCCAAACACCTTCATCCAAATAGTCACATTGAAATTAAGGGCTTTGAGACGGTGGCTTTTAACGACAATAGTTTTGATTTGGTGATTTCAAATGTGCCCTTTGCCAATATTCGAATTGCGGATAACAGGTACGATAGGCCTTACATGATTCATGACTACTTTGTCAAAAGGTCACTTGATTTGGTCCATGATGGTGGACAAGTAGCGATTATCTCTTCCATAGGAACTATGGATAAGCGAACAGAAAACATCTTACAAGATATTCGTGAGACAACTGAATTTTTTGGTGGGGTTCGACTGCCTGATTCTGCCTTTAAGGCCATTGCGGGAACGAGTGTCACAACGGATATGTTATTCTTCCAGAAACACCTGAACAAGGAATATGTGGCAGACGACTTAGCCTTTTCAGGTTCCATTCGTTATGATAAGGATAGTCGCATTTGGCTCAATCCTTATTTTGATGGGGAATACAATAGCCAAGTGCTAGGAACCTACGAGATCAGAAATTTTAACGGCGGAACACTTTCTGTTAAGGGGACTAGTGATGACTTGATTGCAAGTGTTGAAACAGCTCTAAATCACGTTAAGGCCCCAAGAGAGATTGATAGAAATGAGGTCATCATTAACCCAGATGTGTTGACCAAACAAGTCAATGATACCTCCATTCCAGCTGAAATGAGGGAAAATCTAGGTCAGTACAGTTTTGGTTATCAGGGTTCTACAGTTTACTATCGAGATAACAAAGGCATTCGAGTCGGAACCAAGACGGAAGAAATCAGTTACTATGTCGATGAAGAGGGCAACTTCAAAGCATGGGACACCAAACATTCTCAAAAGCAGATTGATCGCTTTAATGCCTTAGAAGTGACTGATAACACTGCTCTGGATGTCTATGTGACCGATGATGCAGCCAAACGTGGTCAGTTTAAGGGGTATTATAAAAAGACAGTTTTCTATGAAGCTCCATTGTCTTATAAAGAAGTGGCACGTATCAAAGGAATGGTCGATATTCGCAATGCCTACCAAGAAGTTATTGCCATTCAACGCTATTATGACTATGATAAGGAGACCTTTAACCACTTGTTAGGCAAACTCAATCGTACCTATGATAGCTTTGTCAAACACTATGGGTATTTGAATAGTGCTGTGAACCGCAATCTTTTTGATAGTGATGATAAGTATTCGCTTCTTGCTAGTTTGGAAGATGAAAGTCTGGATCCAAGTGGAAAGTCTGTTATCTATACTAAATCCCTTGCTTTTGAGAAGGCTTTAGTGCGTCCTGAAAAAGAGGTTAAAAAGGTACATACTGCCCTTGATGCCTTAAATTCGAGCTTGGCTGACGGACGTGGTGTTGATTTCGATTATATGATGTCTATCTATCAGGTTGAATCGAAGATGACCTTGATTGAGGAATTAGGCGACCTCATTATGCCTGATCCTGAGAAGTATTTGAATGGAGAATTGACCTATGTTTCTCGCCAAGACTTTCTGTCAGGTGATGTCGTCACTAAGTTAGAAATGGTAGATCTATTCGTCAAACAAGACAATCAGGACTTTAACTGGTCACATTATGCAGGACTTCTAGAAGCTATCAAACCAGCACGTATTACTTTGGCAGACATTGATTATCGAATCGGTTCACGCTGGATTCCTTTGTCTGTTTACGGAAAATTTGCCCAAGAAACCTTTATGGGGAAAGCCTATGAACTGTCAGACCAAGAAGTAGCAATAGTCCTTGAAGTTAGTCCCATTGACGGGGTTATCACTTACCAATCTAAATTTGCCTACACCTATTCCAACGCAACGGATAGGAGTTTAGGTGTCCCTGCTTCACGCTATGATAGTGGTCGAAAAATCTTCGAAAATCTCCTGAATTCCAATCAACCAACGATCACAAAACAAATTGTTGAAGGGGATAAGAAAAAGAATGTGACGGATGTAGAGAAAACAACAGTCCTGCGTGCCAAGGAAACACACCTACAGGAATTCTTTCAAGATTTTGTAGCAAGGTATCCAGAAGTCCAACAGATGATTGAAGACACCTATAACAGTCTCTATAATCGTACAGTATCAAAGGTCTATGATGGTAGCCATTTAACCATTGATGGACTTGCCCAGAATATTTCCTTACGTCCTCACCAAAAGAATGCCATTCAACGGATTGTGGAGGAGAAACGTGCCCTACTAGCTCATGAAGTTGGTTCAGGTAAAACACTTACCATGCTTGGGGCAGGATTCAAACTGAAAGAACTCGGAATGGTACATAAACCACTTTATGTGGTCCCTTCTAGTTTGACTGCCCAGTTTGGTCAAGAAATCATGAAATTTTTCCCTACCAAGAAAGTCTATGTGACTACTAAGAAAGACTTTGCCAAAGCCAAACGTAAGCAGTTTGTGTCTCGGATTATTACAGGGGACTATGATGCCATTGTCATTGGGGATTCACAATTTGAGAAGATACCGATGAGTCGTGAAAAACAGGTCACCTATATCAATGACAAACTTGAGCAACTCAGAGAAATTAAACTAGGAAGTGACTCTGATTACACGGTGAAAGAAGCGGAACGTTCGATTAAGGGATTGGAACACCAGTTGAAAGAACTCCAAAAACTAGAGCGAGATACCTTTATCGAATTTGAAAACCTTGGAATTGATTTTCTTTTTGTGGATGAGGCTCATCACTTCAAGAATATCCGTCCAATCACTGGACTTGGGAATGTAGCTGGCATTACCAACACAACTTCAAAAAAGAACGTGGATATGGAAATGAAAGTGAGACAGGTTCAGGCAGAGCATGGAGATAGAAATGTCGTTTTTGCGACAGGAACACCAGTTTCTAACTCTATTAGTGAACTTTTCACCATGATGAATTACATTCAACCTGATGTTTTAGAGCGATACCAGGTATCCAATTTTGATTCATGGGTTGGGGCTTTTGGGAATATTGAAAACTCTATGGAACTAGCCCCGACAGGAGATAAGTACCAACCCAAGAAACGGTTCAAGAAATTTGTCAACCTTCCTGAACTCATGCGAATCTACAAGGAAACTGCCGATATTCAGACCTCAGATATGCTCGACTTACCTGTACCTGAAGCTAAGATTATTGCGGTGGAAAGCGAGTTAACGCAAGCTCAGAAATACTATTTAGAAGAGCTGGTAGAGCGATCGGACGCTATCAAGTCAGGTAGTGTTGATCCAAGTAGAGATAACATGCTTAAAATCGTGCGCTGTTAAGCGTAAAAATGTATCTCCCTCACAGAGGGATATTATTGAAAGTAAATAATAGGAACAACTAACTAACCTAGCGGGGAAACCCAAAGGGGACAATAGCATGTTAGTAAAGCGGATAAGGAGCGAGTTACAACGCTTTGATGTGCCGCAAGTTCCGTAACCTATGGTTAAGGCTAAACTGCTTGAACCTCAATTCTGACTAGGTGCAAAGCATCGCCCATCGGAAAGTAACTGAGACCGATGTTACTGTATATTCGTTGTTGTGATTTTGGACGAATAACTTTCTACAGTAAAAGAGCATACGATAAGTATGAATAAAGGAATGAGTGAGGAACCTAAGGGTTACTAGAACGTACATTTTTAACGAATAGCAGGATTGCCTAAGAGGGGAGACCCTTATGGTAACGGAGTCACCGTAGTAGTCCGAGCAAGGGAAATCCTTGTACATGGCGAAGGGTGACAGGTAATTTCGATTAGTTAGAAAGGATTAGGTGCGTGGGATGCGTACAGCCAAAACTATTTTAACGGTCATTCATGAACGTGGAAAACAAGATAAACCACTCGAAAGGGTTTATAAGTTACTATTTAATCGAGAACTCTATCTGATAGCCTATGCAAAGTTATACCCGAATAATGGAGCAATGACAAAGGGTGTTACAGAGGAAACGATTGATGGAATGTCTATTCAAAAAATAGATATGATTATTGAACAATTAAGACAAGAAACCTATTACTGGAGACCAGCTAGGAGAGAGTACATTCCTAAAAAGAATGGAAAACACCGTCCTTTGGGAATACCAGTATGGAGTGATAAACTTCTTCAGGAAGTGATTCGCATGATATTAGAAGCCTATTATGAGCCACAATTTAGTGAACATTCTCATGGTTTTAGACCAAAAAGAGGGTGTCATACAGCTTTACAAGAAATTCAGACTTGGAAAG
This sequence comes from Streptococcus sp. 11273D007BT, assembly GCF_053547195.1. Classification (NCBI taxonomy): domain Bacteria; kingdom Bacillati; phylum Bacillota; class Bacilli; order Lactobacillales; family Streptococcaceae; genus Streptococcus; species Streptococcus sp. 11273D007BT. Next base: position 1,166,128 of record NZ_JBPWPE010000001.1, on the reverse strand, counting down.
GGACACGTTGGTTCATAGAAGGAGATATCTCTAGTTATTTTGACAAGATTGACCACGATGTATTAATCACTATGTTGTCTAGACAAATTCAGGATGGTAGGTTTATTAGGCTTATCAAAAATATGCTTGAGGCAGGATATCTTGATGATTGGAAGTTTCACAAGACTATTAGTGGAACACCGCAAGGTGGAGTTATTAGTCCTTTATTAGCTAATATCTATTTACATCAATTTGATAAGTGGGTCGGTGAAGAACTGATACCTCAATATAAAAGAGGTAAAAAGCAGAAAGCAAACTCAGCCTATAATCGTTTGAGTAGAAGAATTAAATGCTATCAGGTTAAAGGAGATTATAAAAAAGCTCATCAGTTAATTGTTGAGAGAAGAAATCTCCCTTCAGTTGATACTTATGATACCAGCTATCGTAGATTAAGATATGTTCGGTATGCGGATGACTTTATTCTAGGCTTTACAGGTTCAAAAGCTGAGGCAAAAGCTATAAAGAAGCAAATTGGAGACTTTTTAAATACTAAGTTATCTTTGGAACTTTCTCAAGAAAAGACTTTGATTACCCATGCGACTGGAGAATCAGCTAAATTTCTGGGATATGAGATAAAAGCACAACGTGTCAATGATTATATTGATAACAAAGGGAGACGGAGTGCCAATGGTGTTATCGCATTATTTGTACCTGCATCAGTTATTGAAAGCAAATGCCGCCAATACATGAAAAATGGTAAAGCTATTCATCGTAATAACTTATTGCATGATGATGACTTTAGTATCGTTCAAACTTACCAACAAGAATATAGAGGGCTGGTTCAATATTATATATTGGCACAAAATTTGTCATGGTTCTCAAAAGTCTATTGGTATATGGAAACATCACTCCTTAAAACATTAGCATTTAAACATAAGTCATCCATTAATAAAATGTTAGCTAAATATAAGACTACCACAACTAGCACGAATGGCCGAACTGTGCCGTGTTTACAGGTAGTTGTGCCTCGAGAAGATAAACCTCCTCTAGTTGCAACGTGGGGTGGCATTTCACTTTCTTATAAAAAGAAAGCTGTAATAGAAGATGCTCCGTATCAAGTTTATGGTGGTCGAACAGAGCTTATCAAGCGATTACTCGCAAATAAGTGTGAGCTATGTGGAAGTGAGGAGAACATAGAGGTACATCATATCAGAAAATTAGCAGACTTGAACAAACACAATGGGAAATTAGTTCCAAAGTGGAAAGAAATCATGTCAGCAAGATGTCGAAAAACGCTAGTGACTTGTCGGGATTGTCACCATGCAATACATAATGGTTCAATAAATACACGTTTATGAAATGAAATTACTGGAGAGCCGGATGATGCGAAAGTATCATGTCCGGTTCGGTGGGGGGATGATGGAAAAGGGGTCGCAATGACTACCTCGCTAGTATCCTACCCTACACAGGAGAAGCCAGAAAACTAGCCATTGATATGCGGTTGATTGACCCTGCTTACTCCTTATCGGATAATCAGAAAATCCTTCAAGTAGTCGATAATGTCGAGCGGATTTACCGTGAAGGAGCTGAATACAAAGCCACTCAGATGATTTTCTCTGATATTGGAACACCTAAAAGTAAGGAAGAAGGCTTTGATGTCTACAACGAACTGAAAGCTTTGCTGGTTGATCGAGGGATTCCAAAAGAAGAAATTGCCTTTGTCCATGATGCCAATACCGATGAGAAGAAAAACTCTCTCTCACGAAAGGTCAATAGTGGGGAAGTACGGATTCTCATGGCTTCGACTGAAAAAGGTGGAACGGGTCTAAACGTACAATCACGCATGAAAGCTGTTCACCATTTAGATGTTCCATGGCGTCCCTCAGACATTGTCCAGCGAAATGGTAGATTGATTCGTCAGGGAAACATGCACCAGGAGGTAGATATTTATCACTATATTACTAAAGGGAGCTTCGACAATTACCTCTGGCAGACACAGGAGAATAAGCTCAAATACATTACGCAGATAATGACCTCAAAAGATCCTGTGAGATCAGCTGAAGACATTGATGAACAAACCATGACTGCTTCTGACTTTAAGGCTTTAGCCACTGGTAATCCCTACCTTAAGCTCAAAATGGAGTTGGAAAATGAACTGACAGTTTTAGAAAATCAAAAACGCGCCTTTAATCGCTCCAAAGACGAGTATCGCCATACCATTTCCTATAGCGAGAAGCACCTCCCTATTATGGAAAAACGGTTGAGTCAATATGATAAAGATATTGCCCAATCTTTGGCAACAAAGTCGCAAGATTTTGTCATGCAATTTGACAATCAAGCAATAGATAATCGTGCTGAAGCTGGGGACTATCTGCGTAAACTCATCACCTATAACCGCTCAGAGACCAAGGAAGTCAAAACGCTTGCCAGCTTTAGAGGATTTGATTTGAAAATGACAACACGTGGTCCTAGTGAGCCTTTACCAGAGACTGTTTCTTTGATGATTGTAGGCGATAACCAATATACAGTCGCCCTTGATTTGAAATCAGACGTGGGAACCATTCAACGGATCAGTAATGCCATTGACCATATTTTGGATGACCAAGAAAAGACGCAAGAGCTGGTAAAGGATTTAAAAGATAAGCTACAAGTAGCCAAAGTTGAAGTTGAGAAAATCTTTCCCAAGGAAGAGGAATATCAGCTTGTAAAGGCTAAGTATGATGTCTTGGCTCCCTTGGTTGAAAAAGAAGCAGAGATTGAAGAGATAGATGCAGCTTTGGCCAAGTTTAGTGAAGATACAACAGCCCAAAAGAAGCAACAACTAGCACTCGAGATATAAGAAAAAAGGCTGACAAATATTTTTGAACGCGGTAAAATGAAGTCAAGAAATCACAAAAGGAGAACAGACCATGACCAAAACAGTAGAAGAAATGCGTTATCAACTTGAAGAATGGTTGTCACAAGGCTTTACGAGTTCAGAAGATAGGGCAAACTACCAAACTTTAAAGGAACAGTATGAAGATGAGACCTTTGATTACAGTTTTTCAAGGCGTGAAATTACTGGACAGCTGGAAATCATCATCACAAATCGTGAGAATGATTTTCCAAGCTTAGATAAGGTGACGAAGGCAGAATACCTTGATTTGGTTGCCCAACTTGATGATTTAGACAAGAGACAGGCTGACTACTATCGCAAGCAATTAGCCTAGAAAGAGGTGTAAGATGTTGGAGCAAATTCTACAAAGCCTTTTGATTATCGCAGCAATAGGACTGATGTTGTTTGTCCTTTATCGGATTGTGAAAGTTTCAGGTGCTTTATTTCTTATCGGACTCATCAGTGGATTAGTCTTTATTGAAATCTATGGAGTTTACCTCTTCTTTACTGAGAGATACCTCTATTCAGAAGATTTAGCAACTAATGGAGTTTGGAGTTTTACAGGATTTTTTATTGCTTTGAATCTATTTCTCGTTTTAAGCTTTATTATAAAGTGGTGGAGAAATAGAATAGTTTAACACGGAGGATTACCGATTGGTAGTCCTTTTTCTTGTGATAAATTTTCCAAGATAATCTTGTTATGATTTGGCTATCACTAATAAAGGAGTAAGCCATGTTAAATAAAGTGAAAGCTCGATTTCTGATTGGAGTAGGAGGTTTAATCGCAGTCAGTTTTATGGTCATGATTGGCTATACGATTGGCTCACAATCCGTTTCAAAACAAACTGAGCACCAAATACGAGCAGAAGCCAATAAACTTGTGACAAAGGAAAAGCAAGAGGAAAGAGCGACAGTCCTATCAGATGAGCTTGTCAAAGAATTTCTCACACAATATTTCACCAAGGTCCAACTAGGAGAAAATAACACTCGTATCAAGCCCTACATGACGGACTCGGCATTTTCAGAAGAGGAAGCAAATCAGAATAAAGCGATCAATCAAGTTTATAAAGATTATATGCTGGACTACCGATTTGACTCAGCGAGTATCTATGTCAATACAGAAAGCAATGTTGCACTTGCGGAAGTTACCTATCAAGTGACCTATGTATCTGACTTGAGTGAGCAGCAACAGCGAACTACTCAGACAGAAACCAAGACGGTTATGTTATCCTACTCCAAAGTTTCCGACAAGCTCCTGGTTAATCAGTTGACCATTTGGAATGGGAAACTGGAGGACATGAAAGAAGCAACAGATGGAGCCAATTCCAGCATACCAACGATTCAAGGATGTAGGACGGATTTTGCGGACATTCAAAATAAAAAAGAATGTGGAGGTAACAGACAATGGCAAAATCATTATTTGAGGAACTGGGCGGCAAATACGAAAGGCAAGGGGATTATTTGATACCGTGCTTAACTGTACCCGCCGAAGAAGAACAGGCAATAGGCATCTGGGGGCAACGGCATTTAGATTATCTAAAACAGTACCGTAAAGTTACATACACCAATCTTCTTACAAGCGGCAGGCTAAACGCCTACCTTGCCGACATCAACAGACAGGCACAGGAACGCTTTGAAAGGCTCATAGAGGGTATGAAACAGGCACAGGGCATAACGGAACAGCTAAAGGCAGAAAACGCCTTAGAATGGACAGGATGCCTCAATAACATAAGGGCTTGTGCGAGGGAGATTGTGGAAAAGGAAATTATTTTTGCATAAACAGATGATTAGTGGCAGGGGGAAATCCTGCCGCTTTTTCTGCTTTAGTTTGTCAGCTTGACAAATAAAGGGTTAAGGAATATAATTAGATTCAGTATTATACAAGGAGTTAATAAATATGCGGCAAGGTATTCTTAAATAAACTGTCAATTTGATAGTGGGAACAAAAAGTAGCAGTCCCGTTTCACTTTTAATATGGGGCTTAGTTTTTTGTACCCAGTTTAAGAATACTTTTATCATGTAATTTTATATGCCCGAAAACATATAAGTGTTTTGGGGCTATTGGAGTTATTTACCCAGTGATAGGAGTATTTATCACTGGGTATTTTTATGCCCTTTTTTGGGTGTTGATAGGAGGAAAATCACATGAAAATAATTAACTTAGGCATTCTGGCTCACGTTGACGCAGGAAAGACAACATTAACGGAAAGTTTATTGTATACCAGTGGTGCAATTGCAGAACCAGGGAGCGTAGATAAAGGCACAACAAGGACAGATACAATGAATTTGGAGCGTCAAAGGGGAATCACTATCCAGACAGCAGTGACATCTTTTCAGTGGGAGGATGTAAAAGTCAACATTATAGATACGCCAGGCCATATGGATTTTTTGGCGGAAGTATACCGTTCTTTATCCGTATTAGACGGAGCAGTATTATTAGTTTCTGCAAAGGATGGCATACAGGCACAGACCCGTATACTGTTTCATGCACTACAGACAATGAAGATTCCGACAATTTTTTTCATCAATAAAATTGACCAAGAGGGGATTGATTTGCCAATGGTATATCAAGAAATGAAAGCAAAGCTTTCTTCGGAAATTATAGTGAAGCAAAAGGTTGGGCAGCATCCCCATATAAATGTAACGGACAATGACGATATGGAACAGTGGGATGCGGTAATTATGGGAAACGATGAACTATTAGAGAAATATATGTCAGGGAAACCGTTTAAAATGTCAGAACTGGAACAGGAAGAAAACAGGAGATTCCAAAACGGAACGTTATTTCCCGTTTATCACGGAAGTGCTAAAAACAATCTGGGGATTCGGCAGCTTATAGAAGTAATTACAGGCAGGCTTTATTCATCAACGCCCAAAGAACAGTCTGAACTATGCGGGCAGGTTTTTAAGATTGAATATTCAGAAAAAAGGAGGCGTTTGGCTTATGTGCGTCTGTACAGCGGCGCATTGCATTCGAGGGACGTTGTCAGAATATCAGAAAAAGAGAAAATAAAAATTACAGAGATGAGTATTCCTACAAACGGTGAATTGTGTTTAGCAGATACGGCTTACTCTGGTGATATTGTAATTTTACCAAATGATGTTTTGCAGCTAAACAGTATTTTGGGGAACGAAATACTGTTGCCGCAGAGAAAATTTATTGAAAATCCGCTCCCTATGCTCCAAACAACAATTGAAGTAAAGAAATCCGAACAGCGGGAAGTGTTGCTTGAGGCACTTACAGAAATCTCAGATGGCGATCCTCTTTTAAAGTATTACGTGGATACTACAACGCATGAGATTATACTTTCTTTTTTGGGGAATGTGCAGATGGAAGTCATTTGTGCCATCCTTGAGGAAAAATATCATGTGGAGGCAGAAATAAAAGAGCCTACTGTTATATATATGGAAAGACCGCTTAGAAAAGCAGAATATACCATCCACATAGAAGTCCCGCCAAATCCTTTCTGGGCTTCTGTCGGGTTGTCCATAGAGCCGCTCCCTATTGGAAGCGGAGTGCAGTATGAAAGCAGAGTTTCACTTGGATATTTAAATCAATCGTTCCAAAATGCGGTTATGGAGGGGGTTCTTTATGGCTGCGAGCAGGGGCTGTATGGATGGAAAGTGACAGACTGTAAAATCTGTTTTGAATATGGATTGTATTATAGTCCTGTAAGTACCCCCGCAGACTTTCGGCTGCTTTCCCCTATCGTATTGGAGCAGGCTTTAAAAAAAGCAGGGACAGAACTATTAGAGCCATATCTCCACTTTGAAATTTATGCACCGCAGGAATATCTCTCACGGGCGTATCATGATGCTCCAAGGTATTGTGCAGATATTGTAAGTACTCAGATAAAGAATGACGAGGTCATTCTGAAAGGAGAAATCCCTGCTAGATGTATTCAAGAATACAGGAACGATTTAACTTATTTCACAAATGGGCAGGGAGTCTGCTTGACAGAGTTAAAAGGATACCAGCCAGCTATTGGTAAATTTATTTGCCAACCCCGCCGCCCGAATAGCCGTATAGATAAGGTTCGGCATATGTTCCACAAGTTAGCTTAACAGCTTGCAAAAGTCATATAAAATGAGATTTGAAAGGATTAGAGACTAATTATGATGAAATGCGAATGGATATTGTGTCCTGTTTGTGGGAGCAAAACCCGTAATAAAATTAGGAAGGACACTGTTTTGGAGAATTATCCCCTTTATTGTCCAAAATGCAGACAAGAAAGATTGATTAAAGTTGACAACTTGAAGATAACTGTCATCAAAGAGCCAGACGCTTAAGACGCAGAGCCGATGAAATTGTGGAACAATTCACGAATCATCGGCTCTTTTTGTTTCGTATTTGAAAGAACAAACTCACCAAATAAAAAAAACGATATTCGGGTGGGTTATTTTGTTATACCCTAAATTACCCTCTGAATTTGTTTTTAAATTTGGAGGGATTTTTTTATGTCCTTTTTTCGGGCAGTTATCTATCTGCTCATACGAAGCAAAATTTATCAATACATAGCATATCAGAGAACGGCAGGAAACCAGTTAAAAAAATTTCTGCCAGTGCAACGGTACTTCTCACCTTGAAAGTAGAAGTACAATCTCCATACAATAGAATTACTATTTCCTATAACCGTAAAGGTCACAGAGCCTTTGCGGTTTTTCTTTTGTCGATTTTTGTTGGAAAGTGCCGTAGGGCTGTTTCTGATATGCGGTGTCGTTCTCCGCCTCTCCATCTGGATTTTTTACATTTCAAAAATTCAGATGGGAGGTATTTATGGTGAAATATGCACCAAGAAAGGTATATATCAGAGAAAGTGGCGGCTATGTGGAATTATCCTACACGGAGTTCTGCCGTTGCAGGGAATCCGACCAGACCTATATGGACAAGCTGTTTATCCCCATTCAAGGCTGTCTGCTTGAAGTCGTGAGGGAGCAATACACAGACTTCTACCGTGACAAGGAACGGTGGCGTTATCTGCAAAAATTAGATACAAAGAATAGACTGCTATCTCTCGACGGATTTACGGACAGCGAGGGGAATCCTCTGGACTTTATCACTGATGAAGCGGTGGACATTGCAGAAACCGTTGTCAATGCGGTCATGGTGGACAGGCTGAAAGCCGCCCTGCCTTTGCTGTCGGATAGTGAACAGGAGCTGATACAGGCAATCTTTTTTGACGGACTTTCCGAGCGTGAAGTCGGGGCGAGGTTGGGCATAACCCAGAGCGTTGTAAACAAACGCAAAGCCAGAATCCTAATAAAACTAAGAAAGATAATAGAAAATTAAAATTTAAGGCGTTCAGCCCCCTTGTTTTTTCCTTTGGGAAGATGAGGGGGCTTTTCTCTGCCCTCTCAATCAATTCTGATTGGAGGAAGTAAGAATGGCATACAACCACGGACGGGAGGACAGGAAATGGCGTATCTGGAAAGAAGCGGAGGAAAAGCTGCTGCGTGAGTGCGGCGTTGATGAAGCGACCATTGAGCAGATACGCATGGCGGACAGGGCAGACTTCAATTCCAACAGGCGGTTTTACCGATGGACGAATGACGTTGCGGAATATCTTGAGGACATGGCAGGCAGGGAGCGGCAGGCGGAAGTGGGTACGGTTGCGGAGTTACTGGAAGAGATTGAGAGCGAAAATCTCTATCAAGTATTAGTCACGGTGGACGGGCGTACCTTGAAAATCGTCCTGCTGAAAATGCAGGGGTATTCCACAAAGGAGATTGCCCCGCTTGTGCATTTGACAACTGGTGCCATCTATGCGAGGTTAGACCATCTGCGGAAGAAGCTGCGGAAAATTTTATAGCTTCTAAAACAGCCTGCCATCCTGCGGGCTACTGGGTGAGGGATGGAAATCCCCTCACTCATTTTTTGCAGGAGGACAACAGGATGGCATACAGGGTTAAGGCATACACGCTTCGGGAGGAATCCACGGAAAGCGGCACAAGGTATTTTATCAGCTTTAAGGACGGGCAGGGCAAATCCCACGAGTTGGAAGTGTCGGAACAGTTCTTTATGGAGTTTCGGCAGATGGAGCGCAGGAACAGGAATCTTTTCTAATGGGACGAGCGGCACAGGGAGTTTAACGAGGTATGGGACGAAACCCTTTACAGACGGGCGTTGCGTGTGCCTAAGAGCCTTGATGAACGCATGGTTGAGGAAGAACGGAATGAAACGCTCTATAAGGCGGTTGGGAGCCTTCCAGAGATACAAAGGCGGCGTTTCCTGCTCTACTACGAGTATGAGTTCAATTTTTACCAAATCGCCGCTATGGAGCATTGCACCGCTTCGGCAATACAGAAATCTGTTGCGATTGCAAAGGAGAAAGTAAAGGCGGAAATTGAAGAAATATCTCCAACCGTGACCGACACCGCCCGAAAAAGAAATCTGTTTTTTATTTGTGTGGGATTGGCGGCATTACATACTCTCACTTTTTTCGTGGGAGTAAATCTATTTTTAAGGAGGTCAACGCCTATGTGCAACAAAAACAAGATAACTGCCCGAAAGGAGGAAACCCATGCAGAAGTTACAGACAGTCAACGCCGAAACGCTCCTTTATGAGCCGCTTGAGAAGCCGTCCTTTGTGGTGGACAGCCTTATCCCCACAGGCTTGTCGCTGTTCTGCGGCTCACAGAAGATAGGCAAGAGCTGGCTCATGCTGAAGCTGTGCTTATGCGTGTCGCAGGGAATCCCCTTATGGGACATGACGACAATGGAGGGCGATGTGCTTTACCTCTGCCTTGAGGACACGTTCTGCCGCATACAGGACAGGTTATTTCGTTTGACGGACGAAGCAAGCGGGCGGCTCCACTTTGCCGTGGCAAGCTGCAAGCTGTCAGACGGTCTTATCGTGCAGCTTGAAGATTATCTGAAAGATTACCCAGACAGCAGGCTCATTGTCATTGATACCTTGCAGAAAGTCCGTACAGCTTCAAAAGACAATGCCTATGCAAGCGACTATGGGGACATCTCCCTCATCAAAGACTTTGCCGACAGGCACTCTCTGGCGGTCATTGTCGTACACCACATCCGAAAGCAGAATGACAGCGACGTGTTCAACAAGGTGTCTGGGACGACAGGATTAACGGGGAGTGCGGACGCTACCTTTGTTCTGGAAAAGGAGAAACGTGCGTCTGACACCGCCAAGCTGTATGTGACGGGCAGGGACACGCCTTATCAGGAATACACGCTGCGTTTCCGTGATTGCCGTTGGGAGCTTGTGGAGCGGAAAACGCAGGAGCAGCTTGCGAAAGAAACGATACCAGATGTCCTTTTTCGGTTGGTGGATTTTATGAGGGATAAGGAAGAATGGATAGGCACGGCAACGGAACTGTTAGCCGCTATGGGGGAAACGGAAACCATACCCACGGTGATTACGAAATGGCTGAATGAATACCGCACCACATTTTTAAGCGAGAACCGTATCTGCTACCAGTACAGCCGCAGGAAAGACGGCAGGCGGATTGCCCTTGCAAGGAGGGCGGGTGACAGCGGTGATGGTGGTGACAGCGATATTAGGATACCCCCCTGTTACTGTCATTGACGCTTAAAGCCATGTAAAGCTGGCGGCTCTGCCCTGCGGGTGACAGCAGTGACGGTGGTGACAGTGATTTTAGGATACCCTGCCGCTGTCATCCCTACGGGAGAACACCCCGTAAACGCAAAATGCAGGCGTGAGATTTACTCGCCCTTTTCGGTCGTGTAAAACCACCCCTGCGGTCAGAAAAATCATTCCGATTTTTCCGACTGCGTTTACAGGGTGTAACACACTACACTTTGCCCTGCAAAGTCGTGTGCCAGACGTTCCCTCTGGACTCCCTTAAGGCAGGGCTGTGCCCTGCTATCCTACGCCTTACGGCTTCGGATAAAAGAATGGCGGCATGACGGTGACGGCTCTTGCGAGGGGGGTATCCCAAAAACACCGTCATCATCGACATGACCGTCATGCAGGGGGTGAGGGTGACAGTTGCGGCAGTCGGCAGGGGGTATCCCAAAACTGCTGTCACCACCGTCACCGCTGTCACCCCAAAGGACGGTCACCCGCCGAAAGAAAGGAGGAATCCGCCTATGCCTTATGCAATCCTGCGTTTCCAGAAACGAAAAGCGGGCGGCGTTGCGGCTTGTGAACGCCACAACGAGCGGAAGAAAGAAGCCTACAAAAGCAACCCAGATATAGATATGGAACGCTCTAAAAACAATTACCATCTCATAGCACCACCAAAGTACACCTACAAGAAAGAGATTAACCGCATGGTAGCCGAAGCGGGGTGCAGGACAAGGAAAGACAGCGTGATGATGGTGGAAACGCTCATCACAGCTTCACCAGAATTTATGAACCAGTTACCGCCCGAAGAACAAAAAGCGTATTTCCAGACGGCTCTTGACTTCATTTCGGAGCGTGTTGGAAAGCAGAATATCCTCTCCGCTGTCGTCCATATGGACGAGAGAACGCCCCATATGCACCTCTGCTTTGTGCCGATTACGCCAGACAATAAGCTGTCAGCGAAAGCTATCTTAGGCAACCAGAAATCATTATCCGAGTGGCAGACCGCCTACCATGAGCGGATGTCCTCACGGTGGAATCAGCTTGAACGGGGGCAGTCCTCAATGGAAACCAAGCGGAAACACGTCCCCACATGGCTCTATAAATTAGGCGGCAGGCTTGATAAACAGTATGAAGAAATCGTGTCTGCCCTATCCGACATCAACGCCTTTAACGCAGGGAAGAAAAGGGATAAAGCGTTAGATTTACTCTCTGCATGGCTGCCAGACGTGGAGAAATTCTCTAAGGAAATCGGGAAACAGCAGGCGTATATCGACAGTTTGAAAGAGAGAATTGGGCAGGAATCAGACTATGCGGGGCGTATGCGTGATGAAAAGTACGAGCAGGAACTAAAGGTGCAGAAAGCGAATCAGAAGATATTTGAATTGCAGAGAACCAACGAGCAGATGGGGCGGCTGCTGTCAAAAATACCGCCCGAAGTGTTGGAAGAATTGCAGAAAAATCATAGAAGCAGAGCGAAAGAAAGGTAGATATGTGAATGAAGAAACAGGATTTTAAGGTGTTAAAGACCAAAGACTTGTACCCGTTCCCCGACAATCCGTTTCATGTGGCAGAAGATGAAACACTGTCAGAGTTAGCGGAAAGCATCAAGGAATTTGGCATTGTCACGCCGATAATCACACGCCCGAAAGAGGACGGGGACGGTTATGAAGTGATTGCAGGACAGCGGCGTGTCCGTGCTTCTGAACTTGCAGGGATAAATACCGTGCCTGCGTTTGTCCTGCCCTTAGACCGTGACCGAGCCATCATCACCCTTGTAGACAGCAATTTGCAGCGTGAGAATATCCTGCCATCGGAGCGGGCGTTTGCTTACAAGATGAAATCCGAAGCCATGAAGCGGCAGGGTTTCCGCACAGACTTAACCTCGTCACAAGTTGTGACGAAGTTGCGGACGGACGACAAGGTGGCACAGGGCTTCGGCGTGGGCAGGATGACCGTGCAGCGTTTTATCCGCCTGACGGAACTGATACCGCCGATTTTGCAGATGGTGGACGAGGGGAAAATCGCCCTCACGCCTGCGGTGGAACTGTCCTTCTTGAAGAAAGACGAGCAGGAAAACCTCTTTGCCACGATGGAGAGCGAAGAAGCAACGCCCTCACTCTCACAGGCACAGCGGATGAAACAGTTAAGCCAGAGCGGGCGGCTTGACATGGATACGATATTTGCGATTATGACGGAGGAAAAGGGCAACCAGAAAGAAACCTTGAAAATCAACACAAGCAAGCTGAAAAAATACTTTCCGAAGAACACAACGCCGAAGCAGATGGAGGAAACCATCATCAAACTTTTGGAGCGTGAGTTGCAGAGGAAACGCAACCGTGACAGCCGCTAATCTTCTTTTTTCGGGAAGTAAATACAGAGAGTTGAGGTATGGAGAATGAGAGAAATCCAGTATGAAATCGTAAAGGAAATCGCAGTATTGTCTACGGGCGACAGTGGCTACACAAAGGAAATCAATCTCATTTCATGGAATGGGAAAGAGCCGAAGTATGACATCCGCAGCTTTTCCCCGAACCGTGAAAAGTGCGGCAAGGGAATCACGCTGAACGCTGATGAAGCGGCGGCACTCCTTAAAGCATTACAGAAAGAATTAAACAGCGAGGATTAATGGTATCTGATTGGCAGGGCGGGGACATTTCCAAACTCTTCCCTGCCCTGTCTGGAAAGGAAGATTTAAGTATGGGCGAGGATAAGAAAGCAGATAAAAAGAGAAAGCGTATCGTGCCAAAAGCACCAGTGCAGATGATATCATACCTACAAAACGGTGGGCAGCAATGCCCGCTAAAAATTGTACGGTGTGCGGCGTTGAATATGTCCCGGGCTCTGGTGCATCAAGGTATTGTCCTGCTTGTGCCAAGAAGATACGGAGGGAGAAATCAAACGAGAGCAAACGCAGGAGCAGAGAACAGAAAAGGATAGCATGTATGAACTGTCCGCAAAAAATGACCGACTGAACTACAACAAGTGAGAACAACTAGCAGGAGACATTCTTCTGCTTTTTTTATAGGGAGACAAGATGACACGAATTAAAGCAGTAAAACAAAAGGCCATTTTAAATGTGGCTGAAAGTCTGGGTTATTCCTTCAGACGTTTATCAGGACACATTTATGAACACCCAGACCATGATTCCTTTCGGATTTTTGCGGATACCAATACTTTCAAATGGTTTTCAAGAGATATACAAGGGGATGTGATAGACTTTGTTCAATTAGTGGCAGGCGTTACTTTCAAAGAGGCTGTATCCTATCTTGAAACTGGGGATTTTGAACAAGCTAAGTTGATAGAAGAAACTTATCAACCGTTTCAATATTATTTGCATGAAGAACCCTTTCAGCAAGCACTTACTTACTTGAATGAAGTTCGTGGCCTAAGTGATGAGACTATAAATACCTTTGGTAGACAAGGATTGCTTGCTCAAGCTACTTATCATTCGGAGTCAGCATTAGTGTTTAAAAGCTTTGACCATAATGGGATCTTACAGGCCGCAAGCCTTCAAGGTCTCGTCAAAAATGAAGAAAAGCACGATCGAGGTTATCTCAAAAAAATCATGAAAGGATCTCATGGCCATGTCGGTATTAGTTTCGATATTGGGGATCCTAAGCGACTCATTTTTTGTGAATCAGTTATCGATATGATGAGTTATTATCAGCTTTACCAAAAGCAATTATCCGATGTTCGCCTGATTTCAATGGAAGGTTTAAAACTTTCTGTGATTGCTTATCAGACCTTGCGTCTAGCAGCAGAGGAACAGGGGAAATTGGCATTTCTAGATACAGTAAATCCAAGCAGACTTAGTCATTATCTTCAGGCAATACAAGAGACGACAACCTTCTACCAAACTCATTCAAATGCATTAACATTGGCTGTTGATAACGATGAGGCAGGAAGAGAATTTTGTCAGAAACTGTCAGATAAAGGACTTCCGCTTTCTCAAGATTTACCACCATTGCAAGGACTTGAAACAAAGTCAGATTGGAATGATATTGTGAAACAGCAGAGTGAACTATCCTTAAGTGATTGTATCCAAACAGCCCAAGCACAAGTTAATAAGAATCATCCTCCACCTAAACGAGAGCGTGCTATGGAATTGTGATAACAAAATCAAGTCCACTATCATAATCTAGAAAGTGACAAGGAGGACACCCTATGAGTGTGATTGAACGTCTGGCTGAAAAAGTAGCTAGACAAGAAGAAAAAGTCTCACGTGAGACTGAGAAATTGGAACACTATCGAGACCAACTACAAACAGCTATGTACAGTACCTTTATCAAACGGCAACAATCTAGTCAGTTGTCATTTCATGAAGCACTAGAGCAAGCCTTTGGTAAAGAAACCACACTACACTCAGATTACAGAAATGAGGATATAAAATGAGTAAAACTTGGAATTTTGATCAGCCACTAGATGATGTGAAACCAACATCTTCCCATGAAGAACGAGCAAAAATTGCAGCACTTTTCCATAAACAGGATGAAAAACCAATTGAAGAAGTAGATTATGTGGCTGCTTTTGAACAGCAACAAAAGGAGTCAGAATCTAAAGATGTACAAACGCTCGCATCAACCGTTAAACAAAGTCAGCCGAAGAAGGTAAATATCACAAGTGACTATAAACAACACTTGGCTGATACCATTGCACAAAACAACAAGGATATTTCCGCCTGTCAGAAGCAAATTGAAGAACTTCATCAATTGATTGATGAAAAGAAAATCCAAAATAAAAAGTTGCAGGCTATTTCAGTAGCCATTGATGATTTATAAGTCAGGTAGTCCTATGAAGGCTACCTTTTTACAATTGAAGGAGAAGATAATGAAATTTTTTCAAAAGAAAAAACAGAACCAGGATCAATTTAAACGACTGATTCATCGACTATCTGAGATGTCAGATACTGAACTAACCAAAGTAGAACAACTCCTAGATGTGGTTTTTGATACAAATTTTAAGCCTGATAAGAACGTTGAATTATCTCAAAGCGTTATAA
The DNA here is from genome assembly GCF_053547195.1 of Streptococcus sp. 11273D007BT. Taxonomy (NCBI): domain Bacteria; kingdom Bacillati; phylum Bacillota; class Bacilli; order Lactobacillales; family Streptococcaceae; genus Streptococcus; species Streptococcus sp. 11273D007BT. The sequence continues at coordinate 1,150,725 of NZ_JBPWPE010000001.1, read as the reverse complement.
CCGATGAGGAACAAAGTCTTGATAAGTCGATCCAAGAAGCGAAAAATAAACTTAAGACGGAACAACTGGAGAAACGAATCGAACAGTTTAAGCAGGCGAAGAAACCTAAAAACGGATAACGCACCATATTTGGTGCGTTATCCGTTTTTTATGGTATAATGAAAGCAAATATGAGGAGGTCTTTATCTATGATTGGAGACAATATCAAGTCGCTACGCCGAACACATGATTTAACACAACCAGAATTTGCGAAAATGGTTGGTATTTCACGCAATAGCTTAAGTCGTTATGAAAATGGGACTAGTACAGTTTCAACTGAACTCATCGACCGTATTTGTCAGAAATTTAACGTTTCTTATGTCGATATTGTAGGGGAGGATAAGATGTTAACACCTGTTGAAGATTACCAACTGACTTTAAAAGTAGAAGTGATAAAAGAACGTGGAGCTGCCATTTTATCACAGCTTTATAGATACCAGGATAGTCAAGATATTGCTTTTGATGATGAATCCAACCCTTGGATTTTGATGAGTGATGACTTGGCCGAATTGATTAACACAAAAATTTACCTTGTCGATACTTTCGATGAAATAGAGCGTTACAATGGCTATTTAGACGGTATCGAGCGGATGTTAGACATGGTGCATCATCGGGTGGTGGCTTAATGAGGTTGGAAGAATTCAGTGAGGCTGAGTTTCAGAAGGCCTTACAGCGAACCATTCGGGCCTTAACCCGAGGAAAGACGATTCCAGGTCAACCGAAAGCTATCTTGCTTGGTGGACAAAGCGGAGCAGGTAAGACGACTATTCATCGTATCAAGCAAAAAGAATTTCAAGGCAATATCATTATCATCGATGGTGATAGCTACCGTTCTCAGCATCCCAACTACTTAGCCCTGCAAGAAAAGTATGGCAAGGACAGCGTGGACTATACCAAGGGATTTGCAGGAAAAATGGTAGAGCATCTGGTTGACGGACTCAGCACGCAGGGGTATCACTTGCTGATTGAGGGAACTTTGCGAACCACTCAAGTTCCTCGTCAGACTGCTCAATTATTAGTATCAAAAGGCTACCAGGTTTCCTTAGCTGTGATTGGCACCAAACCAGAATTGTCCTATCTCAGTACTTTGATTCGTTACGAAGAGCTTTATGCCATCGATCCCAATCAGGCCAGAGCAACGCCAAAAGAACACCATGATGGGATTGTAGAGAACTTGGTTGATAACCTAAGGGAGTTAGAAAGAGAGCAACTCTTTGACCAGATTCAGATTTATCAAAGAGACAGGACTTGCATTTATGATTCTGCAATTGATGAAGGCTCCGCAGCAGAAGTGTTACAAGAGTGTCTCTTTGGAAAATGGAGCAAGGTAGAGGAGGAGATGGTGAAGGAGAGTGAACTCCTACTTAATGAATTACTTGAGAAAAATAAATAATTGATTTTAAAGATAATATTTTTTGGGGGTTAGAATTGCGAGGATTTAATAATAAGATAAAATCTGTTTATCGAGAATTAACAAATACCAAAGAGAAATTCGGTAGTTTTCATAAGACCTTGATTCATTTACATACACCTGTTTCTTATGATTATAAGCTATTTTCGAGCTGGACTTCAACGAAATATAGAAAAAGTACAGAAGATGAATTATTTGATATATTTTTCAAAAATAAGAAAATCAAAGTTGATAAAACAAAATTTTTTAGTAGCTTTGATAAAGTTGTCTTTTCTAGCCCAAAAGAGTACATTAGTTTTCTTTTGTTAGCAGAAGCTATCTTAAAAAATGAAATAGAAATAGTTGTAGTAACTGATCATAATACTACCAAAGGTATTAAAAAACTTCAAACAGCAGTTTCAATTATAACGAGAACCTATCCGACTTATAATATACATCCTCATATTTTACATGGAGTAGAAATTAGTGCAGCAGATAAGTTACATATTGTTTGTATATACGATCATGAAAAAGAATCTTGGGTTAATCAATGGTTATGTGAAAATATTATAAGTGAAAAAGATGGAAGTTATCAGCATTCGTTGACTATCATGAAAGATTTTAATAATCAAAACATAATTAACTACATTGCTCATTTCAATAGTTATAATATTTTGAAAAAAGGTTCTCACTTGTCGGGTGCATATAAGAGACAAGTTTTTACAAAAGAAAATACACGATTTATTGGTGTAAAAAATATAAATTCTGTTGAAGGATCGAAAAATCGTTTATTGACAGATTTTAATTGTGAACCAAATTTTTTATTAGATAATGATTCACATGATATTGATTCAGTCGGAAAGAATAATATGTGGATAAAAGGTGGAAAGATTTCTTTTAAAATGTTCCAAGAAGCTTTGCTTGATTACACTGTATCAGTAAGTTTATTTGAACCAAATTTTGAACAAAAGTCTTACATAAAAGGTTTATACATTCAAAGTCGTGGAGGCGATAGAAGTTTTCTTACAGGTGATAAGTTAGAAAAAGATAGAGACTTCTTTTTAACATTCTCACCATCTATGAACTGTTTAATTGGAGGGAGAGGTACAGGGAAAAGTACACTAATAGATATGTTACAATTTGTACTTTCTCAGGATTGCGACAAGCAGAGTAAATTAGAATTCCTATGTAACCATGCAAATGCTTTTGTACTCTATGTTTTAGAGGATGCTGAATATATCATTGAGGTTAGTTTGCCAGATGTCTTGCAGGAAAATAAGGACAATATCTTACAATATTATGGGCAAAATCGTGAGAATAGGTATGGATATCCTTATAACTACAATTCTGACTCTATCAAAGAGTGGACACGCTCTCAATATACGAAAGTATACAAAGTTGAGGGAAAATTTTTCAAATTAGTTGATAAAACTAGAATATTAGAAAAAATGTTTGATAGGAGATATTCTGTTAATGAGTTGGTTAGAACAGCGGATGGAGAAAAAATTACAGAATTTATTTCCGACTTAATGCTAAAAAATAAAAATTTACCGAGACCAAACTATGGTTTAAGAACTCAGACTCTAGAATCATTCGAAGCTAAACTACAGGAACTTGATAAATATAGGAGAGTTCGTAAGGATTCAATACTCAAAATAATTGATGATTTCAATCAAACTCAAGTTGGTAAGTTAAGAATCTGTTATGAGCAAATTGATAGATGGGAAGTACCAGATTTTGAAAGCACTCTTTTCAAAAGTAATTCAACTCTCAATTTCTCATTTGAAAATTATAGAATTAGTAAGCGGGATGTTGCAGATATTCTATACCTTGTTTATCAGGAGTTAGGAATAAAAGGATTTGTTAACGTTATTTTGAAACAAAATATTCCTAATAGGTATTTTATATTATTAAAAAATATTTCTGAGGAGAATTTTGCAAAACATGAGAATAAGTGGAGAAATAATTCCGAGATTAATGATTCTAACATACCCTATTTAAAAACTAGTATTTATTCTTTAATCGCAAATAGTAGTTTACTAGATGAGTTAAAGAGAGTGCTAAAAGAACATGTAGCCAATGAAAGACTTTTTTTGGAGTTTAACATTAACTCAAAAGAAACATCACAACATCTTGACATTCTTTATAAAGAAGTTAGTGTATTAAGTTTGGGTCAAAAAGTTGTAGCGATGTTAGATTTTTTACTAGCATATAGTGATTATTCAAAGGATTTCAGACCATTAATTATTGATCAACCTGAAGATAATTTGGATAACCGCTATATATACAGACATTTAGTTCAACAGTTTAGAGACGTGAAAGCTCAACGACAAATTATTTTAGCAACCCATAATGCGACAATTGTAACAAATTCCATGACCGATCAAGTGGTAATTATGGAATCAGATGGGGCTCATGCTTGGATTGAATCACAGGGATATGTTAGTGAAAAATTTATAAAAAACCATATTATCAATCAATTGGAAGGTGGAAGAGACTCATTTAAACATAAGATGTCCATATATGAGACAGCTCTTTCTGAATAATATAAGGAAATGAAAAGTAGGTTAGAAATATCCTACTTTTTGTTTTGTGATACTTTTTCCAAATCACCTCTATTATCCTAATATCATTCCTAAGAAAATCAAGTGTTGATTTTCTACTGGGGGTTTGGGGGCGAAGCCACCAAGTTATCTTATCGTCAGCTATCAAAACTCAAAGGTTTTGGTCAGCTGGCGATATGATTTTGGGGATATTGTGGACACAATATCTGAGCTCGCAAAGACCGAACAAGGAGAGAGTGAAGTCTTTAGGAAGCGTACTGACAATGTGAGGCAGCCTTACATTGTCAGACAAATATCATGTTGAAAGGATAGTAGGATGGGACAAGAAATTAAGTTAATCCGTAAGCAATTTAGAATCACGAGACAAGAAGAAAAACAGATAAAAGAAATGATGAGGGAACAAAAAGTGGGTAGTTTCTCAGAATTTCTTCGTCAAAATTTGTTGAAAAAGAATTATCAGGATAGAATTTTTGAAAGTTGGTTTTCCCTTTGGCAGTCTCAAAAGTTTGAACAAATTAGTCGAGATGTGCATGAAGTTCTAGTTGTCGCAAGAGAAAATCACCAAGTGACTCAAGAACACGTTTCAATCTTATTGACCTGCGTTCAAGAATTGATTGCGGAAGTCAATCAAGTACAGCCACTCAGTCGTGAGTTTCGTGAAAAATATATGAGATAGGGGGCTACTATGGTTTATCGTTATCGTACCAATCTCAAAAAAGTATTTCTAACAGATTCAGAATTACATCAATTGAATGAACGGATTGCTAAGAGTCATTGTCAAAATTTCTCAGTATATGCTAGAAAAGTGTTGCTGAATCCCAATATGTCATTTGTCACCATTAACACGGATACCTATGACCAGTTAGTATTTGAATTGAGACGGATTGGAAATAACATTAATCAAATTGCGCGTGCGATTAATCAAAGTCATCTGATTTCTCAAGAACAGTTACAAGAATTAAGTAAAGGAGTTAGTGAGTTGATTACTGGAGTGGAGAAAGAATTTCAAGTGGAAGTGAAGAGACTGAGGGAGTTTCATGGTAGTCACTAAACACTTTGCAACGCACGGGAAAAAATACCGTAGGCGTCTGATTAAGTATATCCTCAATCCCGGTAAAACAGACAATTTGAAATTGGTATCTGATTTTGGCATGAGCAATTACTTAGACTTTCCTAGCTATGAAGAAATGGTAGAAATGTACAATGTCAACTTTACCAATAACGACAAGTTGTACGAATCTAGAAATGACCGACAAGAAAAACACCAACAAAATATTCATGCCCATCACCTCATACAATCATTTTCTCCCGAGGATAATCTGACACCTGAAGAAATTAACCGCATTGGTTATGAGACCATGATGGAATTAACAGGAGGTCGTTTTCGTTTCATCGTAGCGACTCATACAGACAAAGATCATGTTCATAATCACATCCTAATCAATGCTATTGACCGCAATTCAGATAAAAAGTTGATATGGAATTATGCCTTGGAACGAAACCTTCGCATGATTTCAGATCGCATTTCTAAAATGGCTGGAGCGAAAATTATTGAGAAGCGTTTCTCTTACCGTGACTACCAAAAATATAGGAAGATTAGTCATAAATTTGAATTGAAGCAGCGCCTTTATTTTTTGATGCAACAGTCAAAGTCCTTTGATGATTTTTTAGAAAAAGCAGAGCAGCTACATGTTCATATTGATTTTAGTCAGAAGCATAGTCGATTCATGATGACAGATAGATCCATGACAAAGCCAATTCGAGGACGCCAACTCAGTAAACGAGAGCTATATGATGAAGACTTTTTCCGTACATATTTTGCCAAGCTAGAGATTGAAAATCGATTAGAATTTTTGTTGAACCGTGTTAATTCTTTGGAAAAGTTACTGACAAAAGCGAAAGAATTGAATCTAACCATTGACTTAAAACAAAAGAATGTAACCTTCATACTTGAAAAAAATGGAAAGCAGATATGTCTGAATCATAAAAAAATAAGTGACAAGAAATTATATGATGTCAATTTTTTTCAAGATTACTTTAAAAATAAGGAAGTAGGTGATTCAGGAGGATTAGAGAATTTAAAGGAGCAGTACCATGCTTTTCAAGAAGAACGAGATAAGGATAAGGTATCCACTAAAGAGATTGAGGAAGCCTTTGAGACATTTAAGGAAACACGAGATGCCGTTCACGAATTTGAAGTGGAACTTGCAGGACACCAAATAGAGAAGTTAGTTGATGAGGGCGTTTATATCAAGGTGTCTTTTGGTGTAAAGCAGAGCGGTTTTATTTTCATTCCTAACTATCAATTAGATATTCTTGAAGAAGAGAATCAGACAAAATATAAAGTCTATATCCGTGAGACAACCTCATACTTTATCTATAACAAAGAACATTCGGATAAGAATCAGTATATAAAAGGACGAACCTTGATTAGACAGCTAACCAACGATAGTCGAGCAATACCATACAGACGACCGACTGTTGAAAGACTTCAAGAAAAGATTACTGAGATTAACCTCTTGATTGAGTTAACAGAGACAGACAAAAGATACCAAGACGTTAAAGACGAACTGGTCGCAGAAATAGCAGAGCTAGATGTCAAACTAAATCAAACCAATGAAAAAATCGCCACCTTGAATAAGATGGCGGAAGTGCTTATCAACCTAAAGAGTGATGATCCGAATAGTCGAAAACTAGCAAGGTATGACTTTTCAAAACTAAATTTGACAGAATCAATTACACTAGAACAAGTGACTGAAGAAATTAAGCTATTACAAGAAAAATTTAGCTTATATCTGGATGAGTATGAAGGGCTGGTAAGTAGAATAGAAAGGTTTGTAAAAATTCTTAATACAGATATAGACTTGAAATTCCAAGAGAATGTCTCACTAGAATAAACTATTACCTATAGGTTTAATTAATAAAAATCAAGGAGAGTTTTTGCTATAAAAAATAAGGAAGAAATCTATCGAAAGAATTGATAATTGGGCGATTGATAAAGGTATCCTCAAAAATATCTTCAACCAATACTATCTAAAGTAATAGTAGTTTGGAAGTATTCTCCCTGTTGACTAGATATAAACATATCACCACCATGCAAATCAACAATTTGCTTAGTAATTTTTAAGCCTATACCACTCCTACGAACTCCAGAAATATCAAAATTAAATTCTTCAATTTTATTGATATTGTTAAGTCTATCCACAGATGTTCCCACTCCATTATCTAGTATAGTAATTGAAAATCTGTCATTGGTCAGAGATTTAAGAATAATCTGAATATCACATCCAGAGGGGTTATGTAAAACAGAATTGTAAATCAAATTATGGATTATCCTAGAAACAAGAGATTTTTCGACATACATTTTTTTGTTATATAAATTTTCATCGGCAGTAAATTCAAAATTGAAATCGTGCCAAATTTCTTGATTAATAATTTGAATGATTATATCTTTAAAAAATGGAATAATATAAATAATTTCTTGTTTCAATATCAGATTTCCGTTTGTTAATCTAGCAAATATATTTAGGTCATTGAGAAGGTTCTGGATATAATGACTTTCAACTAAAGTAGGAGTTAAATATTTGAGTAGAGTGTCGTTATCAGTTTTCTCAATGGCTAAAGATATGTTGGATACAATAACTGAAAGAGGAGTTTTTATGTCGTGTGCAATTCCAGAAATCCAATCTTCTTTAAACTCTTCATTTTCACGAAGTTTCTGATTGGCAGAATTAATGGCGAATGTTAATTTATCTAGTTCTTTTACTGATTTAACTTGTGTATTTACACCGTTCGGTAATTTTACAATTGCAGAAATAATTGGCTTGATATTTCTATCTAGAAAAGTAATACTATAAATGTATAAAATTAAGCAAAATAATATGTTAGCAAAAATAATTGATAGGATAATGATGGGAAAAATTTGAATCCTGCTCAAATCAAAATAATTATTACTATAGCGAATAATACTATCTTTCGGGAATGCAATAATATATATATCCTGATCATTTTCTTTTATTTGAGTAAATACAGGATAGTCTTTTAAATAAAATCTGGAGAAACGAATAACATCTGCAAAATCAAATTGATTAGCTATATCTTTAGGTTTATCAATATTAAATTTTTCTTTTCCACTATTTTTGTCAATAATCATAATCCATAAGTTATTATTATCGATTAATTCTTTGGCTTTTTGACTGACAGTATAATTACCATCAGATAAAACAATTTCTGATGATACTGTTTCTATAATGTTGGAGGCAGACTGTTGGCTACGTATATAGTTTGCTGCTACAGTTAGAAGTACTATATCAACCATTATGATGAAAATAAACGATAAAATAAATTTTAATATATTCTTTTTGAAAATATTCATAAGATCTCTTATTGTTTAAATAGCAAGTTTATATCCAAGCCCTTTAACGGTAATTAGATGCTTTGGCTTGGAAGGTATAATTTCGATTTTTTCTCGAATATTGCGTATATGGACCATTAAGGATTTTTCATATCCAAAGCTATCTAATCCCCAAATAGTATCACATATTGTCTCTGTGGAAACGATGTAATTTTTGTTGGTAAATAGCTTTCTAAGAATTTGAATTTCAGTAGGGGTCAGTGAAAAATTTTGATTACTTTTTTTTACGCTTGCATTATTCAAGTCAATTGTGCAATCTGTTAATTCAATGAGTTCAGATTCATCTCGGTAAGCTCTTCTCAACAATGCCATTATACGGTAAGTTAAAGATTTAGGTAAAAATGGCTTTGTAACATAGTCATCTCCTCCTGAGTCAAGCCCATTTATTTCATCATCAGGATTATTTTTAGCAGTTAAGAATAGAATTGGGACATCAGATGTCTTTCTTACATATTTGGAAAGTAAATAGCCTTCACCATCTGGTAACATGACATCTAGAATAATTAAATCAATTTGAGATACTGAAAAAATATCAATACCTTCGCTAATACTATAAGCAAAACTAATATTTTTGAAGCCACGACTCATGAGCACTTCTTTGATTGATTCGCTTAATGCGATGTCATCATCCACAATTAGTATATGTTTATTCAACAATTGTATTTCAAAACCCATACTTTTACCTCCAATGTTTATATAAATTATATCATACAATAAAGTTATCGGGTTTATTTAGCCTTACTCAGAATGAAAATATAATAAGCATACAAATATTTTATGACTTGACAATCATATAATAAAGATTGAAATAATATTTAATGTTGTAATTCGAAAAATAAAACAAGTTATAGATAAAAATATATTATTTCAAGGGCCTCACTAACTAAATTAAAATATTTGGAGATTAAAAATCTTAAAGTTAAATTTATGTTTTCTTTATACAGACTTTAAGATACTCCTGTAAGATGAACTTGTAACAAAGAAGATATCGATATTGTCGGTAATAAAAAATAGAAAGAGGAAAATGTTATGAAAGATAACTATGAATTAATGAATACGATTCAAGAAGTAAGTCTTGAAGAGTTGGATCAGATTATTGGTGCTGGAAAAAATGGAGTTTTTAAAACTATCTCACATGAATGTCACATGAATTCATGGCAGTTTTTATTCACATGTTGCTCGTAAAAAAATTTTTCAAAGAGAGGCGACTAAAATGAAAAAAGATATTGAATTAATGAGTACGATTCAAGAAGTAAGTCTTGAAGAGTTGGATCAAATTATTGGTGCTGGAAAAAATGGGGTTTTTAAAACTATTTCGCATGAATGTCATATGAATTCATGGCAATTCCTATTTACGTGTTGTTCATAAATATATACATTTAGATATCTTTGAAGTTACGTAATGGAGGATTTCCTCTGACAATTTACAGACAGACTCAAAATTATTTTGGTCTGTCTTTTTTTGATAACGCTGGGCATGGCTACATTTAAGATGAAAGTACTCTGGGGACACCTGCTAGCGAGTAACCCAATAGGACTCAAAATGCTGACTATTATGAGGTGGCAAGGATAGGGAGGAATAGTGAAATGGTGGTTCTCTGAACAGAAATGTTATGTAAGGTATATATGGAGGATGAGAAGACCAAAAATTCTAAATACCTAGAAACCTACCTAGCAATGTGAGAGTTAGGGAGCTCATATCTTGTGTAAACGAGGAAAGATGCAGGACTTATCCCTAGAGGTCTCATGTGAAGTTGATCGTTGCCATAGAAGTGACGAATATTTTGTAATGTATAAATTTATTTAAAATTTATTATTTCTTAAACTTATCTTTAAGTAAGAGTACTAAAATTATCATATAGAGAAGTGCACTGACTAAACTAATATTAAAAAGAAGGTAAAAAATTATGAATGCGAAAACTAATAAAGAAATAAATTATGAAGCAGTTGCTACACTACAAGAAGTAAAAATCGATGATCTGGATATTCTTTTAGGAGGAGCAGGTCATGGTGTTAATACTATTTCTGCGGAATGTCGTTGGAATAGTTTACAGGCAATCTTCACATGTTGTTAGTTTTTGGAGGGGAACAGTATGGTGGGTAGCGAAATTTTGTACAACCAATTTAATACTTTTCAAAAAGTAGTTCTTGAAAGATACTTTCCAGAACTATTACTGGAGGATGGTGATATCATTGATGAGATTGGGAAAAAGATTTTAGATTATTATCGTCCGACGCTAATTTATTTAATAAATGAGAAGCGGATTGAAGGAAGTCTAGTAGGGTCTACACCAGAGATTCGTTATGACTTTTTTAATAATGTCTTATGTAGGAAAGGTATAATATTGGATGAGATTGAGCAACGTTTCCCAGAAATAAATCATCGCGTTGTACTCAGTATTCAAAAATATTTAAGTTTGGTTGAATTTGTAAAAAATACATTTATTTCTGACTTTTCAGAATTAGTAGCAAAAAAGTACATTAATAGTACGTGCGTGACTCCTAACATAAGTGATATCAAACTTAATGTTACTGGAGATATTCACAATGGTGACGGAGTATGTATTGTATCTTACCGAGGACAAAAGGTTGTATTAAAAAAGAAATCAGCTAAACCAAACATACTTTTGGCTCGATTAGATTCTAGAGTCAGTGCTTATCTAGATAAAGAAATTCATTTTATTCCTAGTTTTTTGAATAAAGGAAATTATTTTTGGGAAAAATTCGTAATTAGTAAGCCTATTAATTCAAAAAATGAAGCTGAGGAATTTTATCGTAGAATCGGTTATTTATTAGGATATTCCTACATTTTAAATATTTCAGACTTACATTTTGAAAATTTAATCTCTTCAAATCTTACACCTATTTTGGTTGATGTCGAAACAATTTTTTCTATCTCACCATTTGATACGTTGGTTGGTAATAAAGCAACATTTCATATTATAGAAAAAAGTAGAGACTCCGTACTTTCCACTGGTCTTCTTCCAATTGCTGACTCAGATGATGTTTTTGGCGGGGATACTAGTGGAGTTCTTGGGGGAACATTCTTTGGGGAAGTAAAAGTTGTTGTTAATCATAATCGGGATGACATCCGTATCGAAAAGAAAAAATATCAGATAAAAAATCAAGAACATTTACCCTATTTTCTTAATTCAGGAGGAGAGAAGCATTATCTTAATGCGGTAGAATATATTGAATTCATTAAAGAGGGATTCCGAGAATTGGGGAATTTTTTTGTCAAGGAAAAACAATACCTTAAAAATCTTTATTTAAATCATAGCGATATTCAGACTAGAATTTTATTTCGAAACACTAAGGATTATAGTTTAATACGACAATTACTAATATCTCCCGTATACTGCGATAAGTCGAAAGTGCTATTTGAAAAAATGTCAAATAAACTAAATGAATATGACTGTGATATGTTAATCCAGTCAGAAAAAAATCAGCTATTAAACATGGATATTCCATATTTTAGCACAAGCATTAATAGCTGTGATATTACAGATGGAGAGAGAAAAATTTGGAAATTAAAAATCTCAGCGTTAAATACGGCTCTTAAAAAGTTAGAGAGGCTTAGTGATGAATTAATTGAGGAACAGATTGATTTGATAGAATTTTCACTAAAAACTACACAAGCTTTGTATAGTACAGAGCTTCAAGAAGAATATAGAAAATATGACTGTACTAGTGTTGATGACGGTATATTAAATGAAGGTATTAATGCGTTAGTAGATATCATCTTGGATGATGAGAAATATTCATTGGAAGATGATAGTACAAATTGGTTAACTTTAAAAGTTAATGATCACGACGCTTTTGAATTAGTTCCAATGGATAATTCAGTATACGAAGGAATCGCTGGCATGGCTATTGCTTTATCTGAAGCTTATGATTTAGTTGATCCTTCTAGACAAGAGAGAATTATGGATTGTTTGAAGCGAATACTATCAACTTTATTAAATTTATATACTAAAATAGAAAATCCAACATACTTCGTTGGAAAATTAGGAGTTTTTTCTGCTATTTCTAGAATTAGCTTGATTACAGGTCAGAGACTTCCAGATGATATATTTAAAATTAGAGATCAATATTGTTTAAATTTAAATACATCGCAAGCTGATTTTTTATCAAGTTTTCCGAATGAAATTGTTGCATTCAGGAATACAGACACAAATATAGAGAATCTAGCTCAATCACTAGTTAAACTTAAAGAATTAGGTGTCAATAACAATGATTATATATGTTGGAATCGATTAGAAGCAAATAATGTCAGCCTTGCCCATGGGAATTTAGGAGTAGAAGTAGCCTTGTTGTTTTTAGCATATAAATCTAATCGTTCAGAGGCCTTAGATCTATTTAATAAGGCTAGAACTTTTGAAAATCAACAAAAACTAGGTGAAGGCTGGATTGATAAAAGGAATGGTGAAACAAGTGCGAATTGGTGCCACGGTTCTACAGGGGTATTAGTTGCAAGGTTGGCACAGCTGCAATTAAATGATAAATATAATATTTTATCTGATTCTGAGGTAGAAGAATTGAGAAGAGATGTAGAGCATGCTGTAAAACAAATTATTGAAATTGGTTTTGATATGACTAATTTTTCGCTGTGCCATGGTACCAGTGGAAATTTATTAGCTCTCAGTTATTATTTAAATTATATGGAGAATTGCCAGTCCAAAAAACTCAAAGGTATTGTAGATCGAGAATACAAAAAGTTACATTCATTTGGTTTAGAAAAAGGCTGGATGTGCAGCTTTAATACAAAATATAATGTTTATGGCTTAATGACTGGGATTCCAGGAATTTTGTTTTCTACAGCTAAATATCTAAAAGAAGATAAATCGCTTGATATTCTTATTCCTAGCGTATGAGTTACAGAAAGGAAGAAAGACGATGAAGATTATTTTGCAAAACAATGAAGAAGATTGTCTTCTAGCTTGTTATACTATGATGTTGAATGACCTTGGACACCGAATCCCTTTACATGAAGTCTGTAATAAAGATTCATTACCAGCAGATGGTCTAAGTTTATCTTATCTACTAACTTTAAATGATAGATTTGGAGTGACTATAAATGCTTATCGAACTTCATTTGATGATTTATTGAAAATTTACGAAGAAACCAAAAGAAGAATGATTATTCACTGGAATAACGATCATTTTGTAGTTCTAGAAAAAATTAAAACTGACCGAGTCCTAATTGTAGATCCTGCAATTGGCCGAATTAGATACCATAAAAGTGAGTTTATGGAACATTATTCTGGAACGATGATTATGGTAAATAAAGGTAACGAGTTTAAGCCAGAAAGATATAACCCCATTTTTTGGAGTTATTTTAAGAAGACACTTCAGGTCAAACCCATTTCCTTATTTATTTTATCTTTGTTATTTATTCAAGCAAGTGTACTATTGTTTTCAATAAATTTAAGACAAATGCTAACAGATGAGTTCAAATTCAGTGCAAATTTATTTTTACTAAGTTTTGTTCTTGTTTTTCAACTGCTTGGATATTTTGTAAAAAATAGGGCGCTGAATAAGTATAATAGGGATTTTGACAAATATTATAGTAAAGAGTTATTTATAAGGCTTTTAAAGAAGCCTTTGTTATATTTTCGCAATCATTTAAGTGGTGGGGTTTCTGAAAAGATTAATCTAAAATCAATATTAAGAGATAATGTTACATTAAAAATTATACCGTCGTTTATAAGTTTAATTTCAGCCTTGGTAATTTTTATCTATTTAATGACAATCTCTGTAAAATTAACAGTGATTTTAGTTGTGATGATCTCTGTCTATAGTATATTTTCGATACTGTTATATTATAAACAAAGCGAATACAATCAAACGTATTTGCAATATCTTATCGATTTTAATTCGGAATTACAAACCGATTTGGACGATATTGACTATATAAAGATAATGAGAAAAGAAGATAAAATTTTCAATTCTTGGGTGACAGTCAATAATAAAGTCACAACAAAATACTCTCAAATTTTGAGAATTGAAAATCTATCTCAATTGATTGGAACTATATTTAACTACATCAGTTTATCTTCTATTATAGTTATATCAGTTTATTACAATAACTATATAGAAGTATCACTTTCGGACTTACTTGTATATCAAACTAGCATTTCATTATTGATTTCGGCAATTGAACAGGTGAAAGGAGCAATTTTCGAAATACTTCGATTGGAGATTTACGCTGAAAAGCAAAGTGATTTGTTGAAAGACTCAGCACCAATTACTGTACCGAGTTCAGAATCAAACGATTATTTAATACAGACTGATAACTTAAACTTTTCTTATGGTAATAAACCAATCTATAAAAATATTAATCTTACAGTCAAAAAAGGAGAAAAAATTGCTATTGTAGGAAAATCGGGGAGTGGTAAATCTACATTACTGTTACTTCTAGCAGGCATGCTTCGTTATAATGGCTCTATTAGATATGGAATCGTAGGATTTGAGGATTATATAAGTGTGGTTTTACAGAATATGACGCTTAGAAAAGGAAGTATTTTAGAAAATCTTGAATGGACTTCTAATGATTTATCTCCTCTTTATCAAATATTGAAAGATACGGCAGCGGATGAAGTAATCTCTCAGCTACCTAACAAAATATATTCTAAATTGTTAAAACAGGGGAAAAATTTATCAGGTGGACAAATTCAGAAATTACTTATAGCAAAATCATTGATAAAAGATAACGGCATTGTTTTTTGGGATGAGGCGTTTAGTAATTTGGATGAACACAGTAAAAATAGAATTTATGAAAATGTATTACAGTCTTCTAGGTATTCGGATAAAACAATGCTGATTGTAAGTCACCATTTAGATATTGTGAATTTTGTTGACAATGTTATATTCATTGATGAGGAGTCTGGTGAAGTGATTAAAGATAGTCATAAGAATCTCATGGAAACAAATGTAAATTATGGAAAATTTATTTGTTCTAGTTTTTAAGTAAACCCCAGTTCTCTTAATGTTATCTTTAACTTGTGACAGTACAATAGTAGTGAAATAAAAAAGAGAGGAAGAGCCCTAAGAGTAGGCTTATATTAGGTATGTAGAGATGAAAAATGTAATTGAATTGCGTAGACTATCAAAAGTGTATAAAGATATTACCACGGTAGACTTAGAAAAGATTACCGTCCGAGAGGGTGAAATTTACGGTTTTCTTGGACCAAATGGGGCAGGTAAAACAACAACTATGAAAATGATATTGTCTCTGATTAGTCCTACTTCGGGAGAAATCATAGTAACTGGCTCTAATATACAAAATGGCAAAGGCTATCTAAAACAAATTGGGTCAATGATTGAGGAACCTTCTTATTATCCTAATCTTACAGGTTATGAAAATTTAATGGTCTTTCAGAAGATGGTAGGATTCGCAAAAGAAAATATTTGGCCAACATTAGAGTTAGTGGGATTGTCAGAAGAAAAAAATCGGAAAAAACTTGTGAGGGATTATTCACTTGGTATGAAACAAAGACTAGCACTTGCTTTTGCGTTGGTTAAGAAACCCAAAATTCTTTTACTTGATGAGCCGACCAATGGTCTTGATCCAGCCGGCATTCATGAAATTCGAGAATTAATTGTTAAATTAGCTAAAGAAGAGGGATTGACAGTATTTATTTCTAGTCATATTCTTACAGAGATTGAGTATATTGCAGACAGAGTTGGAATTATCAATCACGGACGTTTGGTTTATGAAGGAGAAATCGAAGCTATTAAAGCTAATAGGTGGGTGGAGATTGGTGGAGATTTTTCTCAGAATAATATAGTTCAGAGTTTGGTTGAGTTCGGTTCAGTAGAAGTATTAGGTGCAACTGCAAGTTATGTCAAAATAAGCGATATTGATAATGATAAATTAGCAGATGTAGTAAGTTATTTAACCAAGAGTGGTTATCGCATTTTTAGAGTGGTCAGAGAGAGTGAAACACTAGAAGATATTTTTCTAGAGTTAACCAAGGAGGTGTAGCATGAGAGGTATATACATTGAATGGTTAAAAAGTAAACGAACAAAATCTTTTTCAATAGTAACTATTTTGATTATTGTTGCGACACTATGGAATATCGTTACGTTTAATTCTGCATTCTCTTCCCATCCAGAATTAAAAGGGGTAGAAATTTTATTTAGCAATCAAAATGTCAACCTCCTCATGCTTCCTATAGCAGTTTGTGTATTTGCTGCTCGCATTGTATGGAATGAGCGTGAGGGTCAGACTTTTAAGTTGCAATTTTCAAATGGTCATAATCTTCTAACTATTTTTGCCAATAAATTCTTATTTATGGTTATTATCTTTAGCTTCATGTCAATTCTAGAAGTCATTGCTATTTGTATTTTTGGTCAACAAGTAGGCATCAGAATCCCGTTCTCAGTTATTTTATTTCAACTTTTTGCCCAATTTCTTTCAGTATATTCTTTGATTTGTATCTATTTATTCTTAGCTATAGTAGTAGAAAAACAGGGTCTATTATTGGCATTAGGTTTGTTAGGTGGTTTTTTAGGCATTGTTTTGACTCCAAGAAGTTATGGCTTCAGTAGTTTGATTAATCCTATAACAGGATTTGGTAGCTTAGCACCCTATAAATATCAGTCTCTTGGTGGCGGGGAGTTTGCATACATTTTTGATAGTCAATTATTTTGGAAGTTGATAATTTATTCTGTTTATTGTTTATTGTTGTATGCTATAGCCAATCTCGTTTTGAGAAAGAGAGGGAATAAAGATGGGAAGTTATTTTAAGGCAGAATGGAAAAAAGCTAGAAAAATCCAACTTTTGTTGATTGGAATGGCTTTTCTGACTTTTTCTAGTTTTATTGGGTTAGGAATATATTTTTCTAATAGGGATGTTTTAGTTGAAGGAACACAATCACTGGTTTTATGGGGACAATTAACATTTTATAATAGCACCTTGCTCTATCCTCCGATGCTTGCTATTATTGCTGGTTTACTGATTATACCTGAATTTGAACGAAAAAACCTTGAAATGTTGAAAGCAAACCAAGTCTCAATGTGGAAATTGTATTTTGGTAAATTATTGTGTAGTTTTTTCATTATTCTTCCAGTTCAACTAGTATTATTAATTATTTTTATTATAGCAATTCATGCTGATGGAATTATTCTGGATTTGAGTTTACAGACGTATATTAAATGGCTATTATTGTCACTTTTAGCATCTGTTCCAATAATTATTCTTCAATCGTATATAACAGTGAAAACAAGAAATTTCAGTAAAAGTATTGGAATTGCGACAGTTGGAAGTGTATTGAATTTTGTACTTATCTTTATCAATGAAGATTTAACAAAATTTTTCCCTTATTCTCAGCCAATGGTTGCACTCCGAAGTAGAGCATTAACAGATATGTCTTTTGGTAATTTATCTATTTTTCTGGTAGTAAATAGTATATTTTCTATCCTTTTTTATAAATTAACAGTAGATGTTTTGGAAAAAAATAATTAGTTTTAAATAAATCGCTTCTATATAACATACAAGTCACTAGGCTTTTATAGGAGTTAAAAAAGAGGAGAGGTACTCCTCTTTTTTAATAATCTGTTTGGTCCAAGCTGGACCATTTTCCGTCTTTTTATAATTTGTACAGTATACTTTTTCTTAGGAGAAAGCTTAATGTATCGGCGAATAAGAGATATACGAGAGGATCATGACTTAACTCAGCAGAATGTATCCGATTATCTTAGTATTACACGTTCAGCATACGCAAAGATTGAGCGAGGTGAACATACATTATCGGCTGAAGTGCTAATACAACTCTCGAATCTTTACAACGTCAGTACAGATTATTTGTTGGGGCAAACTGACTTTCCCCACCGAATAAAGAATAATTTAAAATAGTCCCTCCTGATTTGTTCATTGACAATTGAATAATTCTAGGTGGGACTTTATTTATTTGTTGAGCAATAGAATGTAATGCGCCAGGAAATGAGCGAAAATCATTTATTCAAAAATAGGATGGTAACCTATCTGCCATGACACAAATAATGATAATGATACTTCTGACCGTTCAGGCTGCCATCGTAAAAGGACAGCGGGTGAAATTCCCATGATTGAACTAACCATTCAAATCTCATCTAGCGTGTAAAAAAACTTAGTGATTTGAGGAGAAAAGTGTATGAGAACTGCTACATATAAAGATTTAATGAATTTAGGATTTCCTGAACATACCTCTAGAGACATTATTCGAGAAGCTAAAAGAATTGCTGTAAAAAAGTTTGAAGAAGCTCGCAAAGTTGACCATAATGCGGTACAATTAAGTAAATCGCCCTTTGACAATCGAAGACTAGGTATCGCACCAGCAGAAATTGTGGAACAATTAATAGGGATTCCACTATCTAAATAACATTTAGAAAGTGAGAATCCAAATGGTAACAAAAAGTAGTAAAAAATACAAAGGTGTTTATTGTGATAATAAGGGAAAGATATTTTATCAGATTGATCTTGGAATCGACCCAGTAACTGGCAAAAGGGTACAAAAGAAAGCTAGAAAAAATCAATATGGTAAAACCTTTGAAACAATGAAAGAAGCATATGACGAATTAGTTCGTATAAAATATGAATTTGCCAACAAAGTCAGTTTAGAAAATTACAATATGACTTTTGAAAACTATATGAACAAAATTTATTTAAGAGCGTATAAGCAAAAAGTTCAGTCTGTGACATATAAGACGGCTCTTCCTCATCATAAACTTTTTATTCAATATTTTGGTTCAAAGCCATTAAAAGCAATAACTCCTAGAGATTGCGAGGCTTTTAGATTGCATATCATAGAAAATTATTCTGAAAACTATGCGAAAAATTTATGGTCAAGGTTTAAAGCTTGTATGGGTTATGCAGAAAGACTTGGCTATATTTCAGATATGCCTTGTAAAGCATTAGATAATCCTAGAGGTAAGCATCCAGAAACTCCATTTTGGACCTATGCGGAGTTTCAGACATTTATCAAATCATTTGACTTACATGATTATGAAGAATTACAACGATTTACTGCCATCTGGTTATATTATATGACAGGTGTACGAGTGAGTGAAGGTTTATCTTTATGTTGGGAGGATATTGATTTTGATAAAAAATTTCTAAAGGTGCATACAACCTTGGAGAAAGATGAAAATGGAAATTGGTATCGTAAAGACCAAACAAAGACTCCAGCAGGTGAACGACTTATTGAATTGGATGATATAACTATTGAAGTACTTCAAGTTTGGCGAAAAAATCAGTTTGCAAATCAAGATACAGATTTTATCATTTCAAGATTTGGAGATCCTTTTTGTAAATCAACCATTTGTCGCATCATCAAACGTAAGGCACAACAAGTAGGAGTTCCTGTTATTACAGGTAAAGGTCTTAGACATAGTCATGCTTCTTATCTAATAAATGTTCTGAAAAAAGATATTTTATATGTGGCAAGACGAATGGGACATGCTGATAAATCAACAACTTTGAACACATATAGTCATTGGTTTAATGCTTTAGATAAAACAGTTTCTGAAGAAATCACACAAAATATTAAAAGTGCAGGACTGGATTCAATTTTATGCCAAAATTCCTGCCAAACTTCAAATTTATGAACTCAAACCCCTTGATACTGCACATTTAACAGGTTGTGCAATTGTTACTCTTAAATAATAGAGTACTGCAATTTGATTGCGGAAGCCTAGTAAATCAAGGTTTTCAAGTCGCTTAGGGCGATTTAATAGAGTGGGAAATAGTTTCATTCCCCACCAAAACCCCACTAAGATTTATTCTAGTGGGGTTTATTTTTTATCAATTTATCAATTTTTATCAAAAAAATCTTCCTACTTATAAAAGTAAGAAGATTTTTGTTTTATTTTACATCGACCACGTCATCAATATCGACGTAAACTCTAGAATTAGCGCCAGATATACTATTGATTAGAGGTTTTTTTGTCCTAATATTAATATATTTTGCTAAATCGTTTTCACTCAGTACTTGGAGTTCACTGAGACCAAATTTTTGATAAGTTTCTTGTTCATTTTCGCTAGCCTTATATTCTAAATGCCATTGTGAGGGTAGTTCATACCCATTATCCCTAGCCTCTGAATAGCTTTCAAAACGTTTAACTTTTGCAATAAAGGCATTATTAGTTTGTGCTTCCATAAGTATTAGTTTGTCTATGTCCTGAGCAATTTTTGTTTGTGTTGTGAATAACACCTTGCCGTTATGATTATCAGCATGATAAAAGTGTGCATCATAGACACTTTTTGCGCTCATGTTGTCATACCTAGAACCTAATTTGAATGCTAATTTAGTCATTTATCTTTCCTCCGTTATGCTCACGGTTTAGAGCTTGCGTTTAACTCCCACACCTGCAAGTCCTAGCATAGCCAGTCCCATCAGTGAGAAGATAGCAGTTTGGTCGTCTCCTGTGTTTGGCAGGGTAGCTGATTTAGCTTGATAGTTTGCTTGTGGTTTTTCTTTTAGGACTTTGGCTGAGACTTGCTTCGTGACAGCTTTGTTGTAGGCTGTTTGGATAGCTTGTTTCTCGTCCGCTCTGCCGTCAACATAAGCCACAATAACTCCGTTTTCATCCTTGATAGCTACTGGTTGACCACCGTTTTTGATGATGGCATCGCGTTGAGCTTGGACTTCTTGCGTTTGGTATTGAGCAAGCAGAGCTTCATAGATAGCAAGTGCTTCATCTGCGATAGCTTCTAGGTCTTCTAGACTTGCCTCTTCTGTAGCTAAGAGCGCCTCTAACTCTTCTAATTTAGCCTGTGCTTGAGTGAGTTGTTCCACTAGACTTGGCAAGTTAGCTTTAGCAGTTTTCATAGCCTCTAGTTGAGCTTTGGCTGTCTCAAGAGTAGCTTGTGCATTGGTGTAAGCTGTTTTAGCATCTGCGGTAGCACTTTGAGCTTGACTGAGTTCTGCTTTTAATTGAGCTAGAGTAGCCTGAGCTTCAGCTAAAGTTGATTGAGCAAGGACATCAGCCTCTTTTGCAGAAGTAAGACTAGCCTGAGCCTTAGAAAGAGCAATAGCCTTATCAGTAGCACTAGCCTTAGCAAGAGCTAGGGTTTCCTTAGCAGACTGCAAAGCTTGCTCATCTTGAGATAGGGTTGCTTGGGCTTCGGCAAGGGCTGTTTCTAAAGATGCAACATCAACCGTACCATTGATAAGGTCAGCTAAAGTTGACTGAGCAGACGTAAACGTAGCCTGAGCCGTTTCGTAAGCCGTGCGGGCAGTTTCATAAGCTGATAAGGCGTTATCGAAATCTACCTGAGCTTTAGTAAGACTAGATTGAGCATTAGCTACAAGAACAGGGTCAACGACAGTACGAGTAACCGTCTCATAGATAGGGGTAACCGTCGTAGTACCGCCAGTAACCGTCTCGTAAGGGTTAGGAATGGCCTCCCCGCTAGAGTTAATCAAGGTTAAATAAGGTGTCAACCATCCGTCACGTTTATAAATATGTCTAGCCTCACGCAATAACTCAAGCCCAAAACTATTAGAAGAATTAGTAAGACCCAACAAGTCAAGAGATACCCCATCAAAGTATAAGGCACTAGAAACCGCACGGAAAACCGTATCCTTAAGCTGACCCTCAGTAATAGTAAGCTTCTTACCAGACCCCGCATATTCAGTAAGGTAGCTACCTTGGAGTTGTTCGTTAACTTCAATAACCTTAGCAGAAGAACCTAAAACCGTATCACTAGCCTGTTTCCTAACTTCTTCTTGAGAAACTGTAAAAATTGTTGTAAAATCACGATAACCCCAATCAACTTTTTTTAGTTCATCCTCGCTCCAAGACTGGTTCTCACCAACTGAGTAATAAGCCTTAAAGTAAGCATCTAACCACTGACGAGTTTTAGCCACGGACTCGCTAGTAACTTTAAGTGGTTCAGTACCAACCTTAGCACGTGCATCGTTAATAAGAGCTGCCGCAAACAAAGTCAAATCTGTAATAGTAGCATCAGACAAATCATCAACGTATAAAGTATTGCCGTCAGGATATTTTACTAGTGAAGCCATTCTTTGAGGACTAAATAGATAGAAATCCCCATCAAACCACTTAGAACTGCTAGCTGCACTAGCTACCCCGCTACCTGCTTTATAGGCAGAGATAAGCTCATCCGTAAGGAAGATACCGTCCACCTCTACAGTTTCAGTTCTACCTACTTTTACACTAGGGACAGTATCTGCATTGATGGTTGTCTTACCACCTGTAG
This sequence comes from Streptococcus sp. 11273D007BT, assembly GCF_053547195.1. Taxonomy (NCBI): domain Bacteria; kingdom Bacillati; phylum Bacillota; class Bacilli; order Lactobacillales; family Streptococcaceae; genus Streptococcus; species Streptococcus sp. 11273D007BT. The sequence continues at coordinate 1,128,110 of NZ_JBPWPE010000001.1, read as the reverse complement.
TGCTAGTTGTTTCGCCAGTCTTAATAGTTTCAGTAACCGTAGTACCTTTTTTGGCAGTTTCAAGGGTTGACTGAGCTTCTGAAAGAGCTGATTGGGCATTGTCCTTAGTAGAAGTTGCCTCAACAAGAGCCTTAGCAGACGAATCTACGGCTTGTTCAGCCTCAGCTACTACCTTTTGTTGTTGAGATACGGCTTCAGCCTTATTGCTCTCAGCCAACTTAGCCGACTCAAGAGCTGACTGGGCAGAAGATACCGCATCCTTGTCGCTAGCTACCTTAGTTGTAAGGTCAGCAACGTTCTGTTCAAGAGCCGTAGTATCCGTAGAACCACTCAAAGCATCAACCTTAGATTGAGCCTCAGCCACCGCACTAGCCGTCTCGCTAGCCTTCGTCTGAGCATCAGCTACTACGCTTTCTTGAGAAGAGACCTTAGCTTGTGCAGTCGTCTCTGTCTCTTGAGCGGTTTTTAAGGCTTCTGAGGTTGCCGTTACCTGTCCTTGTGCGCTCTCAATAGTAGCTTGAGCATTGCTCAAATCTTGCTCTGTCACATTGGCTTTTGCCACTTCTGAGGTAAGAGAAGACACCACCACTGATTGCGAGGTAACTTCTGATGAAGCTGTCGCTACCACACTTGCTTGACTGTCTGCATTTGCTTGTGTGCTTGTCGCCACCTCTGAGGCTTGCGCTAACGCCTCTGTCGTCACCTTTGTCTCAGTTGCTTCCTGAGCGGTTGTTACAGGTGTTTCAGTGGTAACTTGTGCTGTCACCTCTTCTGCTTGGGCATTGGCGCTGATTGCGACCGCCCCTGCAACAAGAGCTAAACCTGATAAAACTTTTGTTTTCTTCATTTTATCTTTCTCCTGAAAAAAATATTGTAGAGTATATTTTTTATGACTATACCTACTTATAGACTATTTTATCATATTTTTTAGTCTATAAACCAATATTTTAATAAAATTAGTCTATAGACTGGTTATATTATAGTTTAAATCTCTGTATCATAGTTACTGTATGAGGGCGGTAACTATGATGAAAGAACACAATCTAAAAAGATATGTTGGAAAACGTGTGAGAGTTTTACGCAAGAGTAAAGGGATGAGTCAGCAAGCATTGAGTGAAGTATCAGGAGTAGGAACTGATTATATTTCAAACCTTGAAAACAAGGGTTCTAATATAAAGATTGATACACTGGAAAAAATATTACTAGCGCTAGATACTTCCTCGTCAGAATTTTTTGAAAGTAAGATTGAAAGTTCAGATAATACTCTAAATTTTATGTTAGAAGAACTCCAAGAGTTACCAGAGTCTAGTCAGAAGCAATTGCTAGATGCTTTTATCTTGTTAATAAAAGCTGTTAGAGATAAATCATAGATAATTAAAACCAAGTCACATGACTTGGTTTTTTGTGTTTAAAAACTGGTATACGTTGTAAATTATCCTATTCTTACTACTAAACTTGCTAAAAAGCTTGGTGTTGGATCTATATTCCGTTACTTAAAATGATAAACACTGGATATAGCTCTTATCCTGGATATTGCGCTAGCTACCTGACTAGAACTAATTTAAACCTTACTAGACTCAATTAGTGGATGCATTTTTACTTTCCCCCTGCTATAAGGAATGTTCCCCTTGCTATATAGTGAATGTAAGAACTAAAATTTGGAGGAAAATCATATGACTAAAAGTAGATTTGAGCAAATGGGATTTAAACCTGTTATTGTACCGCTTACAATGTCAACATTTAACACAGATTACATTGCTAAGCTGACCAAAGTGTCACTGACTTTTCAATATTTTTCGGAGAAGGTGTTAAAAGGGCGGATACCAAAGCATCAGTCATTTTATGATGTTATTACAAACACTGAAAAATATTGTCGGGAACTTGGTATACCTATGGAAGCTTCTGGTTATGCGTCAGTTTCTTCAAGAACTCTCCAACGAATTTTTGGGTGTGACAAGATAGATGTCAAATTTTTAGATAGAATAATTGAGAATGAAAATTTTCAAAAACTCTATACAGAGGCGTATAACTATTATTTCTGGAACAATCCTGACAAATTAAAAAAAATTGCAAACCGATTTGATAAAAATATAGTAAAATTGGCGAGTTTTTTTGACTGATTGATAGGTATACTTAAAATATAAAAATAAAGGAGAAGACCAATGCATTAATAAGTGCCTAGCTCTCGGCAGGAAAATTGAGCATATGATTTTTTTACTTGTCAGCATTTCATTTATAGAAATTCTGACCATGCTTTTAATTATAGGAGGTGCCTAATGGCATTAAAACTAGGACTTTTTGGGAGTCCCAAAAAACTCACAGAAGCAATCTCATCGGAAGTGGAAGTTTCTGAATTTATCAAGGTCGTTGGTATCACTACAGGTATTTTGAACCAAGGCGAAGAAAATGAACGCTATTAGGCTAATCTAACTGGAGTCGATACTGAACTTTTTGAACGGTTCGAAAGTATAGGTCAAGAAGAGCATTGTCCTACTTTCAAGGTTAAACTTCGCAACTATCATGGAGAAGATTTGTCCAATTTACAAGATGTGGAAATTTCATTCAATCATTATGAGGTTGCATTTTTGTTTGACAAATATAAACAGCCCACAGGCTTGGCACTAGTTCTTGACCTTGCTGATATTTCTGTAAAATAGGAAAAATCTAATATGAAAAAAATTAAAGAAGTTTTTCAATATTTTCTTTCACTCAGGTGGTACTATCAAGTTTTATCTGTCTTAGTAGCTTTGTTATTACTTGTCTTGCTTATCAGGTTCTTAATTTGGATTGTCCCACTTATCGGAGCAATCTTATCCCTCCTCTTTGTTTTCACAGACGGCGAAATCTTCTCAACAATGTGGGAAAGTTATAAAAAGAGTAAGCAAACGTCTGCAAATCCGTTAGTCACAACGGTTTACCATTGGCTCACAGAAGTTGGAGTTGCAGAACTACCAGTTTCTACCTTGCAGTTTTCGCAAGGTGTAGAGTGTTTTGATAATAAACAAGGAGTATTCTTCATTCATCTAGATAAAGAAATCTCTGATGAACTACTTTCGGACTTTGAAACTAAAGTACGACAAAGAGTCAAGTTTATTTCTAATGCTTACACGGACTGTGTTGTTAGCCGTTCTAAGCGTGAACCTTTCCTAGCTATTAAGGTTCGGTTATTGCCTGCAAACGAAATGCTTTTGCAAAAAAATCAAGTTGAGGAAGATTTTTAGCATGATTAAGAATGTCTTTGAAATCAATAACAGGGGTCAACCAACCCCTGTTTCTATTGATATAAACCGATTCTTTGCTTGGATTATAGCAGGTCCATCAGGAGTTGGAAAATCAAGGTTCCTTCGGAGAAGCCTCGGTCTGATTTCATTTTATGATACAACTGCGGAAGCATATTTTATGGACTTTAAAGCAGATGATGAAATGTTTCCAATGACTGGTAGGCATATTGCAAGAGGATTTGACTGTCTCGAACTCTTTGAAATGGTATTTCAACGCTTTGAAGCAAGGCTAAACAAGTCAGAAACGAATAGTCATAATGTTTACTTAATCTTTGATGAGTGGCAAGCCTTTCTAGCTTATCTTGAGCAGACAGACAGGAAAAAGCACAAAGAGATTTTATCCAAAATGTTAATGATGAACAGCATGGGAAGAAGCTTAGGTTTACGAATTATACTATCCAGTCAACGTTTCCTGATGTCTGACTTGCCTGGTCGCTACAATTTTAACTGTATCATTTCCCTATCAACAACTTTCTTAAAATCAGCTAATAACCGCCAATTACTTTTCCCTGATATGGAGAAAGATGAAGTAATTGTCAAACCTAGAGGTTATGGTTATTTTCAGCTTGAGGGTGAAGAAGTTAAATTGTTTCGGACAATTCAAGTTAAAGATGAAGAACGATTAAATCAACGTATTCAAGAGTTATTTTCTCGCTATGAGTGAGTGGGAGCGGTTTTTCTGCTACACTAGTTTTGACGACAGTAACCTATCTAGGTGTTTTTTCATCGGTGTAGTGTCGGCGTGATTCGATTAGCAGGAAAATGGAGGCTTGCAAGGGCTTGAGGGGTGGAGATTTTTCGTAGTGGAGCGGAGCCGTTAAGGCGGGAGAGAAACGAAGAAAAATACTACCCCGTCCCTTGTCCAGTGGACAAGCGTATTTTTGGATATTTTAGGTTTCATCGGGCAGGAGAGGCTGGGGTTTGGGGCAAAGCCCCAAGAAGAAAAAATATTGCATTTCAACTCTAACTATTCTACGTGCGGTTAGACTGGGCTTGTCAACAGAGTCTAACCCTAAATAGTTAAAAGAATAATTAAAACAGGAGGTCTATTTATTCCATGAGTAAGAAAGAAGCGAAATTATCTTGTATCATGATTACACAGCAACTAGAACCTGAATATTGGCTTGGTTGGGATGAAGACATAATCAATGGTGCTAAAGAAGGGAACTTGTCCCCATTACTTGAGGAGGTGGTAAATAAAGTATCAGAAATTGCAACGGTATCAGATGCCTATGCGATTATTCACGACAAGGATGTTAATGAGATTTATAACTTGGAAACTAGAGAAATCAAAACGGTACCTGAAAAAAGCCATGCTCACATTTTATTAAAATTTTCCAAAGGAGCGACACTGATTAGCCTCGCTTTGCAACTTGGAATTGAGCCACAGTACATTGAAAAGGCTAAATCAGGAAGATATGCTTTTGATAATTTTTTAGCCTATCTCATTCATGCCAAGGACAGTGATAAATTTCAGTACGACCCTAATGAAGTGACTACATTACACGGGAAAAACTACCTTGATGTTGTTACAGAAAGGTATAAGAGTTGGAAGGAAGGTAAGGCTAAGAAAGATATTTCTAAAAGCAATACCTCTTTAGATGATATTTACCTTCAAATTTTGAACCAACAAATAACCAAGCAAGAAATATTATCAGACCCTAAGTTACAAATTCTTTATGCTTTGAACAAAACAAAGATAAATGAGGCTTTTATGACACTTGGCGAAATTAAGTCTAACGCTACAAAGCTGGCTCTTGAAAATGAAGAATTTCAGAAAAGTATTTTTTTCTTAACTGGGGATAGTGGGGTAGGAAAATCACGTTTTGCAAAAACATTTGTCAAAGAACTTATCAGCCTAGCAAATACTAACAACTATAGTTGGTCTGACGTTGTAACTGCTGGAACTAATATTTTCGATGAGGTTAATGGGGAAGAGATTCTATTGCTGGATGATGTGAGAGGAGATAGTTTAACAGCATCTGACTGGCTAAAATTACTTGACCCTTATAATATTAGTCCGATTTCAGCAAGATACCATAATCGTATGGGATCTGCAAGAGTCATTATTATCACCAGTACCAAGCATCCCCTTGAATTCTTTTATCATACCAAGGGTAATGAAAAAGAGGATTTATCGCAATTCATTCGGCGAATAGATAGCTTAGTTACTCTGTATAGAGAGACTCCAAAGAGTTCGGTGGAGTATCTTCAATCCTCATCGGAAAGTGTTGCGAATCGTATAGTAAAAGTGCCATCAACTGATGTAGAAGTATCTCTTATTTACGATTTTAAACACAATGGGAAAATGTCCAAAGAAGAGTTACTGGAATTTTTATTGGCTCAAGTATCATTAAATAATAAATGGTCTTTGGATAAAATAAAAAACTCATCAGAAGATACTTTGGCGAGCAATTCTGATGAGCGTTAACATAAGAAATGGAATTATCCTATGATGATTCTATTATATCACATGAATATAAAGTGAGGTAATAGTTTATGAGTAAGACGGTAAATCATAAGAAACTGGTTGAATTAGGTTTCCCAAAACATACGGCAAGGAATATTATTCATCAAGCAAAGATGATTGCAATAGCAAAATTTGAAAAAACTAGAACTTCTTCAGATAATTTGGTAGAATTAAAGAAATCGCCCTTTGAAAATTCAAGACTTGACCTAGCACCAACGTATATCGTTGAAGAATTACTAGGCTTTCAGTTACCTTTTGATGAATAGAAAGGAACTGAAAATGGCAAGTAAAAAATATCGTGGAGTATCTCGTGATAAAAAAGGGAGAATATACTACCAAACAGAGTTTAAGGCAAATGACTTAACTGGTAAGCGTCAGCGGAAGAAAAGTTATAAAGACCAATTTGGAAATCCGTTTAAGAGTGAAAAACAAGCATATGATGAGTTATGTCGGATAAGAGCAGAATTCCAAATATCACAAAATAGGAATGGTGATTACTTGACGTTTGCTGATTATATGGAGGAGATTTATCTTCCATATTATAAACAAACAGTCCAATCAGTCACGTATAAGACAGCTATGACTCACCATAAAATGTTTATAGAAATTTTTGGTCAAAAGAAATTATCTTCCATAACGGTTAGGGAGTGTGAGAAATTCAGAATTCATCTAATTGATAAATACTCTCCTAATTATGCTAAAGGTGTGTGGATTCGCTTTAAGCAATGTTTGGGGTATGCAGAACGTCTTCAAATCATTGATGACTTTCCTTGTAAATCACTTGATAACCCTAAAGGTTCACGACCAAATACAAAATTTTGGACACTGGACGACTTTAGAAAGGTTATTGCAACCTTTGACCTATCGGACTATGAAGAAAGGCATAGATTTACTGCAATTTGGCTATACTTCTTTACTGGACTTAGAGTATCTGAGGGGTTGAGCTTAATTTGGTCTGATATTGATTTTGAGAGGAAGCTCCTTCATGTCCAAAGTACGCTTGAATATGAGGGAAATGGTATTTTCATTCGGAAAAATCAAACTAAAACAGAAGCTGGTGTGAGATGGATTGAACTTGATGATGAAACGGTAGATGTATTACAACAGTGGAGAGCCGTACAAGTGGAAAATAATAACGATAGTTATGTTTTAGCACGATTTGGAAAACCATTAAGTAAATGTACTTTGAGTCGTATTCTCAAGAGGCATGCTAAAAAAGCAGGAGTAGAGGTAATCACTGGAAAAGGGTTGCGACATTCTCACGACAGTTTTTTGATAAATGTAATGGGAAAAGATGTTCTGTATGTCTCTCAGCGTTCAGGAAGGGTTGACAAAGCTACAACATTGAATACTTATTCACATTTGTATGATAGTCAAAAAGCCAGTGGTGGAAGAGAGATAACCCAAGCACTACATAAGTTTGGAGTATCGTCAAACCCCACCAAAACCCCACTAAACTAAAATATGACAAGATAATACTAATTATATCAACGTTTGTAGGTATTAGGTAATTGTTACTCTTAAATAATAGAGCAACTACTAAAGTAGCTTAAAAACATGATTAAACCGCTATTCTTCGGAGTAGCGGTTTTTCTTTTTGTCTGAAAAGGGGCAAAAAAGGGGCAAACTATTGATAAAGATTATCTAGAACACTCACAATTTGTGACTGAATATTTTTAGTCACATGGGTGTATATCTCCATGGTTGTTTTTCCGTTATCTTTGTGTCCTACACGTTGGGTAATTGCTTTTAGGGGGATATTATGTTCAGCTAGTGTGCTAATAAGTGTGTGCCGTAAAATGTGAGGGTGGAGTGGTTTTTGAATCGGTTTTTTTAAGGTCTCGTTAGCATTTTTCATCAGCTTGCCAATTGAAGACTTTCCTATGGGGATGCCGTTGTCTGATACGAATATAAATCCCATATCTTTGTAATTTGGGTTGGTGTTTTTTCGGAGTTCGTGTAGCTGGATGAATTCTTCAATGATTTCAATTTCTTTGTTTGTTAAATCTACAGTTCTGATAGATGCAGCTGTCTTTGGTGTGGTTTTTACACCTTCTGATCCTTTTTTAGTTGGATCGAGTGTACCGTTGATAGTGATGGTACGGTTGTCTTTATTGTAGTTTTCGAATTTGATAGCACCAGCTTCACCGAATCCTAAAGCAATTGGTGATATTGCAGAAGCTACTATCAACGCTAACTTTAAAGGAGCGAGTTGGTCTAAGTCAATTTGGGATAGGCAAGACAAGTTGCGTACGATTGTTGCTCAGGAAGTCTATCAAGCTATTATTCGAGGCCAGAACGGTCTTGTAATCGCTAGAAATTTACGAAAAGACTTTGTCGTTAATGTTTCGGACGCTAAGCGTTTAGCTATTACGGAACATGCCAGAGTGCAAATAGAAGTTGCCAAACAATCTATGTTGCGGAATGGCTTTGAATATTATGAGGTTCTGCCAGAGCCCAAAGCGTGTGGCGTCTGTAAGCCAAAAGCCGGAAAGAAGTATCGCGTCGATACGATGATGACTAGCGAAACTGCCCCCCTTTTCACCCTTACTGTCGATGTGCAATTGCGGAGGTGTTTGATGGTGAGGATGGTAAAGTTGTTGAAAAATCTCAAAACAGGATATATAATCAGGATTTTCCGATGATAGACCTAATGGCTAAGCAGCGCTCTTTCACAGTTGGGAATGATATCAGAGTCAAAACAAAGAAATTGAATGGAACTGATTTTGATTTTTGGGCACAAGACAATACAAAGAAAATTAGGGACACTGTTTTCAATGTGCAGTCTAGTCTTAACGAATTGAAAGATTATCCTGTCCCGACAATTGTTTTTCTGAAAAAGTCAAGATTAACTGGTTTTGCGGGTTATGATTACAAGCAAGATATTCTATTTGTGAGCGATACACTTCATTCAGAAAAAGAATTTGCTAAAATTCTATCTGATAATTATTTTGCAGCTCAAAGCATTAAAGATACCATGATACATGAATTAACTCACAAAAAACATTGGGACTCTGCTAAAGCATTTTACAAAGAAAATAAAAAACGTTATAATAACGTTGAACAGGCAATGTCTGAATTAAATTCCCCTTTGGTGTCGTATGTCAAAGAACAATTGAAGCATGACTACAATTATCTTTATAACATAAGCGATAATGCAGCTATTGCATTTTACAACGATAACATCAATGAGTTGGTTGCTGAAGTTGGGGTATTGGGGGATAAAGCTACAGACCCAAATCTGTTAAATAAAGTTAAGGAGGTATTATCATGGAAGTAATGGCAATGCCGAGCAAAGAAGTTTTGATTTTTACAAAACAAATCCGCCACTGGATTGTTGGCGATAAAACTATTTCAGGAAAGAAACAGTTTATCTTCCGTGAAGATACTCCTCCTGAAATCTTAAAACTTTATCAAGATATAAAATCAAAACTAAACTTTGCTTACTAAACAATCAAGCGCCTAGAGCAATCTAAGTGCTTTTTTTGTTACTCTTAAACAGGAGATACAAATGTTAGAGATGTTATGGCAGTTTATCTCCTTTTTATTTTTGTCAGCGCTGGCTGCATTTATCTTGATGATTTGGGTAGTCTTTATCGTAGGATTGATCAAGGAAGTTTCAAAAACATGGAAAGGAAAATAATGATGAATAAACGAATGCGGAAAAAATACCATCCTCATGAATTGACGTTGGCACTGGATGGCATTTGCAAAACTATGGAGTTCTTCTTTACAATGTAGATGTAACAGATGAAGATGCACTTTTGATTGTGGGAAAGAATTTTCCAATTGGAAGTCTATTTCGAATGCACATGACATCGATATTTTCTTTACCGATCCAGGTTGTCCTGGACAACGAGGGCTCAATGAACACTCGAATGGTTTACTAAGATGAAACGGATTGCCTAAACAGATGGACTTTACCTATATTTCTCAGCAGTTTTTATCAGCTATAGTTGATAAGAGGAATAAGATTCCTAGAAAGTCTTTGAATTATCAAACATCATATAAAGTTTTTCTGAGTTACTTGAAAATGTCTAGCTTAATTTGACCATTTAGGTTTTTTAATAAATGAATGATTAATAATAAAAGTATAAAATATAATATAAATATTTGACAAGTTTTTTTGAGAATATTAACATAATAATTGAAAGCGCATACTTTTGGTTACTTCAGTTATTTCATGAAGATAGGAGGAGAAAAATGAAAAAGCTTAGTAAACTTTTCACGTTTGTGGTGAGTTTTCTTATGGCCCTTGCACCTCTTTTTGTCCTTGCGAATGATAATGTGCCAGATTCAACGACCATTACCATTCATAAGTTGAACACAGGTGCTACTCGTCCTGAAGAAAATCAATTACAAGCGAACGCTGATGGTTCAGCCATTGATATTAATTCACTTGACTTTACCGTCACACCAATGCAAGGTGTAAAATTCCAATGGTTTAAAGTAGGTGATAATGATACTGTTGACACTTTATCTGCTATGAGCTTAGATCAGTTAAAAGCGGCATACACCACTACTGGTATAACCGCAGCAACAGATGCTGATGGTATTGCAACGATCCAAGTTGATAAAGCTAATTACGGTAAATATTGGATTGTAGAGTTGGCTTCAGGTGATGTTGCAGCATCAGGTGCTATGCAAGTTACAGGTACTGTTCCTATGTTAGTCACATTACCTTTTGGGACAGAAACAGGATACAGTACTAATGTCCATGTTTATCCAAAAAACGTAACAGAGACCCCTACAACTGGTAAAGATGTTGTCGAAGAGGGAAATAATACCAGTGGTCAGAGTGTTGGTGATACTGTAACTTGGTTCTTAAAAGGAACTGTTCCAGTTGATATCCGTAACTATAAAACTTACTGGTTCAAAGATGTTCTTTCCGAAGCTTTAGATTATTCAGAGGTTAAGAGTGTGAAGGTCGGTAATGAAACCTTAACGCTAACCACTGATTATACAGTAGAATACACCGAAGCAACTCGTACCTTACTAGTGAAATTGACAGCTGCAGGGATTACTAAACTAGCTGATTATCGTGATCAAAACCCTAATGCGGATTATGCAAGTTCCACAGACATTCAAGATGCGACTCTACCAAAAGTGTTTGTTTCTGTTGAATTAGATACCGTATTAAATGATAAAGCTGTTCCAGGTAAGCCAGTTGGAAACAAAACAACCATTATTTATGAAAATCCGTACGATCCAAATGGTGGACCTGAAGAAACACCAGAATCTGATGAACCTAAAGTTCATGAGGGTGGTAAGCGATTTGAAAAAGTCGATGGCACAACTACTACAAAAAAACTAGCTGGTGCAGAATTTGAACTTTATTCAGATAGTGATATTAAAGCGGCTGTTGTATGGACTCAAAAATTGATAGATGACAACAAGGCTCAAACTGATAATGCTGCTAAATTTAAAGATGTAGCAGTGGGTAGTCCTGTTATCCTTGTTTCTGATGAAAATGGCGCTTTTGAAATCCAAGGGCTCTCTTATGGTACTAAAGGTGAGACTGCTGAGACTGCCTCTTCCACATACTATTTGAAAGAAGTAAAAGCTCCTACGGGTTATACTTTACCAGCTAACTCAGTGGTTGATTTTACTGTTAATCAAAATAGTTATTATCAAGATCCAACAGCAGTTGATTTAGCAGTTGCAGAAGCTAAACAAGTCCTCAACAATAAAACTCCAGAATTACCAATGACTGGTGGTATCGGTGCACTCATTTTTGTTGCATTTGGTTTGGCGTTGATGGCATTTGCAGGCTACAAGATGAAAACACGTCGTGCATAATTTATCTAGTGACATCATGATATAACTTGAAGTAATGTCAATAGAGAAGAAAGTTTCTTTCTTCTCTAAAAGGTTATCTGCTCATTATGATAACCTTTTAGAAGGGAGAGAGCATGATGTGTCACATTAATAAAAGTTGGAGATGGCTACTTTATGTTTTAGGGTTGTTAATGGTCTCTACAATTGGAATGTTAACCGTTATTGCTCAAGATGGAGTATCACCGCTTCAAATCAAGGGCTATGATGGTCTTTCAGGAGTGGTTTATAAAATCTGGTTCGTTACAGATCAGTCATTCCCGCTAGCTCAGGATGAAATGATCAAGTTAAGTAATGATTTAAAAGACCTCTCAGTAGCTGACCTAGATAGTCGCTTTCCAACTTCTCAGTTATCTCCAGTATCCGATGAAAATGGCAATGTCACAGTATCAGGATTAGCAGACGGTATTTATTATATCAGAGATATTAATCAAGAAAATAGTCGCTATGCACCTATCTTACTAAATTTTCCTTTTGGAGAAAATGGGATGCCTCAGTTGGTGATGACCAAGCAATACCCCAATACTGGAGGTATTTTGTTGAAGAAGCTAGGGGTTGAGAATGAGTCAGATACTGATGGAAAGTTATTAGAAGGGGTAACTTTTCATCTGTTTAGAGAAGGTGAGCAACAGCCTTTACGATTTACAGAGATGGGACAACTGACGACTGATAGTCAAGCTAGTCAAATCTTAAAAACAGATCAGCAGGGACAAATTAGTCTGCAAGGTTTGCAAGAAGGGCAATATTATTTTAAAGAATTAGAGACCTTGTCGGGATACCAGTTGCTAACAAGAGAGTTAGCTGTGGAAGTTTCTAGAGATAAGGTGGTGGAATTTGTCGTAAAAAATATTAAAGATCCTCACGATCCTCCTACCACACAAGTTCCTCCTCCCAATAAACCTAGTATCCCTGCTAAACCGAATCGTCCAGGCTTACCGAGTGCCGGTGAAATCCAAATGGTAGCGACAGGGCTAGGAGCTGTGTTGATTATTGTTGCTATTTGTGGTTTCTTAACATCACATTATCGGACAAAACAGCATCATAAAGAAAGCCATCAATAAGATTTCTATCTAAAAAAGATAGAAAGGAGGCGATTGTTGTCATGAAGAGGGTAGGTGATAAAAAGCAAAAACGGTCTAATATGGGATTCTTATTTCTCTTTCTTATAGGATTTGCCCTACTGAGCTATCCTTTATCAGGGCAAATTATTTCATTTTATCAATCACACCAACAAATAAAGACCTATGAAAAAGCTGTTTCACAACTTGAACCTGAAATCATTCAGAAAAAAATGGCATTAGCCCAAGCCTACAATGCCTCTTTAGTAACAGCAGCTAGCTCAGCTGTCACTTATCAAGATCCTTTTAGTGAAGAAATGAAAAATCAAGGAAAAGCTGAGTATGCTCGTATGTTAGAGGTTAAAGAACAATTAGGTTACATGACCATTCCTAAAATATCTCAAGAACTCCCTATCTATGCAGGGGTATCAGAAGATGTTCTACAAAAAGGGATCGGGCATTTGGAAGGGAGTTCTCTTCCTGTTGGAGGTGAGTTTACCCACACTGTTTTAACGGGGCATAGAGGCTTACCAAAGGCTCGCCTTTTTACTGATTTAGATAAACTTGAAAAAGGAGATAAAATCTATCTTCATATTTTAAATCAAGTGTTAGCTTATCAGATAGATGATATTGTAGTTGTTGAGCCAACAGATGTATCAAAGATTAAAATTGTAGAACAAAAAGATTATGTTACCTTGATAACCTGTACACCGTATATGATTAATAGTCATCGTTTACTGGTTCGAGGCTACCGTATTCCTTATAGTGAGAAAGAAGAAAAGGTTGCAGTCGAAAAAGGCCGACAGGTTCTATGGATTATTGTTATTAGTAGTGTTGTTCTTGTTTTAGGGCTAACTTTTATTCTCTTTAAGAAAAAACGGAGGAAATAGGAATGAAGGGGAAAATAAGAAGACTGATAGTGTCTAGTTGTTTCCAATCAATCTTTATTATTTTTCTCTTTGTGTTGGGTCTTAGTTTTACTCTGTATCCCTTAGGAGCTCAAGTTTATCACTTTTATCTATCTCATCAAAAAATAAAAACCTATGAAAATGAGCTCAAAGAGATGACGCCAGAGCTAATATCTAAAAGAATAGCATTAGCCCAAGCCTATAATGATAGTTTGGTTGGCTACCAAGAAAATAGTTTGCAAGATCCATTTACCGATCTGCAAAAAGCAGGGCGTGCAGAGTATGCTCGTATGCTTAAGGTTAAGGAGATGATTGGGCATATTAGTATTCCAAGTATCAATATTGATCTTCCCATTTATGCTGGAACAAGTGATTCTGTTTTACAAAAAGGAGTAGGACATCTTGAGGGATCCTCTCTACCAGTTGGGGGTGAACATACTAGAGCAGTTTTAACAGCGCATAGAGGATTACCTAAAGCGCGGTTATTTACGGATTTGGATAAATTGAAAAAAGGGGATGTCTTTTATGTCACGAATATGAAAGAAACACTAGCTTATCAAGTCTCGCATCTTCAAGTCATTGAACCAACACAGATTTCTGCCTTAACCATTAAAGAAAATAAAGATTTTGTCACCTTATTGACCTGTACACCTTATATGGTAAATAGTCACCGTTTATTAGTGACAGGAGAGAGAATCCCATATTCAAAAACAAAAGCGACGTCATCCATGTCAAAAGCTAAAGAAAACTTGATTACAAAAACTATAATTCTAACGTTCTTTATTTTTAGTTTCTTACTATTAGCTATCAGGTATTTAAAGAGAAAATTAGGAAGAAATCCATCCGTAAGAACTTAGAAGATAGGAGGGGAGAGATGTGTTTAAAACATTAAAGTGGTTAAATCAGCGCCTCTTTTTATTGCTCGTTTTAATCTTATCAAACTTTGTCACGCCCTTGTTAGGCCTAAAAATTGTTTTTGCAGATAGTCCTATCACACAAGAGCTGAAAATTTTACATGAAAATATAGAATGGACCACTTCTAGTGCAGGAGTATTTGAGACGTTCTTGGATGATGAAATCGAGCTGATAGTTGAAAGGAGTGATAAACTTCATACAGAGGTAGATGTTTTATTCCCTCAAGGTCTTGACTATCTGAGCGATAAGACACTCTTGGCGAATCAAAAATTACTGTCACAACAATTGTTTGAGGGACAGGAATTGGTAGATGTTCATGCGAGTGTTAGAGAATATTTAGAAAATGATGGGCAAACTAAGCGCTTACGTTTAAGTTTTCAAGAGCATCAAATGCAACTTGTCTTAGTTTTTAAGCCAAGTTTAGAGGCGGAGTTTCAACTATTAGCTTATACCTCTACTGATAAAGAAAAGCCTTTAGACGAGGCAGTAGCAGATGACTTAGTTCAAACCCATCCGATGAAGATTTTGGCTAAGCCAAAGGAAAATGAGCAGGAGGTCACAGAAGTTTCTGAAAAACCTGAGGAAGAAGTTAGCCAAGAACAAACGTCTGAAGAACAAATTAATCAAGAACAGGTTTCAGAGCAACAAAACGAAACTTCTAGCCCAGATACTTCTGTTGATTCAAACCAAGATGAGAGAGCTGATATGAGTCAATCGGAGTCTGGAGAGGTTCCTAACTCTCAGATTGAAACGAAAACAGAACCTGTAATGGAAGAAGCTACTGTAGTTGAGGATCAGGTGGTTGATGAAACAAAGGTTAATAGTTCAGAGCTAGATGGGAATAAAGAAGAGGCATCAGCAATCACCTCTGAGGAAAACATAGATACCAAAGAGGTATCTTCTACTGAATCTGAAACTCCTGAGAAATTAGAGACAGATGCGAATGCAGTAAAAAACACTGAAAAACCTTCTTCAGATGCCACTTCGGTTCCTAAGTGGACAGACTTCTTTACAGCACGATCTGCCACTGGACAAAATTTGGAAGGGTTGTCCGCTTATTTTGATAAAGCCACTAGTAGTATTTTGGCAGGAGAAACAGGAACTTATCATTTTTATATTAAGTCAACAGGCGCTCTGATTGATAAAGTATCTAACGTGAAAGTGACGATAAAGTTGCCTGAAAACCAAAGTTATTATAAGGTTTCGTCAGATTTAAGTCGCATGAAAATCGCTGGGATCACTCCTACTTTGAGTACCGATGAAAAATTCTTGACTTGGGAAATTCCTGAAATGGTAACAGGTCAAACGTATCAAACTCAGATTCAAGTGAATTCCACAAATGGCATTATTCCCAATTTATCTGATATGCTAGCGACTGCTGTTGTTCTAGTGGATGGCAGTCCAGTTTACAATAGTGGTGAGATAGGGATTAAAGTACACTCTTTTAAACCAAGCTTATCTGTTACCAAGCAGTATCTTAAACCAGGATCTACCATAACCATTATAGATGATAACCCATCTCATCTTCAGATGGTCGGTGATAGTCGTGTGAGCTTTACTGCACCTAGTATAGAAGACCAAAAGTCCTTGGCTGAGAGTAAAAATGGTATCATTTGGACAAAGGAGCTTACCTTCAAGAGTATGGATCCTAGTGCAGAAGGAGAGTTTGTAAATACTGCTACAGCAAATATTATCTCGATTAATGATGAAGAGATTAGTCAAAAATCCAATCAAGTTGGTGGTAGTATTAGTAAAGGAAATAATCCTCTTGCTGCGCCAAAGGGACAATGGGCTTATAGCATAAATTTAGGCCCATCTGATGCAAATGGGAATAAACCATCAGGTTTTTCTGCTGTGAGTCAAGCCAACCCAAATCCCACAGTGCCAAATAGTCCCAACACGCGCCTAGGGTTCACCATGAACTACAATGTCACCCCTTTGATTTCTAGAGATTTTTATGATTCCTTATCAACAGGTTATACTGGTCCTATTCAAAATAATGGTCGCACAGTTTTTAACTTGTCTGTTGATATTGGATGGGATCAAGGAACACATCCACGTCGTGTCCGTCAGGTTATTTTAAAAGATACTAATAAAGGAACCAGTAAAACCTATCAATTTGATAACAATGGTAATAGTACTGATGGTTCTGGTTTAAAAATTACTTATGGGGCAAGCCAGCATTTTGGAACTGCTCAATTAACTGTTCCTACAAATTTCTTTAATGATACTGGCAAGTGGAACGGCACACGTACGCGTCATCCAGCCTTTGATGTCAACCTCACTAACCATGATGGTGTCAATTTTTCTTATGCACATGAAGGGATTGGTCCAGACTGGAATGTTAGCTGGAGTCACAATAGTGGTTATGGGGATTATAATCCAACTAAGAATGATTACCATTTTGTTGGATTAAATCGTGAAGTGGATGCAAATTTAGAATTGGATGAACTCCATGTATCTATTGGTTCTTTCTTTGCTTTTGGCCGAGCAAATTATCAGTTGCCTGGAGGAAAAATTGCCAATGGCACCTCTGCGAACTACCCAACTATTACGATAGAGTTGAATACCTCTAAAGGAAATAAATCTATTACCTTAAACTCAGGGGATTATGCTGTTCATCAAAGTGGCCCATTTCACCCTAATGGGCAAAATTACACTATCTATCATCCCTACATCAGTTTAAATCGTGATCAATTGGGTCTGGAAGCAGGTGAGCATGTTAACTCATTTAATGTTATTTATGGTAGCCGTGATCGATCAGAGATATTAAATGCTGGATTTACAGCCTATGTCGAAGATTACTATACAATTAACCCCAATCTTAATAACACTTCGCCTGTTAAGGTCATGAATAAAAATCATACTTTTGGTGAGTTAGCTCTCGTTAATTTGAATGGTACAGGTGCCCGCGTCCAGCCTTTTGTTCGTCGTCCTATTGGAGCAGCTGATGATAATGGTCTTATCAATACTGAACTAGGTCCACGTACAGCGATGATTTCAGCAAAAGATACCACACCAGCAATTGCTAAGATTACTCCCGAATTTTTACAAAGAGATGGCAATATCATCTCTTCTACAGAAAGCAATCGTTTAAGAGTAACCTTTTCTAATATTGATGCGTCAACAAAAAATCTAGATGGTCCGCTAATGGCTTCTGTTTTGTTACCAAAAGGAGTAACAGTTAACCAGAGTCAACCAAACTGGTCTTACAGCCAATCTAGTGGACAAGTGGTTGAAATTCTTGATAACTTTAATGGAACAGACCGTCAATTGATTCGTTACCAATGGGAAGGAGATGGTAATAAGCAATTAAAACCAGGGAAATACATGACTTTTGAGGTTGATGTGAGCTTATCTCAGGAGATTCCATCACTTCTTACTGTCGATGCCTATGGATCAAGTTCTACACCATTGCAAGCTGCAAGTGGAAATGACCTCATTTTAGATGCTGATGATGTTAATGGAAATCAAAATACTTCGGAAAATATTGTCAAGGGTAGTGCGAACTATCACTATGTCTCAAATGATTTATTAACGCTGACAAAATCTGTAAAAGGGAATAGAGATGCTGAGTATAGCAAGATGGGGCATGCCGATCTTGGAGGTGAGATTCGTTACCATATTCGTGTTGAAAATGCAGATCATACCAATTTTACCAAATTAGCCTTTATTGACGTCTTGCCTTCCGTAGGAGATTTGACTATTTTGTCAAACCAAGATCGTCAAAGCCGTTTTACTCCGCTAATGACAGGCCCCATTACACTCCCGGTTGCTTGGGATGATAAGGTAGAGGTCTATTATAGTGAGTCCACTAATCCTAAGCGTGATCAAATTTACCAAGAAGCACAATACCCATCTGGTGTCCCAGCACCTGAAAATCCAGCAGGAGCAGAAGAGCCTAATTGGCGAACAGCTGATCAAGTCACTAATTGGGAAGCCATCCATAGCTTCATGCTAAAACTAAAAGATGGGGTGAGCTCTGTTTCGTCAGGTCAAGACATTTACTTTGTTATGAAAGCACCTGAAAGGATTGATGATAAAAACTTGTTAAATCCAAGTCAAGCAGAAGAAGCTGATAAAGCGGCATGGAACTCCGTAGCGGGAACTGTTAATAATCTACAAGTGGTAGAACCAGAACGCGTAGGTGTTGTCCTTTATTCCGATGTGACAACAACCAGTATCAGACTACATAAATTAGATGCCAATAATCAGAAAGCTCTTGAAGGTGTCCAATTTAAACTGGCAGATAGCCGTGAGAACGCCGACAACAATCGCTTTATTCGAGTGAAATATGATGCTAGTGGTCAGGTGTTATCTGTGATTAAGCCTGGTGAGGCAGATTATGACCAAGCTAGTGATTATGACGTCACAACTGATTCGGAAGGTTATGCCAGCTTTAGTCACCTTGAGGTAGATGCAGACTATTGGATTGTTGAGACCAAAGCATTGGAAGGCTATATCAAGTTGCTAGAGCCGATAGCCATTCATACCAATACCAAAGAAAATGCTAGTCAAGTGCTTGAAAAAGAAGTTTTAAACCATCGAATTCCGACGCTACCTTCAACAGGGGGACAAGGGGTTGTTCTATTTTTGGTGATAGGTGGTGTTATCATGGGATCGGCACTTTATCTAGCTAAACGAAAAGCAGGTCAGAAACAATCTTAATATTATTGTCTCTCCTCTATCAAAAGAGAGATTGGTTTATCCAATCTCTCTTTTTTATGCTATAATAGTGAAGTTATTGACTTTTAGTAAAATTGATATGATGGAGTGCGTATGAGTATTTTAGAAGTAAAAAATCTTAGTCATGGTTTTGGGGACCGTGCTATTTTTGAGGATGTCTCTTTTCGCTTGTTGAAAGGAGAGCATATCGGCTTAGTCGGTGCAAATGGAGAAGGGAAATCTACCTTTATGAGCATTGTGACAGGGCAATTGCAACCAGACGAAGGAAAGGTGGAGTGGTCTAAGTATGTCACAGCAGGTTATTTGGACCAACATGCTGTATTAAATGAGGGGCAAACGGTTAGAGATGTTCTTCGTACAGCCTTTGATGAATTGTTTAAAACAGAAGCTCGCATCAATGACATCTATATGTCAATGGCAGAAGAGGGAGCTGATGTGGATGCTCTTATGGAAGAGGTTGGTGAGTTACAAGACCGCTTAGAAAGCCGTGATTTTTATACCCTAGATGCCAAGATCGATGAGGTCGCACGCGCTTTAGGTGTTATGGATTATGGGATGGATAAGGACGTCACAGCTTTAAGTGGAGGACAGCGGACTAAAGTTCTACTGGCTAAACTTCTCTTAGAAAAGCCAGATATTTTGTTATTGGATGAGCCAACCAACTATCTAGATGCCGAACATATTGACTGGTTAAAACGCTACCTTCAAAATTATGAAAATGCCTTTGTCCTAATCTCTCATGATATTCCATTTTTAAACGATGTGATTAATATTGTATATCATGTTGAAAATCAATTATTAACGCGTTATACTGGAGATTATTATCAATTTCAAGAAGTGCATGCTATGAAAAAAGCGCAACTTGAAGCAGCTTATGAGCGCCAACAAAAAGAAATTGCAGACCTTCAAGATTTTGTGAATCGTAACAAGGCACGTGTGGCAACGCGTAATATGGCGATGTCACGTCAAAAGAAGTTGGACAAAATGGAAATTATTGAGCTACAAGCTGAAAAGCCTAAGCCATCTTTTGATTTTAAGATGGCACGCACACCAAGCCGTTTTATTTTTCAAACAACTGATTTAGAAATTGGCTATGACCGTGTGTTGACCAGAAAACCTCTCAATCTCACATTTGAGCGTAACCAAAAGATTGCGATTGTTGGTGCCAATGGTATCGGAAAATCAACACTTCTAAAGAGTTTATTAGGCATCATCCCACCCTTATCTGGTTCAGTTGAGCGAGGTGAGTATTTAGAGTTGGGATATTTTGAGCAAGAAGTAGCTGGGGGTAACCGCCAAACGCCACTTGAAGCAGTTTGGGATGCTTTCCCTGCTTTAAATCAAGCTGAAGTTCGTGCAGCCCTAGCAAGATGTGGTTTAACATCAAAACACATTGAAAGTCAGATTCAGGTTTTATCAGGTGGAGAACAGGCAAAAGTTCGTTTTTGTTTACTAATGAATCGCGAAAATAATGTTTTAGTGTTAGACGAGCCGACCAATCATTTGGATGTTGATGCAAAGGATGAATTAAAGCGTGCTTTAAAAGCCTATAAAGGCTCTATCCTTATGGTCTGCCATGAGCCAGATTTTTATCAAGGCTGGGTAGATGATGTTTGGGATTTTAATGAATTAACCTAAAAGAACAACCGCAAGATAAATTCTTGCGGTTGTTCTTTTATAACATAAAATAGACAATGGCTATATATTGCAAAGTCGACGCTAAGAGAATGAAGAGATGCCAAATCATATGAAAATAGGGTTTCTTTTTAGCGTAGAAAACAGCACCTATTGTGTAAGATAAACCACCAGCTAGCATGAGAAGTCCAAATGTCATGCTAGTCTTTTGCAAAATGGCTGGAATGATGAAAATGACTAACCACCCCATAAAAAGATAAAGAAATAGGCTGAATTTTTCATTGATATGTTTGGCAAAAATCTTATAAAGAATACCAAAAATTGTGATTCCCCATTGTAGCGTGATGATCGCATAACCTAACCATCCTCCAACTAAAGAAAGAGCAACAGGTGTATAACTCCCTGCAATTGCAATATAAATCATACTATGATCGATAATACGTAAGACATATTTATGAGTTGAATCATAAGGCATAGAGTGGTAGATGGTTGAAGATAGAAACATCAGAAATAGGCTGATGACAAAAATAGACATCCCTACAACTGCAGTGTTATTATAATCATGATAAGCATGGATAGCAGTAATCGGTAATAAGCTCAACATGATAGCTGACCCAATAGCATGTGTCACACTATTAGCGACTTCTTCTCCAAAAGAGAGTGGGGCACTGAGTTTTAGACTGTGATTCATGAGTGTTCTCCTTCTAAATCTAAGGTTAATTGACGGGTTTTATAATAAAGTTTGAGGGCTTGGCAGGCGCACCTAATAATTTCTGGTGTCTCATTATTTTCCTGATTTCTCATACAATCAACAAAGTGGTTATAAAGTGTTTTTGAATCTTGTTTTTCAGACAATAGATTCAAAGTATGGCTAATTTCTTGAATAGAAAAAACATGCTTTAAGCTATTTAGAGCAATCAGACGAGCAAGTTGATGTTTTTGATATTTTTTTTTGATGGGCTTATCAATGTGTTTGTGTTTAACGTAATTGTTAATCATCGAGGCTGTCAGACCTTTATCCTTGGGATCTAGGCTATATTGTGTGTATTGATTGACATACAGTAAGATCTGATCAAGGTATAAATCCAAATCTGGCAGCTCATCCCAGTAGGGAATGGTATTCATCATGTCACAACCTCTCTTTTATCTAGTATTGATAACTAGATTATATGTTTTTTATAAAATAATGTCAAGGAATTAACTACTTAGGAGATCAGTAGCTAGAAAAGGTGACAAAAAGTATTTTTATCTGTATAATAAATAGATAATGATGATTGGAAACGAGGACAACCATGCAATTTGATAAACGACTGATTAGCTCAGTAGTTCTTATTTTTGTGACATGTTTATTTATTCAAAGTAATTGGTCAAGCGGCGCTACCTTACTTCAAACGATTTACAAAGCAGCTCATCCCTTTATTGTGGGGGCAGGAGTGGCTTTTGTTGTCAATATTGTGATGAGTGCTTATGAAAAACTTTTTGTTAAACTCATCAAGGTTGATTACATTTTAAAATTTAAAAGAAGTTTTTCTTTATTATTAGCTTATGCGACTTTTACAGCTGTCGTTTATATGATTTTCACTATTGTATTACCAGATTTGATTACCAGTTTACAGTCTCTTTTATCGATTAATCCTCAAGATATTGCGAAGTTATTAAATCATATCCAAAAAAGTGAGATCGTCTCAAACGTTATCAATGCACTTGGAGGAGAAGCAGAAGTAACGAATACCTTGATCAATTTTAGCAAACAGATTCTTAGCCAGTTGTTAAGTAGTCTAACCAGTATCTTAATCTCGGTTACCTCCATAGCTTCAACCTTACTAAATTTGGTCGTGAGCTTAATTTTCTCGGCTTATGTTTTGGTCAATAAGGAAACTCTAGGGCGTCAGTTTCGACTTTTAATCGATACCTTTTTCAAACCATACGCCAAAGGGATTTATTATGTCCTAGACGTTTTAAATCAACGTTTCCACGGTTTTTTTGTTAGTCAGACTTTAGAAGCTATGATTTTAGGATCTTTGACAGCTATTGGGATGAGCTTACTTGGTTTACCCTATGCTGCAACGATTGGTGTCCTGATTTCTTTTACTGCCTTAATTCCTGTGATCGGTGCCTATATTGGAACGAGTGTGGGAGTGATCTTAATTTTAACTCAAGATTTTAAACAGGCCCTTATCTTTTTGATTTTTATCGTGTTACTACAACAATTTGAAGGAAACTTGATTTATCCACGTGTTGTCGGAGGTTCAATCGGACTACCTGGGATGTGGGTCCTACTTGCCATTACTCTTGGTGGCGCATTAGGTGGTGTATTTGGGATGCTGGTGGCGGTTCCAGTCTCAGCAAGTGCCTATCAAATCCTAAAAGATTACACTTATAAAAAGCAATCTCAGATTTCTAATAGCTAACAATTGACGCTCTTTGAGCGTTTTTTCTTTTGTAAAAGCTGTGCTATAATGATTAAAAGAGAGGGTAAGTATGATTCGATTATTTCAAGAAAAAGATGCGGAACCATTAGCCAAAATGATTGCTGCAAGTTTACGCCAAATCAATCAAAAAGATTATGAGGCAGCTTATATTGAGCAGGTTGTAGAAAGTTTATCTGCAGATGCTTTGATCAAACGTGCCTCATGGACACATTTTTATGTGGTTGAAAAAGATGCTACTCTGGTAGCTTGTGGCGCAATAGGTCCCTATTGGGATAAAGAAGATGAGGCGAGTTTGTTTACGATTTTTGTTGCGGCAGACCATCAAAAACAAGGATTGGGCTCTTTGATAATGAAAACGTTGGAACAAGATAGCTATTTTATAAAAAGTAAGCGAATTGAAATTCCATCTTCTATAACGGCTGTCGGCTTTTATCAAAAATTTGGTTATAGCATCAAAAAAGGAGAGCAGTATCCTGACAAGGAAGGTTTATTTCGCTTAGAAAAACATAGAGAGGTTATATGAGATTAGATAAATTTTTAGTAGATTGTGGTGTGGGGTCACGAACTGAGGTCAAAAAGATTTTAAAAAATAAAACCGTTAAAGTTAATGAAGTAGTCGAGACTTCTCCTAAAAGGCAAGTTGACCCTAAACAGGATCAGATCAGTGTGTCTGGACAAGTGCTGAATCATGAACGTTTTGTGTATTATATGTTAAACAAACCCAAAGGCGTGATTTCCGCAACCGAAGATAGTAAGCATAAAACTGTGCTAGATCTTCTAGATGAACGGGCGCACTATAAAGATGTCTTTCCTGTTGGGAGACTTGATATTGATACTCATGGTCTTTTGCTTTTGACAAATAATGGGGGACTAGCTCATGCTATGCTATCACCTAAAAAACATGTCAGTAAGCGTTATGAAGCTAAGGTTGCAGGTATTATGACAAGTGAAGATATAACAGCTTTTGAAAGAGGTATTGCCCTCAAAGATTTTACTTGCCTACCTGCTCAGCTTGATATTTTAGAACGTAATGAAGAGGAAGAAACCAGTTTAGTGCATATTACTTTAAAAGAAGGGAAATTCCATCAGGTGAAAAGAATGGTCGCAGCTTGTGGCAAAGAGGTTATTGATTTAAAGCGCTTAACAATGGGACCTCTAAGCTTAGATACCAACTTAGCATTAGGGGAATATAGAACCTTAACCAATCAAGAACGAGAGAGTTTACAAGTATTTGGCGTTGACTTGGATTAGGGAACTTTTCTAGAAAGGTGTAAAATACAATGCGCTCATTTTTGAGTAAAAACAATATAAGTTTACTGTTACTAACTGTTACTCTAGCTATTATGGTAGGAGTGGGTGCCATTATACTACACTGTGTTTTTGATTTTTTCTGGTCAGATATTTTGCAAACCTCTACTTCTGGTCAGCGTAGCCAACTCGTTATTGTATCGGGTCTTATTAGTTCAGTAGGCTGGTATTTTCTTCAAAGACAGAGCAATGGAATAATTTCTTTAAAGAAGCAGATTTTTCCTAAAACCTCTAGTGAACAATTACCCAATTTTGGTAGACAGATGGGACATATTCTCTTACAAATTGTGACAGTAGGCTTGGGTTCGCCTATAGGAAAAGAGGTTGCTCCAAGAGAATTTGGGAGTTTGTTATCGGCTTACTTAGCAAAAAAAGTATCGATAACAGCAGAAGAACGGTCAGTATTGGTAGCAGCTTCTACGGTTGCTGGTTTGGCTGCGATTTATCAAATTCCATTTGCAAGTATATTATTTGCTTTTGAGATATACCGTATTCCATTAACGATTCTGAATTTCCTGATAATAGCTATCACATCATATGGTGCTACATTTATTGCAAATATTGAAATTAGTAATGCCCCCATGTATCATGTTGCCAGTCAACCAGTAAATTGGTCAATACTTGTTATCAGTAGTTTTATGACGTTGATAACGATACCTACCGCTAAAGTGTTTACTAGCCTCAGTAAGAGTGCCAGTAAACATCGAACTAAAGATAGGCGAATTTTATGGCAATTACCAATAGTTTTTGTTTTACTAGCACTACTAAGTTATTATTTCCCCAGTTTACTTGGAAATGGCTCTCTTTTGATTCAGTCAAGTTTGGATGGAATGCGACTCAGTGATGCAGTGGCGCTATTTGTATTAAAATTTATTATTGTCTTACTCTGCTTACGATTTGGCTCTTATGGTGGGACGATGACGCCTTCTATTTCAATTGGTGCCGTCTTTGGGGAGGTTATTGTTTTGTTGGGGGGAGTATTGGGTTGGGTAAAGTATTCTCCGATTTTTATAATAATTTCTGTCTGTAGTTTTTTAGGAGTGACAATGGGAGCTCCTTTTACAGCTGGGATGATCGTTTACTCATTTATCGGATTTCAAGAATCTTATATGATACCTATTTTGATTTCTGTCGGGATCTTGTTTAGTTTTGAATTTATCGTCAAAAAATTAAAATAATCTTTTTCCTTGACTTAGAGTTAACTCTAGGGTATATAATAGGGCTATCAAGGATGGAGGTGGGGAATGAATATAAAAGTTGCTGCTGACCTGGTGGGCTTATCTGCCGACACCATTCGTTATTATGAAAAAATTGGCTTAGTTCCACCGATTACACGGAATAAATCAGGTATTCGTGATTTTCAGCAGAAGGATTTAGAGGCTTTAGAGTTTGTGAAATGTTTTCGTTCAGCGGGCTTGTCTGTTGACTCTTTGACAACCTATATGACCTTGTATGGTCAAGGAGATAGCACACGCCTTGAGCGTTTGGAGATTTTACAAACCGAGCGTGACAAGCTGAAAGCACGTCTTAAGGAACAGGAGGCTGCTCTTAAGCGTTTAGATTATAAAATTGCCATTTACCAAAAGGGGCTGTCAAATGATGCGCCACTATAGAAAGGATAGAAACTAATGAAAACTGCTATTTTTGAAAAAGCTGGGTCAATGATTATTGAGGAAGTTGACAAGCCAAAGATTCAAGCCAGTGATGATGTGATTTTACGCATTGTGAGAGCTTGTGTGTGTGGCTCAGATTTATGGTCCTATTCGCATGGAGATGCACGGGAAAGTCATACTAATAACTCAGGGCATGAGGCATTGGCCATTGTTGAGGAGGTCGGTCCAGACATCACTACCTTAGTACCAGGAGATTTTGTGATTGCGCCTTTCACACATGGTTGTGGAGAGTGTGCGGCCTGTCGTGCAGGTTTTGATGGGACTTGTGACAACCACCCAGCACCAACGAACTGGGGCGGTGGTTTCCAAGCAGAGTATTTGCGTTTCCACTATGGAAACTGGGCCTTGATTAAGGTTCCTGGTCAGCCATCAGATTATTCAGAAGGCATGTTAAAATCCCTCTTAACCCTAGCTGATGTGATGCCAACAGGTTACCATGCGGCACGAGTCGCTCAAGTTGAAAAAGGGGATAAGGTTGTGGTCATTGGTGACGGTGCTGTTGGTCAATGTGCTGTCATTGCAGCTAAGATGCGAGGAGCTTCACAAATCATCATGATGAGCCGTCATGAAGATCGTCAAAAATTAGCCTTAGAGCTTGGTGCTACAGCTGTTGTCGCTGAACGTGGTGAAGAAGGTATTGCCAAAGTTCGTGAGATTTTAGGTGGTGGTGCAGATGCTGCCCTAGAATGTGTGGGAACTGAGGCTGCTATCGAGCAAGCTATCGGTGTTCTTCATAATGGTGGTCGCATTGGTTACGTTGGGGTCCCGCACTATAATAACCGTCCACTTGGCTCAACTTTTGTGCAAAACCTTACCATTGGAGGCGGATCTGCTTCAGTAACGACTTATGTTAAAACCGTTCTTCTTCAAGCAGTATTAAATGGCGATATCAATCCAGGTAAAGTCTTTACAGACACCTATCAGCTAGATGATGTCAATCAGGCTTACCAAGATATGGCTGACCGAAAAGCTATTAAATCCATGCTTCTAGTATCAGAATAAAGAGAAAACTTCAAGACATCTTAGTTCTTGAAGTTTTTCTTTTGTTTGAAGAAGTGATAGGTCTCTCCCCAACCTTTTACGACAAAAGGAATTAAGAGATACACGTAGGGGATTGCATATTGGCTCTTAGTTTCCCAAAGTAAGTGGAATATAATGCCACCTGCGAGGTAGATGAAAGGATAGAGGATGATAAGATTCATATTTTTAGAAAAGATAAGATAGAGAAATGCCCCTAAGTAGATAAGAATCAGCATAGCATGTGTCACTTGGTAAATGATACGATACCCCCATCTGCCATTAAAGATAGAGGCTGCATAAATATTATCAAGGGGTTGCTTTTGAGGTTTACTAGGTCCTGACCAGATTGATTGGAAGGTTGATTCTGTCCAAGTGGTCAAAAATTTAGTAGAAAAGAATGTCCAAGCATAAGCTGGTTTTTCAAAAAATTTTTGCATCTCATGGGTAACCATTTTATCAGCATCTTCTTTGATTTGATCGTAGTCTCCAGATTTTTCAAAATAAATATTTCTGACATAAGAAGTGTACCATCCAGGTTGACGGTGATTATCTTTTAAATCCTGAAGCCCCATAGCTAGCCAAGCAACTTTAGGCGTACCTTTTAATTCATGACCAGCTAAATATTGATAGTAGCTGAGAGTTGCTTTGTTAAAGCTGATCGCTAGTCCAAAGAGAATAATGGGGTAGCAAATCAAACGTTTATTCTTTTGATAAACAGCTTCAAGTAGGATAATAACAGAAACAGTTATGAGGAGAATGATGTTATTATTTCTTATCCAGTAGGCAGTTGCAAGAGTCAACAGGCTAACTAGAGCATCTTTGCGCTGATGATTTGATAGGTATCGGATAAAGAAATAAATGCCAACGCTCGCTATGGCTAAACTGTAAACAATACCATAAACAAATAGGATATTGAAAAACTGAGGAAGAAAGGTAAAGCTGAGAAAAATGGTCCACTTGCTGACACGGTCATTATCAAAGAGGAGTTCAGCTATTTTCCAAGTCATAGCATTCGTGAGAAGAATGGCAATGATATTAAGCAGGAAGAAAACAACCATACTAGGAATCGGAATGATTGTCAGGATAATACGCTCAAATGTAACCAACCCTAATTGGTGAGGGTAGCGAAAGAGGTAGGCACCTTCATTAAGTGAGGAAAGGTTACCTTGATTGATACTGACAGCTGAACGAAAGACTGTCGCTGCATCATCTCGTGTAATATCAGTCGTCAAGGCAATAAGAAGTAGCCCACCTAAGCTGAAGAGTGTCGCTAGCAAAATGAAGAGTTGCTTTTTTGTGAGGTGGTCAAGAAGCTTATTAATGATGATACTTAAGGGGAAAAAAGCTAGTAAGCAGAGATAGACCCAGGGTCTAGGACTAATCATATCTGCCCATTCATACCGAACAACATAAATAATCGTTTGGACAAGGAAAGAAGAAATAGTCAAGATTGCCATCATGACGGCAGTACCTACAGAAATAGACTTTTTTAAAAATGTAACGATTTTCATAAAAACCTCGTTGCTAATAGTTTTAGAACAAAAGAGCTAGAGAGAATTGATTCCCCCAGCTCTTTTGTGATGTGTTTACTTTTTATAAAGTGTCTCGCTTTGTCTATTGGGATCAACAGTAACATTGATACCAAGTTTACGGAAAACATTTTTGTCTTCTTCAGGTAAGCTAACACTGGAATGCACTTCAGATCCTTTCAGATTTCCAAGTTCTTCCATAGCTTTTTTGGCATTATTATCGGTCATAGCAGTGATGGCTAGAGCGATCAGCAGTTCACTTGAGTGAAGACGAGGGTTGCGATTGCCGAGATGGTCAACTTTTAAATCTTGAATAGGTTTGACATAGTCAGGTTGGATGAGGTGTGTGTCCTTGTCGATACCTGCTAGAGCTTTAATCCCGTTAACGATGACAGCAGCAGATGGACCAAAGAGTTCTGATGTTTTACCTGTAACAATTTGACCATTAGGCAATTCCATAGCCAGTGCAGCTTGTCCAGTTTCCTCAGCCTTTTGACGAGCAACGACGGTCACTTGACGATTAAGTGGAGTGATACCAAGGTTATTCATCAATAGTTCAATCTTGGTGATAGCAGATTTTGCCACCTTATCTTCTTTGTAGTCTGCCACAGTCTGATAATAACGACGGATAATTTCTTGCTTAGAAGCGTCACGAGCAGCCTCATCATCTGTGATCGCAAAGCCAACCATATTGACTCCCATATCTGTTGGAGATTGGTAGGGTGATTTCCCTAGAATGCGCTCTAACATGAGCGATACTACAGGGAAAATCTCAATGTCACGGTTGTAGTTGACAGTTGTTTCTCCGTAAGCTTCTAGGTGGAATGAGTCAATCATATTAACATCATCAAGGTCTGCTGTCGCAGCTTCATAAGCTAGGTTGACAGGGTGATGGAGTGGTAAATTCCAAACTGGGAAAGTTTCAAATTTTGCATAACCAGAGGTCACGCCATTCACTTGATCATGGTAGAGCTGGGATAGACAGGTTGCTAATTTACCTGATCCTGGTCCTGGCGCTGTGACAACGACTAGATTGCGACTTGTTTTGATGTAGTCGTTTTTCCCCATGCCTTCTGGTGAAATGATATGGTCAACAGCTGTTGGGTAACCAGCGATTGGGTAGTGAAGGTAAGACGCGATGCCATTTTTTTCAAGCTCTTTACGAAAAGCATCTGCTGCAGGCTGACCAGTATATTGCGTAATGACCACAGAACCAACAAAAATGTTGAGTTCATTGAAAGTGTCAATCAGACGAAATACTTCCTGGTCATAAGAAATCCCCAAGTCACCGCGAGTTTTAGAATGTTCAATATTACTAGCATTGATGGCAATAACAATTTCAACTTGATCACGTAATTCGTGAAGGAGTTTGATTTTATTATTTGGCTCATATCCAGGTAAGACGCGTGCGGCATGGAAGTCTTCCAACATCTTCCCACCAAATTCAAGGTAGAGTTTTCCACCGAATTGCTCAATGCGCTCAAGGATATGATCACGTTGTAAATCTAAATAGTTTTCGGAACTAAAAGCTTGTTTTTTCATTTTTTCACCTCTAATGTTAAATTATAATAAATTTTGAGTAAAAATAGAAGTTATTTACGATGAAAACAAGAAAAACTCTCTCAAATTCTATATTTGAGAGAGTTTGGTTAGTCTTTTTTATATGTGATAGTAAGGCTAAGACGTTTAAAGGAGCTTTTGTTTCGCCAAAATAGACGTATCTGTAAGAAACTTGCCAAAGATAATAAGAGAAGGAAGCAATTGTTCCACCAAGCAAGAAGATTGGCAACGAGATCATATTGTTTAAAGAAGGAGTTATACATATTTAGTAAGATACTGTTATCGTGAATGTAGCGTTTCAGGCTTTCTAAGATGGCTTGAATATCTTTTAAAGTGTTGAGTGGCATGGTTGAGATTTCGTGGTTTAACCCTTTTATCACCTGGTCTAAGTCCAAACTACGAAAGGCAGTGTAGTCTTGATAAAGGGTTAGACTCGTTTGGAAACTAGAGATTACACCAACTAGCAACAGAAAAATTGGGACAAGATTTAAAAACAGATAACTCCACCGCAAACTTTGGCTACCTCGTTGAGTCGTCGTTTTTAATTTTTTAAAGAAAAAGTTATTCAGATAGAAGTAAAGGATAATCTCAAGTAAGAAGAAAATAGCGCTAATGACGAGCCAGCTTTTTCCCTTGGATAACAGGTTGTCTATGATATTGCCATCAAGTAATGCTGGAATGCTGTCAATCCCAAGGTAAAAATGTTTGATGCTCCAATTGTGAAAAATAGAAGTTTGGAACAAAACAATCAACCAAAGAAGAACGAGATAAAGACTACTTCCTAACAATATAGGGGATGCTGGCTTGTTTTTTGACATAAAAAAGTCATTCCTTTCTGAAAATGATCTGATTTATTGTATCAAAAATAGCAAATAAGTCGCAAGAAAAGTGGTTGCTAAATGTAAGAAAAAGGAATGGTGTAATGGAATCTAAAGGAGGTCGTAAAATGGTACAATTGGGATTAAAAGCTAGTACAGATAAAAAAACAAATTGAGAGCTATCGAATATATCATCCCACAGTGTTTGAGTTTTATACCACTGTATCATTTTGGTGATGAGGTCTGGATGAACAAATTTTTATAAGAAATCAAGCAAAATCAATGTCTTTGATCTTAGTCTTTCACAAATATAATTGGCTTGCTTGGTAGCTAAGAATCGAATGATAAAATGAACACGTCATTTTAAATAGAATTCAACTTGCTGATTATTAATGCTACTAAAAACACAAAGTTTCTTTCATTGAAACTTTGTGTTTTTTGATAGATAATTCTTTGAGACAACATTTACAACTTGCTAGGATAAAATGAGTTGAGCAAGGATAGGGCTGACGATAACATAAAGAATACCCGTAATTCCAATAGATAAGCCAGCAATTGCTCCCTCTACTTGTCCATATTTTAAAGCAGCCCCTGTTCCGATGGCATGACCTGTTCCTCCTAAAGCAACGCCAATAGCAATAGGGTCTTTGATGTTTAACCACTTGAGCAAAACAGGACCGAGCACACTGGTTAGGATACCTGTGATGACAACAACTAGTAGGGTCACCGTCGTAATGCCTTGCATCTTATCAATCATTCCAACTGCCATGGCGGTTGTCACTGATTTTGGGATAAGAGAGATGGCTAAAAAGTATTTCATTCCAAAATATTTTGCTACTAAAAGAGTGTAGAGGGTATTGATAATAGTGGCAAGGGTAATACTCAAAAAGATACTCCTAAAATGATGTCGCATCAAATGGAAATTACGATACAAGGGAATAGCCAAAGCCACGGTCGAAGGAACAATCAACATATTGAGATAGGCTCCTCCAACATAATAGTTTTTATATGGAATATGAAGCAGCTTTAATCCAATAATAACGAGAGCCGTAGCAACTAAAAGAGGGGTTGTTATAGGATGTGGGAAACGCCTAAATAGTAATAAACCAATATAATAAGCCAAAATAGATAGGAAAATCCCAAACATAGGATTCAGAGTGAGTTCAGTCATGATTTGGAAAGTCTCCTTCAAATTTATTTTTTATAAAACCTACAATAAAAGCAATCACAACAATATTTAAAACCAAGGCCCCGAAAAGAATTAAGCTAATCGGAAATAAATAAGGTACAATTTCCTGATAGCGCTCCATAATCCCAACAGCAGCAGGTAAAAATAAAATCGTCATATTGGCTAGTAAAAATTGCCCCACTAAGTGAATATGCCTCAACCGAATCAGTTTTACTTTTAGAGCGATAAAAAGCAGTAACAAGCCAATAATGCTACCTGGTATGGGAAGATGCCCAAGTGTTGAGATGCCTTCTCCTACAAAGGCAAAGAAAAGAATAATCATAAATTGAACATAAATTTTCATAAAGCCTCCTTTGATTAACACCTTATAGTTTACTCCAATATTCATTTTTTTCAAGAGCATATAAAAGATTTTGTGATTCGATTGACTTATAGTGAACTATAAGTAGTGTAATGAAAGGTGTAAAATGATGGAAGGAGTTCTTGTAATGAGTACTGAACGTTATACAATTACAGATATCAGGCAAAAGACCAACGTGAAAACTTGTTACGGGGCAACTGGCGACTCTTTATCAAAAGCAAGCTAACCTCCAGCGTTCCATAGATCGTTTGGAGCATAAAATATCCCTATATGAATCTGGTGATATTGAGCAAGAGCTTTCCTATTTTGAAGAGTATGCTATTTTGACGGACGAAAAAGATAGTTGGAAGGAGATTGATGTATGAAAATAGATGTATTTGCTCATGTATTGTTGCCTCAGTTTTACCAAAAAATGTTGGGCCTTGGCTTTGGTAAAAAAGGTCAATCAAGAGCTCTTGGGAACTGTTCAGACCTATCCAAATCAATTTCTAGCTGGAGTGGCCATGCTGTCTTTGAACAACATTGAGGGAAGTTTGGAGATTTTAGAAGATTTTGTGGTGAAGCATCCTGAAATTGTTGGCGTACAGCGTCTTTCATCAAACATAAAAAAGTCGAGTTGACGGAATTATTTTATGATTTAGTTTATGTTTATACCATCAGTCAGCTAACGTCGATTATCCATCATGCACATCATGGAGTAGTCAGTCCCCAATCCTTTTTTAACTTCTCAGTAGGTCTAATTGTTTTTGTTAATTCGTGGATGGTGCAAACCGTTTTTACAAACCGATTTGGAAACAATAGCCTAAAGAATATTATTTTTATGTTTCTTCAGATGATTTGTCTTTTAGTATCATCAAGAGCTGTGGCTGGAGATTGGCAAAACAACTTTGTGTGGATATTTCTACCGATGGCCCTTATTTCCTTGCTACTCTTAATGCAGTATATTTCTGAATATTTTCAGACTTCAAACGATGTGGGTCGGAGTTTGATGGAGCAGTTTTTCTATATCTTAGGCTTGCGGTCCTTTATTCTCTTCCTTAATAGTTTTAAAAATAACATTATTCTCCAAACTAATCACAATTTTATTCAAAAAAGAACAGAAATAACTAAATTTTCTGAATATTTGTTGAAAAACTATGGTATAATACTAAAAACACTGTTTAGAAAGAGATAGATATGAATAAATCTTACTTTTATTTGGATATGAAAACCCACGAATTAGAGGTTCCCTTCACTGGTAGAAAACGTCGCGTTCGTGTCTTACTACCGAAAGGATATGACGAAGACACCGCTGATTCCTATCCTGTCGTCTATTTCCATGATGGACAAAATGTTTTATACAGTAAAGAAGCCTTTTCGGGTCATTCTTGGAAGATTATTCCAACGATTAAGCGAAATCCAGATATTGCAAAGATGATAATTGTTGCCATTGACAATGATGGTGCTGAACGGATGCATGAATACGCTGCTTGGAAGTTTAGCGAAATGGGGATTCCAGGAGTTCAGTTTGGTGGCAAAGGAACCTTGTATGCCGAATTTGTGATGGAAGTGGTCAAACCATTTATTGACCAAAACTATCGTACCAAAGCAGACAAAGCTCACACAGCTATGATTGGCTCATCTCTTGGAGGGAATATTACACAATTTATGGGCTTAGCCTATCAAGATAAAATTGGTGGTTTAGGGGTCTTTTCATCAGCCAACTGGCTTCACCAAGAAGCGTTTGATCGTTATATTGAACGCCAACCATTAGATAAAGAGCAGCGTGTCTATATCTATGTTGGAACAGAAGAAGCAGATGACACCGATAAGACTCTCATGGCAGGTAACATCAAGCAAGCCTATATCAATTCATCCTTAACTTACTATCGTCAATTGGTAGCAGGAGGAGTTGAGCTAGATAATATTGCTTTAGAAGTTGTTTCAGGTGCTGTTCATAATGAAGAGGCTTGGGCAGCTTATTTACCAGATTGCTTACGTTTTTTAAGTGAAAAGTGGTAATCGTTAGAAATAGTTAGGAGAAAAAATATGCATGTAGAATTTTTAAGTCATTGGTCAGGAAATCTTGGTCAAGAAATGAATGTCAATCGTTATGGCCACGCAGGTATTCCTGTGGTTGTTTTTGCCTCATCAGGTGGCTCATACAATGAGTATGCGGATTTTGGAATGATTGAAGCTTGTCGTGGTTCAATTGAAGCTGGAAAAGTCCAGTTTTTCACCCTCACTAGTTATGATAAGGAAAGTTGGTTAGCTGATTGGAAGTCTATTCACGATAAAGCTGAAGCTCACCGCGCCTATGAACGCTATGTCATTGAAGAAGCGATTCCATTCATTAAATACAAGACCGGGTGGAATGATGGTATGATGACGACAGGTTGTTCTATGGGAGCTTATCACGCGCTAAACTTTTTCCTTCAACATCCTGATGTCTTTACAAAAGTCATTGCTCTTTCAGGTGTTTATGATGCTCGATTCTTTAACAATAACCAAGATTACGGTCATGATGATGCCGTTTATCAAAACTCACCAGCAGACTACATCTGGAATCAAAATGATGGCTGGTTTATTGATAAATACCGTCAAGCTGATATTATCGTCTGCACAGGTTTGGGTGATTGGGAACAAGACGGTCTGGACTCATTCTACAACCTAAAACGTGCCTTTGAAGAGAAGAATATTCCAGCTTGGTTTGACACCTGGGGAACTGATGTTGCTCATGACTGGGTTTGGTGGAGAAAACAAATGCCATTCTTCTTACATTCTATCGGACTTTAATCTAGAAAGGACTACCTATGAATTATCTCGTTATTTCCCCTTTTTATCCAGAAAATTTCCAACCCTTCACGATTGAATTGGCTAAAAAAGAAGGCGTTACAGTTCTAGGTATTGGGCAAGAACCCTATGATCAATTGCCTGAAGAACTACGTTATGCTCTTACAGAATATTTTCGCGTCAATGACTTGGAGAACATTGATGAGGTTAAGCGAGCAACAGCTTTCTTGATGTATAAACATGGCCCGATTGATCGAGTGGAATCCCACAATGAGCACTGGTTGGAAAATGATGCTACCCTCCGTGAACAATTTAACATTTTCGGTGCTAAACCAAGACACCTTAAAAAGACGAAGTACAAGTCTGAGATGAAAAAACATTTCACTAAAGCAGGTGTACCAGTCGTACCGGGCATGGTGGTTAAAACAGAAAAAGACATTGAAAAAGCTGTAAAAACAATTGGATTTCCTATGATTGCTAAGCCTGACAATGGCGTTGGTGCTTCAGGAACTTTCAAATTAACTAAAAAAGCTGATTTGGAAACTTTTAAACAAGCTTGGGATGGACAAACTGCTTACTTCTTTGAAAAATTTGTCAATTCTAGTATCATCACAACCTATGATGGTTTGGTTGATCGTCATGGAAATGTGGTCTTTGAAACAGGCTTAACTTATGTTCACACCCCATTTGAATTGATGCAAAGTAAAAAAGACAATGCTTATTATATCGAAAAAGAGTTGGATCCCCAATTAGTCAAATATGGTCGTGCCATTATTAAAGAATTTGGAATGAAAGAGCGCTTCTTCCACATTGAGTTTTTCAAAGACGGAAAAGATTATATTGCTATTGAGTACAATAACCGTATGGCAGGGGGCTTTACTGTCGAAGCTTATAACTATGCGCATTCAATTGACCTTTTCCGAGACTATGCTAATATCGTGACCGGTGGAAATGTGGAAGAGCGTGTGTTTGAGCCACAATATTGCCTTGTGGCTACACGCCGTGACACCACCAACTACCTTTACCCAGCTACTGAGATTTATGAACGCTATGCAGATAATCTCAAGGCCGTTAAACGTATGCCTGATGCTTTTGCGGAGCTACAAGGAAATGATGCTTATCTACTTGTGACTAAGAGTAAAAAAGAGTTAGATGAAATGATTGACTTTATCGGAAAAACACAATAGCACTATTTCATAAAAACAAAAACTCGTCAATGACGGGTTTTTTGTATTTTTCCATGTGTTGTTTTTGAAGCTAAATTTTGATATGATTTAACTTAGAAAAAAATCAGATAAGTTTCTAGGTGATTAGCTTAGTAAAGTTGATCTCGACAAGAAAAAAGTTGATTTGTCCCCGTAGCAAATCACATAGAGAAAGGAATTATACACTCATGGCAATTATTCAATGGTTTCCTGGGCATATGTCCAAGGCCCGTCGTCAAGTTCAAGAAAATATTAAACACGTTGACTTTGTAACAATTTTAGTTGATGCTCGACTACCTTTATCTAGTCAAAACCCCATGCTGACCAAAATTGTTGGAGATAAACCAAAACTTATGATTCTCAACAAGGTTGACCTAGCTGATCCTTTTTTAACGAAAGAATGGCAGAGCTATTTTGAAAAACAAGGGATTAAAACCTTAGCTATCAACTCAAAAGAACAAGCGACAGTGAAAAAAGTAACTGACGCAGCTAAGGAGCTGATGAAAGATAAAATTATACGTCTCCGCGAAAGAGGAATCCAAAAAGAAACTCTGCGCACTATGATCATTGGTATCCCAAATGCTGGCAAATCAACTCTTATGAACCGTTTGGCAGGAAAGAAAATTGCAGTTGTCGGAAATAAACCAGGTGTCACAAAGGGACAACAATGGTTAAAATCTAATAAGGATTTGGAGATTCTGGATACTCCAGGAATTCTCTGGCCAAAATTTGAAGATCAACTTGTAGGTTTGAAGTTAGCCTTGACAGGGGCCATTAAGGATAATTTATTGCCTATGGACGAGGTGACTATTTTTGGATTAGATTACTTTAAAGCTAACTACCCTGAGAGATTACTAGAGCGTTTTAAGGGAATTGATCTAGATGAAGAGACGCCTGAGATAATTATGAATCTTACAAAAAAACATGGTTTTCGAGATGACTATGATCGTTTTTATACTTTGTTTGTAAAAGATATCCGCGATGGTCGTCTTGGAACCTATACACTTGATAAGGTAAGTGATCTAGATGGCAACGATTAAAGAGATAAAAGAACGATTGCAGGAAGTTCATCAGCTTGACAGCCCTATTTTCCAAGAATTATCAACAGATCATCGGACAGGCGTTCAAACAGCTATAAAAAAACGCCAAAAAGAATTGG
The DNA here is from genome assembly GCF_053547195.1 of Streptococcus sp. 11273D007BT. Classification (NCBI taxonomy): domain Bacteria; kingdom Bacillati; phylum Bacillota; class Bacilli; order Lactobacillales; family Streptococcaceae; genus Streptococcus; species Streptococcus sp. 11273D007BT. Next base: position 1,090,296 of record NZ_JBPWPE010000001.1, on the reverse strand, counting down.
AAAAAGAACTCGCAGAAGATGCTCGCTTAGAGGCTATGTTATCTTATGAAAAATCACTCTACGACAATAATGTAGAGTGGATTGCTGGAATAGATGAAGTCGGAAGAGGGCCTCTAGCAGGTCCCGTTGTAGCTGCGGCGGTTATTCTTCCAAAAGGCTGTAAGATCCGCTACCTCAATGATTCCAAGAAAATTCCTAAATCAAAGCATGAAGTTATTTACCAAGAAATTATGGAACGAGCGGTAGCAGTTGGAGTGGGAGTAAAGGATGCTGGCGTCATTGATCAGGTTAATATTTACGAGGCAACAAAATTAGCTATGTTAGAAGCCTTAGGTGAATTAAATCAAAAACCTGATCACCTACTGATTGATGCGATGCAGTTGGAGACATCTATACCGCAAACAGCCATTATCAAAGGAGATGCTAACAGCTTGTCTATCGCCGCAGCATCTATCGTAGCCAAGGTTACAAGAGACAAAATGATGGCAGATTATGATCAGAAGTTTTCTGGCTATGGTTTTGAAAAAAATGCAGGATATGGCACAGCAGAGCATTTAAAAGCACTCCATCAATTTGGTATCACTCCCATTCATCGAAAAAGTTTTGAGCCGATTAAATCAATGCTAAATTTCGACTAACAACCAATACGTCACAAAGAGATTCTCTTACGAGGGTCTTTTTGATGTATTTCCATCGTCTAAAATACGAATAAATATGTTACGCTGATAAAAAACGTTCGCTTTTAACCTTGAAAGAAAGAACATCTTATGATAAAATAGATGACATCATTATTTTTACATAAAGGAGACAATATGTCTAAAGAACATTCAGTTAAAGAGCCAGAAAAAATGCTCTACGGGATAGATGACAAACCACCTGTTGGTGTGACAGTTATCTTGGCACTTCAACATATTTTAGCTGCTTTTGCAGGAATTATCGCAGTTCCCCTAGTGGTAGCTTCAGCTCTAGGATTAAGTGTTGAAGACACCTCGACTATGGTTGCTGCCGCAATTTTTGTCGCAGGGATTACAACAATTCTACAATCAAAAGGAGTTGGACCTATCGGAGCACGTGTATCTGGGATGATGGGAACAGACTTTACTTTTGCAAGCCCAGCCATCAGTGTTGGTTCACGTTTTGGGATTGCAGGGATTGTTGGTGCCACTATAGCAGGTTCTTTAGTTGAAATTGTTCTAAGCCGTTTCATCAAGCCTTTGATGAAATTCTTCCCACCTCTTATTACAGGGACAGTTGTGTCACTAATTGGGATTACGCTTTTACCAGTTAGCATGGACTGGGCAGCGGGAGGATCAGGTGCCAAAGATTATGCTTCTTTAGAAAATATTAGCATCGCTTTTATCGTTATGGTCTTTACACTTTTACTTAATCATTTCGGAAAAGGCCTTTGGAAAACCGCTTCTGTTTTTATCGGTATGATTTTTGGTTACCTACTCTGTATTGTTCTCGGGAAGGTTGATTTATCAGCAGTAGGAGATGCAGCTTGGATTTCCTTTCCAGCCATTCTTCGCTATGGGGTAAAGTTTGATCTTTCATCCATTTTATCCTTCATCCCTGCTTATATTGTTTCTCTTATTGGAACAGTTGGGATCATGATGGCAATTGGTGAGGCATCAAATACAAAAGTGTCAAGTGAACGTGCCGCAAATGGAGTGTTAGCAGATGGGGTTGGTTCTTTAATCGCAGGTTTCTTCGGTGCAGGCCCTAACACAGCTTTCTCTCAAAATGTTGGCTTGATTACCTTAACCAAGGTTGCTAGTACACATGTTATGGTAGTCGCAGGAATCATCTTAACTGCTTTAGGAATTTTCCCTAAAATTTCAGCCCTAATTTCAATCATGCCTCAACCTGTTTTAGGTGGGGTTGGTGTCATCATGTTTGGACTGGTCGCTGCTCAAGGGATTAAAACACTAGCACAAGTAAAAATGGGAGATCGTGAACTTTTGATTATCTCCGTTGCTTTCGCACTCGGAATTGGTGTAACCGTTCGTCCAGAATTATTAAGCTCACTTCCAACACCACTTCAAATGGTCTTATCATCAGGTATCTCAACAGGTACACTAGCTGCTCTTTTATTAAATATTGTTTTAAAAGACAGAGACTAAGATATAACGTCTAGCATTAATTTTTAGAATAAGCCCCTTCATTTCCAAGCTTAGCAGGTTCATTGAGCCTCTATGCTTGGAGACGAAGGGGGCTTTTTTGTAGTAAAGTTAAAAAGAAATTGACAATCTTGAATCAAAGTTTTATAGTGAGGATAATATAATATATCAATAGAGGTGGATTATGACAGAAAGAGAAAAAATGTTAGCAGGACAATTATATGATGCTGGGGATGCTGAACTAAAAGGTTTACGCCAAAAGGCCAGAGAAAATATGGCTGCATTTAATGAAGAAAAAGATGGTAAAAAGAGAGCTTCAATTTTAAAAAAATGGTTTGGAGCAACCGGTGACTCTATCTATATGGAGCCACGTTTTTCTTGCGATTATGGTACTAACATTTATGTTGGAGAAAATTTTTATGCCAATTTTGATTGTACCATGTTAGATGTCTGTGATATTCGGATTGGAGATAATGCTATGTTAGGACCAAGTGTTCAATTATTAACCCCCTTGCATCCTCTAACAGCCAAAGAGAGAATCGCAGGGCTAGAATACGGAGCGCCTATTACCATTGGGGACAATGTTTGGATTGGAGGCGGAGCTATTATCCTTCCTGGTGTCACTTTAGGTGATAATGTTGTAGTGGGGGCAGGTAGCGTTGTCACAAAGTCTTACGGAGATAATGTCCTTATTGCTGGTAATCCAGCGCGTATCATTAAAACTATTGATGAAACAAAAAAGGAGAAACAAGAAACTGATGACTCAGCACTTATGCATTGATATTGGAGGGACATTTATTAAATCAGCCCTAATAGATGATAATCTTGTGTTATCACATCAACAAAAACACAAGACACCTGATCAGTTAAATCATTTCCTTCTCTATCTAGAGTCACTTATAAAAGACTACCATCATCAGATTAAGGGCGTGGCAATTTCGTGCCCTGGGCAAATCAATGTGGTCAGTGGCTATGTTTATCATGGTGGTCTGATTAGTTACCTAAAAAACTTTCCATTGGGGAAGCATTTAGAAGAAAAGTATCACCTCCCTGTCAGTGTGTTGAATGATGCAGATGCTGCAGGGTTAGCAGAGTCGCGATACGGAAGTCTGAAAAGCTGCCACTATGGAGCTGTTCTCGTTTTAGGGACAGGTGTAGGCTTGGCCTTGGTTTCTGATCAAAATCTGATGACCTTTAAAGATTTTTCAGCCTCAGACCTTTGGGAACGAGGATTTCGTGAATTTAAAGGCATTGAGAGTTTGTCGCAATCGTTAGGTTTACAAATCAACGGCATCGGCAACCTTATCACTAACACCGGTTCTGCAGTTCAATTTATTAAGCGAGCGAGTCAAATCTTAGATTTAAAAAAGGAGGATGGACAAGAGGTTTTTGAGCAACTCAAGCTCGGTCAAAAAGAAAACTTACAAGAACTTTTCGAAAAATATTGCCAAGATATTGCCATATTGATTTTAAATTTACGAAATATATTTAAACTAGAAATGGTAGCTGTTGGGGGTGGTATTAGTCAGCAACCCTTACTAATAGAAGAAATTACCAAGCAATACCTTCAACTATTAGGAGAGCAAGTTGGTTTGTCTAATCAATTAAGTCAATTGCCTATCATAGCTTGCTCTTTTCGACAACAAGCCAACCTAGTTGGAGCTTATTGTCAATTTAAAAAAATAAATGATTAACTACAACTCTCCATTATCGAATAGAATAATGGAGGGAAATTATGAATAATTTTGAATTGTATAAACTAAAAACAGCAGGTATTACCAATCTAGGTCTGAATAAAATTTTAAGCTATATCAAAAAAAATCAGACGTCACCATCACTGAAAGAGATGATCCGTATTGCTAATTGTAAACATCCTAGTCTGGTGTTAGAACGGTATAAAAGTTTGGATAAAAAACTATTGCTGGAAGAATTTAAGCGTTTCCCATCGTTCTCAATTTTAGATCAGGTTTACCCGGAAGAACTAAAAGCGATTTACAATCCGCCTGTCTTATTATTCTATCAAGGGGCTTTAGAACTGTTAGAAAAACCTAAATTAGCAGTTGTCGGTGCTAGGAAATCCAGCCAAGCAGGTTCAGAAACGGTTAAAAAATTACTGGCAGAATTAAATCAGAACTTTGTTATTGTAAGTGGTCTAGCACGAGGAATTGATACTGCAGCTCATATGGCCACATTAAAGCAAGGCGGAAAGACTATAGCTGTAGTAGGTAATGGACTTTCTCAATACTATCCAAAAGAAAACCGTCCCTTGCAAGACTATATCAGTAAAAACCACCTCATTTTATCAGAGTACGGTCCAGATAGTGGCCCAAAACGTCATCATTTTCCTGAGCGAAATAGGATTATCGCAGGGCTTTCTCTTGGGGTGCTTGTTGTAGAGGCAAAAATCCGCTCAGGTAGCTTGATTACTTGTGAGCGTGCACTAGAAGAGGGCCGAGATGTTTTTGCGGTACCAGGTAATATTTTAGACGGAAATTCTGAAGGTTGTCATCACTTGATAAAAGAGGGAGCAAAGTGCGTCACAACAGGGCTTGACATCCTTTCAGAGTATCATTTTTAAAATAAGTTTTCCTATAAGAAAATGTTTTTTTATTGACAAGGTCTAAAAAATGATATATCATTCTTTTTGGTTTATCTAAAAGTATAGAAAAGAGAATGAGTGTGGCAACAAAGACAACAACTAAAAAAACAGCTACAAAAAAGAAAACGACTAAAAAAAACAGTCCTAAGAAAAAATTGGTTATTGTGGAGTCTCCAGCAAAAGCTAAAACCATTGAAAAATATCTGGGGCGAACTTATAAAGTTGTAGCCAGCGTAGGACATATTCGAGATCTCAAGAAATCTAGTATGTCTATTGATTTTGACAATAATTACGAGCCAGAATATATTAATATCCGCGGTAAAGGTCCCTTGATTAACTCTCTGAAAAAAGAAGCGAAGAATGCCAAGCAAGTCTTCTTGGCAAGTGACCCCGATCGTGAAGGAGAGGCGATTTCTTGGCATCTTTCTCATATCTTAGGACTAGATCCTAAGGATAAAAACCGTGTCGTCTTTAATGAAATCACCAAAGACGCTGTCAAAAATGCTTTTGTGGAACCACGGGAAATTGATATGGATTTAGTCGATGCCCAGCAAGCTAGACGTGTTTTAGATCGTATTGTTGGTTACTCTATTTCGCCGATTTTATGGAAAAAAGTTAAAAAAGGGTTGTCTGCGGGACGTGTACAATCTGTTGCTTTAAAATTGATTATCGATCGTGAAAATGATATCAAAGCGTTTAAACCAGAGGAATACTGGACAATTGATACACTATTTAAAAAGGGAAATAAAAAATTTAGCGCTAGCTTTTACGGCTTAGATGGTAAAAAGTTAAAACTACAGACCAATGAGGAGGTCAAAACTGTTTTATCACGTATCACAAGTGATGCCTTTAATGTAGATAAGGTAGAAAAAAAGGAACGCCGTCGAAATGCTCCCTTACCTTACACGACCTCATCTCTTCAACAAGATGCTGCCAATAAAATTAACTTTAGAACACGAAAAACCATGATGGTTGCCCAACAGCTCTACGAAGGGATTAGTTTAGGATCAGCAGGACATCAAGGTCTCATTACCTATATGCGTACGGATTCAACCCGTATTAGTCCGATTGCACAAAATGATGCCGCAAACTTTATTACAGAAAAATTCGGAGCAGAATACTCAAAACATGGGAATCGTGTGAAGAACGCCTCAGGGGCACAAGATGCACACGAGGCTATTCGTCCATCAAGTGTCACCAATACACCTGAAGCCATGGCCAAATTCCTAGATAAAGATCAGTTAAAGCTTTATACCTTAATTTGGAATCGATTTGTAGCCAGTCAAATGACTGCAGCTATCTTTGATACAATGAAAGTTAACCTATCACAAAATGGTGTTATCTTTACTGCAAATGGTAGCCAATTAAAATTTCCAGGCTATATGGCAGTTTATAATGATTCAGACAAAAATAAAATGTTACCAGAGATGGAAGAAGGAGACACCGTCCAAAAAGTCTCTACCCATCCTGAACAACACTTTACCCAACCACCTGCACGTTATTCTGAGGCAACCTTGATTAAGACATTGGAAGAAAATGGTGTCGGACGCCCTTCTACATATGCTCCTACGTTAGAAACCATTCAACGAAGATACTATGTAAAATTAGTGTCTAAACGATTTGAACCTACGGAACTAGGTGAAATTGTTAATTCCTTAATTGTAGAGTTTTTCCCTGATATTGTAAACGTTGCATTTACAGCAGAGATGGAAACCAAACTTGATGCTGTTGAAGTTGGAAAAGAAGAATGGCAAAAGGTTATCGATGAATTTTATCAACCTTTCCAAAAAGAATTGGCCAAAGCTGAGACCGAAATGGAAAAAATTCAAATCAAGGATGAACCGGCAGGTTTTGATTGTGATGTTTGTGGTTATGAGATGGTTATTAAACTGGGGCGCTATGGTAAATTTTATGCCTGCAGTAATTTCCCAGAATGTCACAATACCAAAGCTATTACCAAGGAAATCGGTGTCATTTGTCCTCTTTGTCAACAAGGTCAAGTGATTGAGCGTAAAACCAAGAAAAATAGACTCTTCTATGGTTGTGATCGTTATCCAGACTGTGAATTTACCTCTTGGGATAAACCTGTAGGACGTACATGTCCGAAATCAGGTGATTTCCTTATTGAGAAAAAAGTTCGTGGTGGGGGCAAGCAAGTTATTTGTAGCAATGATGACTGCGACTACCAGGAAGAAAAAGTAAAATAGAACATACCAATCTACACCTAGAGGAGATCATAATAATCTCCTCTATTTTTCGATAATCATCTACATAACAAAAATTATGTAAATAGTGGATGCAGTATTTTGCTTGAGTTTTAATTTTCTGTTATAATAGATGTTCAATAATTAGTTAGAAAGATTTGTGGGAGTAGCTCCCAAAGAGGTATTAGTGAGTGTCTCAATCGATTAAAAAAGCAGATTATATCAATGTTATCGGAGCTGGTTTAGCAGGATCCGAGGCGGCTTATCAGATTGCCAAACGTGGCATTCCAGTGAAATTGTATGAAATGCGTGGTGTCAAATCAACACCTCAGCACAAAACAACTGATTTTGCTGAATTGGTTTGTTCAAACTCCCTTCGTGGAGATAGTTTAACCAATGCTGTAGGTCTTTTAAAAGAGGAAATGCGACGTCTAGATTCAGTTATTATGAAAGCTGCTGAGGCAACTCGTGTACCAGCTGGTGGTGCCTTAGCAGTTGATCGAGAAGGTTTTTCACAACTGGTTACCCAAGAAGTAACACAGCACCCTCTCATTGAAGTCATTCGTGATGAAATCACTGAAATCCCAAATGATACTATCACAGTCATTGCTACAGGACCTTTAACATCAGATGCCTTAGCTGAAAAAATTCATACTCTTAATGGTGGTGCAGGATTTTACTTCTATGATGCCGCAGCTCCTATTATCGATAAATCAACTATTGATATGGATAAGGTTTACCTTAAATCACGTTATGACAAAGGAGAAGCTGCCTACCTCAATTGCCCTATGACTAAAGAGGAATTTTTGGCTTTTCATGATGCGCTAACCAATGCTGAAGAAGCTCCGCTTAATAGTTTTGAAAAAGAGAAATATTTTGAAGGTTGTATGCCAATTGAGGTTATGGCAAAGCGTGGCATCAAGACTATGCTTTATGGCCCTATGAAACCAGTTGGTTTAGAATACCCTGACGATTATAAGGGTCAACGTGACGGAGACTTTAAAACACCTTATGCTGTTGTTCAACTTCGTCAAGATAACGCTGCTGGAAGTCTCTATAATATCGTTGGATTTCAAACTCATTTGAAATGGGGAGAGCAAAAACGTGTCTTTCAGATGATTCCGGGGCTTGAGAATGCTGAATTTGTTCGCTATGGTGTCATGCATCGCAATTCTTATATGGACTCACCAAATTTGCTGACACAAACCTTCCAATCACGTCATAATCCTAACTTGTTTTTTGCAGGACAAATGACAGGAGTAGAAGGTTATGTTGAATCTGCTGCATCAGGGCTTGTTGCAGGTATCAACGCCGCCAAACTTTTTAAAGGAGAAGATGAGGTAGTCTTCCCTCATACTACAGCTATTGGAAGTCTTCCTTACTATGTAACTCACGCTGATAGCAAGCACTTCCAACCTATGAATGTCAATTTTGGAATCATTAAAGAATTGGAAGGACCCCGCATTCGTGATAAAAAAGAACGTTATGAAAAGATAGCTGAACGAGCTTTAGCCGATCTCTCAACTTTTATAAATTATTAAAAAAAGCATCAAGAGATGCTTTTTTCTATAACTCAGTCAACACTATCACATTAGCGTCTGAAAAGAATCTTAGCCCGTCTCCAAGTTACTTGAGATAGCTTTCGGGCATGATGAATCGTATCTCGAGAATGACCTTTGACACGATTAAGGGAATCGATAACGGTTTGTTTTTGTTCTTGGACTTTATCTTGATAAAGTTGTTCTAAATGACGAGATTCTTGTAAAGTCGAATCATCTAAATAAAATAAGCGAATAATAACTCCGAGTCTCGGAGATTGAGAGAAAAGTCTATTCTTTGGATCACTTGAAATAACACGATAACTCTCCTCTTTGTAATACTTTCTATCCGCTTTTAACGGAATACGTGCTACTTTAAAGCCACTTTCTTCCAAAAGAGAAGCAGCTTCTTCCAAAAACATCCCTTTAAGATTGGGAAGAGAAGAAGATTCGCCCGTCAAAGTTTGTTCAGCTGTTACAACATAAAGTTTTACTAAACTGCCTTTAGAAACAAATCCTGGCTTTGGAACCATGTGAACAACTTCATCTAGTCGAATATCTTTCTTTAACTGACTCTGCTTTGCAGGAAGGATTGCAACAACTAAACCTAGTCCTTCTAAATGGTCTTTTGCCTTATCAATCGACATATGCACAACATCGGAAAGAAAAATACGATCTTTTTTACTAGCATAGTGTCTCTCGATAGCTTTATCAATTAAAGGAGTACTATGTTTTGAAACCTCCTCGACCATTTTAACCGTATCCAGAACGGAAAAAATATTCCCTATGGTTCCTATCGTCTTTCCCGCTTTTTTTATCCAAGTAGATTTCATCAAAATACCTCCTGTATCTTGTACCATCATCATTATACCAAATACCCTGTATTTTTTTCATGAAAAAGTTTGAAAATAGCAGAAGTAGAAAAGTAGAAGAAGACTAGCAACTATAATTTATCTAAAGCATTTTTTTGTTCATCATTAACAATATGCGTGTAAAGATCTGTAACCTGAGTACTAGCATGTCCGAGTTGGTGACTCACCAACACTTGTGATTTAGTAGCATCATAAAGTCTCGTTGCCAAAGTATGACGCAATTTATGAGGGGTCACCCTAATCTTAAAGCCAGCAGAGTATTTAGCAACCATTTTTTCAATGCTTGAGCCATCCATACGATTGGGGATGCCACGATACTCACTGAGAAAAAAGGCCACATCTGTTTTTTCTGCTTTGTAACGTTGCTGACGAATTGCCATGTAATTTTCAAGATAAGGTTTAGCAAACCCTGCAATATTAACAGCATCACGTTTCCCACCTTTACGAGTTACCTCTATTATCATCATGTTAAGGTTAACATCACGCAAATCTAAATTAACAGCCTCTGATAAGCGCACACCAGAAGCTAAAAGCAAGGCGATAATCGCTAAATCACGTTCCTTATTTTTTAAAAAAGAAGATAAGGCACGTTTTGATAGTTTGCTAGAGTATTCATTATCTACATAATCCAAAAACTCCATCGTCTCATCACCTAAAAAAAGTTTTTGTTTAATATTCTCAGCTCTGGCTGATAAAGTTTCTTTTTTCTTTTTTGTAGAAACTTTTTTCATAACATTACGGTAAAAATAAGGCTCACCTTGATCATTTTCTACCTCCTCAGTCAGATATTTGTACAAACTGGAGAGAGCTGACAAAGTTCGATTAACAGTTGTTTGTGAAACACCAGTCTTAGTTGTATTTGCATTTAATAACGGCCGTTCACGAAGATAGAGCACAAAAGATTCCATATCCTTTTTACTTAAATTTTCCAAGGTTTCTAGTGGGATTTCTTTTAAAGTTTCAGCATTCGAAATACCTGACTCAATTAACCATTCAAAAAAACGGCGATATTCCTTTAGATATTCATATAATGTGGTAAAACTATAAGGAACCGATAATTTTGATTGATAATAATCTAAAACATACCAAGGCATGAGGGTTTTTAAGTCTTCAATTTTTTCAAGTAGCAATTCACGGCGCATAACAGTCTCCTTAATATTATCTTATTTGGTCTTAGCATCAATTCCCAAAGGATATTGTTTTAAAAAATAAAATTTTTAGTCTTTCTAGTTTGAAAAGTACAAAAATCATCTAAAAATTTTTCCAATTATCTATATCAGTAGTATAACAGACCTATTCAGATTTTTCAAGAAAATTACAGTTTTTCGGAAAGATGTATAAAAATATACGTAAAAAATAACCAAAAAAAATTTTTTAGGAAAAATCAGCTAATAATGTACTTAATTCAAGGCTAAACTGGAATTTCTAGATACTCTCATTTTTCCATAAAAATGTACTTTATTAACGACAAAACTGGAATTTTTTTCAAAAGTACATTTTTCTAGTTAATTTGATACCTAAAACTATATTTTCGGACATAGAGATACCCCCAATTTTTACATAAATAATAAAACAGATCTATACATTAGACCTGTTTTATTATTTCTTAAATTGAACAAAATGAGCTCGTTTTCTTCTAAATCCTTTACATACCGAACAAGGCTCTTGATTTCTTATCTCATACATTATTCTATTTTTAATAGATGCCTTATAGCGATGTTCGGAATTATTGTTGCAAATCCACCATACTTGCTGGCTGCTATTTTCGGTTTGGCTCTCAGGATTTCCAAGCAACATATTGTTTCGATAATCCCATTCTTTCAATAAATGAGGGTGCGTTTCACTCATGTTATTTTCTACATAAGGAACATCTAGTTTATTACAACTGGGACAGACATTATCGATACTTACCGGTTCAGTTAAGTATCTGTTCAGTACTACATTGACACTTTCTCTGTAGCTTATTTGACATTTATTACAGCGCCAACTGTAGTTTCTATTACTTTTGTAATCCAAGATAACAGATTCTGTAGTAATATTGTTTTCTTTATCCCAGATTGATTTCAATTCAGGATAAATATCAAACAAGGTATTTACTCCCTTTAAAGGCAACTCATTATTGCAATATGGACAGCAACTTTGAATTTCTCTACGAATTGGTATAGAGCAAAGATAATCGTTATTACAATCTGAGCAATTCCACCAATATTTCTTAGTTTCTACATTTGTGAGGGCTAGAAACATAGGTATTTTATTTTTTTCACTCCATTCTTTGATAAGAATGGGTTCGTTATACAGAGAATTATTTTTAAATACACTGGTTGACCATTCGCAGAAATTTGGGCAGGATTGAAAATTGGGATTTTCAGGTTCTGTTCGAGCAATCATTTCTTTTGGACTGCATTCAAATGAAATATCGCAACAAGGGCATTTCCAAGTGATTACTTCAGTGGATTGGTTCCAATATTCTGTTAGACTTTCCTGGTTATTTGGATGTAAAAATTGTTTTAGATATGGATGGGTTTTATCTAGTGTATTAAAGCCTCTCAACATTTCTTTGTTGAAACAAAATGGGCAACTATGGTTGGTTCTTTCATAGACTTTACATGTGTAGGAACCCTTGCATTTTAAACAACTCCATATTACAGGAATATCTGAAAGCGCATCAACTTGATTAGGTGATATGTTATTCTCTTCTGACCATTCATCAATGTAGTCTGGTGTTAAAAAATCCAATGGTGCATTTGTTGATGAATTCTGTAATGGGTTATTGAAACTTGCATTGCATTCGGTACAATAACTGCCGTTTCGCCTTATTCTAGCGAACAAACTATCAATTGGCATTTTGAAATCATAAAGACACTTGTCACACTTCCAATACATCGGTTTTGTAACATTTGTGTTTAGCCTTAATTCATCGAATTGACTATCATTCAACTCATCGTTGTATATTTGCCCTAGATTCGGATAGACTTCAGAATAGTGATTCTGGTAAGACATCTCATTGCAACCGATATGAAATATTTCCTTTTCCTCAGACTGAAATAATCTTAAATTTATAGCTGCATCTCTCCAGGAGCTATGACAAGTTGGACATTTAAGTTGGAATATATGTCTAGAGTTAAATCTTTGATTCTGTAGTAAGTGGCTAATCGTTTCTCTATCCTCACGATGATAATTTATATAATTCTCAAAGTCAGGAAACATAGCTTTGATGCTATTTATCTCACTAATATGAACTTTTCCAAGATTGCAACAAGGACAAAAATCGGGAATCTTCAGACTTATTTTATAAATGTCATTGATTTTAGCCTCCCATTGATACGAACAGCTAGGGCAAATCCAGTTTGCATAATGCCGACTATTTACTTTTGTACTTTCTAAATCCAATATATTCAAGTTCAAATTCCAGTATAACAGCATACCTGGCACTTCTTTTATTGTTTTTATCATACTTCATCTCTCAATAATTTGTTTTGCTATCTAGTAAATTTTTTATATTTACAATTTTATTTTTAGCTCCATCCTTGCTGGTTGATTTTGATTGAAGATCAATTTTCGAATCTGCAGTAATAATCTGACTTGCTAGATAATCATCAGAAATGATTCTATTCTCTGATTTTAATAACCCATCAGCTTTTAATAATTCGTTAGCAATTTCGGGATAGACAGTAGTTTTGATGATACTTTTAAGTGAACTGATTTCATTCATTAATAGCTTGCACTCTTCACTTTTACTTGTTGTAGTTTCAAGTTGTTCCTGTAACTTTTTATTCTCAATGACCAGAACTTCTGCTTCATCTTTATACTTTAAAGCCACTTCAACAATCCTTTTATAGTATTTATTCAGTTCAACTAGTGCTGAACGGATTGCTCTAGGTGTTCGATTGGTCATCATAAAACTGTCTATATCTAAGGTCTTGTAAGTAATGATGGTTTGAAATTCTTCATCCTCTGCCTCAGCTTTTCGTTTCTCGATAGTTAATCGAAAATTTTTATTTCGCCTCAAGGTAGTATCGGTAACTTCGGGAAAACCTGTAGCTCTCAGGTAATCACCGAATTTTGGTAATTTGAACAAAGAAATATCGTTTGAACACTCATTTAAGATATATTCCTCGAATTTCTCGAATAAGTCTTCATCAGAAATTAGTCTTCTTCTAGCCATTTAACCCCTCCGCTTTAAATATTTGTTTCGCAGCTAAATACTCTTGATACGAGTGGCTTACAGACGATAGCTTTAAAAGTGCCTCCCCAATATCTTCCAAATTCCCCTTGCCTTGTCTGACTCGTTTTACAGCTTCATCAACAATTAGGGCTTCTTGGTCAACTGACTTCTTGTAAGTCTTATCCATTGAAAAATACTCTTTTCCAGCCTTGCGATAGAACGGACAACTCGTACAAGCTCCAAGTTCTGCATGATTACTGATAACTTTTAGACAATCTGAGTAATCACCCGAAGCAAACCTCGGTGAGTAGCACCGTCCTTTGTTTTCTAATTGAACAAACGCCTTTCCTACTGTATATCTAGGCTGAGATTTGCTAATTTCATAGCTAGTTTGAGAACTGGTTAGCTTACGATAAACTTGATAACTTCGACATTCTATGAATTGACTAAGATTTGAAAAATAATGTGACGAAGTTGCTACGTTATCATGACCTGCAAGCAACATTGCAGTTACTGGGCTAGCCCCTTCAGCAATTAGGTTGATCATTGCAATATGTCTAGTGTCTCCGATATGGATAAAGTTAATTTCCTTATCTTCCAATCGTGATATAGGATCGATGTAATGTACTTGATAGCCACATTTCTCCTCAATAATCTCTTTGAAGAAATACTTTAATATGGTGTTGATATTTTGATACGTTAAAAAGCGGTTATTGATACCTGTCTTTCTATTCCAACGCTGGTAATGCGCATCGGTTACAAAAAGTGTATTTAATTTTGTTGACTCTAAATCTTGTGTTAAGTTTAAGTAATGCTGGATAGATTGAGCAAGATTATTTGGAATCTCATAGGTCGTTAGGTAATAGTCTTCAGTAATTTTATGTGAAATCGCCTTCTCTCTTCCTTTTATGTTATTTCTTCTAAGAGTTAGGTAATACTTACCATTCTTCTCAGATAGGCAATCTCGTTGAGTTAATAAAAATTCCCGTGGGCGTAAGGGAACTACTGCTGTAATTTGCCACCAAAGATAAATTGGGTAATAAAACAACCTTTCAGCTTCAGGGAGGGGTTGAGACCAATAGTCAGTTAGGATATCGTTAAATGCAAAATAGGACTGAAATTGGGCTAGCTGACGCTGTTGCTTTGATTTTGATTGATATTGCAATGCAATCACTTGATCTAGTTGCTCCAAGAATTGATTCATTTGTGAATCTTCAACGCAAGGTAGACTTGCAAAAAAGTCAAAACATAAGTTGGGAGCTGATAATTTGATATTTGCCATATCCGATACAATATTTTGCTTTGTTGTTTTTACTAATCTTTTTACATCTCGTAAAAAGATTTGCAAAGTGGTCAGGACATGCTGATCCATAGATAAGACTACATAAGACTTCAAATATTCAATAAATGAATGGTAGGTAAAACCTATCAATGTCTCAAAATATCGTTCATATTGAAATCTGTTGACATTGAAGAGAAAATTCACATTAGCATATTCATTAGTTAATAACCATTTTCCTGATTCAAAATCAGGAGTAAGAATGATATCTTTTTCATAATAGTCCTTAAAATACACATGTGCCTTATCAACCATGACTTGATCGATTTCGGTAATACTTTTTATGGTTTGAAATAGCTTTGCTTCCGTAATCAATGGATCAACTCCTTTATTATTTCCTCATAGTCATTCAAGACTTCATCACCATATTGTTCAGACAGCGACTGTAGCATTTCAGTCAAACAGGGCTTCAACTGCAATTCCAATATTGCCCTTATCTTTCCTTTTTCTAAATCATCTTTTACTTCGTTATAACGATGGTTCAAACGATTAAATTCTCCGATGAGAAGCAAAAGCGTTGATTTCGTCTGTAATTCATATTGACAACCTACACAATGCTGTTTGTCTATGTAGGGGCAAAGTTTACCAAGCGCGGATAACAAGCACATGCTTTCGGCCTGTTTGGAAAATGCTTCTCCATTACCGATTCTATGGCAAACTGTCAATAATTGTTGAGGACTCAACTGCTCTTGAATAACTGTTTTTAGCGCATTCTGCGAGCGAGAATCAGCTCTTATACTAATTTCTAAAGTTTTTTCTATTTCCGCAGGTGTCAGATTTAATTCTTGAATCATCCGTGTTTGTTGACTTGGAGTCAGCTCTTTGTACTTGCCTCTCGTTACAATCGTCAATAACATTGAAGGAACCATTGATAGTACACCTCTCTCAAATAGTTCTTTTGCAACCATTTCAGGCTGCACTTGCCCTAATTGAGCATCCTTTAAGTATGTTGACGTCGTTTGAGCAAATTCATCGTAAGAGCCTTTGTGACTTCTAGCTAAGGCTGCTAAGAAATACCCTTTTATGTTGAGTTCAGATTTCTCCTCTATAACATCATCGGCGAGCATCGCAACAGCTTGGAGATATGATTTATTTGCTGAACGGCTACTAAAGTTTCTTTCTAAAAATAAGCATCCAATTTCTTCTCCCATGTATCTATGAATTCGTTCATAGTCGGATATCTTTCTGATTAGAGGTGACTCAGAAGCTTGTTTGTTTGCTATTTGAAAATGTGCCTCACAGATAGCCAGGAGTGTTCCAATCAGCACCTGACAGCTCTCAGGCACATGGAATTTCAATTGGCTGACATTTGAAGCTCTCTTAGTCTTGTTTGGAGTAATGTTGAGATATGTTAATCTTGTGGTAATACTAAGGAGTGTTCGCCTTGCCTCACCAGTAGTCCAAGTACCATTCTTGACTGCCCTTAGTATGTCGTTAGGAACACGAGATAATTTGGGGTGTCCAATTCTTTCCAAATCTGTAGTTCTTAAGGCACATATAAAATGGAGTGCAAGATAAAGCCAAGTGTCAGCGTAATCTTTAGATTGGGCTGCAAGGTAAAGCATGTTATTTTTTTGAATATAGTCATCATTAAAAAGATAAAACATCAATTGTAAGTAGTCATTCAACTCGTATGCTCCGTTTTTATCTTCAAGTGTATAACGATTCGTCATAACATAAGAGTTTCTGTAATGTGTCACACCTTTCCCTAATAACCAATCAGAAAATGATATCAACTCTTTACCATGAGACTTACTTAGTGCTTCGGTTGCGTATTCAATGAGTTTTTCAAGGTTACGATCATTATAAAGAAAAATGTCCTTCTCCAAATAATAACAAAGAAAATCCATCAGATAAAATTGACTAGCTTCTTCAAGATTATTAACAGTTGCAAATTCTTTAAAATATTGATGTGACATGGGAAATTTTTGTTTAAAAATTGCCTCCATCGATTCAATTCCAGGCTCAGTTGTCAAAAAGCTAACTATTCGCTTCTTTAAAAGCTGAGTATCATGATCTTTAATACACTGATTATCTTTATTTATCCCAATATAAAACCACTTATTATCTAATAAATATTGACTAATCTCCTCTCTCATTTTTGGAGTATCTGCATTTAACTCTATTAAAAGAGCTTCAAGAAATCTTTTTAAATCGACTGCCACTACTCTCCTCCTCCAAATAAATCATTTGCTCTCCAACTAAGATAATCAAACACCCCGCTATTAACTTGTGTATATTGTTTAGCTATCTCACCTTTATTTTGTAGATACACCCAAGCACTTTCAGGAGATTTGTCACCCCTTGCCGACATCAACTCACTGATCTCATTCACACCAGAAAGAACTAACTGTGTTGTGTACCAGTGTCTGAAGATATGAGGTGAGATATTATGCTCTTGCAATAAATGGCCGAAAAACACAACTTCTTCATCATCTGAGTTAAGGAATATTGGAATCATCTCTTCTCGAATAATCTTTCGGAAACGCTGATAATAGACATCATAAGTCAGAGCCTTTCCTTGCTTGTTCAAATTCAGTGGTCCGTAGTCCTTCTCGTACTTCTGACCTTCCAGATACGCCATATAATCATTGTAGGTGTCCAAAAACACTTCTAGAAAGATATATGGGACTGCTTGCATCCGCTCCTTCTTGATGCGTCCTGTGGGCTTTAAATCGCTTCTGAGGGGAATTTCTTTTCTTAAGTCTATTTCAACTTTGAAAGTTTCACCGTAGCTTTGATGGAAAATAATACCTGGACCTAACGGACTATCCTCTCTTCTCACATTACAAGCCTCCGATGGTCGTAAACCTACAAACGCCCCTAGTGCAACCACCATGAGTAAGTCTTTGTGATTTTTGGCGATATGGGCAAAAAGCATTTCAAAGGCAGCATTTGGCATGTCACGAAAGATTACTTGTTCAGTGTTGCTATCGTCATAAAATACCTCAAAACTAGGCTCCTTACGCTTGATTAACCTTCCTCGCTTATTTGTAAAGGAGGCAGTCGTATAGAGTTCCTTTGATGTCAGCACTGCCTTCCCTTTTCGTTCATCAAGGTAGAGTGTTAAAAAATCAAGTACGGTGTTTACACAGATCTCCACTGTACTTTTCTTTCTGTGTTTGGTATCACCAGGCAAGGTTCCTAAGCCATAATGCATCAGAAACTCTCTCACCATATCAAGTGTTAAGTAATCTAGGCTTGTTATCTTTATCTCTCCGAAGACATAGTTTAAAAATTTCGTCACATAAGAAAAACGTTTATTACCATCATCCGAGATAGACTTTATCTTGGATGAGGTTTTAACATACCGATGAAAATTTGTGAATTGCAAACTGCCATCGGTATGTTTCAGAACAATAAACTGTTTGGTTACTATGCGATTATCACCTAGAATCAATGAATGTTTGTAAAGAGAAAACTTCATCAAATGCCTTTCTTGTTAATTATCAACTTAACTTCTTGCGTATATTATATCTTTTTGATATACTTTTTGTAAAGTAAAAAGTTAACAAAAGTTACATTTTGTATAATTTTGTGTAAACAGGAGGCTAAAATGTTTTTAGGAGAACGTCTTAAAGATTTACGAATAAATAAAAAATTGAGCCAAGATAAACTCGGCTCATTGCTAGAAGTTTCTAAAGTTGCAATCTCCAATTGGGAGACTGGGAAATCTGTTCCAAGTGAGGCAAACCTTGAAAGGATTGCTAAAGTTTTCGATGTAGATGTTCACTATTTTTACTCCTATGGGGAGTTGCTTACTATTTTCAATAAGTTAAACCCTGCCCTTCAAG
This sequence comes from Streptococcus sp. 11273D007BT, assembly GCF_053547195.1. Classification (NCBI taxonomy): domain Bacteria; kingdom Bacillati; phylum Bacillota; class Bacilli; order Lactobacillales; family Streptococcaceae; genus Streptococcus; species Streptococcus sp. 11273D007BT. Next base: position 1,071,665 of record NZ_JBPWPE010000001.1, on the reverse strand, counting down.
GAAGGTTGATTGAATATGCTGCTACAATGCTAAAACAACAAGAGGTAAATATTCCATCTTCAGCAACCAAATATCCATATAAGACATACAACATGGATTCATTCTTAGAGACCTTGAATGATTCCAGTAAAATTCCTAGCTTCACTTTGAACTATGATTACACAAAGACTCCGTATCAGTTTGCCCTTTGGATGCAAGATGACTCCCTTGAGCCTGAGATACCTATGGGTGAGGTTGTTCTACTAAAATTTGCAAATGTAGTTGAAGACGGCAAACTCTATTTAGTTGTGTTTAATGGACAACCTATGTTTAGGAGAGTTTATAAGAATAGCACATACTACAAGTTCATGCCTATCAATAATAAATATGACACAATTTTCGCTCCATTTGAAGAAAAACCTGAAATAATTGGTGAGATTGTTAGACATTTTAAACCGATTGAGAAATAAAATTTAACACCTTTCACTCAGACTTAAAAAATCTTTTTTGAGTCTTTAAAATTCTAAAATTGACTCGCGCCAGTGCAGATCAAATTCTTGAGGTAGGGCAGAAAAAGAGTTTCTGATGCTAGTTAGTAATTGACTACTGGTAACATTATTATTTATCAACATCAATAATTCCATATTTTTTAACGGCATTATTTTGACATTTTCGGCTCTTCTACCTTTTGTTTGCACAACTCTACTTGATTGTAGAGGAACAGTTGCAATTGCTCGCCATATATTTATAGTATTTTCATCAAGCTCATCTGCAACAAATAGAGTAGTAACAGGAATCGGTTCTTCGTCTATTGTTAGATTTGTAGCATGTCTAAGAACAGGCTCCCATTCACCTCTTTTTTGAGAATTCTTATCCATTAAAGTAACTTCAATCTGAACTATTTCATCTTTATATCTAACAACGATATCTCCGTAACCCCCGCCTGCAAATTTCTCTGGTAAAAAATCAGCTGTCATTGTCAAATTAAAGCTAGAGTATAAATCATATTTTTTATCACTCAGGTGATACCATACCAAACCTACAATATATTCAAATATAGTTGGTACAGATGAATCGACACCAACCATTTTTTGAATTATCTTATCATTGTTTCTATTTGAAAATAGAGGAAGTATCTCCAATACTTTTTCTTTTGGAAAATTTTCTTGAACGAATTTTTCAAATTCTAGTGCTACAGTAGATTTTAATTTTTGTTTAACTTCATCTACATTTGACACGGATAATTCTTCAATTATTTCTTGAATTATTTTTCCTAATTGGAATGCCTCTACTTTATAAATTTGAGATAATGTAATATTTTTATAAAAGTCTGAATTGTAACTAAGTTCGTGTGATTCCATGCACTCTTTGCTACTGGCCACAAAAATTTTATCCTTGAGTTGTTCAATATCGAAAAATTTACTCCATAAAGATTTGAAAGCTAGTTCAGCTATCCCATTTTTCGAATGAACAATCCCGGTTGCTAATACTACTTTTCTGAAATTTCTGTTGTATTCTCGGACATCAGAGTTTCGTTTACTGAATTTAAATTCTGAATAATACATGGAATTATTTATTCCATCGGTTAAAAATACTCTATCTTCATTTTCGGAAAGAAAATCTTCTAATCGGGTTTTTCGTAAATTATAAACAGCCGTTTTACCGCCAAAAGCTGTTTTTATTATTGGCCCAGATTTACTATCTTTTAGTAATTCTATTAGTTTATCTAAATTTTTTTGTGTTTTATTTAAATTGAAAATGTAGTTTCTAAGATAGAAATCGTAGTAAACTTTAATCTGGTCTGAATCTTTTTGACTAGTAAAATACTTAGAAAATTCCCCAAATTGCATAATATTTTTAGGTATTGTCGTATTATCATCTCCAGATATCCTGTTGTTGTAAGAAAGCTGTACTTCTTCAAAGTTAGTTGTAAAAACGTCACTCAAAAATAAATCTGGGTCAACTGGAAATTTAGGATTTAGTAGCTCTATAATTTTAAATAATATCGAATCCGAAACAGTTTCGTATTTTAATAAAATATATAACAGCAAGTTCATTGGAGAATAGTACTTGCTTCCATCTGAAGAGTATATTCTCAGTTTAGCTAATTGTCTCAATAATATTAAATTTATTGAATTTATTGGCAAAAGCTTTTCGAAATCATCGAAATAGCTTATTTTTTCATTTAAATATAATTTACCTACTGGCGTAATTTGCCTATTATTGTATGCAAACCCTATTTTAGTTAGATTGCTGGTATAATGCCTTGCTCTTGCTTCAATATTTTGATCTAAGTCTGTAAGAAGTTTTTTTCCGTTTGGCAGACTTTCGAATTTTGTTTTATCTAATTTTTTAAATGCTTCATAATAATCTTCGTTTTCCAAAATTTTATCAAAGCTTTCTAGTTTGTTTATATCTTTAAAAACTTCCGGACTCGATTGGACTGCTTCTTTGTAAAAAATATATTGACCAATACTACTCGGAAAATTATTCCATGTATAATTCCCGTTTTCAAATTCTTTATCTAAAATTGTGAGGTATTTTGTGTATGCATCGGTAATATCTTTTCTTCTGCCATTTGTATTCCAAAGATTGAATTTTGAACTTTCTTTGATTTTCATCCAAATATCTCCTTTTTGATTAATTATATCACAATTTTAAATGTTATCTTTAAATATTACTATAATTTCCTTTTCTTTAAACAAAACAAATATTCGCTAAAATGACAATAATATGCTATACTTTTATGTTGTAAAAATAGATAGATGCATAGTTGCTTGAAAGGATACAATGAAATATACAACAAGAATGGTAGAAGAAAAATTTAATTTAACACGCCAAACTATACATAACTGGATAAATGAAGGTATCTTAGAAGCACCGAAGAAAGATTTTCGAAATTGGTACGAGTGGTCTGAGAAAGATATTGCGAATGTAAAAAATATAATAGAAAATAAAACAATTAAAAATAATCTTCCTAACCTTGATAATAGTCAGTTAAAAATTGAAAACAGAAGATATTTAGGTTCCAAACAGAAAATGTTAGATTTTATTAATGAGGTAGTGACTACTAATACTTCTGGTATAAATACTGTAGCTGACATTTTTGGTGGGACGGGTGTAGTGTCTGATTTATTTAGACGTCAAGGAAAGAAAGTTATTGTAAATGACATCCTACATTCAAATGTGGTAAACTTTAATACTTGGTTTGGAAATGAACCTATTGATTACGATAAAGTCAAAAATATTATTGATGATTTGAACTCACTCTCTCCTACCGATGATAATTATGTCTCTGTCAATTTTGGTAATAAATATTTTTCATATGAGAACGCAAAAAAAATAGGTGCTATTAGAGAAAAAATAGAAGATTATGATGTTAACAGTAGGGAGAAATCCTTCTTGTTAACATCTCTGCTATATGCAATGGACAAAGTAGCTAATACAGTAGGTCATTATGATGCTTATAGAAAGAAAATGGATACATTAAATCCTATTCATTTAAAAGTACCTGAATACAACAAAAATTCAAACAATGAAATTTATTGTGAAGATGCTAACCAATTAGTTAAAAAAATTCAATCCGATCTAGTATATATTGATACACCTTACAACTCTAGACAGTATGGTGATGCTTATCATCTCCTTGAGAATATTATTGATTGGAAGAAACCAAAGTTAACAGGTGTTGCTTTAAAAATGGTTGATCGAAGTCATATTAAATCCAAATATTCAACTTCCAAAGCACGCATGGAATTCGAGGCATTAATAAAAAACATAGATGCGAAATATATTTTAGTGTCATATAACAATATGGCAAAAAAGGGTAGCGGCCGATCAAATGCAAAAATTTCAAACGAAGAGATCGTGACTATATTAGAATCTAAAGGTACTGTAAAAGTATTTGAAACTCCATTTAAAGTATTTACAACGGGTAAAACAAATATTGATAATCATAAAGAAATACTTTATTTGTGTGAAGTTGAACAATCTACTCCCAAAACAAAGAAAGCAAAGTTCAGCCAATCAGCGATTAACTATACAGGTGGAAAATCTAGACTAATATCTCAGCTACTCCCTCTTTTTCCAAAGGATATTAATAATTTCTATGATGTCTTTGCTGGAGGTGCCAATGTCACAATTAATGTAGAAGCAAATCGATATTTTGTAAATGACATTAATAAAAAAGTAATTGAACTTTATGAATTATTTAGGAAAGAAGATTATTACAAATTAGTAGAGTATATAGAGGAAATAATTTCTAAATATGGATTGTCAAATTCTAAGTATTATGGGTATGATTTCTATAAAGTAAATTCATCTACTGGATTAAAAGAAATTAATCAAGAATCATATTTAAAACTTCGAAGTGATTATAATAATCACAAATTCAGCAGGGACCATGAATCATTGATATTTTACATTCTAATAATTTATGGGTTCAATAATCAAATAAGATTTAATAGCAAAGGTGAATTTAATATGCCTACTGGAAAAAGAGACTTTAATCAAAAAATGTTGATTAAGCTAGAAAAATTCATGAAAGCATTAAAACAACGTGAAATAACTTTTACTTCGCTAGATTTTAGAGAATTTCTAAATCAACAGCACTTCAATGAATGTGATTTCATTTATTTAGATCCACCCTATCTTATATCTACTGCAACATATAATGAAAACGGAGGGTGGTCTGAGACTGATGAAAAAGATCTTTTGAGTTATCTGGATCAATTAAATGCTAAAGGAATAAAGTTTGCACTATCAAATATTCTAGTTCATAAAGGAATTGAAAATAAATTGCTAAAAAAATGGGTAGAAAACTATAATGTTCATATACTAAACTTTAACTATAATAATTCGAACTATCAGTCAAAGGCAAAAAACGCTAAAACAATCGAAGTTCTCATTACAAATTATTGAAATAAATGATACCATTTGTAAAAAGTCTTTGGTTTATTTGATAATAACTATTGAAATTGCCTATAACTCAGTTGATTAAAAACGTTCCAAGGTCAAAGCAACTATGGAACGTTTTTATTTTGCTATCTTTCATAAGGTGTTTACTTTAATATATATAGCGTTAACAAGTAAAAATATAGATTTTTTCAATTGAAGGTACAACAGAGTCAATTTACACTTTGATAAACATTAGGTTTCTGAAATTGTTTGAGTAACAATTATCGAATGTATTGGAATAACTACAATGAAGATCGTATGATAAAAAGTAACAAAGATGGAAATAGCAAATCTACCTTATCATCTTTCTAGTATTGATTCTATCATAGGTTCAATACCTATTGATTTTAACTCTTCAATTTTATCTTGTGCATAAAATCTCCCGCCAATATAAGCGACATAGTGCAAAATCTTAGCTGCTGTTTCGTTAACAATATATGAAAAATCTCCCTTCAATACTCTATAAGATAAAACTGCAAAAGAATCCCCATCTTCAAATCTTCTTAGATGACTTTCATAATTTGAATAAATTAACTGAATTATATGATTAGCATGCGGATCATCAATTTTCATAAATTGTATCAAGCTATCAACGAAAACACTTCCTTTACTAATGCAATTTTTACATATCGCATCACCTTGTAATTCGTAAATATATGCTTCTACTTCTGAATCAAAAATACTATTTGATATTTTTAACCACATATTCTCTTCATATTTTTGATTATTTCTTATTATTATCCATTGATTCAAAGCTTCCAGCATATCACTTGCATTCTGGTACCTGAATTCTGGACTTAGGCTAGTAGCCTTTTCGCACACTGAACGAAGATAATGATTGTAGTCAGTAGGAGTTTCTGTCATTATAAAATTTATTATTCGTCCTAGTGAATAAACATCGCTACGTTTGTCTGCATCCTTTAGTAGTGTAAGTTGCTCAGGAGCACAATAAAAAAGTTGACCAAATGAAGCTGTATCCATCGTTTGGTGGGACGTTAATGTATTTAAATTTTTGCCCAATCCAAAATCTGCTATTTTGATTATCCCTTTAACTTGAAAAATGTTGGTAGGACTTAAATCTCTGTGAAGATAACCATTATCATGTACTAAAGACATAGTGTGCAATACTTGACGGATAATATTCAACTTTGAATCATTAGTGAGCTCGCTACTAGTAATGAATTCATATAGAGTCATTTCAGCCCTTTCCATAGTATAAGAGCAGTTTCCCTCGTTAAAGTCATAAACTTCTATTACATTGCCAAACTCAGAGCAAGACTTTGTTATTTCAAACTCCCTCTTCAGCCTACTCCGAAGAGATTGTCTCTTCACGGATTCATCGTTTAATTTTTTTAACACTAATCCTGTAGATTTTTGTAAGTATATGTTAGCGAAGCCGCCCTTTCCAATCTCAACCAAATCTTGATCAATCTCAACAAGGTGGAAGCGATTGTCTTTCCTAGTAAGTACCAGTGAATACACAGAACATATTTTATTTAGCTCAACTATAACTTTTTCTTGATGAACAAAAGCATCAACTTCACTTGTTTTAAGCTCAGTTAATATATAATTTTTACTAAGTATGAGATTTATAAAAGAGTCCAACTTTTTGCTATTGTTTAGTTCGACTAATTTATCACAAACATATCTCCATCGAGTATTGAAACCTCGACTGTATTCATCTTGGTAATTGAAATTATTATTAAAGAATGAAACTAATTGTGGACCTGACTTATATAGAAATAGCTCTTCTTGATCTCCGCAAAATATCTTTGATAATATCTCTAAAAATTCCAGGTTTATTGACATATTCCCTCCAGTGAATATATTATTTCAAAGATCCTTATTAAGTAATTATAACACGAAAAAGACAAATAGTTCGAGACCGTAATAAAAGTTAAACTAATAAAAGATTCTAGTTCTATATTCGCAAAATTTCATCTTTAGTACCCTATTTAATTATGTTAAAGAGCTTAGAAAAATAGAAATATCCCCCAAAATCCTTTATAATATAATGTAACTGAAAAAATGTACTTTTGAAAGTGCTGCACTTCATCAAATTATGGATGATAAATGTACTTTTCAAAAGAGATACAAAGAATAAGGTAAGCTAATCATTATGTACAATAAATAACCCTATTCAAAAGTACAAAATAAAAATAAAGTACATTTTTTAATCAATGTACTTTATGCTTCTATCCCAGTATTATCAAGGGTTTAGACCATGTTAGGTCAATTGTTCATAAATTTTTAGTTTTTAAAAAATAACCAAAAAAATTTTTTAGGAAAAATCAGCTAAAAATGTACTTATTATTATTTTTGTAGATCCACCACACTTTTATCTTCAAGCGTTTAGTTAATGTTTTGGGATCTCTGAGTAAGATATTATCACGTTGTATATTAATTTATTCTCTACTTAGACACACACTTATATCCTAACCTTTTATTGTATTACGGTCTTTTTCATGGTATAATATGCTAGTTATTAGGAGATTTTGGGAAAGGATTTTAATGTTTTGGAAAAATCTGAATTAATTGTTATGTTAACACATAATGATTGCACCGTTGAAAATGCTTATGAAATTTTCGAGCAATGTAAAGATTCAAAGGCTAAATTCTGGGGGTTTAAGGAAAAACCATTACCTTTAGAAAAGATGAAAAAGTTATATGCTTATATGAAATCTTGTGGTAAAACAACATTTCTTGAGGTTGTTGAATATACAGAGAAAGAATGCTTAGAAGGGGCTCAAATGGCTCTTGAATGCGGTGTCGATATCCTGATGGGAACCATCTTTTTTGACTCTGTGAATGCATTTTGTCAGCAACATAATCTCAAATATATGCCATTTGTTGGTAAAATTACTGAACGTCCTTCTATTTTAGAGGGATCTATCGAAGAAATGATCCAAGAAGCACATACTTACCTTGAAAAAGGGGTTCACGGCTTCGACTTGTTAGGCTATCGCTATACAGGTGATCCTGTTCTTCTAAACCAACGCTTTGTCGCTGAGGTCCCTGCTCCAGTTTGTTTAGCTGGAAGTATTGATAGTTACCAACGTTTAGATGAGGTCTTAGAAGCATCGCCTTGGGCATTTACAATTGGCAGTGCTTTCTTTGAAAATCGTTTTGAGGGCAGTTTTGCTGAACAAATTGATAAAGTTTGTGATTATATTAACAAATAAACAGATATTGCTGAGCAATATCTGTTTATTTTATTCTCTAATTTGTTCTACTGGAATTTGACTATAATCAAACATCACCTCTGAGTGATTATCTAAAACCAATAAACGCCCTAGTACTTCCTTCGAGTCTTTATCCAAGGTCTCACGATAAATTTTTGAAATACGGTAATATTTATCACCTTCTTTTTTAAAATGATGATCTTCTTCGACTAATTGATAGGTCCAAGGGAAAGGAACTTGACTACGTAACTCTCCATATAAATGATCCTCATCACACCAAATTAAAATCTGGACATCTTGATCAGTATTATTTTTAAAACGATAATCCGCATAATTATAGCCAATGGATGTCCCAGTTGCAAAAGGAATCCGTTTTTCTCCATCAGGAGCCAAAGCATCCGAGTGACTATGAAACTCAACAACGTCCATAGGACTATGAAGAATCAAGAGGTGTAAGGTATTTGCCAGATTACACAATCCACCTCCCATACCTGCTTCTATCTTATCTCCGATAATGACTCTACCATCTTTATACCCATTTTTTTCTGAAATTTTTCCTACTAATTTCCAAAAAGAAAAAACTTGACCTGGTTTAATGATAATACCGTTTATTTTTTCACCAGCTAGTCTAATATTGACGGCTTTATTTTCTTGTAAAATAGGATCAATCCCTTTTCCACGCTTAATCAAACCAGATTGAGAACTTGAAACCAAGTTAGGTAAAGCTTGCGCCTGATAGCTATCTGCAAAACGATCTTTACTCTGCATATTTTGAATATGGCGCTTAAAGATTTCTTTCTGTGTTGAAATCTCATAACAGATAGGGTGGATATCGCAAAATAAAATTTCTTTTCTAAAAAACTTAACAACGTTGTTTACTACCATTAGACTTCTCTCTTTTCAATCTCTCCAAATGTTTGCTGATCATATAGCCCAAACAAACGATAAAGTTGTAATAGGATCTTTTCTACCCGTCTTTTTTTTCCTAATTTAGTCTCATTTTTTTGAGGCAAAAAATTCACAATAACACTATCAAGCCCCGCCCGATTAGCTCCTAATACATCTGTAAAAATTTGATCACCAATAACCAGTGTCTTATCTTTTTCGACGCCTAGAACAGTCAAGGCTTTTAAATAGGCTTCAGGGTGTGGTTTATTAGCTAAGGGGATATAGGGGACAGCTACATTTCTAGTAAACATTCTAATCCGTTCATCAGAGTTATTGGAAATCAATAAAACTTTAAAGCCAATAGATTGGACATATTGAAGTAAAGATTCCACCTCTGGTGTGACATCACACCCGTGCGGAACCAGAGTGGCATCAATATCAAAAAGAATAGCTCTAAATCCTTTTTGATAAATGTTTTTATAATCAATCGAGAAAACACTTTTGACATGCTGACGTGGTAAAAACTGTCTTATCATCCTAATAATCTCCTTTAATCTCCATATTTTTTGATTATAACATATCAAATAAAAATTGGTCAAGATGACTATAAATGTTCACTATTTTAATAAAATAACAAGAAAACCCATTGTCTCATTTGATATACTCCCCTTATAGTGGAGTTTTATTATGTCCAAAAGAAGTCCAAAATCTGTCTATGAGAAACTAGAAATTGTTCTACTTCACTTGACTTGGAAGAAGGGAAATCACTTAGCTGGTTAGCTAGGCACCACGGTGTGTCTAAAGACAACCTATTGATTCTCAGAGAGCGAGGATCGCAATACACCTCGAAAGATTATTATCGCCTAACTACCCAGTATCAGATGAACCGCTTTATGTCTTGTGTTGGTAAGTGTATTGACAACGCACCAATTGAGAGCTTCTTCGGACACTTTAAGACAGGGTGCTATGATTTGAAGAAGTATCAGACATTGATGCTTACATCCATTTTTACAATCACTAACGTTTTCAAGAACGCAACAACGGCCTTGCCCCTCTTGAAATGAGGAACAAGGCCGTCGCCTAATCTTTTATTGTTTCATTGTCCACTTGACAGGGAGCTGTTCGTTTTCTTGTTATTTGTTTATTTACGCTTTTTCTTAGCTTTCTTAATCTTATTCGCTTGGCGTTTCATGGCTTGTTTCATCGCAAACTGCCCCACTCGACCTTTTAAGCCACCTCCAAAGAGTTGAGTCATATCCATATCTCCACCTAAAGATGATAAATCAGGCATACCTCCCTGAGCCCCCATCATACCTTCCAAAGCAGACATGTCCATACCACTCATATCAGGCATATTTTTAGGAAGATTATTAGGGTTAATTCCCATTTGTTTCATCATTTTATTCATGTCTCCAGACATGACACCTTGCATCATTTGTTTTGCTTGATTAAAGTCTTTTATAAATTTATTCACCTCTACAAAGCTGTTGCCAGAACCACTTGCAATACGGCGGCGACGACTTGGGGTCAACAAATCTGGATTTTCACGTTCAGCAGGTGTCATAGAGGAAACGATAGCACGTTTTCTGGCGATTTCTTTTTCGTCCACTTTGAGATTGGCAAGAGCTGGATTTCCTGCCATTCCAGGTAGCATTTTTAGAAGATCTTCCATAGGCCCCATATTTTGTACCTGATCTAGCTGGTCAATAAAATCATTGAAATCAAAGGTGTTCTCACGCATCTTTTCGGCGAGTTCTAATGATTTTTTCTCGTCATATTCTTGTGATGCTTTTTCAATTAGGGTCAGTAAATCCCCCATCCCTAAGATACGGCTAGCCATGCGATCAGGATGGAAAGTCTCAATATCAGTAATTTTCTCGCCTGTACCTGTAAACTTAATAGGTTGACCGGTGATTTGACGAACAGATAGTGCAGCTCCCCCTCGTGTATCACCATCAATTTTCGTCAAAATAACCCCTGTAATAGCTAACTGTTGATTAAACTCAGCTGCTACATTAGCCGCCTCTTGTCCAATCATGCTATCTATAACAAGAAGAATTTCATCTGGTTGAGCTAGTGCTTTAATATCACGTAACTCTTCCATCAACTTCTCATCAATTTGTAAGCGTCCAGCTGTATCAATCAAAACATAATCGTTACGATTTTCACGTGCCTGAGCTAAACCTGCTGCTACAATCTCAACTGCTGAATGCTCTGTCCCCATATCAAATACAGGAACATTAATTTGCTGACCTAAAGTCTTTAACTGATCAATAGCTGCAGGGCGATAAATATCAGCTGCAATCATTAGAGGGCGGGCATTTTCTTCTTTAATCAGTTTATTTGCTAACTTCCCTGCAAAAGTTGTCTTACCAGCCCCTTGTAAACCAACCATCATAATAATGGTTGGAATTTTAGGTGATTTGTTAATTTCGGATGTCTCAGCCCCTAAAACTGTCGTTAACTCTTCATTAACGATTTTAACGATTTGCTGACTAGGATTAAGGGTATCAATCACTTCATGTCCAACAGCACGTTCACGAACACGTTTGATAAAATCTTTAACAACAGGCAAAGCAACGTCAGCTTCAAGCAATGCTAAGCGGATTTCTTTTGTGACCTCTTGAACATCTTTTTCAGATAAGTTTTTCTTTCCACGAAGGTTTTTAAAGACACCTTGTAAGCGTTCTGTTAAACTTTCAAAAGCCATAATATTTTTCTTCCTTTTCCATCAATCTTTATTATCAATACTCGTTAGGAGGGTGAGTTTTTCTTGCAAATACGAATCACCTGTATAACGTTCAGCAATCTCGTCAAAAATTTGACTACGAACAATGTAATCTGAGTACATATGTAGTTTCATCTCATAATCTTCTAAAATTTTTTCTGTTCGCTTGATATTATCATAGACCGCTTGTCGCGATACGTTAAATTCTTCAGCAATTTCAGCCAAACTATAATCATCTGCATAATACAACTCAATATAGTTCATCTGTTTATCAGTTAATAAAGCTGCATAAAACTCAAAAAGCGCATTCATACGATTGGTTTTTTCAATTTCCATAAGGAATATTATATCAAAAAAAGCCTTTTGACGCTATATTTAAACAATCATCTATTTTTAAAAAATACGTTTTTTTCGTATTTTTATTGAAAATTGGTTGAGAATAATTTATAATAAAGATATGAAACAAAATGAGCGTATGACTGAAATTGCTAAAAATATTTCATTTTATCGAAAAAAAGCCAAGCTGACACAAAAAGCTCTAGCAGAAAAAGTAGGAATCAAACCCAGTACACTGTCGGATTATATCCACTTACGTAGCACTCCTTCATTTACTGTATTACAAGCTTTAGCCCAAGTTTTTTCGGTACATGTGTCAGATATTGACACGGCATATAAATCCACACCGCATAGTGATATCACGGAGGACGTTATGAAAACCCTAAATCATTTAAACCATAATGATCAAGAAAAAGTTCTATCTTACGCCAATACCCTACGAATAAAAAGTGAAGAAAAGATTATTTCATTACCGAGTCGATTATACGATGTCCAAACCGTAACGAAACTTTCTGCTGGAAGAGGGTATTCTTATGACGATTATGAAACACAAACGGTACAAGTTCAAATTAAACCTCCAAGTTGTGATTTAGCAAGTATTGTGAGCGGGGATAGTATGTCCCCTGATTATTGTGATGGCGATGTCGTTTTCCTAACAGATAAAGGACTTACCACATATACTGGGCAAGTTTGCGCAATAGCTTATGACGATGAAACCTATATCAAAAAAGTTTATAGCGATAAATATGGCTTAAAATTAGTCTCTATCAATCCAATATACGATGATATTTACATTGATTTTCCCTTAGAAGAAGATAGTCACCTCAAAATATATGTCGTTGTGGGTTCTGCAAAGGTTGTTCGATAAAGAAAAAAGCGAGTAAGACTCGTTTTTTTCTTTATCATTCAATTGTTCTCAAGATAAAACTCGAATCGATCACCAACATACTGACTACGAACAAATTCAAACGGTTGTCCATCTGTAAAGTAAGAAACTTGTGTCAGAGCAAGGAGAGCCTTTCCCTCATCAATATCAAGGTAGGCTGCTACTTCTTTTTCAGCAATTTTAGCTGAGATTGTTTGTTGACTTTTCCCAATCTCGTAGCCATTTTTGACGAGGGTCTGAAAAAAATGTTCTGTAATCTCTTCCTTTCTAAAATTTTTTATCATTTTCTCTGGAATTGCAGCAACTTCATATACTACGGGAATATGATCTGCATAACGGACACGTTCCATTCTAATGATAGCTTCTCGAGGACTGAGTTGTAATTGTTGCATCTCTTGGCTACTAGGTTGTGTTTTAATATAAGAAATTAACTTACTTGATGGCAGTTTTCCTTGTGATTTTACAATTTCAGTGAAGCTGGTTGTTCCTCTCATCTTTTCTTGGACACGTCTGCTGGCGACAAAAGTTCCAGAGCCAATACGGCGTTCTAAGATGCCTTCATCAACTAATAATGTGATAGCTTGCCGCAAAGTCATACGGCTTACTTCAAAATTCTCAGATAAATTTCGTTCACTAGGTAAACGTTGACCAATTTTCCAGATGCCTTGCTCAATATCCTGTTTGATAGCATCATGAATACGAATATATGCAGGTAACATACTCTCTCCTTCTAGTTTCATTTAATAGTATCAAATTTTTTTAAATATGGCAAAGACAGATTCAGCTGAGTCCGACTTATCTCCCCAAATTTCAAGTTGAAGTTAGCCACCCAAAAGAAATTCACTTGGCGACTTGTAGTCCAAGCATTTTTTAGGGTAGTTATTAATCCAATTTTCGATAAAAGCGACTTCTTTCGGAGTCGTTTTCTTGGTTCCTTTAGGTAACCATCTCCGAATCAATCGATTATGGTTTTCATTTGAACCTCTTTCCCATGAAGAGTAGGGATGTGCATAGTAGATATGTTCCTCAGGAAACACTTCAACCAATCGACTAAATTCCGAACCATTATCTGCAGTTATTGATAAAATATGATACTCAGCTATTAGTAACCTAAGTGCCTGATTGACAGATTCAGCAGTTTTATTTGGAATTAATCTTATGATTTGGTGTCTACTTCGTCGGTCGGTTAAGACTAAAAGACACTGATTTTTCGCTCTGGTTAGTAGAACTGTATCAATTTCATAATGACCGTTTTCCAATCGAAGATTGATGACCTCCGGTCGCTCTTCAATTGATTTACCAGCTGGCTTAAAGTTCGGACTGGCTTGCTTCTTGACAGCTTTCCATTTTCTAGGATAAAGCATATCCGCTTTTGTCAAACCTAAATGACCATTATGAAACCAATAGTAGATAGTTGAAATACCAACTTTCACTTGCTTCTTCTTAACCATCATTTCAGGCGAAAATTTTTGCTTATGATAGTGTAAAATCTTCTCTTTCATTTCTTTCGTTAGGATTATCTTTTTAACCGACCGTTTTCGATTGGATTGGTAAACAGTTTGTGCATAATCAGCAGAATAAACTTTCTTGTAGACCCCTTTTCGCACTTGTTGTAAGGTTGTCCCACGCTTGATTTCATTATGAATTGTTTGAGGAGCCTTTCCAAGCAAGCCTGCAATTTCACGATTGGACTTATTTTCAAGTTTCCACCGCTCAATCAAGCGACGGTTATCTATTGTCAAATGTTTCCCTTTTGGTGTATAATACTTTTGCATCTCTGTGCCTTTCCTTGTGTTTGTGGTGAACAACAAGTATAGCACAGAGGTGTTTTCTTATACCTTACATCAGATTTCATTTGACAACAGGAACCCTTGAAGCTGTTTTTTCAGCTAAACCAAGGCTATGATTAGCCTTGGGCACCTAGCCTAACAGCTTCAAGCCTGTTATCAAATGAAATCATCAACTTACTCAAACATAGTGAAACATCTAATTCTTGACTAAGGTAAGGTGGCTAACTTCATTATAGAACTTTCGGTCCGACTTATCTCCTAGTATTTTCAATATAACTCTATATCTTTAATTGTATTTACTGTAGCTTTGTGATAGAATGAGGAGGATAAATAATTTTATTTAGGAAAGGGACATGATGACAGACTTTAATGACATGCAAAAAATCATCGTACTGGATTATGGGAGTCAATACAATCAATTGATTTCTCGTCGTATCCGTGAAATTGGGGTTTTTTCTGAACTTAAAAGCCATAAAATCACAGCGAGTGAGGTACGCAAAATTAATCCAGTAGGGATTATTCTTTCAGGAGGACCTAATTCAGTCTATGAAGAAGGCTCGTTTGATATTGATCCTGAAATCTTTGAGTTAGGAATTCCTATTTTAGGAATCTGCTACGGCATGCAATTACTTACTCACAAACTGGGTGGCAAGGTTGTTCCTGCTAGTGATGCTGGAAATCGTGAATATGGGCAATCACCACTCACTCACACTACCGACTCTGAACTATTTGCTACGACTCCTGAACAGCAAATTGTCTTAATGAGCCACGGTGATGCTGTCACAGAAATCCCAGAAGGATTTGTCCGTACTGGTACTTCTGCTGATTGTCCATTCGCAGCAATTGAAAACTCTGAAAAACGTATCTACGGTATTCAGTTCCACCCAGAAGTACGTCATTCTGAATACGGAACAGATATTTTACGTAATTTCGCTCTTAATATCTGTGGAGCAAAAGGTGACTGGTCAATGGATAATTTCATTGAGATGGAAATCAAAAAAATTCGTGAAACTGTAGGTGACAAAAAAGTTCTTCTTGGTCTGTCAGGTGGAGTTGACTCTTCCGTCGTAGGTGTTCTTCTTCAAAAAGCAATTGGAGATCAATTAATTTGTATCTTTGTTGATCATGGTCTTCTTCGTAAAGGGGAAGCTGATCAAGTTATGGAAATGCTTGGTGGTAAGTTTGGCTTGAACATTGTTAAAGCAGATGCTGCAAAACGTTTCCTTGACAAACTCGCTGGAGTTTCAGATCCTGAGAAAAAACGTAAAATCATCGGTAATGAGTTCGTTTATGTTTTCGATGATGAAGCTAGTAAATTAGAAGATGTTGCTTTCTTAGCACAAGGAACCCTTTACACAGACATTATTGAGTCTGGAACAGAGACTGCTCAAACCATTAAATCTCACCATAACGTGGGTGGACTTCCTGAAGATATGCAGTTTAAATTGATTGAACCATTAAATACACTGTTTAAAGATGAGGTTCGTGCTTTAGGAACAGAACTTGGAATGCCAGATGAAATCGTTTGGCGTCAACCTTTCCCTGGTCCAGGGCTTGCCATTCGCGTAATGGGAGAGATTACAGAAGAAAAACTAGAGACCGTTCGTGAATCTGATGCTATCTTGCGTGAAGAAATTGCAAAAGCAGGTCTTGATCGTGACATCTGGCAATACTTCACAGTTAATACCGGTGTACGTTCCGTTGGCGTTATGGGAGATGGGCGTACCTATGATTACACTATCGCTATCCGTGCCATTACTTCTATCGATGGTATGACAGCTGATTTTGCTCGTATTCCATGGGATGTCCTACAAAAAATCTCAGTTCGTATCGTAAACGAAGTTGATCACGTTAACCGTATCGTCTATGATATCACAAGTAAGCCACCAGCAACTGTTGAGTGGGAATAGAGTTAAGTTAACAGACATAAAATCCTTAGAAACCAGTATTTCTAAGGATTTTTGTTTGATATCGAATGAAACAGACTATGTTTTATCAACTGCGTTGAGATCTCTTTTTATTCAACAGATTACACTGATCAAACTTCAAAAAGAAATGTAAACAGAGACAAAAATTGTGTCATAACACTGATTGGCGTACCTCCACTGACGAACTTAGTTTAGAGGTGAATTTTTGCTAATCTTCACTATGGTTATTCTAGCACCTGTATCTAAGTCAATTTTTGACTTCTGGATAGGAGTATCAAGAACATCTGATGGTTTTATATTATCAAAAATTGTTGTTATTTTCACAAACTTTTTGTTACAATGGTAAATGAAGGTATGAGGAGGTTATTTATATGAGCTTATTAGAAAGAAATATCCCAAAAGCCACTGCCAAACGTCTGTCGCTTTATTATCGTGTTTTTAAGCGTTTTAATGCAGAGAATATTGAAAAAGCCAATTCAAAACAAATTGCAGAGGCAATTGGGATTGACTCAGCGACAGTTCGACGAGACTTTTCTTATTTTGGAGAACTTGGTCGTCGTGGTTTTGGCTATGATGTCAAAAAGCTGATGAATTTTTTTGCTGATATTTTAAATGACCACTCCTTAACCAATGTTGCACTGATTGGCGTGGGAAATATTGGAAAAGCTCTGCTTCATTACCGTTTTCATGAGCGTAATAAGATGAAAATTACCATGGCATTTGATACTGATGATAATGAGCTAGTTGGCACAAAGTCTCCTGATGGTATTCCAATTTATGCCATTTCAACCATCAAAGACCATCTTGCAAAAGATGAGATTACTACTGCTATTCTTACAGTCCCTAGTCTCAAAGCTCAAGAAGTTGCTGATATTTTAGTCGAGGCTGGTATCCAAGGAATACTGTGTTTCTCACCTGTTCATCTATCAGTTCCTCGACATGTGGTTGTGCAATATGTTGACTTAACCAGTCAACTGCAAACCCTACTATATTTTATGAATCAAGATTAAGGAGCCATTATGTCAAAACCTATTATTGGAATATCAGGTAATGAAAGACCAAATTATAAGTATCCCGATATTATGTGGTCTTATACTCCTACTAATTATGTCCAAGCTGTTCAAGCCTCAGGTGGTGTCCCGCTTATTATCCCTGTTGGTGATCCTAAATGCGCTAAAGACTATATTTCTATGGTGGATAAACTGATTTTAACAGGTGGACAAAATGTAGATCCTGTTTTTTATGGCGAAGAAAAAGATACTAGCGATGATGATTTTCATCGTGATCGTGATTTATTTGAATTTGCCTTAGTAGATGAAGCTATTAAACAAAGAAAGCCGATTTTTTCTGTCTGCCGCGGAACGCAATTGATGAATATTGCCTTGGCTGGTTCGTTAAATCAAGATATCGAAAACCATTGGCAAGATGCACCATCTGATTACCTTAGTCAGCAAATGATTGTGTCAGATGATAGTGTCCTTCTTCCGATTTATGGAAAGTCTAGCCAGATTAACTCCTTTCATCATCAGAGTATTAAGGAATTATCTCCTTTGTTAAGGGTGGTTGCTTACGACCCTAAAGATGATACCATTGAAGCTGTTGAATCTATCCATCCTGATATTCGATTTTTGGGTGTTCAATGGCATCCAGAGTTGCTCCATGAAAGCAGAGAGGAAGATCGTAGCTTGTTTGACTTTATTGTCAATGAGTTTTAAGCTAACTACAATAATCCGTTTCTTCTCGAAAGCTATAATAGTTCTTTTTCCCAATAATCAAGTGGTCTAAAAGCACAATTCCCATGTCCTCACAAGATCGCTTGAGTTTTTTTGTGAATTCTTCATCTTGAAAGCTAGGTTGGATAGCACCTGAGGGATGGTTATGAACGATAATCAAAGAGGTTGCCATATTTTTACAAGCGTAATGTAATACCTCCCTAATTTCCACAATAGAGCGTCTGACAGATCCGATAAAAAGAAGGCGTTGTTCAATAATTCGATTTTGAGTGTCTAGATAAAAACCAAGAACATGCTCCTGTTTTAATTCCCCTAATTCAATCATTAGCTTCTCAGCTAGCATCTGACTCCCTAAAATGCGATCATTTTCTTCAACTTCTGCTTCTTGGATCCGTTTTGCCAACTCAAGCATGGCTTTAAGTTCGATTGCCTTAACAGGTCCGATACCTTTGATAGCTTGAAGTTCCTGTAAAGAAAGCTGGCGCAATTGTCCCAAGTGGTCAATCTTATCGAGTATTTTCTGAGAAATACTGGCAACCGATTCTTTTTTCGTGCCTGTTCTTAAACAAATAGCAAGTAATTCTTGTGTACTGAGTTGTTCTGGTCCTCGTAAGGCGAGTTTTTCTCTTGGCATTAGACTGGTTTTAGGAAATGTAATATTATACATAAAAAAGTACCTCCACTCTTTTATTCGTAAGTGAAGGTACTTTTACTTTTTTAATCCATATATTTTTTAAAGAAAGCTATAGTATCATCATTACAGGTGATAGCACTTTGATCCAAGATATTGAGGTGAAAGACATGTTTGAGTCGATTTTCTTTACCGCCGTATAAATGATAACTGTACTCAATTTCTTTTTCGGTTAAGGTAGCTGCCAACAGGAGGCTTTCGGATCTGAGAAAATCAGCCACAGAGGTTGTAATAAAAGTAGGCGGGAAATTCAGCTTGATCTTATCTAAAACAGAAATTTTTTTCAGGTCGCGATAGTAATGCTTTGACGACAAAAAGGCATGAAGCAACTTTTTAGTCTGCTTATCTTGCTTAGTTTCTTTTAAATCAAATTGATAAATCCCAGCATTTAAAGCAATCGCCTTTAACGCTAACTGTTCAGGTTTATCAAAAGCGTAAAATCGGTTATAAGCTTGACTGTTAAGGTAGGTAACGTAAAGGCTCAAGAGATGAGCTCCTGCTGAATCACCCACTGCAAATAGATTATTTGTATTCAACTGATAATTGGAGGCATTTTTTAATAACCAATGAAACACAAGATTAATGTCCTCCAACTGTGCTGGAAAACGATGTTCTGGTGCTAATCGGTAACTAAAATTGATAACAGCAAAGCCCCGCTGTGCTAAATTCATGCCATAATACTGATAAAGCTCCTTATCTCCATAAACCCAGCCACCTCCATGAACATTAATAATCACAGGAAGTTCTTTATCTTTGATTTCTAATGGGCGATACAGATCAAGAATTTGCCACTGCTTATCGCTACCATAAAGGATATCTCTATGCTGTTCAATATCCTTGGGAATCATGAGGTCTTTATCTCTTCGACGGTCTGATGCCGCCATTGTTTGTCGCATCTCTTCAATAAATGTCATTATCTACTCCTTAAAAAGCTCCTTCCAACGCCCATAGCCCTCTTTATCCAAATTTTGATAAGCAATAAAACGCAGAGCTGCCGAATTGATGCAATAGCGTAACCCCCCTGTCTCTAGCGGACCATCGTTAAAAACATGCCCTAGATGTGAGCCGACTTTCTGGCTTTTTACTTCAATTCGATACATATGGTAGGAGAAATCATCGTGATAGGTGACTAGACGATTGTCTATGGGTTTTGTAAATGCTGGCCAACCACAGCCAGATTGATACTTATCAAGGGACGAAAAGAGTGGCTCTCCACTGACAATGTCAACGTAGATACCCTTTTCAAAAAACTGATTGTATCGACCTGTAAAAGCTGGTTCTGTTGCAGCGTGTTGGGTGACTTGGTAAGCTAAGTCACCAATTTTTTGACGTAACTGTTCGTTATCTTTCATATCAAGTTCCTCTTTCTTGTTATTTTACGTTAAACCCTTAGAGATGTCCACTAAAAAACTAGGGTGATTTTCCCTAGCTTTTAACAATTACAGCTCTGCGCCATTTGTCGCGATAACTTTTTTGTACCAGTCAAATGATTTTTTCTTAGAGCGTTTAAGAGTGCCTTTACCGGCATTGTCACGGTCAACATAGATAAAGCCATAACGTTTTTTCATCTCACCAGTTCCAGCTGAGACAAGGTCAATCGGTCCCCAAGTGGTATAACCTAGTAATTCAACCCCATCTTCTATAATGGCATCACGCATGGTTTTGATATGTTGGCGGAGGTAGTCGATACGGTAGTCATCTTCGACATAACCATTGTCATCCGGGGTGTCAATAGCTCCCAAACCATTTTCGACGATGAACATTGGTTTTTGATAACGATCCCAGATAGCGTTTAGAGTGATACGAAGCCCAAGTGGGTCAATTTGCCAGCCCCACTCAGAAGCATCGAGATAAGGGTTTTTTAAAGAAGCAAAGATATTGCCTGCTGTCTTCTCTGTGACCTCGGGATCACCTGATGCCACACGGCTTGAATAGTATGAAAATGAGACAAAGTCAACCGTATAGTCTCTTAATAGTGCCAAATCCTCTTCGGTGATGTCTAGCTCGATTCCCTCACGCTCCCATTTTTTCTTGGCATAGTTAGGGTAGTAACCGCGAGCTTGAACGTCAATGAAGAAGTAATTTTCACGGTCTTCTTGCATGGCTGCCCAGTAATCTCTTGGGTGGGCAGTGTTTGGATAATATTGCCCTGCAGCCAACATACAGCCGACCTTGTTTTTAGGGTCAATCTCGTGGGCTAATTTTGTCGCAATGGCAGAAGCCACCAATTCGTGATGGGCTGCTTGATATTTAACTTGCGTTTCATTTTCCCCTTCTTCAAAGTAAAGCCCTGCTCCCATAAATGGGGCATGTAAAATCATATTGATTTCGTTGAAGGTTAACCAATAGTTGACCAAGCCTTTGTAACGCGTAAACAAGGTACGACAGAGACGTTCATAAAATGCTAGCATTTTGCGATTACGCCAACCACCATACTCTGTCACCAAATGCATAGGAATGTCAAAGTGGGTAATGGTCACCAAAGGTTCAATATCGTATTTTCGACACTCTTTGAAAACATCTTCATAAAAGGCTAGACCTTCTTCATTTGGCTCTAGCTCATCCCCCTTTGGAAAAATACGTGACCAGCCGATAGACATCCGAAATGTTTTAAAGCCCATTTCTGCAAAGAGGGCAATGTCTTCCTTATAGCGATGGTAGAAATCAATAGCTTCTTTAGCAGGATAAAAATGCTCATCATCAAAGTCAAAATGTTTGAGTTGCCCTGTGATAATTTTGATGCGATCTTCACCAACTGGTGACACGTCAACATTAGCTAAACCACGACCACCTTCGTTATAAGCTCCTTCTAATTGGTTAGCAGCGGTTGCCCCACCCCAAAGAAAGCCTTCTGGAAACTGTTTTGCCATCATATAAAACTCCTTAATCTACTCTTTAAATCATATTATAAATCATTTTGGAACCCTTTTCTTATCAGATGATAAGAAAAACTGATACTATCCTATGATTTAGATTAACTCTAAATCAACAAAAGCCTTGTAAAGACCGTCATCCTCGACATCTGCTGTAACCTTATCTGCCATAGCCAGAATTTCTTGGCCACCATTTCCCATAGCGACACCAATCTCACAATAGTCCAGCATGGGAATATCAATCTTAGCATCTCCAAACGCTATGGTATCCCTTCTATCGGCACCTAAGTGGGCTAGTAGAGCATCAACGGCCTGTGCCTTATCAATCCCTTTAACCCCTAAATCACCAAAGAGAGCTGTTTCGCCCCGTCCGCCCCAGGTATGTGCTTCTAGATTTGGAAAAGCTTGAATGGAATCTAGGTGATCTTGATAGCTTGACAGAATAAAACTAATTTTATTGAGATCATCTCGGTAAAGCTCTGCACCATGGGTCATTTGATCCAAAAAGTTGGTTGTTACTTGTTCTTGCTCTTTAGGATTTACAATTCCCTTGCGATTAACATACTCAGCCATAACAGTTGGTGCTGCTTCTCTAAAATCCTCAGAAGCAAACAAGCCGTTATTAGATTCCAGATAAAAAGCTAGCCCTCTCTCTTGTAGCCAATCCACGACACGGATTGCCTCATCTTTAGCGATTAACTGGTGGAAGATAACCTTGCCGTCATTCTCAACATAAGAGCCGTTACCTCCAATCATCCCATCAATGCCAATCTCCCAAATCTCTTCCTGCATCTCCGCACGGCTACGCCCCGTACAGACATAAACACGATGCCCATTGGCACGCGCCTGACGAATAGCTACCACAGCTGACGCTGGGATACGATTATGGTAATCCACCAAGGTCCCATCCACATCTAGGAAGATGATTTTTTGTGTCATTTTCTTACTCCTTCTCTCATGTTCTAATTACAATATTTTTTCATTACAAATACTTTGTTCATATTGCTAACAATCAAAAACTTCCTTAGTCAAGGGATTAATGACTTTTTCTAACACAAAGCCAGCCTCGTCCCAATGAATCTGGCAGATAGCACAGTTACCAAAGGTAAAGCCATCTGGTAGCACCATACCTTGCTGCAAGATAAAGCCCCACATAGCAGCCCCATGGCTCACAGCTAATATAGCTTGCCCATCATGTTTTTCAAGTAAAGCTTCCAAACAAGCAGCCAAACGGTCGCCAACTTGACGAATATCCTCACCACCATAAGGAACCAACAGATCCTCAAAAGACTGACTTCCTGGTCTATGCTTCGGTAGGAGCTCTTCTTCTCTAGCTTCAAAAACTCCGAAATTCATCTCTTTTAACCCCTTAACTTGCTCAAAAGGCGTATCTGTTATCAACTCTAGCGTATCTCTTGCTCGCTCCTGTGTTGAAGCATAGGCGAAATCAAAGGTAACGCCCGCCTCCTCAAAATAGGTTTTAGCTGATAACGCCTGCTCTTTCCCTTTTTCTGTCAAAGGAGAATTACACCAACCTTGAACACGTTTTTGTGAGTTAAATAGGGTCTGTCCATGTCGCATCAAATAAAGTTTAACAGCCATTTTATAACCTCCTGAAAGTTTGTTTACTAATAGTATAATACCTTTTCGTAGCTAAATCTTATCCTATCCTATGACAAACTGATAGTATCCTAAGCAAAAGGAGGACAAACCTAATTGTCCTCCCTGCTCTAAAGCTTTACAATATAAAACCGACTGCCTTTATCAACCTGACTAGTGACGCGGATATCAAGTCCTAACTGCATCAAAATTTTTTTGGTCAGGTAGAGACCAAAACCTGTTGCTTTCTGATGCTCACGACCGTTGTAGCCAGTAAACCCTTCTTCAAATAGACGAGGAATATCCTCAGCTAAAATCCCAATACCAGTATCCGCAACCTCAATACCATCTGATAAGGTGATGGTAATCTTCCCCTGACTGGGCGTATATTTGAGCGCGTTATCGATTAACTGCTCTAGGGCATAAGACAACCATTTACGATCGGTTTTCAGCTGCCAACTACCCGTAATTGCAACAGCTATCTCTTTTTGTAAAAACTGTTGACGGTACTTTTTCACTATTCCAACCACCAAATCACGGGCATCAAGCTCTTCAAAGCGAAAATCACTAACCTGACTAGATAATCGCATATAGGTGAGTAAATTACCCAAATAGTTTTCCATACGTAGTAGCTGATAATCTACGTCCTTTGAAGATAGCTGATTGGTCTGACTCATGAGGGATAGGGCTGCCATAGGCACTTTCATCTGGTGGGACCAGAGTTTGACCATAGCTTGCAGGTCCTCTTCTCGTGACTTATAATCCAGGAGCTGTTCCCGTGTCGCCTCCTTCTCCGCTTCAATCAAGTTGAGATAGGCAAGGTCCACAGGCTTATTCAGCAGGGGCAGAGCTTCTTCATGGACGTAGTCTTCCAAGGCTCTCATGCGGTTGCGAAACTTCCAGAAAAGCCCTGCAGTGAGAAGGATTAAGAGGGTTAGGGACAATAGCAGAGCGTTTTGCAGGAATTCGGTGGGCAGTTTGTAAAGTAAAAAGAGCAAGATAAAACTACCAGCCAAGACCAGATAGGCGAAATAAAAACTACGATATTCTCGGATAAATTTTGCCATCATTTGACCAAGTACCCCACGCCACGAACTGTATGAATACGGTCAAATCCCACTTCACTCACCTTCTTTCGCAGACGAGTCATGTTGACATTGAGGGTATTCTGGTCGATAAATTCTTCATTTTCCCAGAGTTTTTCCAAGAGTTCTTCCTTACTGACAATCTGCCCTTGTCGTTCTAGTAAGGCGGACAAAATCTTGGTTTCCGTAGGTGACAATTGAACCTGTTCCGATTCGCTTGAAAAACGCCCATCCAAACTAAGCTGGAACTGGTCGATCGACAAGTCAGTTGTTTTGCTGAATTGATTGACTCGACGCAGGAAGGCACCGATTTTGGCATCCAAAATCCCTAGTGAAAACGGTTTGGATACAAAATCATCGCCACCCATATTCATGGCCATGACTGCATTCATCTCATCATCGCTAGAAGAGATAAAGATAATGGGCATGGTCATGGTTTTACGGATTTCCGTTGTCCAGTAAAAACCGTTGTAATAGGGTAGGCTAATGTCCATCAGCACCAAGTCTGGTTTGATTTCAGCAACCTCCTGACTGACAGCTCGGAAATTCTGCACACTTTCTACCTGATAAGATTTTCCCAAATGCTGCTTCAAGAGTTGGACAATCATCTCATCATCTTCAACAATATAAATCTTCTCTTTTTTCATCATTTTCATTCTGCAAAAGCCAGGCCACAGGTCTTGGCTTTCTTATATACTTCCATTTCTCATTTTTAGACTTGTAACTGTCACTTTATCATCTTCAATACTGACGATGACCCTGTAATTTCCGATACGATACCGCCATTGGCCAGAACGATTGGCAGTCAAAGCTTTTCCGTATTGTCTGGGGTTGTCAGTCACATGACTGGAAAGGTAGTTGGTAATCTGCTTTTGAGTAAATTTGTCCAGCTTTTTCAACTGTTTGATAAAACGACTGGTTGGTACGAGTTTATAACTGGTCTTCATTCGTCAATCCCAACTCTTCCAACATTTCCTCCCAGCTAATCGGCTCAATGCCGTTCGCCAAGTCAGCCTCGTATTCTGCAAGTGCAATATCAGCCACACGGGCATCGTATTCATCTTCAAGGGCTTCAAGGGTTTTAGTCCGAATGAGTTCTGACAAACTGACACCTTCAAACTTTGCCATAGCCTGCATAAAGAGTTTGTCCTGCTCAGAAACTTTCAATGTAATAGCTGCCATTTTCTCACCTCTTCGAGTATTCCTTTGGTATTACCATTGTAACACCATTCCCCTGAAAAAGCAAGAAATCTCGCACAAGGCGAGACTTCTTCTAGCGTTCAATAATGCGGTAATAGGTGCGACTAGTCCACTTGTAAATGACAAAGTAAATCAGAGCGACTGCCAGTAGGGTAATTCCGCTGACGGTATAAATCATAAGCGAAGAGGTGACACCAAGGGTCAATAGCATTTGCTTAAGCATAACAAGAGAAATCACGAAATGCAAGGTCGCCATAGCTAGTGGCATAAAGAAGACCGTAAGTGTTTGCGAGTTAATGGTCTTTTTGACCGCTGCTGCACTCATGCCCACTTCTTGTAGAATCTTGTAGGATTTCTTGTCTTCATGCCCTTCCGAGTACTGCTTGTAGTAAATAATCAAGGCAGCACCTAGCAAGAAACTAATACCCAACAAGAAGCCTGTGAAGAGAAATCCACCTCTGAAGCCCATGATCATATTGGTAAAGTCTGTTTTCTGCATGACGTATCCTAAAGATTCTCCATTAGCATCACTGATATTATAGGCATCGCCTGCCTGCTCACCAAGAGTGGCCACTTCCTCATTGGTCATATCAGTAAAGACACGGTAGTCCAGACTAACCTGATAGCCTTGTGGATTATTGGACTCATAATACTCACGAACAGTATTCAATACAGTGTCATCACTGACTACCATAACGGCAGCATTGAGCGTATTAGTAATATCAGGGAAAATAGCTGTATCAAGATTTACTACATTCTCGAAAGTACTATCTCCCAAAGTGACTTTCTCTAGCAACGGCATTTCACTTGGACGGATAAAGGCAACTTGATTGGCAGCCAGCTCTGGCAGGTCATTGCCCAACTTCCGGAAATCATCTTGGGTGACGAAGTAGGTAAAGGCTATTTTGCTAAAGTCTGGATTGGCAATGGTTTCTGGACTAATGACAATCTCCTTCCCACCGTCATAGACCAGACCAGCTTGGTAGGTCAGGTAGGACAGACTATCTTCCGCTTTTTCTGGAAAATGGCTGAGCACCGATTGCTGATAGGCACTTTCACCCTGACTTCTATCCGCAACTTTGTAGGTAATAGATGTTTCCTTTGGATAAAGACCACTTGTCATGCTTGACATGCCAGTATAAAGTGAAGTCGTTGTTGCAATGGTCACAAAGGCCATGACTGCTAAGAGGGTAATATTTGCCAAACCAGTTGCATGCTGTTTCATACGGAAAATCATCTGCGACGTGGTAATGAAATGCTCTGGCGTGTAAAAATAGCCTTTGTTTTTCCGACGAGCCTTCAAATACCAAGTCATAAAGCTGATGTAGAACAAGTAGGTCCCCGCGATGACAAAGAGCACAGCGATGAAGAAACGATAGATGACGCCAACTCCTGCAGATTGAGAAGAAAGTGATAGGTAGTAACCAACCCCTAGGCTAAGTACACCGAGTGCTGCCAAGAGGAAATTCCCACGCGGCTCCTTCTCCCCTTTTTCACTAGCGCTAAACAAAATCAGCGGACTGGTCTTGCCAATCGTCCGAATAGCCAGCAATTCCAAGATAAAGAAGATACCCGCAAAGAGAAAGGCGGTCATGGCAAATGCCAGAGGAGCTATTCCAAAATGCAAATCACTATAATTTGTTAGATTGACAAAAATCAAGTAGAGAACATTTGCGAACACACCAGCTAAGACAGAACCAAGAACCACAACCAGTAAGAATATCATCATCAATTCTAGGCTGGCTATCAAGGCTACTTTTTTCTTGTTCATCCCCAGCATGTTATAGAGACCAAATTCCCTCGCCCGTTGTTTCATCAGGAAATTAAAACTATAAATCTCCATAATGACCGAGAAAATGGTCAGAACAACAACACCAAGACCGATAGAAACGGCACCAGAGCCCATGGTCTCCATAACTGGACTTAGCATGAGTAAGAACATGGAACAAATCAGAGTAAATAGCACAAGACTGGCTAAAACGAATGGAGCAAAAACACCCATGGATTTTCGGATATTTTGCCCAGCAAGTTTGAGGTAAAACATCTACTCACCCCCTAAAAGTGCAGACATATTGAGCGAAATTTCCTTGGCAAAGTCTTGATTGCTCTTACCTGCCTTGTACAATTGGTGGAAAATCCGACCATCCTTGATAAAGAGAACACGTTTGGCATGGCTGGCTGCGTTGGCTGAGTGGGTCACCATGAGAATGGTTTGTCCGTCTAGGTTAATGTCTTCAAACAAATTCAGCAAGTCTTCCGAATTGCGGTAATCTAGGGCAGCCGTCGGCTCATCCGCTAGGACAATCTGTGGCTGGGTAATCAAACTACGGGCAATGGCCACGCGCTGCTTCTGTCCACCAGAAAGTTCAAAGGGACGTTTTTTCAGCAAATCTTGAATACGTAGTTTTGGCGCCAAGACTTTCAAACGTTTTTCCATTTCCTCATGGCTGGTACGTGCCAATACCAGAGGTAAAAAGATATTGTCTTGGATAGACAGAGTGTCCAAGAGATTAAAATCTTGGAAGACAAAGCCCAGGTTACGCAAACGGAAATCGGCCAGCTCGCTCTCCTTGATTTTGGTAATATCTTGATTGTTCAAAAGAACAGAGCCACGAGTTGGCTTGTCCAAGGTTGCTAGAATATTGAGCAAAGTCGTCTTACCTGAACCACTTTCACCCATGATGGCGATAAACTCACCCTCTTCTACCTTAAAATCCACATCTTGCAAAGCACGAGTTTCCTCTTTTGAAAAGCGCGTGCGGTAAACTTTTTCTAAATGATTGATTTTTAGCAACATCATTTCAAATCTCCATTTCTTTATTACTCCTTAACCGATGAATTCATTATATCAATTTTTACTTAATCAAAAACTTACAACATCGTTCTCAAACCTTACAATCTTGTAAGAAAAAACAGCATCCTCAGATGCTGTCAGTAACATTAAACTTGGCCAATCGCCAGAGCGTAGATAAAGAACAAGGCAAAGCCAAACAAGAAGATCAAACCTGCAATCGCTAGTGCTTTTAGCCAAGTCGGAAGATTTTTATTTTCGCCAGTTACCAAGACGTAGTTTAACAGGGCAAAGAATGGTGTCGTCAAGAATGACCCAATCATGGCAAAACGTAACATAGTAGCCACTTGTCCTGCAAAGAAGAAGATAATAATCAACCCAACAATAGCAGTGACTGTCATCCAAATATTTAAAGACTTAGCCTGAGTTTCTTTTTGGTTCAACAACAAATCAAGCGAGGCTTGGTTAACACGGGAATACCCATCAACAACTGTAATTACTGTTCCAAAGATACACAAGAAGGCGATAAAAGTAATCAAGTAACGTGACCACTCTCCAAGTACTGAAGCATACATGCCTACAAATTGTGAGATATAAGCTGCAGATGCACCCTCAACAGGTTTACCTGTTGGATACTGGATAAGCGCCCCAAGAGCCACAAAGAAAACAGCCAGAATCGCAGTCCCGATAAAACCAACGTTAAAGTCAAAGAGGGCATCCTCAGTACTAAAATCGACCGATTTCTTTTTCTCAGCTGACCAGAGTGAGTTGATAGCTGAAATTTCAATCGGAGCTGGCATCCAACCTAGTAAAGAAACGATAAAAGGTAGGGCTGCCATTTGCCAAGGAGTCTTTTCAACAAAGTCAGCACCAACCTCAGGATGCTCGATAACTGCAACAATAACAGCAACCACCGTTGCAATTGTTAGAGCTGACATAATCCACTTAGCCATGCCATCTAAGAGCTTATAGCCTCCAAACAAGAGCATTGCCCAAATAATCGCTAGTAAAATCAATGACCACTGGGTAATGCTTAGACCAATCATTGGAAAGGCACTGGCAATAATAGCTGAACATAAAATAGCCACGCCAGCTGTGTTTACCATAGCTGAGAAAACATTTAAGATAAAGAAGACCCAAAGGTAAAGCTTGCCTTTTTCAGCATACCCTTCAACCAAGGTCTTACCAGTGTCAGCTGTATATTCCGCACCAAAACGGAAGAACGGGTACTTAAAGACATTGGCTAGGATAACCAAACCAAGCAAAGACCAGCCATATAAGGCACCTGCTTGAGCTGAAGAAACAATATGAGAACCTCCGACAGCTGCTGACGCCATCAGAATACCAGGTCCCATGGCTTTTAATCTATTTCGCCATTTTGAATCAGTTTGTGACATAAAACACTCCTTTGAAAATAATAGTTACATTATACAAAATTTTCAGATAATTTTCAAGAGTGTTTCAGTTATTTTTCGGAAAACTACAAACAAAAGGCTAGATAGTACATCCAGCCTTTTATACTAAAGAAGTGTTTCGAGAACCTCTGCTACTTGATCATAACCTAAAGGGCTAAGATGTAAACCATCTGTAGTGTAGCCTTTGTCAAGCTGACCTGTTAAATCAATAAGCTTATCATGAACATCTAAGTAGGTCACCCCTCTAGTTCCCTGTAACAACTGATTTAGTTGTTCAATGCGGTCATTTGTTCGAGAGCCCACCGTTTCAAAAAACTCTCTACTGTCATGTGTAGGATAAACAGACTGGAGATAGAGCCGTGCTTTTGGGAAGGTTTCTGACAGTCTGTGACAAAGCTCATCAATACGGCAATAGATACTCAAAGGATCCTCTCCTTGTCCAAGATCATTGGTCCCAATCAAAAGGAAAATCTTTTCAGGCTGAATGCCTTTGGTTATCTCATCAAAGTGGTCTAACAAAAAGCTAGTATCAATCCCGCTAATGCCTCGATTGACAAGTGTCAGCTGAGTTCTTAGTTGCTCCGTCTTAAACAGATCCATAATTGAATCACCCAAAAACAGCAAACAAGGATCAGTTTTAGCTGGCTCACTAGCAAATTGAACCAATTTTTCTCCCTGGTATTTTTCTAGCATTTTTAAAAAAGCAGAGCTCATAGCGTGATGTCTCCTTAAACATTAAATAAATCGTTAAAATTTTCTGCCATGGTAGGATGAGTGAAGATTTGTTTTTGGAAGTGAGTGTAAGGAATTTTATTATCCATCGCCATAGTAATGAGGTTAATCAATTCTCCTGCCTCTGCACCATATAAGGTTGCTCCTAAGATTTCTTCTGTCTCTGGGTTAACCACGACTTTAAAGAAACCACGTAAATCACCGTTAACATGCGCACGGGGCATATTAGCCACCATCAAGGTATTAGCTTTGTAGCTCAATCCTTCTGCTTTAGCAGTCGCCTCATCTAGACCAACACGCGCCAATGGAGGATTGACAAAGGTAGTTGTCGGAACATGATGACGATTTTGTAGCGAATAAGATAGGTCTCCCGTTAAATAGCCATAAACAATACGGTAATCATCTAAAGAAACATAGGTAAACTGAGGACCTCCATTAACATCTCCTACTGCAAAGACACCAGGCACACTGGTTTGACAAAACTCATCAACCTCAATAGCCCCGCGATCCGTGAGCTTAATATCAGTCACTTCAAGATTCAGTTCTTGAGTATTTGGTCGGCGTCCTGTGGCATAAAGCACAGCATCAAAGACAAACTCTCCTTTGTCACTCGTTATCACAACTGTGTCAGCCTTATTTGCCACCTGATAGATAGTTGAAGACAACTCAAAGTGAATCCCTTGCTCTTCCATGTAGGTCTTAGCTAAGTCTGAAACCATCAGCTCCTCTCTTGCAAACAAGCGAGATTGCGGATCAAAAACAGTTACTTGGCTCCCAAGCTCAGCATACAGAGTCGCAAACTCTAAACCGATATTTCCACCACCGATAATCCCCAAGCGCTCTGGTTGTTGCGCTAACTCTTGAATACCTGTCGAATCATAAACGCCTTGACTTTCTGCTAAGCCTGGTATGGGAAGGCGGTTTGAAACTGCGCCAGTATTGATAATAATAGTCTCCGCTGTAATCTGCTCTTGGTCTTGGTCGGACAGGAGCTCAATAACTTTATTTTGGACGAATCTTGCTTTTGCCGTATAGACATGAACCGTATCTTTTTGATCCAACATAGCAAAATTCTTAGCACGCAGACGACTGGTCACTGCATCTTTTTCTGCCATAACACTGGCAAACTCTAGCCCCTTTTCTGCTGCCCTCAGTAAGGTCTTGGTTGGGATGCAGCCGATATTGATACAAGTACCTCCATACATCTGAGGACTCTGCTCCACCATAGCAACTGTTTTACCTTGCATAGCCATCTTGGCCGCTAAGGTTTTTCCTGCCTTACCAAAACCAATGACAATCATATCGTAAGTTTTCATGTTTTTCTCCTTTGATTCTGATATGTTTAGTGTACCACCTCTTTAAAAAAATGTCAGAAAACAGCTACGCCACGATAAAAAAATCCCACCAAATTGGTGAGATTAACATTTCATAAACTAGCTGTATAAACTTGCACCATTACTTTCAATGACTTCTTTATACCAAGCAAATGATTTCTTTTTATAACGCGCAAGGGTTCCTGTGCCATCATCGTGTCGATCAACATAGATAAATCCATACCGCTTACTGAGTTCTGCCGTGCTTGCTGAGACGAGATCAATCGGTCCCCAAGTTGTGTAGCCCCACAATTCGACGCCATCTTCGATAGCTTCTGCGACTTGTTTGAGGTGTTTCTCAAGGTAATCAATACGGTAGTCATCCTCAACCGTTGGTCCATTAGGGCCATCCACTAAAACATCTTTAGCACCCAAACCATTTTCAACGATGAAAAGAGGCAATTGATAACGGTCATAAAAGTCATTGAGCACCAAACGCAAGCCGACAGGATCAATCTGCCAACCCCATTCAGAACTATCAAGATAAGGGTTTGAAACACCTCCTAAAATATTACCTCTACCTGTTTCATAATCTTCTGGGTTATGCGCTACCGCCACACTCATGTAGTAACTAAAGGAAATAAAATCAACCGTGTGTTCTTCTAGTAAAGCCTCATCCCCTGGAGCAAACTGGATTTCAATCTGATTTTCCTTGAAGTAACGTTTAATATAATTTGGATATTTTCCTCTAGCATGAATATCGCTAAAGAGATAGTTTTGATTATTGAAGTCACGAACAGCCAATTGATCCAACGGATTCGCTGTCATGGCATAGGCTGGCATAGCAATCACCATACAACCAATCTTAAAGTTAGGGTTAATCTCATGTCCAATTTTTGTTGCTAAGCTCGATGCCACCAACTCATGATGCACCGCTTGATAAAGGTCTTGTTTGGATAAGTCCTCCATCGGTGTCGCAATACCACCTGACATAAATGGCGCGTGTAAGACAGAGTTTACCTCGTTAAAGGTCAACCAGTAGGTTACCTTATCTTTATAGCGCTCAAAGACTGTTGTCACATATCTCGCGTAAAAAT
The DNA here is from genome assembly GCF_053547195.1 of Streptococcus sp. 11273D007BT. Classification (NCBI taxonomy): domain Bacteria; kingdom Bacillati; phylum Bacillota; class Bacilli; order Lactobacillales; family Streptococcaceae; genus Streptococcus; species Streptococcus sp. 11273D007BT. The sequence goes on along the minus strand of NZ_JBPWPE010000001.1, from coordinate 1,038,463 downwards.
CAATTAAGTCACGACTAGCCCAACCATTATACTTTCTTGCTAAATGCAGAGGGGTTTCATAGTGTGATAGGGTGACTAAAGGTTCAATATCGTATTTAGCCAACTCATCAAACACCTTATCATAAAAAGCTAATCCAGCTTCATTGGGTTCTGTCTCATCTCCATTTGGGAAAATACGTGACCAAGCAATAGATAAACGAAAAACCTTAAATCCCATTTCTGCAAATAAGGCAATGTCTTCTTTATAGCGATGGTAAAAATCGATCCCCTCTAATTTTAAATTATCAGGTGTTGGAACTTCTGTAATCAGCGGATTAAGATCGCCAACTTTGGCTGGAACACCACCTCTTGGGGTCACATCCTGAACGGACAAGCCCTTACCGTCCAAGTTATAAGCTCCTTCAAATTGATTAGCAGCTGTCGCGCCACCCCATAAAAAATCTTTTGGAAATTGATTTGCCATATTATTCTCCTTTATCTTTCAAAAATTCTTCAATCACCTGCAGCACTCCATCCTCAGTATGATGAGGGGCACGATGCAAGGCAACTTTTTTCACACTTTCAGGAGCATTAGCCATGGCATACGAATGCGGTGTCATAGCTAATAACTCTCGATCATTTTCTCCGTCACCAAAAGCCATCACTTGATGAGGGCTTAGTTGCCACTGCTTCAGTAAAAGCTCTAAGCCACTTGCTTTATCGACCTCTCTAGGTAAAATATCAATCGCTCCATAACCGCTCGTTACCGCTCTAAGATTGCCCTTAAAGTTTTTATTAAACCTTTCTATGACTTGATGGGTATCTTTTTCAACCAACATATTGATTTTTGTTAAATGATTAAAATCCACCCCTTCAAAGTTTGGCACAAACTCTAAATGAGCTAAAAAAGCGTTCCACTGTTCTTCTTCAATCATCTCATGTTCTTTTGAAAAAATAACACTGTCCAATACATAGGAGCGATGAGCAGTTGAAAGCACCACACGGTAATCAACTAAGCTTTCTTTAAAATAGTCAATAAATGCCAACGCATCATCTTGAGTAATTTGACTCTGCCGTAAAATTTTAGAGCTTGTTTGGACGTATCCTCCATTTTCAGCAACATAAGACAAACGAGGACTAAGTTCCTGAAAAATAAGGTTGACACGCTCTATTTTATTTCCTGTCGCCACAACAAAATGAATCCCCTTTTGCTCTAACTGAGTCAGGATACGCTCAAATCGATCTTTATCATATTGACCATATTGATCCAACAAAGTGCCATCCAAATCACTCGCAATCACTTTTATCTCCATAAGACCTCCTTTCTCACTACTGATAACTATAGTATATAACGATTTTAAATCGCTTTCTTACTTTATTCTATGTTATTATGATACTATCCAACGAATCCTAAAAGAAAAGTCAGAAGCAGATTCTGACTTGAAACGAAGTATGAAAGATAATCTTTTGAATTTAGAAGAAAAAACCAATAGTCAAATAAGAGAGTTAAATAATATCCTGTGTTCAGATTCCTTAAATCAACCTCGAAGATCTCAACAGCTATTTCTTCTATACACCAGCTGCGGTACGGTATTTCTCAGAACTTCGTCAAAAAGCACTTCGTCAATAATTTGTACAGGACAGATTATTAACGAAGCGCTTTTAATTTCTTTCGAGACCATATACTTAGTATTACTTTGTAAAAACTATCAACTCATATGATATCTCTTAAATAGAGTTCCAAAAATTAGTGATAACAAAGTGATAGATACTCCAATAATCAAAAGATTAAAGGTATTGTTTGGATCTAGAGTAACTGAGAAAAATCCAGTCCCAATTGGCATAAAAAGTATCGCTACCGTAAAGATAATTCCAAAGACTCTACCAAGAAACTCATTATCTACATCTCTTTGAACAATAGAGAAAAATTGGATATTAAAAATAGATAGAAATAAGCTAAACAGTGCTGGGGACAATGCTAGAGCGATAACATTGTGGAATATAGAATAGAGCGGAGTAGATAGCATTAACATCATACCTGAACATGCCAATAGGATTATTAAACGTTTACTTGATAATGATTTATTGACAATACCACTTAACATTGCTCCGATAAATCCACCAATCGCCTCTGCTGTTAGAAATGTTCCATAAAGTCCAGCTGAAATTTCTCCAAACATTTGACTACTATAGGGTAACAATAAATTATAGCCTGCTAGGAAAAAATTTACAAGTGCAGAAAGAACAATAATAATAAAGATTGGCTTATGGCTATAAACATACTTGAACCCTATTTTTAAGTCATCAAAGATCCCACTTATTGTCATTTTCTCCTTTGTAACTACTTCTTCATTAATGGGTACAATAAAGAAAATCAATAATGCTGCAATTAGAAATGAAAATCCATCTAATAGTAACACACCATGTATCCCAAGTAGCTTATATAAGAAAATTGCCACTATAGGAATGGTTACTTTGATTACAGTACTCGTTGTTTCTAGCAATGAATTAAGTTGGGAGATACTATCCTTTTTTACAATTTCTTTCGTAAATGCTTTATAAGATGGACCAGAAAAAGCACTCATAAAAGCCAAAATAACATTGGTGATGACAATTGCATAAACCAGCCATCGTTCTTGGGATATGAACGAAAGAACTATACAAGCGACTCCGCATAAAATATTTGAAGAAATGATAATTTTTTTCCGCCTAAAACTATCTGCAATTACCCCACCGAACAAATTAAACAGGACACCTATTACGCTTTCTAATGATTGATAGATTGCGACCATAGATAAAGATGTTGGATTAAGACCAGCAAGAAAGGTATTATTAGCAAAATCAAACACGATATCTCCAATAAGTGATATTCCTTTACTACTAACTAAATGTATTATATTTTTTCTCATTTATTTTCACTAGGACTCCTCTAAAAGAATATATTTTTATCCCATATAATATTATGGTCAATGTAGTTTTAATAAACTTTTTAGGCATTTTTTGATTTATAATATGTAAGTTCGTAGAATCTATACTACATGTCTATTTTTTAAAACCTATCAAAATGTAATTTTTAGCTTCTGAAAAATCTCCTCAGAGGTTTCATGCTTCTTATTAGATAAAACTGGCCATGCATTAATACCATCATCAACATTTCTTGGAATAAGATGATAGTGAATATGTTCAATAGATTGCCCCGCACTTTTTCCACTAGCCATTAAAATATTGACTCCAGTATAACCACAATTTTTTATTAAATGATCATTTATCATAAGTAATGTTTTTTGAAGTTCAATATATTTTTCAACACTAACATCATTTAAATTAACAAAGTGATCCTTTGTAATAACTAATATATGTGCACTCACATCTGGTTCATTTGGCAAAAAAGCCATTGTTGTATCATTTTCAAAAATTATTCTTCCAGATTTTTTTCGTAAGACAATATCACAAAAAACACAACAATCCATAGAATTTTTCCTCTCTAAGTTAGATCAACTACCAATTTGTCAACACCTTCAGTGTTTGATTTTTTCAGTAATTGCTCATACGTTTTATACTTCATATACTTAATATTAATAACATCTAAAACTTCATCTAGGTAGGGTATGTTGCACAGAAACGCAAGATAAATCTTCAAAGCTAGATTTCGACACTACTTTAGCCAGAAAAGTTTCCTAAGAATGACGTTTTAGCGACTAAAGGTTCTCAATCTTTTTAGCAATGTTTTTATAGCCCTGCATATCTTTAAAACTCTCCCATTCAACCCATTCAAAAGAGCTAGATTCAAGTTCATCTAAGGTAACTGGGATGTCATCTTCTGAAAAAAATAAATATTGCAAATCATAGTGATAATGACTTCTTTCATTCTTAGATACATTTTCGGGTATTTTATGGATAGAAATATTAAAAGGAATCAATTCATTCAGTTCCTCATCACATTGATAAAAAAGATAATTTGCATCAATTCCTGTTTCTTCCAGTAGCTCTCTCTGTGCTGCTTGAAGCGGACTAGTATCTGTCTTTTCAATATGACCCCCAGGTTGTAAATATTTCCTAAGAATCCGATGATGCAACATCAGAATTTTTTTACTTTTCCTAGATAAAACAAATGCCGATGCCGTAAAATGCCCTACAAAATTCTTCCTATCAATCATCTTTTCATTACTTTCGATTTTAAGTTGACTCAAAATTTGTGCCAAATCATCCACTTCAATTGGGTGAGTTAATAAATATCCTTCAATAAGTTCTTGATAACTAATCATACCTCAGCTACTCCTTAATATATTATCCTCCGGAAATAATGATAATATCCATAATCAACAACATGACTGGGATAAGTTTTGATAATTTTTCATATTATGTCTCCTTTTATTTTTATTTATTGTATAATAAATAAAAATATTGCTATATTTCGTTGGGAAAGTGGGAAAATATGAAATCAAAGCTTGGGAATACGCTTAGAAAAGTGCGTCAAGGAAAGCGGGTCAGCTTATCCTCTTTAGAGGATGAAAATCTCTCTAAATCACAAATCTCTCGATTTGAACGTGGAGAATCAGAAATATCTTGTATTCGACTAATCAATATTTTAGATAAGTTACATATTACCTTAGAGGAGTTTCTTACTTTATATAACAACGATCATACCAAAAGTACAACATTTGCTAGTTTAGTACAATATATTCGTAAACAGTACTCGTCGCAAAATATCAATAATATCATATCTGTACTTTCTGACTCTTCTCCTTATGATTTAAATCAATATGAGAAAACAATGGTGAAGTCCATCCTACATACTCTAGATTGTCATATCACCCCATCAGACGAAGAGATACTTCAGTTAACGGACTACCTCTTTAAGGTTGAAAAATGGGGCTATTACGAAATCATTTTATTAGCCAATTGCATCAGAACAATTCCATATACTTCTTGTTTTTTGCTCACTAAAGAAATGTTGAAAAATTATATCTACTCATCATTAAATAAAACAAATAAAAAACTTGTCACTCAATTAGCAATTAATTGTTTAATTGTCAGTATTGATCAAGGTGAGTTTCATCATTGTACCTTTCTTATTAGAGAAATAAAAAAATTACTAGATAATGAACTAAACTATTATGAACAAACTGTCTTTTTATATGCATTGGGGTATTTTGAGTTCAAAAAAGATCCATCTAATGGTACCGAAAAAATGAAGCAAGCCATTCAGGTATTTGAAATATTAGGCGAGGAGCATATCAAAGCACATTATACTGACCATTTGTCTAAGTGTAAGCAAGCTAATAATCATTCATCAAATTAAATAATAATCCTGTATTCTCTTGACATAGAAGGGAGGAAAGATTCCCCCCCTATAATTCTATGTTATAATAATACTATCCTATGATAGACGAGGTTTCTATGAAAGATTTTTTATCTGATGAGCAATTCCAACATAAAATTAGCTACCCTAATCCTCTATTACCATATACCTTTTACCATACAAAAGTGGAAAATGGGCGACCAGATGTACTATTTCATTGGCATAATGAGCTAGAAATCAATTATGTTCACACAGGGAGCGCTAGGTATCATATTGACTATGATTATTTTGATAGTCAGGAAGGGGATATCATTTTCATCAGACCTAATGCTCCACATTCCATTCATCCCATTGAGGATAAACATCACCAAACAGACTCTTTTCTTTTCCACTTAGATATGATAGGGTATTCCATTTTAGATAAGACAAGTTTACTTTACCTTCAACCTCTTCAAAATAGCACCTTTAAGTTTGTCCCACGTCTATCCAAAGGCCAAGAGGGATACGATCAGATCAAAGCTGTGCTATTTGACATATTTGAACTGGTAAAAACCGAACCCCCTTACTTTGAATTGCCACTAAAAGCTAAGCTAAATGAACTACTATATCTTCTTTATCGCCATCATTATATTGTCAAAAAAACTTCTGATGATCTCTATCGGAAAAATGAAAAAATCCGTGATTTAATTGACTACATTCACCATCATTATAGGGAGAATCTTAGCATTGACTTTTTAGCCAATTATATGGGGTATAGCAAGACCCATTTTATGACCGTCTTTAAACAACACACTGGCACCTCTTGTACAGATTTTATTATCCAAGTTCGCTTAAAAGAAGCTAGTGATCTTTTACTCAACTCTATCAAACCCATTTTAGAAATTGCAACTGAAGTTGGCTTTAATAATCTTTCAAATTTTAATCGCCAATTTAAAGCCTACTATTTCTTGACACCAAGCCAATATCGAAAACAATTTAAAAACAAAAAATAAAGACGCTAGGAACACCTAACGTCTTTTTATCTTACTGGGGTAGCTGGATTCGAACCAACGCATGAGGGAGTCAAAGTCCCTTGCCTTACCGCTTGGCTATACCCCAATCACAACAAATAATATTTTAGTATAACTTTTTACACTTGTCAATATATTTTATGAAAAAAGTAGAAAACATATTGATAAGTTTTTTTCATCGATAAACTTCTTTTTGACATAAATACGCATAATGTGTATAATAGAAATCGTAAGGAGGTTAGGTATACTATGCCACTTACAGGGAAAGAATTGGCAAAACTTGCCAAGGAAAATGGATGGTATGAAATCCGCGTTAAAGGAAGTCATCACCATTTCAGAAAGGATGGTATTTCTAAGATAGTCACTATTCCAATCCATGGAAACAAGGATTTAGCAAATGGACTAGAGAAGAAACTCCTTAAGGATTTAGGGCTATGCTAGTTCTAAATCTTTCCTTTTTTATTATTTGGAGGTACATATGTTAAAATCATATCCCGCTATTTTTCACAAAGAGCTTGATGGTTACTGGGTTGAGTTTCCAGAGTTTGGTGGTGGTACTGAAGGTGATACACTCGAAGAAGCTATGAAAAACGCCCATGAAATGTTAGAAGGGATTTTGGCTTCTTATATCGACGAGGATATCCCCTTACCAAATCCTACCGATATAGAAAAGTTAAAGGTTCTTGATGGGTTTGCTACTCTTATCCAAGTTGACCCCACTCCCTTTTTAAAAAACAGCAAAACTGTCCGCAAAAATGTTACCGTTCCAGAATGGCTCGTCCGTCTTGCAGACCGTGAAAAAATCAACTACTCAGAAGTTTTGACACAAGCACTTGAACATAAACTACAAATATAAAATTTGAGCAAACCAAAACCTACTGTAAGAGTTTTTACTGTAATACAAGTAGTTCGAAGCTCATAGATAGAAATAATTAAAAGTAAATAGTTTAGGAGGTGATAAAAATGTTATAACGGATTTCTTGAAATAAGAGATTAATGATTGAAGTATATAATGTTAGGAGATTTGGTATGGAATATATTTTTTGATTAGGTTTTATTGGTGTTATCGTTGCAACCACTTTATTCATTGTTTTTCTAGTTCAAAAACCTAGAAATAAAAAGAAAATATGGTCTAGTGTTGGTGCAATGATAACTCTACTTTTCGTGATGCTCATTGGATTGAATGATACAAATCTAGATACTGAAACAGAAACCACTAGCGAAACAACATATTTATCTAGCGAAGAAACTAAAGATTACTCTGATGAGGACACTACATACGAAGAAAGCAGCTCTTCAAGCAGTTCATATTCTTCAAGTAGCTCTAGTTCATCTTCCTCATCTTCAACATCAACAAGTAGTTCTCAACCTTTTGATCCAAACAGTTATCAAACTGTAGATTTTAACACTTGGAATCATGACGATGTAAAAATTTCCGAAAAAATTCAATTGACAGGAACCGTTGTTCAAAATACTGAAAGTGACGGAGACCATATTTTACGAGTAGCTATTAATGGAAATTATGATCAAATTATTTTAGCCCAAATTTACTCTTCAACTTATAATGATGTTATAGCTGAGGATGATACAGTCACTCTCTACGGATTTAACATGGGACTGACTAGTTACGAAACTGTCTTTGGGGCAACAAAAACTCTCCCAGCTTTATTAGTTAATGAATATGATGTAAGCTATTAACATAAACCTTACTATCAAAAGTATGCTTTCTATACAATTAAAAAACAAAAAACCTACTAAACTAGCTTCAAAAGCTAAATACAGTAGGTTTTTTGTTTGTATTTATTTTACAACCGTCAAAAGATAATCTCCAACATCGATACGGCTTTCTTGGGTCGTCAAGACATCTTCAAAGTCAGCTGAATTAGTGATGACAATTGGTGCAATAACAGGAAGTCCTGCTTCTTTGATGGTATTAACATCAAATTCAAGAAGTTTTTGACCTGCTTGAACAGTATCCCCTACCTCAACAAATGATTTGAAACCTTTACCTGCAAGTGAGACGGTATCCATACCGACATGAATCAGCAATTCTAGACCATCTTCTGTTTTTAAGCCGATAGCATGTTTGGTTGGGAAAAGAAGAGTAACTTCTGCGTTGGCTGGCGCTACTACTATACCATCTGTTGGGTCAATCGTAATACCTGCTCCCATGGCACCTGAAGCAAATACTTCATCTGGCACATCAGCAAGTTTCACCACTTTACCAATCATAGGACTAGCTAAAATGTTAGATTGTAGTTCTTTTGCTTTTGGAATAACTGGTTCTTCTTGTTTAGTGTCTGGATTTCCATAAAGTGTTGGAACAGGAACAAAGTATTGAATCAGAAAAGCAATCACAACTGCAGCAATAGAAGCTATAATAGCGGCATACATACCAGACATATCCCCTGTTTTAGAGTTAACTAATGACGGGTATAAGAAAACCCCCATTGCTCCAACAGAATAACCAATAACATTTGCAAACATCATATAAGCCCCAATTAGCCCGCTGACTGCACAACTAATAATAAATGGTGTGCGCATTGGTAAAGTTACCCCATAAATTGCAGGCTCTGTTACCCCAAAAATAGAGGAGATAAAAGCAGGCATGGCAACTGATTTTACTTTTTGTTCTTTTGTCTTAAGCATAATAGCTAAAAGAACCCCTGTTTGTGTAAAGTTCGGTAAAAGTGCAGGTACTAAGATAGAAGATTGTCCCTTAGTTGCTGTATCTAAGATAGCAAGTGGAACAATAGCCCAGTGTAAACCAAACATAACCATAACTTGCCACATAGCACCTAGAACTAAACCATATAAAATCGGACTAAAGTTCATAATAGCTTGGAAGAAACTACTAAGACCATCAGAGGCCAAGTTAGCAACTGGACCAACCACCAAGAAGGTTAAAGGAACTGAAATCAACAAGGTTACAAATGGAACAACAAAAAGTTTGACAACATCTGGTGTTACTTTACGAACCGCTTTTTCAATATGAGAAGCCACCCAAATCACCAAGATAGCGGGCATTACAGTAGAGAGATAGCCACCTGTCGGAAGCGTAAATGGAATACCAAAAACATGATTTAGGTTAGCTTTACTCAAGACATCAACTGAACTTGATAAGGTCGGATAAACTAAAGCTGCACCAATGGCAAGGGCTGTAAATTCATTGAGCTTGAATTTACGTGCCGCAGTGAGCGAAATCATCAAAGGTAGATATTGGAAAAAACCATCTCCTGCTGCATTTAAAATCACATAAAGCGCGCTGTTATCAGCACTCAATCCTTGAGCACCCATAATAGCAACAATTCCCTTGATAATACCAGCAGCAGCCAAAGGTCCTAAGAAGGGTTGGAAGATACCAGAGACTAAGTCAACAAAGCGGTCAAAAAGATTCCCTTTTTCTACTTGATTATCAACAGCATCAACCTCACCAACTCCTGATACACCTTGCGCTAGGACTGCCGCATAAACATCTGGGACGTGGTTACCAATCACCACTTGGTATTGTCCGCCAGCCTTAACAACTGTTACCACACCTTCTCTTTGTTTAAGGTAGTCCGTGTCTGCCTTAGCCTCATCTTTTAGACGAAAACGCAAGCGTGTCACACAATGCCGTAAATCAACAACATTTTCTTTGCCCCCCACGTGAGCGACAATATCTTTTGCAAGTTCTGAATAATCCTTTGCCATATCTGGCTCCTTTCTTTTCTGGAAAAACAGAAAAACCTAAATATATACCAAACGTCTCTCTTTCACATGACAAAAAGAGATAATGTTTCGTATATATTTAGGTTTTGCCTGCCTACCAGTAACAATCCTTTACTACGCTATTTATTATAACAGAATCTAGAAAAATTGTAAGCGTTTTCTTTTTAAAAATTTACTTTTTTTCTAAACGTTGTAGGTGAATGGTCAGATACACCTGTTCATCTTTACTCATCGTAAAATCATAAGCTTGCTCAACAAAAATCCTTATTCGCTGACTACACGCAAATGCTTCTGGATAATTATGTTGCACCTGTTCGTACAAAAACTCATCATTTTGACCTTCTTCCATGTTGGACAAAACCCTTTGAGCAAAATAGTTTACATGTGTTACAAAACGATGATAAGACACTGAGTTTTCATCAGCGATTTGTCCATAATACAAGCGAACAATATCCAATAATTGTTGGACTAATTTTGTCAGTCCTTTATGACTAGAAAATTGATCTACGTTTTTTTTGGGCATTCACAAAATGTAGAGCAATTGACGCCGCCTCATCTTCAGGAACATCCAGTTGAAATTTGGCCTTTATTAAATCTAAAGCTTCAAGCCCCAATTGATATTCTTTCAGATAAAATTTTCTTACTTCCCAAGTCAAGGGATTTTGAAGCACTAGTCCTTCTCTCAAACGCGTCAAAGCATAGTGAAGGTGATCACCTAAAGCAATATAAAGAGACAAATCAAATTTTTCATTTAGTACTTCTTCTGCACGGGTAATTAAGCTCTGAATCAATTCCATCTCATCTGCCGATAGCGCTAAACTGGCTAAATCAAGCTGACCCTGTGAGGCATCTTTTTCTAGAACAAAACGCTTTTCAATCTGTTCATGATCAATCTCTTGGCCTACTTTCTTTTGAAAACCTAGCCCTTTTCCCATGACAATCAACTCTTTTCCAGTCTCATCACTATCTTGCACAATGTTATTGTTATAAACTTTAAGAATTTCCATCCTGTTTCCGCCCTTTCTTACTTCTATTATAAAAATTTTTTGGAAAAAATAATAGACTAAAAATAGGAAATAACCACTTTCATCTTAAAAAGACTGGAAAAATCCAGTCTCTAAACTTAGAATGATTTAAAAAGCTTAAATTGCCATCTTTTTATTGATAGATTTATTTTTTATAAGCATAGGTTAAATCTAAAGGCAAACCAGTAGTATGACGGACAACGCCTGTCAAGTCAGGATTTTGTAGGGCTTTTGATCCTCGGAAGAACAGAGGATTAAAGTTAGCTTCATCCATCAAGGCTTTTTCAGCTGCCTTATAGTTTTCGACGGCTTTTTCAGGATTTAAAGCATTTGTCGTAATGGCTTCCTGATAAGCTTGGTTGTAAGCGACATTATCAAATTGACCGCTATTGTAGTAAGCTCCTTTAGCAAAAATACCATAGAAAGTTGACCCCTCAGGGTAGTCTCCCATCCAAAGAGAGAAGATAATATCAAAGTTTTGTTTGCTAGCATCTTCTAAACGTTGCTTGAGAGGGACAAATTTTGTTTCAATCGTTAATCCTGAAAAGGCTTTTTCCCATGCTCCTTGCAGATAAGTCAAGGCTGATTTTGCAGTAGCAGAATCTGAATCTGCTGTAATGGTCAAGCTAACCTTTGACTCACCAATTTCTTTCAATCCTTCTTCAAACAATTTTTTAGCTTCTGCTAAGTCATAAGTATAGCCTGGAGCAACCAGTTCTGACAAATCTTTTCCACCAACAGTTGCCAAACCATAAGGTGCCAAACCTGTTGCTGGACGAGAGCCAGTTGGAACAACTGTTTCTACAAAAGTTTCACGATTAGTTGCTAAGTTCAAAGCTTGACGAATTTTTTTATTAGCTAAAGCCTTGTTGGTTCCTGTTTGGTTATACTCAAGGTAGGCTGACGTTGCCTCTGGCACATCAACAAGGTTGTCGTCCTTGGCATTAGCTTTATAAAGACTTGGTGTCGCAGAGATATTAGCAAAATCAAGCTGACCTTGCTTATATTTTTGAACAGCAGTCTCAGGTTTTTTAATCACTTCCAAATTAACGGTTTCTGTTTTAACCCGATCAGCATTCCAATAGTTTTTATTTTTGACAAACTTGAATTCATTATTGGTACCATTCCACCCTTCAAAGACATATGGACCTGAATAAAGTTGGTGCTCAGAAGTTGTTCCGTACTTGTCCCCTTCTTTTTCCACAAAAGATTTTTTCTGTGGCAAGAAACTTGAAAAGGCGAGGAAATACTTCATTTGAGGCGTTGGGGCAGTTAAGGTAAAAATAACTTTATTGCCTTCAGCTTTAACTCCAAGTTGACTCAAATCTGTGATGGTCCCCTCATTGATTTCCTTGGCGTTTTTGATATTAGATTCCACAGCTAGATAAGCAGATTGCGATGCTGTTTTAGGATCTAAGATACGTTGCCAAGAATAAACAAAGTCTTCTGCTGTGAGATCTGATCCATCAGACCATTTTAAACCATCACGAAGTGTTGCAGTATAAGTTAGACCATCTTCTGAAACATCTAGTTTTTCTGCCAAGTCAGGCACAAGCTCACCCTTATCGTCAACACGTAGCAAGTTGCTACCTGTGTTACCCAAAATTGTCCCAACAATTGTATCAGTTTGTTTTGAAATGTCTAAAGTAGTGACCTCAGCTGTTAGAGCAACGTTAAGCGCCTTATCATCACTTGTCTGACTACTTCCGCAAGCCGCTAAGGTCATAACAGTTGCAGTTGTCAATAGTCCTAAACTAACTTTTTTTAGGTTTGGTTTTAACCCCATCATAAGCTCCTTTTTGCAAAAAATATACATCATTATACTATTTTCATTGATTTTTTTCAAGCTTCTGCCCTTAAGAACTGAAAATATGGGATTTTAAAAACCTCCTTGTTGGAATAATTATTCACTTAAGGAGGTTTTTATTTATTTTCTATACATTTTAAACTGTAAAAAGAGATCGTTATAAATGCCTAACCATTTCTGTCCTAAGTTATCATAAACTTCCAAACGTTCAATCACATCTTGACTAGGATAAAATGCTGGGTCATTTTTTACCTCTTTTGGCAACAGATCTTTAGCTAGCTTATTAGGGGTAGCATAGCCGATATATTCTGCATTTTGCGCCGCATTTTCTGGCTCTAGCATAAAGTTTATGAAAGCATAAGCTTCTTTTTGATGCTTAACTGTTTTGGGAATCACGATATTATCAAACCAGAGGTTAGACCCTTCACTTGGCACGACGTAATGAAGGTGTTCATTGGCATCTAGCATCTCACTGGCTTCGCCTGAGAAGGTAACCCCGATAGCGGCATCTTCATTGATGAGATAGCCCTTCATCTCATCGCCAACGATTGCCTTGATATTAGGGGTCAAGCTATTCAGTTTTTGCTCAATAGCTTTTAGTTCAGACATTTTCTTAGTGTTTAAACTATAACCTAGGGTATTGGCGCCAAATCCTAAAACTTCCCTTGCACCATCAACTAGCATAATATTGTCTCTATACTCTTCGCGCCAAAGGTCTTCCCAATGTTTCGGCGCTGTTTGAACCATCTGATCATTATAAACAATACCAACAGTTCCCCAAAAGTAAGGAATGGAGTAGTCGTTATTCGGATCAAAACTTTTATTTAAAAAAGAAGGATCAATATTTTCTAGTCCCTTGATTTGACTTTTATCGAGCTTAACTAGGAGATTTTCCTTAATCATCTTATCAATAGTATAATCACTAGGGATAGCGATATCATAAGTCGTCCCACCTTGCTTCACTTTGGTGTACATGGCTTCATTTGAATCAAAAGTCTCATACTCCACTTTTATCCCTGTTTCCTTAGTAAATTTGGTCAGAAGCTCTGGATCGATATAATCTCCCCAGTTATAAATCACCAATTTATTACTATCTGACTGGTTACCTGATTTCAAGTTCATATAGGAAGAAGTGAGCGATAATAAAACAATAATGGCAACAATCCCTGCTAAAAAAGAATATAATCTACGCATCTATCTTCTCCTCTTTTTCTCTTGAAATAAAATAGTATCCAATCACAAGCAAAATACTAAAGAAGAAAACTAAGGTAGAGATAGCATTGATTTCTAAAGAAATACCTTGTCTAGCTCGTGAGTATATTTCAACCGATAAGGTTGAAAACCCATTTCCTGTTACAAAAAAGGTGACAGCAAAATCATCCAACGAATAAGTAAAAGCCATAAAATACCCTGCAATAATTCCTGGGGTCAAGTAAGGCAACATCACTTCTTTTAACATCTGATAAGGAGTCGCTCCAAGGTCATAAGCAGCATGAACCATATCCTGATTCATCTCTTTTAAACGAGGCAAGACCATCAAAACAACAATTGGAATCGAAAAGGCAATGTGACTGAACAAGACTGATGTCATCCCAAGTTTAAATCCAATTTGAGTAAATAAAATCAGAAACGCCGCACCAATCATAACATCTGGTGCAACTAGTAAAATGTTGTTAAGTGACAACAAGCGATTCTGTGTTTTTAACTTGGTTTGATGCAGATAAATTGCCCCAAAAGTTCCAATAACCGTCGCCAGCAAAGAGCTTAGAAAGGCTAAGAGAAAGGTTTCCACTAAAATCAACATCAAACGACTGTCACCAAACATCGTTTGATAATGCTCAAGAGTCGGCTTGGTAAAACCATTCATATCTCCTCCAGCATTAAAGGAGTAAAAGATGAGGTAGGCAATAGGAGCGTACAATACGATAAACACCAATGCCAGATAAATTTTTTCGAACTTTTTCATTGGCGTCTCTCCTTTGTTACCCACATAATCATCAGCATCGCTAGAATCAAAATAACACCGATGGTTGATCCCATACCCCAATTTTGTGTTGTTAAAAAGTGTTGCTCAATAGCCGTTCCAAGCGTAATAACTCGGTTACCGCCAATCAAACGTGTCAACATAAATAGACTAAGACTTGGGATAAAAACGGATTGCACACCCGAACGAACACCATTCAAAGATAAAGGAAAAATAACCTTAGAAAACGTTTGCCACTCTGTTGCCCCTAAATCTCGACTAGCATTAATAACATTTTTGTCAATATCATCCAGTGCGTTAAAAATCGGCAAAATCATAAATGGTATTTCAATGTAGCTTGCCACAAAAATAAAAGAAAAATCTGTGAATAAAATTTGTTGAGGACCTAAGCCCATAAAACCTAAAAAATGGTTAATCGCACCATGTTGACCAAAAATCCCCATAAAAGCATAGGCTTTTAGCAAAAGGTTAACCCACGTTGGTAAAATAACCAACATTAGCCATAATTGTTTGTGCTTAAGTCGCGTCAACACCAAGGCTGTAGGATAGGAAATTAATAAGGTAACCAGAGTAATGATACCTGCATATAAAATTGAGTTAAAACTCATTTTTAAATAGGTTCCATTAGCAAAGAATGTCTGGTAGTTCCCTAGAGTAAAATGACCTTCAATATCAAAAAATGAGTTATAAACAATCATTAATACAGGAGAGAGGACAAAAAGGAAAATCCATAAAAAGTAAGGAAGAGAAAAAAAGTTAGCTGTTTTCTTCATTTCTCTCCTCCTCAATGGCATTGATTAAGCCATCTTCATGCTCTTCCATTTCAACATACTCTTCGATTCGAGCATCAAACTCTTCTTCTGTCTCATTTAGACGCATGATGTGAATATCTTCTGGAGTAAAATCAAGGCCAATGACCTCACCTTCGATCGCCTTACGCGTAGAGTGAATCATCCATTCATTTCCCAGCTCATCATAAGCAATAATTTCATAATGCACGCCACGGAAAAGTTGGGTATCCACTTTAACTTGGAGTTTTCCTTCCTCTGGTAAGGTAATTTGCAAATCTTCTGGGCGGATGACAACTTCAACAGGTTCATTCGGACGCATTCCTCCATCGACTGCTTCAAACCGCTTACCATTAAACTCAACCAGATAGTCTTCTATCATTGTTGCTGGCAAGATATTTGACTCACCGATAAAGGTAGCCACAAAATGATTGATAGGCTCATCATAAATGTCAACTGGAGTTCCTGACTGAACAATTTCCCCTTCATTCATTACAAAAATCCAATCACTCATTGCAAGAGCTTCCTCTTGATCATGGGTAACAAAGACAAAGGTGATCCCCAAGCGTTGTTGCAACTCACGCAACTCGTATTGCATATCGGTGCGCAATTTTAGATCAAGCGCAGATAAGGGTTCGTCCAAAAGAACAACACGTGGTTGATTGATAATAGCTCGCGCAATGGCAACACGTTGACGTTGACCACCAGATAATTTCTGAATGGCACGTTTTTCATAACCATCTAGACGAACCATTTTTAGAGCTTCTTTAACACGGTTTTCAATTTCTTTTTTGGCAACCTTTTTTAACTTTAAGGGAAAGGCTACATTTTCAAAAACCGTCATATGAGGGAAAAGTGCATAACTTTGGAAAACCGTATGCACATCTCTTTTATTGATAGGAATATCATTGATACGCTTACCATCTAGGTAAACATCCCCGCTGCTAGCATCTAATAAACCCGCAATAATGTTCAAAATAGTCGATTTTCCTGACCCCGATGCTCCAAGGAGGGTATAAAACTTCCCTTCTTCTAGCTCAAAATTGATGTCTTTTAAGACTACTGTACCGTTATCTTCAAATACCTTTGATACGTTTTTAAACGCAATGATTGGATTAGTCAATTCTCATAAAACCTCCATGACTTTTCTATTATGTTAATTTTTCACCGATAATGCGAACTTCTGGCTCTAAGGTCACACCTGAATGCTCCTTGACTTTTTCAATAACATCTGCAATTAAATTTTCATAGTCTGTTGCAGAACCATTGTCAACGTTCACCATAAAACCAGCATGTTTGGTACTCACTTCTACACCACCTACACGGTAACCTTTTAAGCCAGCTTCCATAATCAGCTGACCAGCAAAGTAGCCAGGCGGACGCTTAAAGACAGATCCACAACTTGGATACTCCAACGGTTGTTTTAGCTCCCTCAAATGATTCAAACGAGTCATCTCTTGTGAAATCGGAAGATAATGACCTGGTTTGAGACCAAATTTTGCAGAAATCACCACTTCACCTGTATCCTGTATAGCTGAACGGCGATAACCAAAACGCATCTCACGATTACTGATTGTTTTGATTTCTCCATCCTTAGTTAATACCTTAGCAGATAAGAGGATATGTGCGATTTCACCACCATAAGCGCCGGCATTCATGAAAACAGCACCACCAACACTACCTGGTATACCGCAAGCAAACTCAAAGCCTGTTAAACTATGGAATTTAGCAATTCGTGTGGTTTCTATCAAATTAGCACCTGCATCTGCTTCAATCACATAACCATTGACAGTTGTTGTGTTTAATTTATCAAACATAATAACAAATCCACGAATACCACCATCTCTCACAATAATATTGCTGGCATTTCCCAAAACCATCCAGGGGATTCCATGACGATTGGCAAACTTAACAATCCGTGATAGTTCATAGCCATTTTGAGGAAAGGCTAAAAAGTCTGCTGGACCACCAACTCGTGTGTAGGTATAATCTTTCAAAGGCTCATTGATACGAATGTCAATGCCAACCAACTCTATATTCATTTTTTCTAACATATCAGATCTTTCTTTACACATACTTATCTATACTTTAAAAATTATTTCAAGACACAATAAAAGAGTTGAGCTTTTTCTCAACTCTTCCATTATATCAAATTTTTAGCTATTTGACGATGATTGTCAACAATATTTATTCAATTACTAACTGTACCAAATCTGAAATATCAACCTTTGCTAGCAAGTCTTTGATGGATTGATTTAAAACAGGATGGACAAAATCAGGTGCAATATCAGATAAGGGTTGTAAAACAAAAGCTCGTTCTTGAATATAAGGGTGAGGAATAACTAAGTTCTCTTCATTGATGACCTCTTGTCCAAAAAATAAGATGTCAATATCAATTGTTCTAGGTCCCCACTTCTCTTTTCGTTCACGTCCCAAATCTTGTTCAATCTGTTGACAATAGGTTAATAAATCTTGAGCTGATAGTGCCGTCTCAAGCTCACAGCAAAGGTTGATAAAGTCTGGTTGATCTTCTTTTCCCCATGCTGGTGTTTCATAAAACTCTGATAAACCGATTACCTTGCTCTCTGGGAGTGAGAGAAGACGTTCTAAGGTTTCAGATATAATACTAATACGTGCCCCTAGATTACTTCCTAGACTGAGATAGACTTTAGTCACGTCGTTTTCTCTCCAATTCTACTCCAACTGAGCTATAGTGCCCATTAATAGGAGGGTTTTCTTTTTTTACAGCTAATTTAATTTTTTTTACTGGTGGAAAGCTATCGAATATATCTTGACAGATAGCGCCTGCCAAGCGCTCAATCAATTGATACTTCTCTTCTTCGACCTGTTTTTTTATGGTCTCAAAAACCATGCCATAATGAACAGTATCTTCTAAATGATCAGATAAAGAAGCCGCTGTCAAATCAACAGACAAGGTACAGTCCACTACAAAAATTTGTCCTAAGACTTGTTCTTCAGAAAATGCACCGTGGTACCCATAAAAACGGCAATCCTTCAATCTAATTTTATCCATTATTTACCTCAATTGTCCTAAAATAGACACAATATTTTTATTTTCAGCGACATTATGTACTCGAACCATTTGACAACCTTTACTAATGGCATAAGCAGATAAAACAGCTGTGGCTTGATCTCTTTCCAAAGGCCTTGTCCCACCTCCAAGTAAAAAGTCCACAACACTTTTTCTCGATATACCAAATAAAACAGGATAACCTAGTGCGACAATTTTATCTAAACCTTTTAGAAGCTGGATATTTTGCTCTGCATTTTTTGGCAAACCAAAACCTGGATCAATCCAAATATGCTCTTTTCTAACTCCTGTCTCTAAGGCGATTGTTGCTCTTTTTTCCAAGAAAGATGCCACATCACTCACAACATTATCATAACGCTCTTCTTTTTGATGATGCATCAATATAATAGGAACATCAAATTCTGCTGCAAGAGATAACATCTCACCATCATACAATCCCGCCCAAACATCGTTAATAATATCAGCACCTGCTTCAAGAGCAGCTCTGGCCGTTGCTGTCTTATAAGTGTCTATACTAATCAAGCAATCAAAATTAGCTTTAATTGCTTTGATAATAGGAACAACACGCTTAATTTCTACTTCTTCTGAAACAAATTCTGCACCTGGACGAGTAGATTCGCCTCCTACATCAATCACCGTTGCACCATTCTCAAGCATCACTTTAACTTGTTCAAGTGCATCCTCAAGCAGATTATAGCAACCTCCATCAGAAAATGAATCTGGTGTAACATTTAATATTCCCATAATCGTTGCTTGGTTAAGAACCTCATACTTATCGTTTGGCATAGAAAACTCCTAGTGATGAATCATCGATAAAATTTCGCGACGTAAAACAGCATCCTCTTTGAAAACACCTTTTGCAACAGTCGTCACCGTTTTACTACCAGGTTTCTTAATTCCTCGCATGGTCATACACATATGCTCTGCTTCAACCATCACAAAAACACCATGAGGGGCCAAAGCACTTTCTAAAGAAGTAGCCACTTGATCAGTTAAACGCTCTTGAAGCTGTGGACGCTTACTTGCAACCTCTACTGCGCGTGCTAATTTACTAAGCCCCGTTACTTTACCACCACTTGGGATATAGGCTACATGGGCATTACCATAAAAAGGGACCAAATGGTGTTCACACATCGAATAAAAAGGAATATCTTTTACCAAGACTACTTCATCATGTGCTTCTGAGAAAACAGCTGTAAATTGATCTTTTGGATCTTCATTTAAACTTGAAAACATCTCTTGATACATTTTAGCGACACGCTTTGGGGTATCAAGTAAACCTTCACGTTTGGGATCTTCACCCAAGGCTTCTAATAGTTGAAAAACAGCTTCTTCAACCTTTTTTTGATTTGACATATCCTCACCTCAACTTTTAATATCTTCCATTATATCTTATTTTTTAAGACTTTTCAAAAGGGTTTTTCTCACCTGGGCGATAAAATACAGGGAACCTGTGATCACATAGAGTTTTTCTTTCGAAGAGAGATCAATTTTATCTAACCATGCCATAATACTTTCTATTTTCCGATACTGACTAGGGTAGGACTCCAGAGGAAGGCTATTGGGGTAAGGGAAAGTTGTAACAGTTAGGCTGTCAAAAGTAGCTAATTGCTCAAGCATATCTTCGACAGGCTTGGTATCAATAGCCGCAAACAAAATATGAACTTCCTTATTTTTGGCATACCTTTCTAGCACATCCACTAAAACAGAAACACTCTCACGATTATGGGCACCGTCAATCATTAAATTCGGTGTAATAAATTCTGTACGACCAGCCCAAACACTGTGCTCTAAAGCTGTCTGAATTTGTCGATTGTTCAACCTCGGATAAACCTCCTTTAATAGAAGTGCCGTCATTAAAGCAAGGCTAGCATTTTCCATTTGGTGCTTGCCAATCATAGAGAGTTCAATATTTGAAAATTGTTCTGTTTGATAGTTAAAGGAAAAGGAGTTTGCTGATAAGGAAACTTGAAAAGCCTCTCCAAGTTGATAGAGAGTACTTCCTGTTTGCGCAGCTTTTTTTCGAAAAACGGAAGTAACATCAGGTCGTTTACTAGAAAAAATCAAGGGAACACCTGATTTTAAGACACCGACTTTTTCTTTTGCAATGGCTTCATAGGTATCTCCTAAAATATTTTGATGATCCAATCCAATAGAGGGACAAACAACAGCTAAAGGGGTCAAAACATTGGTTGAATCATGCAGTCCACCTAAGCCAGCCTCTATAAAAGCAATATCAACAGGATGCAAAAGTCCAAAATAGGTTAACATTAAAAGGGTAATCACTTCAAACTCAGTAGCTGCTTCTAGCTCCGTTTCAAGTGGCAAGCGTTCTACGACAGGCATAACCAGATCCACCAGAGTACAAAAATCCCCCTTAGAAATCATGTGCCCATTCAACGAAATCCGCTCTCTAAAATCAATCAGATAAGGCGAAGTAAAGGTCCCAACTTCGTAACCTGCCTCAGAAAAAATATGCTGCAGATAACTCACTGTTGACCCTTTTCCATTTGTCCCAACGATATGCACTGCTTTTATTTTCTCTTGTGGGTTTCCTAATTCACTTAATAACCATTGCATCCGCTCTAAACCTGGTTTGATGCCAAATTTTAGCTTTCCTTGAACCCAGGCCAAAGCCTCTTCGTAAGTCATGATATCGCCTCCAAGATTATGATTGTTTTATTATAGCATAAAGAATGAACGAGAGTGAAATTCAATAGCATTTGTTTACATAATTAAAATTATGCATCATGCGAGCTGTATCTCATAAAGTCCCCTAACAGCATTACAAAGATAAATCCGCTCTGCTTTTGCCAAATCATCAAGAGTAAGGATTTTTTCTTTGACCCTTCCTTCTGCTACTAGCATCTGTCGATAGATCCCATCTAAAATACCAAACTCTAGACTAGGGGTGTACAAGTTTCCTTCTAATTCTAAGACGAGATTACCAATGGAAGCTTCAAGTAAAACACCATCTTCAGTGATAAATATCTGTTCACACAAAGAAGTAGGAATATGGGGTCGGTAAGTCGTTTTAAAATGTGTAAAGGCTGAGTCAGCAGCTTTTTTATCCCGCACCACAAGATTTGCTCTTAGATAGTCTTTGGATAAAGGAGTGAGGGCCTCTACTTCTAAAGTAAAATCACCTTTTCTATTTAACTGGATGCGCAGACGGTACTCTTTTAGATGCTCTAAAGAGGCTAAAGTTTGTTGTAACTTCTCTTTTAAAATTTCTTTTTGAAAAGGATAAGCAAAATAACGTGCTGATGCTTCCAGTCTATTAAAAAGTTCCTGTTCAAAAAGAAGCTGTCCCTGCTTGATTTTTCCAGTGGTCAGGAGGTTAAATCGTGGTTGCTGACGGTAAAGAACTGAGCTTTTTTGCTTCGTTTCTTCATACTCACTTTGCCAATTACTATCCCATGTAATACCACCCCCAACACCGTAATAAGCTTCCTGCCTTGTTAATTGAATAGTTCGAATAGCAACATTCCAAATACTATCACCGTTAGGAAGAGCGATCCCTATTGTCCCACAATAAACACCTCTTGGATTTGGTTCTAATTGGTTGATAATGGACATGGTTGAAATTTTGGGAGCACCAGTAATCGACCCACAGGGATAAAGTGACTGAAATAACTCATATAAATGACTATCTTTTTTTAATTCCCCCTCAATAGTTGAGGTCATCTGCCAGACAGTAGAGTACTGTTCGATTTGACAGAGTTTTGTCACTTGGACAGATCCTGTTTGACAAATTTTCCCCATATCATTGCGAAGCAAATCAACAATCATCATATTTTCGGCTCGATTTTTGGGATCTGCAGCTAACCAATCACAATTCGCCTGATCTTCTTTCAAGTTTTTCCCTCGCTTTAATGTTCCTTTCATGGGACGAGTAACCAGCTTTTGACCAGATTTTTTGAAAAAGAGTTCAGGACTCATTGAGATAATAGCTGTTTCATCATGTAAAACATAAGCGTTAAAGCCTGCCTCCTGCTCCACCACCATACGATTATAGATATCAAAACTATCTTCAAGTAATTCTTGCTTTAACTGGACAGTATAGTTAACTTGATAGGTGTCACCTTGCCGAATATGATGATGGATTCGATCAATGGCTTGATGATAGCTAACAGAATCTGTGAGCTCCTTCCAACTATTTGGCATAGCGACAGGGGAATAAGAAATAGGTATCTCTGACATCTCTACATGATCATGTACCGTGAAATAGGCATAGTATTCTCCTGCTAGATTAGTGGGATGGGTTTTAAGATATTTATCAAAAAAAGCTGCCGCCTCATAAGAAAGGTAGCCAACGACATATAACCCCTTTTCCTGATACTCTTCCACTTTCTCTAAGACGCTACCAACTTGTTGAATGTCTATTGCAATCAACTCACAAATAGGATTTCTAAAAGAATAACGTTTTTTTAACTCTTTAAAATCAATAACTGTTTTTTTATGCATAATTCAATAATTTACTCAAGTGTGGCAGAAAAACGCTGCCCTAATACAAAAATAGCAATAGCAAGCCAAATAAAAATAAAACCAATCCATTCTCCAAGGGATACTTTTTCATGAAAAATAAAGACCGCAATCATCAATTGCAGAGTGGGATTGATATATTGAATAAAACCAATAATATTTAATGGGGCACGCTTTACCGCCTCAGCAAACAAAAGTAAGGGAATTGCTGTGACAAGACCTGATAAAGCTAAAAGAACTTGTTGTTTAAGGCTAAAGGACCAAAAACTATTTGGAGCAAAAAATATGAGATAAGTAAGTGCTGCAGGGCAAATCAAACCAGCTTCTATCAGCATACCAATATCGCTAGGGATACTAACTTGCTTTTTTATCAATCCATAAAAGGCAAAAGTAATTGCTAAAACAAGAGTCACCATAGGGATACTGCCAGTATTAACCATCAAAACAATAACTCCTAGCATAGCGACAAGAATCGCAAGAATAGTCACTCTAGATAAAGATTCTCTTAAGACAAGGTAAGCCAACAAAATAGAAATCAAAGGATTAACATAATATCCTAAGCTAGCTGCTGTTGCTTGCCCAGACCCAATCGCATAAATATAGACCAGCCAATTTGTTGCAATTAACAAGGCTGCAAAGGCCATTAAGAAAAATTCTTTTTTATGTAAAAATAATTGAGTAAGCTCATGCTTATAATACTGTGTTCGCCTTGACAGAACCATATAAATACTTATGGTTAAAACTGTAAAGACAATACGATAAGAAAAAATACTGTAGGCAGGTACATCTGACAATAATTTCCAAAAAAGGGATAGAAATCCCCATAACACATAGGTTCCTAATCCCAAAAGTATGCCTATATTAGTTTTTTTCAAGACGAACTCCCTGTTTATCTACTTGCAAGATAACTGTTTCACCGTCTAGTTCAAGTGCTTTTATAGCTTGATA
The DNA here is from genome assembly GCF_053547195.1 of Streptococcus sp. 11273D007BT. NCBI lineage: Bacteria > Bacillati > Bacillota > Bacilli > Lactobacillales > Streptococcaceae > Streptococcus > Streptococcus sp. 11273D007BT. Next base: position 1,014,372 of record NZ_JBPWPE010000001.1, on the reverse strand, counting down.
AATCTGCTTCTCTTTATCTTGAGGGGCTAAGACCATAATAGTTGGTCCTGCACCAGAAAGATAAGTTGCATAAGCTCCATTCTCATGACCGAGTTGTTTAATGGCTTTAAACTCTTTCACTAATGATTGGCGATAAGGTTCATGGAAATGATCACCCTCAATCGCACGACCTGCTAAACTTAAATTTCCTGATAGCAATCCAGCAATAGCAACATTGGCAATAGAGGAAGCTGCCACAGCTTCTTTATAACTTAGGGAACTTGGTAAGACACCGCGGCTATCACTAGTTTTTAACTCATATGCTGGAATAAAAGCAATCAAACTACTTTCTGGAAAATCCGCTACTACGGCATCTACTTTATCATCAACATAAGTTGAAATCACTAAATTACCAAAAATTGCAGGAGCAACATTATCTGGATGGCCCTCAATCTCTGTAGCCAAAAGCAATTTTTCTTGATCTGTTAGGTGAAGATTACCTAACTGATTCGCTAACTCGATTCCTGCTACGATAACCGAACTTGATGAGCCTAAGCCACGCGCTAGAGGGATATCACTTTCCATCTGAATACGATAAGGTGGTAAGTCATTTTGAACACGAAGTGCCGTTTGGATCAACAAATTACGCTTATCAGATGGAATATCACCTAAATCATGTTGGATTTCCCATTCCAAGGCAGGTTCAAGTAAAGTAATCGATAAATATTTGGAAACGGCTAAGCCAACTGAATCAAAGCCCGGTCCTATATTAGCACTCGTTGCTGGTACTGTAATTTTCATTTTACTTCCCCAAAACTTTAAATGAATTTAAAAGCTTAAAGTCTGTATCAGACTCTAATTTTTCTGTAATAGCAGCTAATTGTGTCTTGCTTAAGCGATGCGTGACAATGACAACTTGTGCTTCTTTACCATTTGATTTTTGTTGTAAAATCTGCTTAAATGACGCATTCTCTTGGTTAAAAATTTCTGCTAAACGTAAAATTTGACCTTGTTGATCTGGTGTAATAATAGAGAAATAATAGTCGCTCTTAACATCTTCTGGATTAGCAAGAACAGCTGGGCGAGAATATTCATTGAAAGATTTACCAATATTGCCATCACTTAAACGGCGTGCAATACGCACAATATCAGCTACAACAGATGTTGCCGTTGGTTTTTGTCCTGCTCCTGGACCATAATACATTGACTCACCAATACCGATAGATTCTACGAAGACAGCATTCATAACACCATTGACACTTGCTAAAGGATGGTCTTTAGGTAAGAAAGTTGGAGATACCTCAGCTGAAATTCCTGATTCGGTTTCTTGAATATCGCCTACCAATTTAATCACATAACCTAATTGTTGAGCTACTGCCACATCATCTGGTGTAATAGTTGAAATTCCTTTGTGGCTAACAGCATCAAAATCAATAGCCATTCCAAACCCGAATTGGCTAAGAATAACGGCTTTGTAGGCTGCATCAATACCTTCGACATCATTTGTCGGATCACTTTCTGCATATCCTAACTCTTGTGCTGTTTTTAAAGCATCCTCATAGGTCCAGCCCTCGTCTACCATTTTAGTCATCATGAAGTTTGAAGTACCATTAAGGACGCCTAAAATACGTGTCACTTTATCTGATGTCAAAGAATTAGCTAATGTGCGAAGAATTGGGATTCCCCCAGCTACAGCTGCCTCATAGTAAAATGCGACACCTTGTTTCTGGGCAAGAGCGATTAATTCCGATCCGTGTACCGCAATCAAATCTTTATTTGCTGAAACAACATGCTTTTTAGCTCCTAGTGCTTTGGTGATAAAGGTCTTAGCAGGCTCAATACGTCCCATCAATTCCACAACAATGGTAATTTCTGGATCAGATAAAATCTCATCGACATTTGTGACAAAGTTATAGTGATTACCTGCTGACAACAGACGATCTTTTTCCGCTTCATCTTTTACCAATACCTTAGCGATCTCTAGTGTTTCTTTAGAAGCCGCAACAATCTTATCCTTGTTTTCTTCCAACAAGAATGGAATTCCACTTGCAACTGTTCCAAAGCCCAGCAAACCGATCTTAATAGCCATATTTATACTCCTTGTGAAATAACATTTTTTCTATTTTATCAAAAATTACTCTACTTTGCTATATCTAAAACCCAGATCGAGTTGATTTTCACTAGATTTTTCAAAAAATTCTAAAAATAACATTCGTTTATCAAATTAAAATATGCTAAAATAAAATAAAGAGATTAATAAAGAGAGAGAATATGCTAAAATCTAAATTTTTCTGGATAAATACCCTACTGTTAATCGCAAGTATTATTGTCATCGCATTGACACTAACGACTTATTTAAATCAAAACAAACCAACCTCTACTAGTCAAGCCGCAACTTCTTCGTCTTCAAAAGTTCCCCAAACTTCTACAACTGCATCAAGTCTGACATGGGAAAAACAAGAACAAGTTGTTCAAATTCCGATTTTAATGTATCACGCCATCCATGTCATGGATCCTTCTGAGACAGCTTCTGCTAACCTCATTGTTGCACCAGATGTGTTTGAAAGTCATATCAAGGCTTTGGTGGATCAAGGCTACTACTTTTTAACGCCAGAGGAAGCTTACAAAGCACTCACCGAAAATAGCTTACCCAGTCAAAAAGTTGTTTGGATTACCTTTGATGATGGCAATGCTGATTTTTACACACAAGCCTATCCCATTTTAAAAAAATACGGTGTAAAGGCCACTAATCATATCATTACAGGTTTTGTTCAAGAAGGGCGTACCAGTAACCTTACCATCGAACAAATGAAAGAAATGAAAGAAAACGGTATTAGTTTCCAAAGCCATACTGTTAACCACCCTGATTTATCTACTAGTGATCATCAGACTCAAAATACTGAGCTTCAAGATTCTAAAACATTCTTAGATCAAGCATTGAACCAAGATACTATTGCTATTGCTTATCCTGCTGGACGCTATAACCAAGAAACACTTCAACTAAGTCAAAATTATTATCAATTAGCCACCACGACAAATGAAGGTTTGGCCAGTATCGAAGATGGTTTACTCAGCCTTGATCGCATCAGAATCTTACCTTCTACTACCGCAGACAACTTATTAACAACCATCACTTCCAAATAATAATGGTGCTAGGCTAATGCCCAGCACCATTATTATTTTTTACGCCATCGCTTGCCAATAAAGATAAGGTTGGTCAAAAAAATCAGTCCAAAAAAGGCAGCAAATAAAAAATTCCCCGAATATAAATTCTTTATCACACCTATTCCGTATAAAAAAAGAAAAAAGACTGTGGACCATAAAACCCACTTATCACTACTTCCATTATTGCCTTGTTGCATCATATCTCCTTTCACTCGTAAACTATTATATCACGCTCATTTAACGCTGTATAGGAAAGGATTAACTTTTCCAAGCTCTTTGGAATTGTCTAACAAATCCAGTGTGGTAATAAATAAAATAAGCTACGCCAGCTCCTAAAACAATTGCTAAAATATCAAAAGGAAGTTTTAACAAAGCATATTCTGGACTAGCATAGATAAAGGCACGTCCAATACCATAACCTACCAAATCAATAATAGATCCTATAAAAAGCGCTATTATGGTCCTTATCGGATTAATCGGTTTTGTTTTTTGACTAATGATAAGCGAAATAACAAGAACTTGTAAACTGTGAGTGACAAGTGTCACAAACATAGGAGCAGGATAAAAAAAGAAATCTCCTAAAAAAGAACCGATTCCCGCTATAATAACCGCTTGAACGGGTGGAAAAATGAGCCCTACTAAAAATATAACAATTCCATTAAAATAAAAATGCCCCCCAGGAACTGGAATTGAGAAAATACTCGCACTAAGAATAATAACGAGAGCCATAAAAAGAGATGAAATACTAAGCTGTTTTGTTGACATGATTTGTCCTCCTTAAATAAAATTCTTGAATTCAAGTTGGTAACTATTGTAAGAAAATTCAGTCTATTGTACAATAGACTAAAACATCATCTGTACGGGGACAAAACATGACAAGTATCTATCAAAACATTGTTAACCAACTCTCACATGCTATCTTATCAGGTCAATTCAAAAAAGGGGATAAACTGCCCTCTATTCGCCAACTCAGTAAAGATTATCACTGCAGTAAAGATACTGTCCAGCGTGCACTATTGGAGTTAAAATACCAAAATCTCATCTACCCTGTCAAAAAAAGCGGCTATTACGTCCTTGAAGATAACGAACCAGCACCAGACGTTTCACTTAAGCTCCAAGATTATAACAACAAAACCTATGATGATTTTAGACTATGCCTCGAAGAAACATTAAAAGGGAGAAAAAACTACCTCTTTAACTATTACCATAGTCAAGCTGGACTCGAGGATTTACTCATATCCTTGGAAAACTATTTTAGTAATCAGACCATCTATACTAAAAAGGATCAAATTGTGATTACAGCTGGTAGCCAACAAGCTCTTTATATTTTGACACAGCTCGATTTTCCTAATCAGAAAAAAAAGATTTTGTTAGAGCAACCTACATATTACCGAATGAATGATATGGTGAAAGCACAAAATCTTCCCTTCACAACAATTTCTCGTGGCTTTGGGGGATTGAATCTTAAAGAGCTTGAAACGATCTTTAAAAATGATGATATTAAATTTTTTTATACCATCTCACGCTTTTCAAATCCACTTGGCCTTTCTTACTCATTAGAAGAAAAACAAGCTATACTAGACTTAGCTTATCGATATGACGTCTATATAGTAGAAGACGATTATATGGGAGATTTCGCAAGGACAAACGATCTTCCTCTGCATTACTATGATACAAGGGATCGTGTCATCTACCTTAAATCCTTCTCTATGTCTGTATTTCCAGCTTTACGATTAGGGGCTGTTGTCTTACCTAAGATGGTTTTGAAAGCGTTTTTAGACTATAAAAGTTTGATTGATTACGACACTAATCTGATCATGCAAAAAGCTCTATCACTTTACTTGGATAATGGTATGTTTGATCAAAATCTTAAACGCCTACGCCAGTATTTTCAAAATGAAAAAAGAAAAGCTGAAACCTTATTAGATAAGATTCAAATTCCATTTCCTTACCATCTTTCTATAAAAACTATGGCTATAGAAGTGAGTAAGGAAAAAAAGTGGGACCTAAAGAAAAACTCTGCTTTTCAGTCTTTAACCAAGTCCTACCTAATTCCAACTGATCATCACTATTTGCAAATTCCCATAGATTCTAAACTAGAGCACCGTCTAGATGACTTAAAATAAACAAAGAAGCTGAGTTCAGTTCTCTCAGCTTCTTTGTTTATTTTAACTGTTCAAAATGTAAGTGAACTGCAATATGGTCCCCATAGCCATTACGTTCTAAGTCGCGCTGTAAACGATATGAAATATAATGTTCTGCAATATTGATAAATCCAGCATCTAACAATCGATACTCGACCATTGATTGAATCATGCTGATGGTAGGACGTTCTACTTTTGCTTCTTCTAAATCAATCACAACTTTTTTGGTCACTTGAGCCAAATCTTGACGCAACTTATCATCTAATACATAGACTGTCTGTGCTGCTTTTAAAATCGCTTGATAGATTTTATCTGGGTCAAAATTTGTCACCTGTCCATCACGTTTGATAATTTGCATAGGAACCTCCTTTGTGATTTTTCTAGTTTTCCTACCTCTATTATCATATATTGTAAGCGATTTTGTCAAGTTGAAAAGCCTATAATCTCAAGTTTTCTTATCTTTTTTGCAAATTTCTTGTAAAATGAGGCACTATTTTCATCACCCAAAGTGTTGATATCACTCCTTATCAACAAGTGATCCCTCTCCCCTTAACTCAATCCAACTATCAAAGTATTTTTCCTGAAAAGCAACTGCTTCTTCTATCTCCTCTTTGGAAAAATGGCATCCCTCAGGTGCTACCACCCACTTCGTTTCTACATCATCTCTGCGATGGATAATAGCAACTACCTGACCTGTGTATTGAGAAACGGGTACTCTAACCCCCATAAGATAAGCGTCTTGCTCTTGACCATCACCTCCCATAATCCCTTTAATATAACCGTAGTGAATAGGATAGATCATATCTTTAAATTGAGGATGACGGCTTCCGATCGGTCGATCTATAGTGACAGTAACAAATTTATGTAACATTTTATAATCTTTCTAGTCAATATCATCGAAAATAAGGAGAAAGAGTCCTCTCATTTCCAAAAGTATAGCTTTAAGCTAAGTCGGAAATAAAGGGGACTCTTTTTGTTTACCGTATCCTTCATCTTAGACTACAATAACTATCAAAACCAATAAACCTTTGAGTTGAGCCTAAATTTGAATACAACATTTCTCCATTATTTTTAGTAATCAGGCCTTAAGACACCTGTGACATAGTGCTTAGGAGCACGATCTAACACAACATTGATAATACGGTCTGCTTCTTCGTAAGTGCAAGATACCAAGGGTAAACGTAAGGGACCAACATTAAATCCTTGATGATTAAGGACAGCTTTAACAGGTGCTGGGCTAGCAACAGAAAACAGAGCATTAACTTTAGGAAGGAAGCGGCGCTGAATTTGGGCAGCCTTTTTGATATCGTTAGCCTGGATAGCTTCAAACATTTCAAAAATTTCATCTCCATTTGTATGAGATGCAACGCTAATGACACCATCTGCTCCTAGGTTCATAGCATGGAAAGCTTCTCCATCTTCACCTGTAAAAATCAAGAAATCATCTGGTTTGTTCTCGATAAGATAAGCCATATTATCAAGATTAGTACATTCCTTAACACCAATAATATTAGGGTGTTGAGCTAAACGTAACATGGTTTCGGGAGCTACTTCCACCACAACACGGCCAGGAATATTATAGATAATAATAGGGAGATCGCTCGCATCAGCAATCGCTTTAAAATGTTGATAGAGTCCCTCTTGGGTTGGTTTGTTGTAATAAGGTGCAATGGCTAGACCAGCAGCAAATCCTCCAAACTCTGCTACTTCCTTAGCAAAATCGACAGAGTCACGAGTATCATTAGTTCCGACGCCAGCAATCAAAGGAACACGACCATCAACAATTTTTTGAACGGCCTTAAAAAGCTCTAATTCTTCATCATGAGTCAAAGTTGGGCTCTCGGCTGTTGTTCCAGCTAGGAGTAACCCTTCTGTATGATGAGCTAAAAGATGCTCAATTAACTTTGGCAAAGCCTCAAAATTAATTGAACCATCTGGATGAAACGGCGTGATAAGAGCTGTAATAATTTTTACATTTCTTAATTGTTCAATAGACATAGTGCTTCCTTTCTAACACAGTATGACCGAGAGTTAGAGATATCCTTATTTCCATTTAGGATATCTCTTATTTCAATTCAAATTTTAATTCAGTAGTTGGACGTACTAATCCACGCTCGTGCAATGCTTCGGCAATTTGGACGGAATTCCAAGCTGCTCCTTTAAGTAAATTGTCAGAAACAACCCACATGTGAATTCCTTTTTCTGCATCTAAATCTTTACGGATACGACCAACAAACGTCTCACGACGACCAACCGCATTTACTGCCTGCGGATAAACTTGATTAGCGACATCATCTTCAAGTACTGCTCCAGGGAAGTTTGCAATAGCTGCTTTCACTTCAGAAATTGGCGCAAGATCTTTTGTCTCAATATAAACAGACTCTGAATGACCAGATAAAACAGGAACACGGACACAAGTTGCTGACACTTTGATACTGTCATCTTCCATAATTTTCTTTGTTTCCTTAGTCATCTTCATCTCTTCATAAGTGTAATCATTATCTGTGAAGAGATCAATTTGCGGAAGGGCATTAAATGCGATTGGATAGTGTTTTTTGTCACCACCTGATGGTAAGATCTTAGCTGTTAAATGTTTTGGATCGACACCATCAACAACAGCCTCATGCAATTGACCAAGAGTTTCTTGGATAGCTGTTGCTCCAGCACCAGAAACAGCTTGATAAGTGGAAACAATAATACGGTCAAGTCCCCACTTTTGACGTACAGGCTCAAGCGCTACCATCATCTGGATGGTTGAGCAGTTAGGGCAGGCAATGATACCATTGTGATGATCCATAGCATGCGCATTAACCTCTGGCACTACCAAAGGAACGTCAGGATTTTGACGGAAATAAGATGTATTATCGACCACTACAGCACCTGCTTTAACAGCATACGGAGCGAATTTTGCTGATGTTCCTCCACCTGCTGAGAATAAGGCGATATCAATACCTGCAAATGAATCCTCTGTTGTTTCTTCAACAGTGACATCTTGTCCTTTATATTGCAAGACCTTTCCTGCAGAACGGCTAGATGATAAAAGTCTAACCTTATCAATTGGAAGAGTTGACTCCTCTAACATTTTAATCATTTGTGTTCCAACGGCACCTGTTGCACCGACTACAGCTACTGTATATCCCATGTTCTTACACCTCTAATCACTAAATTAAATTGCGATTTCTTCACAATTTTCTAAAAATTTATACTATTGGCATATTATACTATTTTTTTTATGACTTGAAAAGCTATTCTCCACAAAAAATAGAAGAGCTTGTAAATTAAAGAATCAAAAAAAGCTAGGATAAATATCCTAGCTTCAAGGGCATTAGATTATCTAATGTGCCAAATCGGTTCACACAATCTGACAAAGTCCGCTCCTGCGTTATTGACCTCCCTAGCGCAAAAGTGGCATAGCCACAATCGACTCATCGCATGTCTTTATTATGTCATAATTTCTAAGGATTTGCAAGTCTAACCTATAATAATGGAGCGATTAATTTCACAACAACCCCTATTATCTTTGTCTTTAAGGGAAGATTTTTCAAGGTGTCCATTGTTACCAGGTCAGACTGTTTTAAAGTAGCTTTAAAATCTGCTTTAATATCCTTAAGGGCATCTACACGATACATATAGGTCGCGCATTCAAAGTGATGGTATAAACTGCGATAATCAAGATTAATTGTCCCGACAACTGCCTTAATATCATCTGCAAGAAAAACCTTAGCATGAACAAAACCTGGCGTATATTCATAAATCTTCACTCCTGATTCAAGTAGAGCAGGATAGTATCGTTTTGCTAAAGCATAAGGCACTGGCTTATCTGGAATACCTGGCATAATTAATCGAACATCTACTCCACGTTCTGCCGCAAATTTAAGGGCATGTTCCATTTCACTATCTAAAATCAGATAAGGAGTCATAATATAGACATAGTCTCGTGCATGGTTTAAAATATCGATATAAACATTTTCTCCCACTTTGTCATGATCTAATGGTGAATCACCATAAGGAATGACAAAACCATTAACTTCGGGTCTTTTAGGATAATCAATCAGATAATTCTGGTAATTATAATCTCTAGAACTCGTTGACCACATTTGTAAAAACATCAGTGTAAAAGACTCAACAGCTCGCCCCTCCAACATAATAGCTGTGTCCTTCCAATGACCAAATCTTTCAATATGATTGATATACTCATCTGCTAAATTGACACCACCATTAAAAGCAACTTTTCCATCAATGACTAAAATTTTCCTATGGTCTCGATAGTTATAATAAGTTGATACAAAAGGGCGAATAGGAGCAAAAGCTTTAGCTTGAATCCCTAACTTTTGCAAACGCTCTGCATAATCGAAAGAAAGCGTTGAGAACTCAATCATGCCATCATACATGACTCGTACCTCTACTCCTTCTTTGACCTTTTTCTCTAAAATAGCTAATATTTCACCCCACATTAAGCCTTCGTCAATAATAAAGTATTCTAAAAAGATAAATTTTTCAGCTTTTTTCAGTTGACGCTTCATCTCTTCAAATTTCGCTTCTCCTGATGGGAAATAGGTCACATTTGTATCCCGATAAGTTGGAAAACCGCCACTTCGATGAAGATATTTAGCTAAATTATAGGTCGTGGAGTGACGTTCCTTTAGCTCTTCTAAGACAGTATGATCCAAGGTATAATAGGGTTGACTCTCATCGATAGATCTCTTCACCAAAGCTCTAAGCCCTCTGTAGCCCCAATCTTTTTTGGTATATAACAAAAATAATGGTCCAAATAATGGGAATGGAAGAATAAACAATAGCCAAGTAATGATAGATAAGGTATCCATCTGACTATTGATCAGATAAAGAACTGAACTAGAGACCAAAATAACAGATAAAATACTCAACTGAATGCGGTATTGTTCTAGCCACATAAAAGAGGAAATCAAAAAGACTAACTGAACAATTAATAATACTATGACTACTGTGCCTCGACTAAAAATACCACGTAAAAAACTACGCCTTCCTCTTGTCAAAAGATGTTTGACTTTATTTGATTTACTAATAAATTTCTCCTCCTAAGCTTTTTTTCTATTATATCACATATCATTACAATCTCGAAGGCGCTTTTGCAACCAAACAATATCATGCCACTGTCCAAACTTATAGCCAACTTTTTCAAAGTGTGCAACTTGTTTAAAGCCACGTTGCTTATGGAACTGAATGCTAGGATCATTAGGCAAGGCAATACAAGCTAATAAATTAACCATTCCCATTTGATTAAGAGCGCTTTCTAAAGCATCATATAAACGGCTTCCAACCTTTTTCCCTCTTGATGCCTTAGAGACATAAACCGATAACTCTACCGTCCAATCATAGGCTGCTCGCCCATAGTAAGTTGAAGCATAAGCATACCCTAGTACCTCACCATTTTCCTCTGCTACAAGGTAAGGAAATTTTTCAAGAGTCTTTAATATCCTAGTTTCAAACTCTTCAATACTAGGAACAAAATATTCAAAAGTAATAGCGGTCTCCTCGACATAAGGAGCGTAGATCCCAACAAGAGCAGCAGCATCTGATGTCTTAGCTTGACGAATTTTCACCATTATTCCTCCAATAGAGCCTTATCATAAATTGTATAATCACAGCGATAAATAATTAAACGTTTCCCATCAATTAATAATTCTGACGTTTTTGGGGCATCCGAAGCATAGAGGGAAACTTTATTTCCAGCATAGGTTGCAAGAGGAGTTCCATTTTGTGATCGAATGAGAATAACCTTCTTTTTTCCTGTCATATCATTTTTTAATTGTGAAACCATTTGATTAATTATCGGCATAGAGTGGTTATAATTGCTAACATCCACCGATTTTTGATATTTTGTAAACAAGTCTTCCAAACCTTCCTCTGAAGCAATCAAGGATGATCCAACATGATCTATTTCATATTCTCCTAATGTCACCTTTAATACCGATGAGTCCGCTTTAGAATTCCCCTCACTATCTACCGAATCAAATTCCTCATTTCTAGAAATCGACAAAGATTTCCCTGTCATCTGATCAATCAGCTGAGAGTTTTCATCATATGTCCGAACGGTCATCTGCAAGCCAACCCATTCTTCCTTGGTATTTTTCCACCAATTTTCTATGGATTGACAAGCTGTCAGAGATAAAATCGCCGACAATAATACTATCGTTTGTAATAATTTCTTTTTCATCTAACCCCCTCCTTTTTTATTACATTTTAACATGTTTTCTCTTACTAAGACAAAACAAAAAAACTCATATCCTATCACTAACTTAATCTCTGTGATAGAATATGAGTTTTTAGTATAACATCAGAGTATCAATGATTAATCCTATTAGAACAACCCTAATGCTGATCCATCTTCTGCGACATCCATATTAAGAGCTGCCGGTGCTTTAGGTAAACCTGGCATCGTCATTACATCACCTGTAAGAGCTACGATAAAGCCAGCTCCAAGCTTAGGAACAAATTCACGAACCGTAATCTCAAAGTCTTTTGGAGCTCCTAAGGCAAATTGATCATCAGAGAAACTGTATTGCGTCTTAGCCATACAAACAGGAAGTTTATCCCAGCCATGTTTAGCAAACTCAACCAATTGGTTACGCGCTTTCTTTTCAAAAACAACACCTCGACCACCGTAAATTTCAGTGACGATTTTTGTTACCTTTTCTTCTAAACTATCATCAGACTGATAAAGACGCGTGTAATGTGATGGTTGTGTTTCAATAGTATTCACTAAAGCATTTGCTAGATCAACACCTCCATCTGCTCCATCTGCCCATACACTTGCTAATTCAACTGGAACTTCAATCTCCGCACAAAGCTCTTTTAAGACTGTGATTTCTTCTTCCGTATCTGAAACAAACTCATTGATCGCAACAACTACTGGAATACCGTACTTTCTGATATTTTCTACGTGACGTTTCAAATTGGCAAACCCAGCTTTAACTGCCGCTACATTTTCCTCAGATAATTCTGTTTTTGCCACGCCACCATGCATTTTAAGGGCACGAAGTGTTGCTACAATGACAACAGCATCTGGTGTTGTCGGAAGATTTGGTACCTTGATATCCAAGAATTTTTCTGCACCTAAGTCTGCACCAAATCCAGCTTCTGTCACAGTATAATCTGCCAAACGAAGCGCTGTTGATGTGGCAAGAACTGAGTTACAACCATGTGCGATATTAGCAAAAGGACCGCCATGTACAAATGCTGGTGTGCCATAGATAGTTTGAACCAAATTTGGTTTAATTGCATCTTTTAGAATAAGTGTCAAAGCACCCTCTACTGCTAAATCACGAACATAAACCGGACTTCTATCAAAACGATAACCAATGACAATGTTCGCTAAACGTTCTTTCAAATCATTTATATCTGTCGCTAGGCACAAAATAGCCATAATTTCAGAAGCCACCGTGATGTCAAAACCATCTTCACGCGGAACACCGTTTAAGGGACCACCAAGACCAACTGTTACTTTACGTAAAGCTCGATCATTAAGGTCCACAACACGTTTCCAAATAATGCGACGTTGATCAATTCCAATACTATTACCTTGGTGAATATGGTTGTCAATCAAAGCAGAAAGTGCATTATTAGCAGTCGTAATCGCGTGCATATCTCCTGTAAAGTGAAGATTGATATCCTCCATGGGAAGAACCTGCGCAAAGCCTCCACCAGCTGCTCCACCTTTAATTCCCATAACAGGACCAAGTGACGGCTCACGAAGTGCAATCATGGTTTTTTTACCAATTTTTGTAAGAGCATCTGCTAATCCAATGGTTACTGTTGATTTCCCCTCACCAGCAGGAGTTGGGTTGATTGCCGTAACAAGTATCAACTTACCTGGCTTTTGATCCTTAATGGCATTGATTTTATCAAAGGATAACTTGGCTTTATATTTACCATAAAGTTCAAGGTCATCGAAAGTAATACCAACTTTTTCAACAACTTCTGCAATCGGCTTTAACACAACACTTTGAGCAATTTCAATATCAGATTTCATGGCGAAACTCCTAAATTCCTTTTTTGTTATCTCTATTATAACATGACCCTAAATAAAACGCACGTTATTTTACTATTTTATAAATTCGTTCGTGTTTTAGAAAAGCACCGAATCCGATGCTTCATCTATTTTACGCAAAAACAATTGTTTTTTGAACGCGATAACTAAAGAGAAATAAAACAAGCTCTGTCAGAAGTTTAGCGATTGTTATCGCAATTCCCAAACTCACCAAACCTGTTATCAACAAATAGTTAAACATCAAAATCACACAAACCAGCACACCATATCTAACAATGCCTTGGATTGGATTTTTTCGACTTTTGAAAACTGCTGTTGCATTTAAAAAACATTGGAGAGAAGCGCTAATAATACGCGCAATTATAACTGAAAGAAGCAAATGATTGGTCAGGCTCATCAAAATAAAGAACATAGCCGCGTCTAGTAGAGCCGCTGCACTAGCGCTTGCTATAAACTTTAAAAACGGTGCATAAATCCTCACTGAATCTTGAATCGGTCTAAAATGTGAACTTTTATTTTCTTCTAAATAAACTGTTGCAATAGGTTCTTCAACTAAATGATACCCTGCTTTGCTAGCTTCCAGTAGCATATTAAATTCATATTCAAATCGTTCACCTTCTAAGGTTAATAACCAAGGAAGAAGATCTGTTGTCATCCCTCGAAGGCCTGTTTGAGTATCCGTTACTGGCTCTCCTGTCACTAACTTAAATAATAATGCGGTCACCTTGTTACCGAAACGACTTCTAAATGGTACTTTTCCGACAAATGCGCGTGCCCCTAGTACAATACTGTTGGGGTAATTTTGAACTTGATGTGCTACTTTGATAATATCTTTAATCAAATGTTGTCCATCACTATCAACTGTTACAACGGTTTCACATTCTCTTTCTTCGGAATGGTCTAAGATATAATCAAAAGCAGTTTTAAGTGCCGCTCCCTTTCCTTTGTTCACGTCATGTTCAAGTACAACAGCACCTAACTTTTCAGACATATGATAATAGGAATGGTACTCTTTTCCACTTCCATCATTCACTACTATAACTTCAGCATTAAGTTCCTGCTTAACATCTCTTACAACTGCTACCAATCTTTCATCAGGTTCATAAGCTGGGATAATAATATACATCTATTTTTCCTCTCTGTCTCTCATTCTTGCTAGTAATTTATTATCGCATCATCATAATCACTTCTTTTAACAAAGTTAACCAAATTTCTCTCATCGACATCCCTCAATTCCTATTGACTGTAAAAATATCCATTGTGTTGACTCACTTTCTGAGTAACTATTTTCTATCAAATTTTCTTGATTATATCTTATATCAGATTCCTAAAAGCTTTCTAAACCCGCGCTTAAATGAAACTTAAACATCGTTTCTTCAAATAAAAAATCAGAATTATGTTTTTTATTTTACAAAATGTTGCAGTTTTGTTACAGAAGTGATATAATCACTTTAGAAAAACAAAGGAGATGTTATGATGAAAGCCAAAAAAATGATGTTAGCAACTGTTACCGTTCTTAGTTTAGCCACCTTATCTAACAATTTTTACGGAAATCCTCCTGTTTTTGCAGAGGAGGCAGGTAGTAGCCAAAGTGTTAGTTCTAGCATGGTTACTGATACTGTAGGTAGCTCAACCCCATCTTCTTTTACTAATGCCACTCAGACAGAAACAAATGATCATCTGATTGCTTTCCCAGCCGACTTCGTTGGAACTTGGGTACCTGTTAGCGATGGGCAAGTACATGAAAATGTTCCTACTTATGTAACTTTTTCAAATTCTGGGACATATACCGCCTATTACCCAAATGGTCAGCTGGTCAGCAAATCTATCTCTAGTTTAAGACAGATTGATACCAGTACTTATATCATTGCAGAAGGGGATGGAACTGGTTTAGTCAGCGGACGTGGTGGCTGGATTCCAGAAGGCAATACCATCGAGGAAGGATTTATTTATGATGGGACACAACTCATCTATGCTAATTGGTACGGTCCTACTCATCAAATAGACTATAGCCAACCAATTTACTCAGTTTTCACCACTTTTGTTAGATCCCAAACTCCAAGTTCAGATGAGAAACAAGAAACATCCACTGCAGTAAGCACAGATAATTCTGAAGAAAAATCTAACAATAATCAAGGTAGTCAAGAAAGTAACAGTCAAACAACTTCTTCCACTACTCAAACAAAACCAAGAAAAACCTTACCACTAACTGGAGAAAACATCTCATTTCTAACTACATTGGGAGTCGCTATTTTAGGGATAGCATGTTGTGTTCTTTACCGTTTTAAATCTCAAAAATAGACTTAACCTATAAAGGAAGCAGGAAATAATTTAACAAATAAAAAAGGTCCACCTCCACACACCTCAAACTATCTAGGAGACAGTTCGAGGTTGGCAATAAGGTGAACTCTGAGAATAGGCTTTGGGCTTTTTGCCCAGCCTTTTTTAGTGTATGTATTTTATCAATTTTAGATTATACCTTACTATTGAGAAATAGCTTGTGTTTTTTTAGGAAGAGAAAAGACAGACACTCCTAGACTCAAGGCCGCAAAAAATGCTGCTACCCACCAATACGGTTGATCAATAGTTGCGCTACGTCCTGAAACCTCAATAATTCCACGGACCAAACATGCACTTGCAACGATAGCCAAACTGGAATTCCAAAATAACATTGATAACCTTGTTCGTAACCACGTTATTTTGGTTTGAGCTAAAATATAGGATACAGTGCCGACCAAGGGAGATAAAAACATCAAACGCATATAAATGGATGATTCTCCGTAAGAAAACTGTTCATAGATCCATGTAAACACTAAACTGAAAATAGTTAGTCCCAAATAGATCCATACCGCTTTTTGTTTGCTTTTATTAGTAACCAATGTAAACAATATCACTCACCGCTCTTTCTTGAATTGTATTTCCGTTTGTTGTTGGATTATTGACAACTTTTCCATTAAAGTACATTGTTGAAGATCCACCACCATCGAGGTTATAAGCTAATTTAACACCATATGATTGCATCAATTCTGCCATCTCATATAATGTCAATCCAGAACTTTCATCTGTACGACCATCTGAAACGATAATAATATAGTGATTTTCATCAATAATACCGATAGCTGTACGTGGATTGTCTGACATGGCACGTCCCACCTCATCTGAAGTTGAAACAGCAATCTCTCCATCTTTAACTAAAGTTGGACCAAATGTAAATGTATTGATGACTCCACTATCTAATAACTCTTGAGCTGTTTGTTCTTCTTCAGAAATAACACCGAATGTGCCATCACTATACTGAACTAAATCTTCATAGTCTGAGCTTCTTGTTGTATCACGATAAAGTACGCCATTTTTAATGACATAACCTGTCTCATTAGCTCCATAATAATCCCCGTTAATCGCAAAGATGGCATTATTTGTAGAAGCGATACTTGATGTGGTATCTGTAATATTAGTACCGTAAGTATTTTGCGCTAGGGCTGTTTTTAAGTATTCCGAGCTTGAAACTTGAATATCTGCGACATACACAGTTGTGTCGCTCTTTCTTAACGTCTCAATGTTAACACTAATATTGTCATCCTTATAGCTCGTATCTGTTTGTGTCACCTCACCTGTTTCAGTAGATGCTGTACTACTAGAGGTAGAGGTAGTTGTCTCTGCCACTGCAGTTACAGCTGACGGGATAACAAAAGTTTTAAGAAGAGAATAAGTATTCGCTCCTAAAAGAGCGGTACTGAATAATATAGCATAGGCATGCTTTTTTACAAATTTCATATTGACCTCGCTTTGTTGTTGATGAGACTATGATAATGAAAAACCTTAAAAGAAATCTTAAATTCCCCATAGCTCGATATTTTATTAAGAAAATTTTAAGACTATCATAGCTAATCGTTTACGAAAACGTTTTTTTTTTGTAAAATATGTCTATGAAAATTTTGATTACATCAGGTGGAACCACCGAGGCTATTGATCGCGTGCGTGGCATTACCAATCACTCAACAGGTCAACTGGGTAAAACCGTAGCTGAAACATTTTTAGAAAATCATCATCATGTTACTTTAATTACTACTAAAACAGCCCTAAAACCCAATCCCCACCACCATTTAACCCTTATTATTATTGAAACCGTATCAGACTTACTCAAAGTCATGAAAGAAGAAATTCCTAAACACGATGCTATCATTCATAGTATGGCTGTGTCTGATTATACTCCTGTTTATATGACAGACATTTCTGAGCTTGAAAAACAC
The DNA here is from genome assembly GCF_053547195.1 of Streptococcus sp. 11273D007BT. NCBI lineage: Bacteria > Bacillati > Bacillota > Bacilli > Lactobacillales > Streptococcaceae > Streptococcus > Streptococcus sp. 11273D007BT. The sequence goes on along the minus strand of NZ_JBPWPE010000001.1, from coordinate 996,805 downwards.
TCCCCAGAGCAGCTAATATCTAAAACAAATTCTGAAAATAAAATCTCTTCTTCTAGTGACTACCAAGTGTTATTTTTAAAAAAGACACCTAAAATTATCAGTCTGATAAAAAAATGGAATCCTAGCATTTTCCTAATCGGCTTTAAACTACTAGTAGAAGTCTCAGAGCAAGAACTACTAGATGTGGCTAAATCTAGCTTGAGACAAAATAAAGCTGATATTATTGTTGCCAACGATTTAAGTAAAATAAAAGATAATCAACATCATGCTTATATTGTAGATGCTGATGGACAAGAAAAGGTTAATTCAAAAAAAGCTATTGCACAAAAGCTTTACGAAAGGATAACACAACATGCCTAAGACTATCTTACTCGCCGTATCTGGCAGCATCTCTGCTTATAAAGCGGCGGATCTAACCAGTCAACTAAGCAAATTAGGTTACTCTCTTCACATTATGATGACTGAGGCAGCAACACATTTTATCACACCTTTAACCTTACAAGTCCTTTCTAAAAATCCTGTCCACTTAGATGTCATGTCTGAACTCGACCCTAAAATAGTCAACCATATCGAACTTGCAAAACAAGCAGACTTATTTTTGGTCGCACCTGCTTCTGCTAATACCATCGCTCATCTAGCACATGGTTTTGCAGATAATATGGTCACAGCTACTGCACTTGCACTGCCATTAAAAACACCTAAGCTTATCGCACCCGCTATGAACACAAAGATGTTTGATAATCCTATCACACAAAACAACCTTTCTCTTTTATCCGAGTTAGGCTACTCTATTATTGAACCAAGATCAAGCTTACTAGCCTGCGGTGATATTGGTCGCGGAGCTTTGGCGGATCTAACCACTATTATTGAAAGAATCGAGGAAACTTTAAGTGAATAGAAAATCAGCCTCCAATGTCGCAACCCTAGCAATCTTTATTGCCACCATGCTCATTATTGAGGTCCTCAGTCAGCTTGTATTTAGTTTTTTGACTTTGCCGATCAAACCCACTATCACACATATCCCCATCATCATTGCCTCCGTTTTATATGGACCTAAAGTAGGAGCGAAACTTGGTTTGTTTATGGGGATTATGAGCGTTATCCGAAATACCATCATCATCTCGCCACTCTCTTATGTCTTTAGCCCCTTTGTACCACATGGTAATTTCTATTCTCTGATCATTGCTATCCTGCCACGTGTCCTAATCGGAATCACTCCCTACTTTGTCTATAAATTGCTTCCGAATCGAATCGGATTAATTTTGTCTGGATTAGCAGGGACTTTAACAAATACCTTCTTTGTTTTATTAGGCATTTTTATCTTTTTCTCCAATGTTTATCAAGGAAACATTGAGTTGCTGTTAGCTGGAATCGTATCTGTTAACTCAATAGCAGAAATGCTTATCGCAAGCCTGCTAACTTTTACTATCATTCCACGCATAGAATCTTTGAAAAAATGACAAAACCATCTGTATCAACTTACAAGATCGATACAGATGGTTTTTATCAAACTAAAAATAAGGATAAACTTAAAAAATTAGTATTCCATTTTCTTATTGAAAGTGGTATAATGAAAGCGGTTATAAAACAAAAACCTAAAGGAGAATACTATGACTTATACGGAAAACTACCAAAAATGGCTTGACTTTACAGGATTACCTGACTATCTCCGAACAGAATTAGTAGAGATGGATGAAAAAACAAAAGAAGATGCTTTTTACACCAATCTTGAATTTGGTACAGCTGGTATGCGTGGCTATATTGGAGCTGGTACTAACCGCATCAACATTTATGTGGTTCGTCAGGCTACTGAAGGTTTGGCAAAATTAGTGGAATCAAAAGGTGAGGAAGCCAAAAAACGCGGTGTAGCTATCGCGTATGACTCTCGTCACTTTTCTCCAGAGTTTGCCTTTGAGTCAGCTCAAGTTTTAGCGGCACATGGCATCAAATCCTATGTATTTGAAAGTCTTCGTCCAACCCCTGAGCTTTCCTTCGCTGTACGTCACTACAATACCATTGCTGGTATCATGGTAACAGCCAGTCATAACCCTAAAGAATTTAACGGCTATAAAGTTTATGGTGAAGATGGTGGACAGATGCCTCCTGCGGATGCTAGTGCATTAACAGAATATATCCGCTCTATCCAAGATCCTTTTACAGTAGAGTTAGCTGATCTAGAAGATAGTAAATCAAATGGCTTGATCACTGTTTTAGGTGAGGAAACAGATGTTAAATACCTTGAAGAATTAAAAGATCTCAGCATTAATCCTAAGTTGATTGAAGAGTATGGAAAAGATATGAAAATTGTCTATACTCCTCTACATGGGACAGGTGAAATGTTAGCACGACGCGCCCTTGCTCAAGCTGGCTTTGAATCTGTTCAAGTTGTTGAAGCACAAGCAACTGCTGATCCAGACTTTTCTACAGTTGCATCACCAAACCCTGAAAGCCAAGTGGCTTTTGCACTAGCAGAAGAATTAGGTCGTGAAGTCGGTGCAGATGTTCTCCTTGCAACTGACCCAGATGCTGACCGTGTTGGTGTTGAAGTCCGCCAAGCCGATGGTTCTTACTGGAACCTATCTGGGAACCAAATTGGAGCAATTATTGCCAAGTATATTCTTGAAGCTCATAAACAAGCTGGTACTCTTCCAGAAAATGCAGCACTTGCCAAATCAATTGTATCAACTGAATTGGTGACCAAGATTGCTGAAAGCTATGGCGCAACCATGTTTAATGTCTTGACTGGGTTCAAGTTCATTGCGGAGAAAATCCAAGAATTTGAAGAAAAACACAACCACACTTACATGTTTGGTTTTGAAGAAAGTTTTGGTTACTTGATTAAACCATTTGTACGTGATAAAGATGCCATCCAAGCCGTTCTTATGGTAGCTGAAATTGCCGCCTACTACCGCTCACGTGGTATGACCTTAGCTGATGGTATTGATGAAATCTTCCAAGAATATGGCTATTTCGCTGAAAAAACTATCTCGCTTACTCTCTCAGGTAAAGATGGAGCTGAGCAAATTAAGGCAATCATGACTAAATTCCGTGATGATTCTCCAGAACAATTTAACGGAACAGATGTTGTGGTATTTGAAGATTTCGCTCTTCAAACGAAAACGGATAAGTCTGGAAATGTCACTAAATTGACTACTCCTCCATCAGACGTTCTCAAATATACCCTCGAAGATGACTCTTGGTTTGCCGTTCGTCCTTCAGGAACTGAGCCAAAAATCAAGTTTTACATCGCAACAGTTGGTGAGACTTTAGCAGAAGCTGAAGAAAAAATTGCTAATATTGAACAAGAAATCAATAGCTTCACTAAATAATATAAAAAATTGAGGTTAGGAAATATCCTAACCTCAATTTTTTATATTTGCAGTTTGTAAACCGTAATAAACGCCTTTTCTATCCATTAACTCTGAATGACTACCATGCTCTACTATATCTCCATCCACCATCACTAAAATGAGATCTGCATGTTCAATAGTCGATAAACGGTGGGCAATAATGAAACTGGTCTTTCCATCCATTAAACGCTCGAAAGCAGACTGTACTAAAAGCTCTGTTCGTGTGTCAATGGATGACGTTGCCTCATCTAAAATAAGAAATTTGGGAGATTTCAAAAATACACGTGCAATATTGATCAATTGCCGTTGCCCCTGTGATAACGACTGCCCGCCATCCTCTAAAAAGGTGTCATAGCCATCTGGTAACTGTTGAATAAAAAAATCAGCATTTGCGGCTTTTGCTGCCTGTATGACATCGGATCGGCTAGCATTTTTGATACCATAAGCAATATTATCATGAATAGTTGCCGTTTTCAGCCATGTTTCTTGGAGAACCATCCCCATATCCTGATAAAGAATCTCACGATGAATCTCTTCTAGGGGAACGTTATCAATTAGAATCCGCCCATTGTCAACATCGTAAAAACGCATCAAAAGATTGATTAAAGTGGATTTTCCCGCACCAGTCGGACCTACAATAGCTACTTTGGCACCTGCAGGAATATCTAAAGATAGGTCCTTGATTAACGGTTTTTCCTTGTAGTAACCAAAGGTAACTCTATCAAAACTAACCTGACCTAATTGTATCCTAAACGTTGAGTGTTCAACGCTCTCTACCATACTTGGTAAATCTAAAATACTGTAAAGGCGATCTGCACAAGCTAAGGCACTTTGCATCTCTGATAGCACTGATGAAATATCATTAAATGGTTTGGTATATTGGTTAACATAATTTAAAAATGTTGTTAATTGTCCTACCGATAAGTCTCCAGACATAATACGTAAGGCACCAACACCTGTTAACAGCAGATAAATCAAAGCGTTGATAAATCGAGTAGAAGGATTGACTGTTGAAGAATAAAAAATAGCTTGTTTTGATGCCTGAGCATATTGTTCATTAGTCTTTTTAAAGCGTCTAATAAAATCTTCCTGAGCACCCAAACTATGAATCAAATCTTCCTGAGAAATACTTTCATCAATCAATTGCGTTTGTTGGCCTCTTTTTTGAGTTTGTTGACCAAAAAAAACATAACTTCGATTCGCAATAAAACGTGCTAAATATAAAGACAAAGGAGTTAAAACAATCGTCATCCCCATCATTAAAAAGTCAATGTTTGCCATCATGATCATCGTCATGATGATGGTCAAAAAACCAACTAAAAACTGATTAAATATCATTAACAAGCCATTAGCTAATTGCTCAATATCAGTTGTTACCCTACTGACCATATCTCCGATACTGTGTTGATCAAGTTGGGATAACGGGAGTTCATGAATTTTTTTCATAAGTTTCTCTCTTAAGCGAAAAATATATTCATAAACCAAGCGTGTATATAGTATTGGATTCACCCATTGAATGATCACATTAAGCAGAATAACACCAAACATCTGACCAATGAGTAAAATTAATCGATGAACCTCCCCTTTGTCCAATAAGTGATCAATTGATTGACCAATCAATATGGGCAGATAAAGCGTCAAAATAACCTGAATTAAGGTTAATAAACTAGCTAGAAAAAACAAAGTTTTCTTTTCTAGAAAATCTTGCTGTAAGCGATAAAAAATTGTTCTAGGTTGTTTTGCTCTCATCATGAACTCCTTTTCTCTTGTGAATGATAGATTTCTTGATAAATAGAGCAATCTTCCAAAAGTTTTTGATGGTTTCCCAAAGCAACCTGTTGACCTTTATCTAAGACCAGTATTTGCTGAGCTGTCTCTAGACTTCTTGTTCTTTGCGAAATGACGATCAGATTGGTATCAGCTAATTGCTTTAAATTCGATAAGAGACGACTCTCCGTTTGATAATCTAGTGCTGATGTAGCATCATCTAAGATCAATAATTTGGATTTTCTCAAAAGTGCTCTCGCAATAGTTAAGCGTTGACGTTGACCTCCTGAAAAATTTCTACCAAAGGTTTCTACTATACTATCTAAACCACCTTTTTCTTTAATAAATTCATCAGCCTCTGCCATTTTCAATGCCTCAAACAACTCACTATCAGAACACGTTCTGGTTAAACCAAGTGTCAGATTTTCTCTAATTGTTCCTTTGAACAATTCTGCCTTTTGTGGAACAATCGCAATCCCTTCCCTCCAGATAAACAGATTCTTAGGGCTCTTCCCTTCATAAAAAAGATCTAATTCACCACTTGTAGGCTGATATAACCCCGCAATCAAGGTTATCAAGGTTGATTTTCCAGAACCTGTCCCACCGATAATCCCTAACATCTCTTCTTTTTTTACTGAAACAGAAATATTTTTTAAAGACGATTGCCTTGCTGTTGGATAAGTAAATGACAGATCAACAATTTTCAAGATTAACTCTTTATCATATTTGATTGGTAAAGAATCATATAGATCTTCTTCTTTTTCATCAAAAATTGCTTGAACACGTTTAGCTGCTATATAGCTCTGGTTTAAAGAGGTCAATAACATCGTTAATTTCAGTAATTCTACTAAAATTTGAAGAAGATAGTTCATTAGAGCTACTATCTTTCCTTGACTAATATGACCATCTAAGATTAATAAGTGGCCATGCCACAAAAGCAGTAATAAAGTGCCATTTACAATCAGATAACTAAGAGGAGTTAATAAATTTGATAAGTTTCCTAATTTCAGCTGTGCCTGAGTATATTTTTGATTAACAGTTGCAAACTCTGATAACTCAAATGATTTAGCATTAAAAACTCGGATCAGCCTCATGCCCTCTATCTGCTCTCTTGTCAAGGAGATGAGTTGATCGGTTTTTTGGCGAATCTTATGATATAAAGGTGTTACCACTTTTGAAATTATATAAACCAGTATAAATAAAGCTACCACCATGCCGACAAACCAAATTGCTAGTGTAGCATTGATGGTAAACGCCATAACGATTGCCCCTAATACAATAATAGGTGCTCTTAGAAAGAGGCGTAAAAATTGATTAATTCCCGTTTGAATTTGATAGGTATCTCCAGTTAATCGAGCCACTAAACTAGCAGTACCAATATGATCTCTCGATAAACGTGGTAAACGCATCACCTTATCATACAAAGCTAATGTTAACTTTTCAGTGTAACCAACCGACGCTTTAGCAGAATAGTATTGGGCTGTGATCGCAACAATAATTCCTAGAATCGCAAAAACAAATAAAAAGATTAAATCTTTAAATAATAATCCATTATCTTTAGCTGGAATCGCCTTGTCGATAATCGTTGCCACAATCATTGGCACCATTAATTCAAAAGATGCTTCTAACAATTTAAAAAGGGGAGCAAGGATGGACTCCTTGATATACCCCCTAAAGTATTTAAATAACTGCTTCATCTATAAATCACTCAACATTTTAATAAGGACAAGGTTAAACTGAACTTGTCTCGAATAGTAAATATTCCCTCCATTTTGATACAACTCCCCACCTCCATAATAAAGCGCAATAGGATTATAATAACGATAAGTAAGTCCTTCAGTATTTCCTAAACTAGGTGCAACAACCGTCTTAGAATATTTTTTAGCAACAGCAATTGTATTTGCCTTCCCATTTTTGGCAACATATGCAATATAGTTTTTTCCAAAATTATAGGCTTGAACTGCTGTCCAAACATCTACACCTTGTTGTCCAGCCTCAGTTAAATTCTCAGACAATACACTGACGCCTTGACGGACACTTTCTTTATTATCTGTAATACTGTTGGCAACACCTGTAGAACTTTCACTCGATTGCATCAAATCAGCAGCATTCCCTTTGGTCTCGGTGTAAATCATTGCCAAGACCAATTCCTCGTTAGCTACTGTATCATTTTCTGCCAAAACCTCTTGTACCAGAGAACGATAGGAAAGAACATTTTGAACATTACGATAGGTTTGATAAAGATAAAAAACAATAAATAGCGTAAAAATTAAAGCGATAAATTGTCCGATTCGTTTAATCATATTATTTACTCTGTATGTCTTGTATATTTTTAATCAAAATAGAATACGTTCCATCATCATTTTGAATAAACTCAACAGATTCTGCATCTTCATAAACAGCATTAGGCACGATTAATTCGATACCATTAGATAGAGACAACTTTTGATTCTCAAATTTCTTAAGCTGACGAGAATGATCAATATCAGAAATTTCAACTGGTTCTGGAATACTTTCTTTTAACTGATCTACAAAAGTTAAACGTGCCGTCAAATTATTATCAAACAACTGATCAGCTAATTTTTCAGGAGATAGTACCTGCTCTTCTTCTAGGTTTTTATGGATGGCTGATTTAAGTTTTGATTGAAAACCAAAATCATCTTGATTAAAATTATCTGCAATTTTTTTAGCAGTTTGCTCCATTAATTTAATCGATTTTTTGACAGACTGTTCTGGTTGAACTTGCAAAAGATTTTCTGAAAAATAATTTGCAAAAGATCCATTATGCTTAATCCGTTTTTCAATCAAATAATATTGCCTACTTAAACGATTAACAACCAGAGCCTCATCAGGCGTTTGGGCTGCAGAAGGAAGATTATTTTGTGTCATTTTGATAGGATCTACACTATCACTCAGATGCACAAAATTTTCACGTAAAGCAATACGTAGAAAAGCAAAGTATTCCTGTCCTTCTTTATCAAATTGAATAAAAACAAGATCATTTGTTTTTTGATCTTCCGAAATGACAAACTCCTCTTTCCAAAGTTTTGCCACTGCCACCGAAGATGAGATAAAATCGTCTGTTAGTTGTTCTAAAAAAACATTCTCTACATCAAACACTCCACGCTTGGCTTCATCAGAAAATACTTTCGACAATTTCTTGCGAAAGTATTCATCTATTTTAGGCGTTAAAACCAATTCTTGATTAGATAAAAATAATTCTGTGTCAGATGGGCTAAACTGGTGAATGATGATTTTTTTTATGTAAAAATCCATTAGTTTAAATTCTCATAAAGGGGGAAAGCATCTGTAATGGTCTTAACTTCAGTTTTAACTTCTGCTAAAACAGTTGCATCATCTGCATTCTCCAAAGCTTTCACCATCAATTCCGCAATTTTTCTAGACTCTTCAACCCCTAAACCACGACTAGTAATAGCTGGAGAACCTACACGGATTCCTGATGTTTTAAATGGTGATAACGTTTCAAATGGAATAGAATTTTTATTCAAGGTAATATTAACCTCGTCTAAAATATTTTGAGCTACTTTACCATTTTCAACTACTCCTGTCACATCGACTAAGAATAGGTGGTTATCCGTACCACCAGAAATGACACGGAATTTATCATGTTTTAGGAAAACATCAGCCATAGCTTGAGCATTCTTAATCACATTCTCTCCGTACACTTTAAATTCTGGGTCGAGAGCTTCTTTGAAAGCTACTGCTTTAGCTGCAATCACATGCATCAAAGGACCACCTTGTAAACCAGGGAAAATAGCTGAGTTAATTTTTTTTGCCAAATCTTCATCATTTGTTAAAACAAGGCCACCACGCGGTCCACGAAGCGTTTTATGAGTGGTTGTCGTGGTAATATGCGCATATGGAACAGGACTCGGATGATGACCAGACGCTACTAACCCAGCAATGTGAGCCATATCTACCATTAAATAAGCACCTACGCTATCAGCAATCTCACGGAATTTGGCAAAATCAATAGTACGTGAATAAGCAGACGCTCCTGCAACAATCAATTTAGGTTGTACTTCCTTGGCTTGTTCCAAGATGGCATCATAATCCAAATAATGCGTATCTGGATCAACAGAGTATGATACAAAACGATAAGTCTGTCCAGAAAAGCTCACAGCTGCACCGTGTGTCAAGTGTCCACCCGCTGATAAGTCCATTCCCATTACAGTGTCTCCTGGCTTAATCAAAGCCATGTAAGCAGCTGCATTGGCTTGACTTCCTGAATGCGCTTGAACATTGGCGAATTTTGCACCAAAAATTTCCTTGGCACGCTCAATTGCTAAGGTCTCCACAACATCGACACAATCCGTACCACCGTAATAACGCTTACCAGGATAACCTTCAGCATACTTGTTGGTGAGTAAAGTTCCTTGGGCTGCCATCACAGCTTTCGAAACAACATTTTCAGACGCAATCAATTCAATATTATTTTGTTGACGTTTTTCTTCAGCTTGGATAGCTTCCCAAACTTCTTTATCAAATTCTTTGTAGTTAACTTTGTCAAAAATCATATACGGTACTCCTTTGTATTGGGCTAAATGTGCTTGATAAAACGCTTCTGCATTTTATCGGAGTGATAGCCATTCTTTTCGTAGAAAAGATGGGCTTGGAGACGACTTCCAGCAGAATTGAGGCGAATAAAATGGTAGCCCTCTTTCTGTGCAATTTGCTCAACGGCTTTCAGCAGACTTGCTCCAATCCCTTGTCCTTGATGACTAGACAAAACAGCTAGTCCGAGAATATTGAGGCCTGTATCCGAATAGAGACTTTCATAGACTTGTGCGTGTATATAGCCTTGCACTGCACCACTTATGTCATCTATATAGACCAATAAGATATGCCCCCATGTACTCGTACATCTAAAAAACTGTCGCTCAGTTTGTTCCAATGAACAATCATACCCTAAAGATTGAGCATTGATTTCTCTGATGACTGCCAAGTCACCTTTCTCAATGGGACGAATCATGAAACTACCTCAAATTCTATTTCGGGAATGGCTTTCTGAATCTCTTCGCGGCTGATAGCACCTTGACGCAAAATCCGCGCTCTCTGTCCAGAAAGGTCCAAAATCGTTGAATCAATACCTGTCAGAGCTTGGTCATCCTCAATGCCAGGCAAATCAACTGAAAATTGTGCCTGGATGTCCGAAAACTTCTTGCCGCTTTCATTTCCTGAAATATTGGCGGACGGTCCAATAAGTGGGCCAGTCTCTGAGATCAAACGTAAGGTTTGTTCGTGATTGGGAAGACGAAATCCAACAGTATCCAGTCCAGAATTAACCCAAAAAGGAACATTGTCGTTTGCTTTCAGGATAATGGTCAATGGACCTGGCATAAACCTATTATACACTTTTTCAAGATATTTTGGCTGATTTTTAGAAAATTTTAAAATATTCTCAAAATTTCCAACATTTAAATTCAATGCTTTTTCTCTCGGTCTTTTCTTTAAGGTGTAAACCCTGTTAACCGCTTCTTCATCTAAAGCTTTAGCAAAGATGCCATAAACTGTTTCTGTTGGCAGTATAACGGCTCCTCCAGAATTTAATATTCTTTTTAAATCATCCATTATCGACCACAACCATTCTATTTTGATCAAACATATCCTTTAGAACACGTACACGCTTTGAACCCAGATAGTTTCTTACAAGAAAGGTAAGATCATCTCCTTGCTGGTAACCAATTTCAAAATAAAGTTTTCCTCCATCTTTCAAAAACTCTGAAGCCCCCGAAATAATCCGACGGTATATTGCTAAACCATTTTCCTCTGCAAATAAGGCAAGATGGGGTTCAGAACTTAGGACATTGAGATCAACTTCTTCCTTATCTTTATAGGATATATAGGGTGGATTTGACACAATAATGTCAAAATCCGATGTCACGATACGACTATAAACATCAGACTGCATAAAGGTAATCTCTAATTGATTTAGCTCTGCGTTTTCACGAGCTAAATCCAAAGCTTCATTTGAAATATCGGCTGCATAGACCTCCCAATTAGGTCGTGCCTTCTTTAGTGCAAGCGCAATGGCACCACTCCCTGTTCCAATATCTAAAACTTTTAAGGTTTGATGGGGATTCTCATTCAAGATTAGATGAACTAACTCCTCTGTCTCTGGTCTTGGAATTAAAACACGTTCGTCAACCTTTAATAACAACTCACAAAAATAAGTACTCCCTATGATATATTGAGGAGGATAATGCTGTAATAAATCTCTAGCAATTTGCTGAAGTAAGTGCTGATCTTCTACAGATATCTCTTGATTCAGACTTAAAATAAGATGTGTTTTGGACCATTTTTTTAAAGCTTGAAAAACATAGGTGAGGGCCTCTTTTTCCTCACCTACACTTTCTAATTTGCTCTCCAACTGGCCAATAACTTGTCCATACGTTACCATTTATTTATTCAACTCTTCTAACTTCTGTGTTTGATCATATAAAACCAAAGCATCAACGACTTCATCTAACTTTCCAGATAAGATAGTGTCAAGTTTTTGAAGTGTCAAACCAATACGGTGGTCTGTCACCCTATTTTGTGGGAAATTATAAGTACGGATACGCTCTGAACGATCCCCTGTACCAACGGTAGATTTTCGCTCTGCATCTTGCTCATCTTGGGCAATTTGCGCAAAGTGATCAGCAACTCGTGCACGAATAATCTTCATCGCTTTTTCACGGTTCTTCTGTTGAGTACGCTCTTCTTGCATTTCAACCTTAATATTGGTTGGCAAGTGAACGATACGGACTGCTGTGGCAACCTTGTTGACGTTTTGCCCACCAGCACCAGATGCATGATAGATATCAACACGGAGGTCTTTTGGATCAATATCGTATTCCACCTCTTCTACTTCTGGCATAACAAGAACAGTTGCCGTTGAAGTATGAACTCGACCTTGACTTTCTGTCACAGGAACACGTTGCACACGATGTGCACCAGACTCATATTTTAGTTTTGAATAAACTGACTGACCTGAAACCATCGCAACGACTTCTTTGATACCACCAACACCATTGTATGATGCTTCCATAACTTCAAAACGCCAACCTTGACCTTCTGCATACTTCTGATACATACTCAAAAGATCACCAGCAAATAAGGCCGCCTCATCACCACCTGCTGCACCACGAATTTCCAAGATAATATTTTTGTCATCATTGGGATCTTTAGGTAGTAGCAAAATTTTGAGTTTTTCTTCGTACTCTTCCTTGGCAGCTTTTGACTCCTTAAGCTCTTCTTTAGCCATTTCTTCTAGCTCTGAATCACCTGATGCATCCTTAATCATCTCTTCAGCATCTTTGATATTTTGAATCACTTGCTTATACTCACGATAAACAGTCACGGTTTCACGTGTGTTGGCTTCTTCTTTTGAGAGTTCCATAAAACGTTTGGTATCACTCACAACTGCAGGATCTGATAATAATTCACCTAACTCTTCGTATCGATCTTCTACTGCTTGTAACTGATCATAAATATTCATTATTTCTTATCTCCTTTTATTCTTAAATTTCAGGGGCAAAGTAGTGTTTACGACAAACAGATATGTATGACTCGTGCCCCCCGATTTTAATTTGATGACCTTCATAAACTGGTTGACCGTTTTCAACTCTTAAAACCATAGTTGCTTTTTTAGAACAATATTGGCAAATCGTCTTAATTTCATCAATTTTATCAGCTAATAGCAACAATTGTTTTGAACCTTCGAATAATTCATTTCTGAAATCATTTTTTAAACCAAAAGCCATAACCGGAATATCCAGCTCATCAACAACTCTAGCCAAATCATAAACATGATGGCGTCTTAAAAATTGAGATTCATCAACTAAAACACAATAGGGTTTCGGAGTGATGGATTGCACAAAACCAAAAATGTCTGTATCTTCCTCTATTGCAACAGCTTCTCGACGCATCCCAATACGACTAGAGACAATTCCAAAACCATCTCGTGTATCCAAGGCACTAGTCATAATCACAACAGGTTTCCCTTGCTCCTCATAGTTGTGTGCAACCTTTAAGATTTCGATAGTTTTTCCAGAATTCATGGTCCCGTACTTATAATATAATTGAGCCAATTTCCCGCCACCTTCTACTAATATCCTATCCATTTTATCACAAAATAATAGAATAAGCACTAGCTAAGATGAGGAATTTTTCTATGCTTTTTGTTTCATTTATGTTAAAATAAAGCTATACTTTTCTAAGGAGATAGTTTATGCCATTTATTAAAATTGATCTTTTTGAAGGTCGCACAGAGGAACAAAAAATTGAACTTGCACGCGAAGTTACCGAGGTGGTTTCACGTATCGCTAAAGCTCCTAAAGAAGCTATTCACGTCTTTATCAACGATATGCCTGAAGGAACTTATTACCCACAAGGTGAAATGAAGAAAAAATAAGCCTTATTCCAAACTTATACATCAAAAAGGCTAGAATATCAATTCTAGCTTTTTTGTACTATGATCTTTAGCGATATAGCTTGATTTTAACCATAGAAAACGCTATCATATAAATAGTTCATCAGAAAGGTTGGAAGTATGTTTCACCAAAAATCACAAAAGATGATGGGAACTCTTGTGAGCATCACTATCTTTTCTTCTAATCCACTCCCCATTTTAGAAGAAGCCTTTGAACTATTAGCTTATTTGGAAAAGAGATTTAGCGCTAATGATCCAAATTCTGAATTGATGCAAGTGAATCATGCAGCAGGTTCTCACTCTCGCTCTGTTCACAAAGATCTTTTTCATCTGATAGAGTTGGGGAAAAAAAATAGCTTGATAGCTGGTTCCCGCCTAAATATTGCCATAGGTCCTTTGGTAAAAGAGTGGAAAATTGGGTTTAGAAACGCTAAACTTCCAGAAACTGCTGTCATTCGTGAAAAATTGAAGCTAACAGATCCCAAAGATATTATCCTTTCAAAACAAGATAAAAAGGTTTTTTTACGTCAAAAAGGAATGGAAATTGATTTAGGAGCTCTAGCAAAAGGTTATATTGCTGATTTACTCCTTGATTTTTTAAAAAAACAAGCTGTATCAGCTGCTTTGATTGATCTAGGAGGAAATATCCTCACTTATGGTCCTAATCCTAAAAGACAAGATGGTAATTGGCAAATCGGCATCCAAGACCCCTCATCAAAATTAAAAAAAGAAGTCTTGTTACTTGGTATAAGAAATAAAGCTATTGTAACTAGTGGCATCTATGAACGTTATTTCTCACACCAAAATGCAACCTATCACCATATTTTAGACCCTATGACAGGTTATCCCATCAAAACAGATATGACCAGTTTGACTATCATTGCACCAAGTGCTCTGGAAGCCGAACTTCTATCTTCTCGCTGGTTTGGTCAGGCGCCTTCCGAACTTTACAGGCACATCAAATCTAATAAAGACTTGGCCTTTATCTGTATCACCAAAAACAAAAAAATAACGGCTTCGCCGTCCATCCTCCCTTATTTATACCACACTAAAGAAAGAGGTTAATATGCCTAAAATTATCGCCCTTGTTGGAACTAACTCCGATCAGTCTACCAATCGTACATTACTAGAATTTATTCAACGTTATTTCACTGAAAAAGCCGATATTGAACTTCTGGAAATTAAAAATCTCCCTGCATTTAATAAACCTGCTGGTGGCAATGTCCCTGAGATAGTAGAAGTTTTTGCTGATAAAATTTTAGATGCAGATGCTCTTATCATTGGAACACCCGAGTATAATCACGCTGTACCTGCTGTTCTCCAAAGTGCACTGGAATGGCTTTCGCTTGGTAAGCGTCCTCTTCGCTACAAACCCGTACTCATCACGGGGGCATCTTATGGACCTCTTGGCTCATCACGTGCGCAAGCACAACTTCGCCAAATCCTTGATGCACCTCAACTACGTGCCTGTGTTATGCCAAGTTCTGAGTTTTTACTCCCATACGCACAAGAAGCATTTAATAGCAGTGGCTATCTTTTAGATCCTAAACGCATTGAACAATTAGAAATTATTTTTGATAATTTCCTAGATTACATCGAGGTTATCAAACAACTACCTGCAGCAAAACTATATCATCTCGGTGAAACTGAAACTTATAACTGGTAAGTTAGATCAATAGAAAAATTAAGAGGAAGTAAAAACATGAAAATCGTTGGTATTGTAGGGTCAAATTCTGACTTCTCATATAATCGTATCCTACTTCAATATATAAAAAAACACTTCGACTACCTTTTTGAATTAGAAGTATTAGAAATTAAAGATGTTCCACTTTTTAATCAAAGCGATGCCAGTTTTATTGATGACCCTGCTGTTAATGACCTACGTGAAAAAATTGCAGCGGCTGATGGTGTCATCATCACAACTCCTGAACATAATCGCACCCTACCATCTTGCTTAAAAAATGCCCTAGAGTGGCTTTCATTTGAGCAACATCCTTTCAAGAATAAACCTGTTATGGTACTGGGGGCCTCTTATTTCGATCAAGGAGCTGCTCGAGCGCAATTACACTTACGCCAAATTCTCGATGCTCCTGGTTTAGAAGCCTTAGTTATGCCTGGCCATGAGTTCTTACTTGGTAATGTAAAAGAAGCATTCAATCCACAAGGTGACTTAAAAGATGGCCCAACTGTCGCATTCTTAGGACAAGGTTTAGGTAAATTTGCCAAATTTGTTAAAGTTGCGGAACAATTTAAATAAAAAGTGTTAAAAAATTAACCTCACCCTAACAGCTAGATTCTTTATACCTAGCTGTTAGGGTGAGGTTTTATCGTCCAAATACTTTTTTAAATATCAGCTTGAGTAAACACAACTTGACCATTTTCAAAAGCAGCCAAGCGAGCGAGCGAAACGACATTAACACCTTCTTTTTCCAGAAGCTCTCTACCATCTTGGAATGATTTTTCAACTACAATCCCAACTGCCGCAACCTCGGCACCTACCTGCGTAATAATCTCAATCAATCCTTTTGCGGCTTGTCCATTCGCTAAAAAATCATCGATAATTAATACTTTATCATCTTGAGAAATAAACTTACTGGCAATAGAAACTTGACTAGTAACTTGTTTGGTAAATGAATAAACTTCTGCTGTTAAAATACCTTCTGTCATCGTTATATTCTTTGCTTTTTTAGCAAAAACCATCGGTAATCCTAAACTTTCAGCAACATAGATAGCTGGAGCAATACCAGATGCTTCAATTGTGACAACTTTTGTGATCCCCGCATTTTTAAAATGATCAGCAAATGCTTTTCCAATTTCTTTCATCAACTGATAATCTACTTGGTGAGTTAAAAAAGAGTCAACTTTCAGGATGTTTTCTCCCAATACTTGACCGTCTTTTAAAATACGCTCTTCTAATAACTTCATAGGATACCTCTTTCTGATAAGCAATTTGATTTAGTAAAATTATGACATAAGTAAAGCAAAAAGTAAAGTTTCAAAAAATTCTATTTGAGCTAAAACTTACCATAAAGAAGGCCTTCTACTAAAAAACTTCATCATACAAAAAAGACACTTAGAAAACTTAAACTTTCCTAGTGTCTTTTTGGAGCAATTCCTATCAGATGGAATCACCATTCCAAATGGAGTTTTTCACAACAACATAATCAACATGCTTAAGGCTAGATAAATCTTGTCCGCCTGCATAAGAAATTGAACTTTGTAAATCTTGTTCCATTTCAATTAGGGTATCTGCTAAATGTCCTTTTGTTGGGAGTAAGATTTTTTTCCCCTCAACATTCTTATGTTCCCCTTTTTGATACTCAGAAGCTGAACCATAATATTCTTTAAAATATTCCCCATCAACTTCTACAGTTTTACCTGGGCTTTCAATATGCCCAGCAAATAGAGACCCAATCATGACCATATTAGCACCAAATCGAATAGATTTAGCAATATCTCCATGCGTACGAATACCTCCGTCAGCAATGATTGGTTTTGTTGCTGCTTTTGCACACCAGCGTAGAGCAGCTAACTGCCAACCACCTGTTCCAAAACCAGTCTTAACTTTAGTGATACAAACCTTTCCAGGTCCTATCCCTACTTTGGTCGCATCTGCACCCGCTTTTTCAAGTTCACGGACAGCTTCTGGAGTCCCTACATTCCCTGCAATAACAAAAGTATCTGGTAATTCCTTTTTGATATGTTTGATCATTTTAATGACACTGTCAGCATGACCATGAGCAATGTCTATTGTAATGTATTCCGGAGCATCTGCTTTTAAACTTGATACAAATTCGTATTCATACTCCTTGACACCTACAGAGATGGAAGCTATCAAGTTTTGATCGTGCATACGTTTAATGAAAGGAATACGACCTTCTTCATCAAAACGGTGCATAATATAAAAATAACCATCTTTCGCAAGTAACTCAGCTACATCTTCATCTAAAATAGTTTGCATATTTGCTGGAACTACGGGTAATCTAAAACTATGATTCCCTAATGTCACACTTGTATCTGCCTCCGAACGGCTGTTAATAATACACTTATTTGGAATAAGTTGGACATCTTCATAGTCAAAAACTCGAAATTCATTAAGCATAGTTTGTCTCCTTGAGTAAAAAATGACCTTCCTATGCGTAACCGCATCGCTAGGCAGTCTCACCACTGCCCTTCCGTTAACCTATATTATCTAAAATTTTCTAAAAAATCAAAATTTTTATTCTCTTTTTAAAACAATGTTCGTTAATAACGAACATTGTTTTAAAAAGAGGCTAGATTTCTATCTAACCTCCAAAGTAATAGTCAATTCATTTACTATTTTCAAAAAATCTCTTTCAGACTGTTTCCCCTGTAAAATCTAAAACCATGCGCCCTTGAATAGTTCCAGCTGCCATTTCAGAAAATACAGCTGGTGCATCATCAACTGGACGTTTTTGCACAACTGGCACAACCAGACCCTCTGCACCAAATTGGAAAGCCTCTTCCAAATCTTTTCTGGTACCAACAAGTGATCCAATAACCTGAATACCATCAAGAACTGTTTTAACAATGCTAAGCTCCATGTATTCAGACGGTA
Organism: Streptococcus sp. 11273D007BT; assembly: GCF_053547195.1. NCBI lineage: Bacteria > Bacillati > Bacillota > Bacilli > Lactobacillales > Streptococcaceae > Streptococcus > Streptococcus sp. 11273D007BT. The sequence continues at coordinate 978,675 of NZ_JBPWPE010000001.1, read as the reverse complement.
AGCCAACTGCTACTACTTTTCCACCTGCTCGAACACTATCAACTGCCTGATTGAAAGCAACCTTTGAAACAGCTGTCACACAAGCTGAATGGCATCCTCCAGTTTTTTCCTGTATTAAGGCCGCAACATCGTCAACCTTATTAGCGTTAATAATGATATCTGCACCAACTTCTTTAGCTAGTTCCAGCTTATCATCATTAACATCAATAGCCACAACATGAGCATTAAATACTTTCTTAGCATATTGAACAGCAAGATTTCCTAGGCCTCCGACTCCAAATACAGCAATCCATTGCCCCGGAGCCGCGCCACCTTCTTTGATGGCTTTATAGGTAGTCACACCTGCACAAGTGATGGAACTAGCTTGAGCTGGATCCAAGCCTTCTGGAACTTTTACAGCATAATCCGCTGTCACCACTACATACTCAGACATTCCTCCATCAACACTATATCCTGCATTTTTAACACTTCGACAGAGAGTTTCACGACCAGTAGTACAGTACTCACAGTAGCCACATCCTTCAAAGAACCAGGCGATTGAGACCCGATCTCCCACTTTCAAAGAAGTGACATCATCAGCAATTTCTGTCACAACACCAATACCTTCGTGGCCTAAAATTCTACCTGGAACTTTTCCAAAATCACCATTTGCTACATGCAAGTCAGTATGACAGACACCACAATATTCTACTTTTACTAAGGCTTGTCCTTCTCCAACCTGTGGTAAGGCATGATCTACTACTTCTACACCATTTGCTTCTTGATTAACAACAACTGCTTTCATAATGATTCCTCCAATACGATTTGAAAAGCACATGTGTTTTTTGTTTTGTAATCGTTTACATTTTTATTATAATACTTTCAAAAATATTGTCAAGTTTTTGTGAAAATTATATCAATTTTATTTTTTAATCATTGGACTAATTTTTCTTCAAATCTTACCCTACTGTTATCAAGGGGAGTTTCTTGGACAAAACTAAGCTTTAGAGTTAAAACTACTCAAATAAAATCAATTTTTCATAGAGACTACTAGACAGCTTTTTTGATTTTTCTTTCTAAAAAAGCTATCATTTCAGTATGAAAATTTTTATAGTTGAAAACCAATTACACGCTCTTCAAGCATTTATTGAAAAAAACTTTTCCTTTCTCTTTGATTTTACTACTGATCAACAATGCCATAATCAAGATTTTGACGGATATCTCATTCTAACGCATTCTAAAACTCCTTTAATAACAGAATTTCCAATTGATAAAACAATGGTCATCTGCTTGGGAGAGGGCAACGTACTCCCTTATCAATTTGTTCTTCATTTTAAAAAGTGGAAAATCGAGAAAGACGGCTTTCCACCTGGAGGGGATTATCACATTTTGTCACAAGGACTTATGCAATTTTTCCTCAGCTTAAATAAAAAAATAGAGCTTCCTTTTGATATTACCACCTTCTCTAAAGATGGAAAAGTAATAAAACAATCTGATACTAAAGCTGATAGCTACTCTTCTTTTTTTACAAAAGAGGACAGACTTTCACCTAAGTTACTAGCTTCTTTATCCAAAGGACAGCTTCATTTTTTTCATAGTCCTGGTTTTGATGACAAACAATATATTGTTGAAACCTATCATGTCACTGACACCTCAATTAGTCGTTTAAATTTAGACTTTATGCCCTATTTGGATTGGTATCTGACGGAAACATTTCAAAGTGTTGTTGGTAATTCAGATGCCACCTCAAGTGCCTCAATTAGTATCTTAGAAGACGATGAATTCTAACCGCTTCCAAAATAAACTAAATAAAAAGATGCTGTTCATTCTGAACCGCATCTTTTTATTCTTTTTACTTAATCATTTGTTTTTGAATCTAAAGCTTGAGCTGCCGTAATAATAGCCAACTTGTAAATATCCTCGTCATTTGATCCACGTGATAAATCATTAACAGGTTTATTTAGTCCTTGAAGAATCGGTCCAATTGCTTCAAACATTCCTAAACGCTCAGCGATTTTATAACCAATGTTCCCTGACTGCAAATCTGGGAAAATAAAAACATTAGCATAACCTGCAACCTTGCTTCCTGGCGCCTTAATTTTTGCAGCAGCAGGAACATAAGCAGCATCAAATTGCAATTCGCCATCAATTCGAAGATTAGGGTTCAACTCTTTAGCTAGACGGGTAGCTTCAACTACTTTATCAACATCTGGAGATTTCCCTGAGCCTTTGGAAGAGAAACTAAGCATCGCAACATTAGGGTCAATGTCAAATATTTTTGCCGTCTCAGCAGTGTTGACCGCAATTTCCGCCAACTCCTGAGCGCTAGGGTTGATATTAATCGCACAATCTCCAAATAATAATTTTTCACTCGTGCTCTCACGGTTCATGATAAAAATACCTGATGTCCGAGAAACCCCTGGCTTGGTTTTAATAATTTGTAAAGCTGGACGAACCGTATCAGCTGTTGAATGAATGGCACCAGAAACCATACCATCAGCTAGCCCCATCTGAACAAGCATGACTCCAAAATAATTAACATCTCGTAATGTTTTCTTCGCTTCTAATTCTGTTGTTTTTCCTTTACGAATTTCAAGGAAAACTTTTAGCATGTCATCCATCTGCTCATAGGTGGCTGGATCAATAATCGTAAACACATCACCATTAAATCCTACTGCTGCTAATTGTTGCTTGACTTGCTCTGTTCGCCCTAAAATAATGGGATCAGCTAAGCGCTCAATTTTTAATCGTCCAGCTGCTGTTAAAACACGTGGGTCAGTCCCTTCGGGAAAAACAAGTTTTATATTTTTTCCTGAAACTTTTTCTTTTAAGATGTCAAATAAAGACCGCATTATGAACCCTCTCTCTAAATAATATGCATTTACATGATAACGCTTTCAACAAAAAATGTCAAGTTCTAAAGTTCTGTAAACTCGCATTAAATTATATCATGTCTGTCACAAAAAAGCTTCTGAACCGTTTTAAATTTTACAAAAAATGAAATAGCCCAGCCTCAATAGGCTAGACTATTATATGTTAGGCTTAAGAGTTTGTCTTACACGTTCAAAATCATCAGGGAGAGGACTTTCTATCACCAACTCTTCACCTAAATAAGGATTTGTAAAAACTAAGCGATGGCAATGAAGTGCTTGTCTCTCAATACCATAATCAAGAGATCCCCCATATAAGTCATCACCTAACAAAGGAAAACCTATATGCGCAAAATGCACTCTGATTTGATGGGTTCTCCCCGTGTGTAAACGAATATCCACCAAATAGATATCGCCAAATTGCTCTACTATCTCATAACTAGTGTGAGCATATTTTCCTGATTGATGGACACGACGTGTAATAATACTATCTTCATCACGCGCAATAGGTGCTATAATCTCCCCTTTTTGCTCTAATTTCCCCTTACCATGCACTAGAGCATAGTAACGCTTTTCAATCGTTTTTCGTTGAAGTTGCTTGTCCAATCTCGCATGGGCATAACCATGTTTTGCAAATAACATCACACCACTTGTATCTCTGTCCAAACGTGTGACAATATGAACACGCTGATTTGGATATTGATTTTTCACATAATACCCCTTGATGAAATTTGCAATTGTGCTGGTATGATTCATACTAGGAATACTCGCATAACCATAAGGCTTGTTTAAAACCAAAAAATGATCATCCTCATAAAGAATATCTAAGTCAAACAAAACAGGTGTTAATGTTTCATGCGGTGTCTCATTGGGAATTTCAACTTCAACCTTGTCCCCAATTTCTAGCATATGGATTGCATTACGTTCAACACCATTAACCCAAATGCCTCCTCCTTTAAATTTGATTTTAGATAGGAGACCTTTTGAAATTTCGTGACTTTTTAAAAATACCTTGACTTTAGAAGGCCTATCTGCAATAAACTCAAATCTCATGTCCAATTTCTCCGATGAAAGCCTCACGAACCCGATTCCAAAAACTAGTATGTCTAGGCGTTGCAACAAATTTTATTTTTTTAGGATCAATTTGATAAGAAACCTTAGCGACATTTTTATGTGTGAAAGTCTTATTATCCACGGACATCGTATAACTTCCCAAACGTTTTGGGATAATTTCAATCTTATCTTTTTTAGGAACAATAAGAGATGAGCCAATCGTGCGATAGACGCGATTGTTTAGACTAGAAATCTCTGTCAATTGTAAAGCTTCTATCGTCGGATGTAAAATAGCTCCGCCTAAAGACTTATTATAGGCAGTACTACCTGTTGGAGTTGATACGGATAAACCATCTCCTCTAAAACACTCAAATTGAACATGATTGATGATAACATCAGCCACCATTGTTTTTTCAATACTCTTAATCGTTGCCTCATTAAGTGCTCTTGCCGTAAGGACTCGTCCATCAGCCAAAGTGGTACGGATGTTTAAAACGGGATAGGAAACACTCTCCCCTTTGTCAGCCCGCAATGTTTCAATCAGCTCATCTACTTCAAAATCACGATAATCTGTATAAAAGCCTAGATGTCCTGTATGAACACCCACAAAACGTACTTTATCTAAAATCGATTCATACATATGAAAAGCTGATAAAAGCATCCCATCGCCACCTATTGAAATCACAATATCAGGATTTTTTTTTGTCAAATAAAAAGCTGGATCATCTCTTAAGACCGAAAAGAGTTTTGAGGCTACCCTTTTACTTTGAAATTTTCCATTAGCAATAATGGCTACTTTTTTCTTACCTGTAATACTCATCTGTGTCATCACTATTTCCCACACCATCACTTAATTTTCTATTTTCTGGATCAAATAAAAGCTGCGCTTCTTGAATGTCTTCACGTATTTTTCGCATTTCCATATCAAGTTGATAAGCTATTTTTGAGGTAATCTCTAATCGTTCGCGAATATCCGCGGGAAACTCTCCCTTATACTTATAGTTGAGCGAATGTTCAATAGTAGCCCAAAAATTCATTGCCAAAGTGCGAATTTGAATTTCTGCCAAAACAGTTTTATAACCATTGATTGTTTCAACTGGATATTCAACAATAACATGATAAGAACGATAGCCACTTGATTTCATATTATTAATATAATCACGCTCTTGAACAACCTTCATATCTCTTCTGCGTCTAATAAGTTCCAAAACTTCATCCACATCATCAACAAATTGAACCATGACACGAAGACCAGCAATATCTTGCATATCTTGAGCAAGGTGATCTTCTTTAATTCCTCTTAGAACCATTTTTTCTAGGATACTTTCAACTGGTTTGACACGACCAGTGACAAATTCAATTGGTGAGTGCCGCTTTTGTTTACGAAATTGCTTGCGCATACCTCGAAGTTTAATTTTTAATTCTCCTACAGCCTGAATATATGGATCTAGGAATTCTTCCCAATTTATTGCCACTAAGCAAATACTCCCATCTTGTAAAAACTCTTAAAATTTTATAGAATTATTCTAAATCTATTATAGCATACTTTTAAAGGGAGAAAAGAATAATGAAGCAGCTTGAAATTGAATACAAAACCTTGCTCCATCCAATAGAATATCAGAACCTTCTCAAATTGTTTACGACTGAACCAGTTACTCAAACCAATTATTATTTTGATACTCCTAACTTTGACATGAAGAAAAATAAATTATCTCTTCGTATTAGGACTTTCAAAACCGAGGCAGAATTAACACTAAAAATTCCACAAAAAGTTGGAAATATCGAACATAATCTCCCTTTATCCTTGGAGGAAGCCCATCACATTATTACTTCCGAAACCTTCCCTATAAACGACATCACTAAGCTCATCCAAACCTATCCTATAACACTTAGTGACCTTGGTCTTCTTGGGCATTTGACGACTAAACGCTATGAAGAACAAACGCCAATCGGATTAATGGCTCTGGATAAAAACCACTACGCCGATCAGGTTGATTTTGAATTAGAGCTAGAAGTGAGTGATCCTGATAAAGGTAAGGAAGATTTTGAAAACTTTTTACAAGAACAACAGATTAAATTCAAATATGCTAAAAGTAAAGTTGCCCGTTTCTCTGCCACTTTGAACAGATAATATTGTCAACTTTCTTATTTTTACACTGAAATTTTTGAATTTTTTTGATAAAATAGTAGGGAATAAAGGAAAAAGGAGCCATATTGTCACAATGGTACAAAACATGAAACTCTTCTCGCTTACTTCAAATATCGAATTAGCAGAAAAAATTTCTCAAGCCTCTGGGATTCCATTGAGTAAATTGTCATCAAGACAATTTTCAGATGGAGAAATTATGATTAATATCGAAGAAAGTGTCCGTGGTTTTGATATTTATATTATTCAGTCCACTAGCTTTCCAGTAAATAATCATTTGATGGAACTATTGATTATGGTTGATGCTTGCAAGCGTGCATCCGCTAATTCTGTCAATGTCGTTATTCCTTACTTTGGCTATTCTAGACAGGATCGTATCGCTGCACCACGTGAACCACTGACAGCTAAATTAGTTGCCAATATGTTAGTCAAAGCTGGTGTTGATCGTGTATTGACACTTGACCTCCATGCTGTGCAGGTACAAGGATTCTTTAACATTCCTGTTGATAACCTCTTTACTATGCCGCTTTTTGCCAAACATTACACTAGTCTTGGTTTAACTGGTGAAGACGTCGTGGTCGTTAGCCCTAAAAACTCTGGTATTAAACGGGCTCGTAGCTTGGCTGAACACCTTAATGCCCCTATCGCTATTATTGACTATGCTCAAGATGATTCTAACCGTGAAGAAGGTTATATCATAGGCGAGGTTGAAGGGAAAAAGGCTATTCTTATTGATGACATTATCAACACAGGTAAAACCTTTGCTGAAGCAGCAAAAATTGTTGAACGAGAAGGGGCAACTGAAATCTATGCTGTTGCTAGTCATGGATTATTTGCTGGAGGAGCAGCTGATATTTTATCAACCGCACCAATCAAAGAAATTGTTGTGACCGACTCTGTTGCGACCAAAGAAAAAACTCCTCAAAACCTAACCTACCTTACAGCTGCTAACCTCATCGGAGAAGCACTGGTTCGTATTCATACCAATAAACCTATCAGCCCCTTATTTGCATACCATCAATCAGAAAACAAATAAACATTTTTCACAAAACAATTTGAAGCTGGGTATCTGTCCCAGCTTCCTATTTTATATCTATCGAACTCCCTATTGTCATCAATAGGCATCCTAACACTATTACCATCCCAGTAGTACTGTAAAGTTCAACAGACCCTCCATAACAGATATACTATCACTTCTATTTGAAGTTTTTAGAAAGGATTCTAATCTAAATGATATATCTAGATAACGCTGCTACCACCGCTCTTCTTCCAGAAGTCATCGAAAAAATGACCGAAGTTATGACTTCAACTTATGGTAATCCTTCTAGCATTCATACCCTTGGACGAAAAGCAAATCAAGTGTTAAGGGAACAAAGAGAAAACGTTGCTCAACTATTAGGGACCAAAGCTGATCGTATCATTTTTACCTCTGGTGGTACAGAGAGTAATAATACAGCATTAAAAGGATATGCTTTAGCAAATCAATCAAAAGGAAAGCATATCATTTCGACGAGCATTGAGCATCACTCCGTCTTACATACCTTGTCATTTCTCGAGAAAGAATGTGGTTTTGAGGTTACCTACCTCAAACCTGTAAATAAAACAATTTCTGTTCAACAAGTACAAGAGGCATTACGTGAGGATACCATCTTAGTTAGTATCATGTTTGCCAATAATGAAACCGGAAGCATTCATCCTATTCAAGAAATCGGACATCTACTCAAGCAACACCAAGCAGCATTTCATGTCGATGCTGTCCAGGTTGCTGGTAAACTTCCTCTTCTACCTGAACAACTAGGGATTGACTTTCTCTCAATCTCAGCACATAAATTTCATGGGCCAAAAGGTGTCGGTTTACTATATGCTGCTCCCCTTCAGTTCCACAATCTTCTACATGGAGGCGATCAGGAGCAAAAACGTCGAGCTAGCACTGAAAATCTTACTGGAATTGTAGGGATGGTGACGGCCTTACAATTAGCGCATGACCATATGACCGAACACTTTAATACTGTAGAACAACTTAGAGGTACTTTGCTCACCCAATTGGATCCTATTGACTACTATCTTAATGATAGTAAGAATAACTTACCACATGTCGTCAATATAGGATTTTCTGGATACCATAATAGTATCTTGCTCACCCAATTAGATCTTGCTGGTTTTTGTGTTTCGACGGGATCTGCTTGCACTGCAGGAACAGTTGAACCTAGCCATGTTTTAGAAGCTTTTTATGGTCAGGGAACTCCTCCCTTACAAGAATCTATTCGAATTAGTTTTTCACATCTTAACACTATAGATGAGATTACCTTGTTCGCTGAAAAAATCAAAGAAGTAATAGGAAAGTAATTATGGCATTTCATCAAACAATCGAACTCAAAGACTGTCCTTTCATTTACAAGGTTAGTCCTCAAATTAAAAAATTTACCTTACGTGATAATACGTTCTCAACCTCAACCGTTGGGAACTACGAATTGTCTCGCTTACTTGAAAAAGTCCCTAATTCAGGGGAAGGATTCTTGTTAAAAATTATCATTAACAAAGATTTGACTGGCGCTAAAATAAATATTACCGATAAATCAGGACTGCGCTTAGTGAATATCTTTAAATCAGATGAACATAAAATTTTACAAGATAAATTTTACTTTTTAATGGATAGCTTAGTTGAGCGCCATATTTTTGAGAAGGAAATCCGATGAGATGATTGAAATTTTTTATACTAACGGACAGCAAGAATTTCAAGTTCAATATGACAATTATAACGAATTTGAACGCGCTCAATTTTCTTGTCTCACTCCAATTGCTGATCATTATAAAGTTACAAAAGTACTCTATAATGATCACTTATTAGACTATCATGATGTCATGGGAAATCTATACTTTTTCCTATCAAAGCTAGATCATAGTCAATATCAGTAATCTTTTTTTGAAAAAGGGCAAATAAAAAGGATTTAACAGTCTAACTGCTAAGTCCTTTTTATCATCTCTCAGATTATTTTCTAAGTAAATAAGTTGGTAAAGAAATTCACAATAGCTTGCCAAATGTTAGATAAAAAACCTTTTACAGACTCCAATGCTTGATCTGTACTAAAATTAAGGTTGATTCCCTCAAAGGTTGATTTGGCTTGTGAGATGATACTATCTTTTAGTGAGGATACAGATTTTTTAAAACCATCGGTATTAATAATATCACTTTTTGATAAGTTGACCGCAAAATTCACAATTAGCGTGATTTGTTGGCTAGTCATACTTTCTGTTAACCCGTAACGAGATAAGGTATCCTCGACAATTTTTCTGACTTGTTCTTCAGTGAGTTGTTGATTAGAAGATTCTGCTAAAGCAGATTTAATATCAGTTAATGCAACATTTAATTTATCAGTATCATACCCTTCTTTTCCTTGGTTTTCCTCATTGATTGTCGAGAGAAGGCTGAGTTCCTCTGATGCTAAATTTTTGTTCTCAGAACTAACCGTCACACCATTTTCTTCAAGCGAATAATAAATACCTGCAAGTGCACTTTCTCCTGTTACCGCAATAGGGGAGGCAACGGATATCTTTGCGTGTTCAATTCCTAAGGTAATAGCTGCATTTCGATACATATCTTCTGTCACCTTTGTGATGTTTTCTGGGGTAATAATTTCCACTTCTAAAGCTTTTGTAGAACCCAACTTTTGAATCTTAACAGAAGAATAAAGCTGTAAACTTGAGCCATCTACATCCATTATTTGACTATAAGCATCTGTCGTTAATAGCTTAACCTGAGTATCCTGACTGCTATCATATCCTAAAAGAGATAGGGTTTCTGCCTGTTGCTCTTCTGATAGAGAATATCCCAACACATAGTCAGGTTGAACATATGCTTCATCTATGACCGTTTGTACCTGACTACTTTCAGCTGCTAAAACGGACGTAAATGAAGTGAAAGCCAACACAGCTGTTGATAATGCATAAACGATTTTTTTAAAATTCATCATTTTTCCTTTCTATCTATAAAACAGCTCTTTTCAAAAACCTCTTGTCTTTATTATATCATGCCAAATTGATAAACAGTTACTTAAAACTTCACTCATGCAATTCCAGTGGTAAGCCATCGGGATCAAAAAAGAAGGTCATTTTTTTATTTGTGAATTGGTCATAACGAATAGGCTCGACCTCTATGCCTTTGGATTTTAATTCTTTAACAGCTTCTTCAATGGATTCTACATAAAAAGCTAAGTGCCTCAATCCACAAGCCTCGGGATAATTAGGACGACTAGGCGGTGCTACATAATCTGGTGATGATACTTTATTACCAAAAATTTCTAGTTCAATCTCCCCACACTTTAAATCTAATTTATAATCATGTCGATCTGGTCTATGGTTTTCTCTAATAATTTCAAATCCTAGTTGATGGACATAAAAATTTTTTGATCGTTCATAATCTGATACAATCAATGCCACATGATGGACTTTTTCTAATTTCATAATATTCCTCCACAATACTCTATAATAAAAAAGCCTAAAGGCTTTTTTATTATAGAGTCATCTGATTATAACTTTGTTCAAAAGCTTCAATAATGTCTGAGGAAGCTTTTGAAAACTCAACAGAGCCTTCATAAGTACCATGAACAATGGTACGTTGGGTTGCTTCTGCATCTGTACATGTTACCAATGTAATTTCAGATTTACCTGGTGTATCATCAACTACTTCAACATGATCAGGTGAAACAACTTTGATTTCTGTAATGACATAGGTATATACTTTATCCTTGTCAGTCACATAAATCTTCATTCCTTCTTTGGCATAATCCAAAGGTGAAAATAACATTTCCGAAGAGCCTGTCATCCCAAATACATGGTGACTAGCTAAAGCATAGTTATTTTCTCCTCCCATTACCTGATTTTCTTTCATCGTCCCTGCCCCATAGGTAAGAGCAGTGTTATCCAATCCTTTAAAAATTGGAAGATTGATTTTTAGTTCTGGGATAGCAATGCCTCCGATAACTGGTAAACTTTGTTGTTCCATCTGAGCAGCAAGAACAGATTCTGAACTAATTGATTCAACTTGGGAAAAATCAAAAGTAGTATCGGCACTTTTATTTTCCTCAATGGTTTCTTTACTGACATTTGAAACTTGATATTTATTTGAATTCATCGCAATCAATGAATTTCGAATAGGTTTATTAAATACTAAAGCTAAACCTATTAGTACCATAATAACTAATAATATACTTGTAAAAATGCTACTTTTACGGCGTTTTCTTTTTTCCACCATTAATAAACTACTCCTTGTCCTGTACTAAATCGTCATCAGATTTTACCAATGCCAGAGTTATAATTTTGGCATTGGTATCTAAACGCATCAGCTTCACACCAAGTGTAGCTCGTCCTGTTTGAGATATATCCGATACACTTGTTCTAATGATAACACCTGTATCTGTCATCAACATAATATCTTCATCACCTGAAACAGTAGCAAGCCCAGATAGGTATCCATTCTTTTCTGTGATGTTAGCTGTCTTCATGCCTTTTCCGCCTCTACCTTTTGTTGGATATTCTGATGCTAGAGTGCGCTTTCCATATCCTTTTTCGGTAATCACAAGCACTTCTTGTTGATCACAGATTGTGGCAGCGCCAATCACATGATCGCTTTCTCTTAGGTTTATCCCTTTCACACCAGCAGCACTTCTTCCCATTTGGCGAATAACATCTTCTCTGAAACGTACAGAGTAACCTGCGCGTGTCCCCATAATGATATCTTCATCACCAGTTGTTAAAAGAACGTTAATCAATTCATCCTGCTCACGTAAAGTGATAGCTTTTAAACCATTTTGACGAATATTAGCAAATTCAGAAGCTCTCGTTCGTTTGACTAAACCATTTCTTGTCGTGAAGAATAAACATTTTTGATCAAGATCTTCTGCTTTTAAGTTAATGATAGTCTGAATAGTTTCCCCTTCGTCTAATTTTAACAAATTCACAATAGGCAAACCTTTTGCTGTCCTACCATACTCAGGGATTTCATAACCTTTTAGACGATAAACTCTTCCTCGATTAGTAAAGAAGAACATGGCATCATGTGTACTTGTTGAAACTAGATCTTTAACAAAATCATCATCATTTACACCTGTCCCTTGAACCCCTCGTCCACCTCGTTTTTGAGTACGGAATTCATCTTGACTTAAACGTTTAATATAACCTTTATTAGACAAAGTAATCAAAACGTCTTCTTGTTCAATCAAGTCCTCATCTTCTAATGTCAGAACCTCTCCAACCATTAACTCCGTTCGACGATGATCTGCAAATTTTCGTTTCACTTCATCTAACTCTTCTCTGATGATACGCACTACTCGTTCTGGATTTGCTAAAATATCTTTTAAATCAGCAATTAAAGCCAGTAAGGCATCATATTCAGACTGAATCTTATCTCGTTCCAATCCTGTCAATCGGCGTAGTCGCATATCTAAAATGGCTTGGCTCTGACGCTCTGATAATTGGAATCGACTCATTAACTCTGATTGTGCCAAACTATCAGTCTCAGAGTTACGGATAATACGAATCACTTCATCGATGTGGTCTAAGGCAATCAATAAACCTTCTAAAATATGAGCCCTTGATTCCGCTTTATCTTTGTCAAATTGAGTCCGACGAACAATAACTTCCTTTTGATGCACAATATAATTATCAAGAATTTGTCGTAGTGACAAAATCTTAGGAACTCCGTTTTCAATCGCCAACATATTAAAGCTAAAGTTTGTTTGTAAGCTTGTCAACTTAAATAAATTATTCAAAATAACATTAGCCGAGGCATCCCGCTTGACTTCAATCACAAAGCGTACACCTTCACGACTAGACTCATCACGGACAGCCGTAATCCCTTCAACCCGTTTTTCTTGGGCTAACTTAACAATATGCTCATGAACCTTAGTCTTATTAACCATATAAGGAAATTCACTAACAATAATCCGTTCACGGCCTGATTTTGTCGTTTCTATCTCCGTTTTAGATCTAAGGGTAATAGATCCTTTTCCTGTTTCATAAGCTCTATGAATGCCTGATTTCCCCATGACTAGGGCACCTGTTGGGAAGTCAGGACCAGGAAGAACCTCCATCAAATCACGAGTTGTCACTTCTGGATTTTCCAGAACCAGTTTAACAGCATCAATGGTCTCTCCTAGGTTGTGAGGGGGAATGTTAGTTGCCATACCAACAGCAATACCAGTTGCACCATTAACTAATAAGTTTGGAAAACGAGCTGGTAAGACAAGAGGCTCACGTTCACTACCATCATAATTATCTTGGAAATCTACGGTATCTTTATTAATATCGCGCAACATCTCCATTGCAATCTTACTCATGCGAGCTTCGGTATAACGTTGGGCAGCGGCTCCATCACCGTCCATGGAGCCAAAGTTACCATGACCATCCACGAGCATATGGCGATAAGACCACCATTGCGCCATCCTTACCATAGCTTCATAAATAGAGGAGTCACCATGTGGGTGATATTTCCCCATGACATCACCAGTAATACGAGCAGATTTTTTATGAGGCTTATCTGGTGTGACACCTAGCTCATTCATACCATATAAAATACGTCGATGAACTGGCTTTAATCCATCTCTAACATCCGGCAAAGCACGAGAAACAATAACACTCATGGCATAATCAATAAAAGAGGTTTTCATCTCATTTGTCAGATTTACATTCACTAAATTTTTATCTTGCATTATCATGCCTCTTTCTTTAGAACAAAGTCACTACTATTATACCACATTTCCTGTATTATTACAGGTCTATAGCATAAACTGAAAAGACTTTTCAATTTGTTTGCAATTTCTCCGTGACAAAATCTATAAAAAGTGCTAGAATATAGTCGTATGGGTGAAAACCCTAACTAAATTTTAAGGAGATGTTTAGACACATGACTGCAACTAAACAACACAAAAAAGTTATTCTTGTCGGTGATGGTGCCGTAGGTTCTTCATACGCATTTTCATTGGTAAACCAAGGAATTGCACAAGAACTTGGTATCATTGATATCTTTAAAGAAAAAACTCAAGGTGACGCAGAAGATTTAAGCCACGCTCTTGCTTTCACTTCACCTAAAAAAATCTATTCAGCTGAATACTCAGACTGTCACGATGCTGACCTTGTTGTTTTAACAGCTGGTGCTCCACAAAAACCAGGTGAAACTCGTCTTGACCTTGTTGAGAAAAACCTTCGTATCAACAAAGACGTTGTAACACAAATCGTCGATTCAGGTTTCAACGGTATCTTCCTTGTTGCCGCTAACCCAGTTGACGTCTTGACTTATTCAACATGGAAATTCTCAGGTTTCCCTAAAGAACGCGTTATTGGTTCAGGTACTTCACTTGATTCAGCACGTTTCCGTCAAGCACTTGCTGAAAAAATCGGAATCGATGCACGTTCTGTTCACGCTTATATCATGGGTGAACATGGAGATTCAGAATTTGCCGTTTGGTCACATGCTAACGTAGCTGGTGTAAAACTTGAACAATGGTTGCAAGATAATCGTGATATCGATGAGCAAGGTCTTGTGGATCTATTCATCTCTGTTCGTGATGCTGCTTACTCAATCATCAACAAAAAAGGAGCAACTTATTATGGTATCGCTGTAGCACTTGCGCGTATCACTAAAGCTATCCTTGATGACGAATCAGCAGTATTGCCACTTTCAGTATATCAAGAAGGCCAATATGAAGGTGTTGAGGATGTCTTCATCGGACAACCAGCTATCATTGGTGCACATGGTATCGTTCGTCCAGTTAATATCCCATTGAACGAAAAAGAATTGCAACAAATGCAAGCTTCTGCTAAACAACTCAAAGATATCATCGATGAGGCTTTCTCTAAAGAAGAATTTGCATCTGCTGCTAAAAACTAATTCATTCCAAAAGCTCGACTTAGTCGGGCTTTTTTTATTTTCTTTTTAGATCTAACATCTCCAAAGAGTCTTTAGAATTCACTAACAATATTTATTTTGAGCACTAAAAAAGAGAAAATGATAAACATTTTCTCTTTTTTTGTAATGACGATATTATAGTCCTAGGTTGACCTATTCCTTAGCTGAAAGTGCAGCCATCGTAATATAATTATATGGTTTATTAAAGTGTGGCAAGAAAAGAATATCAAGAAGAGCCAGACGCTCAATTGTGACTTGTTCCTGAATAGCCAAAGAGAACATATGCATTCCCATTGACACATCTTCTTTTGAAGTCATCTGTGCTCCTAAGACAACACGTGTATCCTTATCGTAAACAATACGGATCTTAACTTCATGATTATCATGTTCCATGAATTCTGGTTTTTGAAGGTCAGAAAAATCTGTTGCAACAGCATTATAACCAAAGCGTTTAGCTTTTTCTAGCGTCAAACCTGTTGAAACCATCTTAAGATCATAAATAGAAATACCATTTGAACCTTGAACACCAGCTGTCTCTACTTCTACACCACAAGCATTGTGAGCTGCAACAATAGCGGTACGAACAGCATTAGAAGCTAGTGCAATGTAGTTGGTATCTTGAAGGGCATTGTCATAAACAGTCGCACAGTCACCAATTGCATAAACATCAGGAAGATTTGTCTGACCTTTTTTATTAACCAAGAAAGCACCATTACGGAATAGATCAATCTTACCTGCACCAAGATCAGTATTAGGGCGGAAGCCTACAGCTAAAATAACCATATCCACATCAAAAGTTTCCTTATCTGTCACAAGGCGCTCCACTTTTCCATCACCTTCAACAGCTTGTACCGTTTGACCAAAGGCTAACTTAATACCGTGTTCCTCAAGATTTTTATTCATTAAATCTGTAAATTCAGGATCATAGTAGCCACCCAGAGATGTTTCCGCAATATCAACCAAAGTAACTTCTTTGTCTAAACGTTCAAAGGCTTCTGCTAATTCCACACCGATATAACCTGCACCAACTACTGCAACACGTTTGATATCTGGGTTATTCAATTTTTCAATAACTTCTGCTGAGTTTTGATAGAGTTTCACAAATTGTAAATTTTCAAGTTTTGCTTTAAATTCGCGTGTTCCCTCTTGCAATTCAGCACCTTTGATTGGTGGAATAATAGGTGCTGATCCTGTAGCTAAAATTAACTTGTCATAAGATTCAACATGTTTTTCACCATTTACAATTGCAGTAACTTCTTTCTTATCATAGTCAATAGATTCAACTGGTGACTCCATATAAACTTTAGCACCTGCAGCCTCTAATGTCTCCTTATTGGAATAGAATAAACCTTCTGGTCCTGAAATTTGTTTTCCAATCCAAAGCGCCATCCCACAACCTAAAAATGAGATGTTTGAATTTTGGTCAAAAACGACTACTTCATTTTCTGCTCCATAATTATTTAAGATTGTATTGATAGCAGATGTACCTGCATGGTTCGCACCAACTACAACAATTTTAGACATACTAATTCCAACTTTCATTATTTATTACTCTAATATTATACCACATAGATAAAACGCTTACAAGATTTAAGCTCAGCATTTTCAGTATTTTCATTTTGATGATAAAAAAACTCACTGCCAAAAAGTAACAGTGAGTAAAAAATTATTTTGATTTAATATAATTGACACCATTTGCTTTCGGACCTACAGCTTGACCGAAGAAGGCAGCAAGTACAATAATCGTTAATAAATAAGGCGCAATTTGCAAATAGTATGTTGGAATATTTGATAACAATGGCAATTGACTTCCGATAACAGCCAAACTTTGAGAAAGCCCAAAGAATAAACTAGATAGCATTGCTCCGATAGGATTCCATTTCCCAAAAATCATGGCTGCTAAAGCGATGAATCCTGGCCCTAAGATTGTCGTAACAGCAAAGTTAACGGAAATAGATTGAGCGTAAACTGCACCGCCGACTCCTCCTAAGAATCCTGAAATCATAATCCCAAAATACTTCATTTTATAAACATTAATCCCTAAAGTATCCGCTGCTTGAGGATGCTCTCCCACCGAACGAAGACGCAAACCAAATCTGGTATTATTTAATAGATAAGCCGCTAAAAAGGCAAATGCAATGGCAATATAAGCCATCAAGCTAGTATTTTTAAAAAATATATCTCCAATTACTGGTATATTTGATAAAATAGGGAAATCAAATTTTTTGAAAGCCTCTTGTATATTATCTGTTTGTCCCTTACCATAGATAACCTTAACAAGGAAAACAGATAGTGCTGGAGCCATCAAGTTCAAGACAGTACCACTAACAATGTGATCAGCACGAAAATTAATGGTAGCAACAGCGTGTATCAAAGAAAATAGAAGACCAACAACACCACCAACTAACACTGCAAGCCAAGGAGTTAGTGAGCCTAATTGATCAGCAAATTCTAGGTTAAAGACAACACCTGAGAATGCTCCCATAACCATAATACCTTCTAGCCCCACATTTACCATACCAGAACGTTCTGAGAAAGTACCACCGATACTTGTAAAAATTAAAGGTGTCGCATAAATCAACATAGATGATACTAGAAGAGATAATATCGTCACAATATTCATTCTTATTTACCACCTTTCATTTCTTTTTTGGACTTTGGTTTTATGTAACGTTCGATTAAATAATGTGCACCTACAAAGAAAATGATGGAAGCTGTCACAACTTTGACAAGCTCAGGTGGGATGCCAGCGATATTCATACCTGGAGCACCTACGCTAAGAGTACCAAATAAGAAGGCTGAAAAAATAATTCCTATAGGTGAATTAGCTGCTAACAGACTAACTGCCATACCATCAAAACCAATTGTTAAAGAACTGGTTTGAACAAAGACATTTTCAAATGTTCCTAACCCTTCAACAACACCCCCAAGACCAGCTAGGGCACCTGAAATAATCATAGATAAAATAATCGTACGCTTAGATGACATTCCTGCATATTCACTTGCATGAGGATTCAAACCAACTGATCTAATTTCAAAACCAAGTGTTGTTTTATTAAGCAAATACCAGATAAAAACAACTGCAATCAAAGCAAAGAATATCCCAATGTTCATTCTAGAATGGTTGGTTATAGCACTAAGCCATTCTGCCTGGTAAGTTGCATTATCAGAAACCTGAATACTAGAATCTACTGAGCGCATAATTTCTTTTGAAAATCCATTCTGAATGACTGCATTACCTAAATAAAGAATAATATAGTTCATCATAATGGTAACAATAACTTCACTTGTCCCTAAATAAGCTCGTAAAATTCCAGGAATGGCTCCTGCAACACCACCAGCTATAGCAGCAATTAAAACTGTACACAATATCATAAATGGACGTGGCAAATCGGGGTTAGCCAAAGCAAACCATCCTGCAGCAATCCAACCTGCATATGCCTGACCAGATAAACCAATATTGAAGAAACCTGCTCGACTGGCTACTGTAAAACCTAAGGCGATTAGGATTAAAGGCGCCATAGCACGAAAAATTTCACCAATATTTTTTACATTTCCAAAAGCGGTTTGAAACAATCCTTCATATCCCCATATCGAATCATAACCAAAGATTAACATCACGACCGCACCTAAGATAATCCCTAATAGGACAGAAATCAATGGAACAGCAATTTGCTGAGTTCGTTTAGACATTAGTAGCCTCCTTTTCTAAAACGCCACCAGCCATCAAGATACCTAGTTCTTGTTTGTTAGTCTGATCAGGTAAAACCACACCTTGAATCTTACCATCATGAATAACTGCAATACGATCAGATAAATTTAAAATTTCATCAAGTTCAAAACTAACAACTAGGACTGCCTTGCCTCGATCTCTCTCTTCTATTAAGCGTTTATGGATATATTCAATCGCACCAACGTCTAAACCTCGAGTTGGCTGGCTAACGATCAATAGGTCTGGATCTCTATCAATTTCACGTGCAATAATCGCTTTTTGCTGATTTCCTCCGGAAAAACCTTTAGCAGGAACTAGCTCATTAGCACCACGAACATCAAACTCTTCCATTAATTTTCTAGCATACTCATTAATCTTTGGATAGTTCAAAATTCCTTTTTGGCTAAGAGGCTCTTTATAATAGGTTTGTAAGGCAATATTTTCTGCTAACGTCATCGGTAAAACCAAGCCGTCACGATGGCGATCTTCTGGAACATGACCTACACTCAATTCTGTAATTTGACGAGAAGAATACTTTGTAACTTCTTGTCCTTTGATAACAATTGACCCGCTTTTTACTTTTCGTAATCCTGTAATCGCTTGAATCAACTCACTTTGACCATTTCCATCAATACCTGCGATACCAACAATCTCCCCTGCACGAACTTCCAATGACAGATCCTTAACAGCAGGTATCCCTCGGTTTTCATTAACGACTAAATCTTTAATAGATAAAATAACATCCTGTGGATTTGATGGTTTTTTCTCTGTTTTAAAGGACACTGAACGCCCAACCATCATTTCTGCCAGATCTTCAGACGTTGCTCCAGCTACGCTAACCGTTTCAATCGATTTACCTCTACGGATTACTGTCACACGATCAGCTACTGCTCGAATTTCATCTAATTTATGGGTAATCAATATAATTGATTTACCTTCTTTAATCAAATTCTTTAAGATCCCCATCAATTCTTGAATTTCTGAAGGGGTTAGGACAGCTGTTGGTTCATCAAATATTAAAATATCTGCCCCACGGTAAAGTGTTTTTAAAATCTCAACACGTTGTTGGGCACCAACTGAAATATCTGCAACCTTTGCTGAAGGGTCTACTGCTAAACCATATTTTTCAGACAAATCGCTAATTTCTTGACTGGCTTTCTTTAAATCTAACAAGCCATTTTTTACTGTCTCATTACCTAAAATGATGTTCTCCGCTACTGTAAAAGCTTCTACCAACATAAAATGTTGGTGAACCATCCCAATACCTAGCTGAGATGATTTTGAAGGTGAATCAATTGTCACGACTTGCCCGTCAATAGCAATCTCACCACTAGTAGGCTGTAGGAGGCCTGCTAGCATATTCATCAAAGTTGACTTTCCTGCACCATTCTCACCAAGTAAGGCATGAATTTCACCTTTTCTGAGGTTAAGATTGATGTGGTCATTCGCCACAAAATCACCAAATTTTTTGGTAATCTCTCTCATTTCAATGACATTTTGTGTCATAATGGGTCTTCCTTTCAGAAAATCTTTTTAATATATCAGTAAAACCTACCTAAATTAGGTAAGCTTTACTGAGATATTATACATATCTCAGTCCTAAAAAAGCGACCGACTAGGTCGCTAATTTTAATTATTTTTCTGGAACTGTAATATCACCAGAGATAATTTTTTCTTTTGCTTCTTCGATTGCTTTTTTAGCATCATCAGAAAGATTAGTCATGGCAATATCAACTCCTGAATCTTTTAAACCATAAGTTGTTGTCTCACCACCTGGGAATTTACCATCTGCTGTATTGGTTGCAATCAATTGAAGTGACTTACCAACTTCTTTAATCGTTGATGCAAGAACAAAGTTAGATTCTTTTCCATCTTTTGAAGTATAATTACCTTCGTCTTTTTGATCGCGGTCAACACCGATTACCCAAACTTTGTCAGATTCATTACGTGTTTCATTTTCTGCCTTAGCTTCATTGAAAACACCAGCTCCTGTCCCACCTGCTGCTTGGTAGATAACATCTGCTCCACCTGCATATTGTGCTGCAGCAATTGTTTTACCTTTGGCTGCATCTCCAAATGAACCCGCATAGTTTACAGTTACTTTAATGGATGAATCAACAGATTTAACACCAGCTTCGAAACCTTTTTCAAAACGTTTGATAACTTCACCTTCCATACCACCGATGAAGCCAACATTCTTAGTTTTGGTTGTTTTTGCAGCAGCGATACCAGCAAGATAAGCAGCCTCGTTATCAGCGAATGTTACACTTGCAACATTGTCCATGTCAGCGATTGTATCATCAATGATCACATAATTAGTATCTGGGTTTGTTTCAGCAGCTTTTTGAATAGAGTCATGAAGTGCAAAACCGATACCAAAAATAAGGTTATAGCCACTAGCAGTCGCAGAATCTAAATTGGTAGCATAGTCTGATTCACTAGCTGATTGGAAATAATCATAGCCATTACCTTTTGAAAGACCATTTTCTTTCCCCCATGCTTGAAGTCCTTCCCAAGCTGATTGGTTAAATGACTTATCATCAACACCACCTGTGTCAGTTACCATAGCGACTTTAAGATCAGTCTTGGCATCACTATTTGAACTAGAGCTACGATTAGAACATGCAGCTAAACCTAAAACTGCAACTGAAGCTAGACCAATACCAATAAGTTTCTTGTTCATTAAATTGAACCCTCCTAAAAAACTTTTGCAACGTTTGTTGCGTGTGTTAAAACCAAATGGTTATAAGTAATAACATCATCCACAAACTAATCCAAGTCTGTAAACGAATACGGAAGTAAATCCCCGACCGTCGTCACGACCGTCTGTCCATTTTTAGAAATAAGCGTTACTTTTGCTTCAGGTTGAAAAAATTCAACCATAACTTGTCGACAAGCACCACATGGTGAAATTGGTTCTTTTGTTTCACCATAAATTGCAATCTCTTTTAAGTCTCTATATCCTTCTGAAACAGCCTTGAAAATAGCTGTTCGTTCACCACAGTTTGTTAAACCAAAGCTAGCATTTTCGATGTTACAACCTTGAAATACCTGTCCATCTTTGGTTTTTAAGGCCGCTCCAATAGGAAACTTAGAATAGGGAACATAAGCATGTTGACTGGCTTGAATAGCTAAATTTACTAATTGGTTAGTATCCACCATCTGAAACTTGTCCTTCCATAATAGCAATCCCAGCAGAAGTTCCTATACGGTTAGCACCAGATTTGATGAAGTTCAAAGCATCTTCTCTCGTACGCGCACCACCAGCTGCTTTAACACCTACTGCTTCACCAACAACTTGACGCATTAGCTTAACATCATCGATAGTCGCACCTCCTGTTGAAAACCCTGTAGAAGTTTTAACAAAATCAGCACCAGCTCTCACACTAGCTTGACAAGCTGCAACCTTCTCCTCCTCAGATAATAAACAAGCTTCAATAATAACTTTAACAAGCTTATCACCACTAGCTTCAACAACAGCTTTAATGTCCTCTTCTACATACTGGAGATTTCCTGATTTCAGCTCACCAATATTGATCACCATATCCACTTCGTCTGCACCATTAGAGACGACCTGCTTTGTTTCAAATGCTTTTACCTCTGATAAGGTTGCCCCTAGAGGAAAACCAATTACTGTACAAACTTTTACGTCACTATCTCGTAGTTCCTCGCGAGCCAATTTTACCCAAGTAGGATTGACACAGACACTGGCAAAGTTATATTGCTTTGCTTGAGCAATTAATTCTAAAATCTGCTCTTTTGTAGCATCTTGCTTTAATAGCGTATGGTCAATATACTTATTCAAGTCCATAATGACCTTCTTTCTAATTGATTATTTTCAGAATTTCTTTCTGAATAATCCTCTCATTACTTATTCTAACATTTTTTTTGAATTCTGTAAGCAGATTTTCAGTAATTTTTTGATTTGAGTAAATTTTTGCAAGGGTGTCACCTTTTTTAATCTTATCCCCGACTTTTTTATCAAAAACAATTCCACTTTCATAATCTAAAGCATCTGTCTTGATTGCTCTACCTGCCCCTAATTTCATCGCAAATAAACCAAACTCTAAAGCTGGGAGAGCAGACACATAACCATCTTGTTCTGCTTTGACTTCAACTACATATTTGACTTGGACTGGTCGATATAAATCGACTATATCTCCTCCTTGCGCCTGAATCATTGCCTCAAATTTTTCTAGCGCCTCACCATTAGTCAACTTTTCTCTAATTTCAACTAGTGATTTTTGCACTCCTGCTAATTCCAACATCATTTGCGCTAGTTCACAAATAAAATCTGTGATATCAGAGCGCCCCTCACCCTTCATGATGTCAATAGCTTCCAGAACCTCTAAACGATTCCCAATAGCTCTTCCTAGTGGTTGGCTCATATTAGTAATAACTGCAACTGTCTGACGTCCAATTTCTTTTCCTAAGGAAACCATTGTTTCAGAGAGTTGAATTGCTTCCTCCTCAGTTTTCATAAAAGCACCGTCACCAACTGTCACATCTAATAAAATGGCGTCTGCACCTGCTGCTATTTTTTTACTCATTACTGAACTGGCAATCAAAGGAATACTATCTACCGTCGCAGTCACATCTCTAAGAGCATAAAGTTGCTTATCTGCCTTGACCATTCGATCGGACTGTCCTATTACAGACAACCCTATTTCTTGAACTTGCTGGATAAACTCTGTCTTAGTTCGTTCAATCTGATAACCTTTGATGGACTCCAATTTATCTAAAGTGCCACCTGTATGTCCCAGTCCTCTACCACTCATCTTCGCAACAGGGACACCGAAACTAGCCACAAGAGGGGCCAAGATTAATGTCACTTTATCACCTACACCGCCAGTAGAGTGTTTATCAGTCTTGATACCATTGATAGCTGACAAGTCCATCTGCTCACCAGTGCCAACCATAGCCATAGTGAGGTCTCTCGTCTCTCTCATAGACATTCCTTTAAAATAAATCGCCATCGCTAAGGCTGACATTTGATAATCCGGTACACTGCCTGCAACATAACCGCTGACTAGCCAATGAATTTCTTCGGTCGATAATTCAAGACCATCGCGTTTCTTTTGGATTAAATCTACTGCTCTCATATTCTCTCACTTCTAAGGATGTAATATCCCTTGTCTTTTTTGACAGTCTCTACATTTCCAAAAACTTCTTCCATCTTAGCTTTGGCACTCGGTGCTCCTTGTTTTTTTTGAATGACAATAGTCAAAGCCCCTCCAACTACTAAATGGTTAACGCTTTCTGATATAATGCGGTGGACAATTTCTTTTCCAGCTCTAATAGGAGGGTTACTAATAATATAATCAAATTCCCCCTCAACATTATCGTAAACACTTGATTGAAAAATGTTTGCTGACACATGGTTTTTTTCAGCATTTTTTTTCGCCAAATCTAAAGCTCTATGGTTAACATCCACCATCGTCACATCTAATCCTTTAGTTTTTGCCAAAGCAATCCCTAGCGGACCATAACCACAGCCGACATCTAATAATCGTCCTCCTTCTTCGACCTCTAAAGCATTTAGAAGAACTTGACTTCCGTAATCAATCATTTTTTTGCTAAAAACGCCAGAATCTGTAAAAAAAGTAAACCAATCACCTAAAAGATTAACTCTTAACTCATGAATATCATGTGCTGCATCTGGGTTTTCTGCGTAATACATTTTTGACATATTTTTTCCTATCATCTTTTAGAACTTTTGCTTATTCATTATAGCATACTTTTTCTTCAATGAAAATGGTTACAAATTAGAAGCAAACATGTTATAATCCTCTAGATAGGAGTTTTCTATAATGTATGATTTAACAAACTTTAAACAAATTTCACGTCAAAAATGGCAAGGTCTTGGTCACTTAAGCACTCCTCCTCTTTCACAAGATGAATTAGATTCTATCAAAAGTTTAAATGATAAAATTAGCATTCAAGACGTCACAGATATTTATCTCCCCTTGATCAATTTGATTGATATTTATAAGCATTCATCTGATCACTTAGACTTTTCAAAAAGCCTCTTTCTTCAAAATAAACCTGAAAAACGCCCTTTCATCATCGGGGTATCTGGCAGTGTAGCAGTCGGAAAATCTACAACCAGTCGTTTGCTACAGCTTCTTTTAACACGAACCTATAAAAATAGCAAGGTTGAGCTGATGACAACGGATGGCTTCCTATTCCCTAATAAAAAATTAAAAAAAGAACAACTACTTCAAAAAAAGGGATTTCCTGAAAGCTATGATATGCCTGCACTAGTTAAAATGATCGAGGCCATAAAAGATGGAAAAGATTATGATATTCCGATTTATTCGCATGAAATTTATGATATTATTCCAAATCAACTCCAACATATCACTTCTCCCGATTTTCTTATCATTGAAGGAATAAATGTTTTCCAAAATCCTCAAAATGATCATCTTTATATCAATGGCTATTTTGATTTTTCAATCTACATTGATGCAGATGAAAAGCATATTGAGAAATGGTATCTAGAACGATTTGAAAGTTTACTCTCACTAGCTAAGCAAAATCCCAACAATTACTATAATAGATTCAATAACCTTCCACGATCTGAGTCTCTAGCTATCGCCAAAAGCACATGGAAAAATATTAATCTGATTAACCTCAGAGACTATATTAAACCTACGCGAAATCGCGCTGATCTCATTTTACACAAGGATCCTCACCATAAAATAGACAAAATTTACCTTAAAAAGTGATTTAGGCTTGTCAAAACCAATTTTTTCCTATATAATGAGATAGTTAGTATGAGATGGAGGTGAAAACATTGGCAAATATTAAATCAGCTATCAAACGTGCTGAACTTAACGTTAAACAAAACGAAAAGAACTCAGCTCAAAAATCAGCTATGCGTACTGCAATCAAAGCATTTGAAGCAAATCCAACTGAAGAGCTTTTCCGTGCTGCTAGCTCAGCTATCGATAAAGCAGAAACAAAAGGTTTGATTCACAAAAACAAAGCTGGTCGTGATAAAGCACGTCTTTCAGCAAAAATTGCTAAATAAAAAGGCTTTTTTTATCTAAAAGTCATATGGAGAAGATTGATTCAGTCTTCTCTTTTTTGCTTTCTAAACAGATGTTACCATATAAAAATGACTCTATGATTTCTAAGAGATCTCTCTCAAAGTAATCATAGAGTCATTTTATTATAGTTTTACTTCAAAAATAGTTCCTTTAGGTCGATTGTCTTTAACGTGAATACTTCCTTTTAAAGAATCGACTATTTGTTTAGCCAAAGACAAACCTAAACCAAAACCTCCTTTTTGTCTTGTTCTAGCCTTATCAACACGATAGAATCGGTCAAAAATTTGCTTTTTATCCTCATCTGAAATCCCAAAACCATTATCACTGATAGTCAAATAGATATTTTTATCCGTACTTCTCACCTTAAAATCAATGATCCCTGAATCTTCCGTGTATTTAATAGCATTATCAAATAATATGGTCATCAATTGTTTTAATAACGTTTTATCGGTTTTAAATGACCTTGTCACTTGATTTTGATAGGTAAAAATTTTATCGTTTTCTTCAGCGATTAAAGTATAATTTTCAAAAACATCATCAAAGAAACTAGGTTGTACTTCTGTTAGCTCTGGTTTTATACCATCATCACGTCTAGCTAAGTTCAAGAGATTTGTTGTTAAAATTCTCATATTTCTCACTTCATCTAGACTTGCTGCTATGTTTTCTGATTGTTCTAAAACAGTAGCATTAGGTTGCCTAAACAAGCTTTCTAATCTATTTTGTAGAACAGCTAACGGTGTACGCAATTCATGACTAGCGTTTTCGACAAAAGATTTTTGCTTTTCATAGTTGGCTAGAATAGGCCTCATACTCCATCGTGCAAGATAAACACTAGCACCAACTGAAAGAAACCAGAAAATAATCATCACGCTAACAATAATCGTAGAATAGCGTGCTGTCGATTCCTCGATTTGAGTCACATTGACGGCTACTGTTGCATATTTTAGTTCGGTATAAGTTGAACTTTCTACTTTTACTGTAACCAGATGGAAAGATTCTGAGTAGCCCAAGTCATTTTTAGGGCTATCTGAGTAGACACTGTTTAAATTTTTAGTTTTCAACTTCAAATTACTTAACGTAGATAAACTAGCAATGTTATTAAGGATATTCCCATCTTTATCATAAAGAATAAAAGTGGTATTAGCCGCTAATTTTTCCGTTGGCACAGCTTCTATCATCGGATGATCTGAATTATCATCTGTTGCTTGAGTATCCTCTCCTCCTGGATTACCTGGCATCTCCATTACCCATGTAACATACTGGTCAATCTCTCTTGCGGTCCGTATCAATTTATTATCTACTGAAGAATAAAGCCCTACCCGCATAACTTGTAAGATGATAACCGTCATTACAATAAAAATACCTGTAAATACGGTAAAGAATTGAAGGAAAAAAGAAAAATTTTCTGTTTTGGATTTTTTTCTTAATTTACTCAGCATCTTTTAAAATATACCCTACACTGCGTAATGTCTGCATATTGTTTACAAAAGCAGTTCCTTTTAATTTTTTACGTATTTTAGATACATAAACCTCTACCACTGATAATGTGGTATCACTATCAAAGCCCTAGATACGATCAAAAATCTGAGTTTTGGGTAAAATAACATTCTGATTCTGAAGGAAATAAACAAGTAAATCAAATTCTTTCCCTAATAATTCAACTTCTAAACCATTAACAGTAGTGGTGTTAGTAGAGGTGTTAACACTAATTTCCCCGTAAGTTAAGGTGTTATCGTTTAATTTCCCTGAACGCTTTAATAATGCTTGAATACGCATTTTCAACTCTTCCAAATAAAATGGCTTAGTGAGGTAATCATCTGCACCTAATTCAAAGCCATGCCCTTTATCATCCAAGCTTTCTTTAGCTGTCATAATTAAAACAGGTGTTGTCACTCCCTTATCACGAAGCTCTTTCAAAACTTGAAAACCATCTTTTTCAGGAAGCATTAAATCCAATAAGATAAGATCATAAACACCACTTTCTGCCTCATATAGTCCTTCATCACCATCAAAAACTTGCATAACATCTGCAAAATCATCCAAGAAATCAAAAACAGAATTTGATAAACCTAGATCATCTTCAACCAATAAAATTTTAATCATCGCACTTCTCCTTTTTGTTCCATTATAACATGGATTAACTAGCACTTTTACTTTTGTCTATTCTTTTTTACTCAATTTAAAAACTTATTTTTTATACATATAGTTTAGTCTTTTTAGCTTAAGACTAACTTAAGACTCCTAAGCAATTGGTTTTTGGATAAAAAACTCATCTTATAGAAAAACACCTCAAAAGAGTCTGGACTCTCTTTTGAGGTGTTAGAGATAGAGCAAAAGTAAATAACTCCTAAAAGAATTCTATTTTTTCAACACATTTGAAAGTTTTTCCTCAACCAACTCTTTTTCTCTAGAAATTAAGTTAATTCGTGCTGAAATTTCTTTTATTCCCATCATAATATTTCGACTAATAGATAAGTCATTGAGCTGTGGCTCAAAGAAGGCTTTATACTCCTCTAAACGCTTCTCTGTTTTAAAAATATTTGCAGGATAGATAACAAATTTATCAAAACTCATGTCGCCACCTAAAGTAGCTTTGATCCACTCCCAATTTTCACGAGCCCAAGTCCAAGTAACTTCTTGTGTAAAGTTTCTGGATAAGAGTGGGTGATACCAACTCATCGCAAGATCTTGTGGTTTAACAATATCTTTATCCTTCAATCCATCAAGTAAATACTGGAGATTTTTAGCATCTCGTGTATAGGAGAGTGCTTGAGCTAATTGACGACGGAAAACACCATTATTCGTTTTAACATAAGTATCTAAATAAAGTTTCACAAGCTCTTCAGATTCAAATTGGCGAATTTGGTTAATCAAGATATATAATCGAATAGAAGCTGGGATAGACTCAATATCTTCTTTATACTCCTCAAAAATTATCTTAGCTTTATCTACCGCCATAGTGTTTTCTGCGTAAATCATCGCATTTAAAACACTTTGACGGACAAACTCGTCTTCATCTGATTCGCCAGATATTTTTTCAAATCCTAGACGTTCAAAATTATAAGCATGAATGGCTTCTATTAGGGCCTTGAAATCCTCTGCTGCTACTGTTCCTTCATCAATAAATTTAGATAAACCATTCGTTACTTGTACCATTGCGGTAACAACCATATGAGAGGTTTCATCTTTTAATTTTAATAGTAAAGGAATTAGTTCCGCATAAGAAATCTGACCAGATTCAGCCAGAAGGCGTCTATCTTGGATAAGTTGCAGTTTTGATGTTTTATCTAGGTCATGAAGATTGGCCATCACATCATCTAATAAGATACCCTCATAATTCGTGATATAATGTGCTGTATTTTCTGTATTTAAACGAAAAGCTGATTTATTTACTGTAGCTAACTGAGAGAAGTTAGGGATTTCTAAGCGTTCCGTAGTTAACAAATCTGGGATACCTTCCCAATTACTGTTAAGTGGAATTTGCCAAATTCTTCCCTTATCCTCATGCTCACCAATAAAGAATTGCTTTTGGGTCAAAATTAAAGTATCATTTTCAACACATGCTGTTACTACAGGATAACCTGGCTGTTCCAACCAAGCATCCATAAAATTAGCAACATTTTTACCACTTGCATCTGATAAGGTTTTCCATAAATCTCGACCTACCGTATTACCATATTGGAAGGTTTCAAAATAGCGATTTAAGCCAGAAGCAAAATCCTTATCTCCCAACCAACGACGTAACATATGCATTAGGCGACTACCTTTTGCGTAAACAATAGCAGGATCAAATAAGGTATTGATTTCATCAGGGTGATTAACTGTTACATGAACCGATTGAACACCATCAGTCGCATCTCTTTGCAAAGCCAAAGGAACACCTGTTGTTTGAAAATCTTCAAAGATATTCCAGCTCGGCTCAATAGCGTCAAGGGAGACATATTCCATCATATTAGCGAAACTTTCATTCAGCCACAAGTCATCCCACCATTTCATGGTAACGAGATTCCCAAACCATTGATGAGCCAACTCATGGGCAACGACTAAAGCAACTTGCTGACGACTAAGGGCTGTTGAATTTTCATCCACCAATAAATAAACTTCGCGATAAGTTACAAGTCCCCAGTTCTCCATAGCTCCTGCTGAAAAGTCAGGTAAAGCCACATGATAAGACAAAGGAATTGGATATTTTACTCCGTAATAGGATTCATAAAACTCGATAATGCGTACTGCAATATCCAAAGAAAAATCAAGAGAACTTAATGGATGAGCTTTTGTTGAAAAAATACCAACTTCTGTTCCATTTTGTGTCTTAGCAGTTTTGCCCTGTAAATCTCCTATTGCAAAAGCCAGTAGATAAGAAGACATTCTAGGTGTTGTTTTAAAGGTCCATACACCTGTTTCTTTTCGTAAATCTTGATTGATCTCTGGCATATTGGATAAAACAATTTCATTTTCTTCTTGATCAAATTTGATAGATAAATCAAAAGTTGCCTTAGCCTCTGGCTCGTCTATCGATGGAAAGGCTTCACGTGCAAAATGACTTTCAAATTGTGTAGAAATCACTTCTTTTTTTCTACCCTCAACAGTATAATAAGACGGATAAATCCCAGTCATATTATCTGTAATCTTACCTGCAAATTCAAGAATCAAAGTCATGGTCCCCGTTTCAGGTAAATCGATATGGAGCGCTTCATTAGCATCATCCAATCGATAAGAGAGCTCTTGATTATCTAATTTTACAGAATCTATCCGTAAATTTTTCTGATGAAGTGAAATGTGGTTATCCAAAGCCTCCCCTGAAATAGCCACATTTCCAACAAATGTTTTTTCAGATCGATTAATATCTAAGAAGATATTATAATTTTCTGGAATAAACTTTTCGATAAACTGTTCAACTGTTTCCATAATTCTCCCTTTATCCCTGAGCTATTTTCTAAAAAATTATAATTCAATAATTTTTCCAGTTTTAAGATAAACTACCCACTCACAAATATTACGAGCATAATCACCAATACGTTCTAAGTACATGATTACTTGGAAGTAATCTTTCCCAGTAACAATAGCATCAGGGTTCTTTTTAATTTCTTCAACGGTCAGAGATTGAATTTCACGGAAATAAACATCAATATTGTCATCAGATGCTGCAATTTCACGTGCTTTAGCTTCATCAGCATGAATATAAGCATTAAGCGCTTCTTCAATCATCACTTTAACGGCTGCACCCATTTTTGCAATTTCTTTCTCTACTTCAGGAAGACGTTCCTCACCTTTGGTACTGATAGTCGCATGTGCCATTGATACTGCATGATCTCCCATACGCTCAATATCACTAGATGCCTTTAATACAGTAATAACAGTACGTAAATCATGTGAAACAGGCTGCTGTAGAGCAATAATTTCAAGCGATTTTTTCTCAAGTTTTACTTCATACTCATTAATCTTTTCATCATTTGCAATCACTTCATTTGCCAAATCACGATCATGTGTTACAAAGCTACGCAAAGATTTTTTAAATTGTGAGAGTACCTCAGTTCCCATCACATAAAATTGATTATGTAATTTATCTAATTCTTCTTCAAATTGTGTTCTTAACATCTTCTTTCTCTTCCTTTATCTTTTCTATCCAAACTTACCTGTAATATAATCTTCTGTTTCCTTATGTTTAGGATTTAAGAACATGTCTTTAGTATCACCGTATTCTACCAAATTTCCATCAAGGAAAAAGGCAGTTCGTTTCGAGATACGTGA
Source organism: Streptococcus sp. 11273D007BT (assembly GCF_053547195.1). Classification (NCBI taxonomy): domain Bacteria; kingdom Bacillati; phylum Bacillota; class Bacilli; order Lactobacillales; family Streptococcaceae; genus Streptococcus; species Streptococcus sp. 11273D007BT. The sequence goes on along the minus strand of NZ_JBPWPE010000001.1, from coordinate 947,210 downwards.
GGCTTGCTGCATAGATCGCGTCACAATAATCAATGTATAGTCATCTTTCAAGCTATACAGTGTGTCTTCAATTTTTCCTGCTGAAATAGGATCCAAGGCAGACGTTGGTTCATCAAGTAAAATAACCTTTGGACTGGTGGCTAAAGTACGAGCAATACAAACACGTTGTTGTTGACCACCAGATAATCCAAGTGCTGAATCATACAAACGATCTTTCACTTCATCCCAAATAGACGCGCCCTGCAATGAGGTTTCAACAGCTTCATCTAGAATTGCCTTATCTTTAATCCCCTTTAGGCGAAGGCCGTAAACAACATTTTCATATATGGACATCGGAAAAGGATTGGGTTGTTGGAATACCATACCGATTTCTTTTCGTAAATCAACAGTATCTGTGCGTGGACTATAAATATTATGTCCATTATAAACAATTGAACCTGTTAAGGTCGCTTCTGGATTAAGATCATTCATACGATTAATAGATCGCAAAAGTGTGGATTTTCCGGAACCTGAAGGTCCAATTAAAGAAATAATTTCATTTGGATAAATGTCCAAAGAAACTGTATTTAATGCTTTTTTCTTTTTATAGTACACAGATAAATCTCTGACACTAATAATAGGTTCTGTCATATTGTTCCTCTCTAACCAAAACGTCCTGAAACATAATCGTTTGTTGATTGTAGTTTAGCATTTTGGAAGATATTGGTTGTTTTATCGTATTCAATCAGGTCTCCCAAATAAAAGAACGCAGTATAATCACTAGCACGAGCTGCTTGCTGCATATTATGGGTTACTATAATAATCGTATAATTTTCTTTAAGATCAAACATTGTCTCCTCAAGTTGCATTGTAGCAATCGGATCTAAGTTTGAAGCTGGCTCATCCATCAATAGAATATCAGGTTTTACTGCAATAGCTCGAGCAATACATAATTTTTGTTGCTGACCGCCTGATAAAGTAAATGCTGATTTATGCAAGTTATCCTTCACTTGATCCCACAGGGCCGCTTGTTTTAAAGAAGTCTCAACGATCTCATCTAGAATATTTTTATCTTTAACACCTGCACGTTCATGAGCAAATGTAATATTACGGTAGATAGATTTTGCAAATGGATTAGGGCGTTGAAAAACCATTCCGATATGTTTACGAACTTCATAGACATTCATTTCAGGTTTATTAACATCAATACCTTCATATAAAATTTCACCTGTCACTTTAGCGATATCAATCGTGTCATTCATGCGATTAAGACTCCGTAAATAAGTTGATTTCCCACAACCAGATGGTCCAATCAGAGCGGTAATCTTATTTTTTTCAAACTGCATATCTATACCTTTGATTGCTTCTTTGCCACCATAATACACATGCAAATCTTTCGTTGATAGGGCTACTTTTTCCTCAGGAAAAGTAATAATATGTCTTTCATTCCAATTATAGTCAGCCACAATGTTTCTCCTTTTTAATAAAAAATCGAGAAGAAAGTAGGACATCAAAGCCTTGTTTAAGCAAGATAGAGCCTATCTTTTTCTCGAAAATCTAAATTCTGTTTAAGCTGATGTCAGTTTCTTATGTAAGAAGCTACCAATTCGACGTGCAGAAATATTGAAAATTAAAATGAAAATCAATAGAACCGCAGCACTTCCAGCAGAAACCTCCGTCGCATCAGGAATTGTCCCCTCACTATTTACTTTCCAAATGTGTACAGCAAGTGTTTCTGCTTGACGGAAGATAGAAATTGGGCTTGTTACACTAAAGAGATTCCAGTTAGACCAATCTAGCGCAGGTGCAGATTGACCTGCTGTGTAAATCAGTGCTGCTGCTTCTCCAAAAATACGTCCAGAAGCCAAGACAATACCTGTAACAATACCTGGAAGTGCTTCTGGAATAACGACATGAACTACTGTTTCCCATCTTGACAACCCTAAAGCCAAGCCCGCCTCGCGTTGTGTATGATGAACAGTGCGTAAACTATCTTCTACACCTCGTGTCATTTGTGGAAGGTTAAAGACAGTAAGTGCTAGGGCACCAGAAATAATTGAAAAGCCATACTCAAACTGTACAACAAAGATTAAATAACCAAATAGCCCCACAACAACTGATGGAAGAGAAGACAAAATTTCGATACAAGTACGAATAAAGTTGGTTAATGGACCTTTCTTAGCATACTCTGAAAGATAGATTCCCGCTCCCATTGATAGAGGAACTGAAATCAAAAGAGTTACGACTAAAAGGAAGAAGGAATTATAGAGTTGGATTCCGATCCCCCCTCCTGCTTGGTAAGAAGAGGAACGTCCTGTTAGGAAAGACCAGCTTACATGAGGTAAACCTCTAACAAGAATAAAAAGAATGAGAGAGGCCAGAATGGTAACAATAATTGTAGCAATGGCATATAAAATACCGGTTGCCAATTTATTTATTTTTTTAGCGTGCATAGTTTTTCTTTCTTTCTCTTGTAATCATTTTTACTAGCATGTTAAAGGCCAAGCTCATCACCAAGAGAACCAAGGCCAGAGACCAAAGTACATTATTTTGAACTGTTCCCATAACGGTATTACCGATCCCCATCGTTAAGACAGAGGTTAAAGTTGCTGCTGGCGTTGTTAGAGAGGTTGGGATAACTGCTGAGTTACCCACCACCATTTGAATCGCTAAAGCTTCTCCGAAAGCACGCGCCATACCAAAAATGACTGCTGTGAAAATTCCTGGTCTAGCTGCATTTAAAATGACACGCCAAATAGTTTGCCAACGGGTCGCTCCCATTGCTAGACTGGCTTCCTTATAATGTCTAGGAACAGCCTTAAGACTATCTACCGTCATAAAGGTAACGGTTGGTAAGATCATGACAAAAAGTACAAATACCCCTGATAAAATACCAAAACCAGTTCCTCCGAAGATAGATCGGACAAACGGTACCACGACCTGAAGACCAATAAATCCATATACGACAGATGGGATCCCTACTAAAAGTTCAACCGCTGGCTGAAGAATTTTAGCACCATATTTAGGTGAAATCTCTGTCATAAAGACTGCCGCACCGATAGCAAATGGTGTTGCGATTAAAGCAGATAAAATAGTCACAATGAAAGAACCCATAATCATTGGAAGGGCACCAAGATAAGGTTTTCCTGAAGCGTCTTTCACACTAGGTTGCCATTCTTTTCCGAATAAGAAATCAAATGGATTAATTTTGTCAACAAAGAAAGTCGATAGACCTTTTTGTGCAACAAAGATAAGAATCATTGCCACAATAAAAACAATCAGCGCCAAGCAGAAAAATGTTATAGCTTTACCAAATTTTTCTAAGCGAGAGTTTTTTGAAGGTGACAATAATTTTTTTGCAAGTTCTTGATTTTTCACAATTGCTCCTCACACAACTATTCAAGTGAATAGTTCTTTATTATTTTTTTGTCACAGTACCGTCAGCACTTTTGGTTACTTTCATATCATGAATTGAAATGTAGCCCATACTTACCACAATACCTTTTTGAATTTCTTCACTCATCATGTACTCTAAAAATTCTTTTGTCAAACCTGTTGCTTCCCCTTTAGTGTACATATGTTCATAAGACCAAATTGGCCAATCATTCGTTGCCACATTTTCAGCTGTAGGTTCAAAACCATTTAGCTTCAAACTCTTAACTGAATCATCAACATAAGCGAATGACAAGTAAGAAATCGCACCTGGAGTTTGCGATACAATGGATTTTACCATACCGTTAGAATCTTGCTCTTGGCTTTGTTTGGCTGTTTGACCATCCATAATAATGCTATCGAAGGTAGCGCGAGAACCTGAACTTGAAGCACGGTTAATAATAGAAATCTCCAAGTCTTTCCCACCAACTTGTTTCCAATTGGTGTATTCACCTGTAAAAATTTTTCTCAACTGTTCCGTGGTCAAATCAGATACATCAACATTCTTATTTGTGATAACAGCTAGACCTGCAACGGCAACCTGATGATCGACCAATGCCTCTGCATCAATACCATCTTTTTCTTCTGCGAACAAATCACTATTACCGATTTGAACAGCACCTGATTGTACTTGCGACAAACCTGTCCCCGATCCTCCACCTTGGACATTGATAGTTTTTCCAAGATTAGCACTGGCAAATTCATCGGCCGCTCCTTCAACAAGAGGCTGGAGTGCGGTTGAGCCAACTGCTGTAATAGACTCACCTTTATCAATCCAACTGGAACATGCAGAAAGACCTATGCCCAATAGACAAACAAGAGCCGTCAAGGCTAGTTTATGTTTCTTTTTCAATATATTTTTCCTTTCAAAGTGAAAGTATTTTTAGAAAGTTTCTTCTATAAAAGCAACCAACTTTCCACTTTCCACTATACCATAGTTAATAACTTTTGGAAAGACTTTTTAACTAAATCGCAAACCTTTTGGAAAGGCATTCTTTAGGGTTTTGTCAACCACCTTTGCAAATCCTATTCCATTTCCTTCTATTGCGATATAGTACCAATCATTTGCATAGGATTTGGGGAGACTAACAGTTTGTCCTGAAACATATTTTTTAAAATCCTCTTGAGTCATTTCAATCACTTGATCCACTTCATCTGGATGTAACGCTAAGCCTAAAGCAAAGCTCGGTTCAAAACGCTTTTTCTTAAAGGTTCCAAGATGCAGCCCATTTCTTGCAATTTTAAGTTGACTTAAATCAGGAAGATAATGCGGTAACAAATAAAGTTGCTCACCAAAAACTTGAAGAACCCCGCTTAAATCAGTATTGACTTTCCGACGATAAAACTCCTCCCACAACTGCACCTGTTCTCTAGTGAGATTGGTTCGAGCACTCTTTAGCTTACTAGATGTTTGGTGTGTTTGTGTATCCCTTAACTTAGCAACAAATTGTCCCTCACCCTTGAAACGATGGGGATACATCCGAGCCACCTCTGGCATATCAATGCCAGAAACCATCCCATTTTCTTTAGGAATCATTTCTAAACTTAAGTTATGATCAATTTCCATAAGCCAACGGACAATATCTTCATTTTCTTCTGGTGACCAAGTACATGTGGAATAAACGATACTCCCTCCCGGTGCTAACATATCTAAGGCATCTCGTAAAATTTCTTGTTGTACTTTTGCACATTGGCTAGGATAATCCTCATTCCAATATTGAATAGCCGCAGGATCCTTACGAAACATCCCCTCTCCTGAACAAGGAGCATCTAAGACAATGAGATCAAAATAATTTGGAAAGACTTTAGCTAATCGAGTAGCACTTTCATTAGTAATCACAACATTTCTTGCACCAAATCGTTCAACATTTTCAACTAGAATCTTACTTCTTTTGTGATTGATTTCATTACTCACCAAAATCCCTGTATTGTCTAGATAGGAAAGAAGATGAGTGGTTTTTCCTCCAGGTGCTGCAGCTAAATCTAGTACCTTCATTCCTTTTTTAGGTGAGGCAACCTGGGCAACCATCTGTGCTGCAGGTTCTTGGGAATAGACTAAGCCCGTCACATGATTGCTAGATTTTCCTGACACTTTTCCATAATAAGACCAAGGCATATTGTTAATTGGGGTATCAAATTTTTTGATATTGGCTTTTAAGGGGTTAATTCTAAAGGCTGAGATTGCTTCTTGGTCAAATGTTTTAAAAAAAGCCTCAGCTTCATTCCCTAATAATTGTTGATATTTTTTTATAAATGTATCTGGTAACTTCATTTATTTCTATTATTTACTCCATTATAGTTTTTTATTGGATATTTTTTCATAAAAAAGAGAGTGGATAATTGACACTTTCATTCCTAAGGTGACAATTTCACTCTTTCATCTAACAGATTAACTATGCTCATTCACCACAGACTGTATCAAGGTCAATTTATCTTTCGGAACAAACATAATCGCTTGACGAGTACGAAAATCAGGATGTTCACCTGTCATTGTCAGTGTAACATAGCCGAGACTTTCTCCCATAATAGATGCTGCGGCGTAATCCCACGGATAGATACAAGAGAAGTAAGCCATTAACTTCCCTTCTAAAACACGGCTCATACTAATACCAGCACTACCATACACACGAAGACCTAAACTCTGTTTAATCAGCTCACCAACTCCCATAGTATTATGAGCATACATACCGCTATTTGCCGCAATAAGAAACTGACTAATCGGCTTATCTTTGTATGGTGATAACTCCTGACCATTTAACGTAACAGGAAATACCCCACCACCTGCATAAAGCTGATCACCCATTAAGTTATAAATAATCCCAAATTGCCCAACACCTGCTTCATAATAAGCTAGCATAATCGCAAAATCTTGACCTTGGGACACAAAATTAACCGTACCATCAATTGGATCTAATACCCAAACATTCCCCTCATCAATAGGGTGAAGAAGATGACCTTCTTCTGCTAAGATAAAATCATTGGGATAATATAACTTTATCTGTTCCACTAAAAACTGCTGAGTAGCTTGATCAACATTAGTTACCAAATCATCAAACTGACTCTTACTAGCAATCTCTAGAGGGTTTTTCATACTTTCTTTAACCAAAGCACCTGCTTCTTTGATTAGGCTTTTTGCAAATTCAAATTTAGTCTCCAAGTTTCAGCATCCCTTTCCCTTTTTCTTGAGCACATTTCACTGCCTGATAGGTCGAGTACCCTGAAACACTCTTGAAATCCCGATCAATTTGCTTTTCTTCCGCTTTACTTCTAACAATTTCTTTGAATATTTGATAGCTTTTTAAAAGTTCTTCGGCTCTAACTCCCTTTTCATAAGCTAACTCCACTTGATTCAAAAAATGAAGCACTGACGATATTTCCTCAGTGCTCCATGACAAATTAAGTGGATAAGAATAATTATCTTTCATCTCTTCCCTCAATTTCGGCTCTAATGGTCGCTTGGCGCAACTCTTGTTTTCTGTAATCACGCGATAAAAAGGCACGAATCTCATCTTCATTAAATCCGATTTGCATGCGCTTACTATCCATGATAATAGGACGTCTTAATAAACTTGGATAGTCTGCTATCAACTGGATCAACTCCGATACAGACATCTCCTCAACATCGACATCTAATTTTTGAAAAACCTTTGAACGCGTAGAAATAATATCTTCTGTCCCATTTTCTGTAAAAGATAAAATGGACAGCAATTCCTGTGGTGTTAAAGGATTTGTAATAATATTATGCTCTTGATAAGGCACTTCATGTGCAGATAACCAGGCTCTCGCCTTACGGCAACTAGTGCAGCTGGGTGATAAAAATAAGGTAATCATAATGGAGCCTCTTTTTAATATTTCCTACTCTACTTATATTATACCTTTTTTTTAGTCATTGAGCTATACTTTTTCGTAATTTCTTGCGAGTTGCTCATCTGCTTTTAATTGAGTCACTAGCTCATCAATTCCTTTAAATTTTACCATGTCTCGAATTTTATCTAACCAAACAACCTCTATAGTGTGCCCATATAAATCACCTTCAAAATCAAAAATATGTGCTTCAAGTCGCAATTCGGTGCCATCAAAAGTCACATTTTTTCCAACACTCGTCATCGCACGATATTTCTTTCCTGATAAAACCACGTCTGTAATATAGACGCCATCTTTTGGTAAATAGGTTCGATCAATTGGAGAAAAATTCGCTGTTGGATAGCCAATCGTTCTCCCTCTTGCATCACCATGTACCACGATACCGCGAGTTGAAAAGTGATACCCCAAAAGATGATTGGCTTCAGCGACTTGACCATTTTTGATCAATTGACGAATGCGGGTAGAACTAATTTTTTCATTCCCTGAGGTTTGCTCAGAAACAATCACCACTCGCCCTGAAAAGTTTCGTTGGAGATAAGCACAACTTGTCCGATTATGACCAAAATGATAATCAAAGCCAGCTACCACCGTATCAGCACGTAGACTTTCTATATATTTATGAATGAAATCATCAGAGCTAACATCAGCAAATTGACTAGTGAAGTCAACAAAATAAAGATAGTCAACTCCGTATTCCTCAAATTTCTCCAAACGTTTTTGCGGAGAAACAATATGTAAGAGGAGTTCGGGCTCAAAACGAGCAAATGTTAACTTTGGAGATTCCGGAAAAGTTAAAACTGCCACTTTAAGTCCTTTTTTATCGGCAATGAGTCGAGCTTGATCAAAAAGTTCCTTATGTCCTCGATGAAGGCCATCAAAATATCCCAGAACTAGGACCGTTTCTTCTTCTTGATGAATGTCATTTTCATCTTTAATGTGAAATATTTTCATAAATTCATTTTACCATACTTAGAAAAAAAGAGAAGAAAAAAACTCTTCTCTCTACACTAGAACCTTTCTAGGTTTATAGTCTTGATGACGTTTTTCTAAGATAGCTAAAACCTTGCCATCTCTAAAAGCTGCTACTAACTCTTTTTGACAGTCCAATTGGATGAAGCGACCAAAACTAATCTCCGTCATCTGTTCTTCTGTCAATTCAACACAAGGAAGATCCCCCACACCGTACTCTATTGGAAGTAAAAATGAGAAATCTTGTTTAGCCACTTTTTCTTCTATCTGCTCTATGGTTAGAGAATCTTCTAGTTCCAACCCTGCTGAAGCAGTTCTTTTTAGGTCTGACATATGGCTCGCATACCCTAATTGTTTCCCTAAATCTACCGATAAGGTACGGACATAAGTCCCTTTGCTACAGGCTACTCGGAAAGTAAACACAGCTTTGTCATCCGCTACAGTAACCGGTGAGGTACGTACAAATTCGTAGATAGTTACCTGACGCTCTGGCCTATCAACTGCCTCACCAGCACGTGCATACTCATAAAGCTTTCGACCATTAACTTTTACTGCCGAGTACATCGGAGGAGTTTGCGTAATGCCTCCCACAAAAGTCGCCATCGCTGCATCAATTGCCGTTTCGCTCAAGTCACTAACAGGGGTCATTTCAACAACCTCTCCTGAGGCATCTTCTGTCGTTGTAGAAAAACCAATCGTGATTTCTCCCTCGTAGACTTTTCCTGACTCTGTCATATACTCAATCACGCGCGTCGCTTTCCCAACTGCAATAGGTAAGACACCTGTCACATCTGGATCAAGTGTCCCCCCATGACCAATCTTTTTTTCCTTTAAAATTTTTCGAAGTTTAAAAACAGCATCGTGCGAGGTCATCCCCGCTACTTTTCTTAAATTAATAATTCCTGAAATCATGTTTTTATTATAACACAAAGAACCGCACTTGTGGGCGGTCCGATACGATTTAGATATCCCGATGAAAATCGCTGTCAATCTCAAAAAATGGCTGGATATCTTGGACATATTCCAAGACACCTTGAAACTCTCCTTGGTTGTCGCGGACAGCCCTATAGACCACATAGACAAACTTGCCCATGCTCTCGGACTTGAACCACATAGTAACCTGGTCTTTTTGCCCTGTGCGGAGCAAGTCAAAAATCTTCTTGACCTTATCCACTATTTTGGGAGGATGGCAGAGCTCCACATGGCGTCCAATCTGGCTTGGCGTTCGTTTGAAAATCATGTCTTCGACAGGGTGGGTGTCATTGTAGTATTGGAAAATGTCATCCTTGTTGACAAAGGTGAGTTCCAGCGGTAAATGATTGAGGATCAGATTAGCTTGCTCAACAGATAAATAACCATTGCCAAAGGTCTGCGGACTGGTTCTGTCCTGAACAGTTTCTGATCTTTCCTTAGGTGTGAAGGTAATGGTAAACTGGCCTTCTGGCGTGTCGATAATCTGCTGATTTGGTCCTGCTGGCTGCGAAGAAACAGAATCTGCTTCCTGCTCTGCTATTTCTCCAAAAACCTCTCGATGGGGCACCCACTTGGCTGTCGGCTTGACAATAGCGTAGCCGTAGGCCTCACTATCCGCTGCCACTTGAAGCCAGTCATCCTGGGTGAAAATCTCCAGCAAAATCATGAGAAGGATGGCCTCTTCCTTAAAAATCATCTCCTCGAATTCCTTGGCAAAGGTTTCAAAATGGGCTTTGGTTGCTGCTATGTCGCCTGTTGCAAGGGTTTTGCGAGCCGTTTTGAAGAGATCGCGAATCTCATCGTCCACACCCCACATGACCTTAGGTGGTGCATCGTGACCGTAGTGTTCCATAATGGGAAAGAAGACCTTTTCCTTGCGAATGTAGTGGTTTTCAAACTGCCCCAAGAGGTCAAACTGGCGTGTCAAACCTTGCAGGAGCTGGTCTTTCAGCTCCGCATCCTCTGTCTGCTCATACTGGTCAATGATACGACGGATGCGTAAGAGAGCTGCCCGCAGTGCCAGGTTTTCCTGCTTGAAGACATAGACTGGGTGCCCTTCCTGGTCCATATCCGCCACTTCCACATCTGCAATGGCTCCTTTGAAGAGGTTGGCGTGGATATTGCAAAGGTTCATGACGTCTTCAAAAGTGATGCCCGTGTCACTGGACATGAGTTCATGCTCCATCATGGAGATTTCCAGGGCAGAAACTCCCGTGAAATGCTGATTAAACTGGTCCTGAACAGACTCTGGGCTGGCACCATTGTGCAGGTCCAAGAGAATATTCTTCAAAATGTCAATCCGTTGGTCTGTCATGCTTCTCCTCCTATTACCTCATAGCCGTTGCATTCCAAGACCTGTTGAATGCGGTCTAACGGAATCTTGGTCATCTTAGAGCCTGTCTTCAGACTGGTCACCTTACCAACAGTGTTGAGCATAGCTGGATTAGCCAAGGGCTTGAAACCAAGTTCTACCAGAATGTCCTTGACTTCTGGGTGCTGGTTGATAATCTCTGCAACAGGCAGATTTAGGTCAATGGTGTTCATTAAAAATTCCTCTTAAAAAATTGCTTGATAGCTTGAGCCAATTCCGCTGGTTTATGAACATTTAATTCATGTCCTCCATCTTCGATGATAACTAGCTCAGCCTGTGGTATTAATTTGTTCAATTCATTAGCAGGTTTCAGATTAGGTTTGTCCTTTGCCCCGCAAATCAGCAAGGTAGATAAGATAATACGACTAACTTCTGTTGTCAAATCAAGATAACGCATACTTTTCTGTAAGGACAACAACTGCTCCTTATCTAGCTCTCGCTTATGATAGAAAGATTTGGGGAACAAGGACATGATTCCTATTTGAAGACTAAATAGCCAATTTCCTTCTAAGCGATACTGGGCACCTGAAACAATAATCCCCTGACAAAGTGGCAAATGATTAGCCAAGGCCAAGGCTAATACACCACCTAAAGATAAGCCAAAAAGTACAAAGGGACTACTTTCCTGTTGCAACCTATCCAACAATAGACCACGTAAATGCTCAAAAGTATCCGCCTTGGGCAATTCCAACACATCAACCTCAACATCGGTCAAATAGCTTCTCAAGTTATCATAACGAGCTACCGTTTGACCTAGACCGTGTAAAATAATGAGTTTCATCTCATTCCCCCTTCAAGGCCTCAAACTTCTCACGCATAGTAGGGTTTTTTCTAGTCAATTTCTTAACAGAAACGTCTTCTAGTTTATTATTGGCAAGTCTCAATTGATTCTCTGATGTTGTCAGAGCCGCCTTAACCGCCTCCATTCGTTTAATGGATTTGTCTATTTCCTCAATAGCTTTTTGGAAATTTTTACTGGCAGAATGGTAGTTTTTGGCAAAAGCTGTCTTAAAGGTTTCGAGATCCTCCTCAAAATGTGTAATATCGATATGCTGCTCTTTCACCAAAGCTAATTCTTGTTTATATTTTAAACTATTGAGCGCAGCATTTCGCAAAATCCCAATCAGCTGAATAAAGAACTGAGGACGAACCACATACATTTTCTCATACTTGTGACTGACATCCACGATGCCCGTATTGTAATAGTCATTATCAGATTCTAGCATCGAAACTAAGACAGCATACTCACAATTTTTTTCTCTTCTATCCTTGTCTAGCTCCTTGAAAAAGTCCTCGTTTTTATGTTTTTTGACAGTGTCATCTGCTTCATTTTTCATTTCAAACATGATGGAGAGAATCTCGACACCATTTTCATCCGACTCACGATAGATATAATCCCCTTTTGATCCCCTGTCAGAGAGTTGATTGTCCTTTTCAAAGTAGGCATTTGGAAAAGCTAGATGGCGTACCTTATTAAATTCTGCTTCTGCATATAACTCTAAACTCTCACCGATAGCTTTTGTGGATTGTTGGGCTTTAAAGTTTTTATAAAATTCTACCTGTTCATTTGCTGCTTTTAATTGAACTTCATACTCTTGACGACTGGTAGCTAGGGCTAACTCTTGCTTTTGCTCTTGTAAAAGAAGAGCGCTTTGAGCAGCATCACGTTCTTTCTCTAGAGCCGATATAACTGCTTGATGTTCTTGATCTTTTTCTAAACTTAATTTTTCTAACTTAGATTGAAGGTCAGCTAGTGTCTTATCTTTTTCAGCCAATTTTTTCTCAAACTGAAGCTCCTTTTTCACATTTAAAGCCTCTAAGCTAGCCTGCAATTCCAAAATTTCCCTATCTTTATTAGCTAGTCTATCTTCTAGGTTGCGTTGTGCCTTCTCCTTTAATAACTCTGTTTCACGTTCCAGACGCTCATGGACTTCTTTATCAAACTCTGCGCCACGCACCTGAGCTAATAGTTGACTATACTCTGTTTCGTTAACTTGAAAAGCCGTCCCGCAGTGGGGACAAGTGATATTGTGCATATTCCCTCCATATTTTTTTCTACTAATTTGAAAGTTTTGCCTTCTAACAGTAAATCGTCACTTCAAAAAACGTCATTGTCTCACTTGATATTATTGTATCAAAAAAAGGTCAACTAGACCTTCTCTGACTTATAGTCTTGGTAAAAATCAACTTTTAGTTGTATAAAATGCTCCATATCATGTAGAAGTTGAAACAAGGTTGCTCTTGTCTCAAACTCCTCTCTGGTCTTAGGTAAGTCCCTTTTTCTAAAGCGTTGTAAAAAGTGCTCAATAGCATCTAGGAGATCTTGAGCTGGATTTTCTTGACTTAACTGTTCAGCTGTTTCTTGGAATAACTGAGCCAAAATTAAACTCTCATCACTTTTTAGGTGACAATGATTGATATTTTCAGCCATTTGACGTAATACTTTTGTTTGCGCAATACGCATTTCAAAATAATGCACCTGATAATTAGTTTGATTAAACAATTGGTTACGTCTATCAAGATAGACCAAAGCTAGAGCATCTTGTAACATAACCTCCAACTCCTTGATGAGTTGGGCATCATTTGTACCATCACCTTTTAACAAAAAACTATTAAACCGTAATAGAATCTTTTTTAACTGTTCTTCAACCCGTTCATGGTAGTCTAAAATTTCATTTTGTCGCGACGGCATATATAAATTAAATAACAGAGCTACCCCTGCACCGATGATAAAAAGTCCCAGCTCATTTATTAACCATGACCAAGCAATACTTTTTTCTAACAACAAGTGTGTTACAAGAACAGTACTTGGTGCTATTCCTGCCTCTAATTGATAGCGATAAGCTATTGGAACATAAATCAGAAGATAAACAATAACCGCAGGAATATGGTAACCCAAGATACCAAATGCCACTGCTCCTAAAATTAAAGCTAGAATAACTGAAAGTAATCGTTGTCGTGCCATTTTAAACGACGTCCGCCGTGTATCTAATACACTTAGTATAGCAATAATTCCAGCTGATGTTGCGTAAAGAAAACCTAATTTCTGAGCCATAAAAATGGATAGCCCTGTAGCTAGGGCTAATTTTATGGTGCGTTCCCAAATGGACATTTCTTCCTCCTTATCTTGATTTTTATAATCGTATCCTCTCAATAGTTAATTTTTAAATACTTTGAAGAGTTCTTCTATTTTCTGAGCGATTAGATGTGGTTGCTTCCCCTTGATGATTAGGTGCTCATCAGCATAGGGGAATAAAGGGGCATATTCTCCAATCTGAACAGCATATAAGGAGTGTTTGAAAAACTCAATATCATTTTGATCGTTTCCAAAAGCTACATAGGGAGCATTTAACACCTCTATCAATGTTGTGGCTTTATTCACACCATAGGGATTGATATAAAGGCACTTCTCATGCTCATGATAAGAAAAATCAAGACAAGCCAATTCTCTAACATCTGCCAACAGAGAATCTACTAAGTCTTCATGATCTCCCATATAAATCACCATCTTGATCGGGTGTGCTAGTTTCTCCAAATCCACTTCTTTTGCTAGACGAAGCGGGTCAACACTAGAAATGAAAGGAATCTTTTCTCTTAGTGAAGTGCTGTAATTAAAATCATTGTCAACGAAATAAGGGAGATTATAGGCTTGACACCAAGATAAGATTGTCTTAAAGGCTTGCTTATCAAGTACCTTATCTTTAAAAATTCGACCACCGTTAAAGACTAATCCTCCATTTAGTCCAACCACCAATCGCTGACTGAGACTGTCTCCTAAAATCCCTAAACAATCACGATAAGATCTAGCCGAAGCAAAGCCAACTTGATGTCCATATTGCTCTGCTTTTTCCAAAACATCCTTGATGGAATTATCCATTGAGAAACCATCAAAGCACAGGGTTCCATCTAAATCGAAAATAAAATACATGATTGCCTCCTTCCAAATATTCTAACACAGTTTTCAGAAAACAACAAAAATAGGAGTGTCGAAACACCCCTGTCTTTGATTTTAGGCTTTTTTCTCCTCAATTATCATTTCACCATTTTTTAGAGTAGCAACTAAATGCTTAGCCTCTAAATGATCAAGATAAAAATCAGTCACACGATCTCTAATATCTTGTTCAATTACCCGACGAAGAGGTCTTGCTCCCATTGCTTTATCATATCCCTTGTCGATTAAGTAAGCCTTAGCTTCATCTGTCACTTCAAGTGTAATATCTTTTCTTGCCAAAGTGCGGTTGACATCTGATAACATCAAATCAACAATTTCACCAAGATCCTCTTTACTTAAGTGGCTAAACTCAATAACACCATTAAAGCGATTTAGGAACTCTGGACGGAAGTAAGGTGCAATCCGGTCCATAATTTTTTGCTCCTCATCGTCATCTGATACTTGATTTAAACCAAATCCAGCGTTTGATGTTGCAATAATAACGGTATTTTTAAAGTTAACAGTATTACCTTGACCATCTGTTAAATGCCCGTCATCCAAAACTTGAAGTAATAGGGTAATCACTTGAGGATCTGCTTTTTCAATTTCATCAAGAAGAACAATAGAATAAGGGTTGCGACGAACACGCTCAGTTAGGGTATTACTGTTATCATCATATCCTACATAGCCCGCTGTTGTCCCAATCAGTTTTGAAACAGCTGTACGATCTGAAAACTCAGACATATCCAAACGGATAATGGCATCCTTGGTACCAAACAAGTCAATTGCCAATTGTTTAGCTAACTCAGTCTTACCAACTCCAGTTGGACCAACAAATAAGAAGCTACCAATCGGACGATTACCATCATCAAATCCTGCACGGTTACGACGGATTGCTCGTGCGACCATCTCAACAGCTTGATCTTGCCCAATTACTTTTCCTTTTAAGCGGCTGTTAAGTTCTTTTAAGCGCTCAATATCACTTGACCCCATATTAGAAACAGGAATACCTGTCATACGCTCAACGGATTCTGCCACATCATTGATTGTGGCTTTTGTTTTTTGAGTTTCAGTATGATTCTCGATTTGTTTTTGCAATTCTTCGATGCGAACCTTGCTGTTTAATGCTGTCTCATAATCTTGTTTTTCAACTGCATCCTCTTGTTTTGATCGTTCTTTAGCAATTTCTTCTTCAAGGGTATGAACATCTGTTACAGAATGTTGTGCCGCAAGGTGTGCTGCCGTAACATCTACCAAATCTATGGCTTTATCAGGAAGACTACGTTGTGGGATATACTGTATAGAATAATCCACTGCTGCTTTCAGAACCTCATCTGGCAAAATAACATTATGGTGTTCTTCATATAGTGAGCGAATACCTTGCAAGATTTTTAATGTATCCTCTGCAGACGGTGCTTTCACTTTTACTTCGTTGAACCGTCTTGCTAGTGCTGCATTTTTCAAGATTGTATTGCGGTATTCATCCTCTGTACTAGCACCAATGATGGTTAATTCTCCCCGAGAAAGAGCGGGTTTAATAATATCTGCTAAACCTTTTGAACCACTATCTGAACCAGTATTACCTGCTCCTAAAATTTGGTGAATCTCATCGAAAAATAAAATAATATTCCCAGCTTCCTTAACTTCACTCACAAGATTTTGAATATTTTCCTCAAAGCTACCACGATATTGAGTTCCCGCTTCCAAACCAGAGATATCAATAGAAATCAACTCCTTACCTTTAATTGCAGCAGGAACATCTCCATGAACAATAGCTTGTGCCAAACCTTCAACAACAGCTGTTTTACCAACGCCTGCATCTCCCACTAAGACAGGATTGTTTTTTGTTCGACGGGCCAAGATTTCTGAAGTTTCTTGGATTTCTTTATTTCGACCAATCACTGGATCAAGCAAACCTAAGCGCGCTTCTTCAGTCAAGTTACGTCCAAGTTTAGCCAAAATACCATCTGATTTTAAGGCTTTATGAGACGTTTTTTCTTTCTCGACACTTTCATGCTGTGGTAGTTGTCCTGTTTGACGATAATAGGCAAATTCTTCTGGTGTTACCTCACGGCCGTTAATTAAATAACGACGACTCTCAGTGTTATAACCACCCATATTCCCCATCAATTGGTTAAAAATATCATCCATGTTTCCAAATCTGTCAAATTGATTATTTCTGTTTGTCATCATCATTACCTCTTACATTTTTCTATACATTAATCATTCAGATCCCATTATCTGAATTCAGTAGTTTTGATCAAAACTAACCTTTTGACCTTCACTGACCTTAAGTATATAGTAATACTTTTGTAACATAATGTCAACAAAAAAGTTTTATTTTTTTGATATAATTAAAAATTTAAATAAAAAGCACATCTAGTTAGTGGAAGAACTAGATATGCTTTCTACAAAATATAATAGGCTAACAGATTATTTTTTTTCAATCGGAGCTACACTGGCCAGTAGCTTTTTCAATCCTACTTCTGAAAACTTAATTTTTAACTCTTGTGCCTGTCCTTGTCCAGAGACTTCGAGAACTATTCCATCACCCCACTTTTTATGATGGGCAACATCCCCAACTTTCCAATGGTCTGATATTTTAGATGAAGCTTGTGTGAATGGTCTAGGTGCAGCACTTGCCTTACGTTGTTGAAGGGCCTCTTGCAAGCTCATTCCTTTGGCAAAAGATTCCCCACTACCCTTAGAGCTTGCAATAAAAGAGGTTTGAGCTGGGCGAGCTAGACCGTCATAGCTCAATAATTCCTCACTGATCTCTTTAATAAATCGCGTTGGACGATTGTAACTTGTCCGCCCAAAAAGCGTACGGCTATTAGCATTGGTCAAATAAAGAACCTCCTCAGCACGAGTAATACCAACATAAGCCAAACGTCGTTCTTCCTCCAGCTCATCTCTATCTTCTGTTGCACGAGACAAAGGAAATACCCCTTCTTCCATTCCAATCAAAAAGACAACTGGAAACTCTAACCCTTTGGCAGCATGAAGCGTCATCAAGGTCACCTCAGCTGTCTCAGTATCTCCATCATCAGTATCAGCAATCAAAGCCAAATCATTCAAGAAACGACTCAAACGCTCCAATCCTGTCTCACCCTCTGATGTCTCTGATGCCTTATCATCAAAATTTTTGGTCACAGATAAAAATTCTTGGATATTTTCTACCCTTGCTTGACTCTCTAGAGTATTTTGTACTTTAAGAGATGCTAAGTAACCTGTCCGTTCTAACACCTGCTCAACAACCTCTGAAATGGAGAGTTGATCTAAACCATCACGGATATCAAATAGAATGTTAGCTAGCTCGCCAACTGCTTGCGCAGCTTTCCCACGTAAAGGAGAAATTAAAATATTTTCAGCTGCATCTAAAAGAGAGAGTTGCTGTTCTTGAGCAAAAAGACGAAGTTTATCCAAACTTCCTGGACCAACACCACGCTTAGGCTCATTCACAATACGTTCAAAACTGATATTATCACTGGGGTTTGATATCACATTGAGATAAGCAATGACATCACGAATTTCTTTACGGCTATAGAATTTGGTTCCTCCAACCATGGTATAAGGAATATTAGATTTTAAAAGCGCCTCCTCAATCGTACGAGATTGCGCATTCGTGCGATAAAGCACAGCAAAATCTTTGAAATTTTTACCAGATGAGGTCACCATATTGTCGATCTTGCTGGCAACAAAAACAGCTTCTTCTTGCTCATCGCGTGCACGAAAATACACAATAGCTTCGCCGTCTGCATTTTGTGTCCATAAGCGCTTGGGACGACGGTTATAATTGTTTTTAATCACATCATTAGCAGCTTGAAGGATTTTTTTAGTCGAGCGATAATTCTCTTCCAATAAGACCACCTTAGCTTCTGGGTAATCTTTTTCAAAATCCAAAATATTTTGCATATCTGCTCCACGCCAACCATAAATTGACTGGTCTGCATCTCCAACCACACAAATATTTTTAAATCGAGAAGCTAAAAGTTTGACCAATTGATATTGCGCATGGTTGGTATCTTGGTATTCATCCACATGAATATATTGGTAGCGTTGCTGATAATAAGCTAAAACATCTGGATGTTGATCAAATAAGCGCAAGGTCATCATAATTAAATCATCAAAATCCATGGCCTCGCTACGACGTAACTCTTCCTGATAAGCTTTATAACACTTAGCAACAACTTGGGTGTACATATCAGATGCTTGGTGTTCATAAGCACGTTCATCCAATAAATCATTCTTAGCATTTGAAATTGTTCCTAAAATCGAACGCTCATTCCAATTTTTAGGATCAAGATTAAGCTGCTTAAGAATACGCTTCATTAAGGTTCTTTGTTCACCTGGATCTATGATGGTAAAATTACGATTGTAGCCAATATGATCTGCATCTCGACGTAAAATACGCACACACATGGAGTGAAAGGTCGCAATCAAGGTTTCTTGTGTCGCTGGATTTAACAGCATAGCTCGTTCCCTCATTTCACGTGCTGCTTTATTGGTAAAGGTAATCGCTAAGATATTCCATGGATTCACCATTTTTTCATCAATAAGATAAGCGATGCGATGTGTTAATACTCTTGTCTTTCCAGACCCTGCTCCTGCCATAATCAAAAGCGGTCCCTCAGTCGTCATCACCGCTTCTGCCTGCTTGTCATTCATACCGTTTAATAATGGATTCATAATATTATACAAAGGGCTGATACTTTAAAAAGTCAACTTTCTAAAATAACTTCCCTATTTAGCTACCGTAACTAAATATTCCTTTCCTTTTTCTTTCAACAGACTTCTGTTAACAAAAATAATCCTTACTATTTTACCACTTTTTCTATAAAATATCAGAATCCATGTCAATTTACCATTCTTCAATAGCATCATAAAAGAGTTTAAAAGACTATTGACAAACATTAAAACTTTATATATGATAGAACGTATATTAATTTAATAAGCGATTGACGTTTTTCAGGAGAGAAAGGTTCGCCTTTCACCGAAGGAGTTATACTCTCAGGTATCTAGATCATTCTAGATGGGACTGATTAACTGACGGACTTCTGGAGAGACCATTTTTGGCGCCGAAGGGGCAAGGCATACTGCTCAATCTCTCAGGCAAAAGGACAGAAGAGGTATAGAAAAAACTAGATCAAACTAGATTTTTTTGTGTAGCCTTTTATGACGATTTATCCAGAGGTATCGAAAGATAGCCTCTTTTTCTTGTTTAAAACCAATCGTACATAAGGAGATTTTATATGTTGGAATTTTTTACCGCTATTGATAACATTGTTTGGGGAGCTCCCTTACTTGTTTTATTAGTGGGTACTGGAATTTATCTGACAGTTCGTTTGGGGCTTTTACAGGTTACAAGATTACCAAAAGCCTTTAAACTTATCTTTGTTGATGATAAAGGCGAAGGTGACATTTCAAGTTTTGCTGCACTAGCAACTGCTCTGGCTGCAACTGTGGGAACAGGAAATATCGTCGGGGTTGCGACTGCTATTAAATCTGGTGGGCCAGGAGCTCTGTTTTGGATGTGGGTGGCCGCTTTCTTTGGAATGGCAACAAAATATGCTGAGGGACTTTTAGCGATTAAGTTTCGCTCAAAAGATGCTGAAGGTAAAGTGTCTGGAGGACCAATGCACTACATTCTTCTCGGTATGGGACAAAAGTGGAAGCCATTAGCTATCTTCTTTGCAGTTGCAGGCGTATTGGTTGCCTTTTTAGGAATCGGAACTTTCTCTCAAGTAAACTCTATTACCTCATCACTTGAAAATAGCTTTGGATTGTCTCCACAAATTGTTAGTATTGTCATTGCCATTATTGTAGCTATTATCATTTTCGGAGGGATTGAATCTATCTCTAACGTCTCAACAAAGGTTGTTCCATTTATGGCCATTCTCTATATCGTTGCAACTTTAGCGGTTATCTTTGTCTACAGTGATCAAATCATCCCGTCACTAGAATTAGTTTTCAAAAGTGCTTTTACTAAAAGTGCTGCTATTGGTGGTTTTGCTGGAGCAACTGTTAAAGAAGCAATTCAAAGAGGGATTGCGCGTGGCGTATTTTCAAATGAATCTGGACTTGGTTCAGCCCCTATTGCCGCAGCTGCCGCTAAAACAAATGAACCTGTTGAACAAGGTTTGATCTCTATGACAGGTACCTTTATTGATACCATTATCATCTGTACATTAACTGGTCTTTCCATTCTTGTCACAGGAAAATGGACTATTGAAGGACTTGAGGGAGCTCCTTTGACACAGGCCGCATTTGGAAGTATCTTTGGGACACCAGGTGAACTTGCTATAACAATTTGTTTGGTCCTCTTTGCTTTCACTACAATTTTAGGGTGGAGTTACTATGGAGAGCGTTGTTTCGAGTTTTTATTCGGAGTGAAACACCTCAAATTTTACCGAATCACCTTCATCACGATGGTTGCGCTTGGAGGTTTTTTAAAACTTGAACTAATCTGGGTTATTGCAGATATCGTCAATGGACTAATGGCTCTACCTAATTTAATTGCACTACTAGTCCTTTCACCCGTTATTATTAAGGAAACAAAAAAATATTTCCATAAAAAATAAGTCACTTCTAGAAAAGCCGATATCTTCTATCTGAGTTTTTAAATTAGATAGAAGATATCGGCTATTTTTAATAAAAGAGTGTACCTTTGTCAATGATGTGAGACCAAAAATGTTATTTTGAAGTTATCCATTTGTTAAGCTTTACTAGGAGCTAGCTCCTAGTAAAGCTTTTCTGATATCGATAGGAGATTTCCAGCCTAAAGTCTGCATAGGGAGTCGATTGGATCGGTAAAGATAGGTTTTCATCTGCTTGATGAGATCGTCATAGGAATAGAAGGTCAAGTGCTGGTAGAAACGTCGATTGTCATTTCGATGACTGCGCTCCACCTTTCCATTATGCCTTGGTGTTCGAGGACGAATCAGCTTGTGCTCAATACCAAGTTCCTGACAAAGTAAGTCAAGTGGGTGAACGTGTTTGGTCTCTTTGAAATGAGTGAACTCAAAGCCATTATCCGTTTGGAGGATTTTGGGTTTGTACCCAAAGTGTTTGATCGCCATTTTGAGAAATTGAACCGTTGAGTAGGACGACTGCTCTTTGAAAGGGAATATAAAGCGTTCACGACTGGCTTCATCAATGACGGTATATTGGTAGAACTTGTCAGGAAGTTTACCTGTGTAGCAGTGAGTTGGTACGTATTTGACATCCATCTGCCACTTGATACCGAGTTTAGTCGGAGTATCATATGGTTTCGGTACATAAGGTTTTTGCTTTGTTTTAGGGGATTTGAAGAAGTCCAGCTTTCTCAAGATTCGAAAGAGTGAGCAAGGGTGCCTATGATATCCCTTGTTGGTTTTGAGTTTGTAGAAGATTTCGATGAGGGTTGCGTTTGGATTTCTTTTGATGCAGTTTTTAATCCATGTTAGCTCTTGCTGGGTATGAGCCTTTGGATGCGGTGTTAGAGGGCGATGAGAACGGTCTTTCAGCGATTCTTTTGTGCCATCGAATCGCTTATTCCAGCGCATGAGAGAGGCTTTTGAAACTTTGTATCGTCGACAGATGAAGGCGACAGAGGCACCATTTTGGTAGGTTTTAACCGCGTGGTAACGTGTTTCTAGAGTATGTGGTAAATAGCGAAGATTTTGTGATATACTAGTCATGAGAAGATTCCTTTTTGGTGAGTGGTGGTACTCTTATCATATCAGGGAATCTTCTTTTTGACTCCTAGAAGTCTCACATCTATTGTAACGCTACAATATCGGCTATTTTTAATAAAAGAGGGATTTGACAAGCGCCTTTTATTCGTGTAGTATTATAGGTTGGAAATATTTTCATAGCTTTTTCAAAAGCTATCATTTAGAAATAGGAGTTTATATGTTAGATATATTTTCTACCATTGACAGTTTTGTTTGGGGTCCTCCTTTGCTAATTTTATTGGTTGGGACTGGGATCTATCTGACTGTCCGACTTGGTTTACTGCAAGTCTTAAAATTACCAAAAGCATTTCATCTTATTTTTTCAGGTAGCGATGGGGAGGGGGATGTTTCTAGTTTTGCTGCCCTCTGTACAGCTCTAGCAGCTACCGTAGGAACCGGAAATATCGTCGGAGTGGCTACTGCTATTAAATTAGGTGGACCTGGAGCCTTGTTTTGGATGTGGACAGCTGCTTTCTTTGGGATGGCAACTAAATATGCTGAAGGTCTATTAGCTATCAAATATCGGACGACAGATGAAAATGGAGAAATTGCCGGCGGTCCTATGTATTATATCACCATAGGGATGGGAGAAAAATGGAAACCACTGGCTATAGTTTTTGCTATGTTTGGTGTAATGGTTGCCCTCCTTGGGTCTGGGACCTTTACACAGGTTAATTCTATCACTGATTCGATCAAAACATCTACTGGAATCTCTCCTCAAATTGTAGGACCTGTTTTAGCTATCTTAGTTGCTGTCATCATCTTTGGAGGGATTCAAACGATCTCCAATGTATCAACAAAAATTGTACCTTTTATGGCTGTCCTCTATGTTCTTGCAGCCTCTACTATTTTAATTGTAAATGCTGATAAACTAGGAAGCACTCTAGCACTCGTTATCCAATCAGCCTTTACAGGAAAAGCTGCAACTGGGGGCTTCGCAGGCGCTACTGTAATGTTAGCAATCCAATCTGGGATAGCACGAGGGATTTTTTCAAATGAATCTGGACTTGGTTCAGCTCCTATTGCCGCAGCTGCTGCCAAAACAAATGAACCTGTTGAACAAGGTCTAATTTCTATGACAGGAACTTTCATTGACACTATTATTATTTGTAATTTAACTGGTCTTGCCATTCTTGTTACTGATGGATGGAAAACCAATTTAAACGGCGCTGCTTTGACCCAATCTGCATTTTCATCGGTCTTTTCTGACTTAGGAGCGCATGCCTTAACAATCAGCCTTGTTTTATTTGCCTTTACTACTATTCTTGGATGGGGCTATTATGGAGAGCGTTGTTTCGAGTTCCTTTTTGGATCAAAATCCATTATTATTTACCGCATTATTTTTGTTACTATGGTAGCACTCGGTGCTTTTCTTAAACTAGAGCTTATTTGGATTATTGCTGACATCGTTAATGGACTAATGGCTATTCCAAACCTCATCGCTCTTCTGGTTCTCTCCCCAATTATCATCAAAGAAACTAAAAAATACTTTGATAAAAATAAATAATAAAATGAATGGCATGATTCTTATGGTTAAGACATGCCTTTTTACACGTCTAAATCTTATCATTTAAAATACCATTTATAAAATGATATAATAAAGTATTGCCATAACATTAAAAGGAGTTATCATGAGTCATAACCCAACAGACAATCTAAAACTTGCAGAACGCGGTGCCATTATTAGTATCACTGCTTATGTTATGCTATCTATAGCTAAACTTACTGTCGGCTATTTTTTACATTCCTCATCACTGGTTGCAGATGGATTCAATAACGTCTCTGACATCATTGGAAACATTGCGATATTGATAGGCCTAAGATTAGCTAGACGTCCAGCAGACTTAGATCATCGCTTTGGTCATTGGAAAATCGAAGATCTCTCTAGTCTCCTGACTTCATTTATCATGTTCGTCGTTGGGTTTCAGGTATTGCTTCAAACTATCCAGATGATTGTTAATAATAGTAAAACCGAGATTGACCCAATAGGGGCTATTGTCGGTATCATATCAGCTGTCATTATGTATCTGATTTACCTTTACAATAAACAATTAGCTAATAAAGCAAAATCGGGTGCGCTATTAGCTGCCGCTAAAGACAACCTATCTGATGCTGTTACCTCTATCGGAACTTCTATTGCTATCATTGCAAGTTCACTTAATTTTCCTATTATTGATAAGATTGTAGCTATTATCATCACCTTTTTTATTCTAAAAACTGCCTATGATATTTTTATAGCTTCTGCTTTTAGTTTATCAGATGGATTCGATGACAGTCATCTAAAAGAATATGAATTAGCCATTCTCCAAATTCCAAAAATTTCTCGTGTTAAATCACAACGAGGAAGAACTTATGGAAGCAATGTTTACCTCGATCTTGTCTTAGAGATGAATCCTGATCTTTCAGTTTATGAAAGTCATGAAATTACAGAAGAAGTTGAAAACTTACTCCGAGAGAAATTTAATATTTACGATATCGATATCCATGTCGAACCATCAAGTATCCCCGAAGATGAAATCTTTGAAAACATTTACAATAAACTTTATAAGTATGAAAAAATTATCCTCTCTCAAATTCCAGATTATACCGAACTCCTTTCTAAAGATATCATTTGGATTGCTAATGATGGACAGTCTTATCAGCTAACTCAACTGGATACAATTTTTACAGCTCAAACTAATGATTTTAGTGAATTTTCAATGGTATCAGTTAGTCAAAAAACAAAACTCATCACCTATACGTTAAACGGTGAAAAACACACTTCACTTTGGCGCCGACACGAAAACTGGCAACTTCTTTTTCATCAAATCACTACTTTAAGTCTGTCAAATCAAGAATAACTAAAATATCTCTCTTTTCATAAAAAAATAAAGACGTCAGATTTCACTTCTGATGTCTTTATTTTTTTAGTTCTTTACAGCATCGGTTGCCACATCTTCACCAAACCATTTATTTGAAATTTCTTGGAATTTTCCTGATTGGTAAAGCTTATTAAAGGCTTTATTAATATTTTCCACTAATGTTTTATCAGATTTACGGGCTCCGACAGCAAAATCTTCACCCTCAAATTCACTCTTAATAATATTGTACTGATCCAACTCACCTTCTTGTTGAAGATAATAATTAGCATACACACGATCGATCAATAAGCCATCAATACGATCTGATTTTAAATCAATCAATGCCTGTGTGAACGTCTCATACTGAGTAGCATCGTTATCTTTTACAATATCTTTCAAGACTTCTGGATTTGCCGTAAAAGTATCATAACCTGATGAACCAGATTGTGCTCCCAAGACTTTATCCTTCATTCCAGCAAATGTTGTGATACCTGAAGATTTCTTAGTGACTAAAACTTGCTCATTTTTCATATAAGAATTGGTAAACAAGACTTTCTCTTCTCGCTCACTTGTCTTAGAGTAACCATTCCAAATTAAATCAATTTTTCCATTATTTAATTCAGTCTCTTTCAAATCCCAATTGATAGGCTGCCATTTTACTTTGATACCATATTCTTCAAAAACAGCTGTCGCTAAATCAATATCAAATCCAACATTTTTTCCATCTTTATCCTTATATCCCATAGGAACAAAGGTATTATCAAAACCAATCGTGATGTTTTTTTCTTTCTCATAAGTTGACCATTTGTCCTCAGCAGTATCTGACTTACTGCCACAGGCAACTAAAACAAAGCCAGTCAACACGGATAGCATAACTAATAATAACTTCTTCATCTTCACAACCTCACTTATTTTATTTAGGATTAATTTTTAATATCTCGTCAGAAATATTTTCAGCAAATTGCATATCATGCGTTACCACAATTTGTGTAATTCCTGTCTCACGGTTTTGTAAAATTAACTTTTCCACTTCCTGCCTTAACTCAGGATCTAGAGCGCTCGTTGGCTCATCATAACCAATAATTTTGGGATCGATCATCATCGCTCTAGCCAAGGCAACACGTTGTTTTTGCCCACCAGATAAAGAGTGTGGATAAGCTTTGGCATGATCAGCTAGACCTAATCGCTCAAGTAAATCCATAGCCTTACTCTCAGCATCGCTCTTTGAAATATTCATCGTTTTAACTGGTGAGAGGGTCAAGTTATCAAGTACTGTTAGATGTGGAAACAACTGAAAATCTTGAAAAACAAATCCTAATAAATTTTTTGATTCTAAATGATCAACCGGAACAGACTCTCCCTTATAAACAACCTCACCTGAATCAATACTCTCTAATCCAGCTAGCATTCGAAGTAAAGTGGTCTTTCCTCCACCAGATTGACCAACAATCGCTAAAACTTTTCCTTCTGATACGGTCAAGTTAAAGTTCTCAAAAATTTTCTTATCTCCAAAGCTTTTGGAAATCTGTTTTAATTCTAACATAGATCACCTTATTTATAATAATTAAATTTTTTCTCTACACGTTTAGAGGCAACTGTCAACACTCCAATAAGTAAGAGATAGATTCCACCTGCAATAAACATTGGTGCTAGAGTAGCATCACGGTTAGCTGCTGTTTTACTTGCTAACAAAAGATCACCAACACCCAAAACATAGACAAGGGAAGAATCTTTCACAAGATTAATAATTTCATTAAATACACTTGGTAGGACAATTTTAATAACCTGTGGTAGGATAATATAGCGAATGGTTTGGAGCTGATTAAACTTCAATACTTTTGCCGCCTCATATTGCCCTTTTGGAATGGCCTCAATTCCTCCACGGAAAATTTCAGCAAAATAGGCTGCGTAATTTAAGGTAAAAGCTAAAATTGCTGCAGGCATACGATCAAAGGTCACACCAACAGATGGTAGGACATAGTAGAAAAAAATCAATTGCAATAGTAGAGGGGTTCCTCGCATCACCCAAACATAGACAGTTAATAGCCATTGTAGAGGCTTAAATTTTATCTGCATCAAAAAGGCCAAGGCTGCCCCTAATGGAATGGATAATATAATAACGATAAAAAATACTTGTAGCGTTACAAGAGCACCATCTAATAAACTGGGTAAAACTTCAAATATATAAGACATTGTTACTCCTAAAAAAACGATAACTACTATTATTATACCAAAAACATGAACATTTATACAGTTCTTTTTCAGGCTTTACTATTAATTTCTTCAAACCCTATAAATTTTTTCAAATACCAACACTCAATAAAAATTAGATAAAAAAACTAGGAACATTGTTCCTAGCTATAATCTTTCTATAGTTTTTTTACAAACTCTGATTTTAATTTCATTGCACCAAAACCATCAACTTTACAATCAATATTATGGTCACCCTCTACTAAGCGAATATTCTTAACACGTGTTCCCTGTTTTATATCTTTAGGGGCACCTTTGACTTTAAGGTCTTTAATAACTGTAACAGTGTCACCGTCAGACAAGCGGGTTCCGTTGCTATCTAGAACGACTAAACTTTCCTCTTCTTCTGATACTTCACTTGGTGACCATTCATAAGCACATTCTGGACAAACTAATAAAGTTCCATCTTCATAAACATACTCTGAGTTACATTTTGGACAATTTGGTAAAGACATACAAGCTCCTTTGATTTTTTTCTATACTATTTTACTCTACTGTAACGGATTTGGCAAGGTTACGTGGTTTATCAACATCAAGACCTCTTTGAAGGGTCGCATAATAAGCAATTAATTGCGTAGGGACTACCATTGCAATAGCTGATAAGAATGGATGAACACTTCTTACAGTAATGTCATCTCCTTCTTTAGCCATATTTTCATCTACAATGGTTAAAACATTTGCTCCACGTGCAACAACTTCTTGGATATTCCCTCGTGTATGAGCTGCTAAATGTGGATGATTTGAAATCAAAGCTAAAACTGGAACACCATCTTCAATCAATGAGATTGTACCATGTTTCAATTCTCCTGCCGCAAAGCCTTCGCATTGAATATAGGATATCTCTTTTAATTTCAAGCTCGCTTCCATAGAAACGTAATAATCACTACCACGTCCAATATAAAATGCATTGCGAGAGGTTGAAAGGAGACTGGATACTTTTTTCTCAATCAATTCTTTTTCAGAAAGACTTGATTCAATAGATTGTGCAACTAAAGATAGCTCATGAACTAAATCAAACGTCTCAGCCAAAGGATTTCCATTGGCATCTCCAACTGCTTTTGCTAAAATGGCTAATGTTGCAATTTGTGCTGTATATGCTTTAGTTGAAGCTACTGCAATTTCTGGACCTGCATGCAATAACATCGTGTGTGTTGCCTCACGAGAAAGTGTTGAACCTGGAACATTAGTAACCGTTAAACTTGGAATACCCATCTCATTTGCTTTAACCAGTACTTGACGACTATCTGCAGTTTCTCCAGACTGACTAATCATAATAAATAAAGGCTTCTGACTCAATAAAGGCATGTTATAACCCCATTCTGAAGCAATTCCTAATTCAACAGGGGTATCAGTTAGTTTTTCAAGAAAATCTTTAGAGGCGAAACCAGCATGATACGAAGTCCCCGCAGCTAGAATATAGATACGGTCAGCATCTTGCACAGCCTTAATAATATCTTTATCAATAGCAACTTGACCAGCTTCATTAGTATAAGCACTAATTAATTTGCGCATTACTGTAGGCTGCTCATCAATTTCTTTTAGCATATAATAAGGGTAGGTCCCTTTACCGATATCTGATAAGTCTAACTCTGCAGTATATGACGTGCGCTCTACACTATCACCAGCATAAGTCTGGATAGACACCTGATCCTTGGTCACCACAACCAATTCCTTGTCATGAATTTCCATAAATTCACTTGTTTCACGAATCATGGCCATAGCATCTGAACAAACCATATTATAACCGTCACCCAAGCCAATTAAAAGTGGTGATTTATTTTTAGCTACATATATGGTTTCTGAGTCCTCAGTATCAATTAATGCAAAAGCATAAGAACCTTCAATGACGTGAAGTGCTTTTCTAAAAGCTTCCAAAGTCGAAAGTCCCTCTTCTTCCACAAATTTACCAACCAAATGAACAGCAATTTCAGTATCCGTCTGACCTTTAAAGTGATGATTTGAAAGATAAGTCTCTTTAATCTCAGCATAATTTTCTATCACACCATTATGAACAAGCACTAGACGACCTGTCTCAGATTGATGTGGATGCGCATTATCTTCCGTTGGCTTCCCGTGCGTTGCCCAACGCGTATGACCAATACCTGCGGTACCTTGATCTTCATCTGTCAATTTTGCTTTTAATTCTGCAATGCGACCAACAGATTTGACCAATTTCCCTTTTTCTTCTTGAGATACCACAAATACACCTGCAGAATCATATCCTCGATATTCTAACTTTTCTAATCCTTGAATTAAGATATCTGTTGCATTGGTATTTCCAACAACGCCAACTATTCCACACATAAAATTTTACCTAGTATCGTTACTAGCCTCTCTATTCATATTTAAAATTGGTATAGTCAAAAAGACTATCCCGAACTACTTAAGTCAGTATATAACAATAAAACAAACTTGTCAACAATAAAAATTGGTATAGTCAATTTAGCATTAAAAAAAAGAGTAGCTACAACTACTCTACATCTAGAAAACCAAATTGACTTAAGGGGAATAACTTAAACGTCACAACACCTTTAATTTGACTCTTATCAATCAAGCCAAATTGACGGCTATCTTTTAAATTACGTCGATTATCATTTAAAACCAGATATTTTCCTTTAGGAATCTCACTCAAATCATGTTGATTAGAAATGGTAGCCAAGGTAAAGTCTTGAGTATAGGGAGATTCATTTGAAGCATCTGAAAGAAATGCCGATTTTAACTTCTCAATATAAGCCTGACTCTCAACAGAATTATTTAAGTAAAAAATATCATCCATATAGGTGACACTTTCCCCCTCACTAGCAATAACACGTCCAATATAAGTCTGATGGTTTACTTCATAAACGATAAAATCCTTATATTTAGGCTCCTGTTTAGCATGAACAAGTAAAATCTCATTTTCTTTAAAATAAGAATTTTCATCTGATGACTTTACTTGATAAGTAGAAAACACAAAAACCCTCAATAAAATCACTATTCCAACAATAAGAACACCAATTATCGTATTTGTAATCAAATCTCGTTTTACCATAACTTCTCCTAACTTTATGCTTACCATTATATCATGTTTTCTGATATAAAAAAAGTAAGCAAATTAAAGTACAGGCATGAAAATTTTCCCATCCCCTTTGCAATATCTGTCCCTCGCATGCGCATTGGCTTATCCTTGCCTTGTCAATATCTTATCAAAATGATTTAAGTAACAGACATATAAACCGTAACCACTTTATACCAAGACTAATTTTTGATTTGAAGATAAAAAAGAAACGACCACTTGATTCACTCTCGTACTTGGTTATGAGTCACCCACTACAGTTGATAATGAGGGCAAAATGCCTCAAAACAAAAATAAAAGCCAACTGCACAAGGATGAAACCTTGATACAATAGGCTTTTAAAAATCTTATTATTTTACAGTGCGGATACGCATTGTATTTGTACCACCAGTACCAACTGGTACACCAGCTACGATAACAATGTTATCACCTGATTCAACAAGACCGCTTTCAAGAGCAACTTTTTCTGCTACATCAAACATATCATCAGTTGATGATGGTTTGTCCGTAACAACTGGAATAACGCCCCAGTTAATCATCAATGATTTTTGTATTTTTTCATCAAATGTAATAGCCAAGATATCTGCATCTGGACGGTATTTTGAAATAGCACGAGCTGTTGAACCAGATTCAGTAAGAGCAACTACCAATTTAATTTCCATAGAATTAGTTGCATCTTTAACAGCAGAAGCCACTACTTCTGTTTTATTAGTACGCTCAAAGTTAGCTGAGTTCAAACGACCATACTCTTTAAGAAGAGTTTGAGCATTTTTGTCAATTGTAGCCATTGTACGAACTGACTCAACTGGGTATTTACCATTTGCTGATTCACCTGAAAGCATAGTTGCATCAGTACCATCGATAACAGCGTTAAATACGTCTGATACCTCTGAACGAGTTGCACGTGGCTTATCAGTCATAGTTTCAAGCATGTTAGTTGCTGTAATAACAGCTTTACCAGCTGCGTTAACTTTTGTGATGATCATTTTTTGATAAACTGGAACCATTTCAAATGGAACTTCAATACCCATGTCACCACGAGCAATCATGATACCATCTGAAGCTTCGATGATTTCATCAATATTGTCAATACCTTGTTGGTTTTCAATTTTTGAGAACAATTGAACGTGTTCATTACCAGTTTCTTTAAGAATGTTACGAACTTCTTCAACATCTTTAGCAGTACGAACAAATGAAATAGCAATAAAGTTAAGACCTTGCTCAAGACCGAAACGGATATCTGCGTTATCGCGTTCTGCAAGAGCTGGGAAAGGAATTTTAGTGTTAGGGATGTTCACACCTTTTTGCTTAGCGATTACACCATCATTTTCCACAACAACTTCAAATTCACGAGTTGCTTCATCTTTAGCTACAACAGAAAGACCAAGTTTACCATCATCAACAAGAACTTGACGACCAACTTCAACATCATCAAAAATATCAAGGCCACCAGCTACGTTCAATGCGATAACTTCTTTAGTTGACTTGATACCTTGTTTTGTAGCAACACGTAGTTTGTCACCAGTTTTGTATGAATATTCTTTTGCATCGTCTGCAAACAATTCTGTACGAATTTCTGGTCCTTTAGTATCTAGAAGGAAACCAACTTTTTGTCCTGCAATTTCTTCTGCACGACGTACAGTAGCCATACGCTCACCCTGCTCTGCATGGTCACCATGTGAGAAGTTGAAACGGAAAACGTTAGCTCCTTCTTTAATTAATTCAGCAATTTTTTGTGCTGAAGCTTCAACATCAAGTTTTTCACCCCAGTATCCATCTTCGCCGAATTTTTTACCACCACGGATTTCTACCGCAGGACCAAGTGTTGCAACGATTTTTACGCGTTTATTCATAATAAATAAAACTCCCTTTTATAGTTTGTCGCTAAACGACATAGTAATAACAAATGTAAACGAAATAAGATAATTTTCTTAATGAGCTAATTTGCGGTTCAAGTCAGCAAAGTCAAGACGTGCTTTATGCGGATTGTTAACAATAATCTTACCGCCTTCACCCAAGCTAAACAATGCATTTTCTTCTGCCGTACCAAGAATTGGGCTTTCTACCAACTCTTCGTTATGAATACCGACAGCCAGACCACCACGACCTGCTTTAAGTAAATCAACAGCATGTGCTCCCATCCATGATGCCAACACACGATCACGCGCACTTGGAGAACCACCACGAAGGATATGTCCAAGGTTTGTGACACGAAGGTCGCTAGTATCACCTGCTTCTTTTAGCTTAGCCGCAAAAGCATCACCACTCATCACACCTTCTGCAAGAACAATAATGTGATGATTTTTTCCAAGTTCATAACCTTTGTTAATAGTTGAAACGACATCATTGATATCAAATTCTTCTTCTGGGACAATGATTTGGTCTGCACCAGATGCAATACCTGACCAAAGAGCGATATCCCCAGCATTACGTCCCATTACCTCAACCACAAAAGTACGTTTATGACTTGATGAGGTATCGCGAAGCTTGTCAATCGCTTCTGTAGCTGTACTCACAGCTGTATCAAATCCAATTGTGTAGTCAGTACCCACAATATCGTTATCAATTGTACCAGGTACACCAACTGCAGGAAAACCGTGCTCTGTCAAACGCATAGCTCCGTGGTAAGAACCATCACCACCGATA
Organism: Streptococcus sp. 11273D007BT; assembly: GCF_053547195.1. Taxonomy (NCBI): domain Bacteria; kingdom Bacillati; phylum Bacillota; class Bacilli; order Lactobacillales; family Streptococcaceae; genus Streptococcus; species Streptococcus sp. 11273D007BT. Next base: position 914,185 of record NZ_JBPWPE010000001.1, on the reverse strand, counting down.
ACAACTACGCCTTCAATACCGTGTTTTTTTAATTGTTCAATACCAGCGAGTTGTCCTTCAAGTTTTGCAAACTCTGGATAGCGCGCTGAATAAAGGAAGGTTCCACCACGTGAAATTTTATCACCAACTGCACGTGAATCAAGTGGAAAAATGTCTCCAGCAACCATACCAGCATAGCCGTAGTTGATGCCGTAAACTTCCATACCTTCTGACATTGCTTTACGAACAACTGCACGAACAGCAGCGTTCATACCAGGAGCGTCACCGCCACTAGTCAAAACAGCAATACGTTTCATTTTGCTTGATACTCCTTTTTTATTTTTAACGTTTTTATTATAGCATATCTACTCTAAAATTGCTTACAATTTCTTATCTTTTTTAACGAAAAACCGTTTTCATAACGATTGTGCTTAATTCTTTTTCTAAATTTTCACTTTTTTGAACCAGAAAGTGCTGACTACGAATGGTCTCCTTACGATCACTGTAATGAATTAGTACGGGGATATTTCCTGGATAACGTGCTAAAATAGCTGCCACCTCTTGATCTTTGTCATGATTGACCATCTGAATCCAGAACTTTTCCATGACAACTAACTCAAGCTGATTGAGTACCATCTGCAAGCGCCCATCTCTTTCTTGAATGCGCCCGATCATATAATATAAGTTTCCTTCATTAAGTTGCTCTTTCAGATGGTGATATTGTTCTGGAAAAACCGTGACATCCAGTTTTTTCTGCGTATCACTTACTGTTAAAAATGCCATTTGTTGTCCTTTGGTTTTTGTTCGGATTAATTTTATCCTCTCTAGCTGGACAAGAATTGTTGCTTGTTGACCACTAGATAAATCGACAATGCGAGAAAATGGATGAACGCTGGTTCTCATCGCTTCTTGTAAAGGATGGGGGCTAAGACCGATACCTAAAATTTCTTGCTCAAATTGGTATTTCTCAACACTATTAAAATCCTCACTCTCAAGCCAATGGTAAGATGAATCCGCAAAAAGACTGCCCAATTCGTTGACAAAAATCAAAAGATGATCGAGGTTTAGCAAAATTTTCTTACGATTTTTTTCAAAGTCATCAAACAGTCCAACTTTTACCATCGTTTCTAGTATTTCTAACTTCTGATAGTTTTCTGGTAAGCGCATCAGAAAATCTTCAATACTCTTAAATGGCCTGTTCTCAATTATCCAATAGGACATTTCTTTGGGAACTGCTTTTAGGTGACGAAGGCCTAGTGTGATCTTTTCTTTCTGAATCTTATCGTGAAAAGGAATGGTGTTGATGCTTATCGAAGATAAGCTAAATCCTCTCTCTAAGGCATCATTTAAATATTCTGAGCTGGAGTAATTTAGCATCACAGCATAAAAAATATGGGGATAGTGCGTCTTAAAATATGCTAATTGAAAAGCTAAGGCAGAATAGGCATAGGCATGACTCCTATTGAAGCCATAACCCGCAAATTTTGCCATCATAGAGAAAAGATGCTCAGCTACTCCCAAATCTCGACCTAGCGCTTTTGCTCCAGAGATAAACTCTTGTTTCATGTCTTCCATATCTTTGATATTTTTTTTAGACATGGCGCGTCTTAAAAGATCTGCTTTCCCTAACGTAAATCCAGCATACACCTGAGCAATTTGCATGACCTGCTCTTGATAAAGCATAATACCGTAAGTTGACGCTAAAATAGGTGCGACCAAAGGATCAATCAAATCAACTTTCTCTTTTCCATATTTACGATTGACAAAATTGTCAGTGTAATCACTAGCCCCTGGACGATTAAGACTGGTGGTTGCTACAACTTCCTCAAACTTTGAAGGTTGAATCCTCTTTAAAAGATGAATAGCACCAGCCTGTTCAAACTGGAAAATTCCCTTGGTTTGTCCAGAGGCAAACAAACGTAAAGTAGCCGCATCTTCTAACGGTATATCTCTGATTGAAAAATCTCTACCTGTCTCTTCAACTAGAGCCTCTTGCATTTTTTGAAGAAAAGTCAAATTACGCAGTCCAAGAAAATCCATTTTTAATAGACCATTACTTTCAACAGCATTGGCATCGTATTGCGTAATGAACATTTCTTCTCCACCTTTAAGAGGAATATGGTTGGTGAGATTATCATCGCTCATCACAATACCTGCAGCATGAATAGAAGACTGTCTTGGTTGACCTTCTATTTTTTTGGCAATTTCAAATGCTCGTTGATACTCTGTTTTGCTATGAATGAGCTGACGAAACGATATATTCTTTTCATAGGCAGAGGCTAACGTATCTTTAAAACTAATTTTTTTAGTCAACTGTGTCAACTCATATTCAGTAGCTCCAAATCGCTTAAAGACATCACGGATAACCTGCTTTGCTCCAAAAGTAGAGAAGGTGACAATTTGAGCCGTATGATGACTTCCGTAACGGTCTCTGACATAGTGTAAAAACTCACTACGATAAATATCAGGCAAATCAATATCAATATCAGGCATGCTGTAGCGCTCAACATTTAAAAACCGTTCAAATAGAAGATGATTTTTTACAGGATCAATCCCCGTAATATCTAAAGCATAGGACACCAAACTTCCTGCTGCTGATCCTCGCCCCATCCCCATATAATAGCCACGACTACGACCAAAACGTAATAAGTCCCAAACAATAAGAAAATAATCATCAAATCCCATTTGATGAATCACATCCAACTCTTGATTGAGGCGAGTTTGATAAACTGAATTCCAAAGCCCCTTAGTTTTTAATCCTTCTTCTGAACGTTCTCTTAGTTCTATCACAGCCTCTTTTTCACGATTAAAGCGAGGCAATTTTAAATTGGTATCAAACTCATACTCGATTGTAGAAACGAGCTGTTCTAATTGTAATAAACTCTCAGGAAATCGCGCTCTAAATATCTCCTCCATTGTGGCTGAGGCATATAAAACTTGGTCTTTCGGAACTGATCCAATATCTTTTAATTGAACATTATCACGAATCGCTCTTAATACTTGCAAGCTTTCACGGTCATCATTACTATAATACCGAACAGTGTGAATAGGGATAGTCGGACGGTCGTATGCTAATTTGGGGCTATCTGATCGTAAGCCAATGTAACAATCTTTTGGCAGCCTTATCTCTTCTATTCCAGAAAAATAAGGTATGACAATCGCTAAATCTCCTAAAAATTCTGTCAAGGATTCCCATATTTTTTGTCCAGTCATTTTTTCTGTAGATAATTTCAACAGATTTTGATAGCCCTTAGTATTTAAGGCAATAAACTGAAAAGTGATTGAGCGGTCTTGATAAATCAAATCCATCTCAACTCCCAAAATAGGTTTCATCCCTTCTTTTTGAGCAGCCTTAATAAAATGATAAGCGCTATAAAGATTATCCTTGTCCATAATTCCGATATGGCTATATCCTAACTCTTTTGCCTTTTTGAGATAAGAAGGAATCGTAATTAAGCTATCCATAAAGGTATAGACTGTTTTAGTATCCAGTTGCGCAAACATAGAGCTCTCCTCATTTTTTCTTATCTCTTATTATACTATGAAAAAGAAAATAAAAACAAGACAAGACGTTCTCTAACAGGTTATTTAGAAAATGCCTTGCCTTATTTTATAAATGGTCTTAATGAAAAAACTCGAAAATGTATTACCATTTCAACTGAACAAGATCATTGGTTTCTTGATAAGCTTGATCTACCTTTGCTTTCATTGTCTCATCCAGTGTATCACGGTATTTCCCACCTTCAATAAAGTCTTCTAAAATCATGACACGATAATCATAGTATTCATACCCTTCCTGACCAACTACTCCTTTTCCAGTTGCATGAACAAGGGTAGGGTGTGCTTGGACAGTTTTAATACCTGTTTTCCCTCCTGATTTTTCAAAGGTAACATCCATCAATAAACCACGTTCTGTCCATTTGTTTCCCAGCATTTCAAAAGTTTGATTAGAGAGGAAATTTCCCATAGAATAAATAATAAATTTTTTATCTCCGTCTTTTTTTACCACCTCTGCAGGTTCGATAACATGGGGATGGCCACCAAAAATAACATCTGCTCCCCAGTCAATCATTTTATGATATAAGGTCACTTGTTCTTGCGTAGGCTCCAATGCATACTCCACTCCCATTTGAGGCATCACAACGGTAACATCCGCTTCTTGCTCTGCTTTTTTAAGCTCTGCCTCTATCTTAGATTCATCCAAATCAGACATGTGTTGCTGGTATTCCTCTTCTGTTAGGTTAGCTTCCATGCCATTGTAGCCATAAGCATAACCTAAGATGGCTATTTTTATGCCATTAACTTCCTTGATTAAGATATTTTCTGTCGCACGATCTTTTTGATACACTCCAATCGTGTCTATTCCAAGATCATTAAAGACTTGTGCAGTATTTAGGGCTCCAGATAGTCCCGAATCTAAAATATGATTATGTGCTAAATCGACCACATCATATCCTGTATCTTTCATCGTATCTGCTGCTTCTGAAGGTGCGTTAAATAGAGGATATCCTGCCAGAGGATAATCTGCACTAATCGTTCCTTCAAAATCACCTATTGCTAAATCCGCTCCAGAAATCCATTCTTTGACGTATTCAAAATAAGGTTTAAAATCATACGTCCCATCTGCCTGTCTAGCACTGGTGTAAAGAATATCATGATAAAGAATATCACCATTTGCTACCACTCGAGCTGTCCTTAGCGGTTCCTGAGACTGATCTGTATTAAGATTCTTAACTTGGCTAGAACCTGTCAAATCCATCACTAATGCTATGCCAAATATCACCACTAAAGCCATCAAGCTGGCTAAAATTGTTTTTTTATAAACCATCCTAAAAACCTCCTGTTCTTTTTCATTATAACACTTTTTTATCAAACCGTTAACCTAGTCCAGATATCAAAAAAGATTGGACGACCATCCAATCTTTCTCTTCTATTAAAGTAAGTCTTCGATTAAATCAGAAACCTCGTCTTGCTCTGCTTGAGGAGTAATTTCTGTCACAATAATGCCTGAAAGTGCACGCGCCACCAAGCCTTCTACATCCATACGAGCTTCATATTGCTCTGCATTTTTAATTTTAGGATTGGTTTTAGGACGATCTGGTGCAAAAATTGTACAACAATCTTCAAAAGGTTGAATCGAAATATCAAACGTATCAATTTTTTGAGCTAAATCAATGATTTCTAACTTATCCATCGTAATCACTGGACGAATGACAGGTGTTGTAGTCACTGCATTGATGGCTTGCATAGACTCAAGCGTCTGACTAGCGACTTGCCCAAGACTTTCACCATTAACAATCACCAATCCTCCGCGTTCTTCGCGAATAGCATCAGTGATGCGCATCATAAAACGACGCGTCAAAGTCATCAAATAAGCTTCAGGAGCCTTATCTTTAATTTCTTCTTGAATTTCAGTAAAAGGAACCTCAATAAATTGAATATTACCACCAAACTTAGTCAACTTACGTGTCAAGTCATGCGCTTTTTTTAAAGCACCTGGACTGGTATACGGGGGACTTGCAAAATGGACAGCCTCAATATCTACACCGCGTTTTAAAGCAAGATAACCAGCAACAGGTGAATCAATCCCACCTGACAACATCAACATCCCTTTTCCAGAAGTTCCTACTGGTAGTCCCCCTGCCCCTTTTATATTTTCATAAGAAAGATATGCAGCTTCATCACGAATCTCAACCTTAAGGTTAATGTCAGGATTTTTCATTTGTACTTTAACATGTGGAATTGCATCAAAAACTGCATCTCCCAACGTTAAATTTAAATCACGACTATCTAACTCAAAACTGTGATCACTACGCTTAGCCGTAATTTTAAAGGTCATCCCCTCTTGATAAATGGAAGTCATAATCTTTTGGACAGAGTCTTTTAACACTGAAACATCTTTTTCAACCTTATAAGAAGGTGAAAAAGCTTGGATACCAAATATTTGCTTTAGACTTTCCGCCACAGGAGCATAATCTTGTCCATTTAGAAAGACATGACAACGATCGCGATCTGCCGTCACCTTAACAGATGGATAAATAGAAAGTACGTCTTGAATATTACGTTTTAGTTTATTAATGAAACGCATCCGATTCTTACCTTTTGTTGATAATTCACCGTAGCGTACCATAATTTCTGAATATTGCATCTTATCTCCTTACCTTTTTGGTTTTATCGTAAATTTGTTTAAAAATTGTTAGAAATTGCTCTACTTGCCCCATATCATTATCATCATCTAAACTAATACGAACAGCAGTTTGAGCATCTTTCACTGGAATTCCCATAGCAATCAAAGTACCAGCTGGACTTCCTGCTTTTGAAGAACAGGCACTAGTCGTTGAAATAAAAATATCGTGCTCTTCAAAGGCATGTACCACAACTTCGCCACGGACTCCCTTAATTCCAAAAGTTATAATATTGGGAGTAAACCTTTCTGTTCCTGAAAAAATTAAGATATCATCCCGTTGTTCTAACTCTGATAAAATAACCTGCTTCATCTTAGCCATCTTGTGATGAGCTGCTTCTGCTTTATCTAAAGTTAAACGCAACGCCTTGGCTGTTGCCGCAATCCCTGCAAGGTTTTCAGTTGTCGAGCGTAAATCAGACTCTTGACCTCCCCCAGATAACAAAGGGGAAATTTTCTTACCAGCTTTTTTATAAAGAAAACCCACTCCACGTACACCGTGGAATTTATGACTCGAAAAGCTTGCAAAATCAACCCTGTCCAATAAAAAATCTTCTACTTCTATTTTTCCAATAGCTTGAACCGCATCAACATGAAAAGAAACTGTCGGCTTATCTTTTAAAACTGCCGCAATAGCTTCTAGAGGTTGAACACTGCCAATTTCATTGTTGACTGCCATAACCGAAACCAAGATCGTATCTTGTCTTAACAGTTGTTTAAAAGCTTCAACATCCACAAATCCTTCTTTTGTTACAGGAATTTCATCAACTTCAAAACCTTGTTTGGTTAGCCATTTAGCAGATGCTTTAACCGCTGGATGCTCAATTGCTGATACTAAGATATGTTTTCCATATTGACGTTTTTCAAAGGCAATGCCTTTAATGGCCCAATTATCAGCTTCTGTCCCTCCTGAAGTGAAGAAAATTTCATCAGAAGAGACCTTGATTAAATCTGCAATTAGTTTTCGTGAAGCTTCTAAGATACGTGTGGACTGACTCCCTAGACGATGTAAACTCGATGGGTTTCCAAAAATTTTTTCTGCAACCTCCTGATAAGTTCTCAATACTTCTGTATAAGGGCGAGTCGTTGCAGCGTTATCAAAAAAAATCATATTACGTCATTCTCTCTCTTTTTTCAATCTCTTTCATTATAGCATATTTATCACCAGAATAAGTCAAAAGAAATTTACCTTTAGATATGGAATTTTTCTCAAAAAAATGTATAATAATAAAAAACAAGGAGGATAGCATGTCAAACGAATACTCAAGAAATCAAAAGCAAACTAAAAAACAAGGTAAACGTGCTACTGAGCATCTCTCGACAGGGATTTCCGCCCTTCAAAAAACCATTGCTATCATAGGGGGAACTTTGGGGATTATCACAGCATCCCTTACTATCAACAACTATATGAATAGTAATAAAGAAAAAGATAACACCTCATCTAGTAGTTCCATCGTCAAACAAGTTGATACAACAAATAATAATACTGCAGGTAGCTACATTAGCTCTAGTGCTGAAGCAGGTACTGACGCAAGTAATCAAGTAACAACAACTGTTGAGAGCAGCTCAACTGATACTATCGAAGACAGTACACTCACCTCTTCAAGTGAGGCCATCAGTAACGAAACCACTACAGCAACTGAAGCAGCCACTGCAACCAGTGAAACTCCTTCTGCTGCTGACAGTGTCACAACACCTTAAACCATCTCTTTTATTCTTAAGATTTTATGTGGGGAGTGATGGAAACTAAAATGTTAACATTTTAGTTTCCATCACTCCCCTTTTTATATAAAGGAAATCCATGAACTATCAAGAAACATTGAATTTCATTCACAGTAAACGCGCCAAAGGAAGAGGCACCAATCTTGATCGTGTTAGATGGTGTCTAGAGCAGCTAGGTAACCCACAACATCAATTTCCAGCTGTCCATATTGTTGGGACAAACGGAAAAGGCTCCACAACCAGCTACCTTCAACATATTTTTACAGAGGCTGGTTATCAAGTGGGAACCTTCACTTCTCCTTATATTACTCGCTTTAATGAGCGAATTGCCATCTGTGGAGAAGAAATCCCTGATGCAGATTTAACAGTTCTGTTAAACTCTATTCTCCCCATGCTTGAAAATCTAAAAGAGACAACATTTGGAGACATCACAGAATTTGAGTTGGTCACCATCTTAATGTTTCAATACTTTGCTCAAAAAAATGTGGATATTGCTTTTATTGAAGCTGGGATTGGGGGTCTTTATGATGCGACCAATGTTTTTATACCACTAGCAGTTATTTGCACTTCTATCAGTCTTGATCACGAAGATAAGTTAGGTAAAAGCCACTTATCAATTGCGAAACATAAAATCGGGGTGCTCAAAGATCATGTTCCTTTAATTTTTGGACCTGTTTCCAATGATGTTCGCCAACTCTTTTACAACACTGCCTACAATCATGATAGCTTAACTTTTGAAGCTGAACAAGATTTTAAACTGAGCAAGGATACTTTCACTTATCACGATATTGTCATTAGCCCTATCCACCTTCAACTCTTAGGGCAACACCAAAAAATTAATGCCAGCCTAGCTGCGATGTGTAGTCTTATCTTATCAGAAACCTTTCCAAAAATTTCTTTAAAAACAATAAAACAAGGGCTAAACAACACAAAATGGCCTGGACGAAGTGAGCTTCTTCGTCCAAATTTGTTACTTGATGGTGCACACAATAGTGATGGTATCAAGCAATTACTAACGCTTTTACAAGATCATTACCCTTCTAGAAAAGTTAAAATTCTATTTGCAGGACTAGGCCGTAAGTCTCTCTCTCCTTTATTAAATGCGCTTAGTGACTACCCGCTTAGTGTCACTAGCTTTGATTTTTTTGAAGCACAACCACTGAATCAGTATCCCGATCACTTTAATAAAGTAAAGCATTTTGAGGACTGGTATCATGAGGAGGAGCAGGAAACCTTATTTGTTGTAACAGGATCACTTTATTTTATTTCAGAAATTCGACAAAAATTTATCCCCTAACACTATAAAAGAGACTTGATCAGTCTCTTTTTCTATTATCAACATCATCTCATTGTGACAAACTCCTCTGCCCCTGTTGGATGAATTGCTACAGTATTGTCAAAATCTGCTTTTGTTGCTCCCATTTTAATAGCCACCGCAAAGCCTTGAATCATCTCATCAACTCCATATCCAATACCATGAAGTCCAATAACCTTTTCATCTTTTCCTTGTACAACTAATTTCATACGACAGACTTGACGGTGAGCGCTGACAGCTGTGTACATAGAAGTAAACGTTGAGGTGTAAACTTTTATACTTTCTTTTCCATATTTTTCAATAGCAGCTTCTTCTGTCAATCCTACACTTCCAATTGCAGGATGACTAAAGACAACTGTGGCCACATTGGTATAATCTAGTTTTTCGTCAGGTTTATGGTTAAATAGACGCTCTGACAACCGACGTCCTGCTGCAACGGCAACTGGTGTTAACTCTAATTTACCTGTCACATCCCCAAGAGCGTATATGCCTTCTACCGATGTATTTTCAAATTCATCCACGGCAATATAGCCTTTATCTGTTAAGGCGACCCCTGTTTTTTCTAAACCGAATCCTGCAGTATTAGGACGTCTTCCGATAGCCCAAATCAAAGCATCGACAGTAAAAGTTTCACCATTTTCAAGATATAAAGTAAGCGTTTGATCTGGGTTTTTAACTACTTTTTGAGGAATTGCATAGGTATGTAAAATAGGGCCATCAGCCTCCATCTCCTCTACCAGAGCCTCAACAATATAGCGGTCAAAATGACGAAGTGGACGATCTTGGCGAACAAAAAGATGTGTTTCCGCCCCTAAACTATGGAGAACTCCAGATACTTCTACTGCAATATAGCCTGCTCCTACAACCGCTACACGCTTAGGAAGTTCCTCTAGAGCAAAAAAGCCATCTGAGGTCATCCCATATTCAGCCCCTTCAATATCAGGATAAAGAGCATGTCCACCGGTTGCCACCAAAATATGTGGCGCAGTATAATACTCACCGTTTGCCTCAACAGTATGCTCATCAATAAAAGTTGCATAAGCCGATAACTTTTCAACTCCAGTTTGTTCAAAACCACGTTCATAAGATTGATGAATGCGCTCAATATAAGCTTGACGATTTGCCTTTAGGGTCTGAAAATCAAATCGATCAACAGAAAGATCAAAGCCATAAGCTGGAGCATATTTATGAAGGGTTTCTGCTACTTGCGCACCGTACCACATGACTTTTTTAGGAACACAACCTAAATTGACACAAGTACCACCTATTTCTTTTCCTTCAATTAACAAGACTTTCGCACCATACATCGCTGCACGATTTGCAGAAGCAATACCTCCTGAACCTCCACCTATCACGATATAATCATATTTTTTCACCATATTGTTCTCCTTGTTTATTCTGATAAATCTACATTATCATAATTCCGGACTGCTAGCAATTTTCTGCTACGAGACAAAAAATCAGATTGGGTAATCTATCCAATCTGATTTTTTATTTATCTAATCCCTAAGGCGATGCGTGCATACCGACTCATTTTATCCACTGTCCAAGCTGGTTGCCATACCAACTTCACTTCTGTTTTAGTGACCTCTGGAATTTCCTTCATGGCATCATGAATTTGATCTGTTAATAAATCTGCCAGTGGACACCCCATCGTTGTCAAAGTCATATCAATCTCAGTTGCCCCATCGTCTTCAAAACGGATTTCATAAATCAAGCCTAGATTCACAACATCAATGCCTAATTCAGGGTCAATGACCGTTTCCAATCCTTGTAAAATACGGTCTTTGATAGCTTCTACCTCTTGCTCTGTATAGTTTGCCATACCGTCTCCTTATTCTTCCATAAAGTCACGCAATTGTTTGCTACGGCTTGGATGACGTAATTTACGAAGTGCCTTAGCTTCAATTTGACGGATACGTTCACGTGTGACATTAAAGACCTTACCTACATCTTCTAAGGTACGCATTTTCCCATCATCAAGACCAAAACGTAAGCGTAAGACATTTTCTTCACGATCTGTCAATGTGTCAAGCACCTCGTCCAACTGCTCTCTTAAAACAACACGTGTCGTATAATCTACTGGATTTTCAATCACTTCATCCTCAATAAAATCTCCTAAATGACTGTCGTCTTCTTCACCAATTGGAGTTTCAAGAGATACAGGTTCTTGTGCAATTTTCAAGATTTCACGCACTTTGTCAGGTGTCATATCCATACGCTCTGCAATTTGCTCTGGTGTAGGATCTTGTCCTAACTCTTGTAAGAGATTACGTTGCTCACGAACCAACTTGTTAATGGTCTCTACCATGTGGACAGGAATACGAATGGTACGTGCCTGATCGGCGATAGCGCGTGTAATGGCTTGACGAATCCACCAGGTTGCATAAGTTGAAAACTTAAATCCTTTAGAATAGTCGAACTTATCCACCGCTTTCATCAAGCCCATATTACCTTCTTGAATCAAATCAAGAAATTGCATCCCACGACCAACATAACGTTTCGCAATAGAAACAACCAAACGTAAGTTAGCTTCAGCTAAACGTTGTTTAGCTTGAAGGTCACCATTTTCAACGGCAATCGCTAACTCTTTTTCCTCTTCATTGGTTAAAAGAGCAACCACACCAATTTCTTTCAAGTACATACGTACTGGATCATTGACTTTAGCTGAGTTACTGCCAAGTAATTCCTCGTCTGTTAACTCCTCTGGCTTGATCTCTGGAGTTTTATAAGTTGATGAAGGATTTCCTTGACTATCTGTAATTGAAATTCCTCCGTCTGCTAGGCGTTCAATTAAGTTTTCAATTGCCTCAGCTTCTAGTCCAAAAGGAGAGACCAGTTTTTCAAAAACCTCTGTATCTACTGCTGTTCCTGCTTTTTTATGATTACGAATAAAATCAGCTACTTGAACGTTAAATGTTGTGATTTCTTTACTTTTTGTCATTCCTATCCTCTATTCCATTTTTCTTTTCTGAGCAATCAACTGCTCCAAAGCTAAGGTCTCATAGTCTAAATCTCCGTGATGACTATTCTCACGTAGTGCCTTAGTTTGTTTTAATAACTCTTCTTTTGTCACATAGCGCTCGATTTGACGTAAAATATCTGACACCTCTTCTTCAGTGACCTCTTTTGGAAGGTTTTCTTCCAAGACTTGATAGTAGGCTGATTGGACCTTATCATCCAATTTGGCCAAGTCCATCGTTCCGATCTCGCCTTCTAATTTTAAAATGTCATATAGCTGCTCAAGTGCAGCACTTTGAAATCGAAACTCCTCTTTTAATCGAAAGTCATTTAATAAATCAGGATGATGTATTAAGCGATGAAAAAGATGATTTTCAGCCCGCTCAAGTGAAGTCATTTGTTTTGTAATCGGTAAATCAATACTAATTTTAGCTTCAGCTTGACGGATGATGGCTTGATTTTGTCTAGTACTTAGTCGTTCGTTATTAACAGATTGTTCAATTTGATAAAAGTTAAAATCAGGTAACAAGTCAGCCAAAAGAGAAATATAAGTGTTCTGGGCTGTAATAGACGGCACTTTGGCAATAATCTTTGCCATTTTTTCAACATATGCAATCTCTGTTTGCAGGTTATCTAAATTATGGGGTAAAAGGTGGTGAATCCAAAACTCCACATCACTTACACGAGACTCTTTTAATAAGTCAGCTAGAGCCTCCTTGGAATTTTTTTGTAAAAATTCATCAGGATCCATTTGATTAGGGAGGCGAACAATTTCGACAGAAAAGTCTTTGAGCAAATCTAAAGCTTTTGCGGTCGCTTCTTGCCCAGCACGATCACCATCATAGACAAGCACTACCTTTTTTGTCACCTTTTGCAAATGCACTATATGTTCTGGAGTCAGCGCAGTTCCCATTGATGCTACCGCATGATTTATTCCTGATTGATGAGCGGCAATGACATCCATAAAGCCTTCCATGAGATAAACTTCACGATATTTGGAAATACTGGACTTAGCCTTATCCAAGTGATACAGCTCATAAGATTTATTAAAAATGGGTGTGGCACGAGTATTTTTATACTTTGCTTTTTTTTCTTGTTGATCTCGCTCAGTCCATATCCTACCCGAAAATCCTATCACCTGACCTGAATCATTTGAGAGAGGAAACATCAAGCGATTACGAAAGGAGTCAAATATATTATTCGTATCCGTTAAAGTAAAAAGACCAGAATTGAGTAATGTATTTTCATCCCATTTTTTTGATAACGATTGATAAAGGTAATCAGCAGCATCAGGTGCTAAACCGATATTAAAATAAATCAACTGCTCATCTGTTAAACCTCTTGAATAGAGGTATTGTCGAGCAGCCTCTCCCTCTGTTGTTGTCATCAAAACAGCATGAAAAAATTTAGCTGCATCTTGATTAATTTGAAATAAATTTTGATAGGGATGTTCTTTTTTTACAGGAACTTGAATCTGTGGGGCAATATCAAATCCCGAACGCTCTGCAATTACCTGAACGGATTCCAAAAAAGATAAGCCTCTATATTCCTCTAAAAATTTAAAAACATCCCCTGACTTACCGCAACCAAAACAATGAAAAAATTGACGATCTTCTAGAACGTTAAATGAGGGTGTTTTTTCTTTATGAAAAGGACATAACCCCAAAAACTGCCGTCCAGCTTTAGATAAGGTGACAACTTCTCCAATAACATCAACAATGTTAACACTATTTTTTATCTCAGCAATAGTTTCTTTTGTTAACGCCACACCATCACCTCCACACAAAAAACCCATTTTAAACAATATATTACATTATACCATTGAAAAAATGTAATGTAAAATAAAAAAATAAGTCAAAGTCTTTGACAAGTAGGTAGATAATCAGATATAATCATCTATGATGAAAAAGAAAGGAAAACATCATGATTAAAGAATTAAAAGATTTCTTGTTTAAAGGAAATGTCCTTGACCTTGCTGTTGCAGTTATTATCGGAGCTGCATTTGGTGCTATCATTACTTCACTTGTTGAAGATGTTATCACACCACTATTTCTTAACCCAGCTCTAAAAGCAGCTGGTGCAGAAAATATTGCACAGTTGACTTGGAACGGTGTTGCTTACGGTAGCTTCTTAAGCGCTGTTATCAACTTCCTTATCGTTGGGACTGTTTTGTTCTTCATCGTTAAAGGTGCCAATGCTGCTATGGCTCTTAGTAAAAAAGAGGAAGAAGTTGTTGAAGAAGCTGCTCCAACTCAAGAAGAATTGCTTACAGAAATCCGCGATCTTCTCGCTAAAAAATAAGCATAAAAGAAGACTAGTGTTGACACTAGTCTCTTTTTGTACATTCAATTAACACTAAAAAAGAAAAAAGATGAGTATCTCATCTTTTTCTTATACGCTCTTAGAATTTTTTACGTTTACGAGCTGCTTCTGATTTACGTTTACGTTTTACAGAAGGTTTTTCGTAGAATTCACGTTTGCGTGACTCTTGAAGAGTACCAGCTTTAGTTACAGAACGTTTGAAACGACGAAGAGCATCGTCAAGTGATTCATTCTTACGTACTACTGTTTTTGACATTTTTTTCACTCCCCTCATTTGCAATGTAACATTTTCACGTTCTTGAATATTTTATCACGATATAAATATGAGGTCAAGCTTTTTTTATATTTTTGTTATTTATTGTGTACCTTTTTGGTCCGAAAGTTCTATAATGAAGTTAGCCACCTTACCTTAGTCAAGAATTAGATGTTTCACTATGTTTGAGTAAGTTGATGATTTCATTTGATAACAGGCTTGAAGCTGTTAGGCTAGGTGCCCAAGGCTAATCATAGCCTTGGTTTAGCTGAAAAAACAGCTTCAAGGGTTCCTGTTGTCAAATGAAATCTGATGTAAGGTATAAGAAAACACCTCTGTGCTATACTTGTTGTTCACCACAAACACAAGGAAAGGCACAGAGATGCAAAAGTATTATACACCAAAAGGGAAACATTTGACAATAGATAACCGTCGCTTGATTGAGCGGTGGAAACTTGAAAATAAGTCCAATCGTGAAATTGCAGGCTTGCTTGGAAAGGCTCCTCAAACAATTCATAATGAAATCAAGCGTGGGACAACCTTACAACAAGTGCGAAAAGGGGTCTACAAGAAAGTTTATTCTGCTGATTATGCACAAACTGTTTACCAATCCAATCGAAAACGGTCGGTTAAAAAGATAATCCTAACGAAAGAAATGAAAGAGAAGATTTTACACTATCATAAGCAAAAATTTTCGCCTGAAATGATGGTTAAGAAGAAGCAAGTGAAAGTTGGTATTTCAACTATCTACTATTGGTTTCATAATGGTCATTTAGGTTTGACAAAAGCGGATATGCTTTATCCTAGAAAATGGAAAGCTGTCAAGAAGCAAGCCAGTCCGAACTTTAAGCCAGCTGGTAAATCAATTGAAGAGCGACCGGAGGTCATCAATCTTCGATTGGAAAACGGTCATTATGAAATTGATACAGTTCTACTAACCAGAGCGAAAAATCAGTGTCTTTTAGTCTTAACCGACCGACGAAGTAGACACCAAATCATAAGATTAATTCCAAATAAAACTGCTGAATCTGTCAATCAGGCACTTAGGTTACTAATAGCTGAGTATCATATTTTATCAATAACTGCAGATAATGGTTCGGAATTTAGTCGATTGGTTGAAGTGTTTCCTGAGGAACATATCTACTATGCACATCCCTACTCTTCATGGGAAAGAGGTTCAAATGAAAACCATAATCGATTGATTCGGAGATGGTTACCTAAAGGAACCAAGAAAACGACTCCGAAAGAAGTCGCTTTTATCGAAAATTGGATTAATAACTACCCTAAAAAATGCTTGGACTACAAGTCGCCAAGTGAATTTCTTTTGGGTGGCTAACTTCAACTTGAAATTTGGGGTACCTTTTTGGTCTCACATCATTGACAAAGGTACAAGCTTCATGACTATTTTCTACATAGTATACTCTACTATCACTCTTTGATGATGTAGATCAAATTGAAAAAGAAAATAGACTTCAGATAGCAATTGATGTTGTCAGAGAACAGTTTGGTTTTTTAGCCATACAAAAAGGAACCGTCCTAACTGAAGGTTCCAGAAATATTGAACGCAGTAAACTTATCGGCGGTCATTCCGCTGGTGGATTAGAGGGATTAAAATGATTGACCGTTCATACTTACCATTTCAATCAGCAAGAGAGTACCAAGATACTAAGATGCAAAAATGGATGGGCTTTTTCCTATCTGAGCATACATCAGCACTCACTGACGATGCAAACAAAGTAACGTATATGTCAGATTTGTCACTGGAGAAGAAATTATTACTCCTCAGTCAAGTTTATGCTGGGCAACTGAACACGCGCATTCATGTAGTTGAAAAAAACAATCGAGTTTCCTATACTGGAACAATACCAAGTCTGACCAAAGATTTCATATTAATAAAAACTACAACAGGTCACATTAATTTGAAATTAAAAGACATTGTTAGTATTGAACTTGTAGAGGAGGTGCTCTATGAATCAGCTTGAATTTCAGCGTAATCACCTGCAAATGGACTATTATAGCGAGAGCTACCAAGATTTTGAACGTGACTTCTACCGCTACTCCAACATGAATATTCCATTGACCTTTCTGACTGATGATATCCTCAAAACAATGGCAACTTCTCGTAAGAATTACTTTGTCCTAAATAAGGAAAAGGCTAGAGATAATCGCGATCACTTCTTCATATTTGAAGTAAGAACCTTAGAAGAGAATCCACTAATCTATCATTATACATATAAGAAAACTACAACATATTTAGCAGAAAAATAGGAACTGTTCAATTGACTGTTCCTGTTTTTTATATTTTTGTTATTTATTGTTCAATTGAAAATTCCTTTTCAGCTTCTAAATTAATGCCATACTTCTTGCCAAAATATATTGGGTAATTATCTGTAATCTTTTCCACTATTGCGCCACTATTTATTTTAAGCTTTTCTATAAAAACATACCCTATGTTTAATTCTTTCCTTCTGAGGAAAATATCAATACATCAATGTAAGACAATAGAGACTAAGCGAGTACATCTATGGCTCCTCAGTTAGCTGATTATACTCAACCAGCCATTTTCTTTGGACAATACTCTCAACAAACCGCTGATCATGGGAAATCAAGAGCACACTTCCCTGGTATTCCTGCAAAAATTTCTCCAGAGCTTCTATGGCTGTAATATCCAGATAGTTTGTTGGCTCATCTACTATCAAAAGATTTGCATCCGATAACAAGACCTTGGCCAAAGAAAGTCGAACACGTTCACCACCAGACAGATTTGCTACCTTCTGCTGGGCCTTATCGTAAGAAAGTCCCAACATGCCCAATAAATTGAGAACCGTTACCCTATCTTGAAGCGACGTCGAGCTAGCATTCACAAAGGCTGTTTCCTCTTCATTGAGACTGGTCAAATCCTGAGAGAAATAGGCAATTTTTAATTTTGGATTGTAATAGCCTTCTAATTCTTTTGAAATCAATTTCCGAACAAAACTGGTTTTCCCAGTACCATTTGACCCAACCAAAGCTAGTTTATCCCCAAAAGTCATGCCAAGTTGAGGAAAATCAAATAAATAGGTTTCCTCAATCCAGAGCTGACCAGCCTGCAAACGAAAGAGACTGTGAAGTCCCGTATCCAAGGCACCTTTCGCTTCCATCTTTACCCACGCTTCCTTTCTGGGTTGTTCAACCTTGTCCAAACGCTCTATCCGTTTTTCCAAATGCTTGGCAGTCTTGGCCATAGACTTGGCTTGACTATCATAGGAACCCATCATAGCATTAACCTTCCACTCAGACGATGAAATACCTTTCTTTCTCTTCCCCATCTTCTGAGCCTTTGCCTGACGTTCATGTTGGGCTTTTTTCAGTTGAGCGACTTTTTTCTGATAGGCTTCATAAGCTTCCTGCTGTCCTTCTCGGTTCGCTTTCCTACTTTGGACAAAGCAATCGTAGTCCCCAGAATAAACCTCTATCTTTCCTTCCTCTAAATGCCATATATGACTGGCTATTTGATTGAGAAAATGCCGATCATGACTGACAACCAGTAGACTGCCACGATAGCGTTTGATTTGTTTGATCAGCTTTTCCTGGTGTTCATAGTCTAGGTTAGCTGTCGGTTCATCCATAATTAACAACTGTGGTCTTTGGGCAAAAGCCTCTTGAATAGACTTCCAAACCTGTTCCCCACCTGAAAGCGAGCTCCTTTCCTGTAACTGGGGTACATAGGCCCAGTCTGCTTTTACCTCAACCTGACCAGCAAAATCCCTATCCAGTCCTAGTAAGATTTTCAAAAAAGTAGACTTGCCAACACCATTATTTCCAACCAAACCAACCTTTTGACCAGCTTGAAGGCTCAACTGCTGGATTGTAAACAAACTACGTCCCGCAAATTCCTTCTCTAATTGAATACATTTTATCATTTCCATATAGACCTCTTTTCTTCACAAAAAGGGCTTCTATTCTTCAAAAAATGACACAAGAAAAAAGTCATGCAAAACATGACCTTTCCCTATGGAAAAAGTCACACGAATAGCAAGCCCTTATGAGCAGTCTTACCCCTTGTATCGTCGGTTAATGCAACCTCATACAAGTTTTAAGAACGACTAATAAGTAGCTTAATTATTCATGTAACTTCACCTCACGTATTTTATATTTTTATTATAAACAAGTTCAATGAATTTGTCAAATCATTAAAACGCCATGTATCATACAATACTATTTATAGTTACTAAAAATAACCGTAGGAAAATTTAAGTGTTCAAAATTTTCTTCAAGATTAAGAACGGATTTTATCTGAGCTATATTAATATATTTTCAAAAAGGAGTAAATCTGTTAGTGCTATAAAATCTCACTAATAATGATATTTTTCGCTGAACGTTCAAAATTTTGAACAATAATTTTATTGACTGGATAATCAACTATTAGTCTATCAAAATACTCCGAAAATTCCTAATGTACTATTGTTGTCATTCTACTTTTCCTCTTCATCATTAATAAGTAAACAACTTGCTCTCACTTATTATATTCGCAAGTCAAAATAAATTTTCGAATTTTTTTCAAAAAAAGTTAAGTTGTATTATATCAATTTCAGAACTCACACTTCAATCGACCAATCGACCATTCAGGCGATATTAGAGGTGGGGACGTTTCTATTCCCACAAACTCCTTGTCAATGGGAACAAACACGTACCCACAGGGTAAATGGAAATAGAAACTGATAATCTCTAGCTATCACTTCTACCCACTCCAAAAATTTTCTCACTCTGATACTTCCCCACCACATAGCAAAAAGCCTTGATTTCAAGGCTTTTCAGTATCCCTTTCGTTCAAAGGTTTCTAGGCTTTTACGAGCAGAGCAACACACTCGACGTGTGCTGATAGGGATTACCTATATTATGGAACGAATTGAAATTACAAGTTGTTAAGATGATATTATGGAACAAAATACTTGTATTACGCTCGCCATTTTTCCATAATAACTAAACTGGATGTACACTAGCCATCAGACCATGAGCTATAAAACATCTGTCATTTTGAAAGCCTGAAACCATTCTATAGGCAACTGCCCAAAGTAAATAATCACCTATACTAATTACTTTTATTTTATTGTAAAACTCATACTCGCTAATTTTTCTTCTTGAATCAATCGGATGTGTAAGAAACTCACTTTGCAAAAACTCCATGATGCGCCACCCAAAACTAAATCAGCATGAGAATCAATATGAACAACGTCAAAAGGATCTGAAAGCATTTTACTATTAATAAGTTCTTTCCAAAATATCAGTGCCTAATTATGACCGGTCAATATTCTTCCTGGAATTTTGTGATTTTTTGATAATCCTAAATTTTGTTCTAAAAATTGTCGAACTTCCTCTTCAGTCCATACTGAATCCCCATAGCACTCTTCATCATGTCTTACTTCACAAGAAAATGGAGTACTTGCTATTTCAGTCATAAAATAATCCATATCTAAATCCAAGACTCTCATATCAACACCTCCTATAAATTAGACAACTTTCGAAAATTGCTATTGTTTACGCAATAACAATGTATTAGAATGCAAATCAACCGATACCACTTTAAATCCTGCTGCTAGGATGGCATTCGGCATTGTATGGGTTGGTGATGGAGTCCAGTATGCAGAATAGTTGTATGCTGACTTACAAAGGTTGCAACCAATAATGGCTTCAATATCAGTAAAGGTCAATGTCAGTTCGGTTTTCCCACAGTTTTCAAGATACTGATTCAACTTTGAAAACTTATCTTTTTCCTTCGGTTCTTCGTCCATTTCACCGACCTGCACAAGTGCATTACTAAGTTCATCACATTTATCAATCATCCAGGCAAAGTATTCTTCCTGCTTTGATGGATTGAACACATCGGCTTCACGCTTATAGATGATGCGTTTTGCCTCACTACCTTCACGGCTGGAATACCAGTCAAGCTTGTTTCCAAAGATTTCTTCAATCTTGTTCTTCTTACTTTCGAGTCTTTCAAACGCTTCTTTATTATAAACATAAATCAGTAAGGATAAATACTTACTGCGTGTAACGGTATAAGAAAGATGGTAATCAGAACCATTCACAGGAATATCATACCAATTCTGTGCCAATGGTTTACGAAGAGCAATGTCAGTATCTCTGCCTTCTTCCTTACAGTATTCTACAAAGCTTGACCAAAATTTAAGTTGAAGCTCCCCTAAATCGCCTACGGGCTTAGAAGGTTGTTTTCCTTTGCTTGATGAATCAGCAGGTTTTTCCGATTCTTCTGATAGCGGGGCTGGGACAGCCCTGCCATCATTTACCCATGTAACATAGATGAGTTTATTCATCTGTTCTGAAGTAAAACTAAACTTCCATCTGTTTTCCATGAACTCCAGAAGTTTCTTGCTTCTCTGATAAATCCGGTCTGCTGTCCAGTCAGATTCCTTGGCAACCTCAATTTCAGAATGCGATCCATTCTGATAACCTCTTCGGCCACCGTTCTTGGATGTTTTCTTATCCTCAAAACTATCATTCTGCAATGCTGAATTGATACTCTGTGAAAGAGGAAGTAGGTTTCCAAGAGTGCAGGACAATAATTCGATTTCCTCGCCGCTAAACTGTCTAAATTGATTACGCCAATAGAACCTTGACGGAGTCTGCGGAAGAATATGCTCAATAGAAACTTTGTCCTTTTCAGTCTTTGTAAACATCTCCCAACTCACCTTATCCAGGTTGTTTTTCTTTGCAAGCTGGTACTCATACTCATATAAGAAGTACTTGATAGAATTCCAGTAATAGAAACCACCCTTGTTATCGAAGTGCTTTTCTATCTTGGTTATAAAGTTCGGAAGTGCATATTCGATATTGGCATCCGTAGTTTCATTGATATCATTGATTAAATCATCAATATCCATTTCCTTGAGGTAAATGCTGCGTGATGCACGATAATACTCACTGCTTCTGAATGTGGCATTAAAATATCCAAGACGGAAACAAATAAAGATAAATCTCTCAACGGCTGTATACAGTTCAATCCTCTTTTCCGGTTTCAAGTCTCTTCGGCTGATAACAGCCATAATCAATGGTCTGAAATGTCCAATGCCGATGCGGTTCAAACGATCCACCCATACCTTTTCATCATCGGAAAGGTTCTCACTCTGGAATGGAAAGAAAGTATCATACCAGTACTTTGCCATATTTTTCAGACTGTTTGCATAGTCAAGGATTTCTCCATGTTCAAGTTTGGAAACCTCAACAGTTTCTACTTCACCAGATTCATCTTCAATGTCAGTATCCGAATCATAGTCCGTAACACTAACAACCGTCAAGGAGTCATCGGCAACAGCCACCGTTTTCTTTTCAAAAATATTCTTGGCAGAGAACTTGTTCAAAAGGAAATGAATATAGTCATCACCTTTTCTTCTGGAGTAAGCGAAATACACAATCCAATGTGCCCTCAAAAAATCATCATCCGAGAGCGGGGTCTTCTCATTTCTGCCAAGCTGGAAGTACACTTCCTTCCAGGTATCATTAATCTGTTTACGCAGATTCTCTTTATCCATCTTATCGAACTTACTTTCCGGATAAAGAGTTGTCAGGTAAATTAGTCGGTTCTTCAATAATTCCAGGTTTGTGAGTTTCTTACCACGGTTATTCATGGTTTCAAATGCTACAAACACATCGTAATCATCATCGATTTCATGAATGTTAAACATTAGCCTCTGCGTCAGTTTGAGGTATAATTCATTGATTCCATCCATGCCTTCGCTCTCATAGAGGGCGGTCAGATTCTCTCTAAAGAAGTTCTTGGCAAACTTCAGATTTCTTGTGTAGTACGTTTCATTAACGGTCCCGGAATAAGGCTCATTAAAAATTTTGTACTGTAAATAGTCAGAACTAGGGTTGTCCACCTCATAACCGAACAGGTATGTAGTTATCTGCTTATTCGGCGGTCTATGTTGACAAATATATTTGGCAACTACATCTTCCAACGTTTCATATCCCAGCACAATATCCCGGTCGGATAAACCTCCATTCTCTTTTAATATTCTGGAATACTCCACGATTTCATTTAAAAGAATAACAAAAGTTGTCAGTCTCTGCTGTCCATCAACAATATGACAGGGCTTGAATCCTTTTGATTCCATCCAAAGATCACTACCCCACGATGTTGTTTCAGAAGATTTCAGATTCTTAAGAGACAATAAACCTGTATAGTGATATCTTCCTTCTTGAAGATTTACTAAATCATCCCAAAAATCAGTAAGCTGTGACTGCTGCCAAGCATAGCCTCTCTGATAATCCGGAATTCTGAAAAGTCTGTTTTGAAAAAGTAAAGAAAGCGGCTGTAGTTCATTTGCCATTATTTAGTCCTCCTATCCTTTTATCATTCATTAAATTAGTTTTATTATACCACGAAACAACAAAAAAACTGCAACCTTTCGGCCACAGTCACTTACAAATCTACCTCAGTCCCCTCTAAGAATTTTACACTTATCTGCCCATCTTCTGAAATTGTAATACTGTCCAATACCTGACACATCTCATACGAATCGAATTCCCAGGATGGCTTGTTTATCACTTCAGCCAACTTTGTACTATAATGCTTTTCTAGCGGACGATTTTCTTCTAGAATCTTATTCCACTTCCCATGCAACAGATCCACGTTCTCACTCAATAGTTCTACAGCCATTACTACGGCTTTCTCTAACGTTTCTTCATCAATATGGTTATTCTGACAGCCAATCTGTCCTTTGACCCTATATCGATTGTTACATTGCCAAACCTTGCGTTTACCTCGACTGGTGGTCCAGTTCTTTCGACCAAAGGCTGAACCACATTCTTTACAGAACACCTTAGTTGTAAAAGGGTTATCGTCATTTTGCATGATATAGGACTTGAGCTGATGCTCCTCTCGGTAGGCTTTCCTCCTTGCCAATTCCAACTGTACTAATTCCCAAGTGTCTTTGTCAATAATAGCTTCATGGCTATTTTCTACATAGTATTGGTTAACTTGACCATCATTGGCAATCCGTTTCTTAGTCAAAAAATCAACTGTAAAAGTCTTTTGTAATAAGGCATCACCCTTATACTTTTCATTTTGAAGCATTTTCTGTATTGCGCTTGGATACCAATTTGCCTTTCCCGTCCAACCAGGTATTTCATTGTCATTCAAATACTTAGCAATGGATTCAGGACTATACCCCTCTAAGAATTTCTCATATATGTATTTTACAGTTTCAGCTTGCTGAGGGTTAATGATAAGCCTACCATTCTCATCCTTGTCATAACCCATGAACTTTGTGGTATTCACCCGAACTTCCCCACGTTCAAACTTCTTACGAATTCCCCACGTCGCATTCTCTGAAATGGAACGTGACTCATCCTGTGCCAAGGAAGAAAGGATTGTAAGAAGAACCTCACCTTTAGAATCTAGACTGTCAATATTCTCCTTCTCAAAAGTCACCCCCACCCCAAGTTCTTTCAGCTCTCTGACGTACTTGATACAATCAAGGGTGTTTCTGGCAAATCGACTGATTGACTTGACCAAAATCCTATCCACCTTACTTGCCCTACAATCTTGTATCAAGCGGTTAAAGGCATCACGTTTTTTTGTATTGGTTGCTGAGATGCCCTCATCCGCATATATGTCAACTAACTCATAGTCCTCGTGTTTAGAGATAAACTCTCTGTAATAATTAACTTGGTTTTCATAACTTGATAGCTGTTCTTCTTGGTCGGTGGACACTCGACAATAGGCGGCTACCTTGATTTTCTTCCTGACCTGATGAAGAACATTGGTCTGAACTTTCTTGGCCGGAATAACTGTAATACTTTTCCCCATCTCTATCCCTTTCTATTACTGTAACTGGTGAGGTTATCTCCCAATTTGAAATATCTACTTCTGGCACTCGCATCCCTCGACAAGCTACTTTTCCCTCTTTTATATACTTGGAACAGCACCAAACAATTTTATTCTTATAGGAAACTTGTCTCTTTAATGTTGAACTGCAATGCTGACACTTTAACAAACCTGTAAATTTATAGGTTTTGTTTCTACCTTGTTGCCATCTTCTACTATTTAGCTTATCTTGGACTCTTTGCCAATCTTCTTTTGAAATAATGGCTTCATGATTATCTTCTATCAAGTATTGTTCAAGTTCTCCTTGGTTCAATTTTTTAGGACCATTCACACCATCATGGAAATACTTCTGCAGTATGACCGAACCTTTGTATTTTTCATTTCTTAACATTTGACGGATTGTAGTGTCATGCCATTTAGCACCTGTTACAGTCGCAACACCCTTCTCATTTAATTGCTTGGCAATACGATGTGTACCATTTCCTTCAAGGTATAACGAGAATATCTCCTTAACTATTACGGCTTCTTCTGGATTGATAATCAACTCACCATTTTCGTCTACATCGTAACCTAAGAATCGCTTGGTATTAATGACTAGCTCGCCTCGTTGGAATTTCTTCTGAAAAGCCCAACGTTGATTGCCACTCATACTCCTTAACTCGTCCTCTGCAATACTCGCTAATACTGAAAGCATCACTTCCCCCTCACTTGAAAGGGTATGAATGTTTTGCTCCTCAAAGAATATGTCTACTCCTATCGCTTTCAGTTCACGACTAATTTCAAGAACTGTAACCGTGTTTCTGGCAAAGCGTGCAATTGACTTGGTATGAATAACATCAATCTTACCTCTACGACAATCTTCAATCATTGCTTGAAAATTTGGACGATTATCCTTAGAACCAGATATACCTCTGTCATGATAAACACCTATAAAATCAATATCGTCTCTATTGGAATACAGGTTTTCAAAATACTGCTTCTGATTTTCTAATGAATCTAACTGACTTCCATTAGTCGTCGAAACTCGAATGTAGGCACAGACCCTCTTCCTATGTTTTTGTCTATTGACTCTAATCTTCTTTACGGACATTTACTCTCCTTCCTATGTAATGGCACACTATATATCACTCTAAAGGGAATATTAGTCAAGTTATCAGACCAACTATTTCGACCTGATAGTTTTATGCCATAATTCATGGAATACAAATATTCCTCCTACCTTACTAGGTAGGTTTGGGAGTAATTTTTCCGCACTTATTGAAAAAAAGGCAAAAAAATAAAGCCTGATGTTTCCACCAGGCTTATAACTAAATTATGAAATTCTAAACCAACCAACAACTTTTCCAAGTTTAACTGTTCCAGTAGAATCATAGAGTGAGCCATTCGCCATCCATTGCCGTTTCACACGACGAGTAATTCCACCGCCACCAATTTCTAATTGGTCATTGATACCGTTATTATTATGGTCAGAATATCCATCAATATTCTGTTCCACACCATCAATACTTTTTCCATCAGAATCCGTCACACAGACACCAATATGCCCGTAAACCATACCATCTGTTTGAATGACATAAAAATCACCTGCTTTAGGATTTACACCCCAAGCATCGTAGATTACTTGGAAACCATTTGATTTTGCTTTCTTCAAACAATCAATGGCATTAGTATAGGACATATTCTTGTCCGTAAGTTCTTGAACAATCTTATCCACCAAGGCAACACACTGCCCACCATAAGGATTAGATGGAACGGTCACCTTTTGACCGACCTTAGATAAAGCTGACGCAACCACACGGCTTGCAACGCTAGTTGGAATAGCAGTTGTTGTCCTTGAAGCAGCGTTAACCTTGAGTGTTTGTCCAACTTTCAGGATATCCGACTTCTTCAAACCATTCACTACAAGAAGGGTATCTACTGATAGACCAAACTTCCGAGCGATTCCATAATACGTATCGCCTTTCTGTGCTTGATAGGTCTGCTCACTATGGCCTTTGGTTGTTCCTTCTACATCCTGCTCTAGCACCCATGACTTGATTCCATCAAGTAGATAAGCTCTCTTACTGTTGGACTGGTGAACATTCTTCACTTGGAGGATTTTGTAGGTGCGCCCTTTGACCCAGTTGGCAATTTTCTGACCAGTCTGATAATGAGTCGCATGAGGCAACACCCTAAGACTATCACCAACAAGATAGATTGATTTTGAAGGAGTACCTGAACTCCCAACAGTTGAACTGGGGGGCGAGGGAACTATTGTCTTGACTTCAACTCCTGTTATTGCTGACACAAGACTTCTCGCAATATCCTCTTTCTTGTTTTCAAAAATCGCCATATCTTGTTCATTATCGATGAAGGCAATCTCCACCAAACGATAGGTATATCCACGACTCGCTGCTTGGTTGGCATTATAGAGCCAATCTACCTTCTTAATACCACGATTTTGAAAGTATCGTGAAAGGAGAGATAGGATAGCCATATCTTCCTTGTCTGCTTCTAAAGAAGATTGAATCAAGACTTCTGTACCCTTGGCACTACCATTAAAGGCATTGAAGTGCAATTCAGTAATCGAGTCGTATCCCTTACCAATACTAGTAATACTCCGATAATCATAAACATTTTGTTCGGTTATAAAATCAATCTGTTGTCCACTGTACTTAGCCATTAACATGGCTAATTCTCGAACCTTTCCTGCTTCTGTGATACCTAGTTTGGCATTCACTGCTCCAGGATCATAGCCTGTTCGCCCTTGCCCATGACCACAAATGACCAGATGTTTTCCCATATCTTCTCACCTCTCGTTGATTTGTTTTAAGATTGCTTGTAGTTTCTCAGGTATTGGTAGACCAATTCGAATGGTATTTTCTAAGATACTTAACCCCTCATTACTGAGATAAAAGAAAATGACCATGGTTCGAATTGTTCCACCCTGCTTTATGATTGCAGTATCAATCATATGACCTAATGAAACTAAAAATAAAATGGCTATCTTTTTAAAGATGCCACGAAAACCGATACTACTCGACAACTGTTTCTCTACAACTGCCGCAAAAATTCCTGTTAGATAGTCAATAATTATGAAGACCAGTAGAGCATATAGGATGCCATCCAACTCTCCAAATAGACTACCAATCAAGCCCCCAATCATGGAAAATAAAATCTTATTAAGTGTTAACAATTCCTTCATCGGTCACCTCACTTTCTACTGAACCTTCCTGCACAATGGTAGGGTCTGACCAATCCGGTTGACCGTTCTCATCAAACCGCATCAGATAAAAACAATCATGGAACAGATCAGAAAGGTTCAGAGTTAATGTGGTACTGCCCCACTGATTAAATGCCCAAACTGTTTCTGTTGTAACTAACTGCCGCTTTCCATTCTTAATGGCAGGTCGCCTTATTTCTTCAAGATACATGTAAAAATCCTGCTCTGCTGTCTTACAACGAATGAACTCTCCATTCTTACGCATATATGCGAGAGCTGTCTCCAAATCAAATGGTTCTGTTACTTTGTCAATATTGAGAAGTGCCATGATTACTATTCTCCTTTCCCTTCTTCAGGTTTTGTCTGAACTTCTAACAGCTCAGTCAATTCCTGTTTTTCTTTACGCAATAGGCTAAGTTCCTCATCCCTTTCCACCAATTGGATGGCAATGAGGTTCTTAGCGGTAATCTCATCAGATAGCTTGGAGACAAGCTCCTGGATGGTTAATTTTAATGATTGGTTGATTTGTTCTAGATTCATCTGTGAACTCCTTTATTTAATCGTATCCCATGTCAAGATGACGTCACCTCGACCAGTGATGTTTATTAAGTGTTTAAAATTGTGGTTGAATTGATGAAGAACATCTTTCAAACTGACGTATGTTGTACCGTTTCGATAGATGCGGATATCTCCGATATTCAAAATTGAACTTGGTCGGTCAGAAGCTTTATAGGCATCAATACTCAGTCGGTTAGGCAACGTTACTATTTCCCAGCCATCTGGATTGGTATATGGGGCACTAGCTAAACGTACCTTATCGCCTACAACATCAATTTGGTCGGTATCTGTACCGTTCCATGCTCGGATTCCTACAAAGCCACCGTCATTGGCATTCCAGTTGTTCCATCGATTGGAACCGATAATGGTTACACCACATGGCTTACCGTTTGACGTACCTGTTTCAAATGAAACCCACTGGTGAGGATAACCACTAACCTCACGAGAAATGGATGGAGAGTTGGTAAAGAACTTGATGTTCCCAAGTGAAAGATTGATTTTCATAGCTCCGTTGATGGCTGACAAAATACCGCCTGAAATTTTGTTGGCAGATAGGGTTACTGACTGCACTTGTGTTATAAAGGCCGATTTGGCAAACAACTGCTTGAGGTAGGCTTCTGTTGCCATAAACTTGGTAAAGAAAGCCTGGTCAACCTTTAACTTATCCGCAGTGATTGCTTCTGCTCCAATACGAGCTGCCGAGATGATGCCTGACGTAATCTTACCTGCATCAAGACTGGCAATCTTACCACTCGCAATGACACCATCTTGGATATAGGTAGTGCCTGTAATTTGGACGAGTTTTCCATCGATTTTGACCGTCCCATCCTTATTGAGATTAAGTTGGCTCAAAACTGTGCCTGCACTGGTCAGATTTCGAACCGACCACGACCCTGCAAGAGTTGAAACTTGAGTTTGAATGGCATTGACGGCAGCCGTTGTCGCTCGACTTGTTTCTAGATTGCCAACTCGTGTCACAATCCCAGTAGCCGTTTGAACAACCTGACTGATTTGATTGGTGTGATCTCCAATTGTTCGAGTGTGACTGCTTACAGTATCCCGCACTTCATGAAATGCGGTTAAAGTCGTAAAGTCTTCTAACGATGGTGTCCAATAGTCTGGAAAGATATCACCAGTTGAAACCATTAAGGCTCTCACATGGAACTTACCAGTTTTAACTCCATCGATTCTGACTTGAAGTTCAAAACCTTTAGAGTGTTGGTACATCTCTTGAGTGACGGTAGCGGTCAATTTTATCAAGCGATAGTTGTTACCTGTTGTCAGATTGCTGCTCCATTTATTGTAGAAAGGGTGATACAAATTCCAGTTGGTCCATGTCCAAATATTTTGACTATCCAATATTGGACCTCGAAGTTTCATAGTACGAGTCGTTACTGCAGGGTCAAAGGTAATCTCATCCGCTGAGACATGAACATATAAATGAACTTTTGATCCAACATAAATTCCACTACTATCCCCAAATTGCACTCTTCCTAATGATGCTATCCAGTTACTATTGGCATTTATCGTCTGATAAGCACTCCATCTATCCGAAGTACCAGCTATCAAGTTGCGATGTGAAACTGAGGTAGGGATTCTACTTTCCGTTTGACTGATTCGCTGGGTAAAACTATCAGAGGTGGTTCTAACCAAATTCTGCACACTAGTTGTCGTCGCATAGGGTTGGAGAGAACTGCTGGTTAGATAGCCACGACCAGTAATATTGGAATCGACCTGTGACTTGGTTTGGTAACCTTTTGAGTTAATAGCTGATTCAACTTGTGTACTTGTTAGTCGTTGTTCAATTTGCCCAGCCTGTGTACGTATAGTGGATTCTGCACTTGCTACTCGACCGCTCAAATTATTAAAATCCGTCTTTGCGACTTTCTGTGAGATGGCATCATTGGCAATAGTTAGCTCAGACTTGGTCTGACTAATCATTGTCGCATTGCTAGTTGCTTTTGAAAGGGCTGCTTCTGCCGTAGATTTCACACCGTCCACAAAGGTCTTGTCAGCTTTAAGTAAAATGGACTGGGTCGTTTGATTAATACTTGTCGTATGATTCTCAACTGTACTCTTGAGATTGTCATAGTCCATTTTAGATACTTTACTAGCCACATCACCCAACAATTGCCTGATTTGGGTTTCAGCATTCATCATTTTATTCTCAGTATGAGTAAGCTTTGTAGACAGCTGAGTTTGGCCCTCAGCTGTCTGAGTAATTAGTGTTCTGGTTTGACTGAGATCTGTGATTAAGTCTTCAGGAGCAGGTGACCAGTCAGTAGGCATAGAAGAAAGTTCAAACTTTGGTCTTCCAGCTAAGGCATTTCCTCTGACTTGCACAAAAAGATTGAGCTTTGCTACACTAACAACCGATACACCATCAGGAATACGAACCGTTCGGTATATTCGCTCGCGAGGTTGGGTTGCTGAAACAACTTTATAGCAGTTTAGATAGAGAGGATTGCCATTGGATAAAGTCAAGCGTAGCTCGCATCCTATCCTAGACTGTCCTCTTTCATCAGGCGACAGATTTTCCCCCTTGATATCAACGCTGATCGTCACAAACTTTCCTGCCTGAGCATAGTCGATAAAGTCCGAAGCACTATCTAGAAACTTACTCCCGGATGTAATATAAGTATCACTTTTTAGTATGTAATTTCGACCACCAAAATCAACTGGAATCTTAGCTACGGTCTCTCGAATCTCAGTTGTTATCCGATTCCCCAATTGCGTAATCGTTGACTCTGCAGTTTCGATTCTCTGTTTTGCTTGGTTAAAATCGCTAGTCTTAACACGCTGGGAAATTTGGTCTGCTTGCGTTTGAATCATGGATTCTGCACTAATTACTCGACCAGTCAGACCATCCACTAGTTGCTTACTCGCAAGTAGTTTTATATCCTCCTTGGTTTGTGTGAGATTGGTAGTGACAGTTGCCAACTGTCCACCTATCAGTGATTTTGCTACATCAACCAATCGACTCGCCTCAGAGATAGCTTGTGATTTTGCTGTCGCAATTTTTAACTCTGTTTGACTACGCTCCGTCGAAGTCAAGCGGTTAGCTTCTTGAATCGCATCGAGCTTGGCTTGTTCTGCCCTTCTGAGAGCTTCAGTTGCCCCAGTTTGAGCCTGTACTGCCTTTTGTTTGGCTTCTGTGGCTAGGTTGGTATTTACCCCAGCCTTTGCCAATAAATCACGAGTTGTGCGTTGCTGTTCCTCTTCTTGTTGCAGCATCTGTTGGTGAATAGAAGAAAGCTCACTATCAATGCTAGCCTTTAATCGATCCGCATAGACCTCCCCATGACTTTGAGCCTGAAGGATTGCATTATCAATGGCTACTTGACGTTTCTCAAATTCTGCATCAAAGGCTCTGTTGGCATTCTCAATGGCAATTTCAACGGCAACATCCTCACTCCGCTTATTCCCTTCAAGGAGATTATTTGCTAGGGTAGTCAAGCTTCCGCCAGTTTTACCTGTACCGATACTTGCCTTATCATCAAACGTGATAGAGCGGTAATTCTTAGCTAGAGGATCATAATCATAAGCAAGGGCTTTCTTCCTCACATCAATGCCGTGTAGCTTGCTTTTTAAAGTCACTGTATCGCCTAGATGAACTGTTTGACCATCTAATTCAAATGCCTCAATGATGATGGCATCTTTGGGCTTATCAATACCCTCTAAGCGAAACTTGCTACTAGCCCACTCTATTAACTCTTGACGAGTTCTGACACTATTATTTGTATAGGTCACTTCATTGATGAAAGGATAAGAGTTTATCAACGGACTGTCTACAGTTACTTGAAGGACAGCTTCCCTATCCTGACCCTCTTGTTTAAAGCTTGAAGTGGCATGGATACGAGTGATAATCTGTGAACTTTCTTTCGTTCGCTGATACTTTTTCAAATTGTAGTGAGTAGAGATAACAACTCCACGGTCCTGTCCTCGCTCACTCTTAATTGATAAGGCAAGGTTATCTCGAACCAGTTCTCCCTCCCAAGTTCCAAGGATAGAGTGTTTACCATCCATCAGGCTGGAGTACAGCGTCTGTTCCTTGTCCGTTGTATAGGTTCTATTCTTGACAATGTCACTGGTAAAAGAAAAATCTCCAAGTGGAGACTTGCTTGCCATGACCATGCTTGATAGTGCTGTTGCACAAGGTACCTGTTCACACCTAAATGGAGATACCAACCTAGTCATGACGTCATCTGATATGTGATAGGCCACAACTTCAAGACTGGTGTCTCCTTCAATGACTTTCTTAATCCGAAACAACTGGTGTCCCAATACTGGAACTGGGCTACGAACGAGGTAGTCCTCTTTTAACTCTCGAAATAGTCCGCTGTCTGTGATTGGATAGGTAAAATTTAGGACAAAATCCCCATTCAAGGTTTCTTTAACGCTTGCCTTTATAGTCTCTGGGAGTGGTTTCCCATGCCATTTTGCCGTTCGAACGGTTTTGTCTAATAAAGATAGCACTAAGCCCACCCCCAATTCATTTCTATTGTTAATGATGTAATGCCAGCACCTAAGACAACTCCAACCGAGTCATTTCTGGCCGCATCAATGGAAATAAAATCGCCAGACCATTTTACAGGCTGACCTCTTTGTGTCTTAAAACTTGGCTGACTAGGATTATTATCCATAATGAGTGTTTCTTGTAATCGCTCCAAGCGGATGACATCATCCCCAATCGTAAAGCTAGTTTCACTAGTCGAGTTGCCACTTATGGTAATCTTTGGAAAAGCAATGGCTGAACCTTGACTTCTAAAAGTACCACTAGTCCTAAACACCTGCGAGGTCGTCGTTTTGAACCACTTGGTTGGGTGACAAGAAAATGTAACCTTAAACTCATACACCCCCAGCTTATCCTTTTGAACTGGAGTATGGTGTACCTTGTAACACCAAAAGCGTATGGTCTTGAAACTAGCGTTCTCAAGCCAAAATCCTTCTTTCAAAAATAGCTTCAAAAAGGATAATAACTGTTCTTCACTAGGTTTTACAAGATAGAGGGTGTAGCTCAGTTCCATGACACTTCTGCGAGGATTGGTTTGAAGAACCGCTCCTGACAGGCCTTGGTGTTCTATCAATTGCGTCTTACTTTCACTTACTGTGATTGAAGGACTATCTTCCACGATTACCTTAAAAGGAAAAGAACTCGTGGACACTCCACCAATGGTTAATGCATTATGTTTAATCATGGTTTCACTCCTCTCAATCCTTGCTGACGTTCTAATTCATATACTAGTTTCTCTCCAACCATCTCCGCTAGTCGATGAAAGTCAGTCTCTTCTCTTACTGTGTTACCTGTAATAGTGATGTGAATGGTCGGTAGATTGCTTGTCATGGTCTTTGCGATTCCTCGACCAATTGCACCTAACGTTTGTTCATTCAAAGGCAAGACTGCTTCTTTTCCAGCCTCACCTCCAACCATTAGGCTATTGCCGTTTACCCCAAATGCGGTTGGTTTGGTTAAAATTCCTCCTTTGGCATACCAATCAATGGAGATTCTCGGAATTCCGCCCTTCAACCAATCGAGTGGATTGGCAGAGCCTGACACTCGAAAATGAGGAAGGGGAATATGTGGCCATCTGATTTGGAAGTTAAAGAGATTTTTAATGGCATTGATGGCATTACTCACGGCATCTCTTGCACCATTGATAGCACTTGAAATGGTATTTTTCACACCATTCCAAACAGATGAAACCGTATTAGATATACCATTCAAGATGTTGGATATGGTACTTCTGATACCATTCCAGATAGTTGAAACAGTCGAACCAATCGCAGATAGGACACTGGATATTGTCGATTGAATAGCTGACCATATAGTTGAAATAACAGAACTAATGGTAGATAGTACATTTGAGATGGTATTCTTGATACCCGTCCAAGCTGTTAAGATGTACTGGACGATGAAATTGAGAGCTAAGGAAATAAGGGACTTAATGCCCTCCCATACCATCGAGAAGACCTGTTTGATGGTTTCCCAAGCGCCAGTCCAATCACCAGTGATAACCTGCATGACTGCCTTGATGATACCAAGTACCACATTGATAGCAGTCTCGACCACAATCTTTATCATCTCCCAAGCGGCTGTAATGATGAGTTTGATATTCTCCCAACTTGCTTGGATGAGCGGTCCAAGAATAGTCATCACCGTTTGAATAACCGTAGTGATGGCATTCCATACCGTGGTTGCAGCATTTAGAATCAATTGCTGGTTTTCAGTCCACCATGTGGTTAGCGTTCCCCAGATGGACATAACAAAACTAGAAATCTGCTGGATGATCATGGTCAGAAAGGCATAGATACTATTCCAGATTTCCATCACAGTCGTTCGAAAGCCTTCGTGATTCGTCCAGAGTTCTTTTAACCCAACAATCAGTAAGGTAATGGCAGCTACAATACCAACAATAATCCCCACAATCGGCAAAAATGCCGTTATCATTCCAACAACGGTTGTCCCCATAGCGGCTGCCGCAACCTGTAAGCCCAAGAAAACTGGAAGTAACATCCCTACTACGGCTAAAATACCTGTGAAGATAATGATGACTTCCTTGATGGGACTGGATAAGTTGGTAAACCAAGTCGCTAGTTGACTAACAATGTCTGCCAAACTTTGGAAGACTGGAATAAGCATCTCCAGAATCGGTTGACCGATTGCTGCTAGAGCATTAGTTCCAGACTGTCTTAAGTTACCCAGAACGTTTTCCAGTCCGTCTGATTCCCTTGCAGCTTGCCCCAAGGCTCCAGAGAGTTCATTGCCGTCCTCTACCATTTGAAGTAGGGTTAACTGCTTCTGAGCTTCTGATAGTTCATTGAAGGACTTTCCATAGAGCTTGTTCGCTGCTGCATTACGAGTGGTTTCTGTCGCAGAAATACCTAGAGCTGCGTCATTTTCATAGTTTCCTTTGAGGAAGGACTGCAGGTTTTCGGTGACTTCTTCGATGGATTTGTCGTAAAATGCTGCCCCATCAGCCGCTGCTCTGGTGGCACGAGTGGTCAGATCCAAAGCCTGAGCCGTATCCATTCCAGAGGTTTTGGCAAAGGAAGCCATTTGAGTGAAGGAGCCTTGAAGACGCTCTGGAACAATGTCCATCTCTTCCCCAATCTTATTGAGGGCATCCTTAGCAGCATTCTCCATATCCCCAAATACGGTAGAGAATTGGGCATTGCTGGCTTGAAGTTGAGCTGCCGCAGACATGGACTCTGTTCCGACTTCGAAGATTTTCTGAGAGATGTCTGCTAGCTTCTCACTGGTCGCTTGAAGTGCCTCAGCCCGAATGGTGTCAGACATGGCTTTCATGCCATCTTGAGCACCATCGGCAGAGGATTTGGTCTCATCCATCTCGTTGTTCAGGTTATTGAGAGCGGTCTTTGCTTGGTTCAACTCAGCTTCCATCTTATTGGCTTCAATGGAATTCTCACCATATTCACTCTTTGTCAGGGCTAGTTGCTTTTCGAGATTGGAAATTTGTTTAGAAACAATTTCTGACTGTGCTCCAATCTTTTGTTGGGCTATGGCATTGCGTTCTGCTTCGGAACTATTGGATGACAAAGCACTTTCTTGTAGCTCAAATTGAGACGTGACCTTGTTCATCTCACTTGCTAACTGCCCCTGCTCCACTTGGAGTTTATCTAATTGTTGAGCCGCTGAACTACTACCTCGACCGTGATTCTCAAGTGTTGATGACACATCAGCTAACTTAGTTTCATAGGACGTTAGCAGCCTTTGAGTAGTTTCCACCTCACGTTGAAAGGCACGGTACTGGTCTGCCCCAATATCTCCAGCCTTAAATTGAGCTTCCACCTGTGATTGGGCTTGACGGAGCGTTGCCAATTTTTCTTTGGTTGTCTCGACTTGTTTTGCCAAGACTTCCTGCTTTTGCGTCAGAAGAGTGACATTTCCTGTATCAAACTTGAGAGCCTTATCAATCTGTCTTAATTCTTTGGTAGCTTCAGATGCTTGTTTGTTTACACCCTTAAGTGCATCTTGTAAGGGTTGGGTATCACCACCAATTTCAATCGTAATCCCCTTGATGTTTCCAGCCATAGTCCCTCCTTTCTACCATCAGAAATTATCAAAATCAGCTTGAGTTGCTCGGCGTGTTTGAGAAGTTTCTCGTGTACGCATCTCCACATAGTCCGTTTGATAGTCAAGTGCCATCCCAATAGAGATATGTTTTAAATCGTCAATGGTCAGACCAGTTTCCTTACAACAGGAGAAATAACTCTCTACTGTGAAGATTTCCTCACTCGCTGTTTTTGTTTCATCTGCTTTTTTCTGGTTGACATCCCTTGGTTCAACATATTCATCAAGACAGGGGCTACTTCCTGCACTGGAAATTCTTCCATCTCCATATAAAAATCCACAAATGGTTTCACTCGTGGATTGGCTGACTTCGCAAAGACCCAAAAGATTCGATGGAAAAATGTCATATCGAAATCAGACAGAATAGAAACATCAATATGATGTGCCTGTAATTCTTCTCCATCTTCTAACTGGTCAAGTTTTGCCAAGATTGCTTGACTATTGACCATAGAGAATAAATCTTGAAAATAGTCCTTGCCAAATTGCTCTTTATAAGCGATTGGTGTGTAGGCATTGGTTGCTAACTCGTAGGTCGTGCCTGCTATGGTAATACTTTCTCTCATGGCCATCTCCCTTACTTACGAGGTTCAAAAACTGCCTTGAACCAGTTTTGACGAATCTCATCACTCGTTTCCTCCGTTGTTCGTCGACGTACAACCTTATCAAGAGGGCGAGGACTGGCAGTAAAGGTCAACTCTACCTCATTGATATCTGAACCAGACTTGGTTTTTGAACCAACAGTCGGACGAGATGCGTAACAATAATACAAAACGTGTAATGTTTCTTTTTTATCCCCTTCAAAACGGAACATCAACGCAAAATTTTTCTTTTCGCTGTTTGCGATCTCTGAAATGGTGTTTGTCGTCGCATCCAACTGTTCTCCAAGGACTCGTGTCAAAAATTCCTGCGTTAGAAGAGCAACTTTTAGTGTCCCTTCGTAACCATCGTTTGACTCTGTTGTATAAAAATTGATATTGTCTGCCTTATAAGAACCCTTATCTCCTGTTGGTTCAAGGGTTAATTCTGCAGCACCACGAAGTCGTTCTACATTGCCGTATGTCAACGTACCATCAGAACCTTCGCTTGTAACTTCTGCCCAATGGACATCTTGTAGTCCAAAGGTGACCTTATTCTTTTCAGCCATATTATCCTCCATGTAATGTGATGTAATAGGTTATTAGGTAGAGTTTCTCTGATGAGATATAGGTCTCTACTTTTTCAAAATAAATAAGGTGGCTGTCAAATAATGACTCCACCTTTTGTTCAGTTGCTAAATCTTTCTTAGTGGTATAGAGTTCCACTAGCAGGTTATTCTGCTTATGATAGGTCCAATTGTCTGCACCATGATTTTCTGAATCAGTCACCAAATAAACCAGATACGGTGGTCTTGGACGACTCCCTTCTTCAAAATGATGGTAAGCGAGGGGGAGCTGTAATTCTTTGAGAATGGAGTACATTTCGCTCAGTAACATGTCATATCACACTCGCTTTCTCAGCTTTTCTTCTAAGGATTGTATTGCTTGTTTCTCAACAGGTGCGATATGCTTAATTCCCTCAACTCGCCCACCGGAGCTTTTGGCATGACCATTTTCTAATAGGTGCGTCAGGCCTGGCGTTCGATTATGAATGGTTTTGGTTAGACCTGTACTGGTATCAATCGTTGCTTTACTCTTCCACCCTTTGGCATAGGAACCACTCTTTCTAGGTGACGTTGCTTTCAAGGTTTCAATGGATTCATCTGTGACTTCCTCTACAACTTCACGCATCACCTCTGTTGTATCCTCTACAAATTCCACCAGCTCATTTGCGATGGCAGTTTCTAGTGCATCCAGTCCAATTTTAGTCATATCACTCCTCCTTAACAGCGACGATGTAAATTAGTTGTCGTAGCACTGTATCTCCATCAATAGACTCAATCCCATAAGTTTGACCACGAAATTGAATGTGAGTCGTTAAGGAATGAAGTCCAAGAATTGCCTTTTCATACCTGAGGGTGAACTGGACTTTCTCTTGTTCCAGTTTCGTCACACTCCCATCCCTTTCGGTCAAGGTGAGAGGACGACAAGAGCACCACCGGTCAAATAAAGGTATCCATGTCGAAGTTTCATTGCCAATCTCATCTTGAACAATCTGTCGAATCTGAAATGACAAGCGTTCCCTCAACGGTGCAATCTTCATCAGAACACATCCTTTCGTTCGGCCAACAGCAAATGATAGAGAGTCTCTTTCAACTCCTTATGATTGGCATCTTCTCTGTGTTCATAAAGATAGGCAACCCCATAAAGGATTGCCGTCTTTAGAACGTCTGAATAAATTGATTGTCGCAAAATATCTTCGCAGAGTTGTTGACTGGTTTCAAGCAACTGCTCAATCAGTCCATCCTCATCATCGTGTTCCACTTTGAGATACTGTTTTGTTTCTGCTAAACTAACCATGACTACTTAGCCTTTACTGTTAGTGTCTTCACGGCTTCAGGTAGGACTAACTTACCATCAACACGTTGTGAAGCAAGAAAACCAATCTGTCCATTATTGGCATAGAGTTCGTTCAAACGTTTGAAGGTCCGACCTTGACGGTCCGCAATCCAATAATATGAGAAATCACCAAATGCAATGGCCTTGTTTCCTGCTTCAGGAAGTGGGGCAAAGGTTGATGTATAGTATGGACGATTTAGAATCAAATCTGGTTGTCCAGCTTGAGTGGATGGCTGCCAAATGTAATTGCCATTATTATCTTTGAGTTTACGGATAGCTTTGACAGTCGTATCATGTAAAATCCAAACTGCATTCTTACGATATGGTGCTGGTAAAGAATGATACAGTTCAATCATGTCATCAAAGGTAATATCCTTTGTGGCAGTCGTTGGACCTGTAACTTCTGCCTGAGTAAAGATACCTGTCGGTTTCTTAGAACCATCGCCAATCAAGAATGCCTTTTCTTCTTCCGTTCCAATACGACGAGCAAATTCAGCTGTCATATAGGACTCAAGGTCAAAGACTGAATCGTTAAGTAACTCTTCTGAAATACGAATAGCAGTCCCAATCTTATGAGAGTCTAGAGTCACCTGACCAAAGGTTTCTTCTGTTTCAGGATAGAGACCATTTTCATCCATCCATGAGGCCGAACCATGTCCAGTCACAACAGGAATCTTTCGCTCACCACTAGATGTTTTGATAACAGTCGCAAGGCTGCGGAAGAAATTCTCTTCTTGTAATCCTTGAACTAGTTTCTTCTCATACTCATCAGGAACCAGATGACCACCTTCGGTATCTTCCCCAACTCGAAGGACATCTTTGACATCAAAGAAGTGACGTTTACGAACACTTGTCCAAAATGTCTTGGCATAGCTATCTGAAGCCACACCCTTCTTTTCCTCTTCAGTAGTCTTGTCATTCAGAACTGTAGTGGGCTGCCCAATTAGAGCCTGTGAGGCTGGTTGAGCAAGTTCAAGGTCAATCTTTTCTTGTCGCTCCAATCGAGCAATCTCTTGATTGTAGAGGTTGATTTTTGCTTCCATATCATCATAGCGTTTGGAATCTTCCTCAGATACAAGTCCATCTTCTGTTCGAACAGAATCAAGGAAGGTTTTTGCTTGTTGCCAAGCTAGGTTACGTTTTTCTTTCAATTCAAGTAATTTAGACATCAATTCATTTTCCTTTCGTTATTTAAGCAAATTCAATCGTTTTTCCAACTGATTGATAGGGATTGTTTTCTTTTGTTGTTGGACTTCAAGCTTCGCCTGCATTTTGACAAGTAAATCTTGTTGGGCAGCAGTTCGACTGAAAGAATAACTCTCAGTATCCATTCCATGTTCCTCTTGTTTGTCAAAGAGAATCTTGTCCGCAAAGCCCAGTTCAACAGCCTTTTTGGCATTGAACCAAGACTCTGAGTCCATAAGGTGCGAGAGTTTGGTTCTTGAAAGTCCTGTTCTTAATTCATAGGCATTGATGATGGATTCCTTAATCTCTCCCAACATTTCAATGACCTTCTGCATATCCTTGGCTTCACCTTGTGCCACAGTCCAAGGGTTGTGAATCATCATCATGGCAACCGGACTCATAGAAACCGTTGTACCTGCCATGGCAATGACACTAGCAGCACTTGCGGCTAAGCCATCAATCACGACATGGACATCACCTTTGTAATCCATCAGCATGTTATAGATTTGAGCAGCCGCAAAAACATCACCCCCTGGACTATTAATCCAGAGGGTGATATTTCCATTTCCTGCATGTAAGTCATTTTTAAATACTTGTGGCGTGACTTCATCGCCAAACCACGTCTCATCAGCAATCTGTCCTTCAATACGAAGTGTTCGACCACTATCATCTTCTGTAAAATTCCAAAACTTATGCATCCATATCCTCCTCAGATTGAGATTCTTGTACTAACGGTGCTTGTTTCATAAAGCCACCTGCATCCTTCAGTTTCGTCATGTTTCCGTTTATCAAGTAGAGATTGCCACCATCCTCATCTGAGAGGAGGTTCAAGTCCTCAAGTTCACGAATATCATTTGTCGATAGCCAGCCATTTTGTCTCCCAATCGCATAGCCATTCATTCGACTCTGATAGTCACCACGAAGAAGACCATCCACATTAAACTTCACAAAGTAAGTTTTCTTTTCTACAGGTAAAAAAAGAGACCTCTTAAAAGCCTGTTCGAGACGAACTACCCAAGGGTCTAAGGTATATTTAACAAATTCTAGAGATTGTTGCTCAATGTTTGAAAATGAGGATTTCTCCAAGTCGCCAACCATATGAGGTGGAATGCGGTAGAGCCTTGCAATTTCATTGATTTGGAATTTTCTAGTTTGGAGAAACTGGGCTTCTTCAGGTGGAATGCCTACCTGAGTGTATTTCATCCCTTCCTCAAGAACTGCCACTTTATGGGCATTGGTTACCCCATTGTAGACTGCATTCCATGAATCTCTCACTCGTTTTGGATCTTTGAGAATACCTGGGTGTTCCAAAACACCTCCAGGATTTGCACCATTTTTAAAGAATGATGCCCCATAGTTTTCCGTTGCCAAGGTCATACCGATAGCATTTTTTGCAAGGGCAATTGGAGAATAGCCAATCAATCCATCAAAACCCAGACCAGGAACGTGGAGAACATCTTCTGCTCTCAAAATAGCATCTCCCTTTTCCTTAAAGTTAGGATTTTCTTCTGACTGACGCTTGTATTTGTAATAGAGCTTTCCACTTTCGTCCCGATGAACAGACATCTTATCTGGTAAGAGTGGGTAAAGACTGATTACCTGTCCACTCCTATCTCGGATAATCTGGACATAGGCATTGCCCCATATCAATAGATGGGTCATCAAGGTTTCTCTAAAGACAAAAGATGACATCTCAGGGTTAGGTTCATCATGTAAGAGAAAATAAAGGGGATGTTCCACCTTCTTCTCCTTTCCAGTTGCCGTTCTCTCATAAACATGAATGGGTAGTGAAGCAACTGCTTCAGCTAAGATGCGGACACAAGCATAAACAGCTGTTGTCTGCATAGCTTTAAACTCATCCACATTCTCCCCACTGGTCGTTCGTCCAAACAGATATGAAAAGTCCTGACCTTCATAACTATTTCGTGGTTTATCTCTAGCCCGCTTACGTCCCAATAAATCTAGTAGTCCCATAGTTCCTCCTTTTGAGTACGAAAAAAGCACCTCCCCTTTGGAGATGCATTGAATTGAGATATGAAATTTCAACTAACATCATTACAATTTACTGTTCTGTGCAATAGTCAACATTCCTATTTTGCCAACTCTCTAAAAGCATCAATATGGCGTGAAAAAACCGAAGTTGTAACATCATCCAATGTTGATTGTTCAACAACTGTAGGTGTTGCCTGTTCCATATCTAATAGACAATAACAGTCATCAGATTTATTTATGGGAATATTATTTTTTATAACCACTGAGAATACCTTTTCCTTAATTTTCGCATAGAAAAATGGCCGTTATTTATTGAATAATTTAGCCCAATTTTGCTTAGAGTTCAAAATCCTTGCAACATAAACCTCATGGTTATCAATGTAATAAAAAGCTAGATAATTCTCGATTGGCATATATCGGTACCGTTTGCCATCATCTGTCAATTCCCCGTAACCACGACTAGACACCAAAGGACATGCTTCAGGAAAGGTCTCTAGAGTTTCAAGTGCAGTTAGGATAAGGTCTAGTTTGCTGTCGGCAGATTGTTGACTATAGAAATTATGTAAAATATAGTCATGAATCCCTCCTAAGTCCCTTTTGGCTTGATCCGTAAGGGAAACATGGTATCGTTTATGATTATTCAAGACCAAATTCCTTTCTCACATCAGCTAAAGATGTTAGTTTCCCTTGCTCAATTTCTTGATGGCCAATTAGAATTTCCTTTTTCAAGTCTTCAAAAGCAACTTGATACTGCGTCTCTTGTAAATCACTGTTTACGAACTCTTTGGGATCAACTGCTCCAGTCGCAATTTTACGAAGAGCAGCATTGAAGATATCAGACAGAGTCAGCTTTTCATCTGCTAAAATTTCTTTAGTTTGTTTATAAAAAGTTGAATCTGCTCTAAAGTTGACGGGCTGTGTGCTTGCCATAGTTCTTACCTCATTGTAAAGATGATTTGTAAATACATTCTATCATGCTTACCTTTTAAATTCAACTAAAAACTCAATATTCCACGTTCATCATACACACTTCCACCATCGGTTTGATGACGTATACAACGGTCCAGTCCCATAATGAGTGCTACAATACCGTCAATCTTCTCGACTGACTTTTCCTTATCAGGCTTGATATTACCAGCGGGGTCTTGTCTCATGACTACGTTTTGTCCCATCCATTTCAGAACTGGATGCCCACCATGTTGAATCTTGCCTTCCATCATAAGTTTATAAAGTTCCTTTGATGGTGGACTCATATCCTTGTATCCCTGACCAAAAGGCACCATGGTCAAGCCCATCCCTTCTAGATTCTGAACCATCTGTGTCGCATTCCAACGGTCATAGGCTATCTCCTTGATATGATAAATTTCCGATAAGTCTTCAATAAACTTTTCGATAAACCCATAGTGAACAACATTACCCTCTGTAGTTTTGATGTAGCCCTGTCGTTCCCAGACATCATAGAGGACGTGATCACGTCGACACCGCAGTTCCAATGTATCCTCAGGTAGCCAAAAGTATGGCAGTACGATATAATTTTCCTCTTCAAATCTAGGAGGAAATACTAAGACAAAAGCTGTTATATCGGACGTACTAGACAGGTCTAGCCCTGCATAGCAACTACGACCCTTGAGACTTTCATATTGAATAGGAACATTTCCCTTGGCATAGACATGATCAGGAATCCAAGCAACGCTTGAGCTTGTCCACATATTTAAACGGAGCTGCTTAAAGACATTTTCTTCCGCAGGATTGTCAAGTGCCTGTTGGTAGGCTTCTCTAACACGGTCAATCCCAATAGTATGCCCTAGTGAAGG
This sequence comes from Streptococcus sp. 11273D007BT, assembly GCF_053547195.1. Classification (NCBI taxonomy): domain Bacteria; kingdom Bacillati; phylum Bacillota; class Bacilli; order Lactobacillales; family Streptococcaceae; genus Streptococcus; species Streptococcus sp. 11273D007BT. The sequence goes on along the minus strand of NZ_JBPWPE010000001.1, from coordinate 870,303 downwards.
GTTGGCTCTTCTCCAGTTTGCTTCATCATTCCAATCATCTTCATCGGATAATCCATAAACCACCGGATAGAAAGACGTGTCCTTCTTTCTACCATTCAGAATATCCAATGCTTTGGTATGCAATTCATAACAGATAGAGTTTCTATCCGTTCCAGCTGTCGTGATAATAAAAAAGAGGGGTTGTTCCCTTGCATCTCCTGACCCTTTGGTCAATACATCATACAAATGACGATTTGGCTGAGCATGGATTTCATCAAAGACCAAGCCAGATACGTTTAGTCCATGCTTTGTCCCAGTCTCTGCAGAAAGAACTTGGTAAAACCCAGCGTTAGAATAATTTACAATACGCTTGGTAGCACCCATTATCTTAGAACGCTTTTCCAAAGGGCGACTCATCTGCACCATCTGCTTGGCCACATCAAATACGATTGACGCTTGGTTTCGGTCACAAGCCGCACCATAAACTTCTGCACTGGCTTCATTATCCGCATAAAGTAGATAAAGAGCGATTGCTGCTGCTAGCTCAGACTTACCATTCTTTTTAGGAATTTCAATATAGGCAGTTAAGAACTGACGGTTACCATCTTCTTTCACAATCCCAAATAGGTCACGAACAATCTGTTCTTGCCACGGCAACAAATCAAATCGCTTTCCTGCCCACTTGCCTTTGGTGTGAGAAAGGTTATTGATAAATGTTACTGCCCTATCAGCCTTTGCCTTATCATAGTGTGAGGTTGGAAGCATGAATGGACTTGGTTCATAATGATAACTCATAAAATTCCTCCTAACAAATCTTCCATTTCATCACCAGTCCCAACTTCTGAATCCATCGTTGCTAGACGGTTACGTGCTGAAGGTGTCAAACCAAATTGTTCACAGAATTTAAGCATGATTTTGAGGTTGGACTGGCTGATAGAGACTTGAGGGACTTGTTGGAGATAGCCATTCGGAGTTTTGATAATGGATCCATGCTTTGAAAGGAACTCCTCTGCCTCTTTCCAGCGAGCGTAAGCTTGACAATAACCTGCAAATGCAGTCATGTCCATTTCAGTCAAAATTCCCATCTGTTCGAGAATTTTTCCCATCCGTTTCCACTCCTTCTTTGCATCATCTTCAAGCCACTGTGGGCAACGTGGGGCTTTTTGTTTGGGTTTGACTTCATTCGAAGGGAGTGGTCGCTTACCAGGATTTCCCTCAAGTATTTTCATATTCGTAGGCTTTGGTTTTCGCCCCCTGATTGCCACAATCTCACCTCCCTTAGAGTAAGAAAAAAGAACTCAATTCGAGTTCCTTCTTAAAGTTCATTAAAGTTATCAAGAACAGCCTGACAAACTGTTCTATCAATGTCGTCCATGTTATCTATTTCATTCCCATATCTATATTGGTAGATATATTCACCATCACGTTTTATTGTCAGTATTCTAATCCATGCACCGTCTATATTCCTTGGGTCTGTTGTGTCTTCACGGAGAAACTCACAAACGTAATGTCTGTCTCCAACCGTTCGAGTCATAATTTCCCACATCTCACATTACCTTTTCTACGATATCAATTCCATACAAAACATTTAGGCAACTGCCGTTTTCCCACTTGACTAAGAGTGAACCAATGTCATCCACTCCAATCACAGTTCCAAGTGTGCCTTTAGGAACTGGATGTGGGTCATCCATTCTAACTAATCTAACCTTAGTCCCAACCGGATAGGTTGTCTTTAAGTTATTGAACATTTTTGAGTCCATGTTATTCTCCAATCTTTTCAAATGCCCACTTAACTGCATGTCCAAAGTCTTCGAATGTTCCTGCTTCTTGGTAAATGCGGTCAAATCTGCGTTCGAAGTTTTCAAACTCTTCAAAACTATCAGCCGTTTCGTAAATCTCAACTTCTGTTCCTTTATATCCAATCGATGCAATGATGACCCAATCTTTGTAAGGAATGATGCTTGCGGTTGCTGGGTAGATGTCGTAAAGTTTTTCAAGTGTTGTTGTCATGGATTTGTTCTCCTCTTCCTTTGTTGTGTACATATTAACTCTAAAGGAGACATATATCCAGTCATTTCTCGATTATTTTGAAGATATTTTCGATAATCCTTTGCTCGCTAGAATGGCACAACCAATGGTATAGACAACTGTTACCGTCACACCATTCCCAGCTTGTTTATACAGTTGGGCATCGGAGTTTACTGCTTGAGCTTTCTCGAATAAATCATCTGAAAATCCTTGTAGACGAAAACATTCTCGAGGGGTTAAACGTCTGATTTTTACAACTCGATCATTCCAAACCACAGCACCCATTTGACCACCACAGGAGAGGTTATGGGCAATTCCCTTCCCAACTCTTGCTCGTCTCGTTGGTGAGTTGGGATAAGATAAATCCACCGAATCTCCAACCTCTGCAACTTGATAACCTTGCTTCGTACCATTTCTGACCTTGATACCTTCAAGAACACCATGGCGGTCTTGAGAGGTCAATGTGAACATTGGCTCATCCTGTTCTTTGATCCTACGTCCATTTTGCCTCTTGTTGATTCGATTGGGGGTCAGAATGGGTTGAATTTCTAGTACTCCAGAGTTCATCGCAGTCCGCTTTGTAGCTCCAGCAGTATATCGTGCGGTGATACAACGTGCCTCATCTGTCAACTTTGGTTCTGTCAAAGATTGATCAATTAGATAAAGACCTGTCTTAGCTCCTAGTCCGCCACCCTCACCAACAAGAGTTGTAGCAATTCCACTCGGGTCGTAGACACGGTAGCTTTGCATACCACCTACAAGTTGCTTAAGATGGCTACCGCTTTCTCCGCTGATAGGTAGTACTTTTCGTCGACCTCTGCTTCTAAGATGTCCGAGAGTGTAGATGCGTTCTCGATTTTGGGGAACTCCGTAGTCTTTTGAATTGAACACTTGCCACTCAAGGTCGTACCCTGCTTCATCCAAGATAGAGAGATAGTCGAGATAATCTCTTCCCCCGCCACTTGATAAAAGTCCCTTAACATTTTCAAGGAGTATCCACTCGGGTTTATCTTCTTCCTCTTGGCTTTGGAGGAGGTCAACAAATGTAAAAAAGAGTCCACTTCGTTCACCGTATAGTCCTGCTCGCTTCCCTGCGATAGACACATTTTGACAAGGGCTTCCCGCAGTCCATAAATCTGCATTTGGAAGTTGTGTTGGGTCAATGCTTGTGATGTCGTCATGAAACCATTCTCCTTTCGTGTCGTACATTGCTTCGTAAGATTTTCTTGCAAATTTATCCTTTTCACAGTAACCGATACATTTGAAACCCGCTAGTTCCAAACCACGACGAAAACCACCCACTCCTGCAAAGAAATCAAGAAAAGTTAAGGTCATACCGTCTCCTCCATCATTGAATAGGCTTCATCAAAGGTCAAAGTCTGGCCATCACGCAATACCGTCACGTTGTCATTTCCTGTTGACTCTATAAAACGTTTGACAATGACATCCACAAACTTCTCATCCAACTCAATGCCGTAACAAACCCTTCCAGTTTGGTCTGCAGCCATTAGGGTTGAACCAGAACCAAGAAATGGATCAAGAACAATTGTCCCACGCATGGATGAATTTTGAATAGGATAGGCCATGAGCGGAATTGGTTTCATCGTTGGGTGGTCTTTACTAGATTTTGGACGGTCATATTCCCAAATGGTTGTTTGTTTACGGTCACTGAACCATTGATGTTTTCCCTTTTGTTTCCAGCCATAAAGACAGTTATGAGTAACAATTCCATCTGCAATATAATGTTCATATTTTTCAACAGCAAGAGAATAAACAGGTCCACTGAATCCTTTTGTAAGAACCTCATCAATTACGCCCCAGTAAAAATTTTCTCTCGTTTCCTTTTCATAAGTTTTTGGAATTGGAACTTGCATAATTTGAGGGATCAGATTACAAGCATTGATGCGAGCAGTTACTCGTTTACTAAATGCCTCATGTCCATTTCCTTTGTGAATGAGTGGGTATTTGATATTTCGACCATAGTCAACAAGCAAACGTCTAGCATTATCTAATTGAATTTGGCTATCCAAGTTATCATAAATCATATCGACATGATGAGATGTGCGTTGAGTTTCTTTCTTTGGAAGTCCTCTATCCATTTCCCAATGAGTATAAGGAATACCGTACTTGAGGGCTAATAACTGTTCGTGGCACTGGGCTGTTACTTTATCATCAAATACATCAATGACCCAAGCCTCTTCACCTTTCTCTCCACGAAGTCTCGTTTTCAAACCAAATCCCCTCGAGTTATAGAGTTCAGTAATCCCTACACGCCAACGGTCTCCTTTACGCATAAGATAGGTACAATAATTGTTTTTTGTTGATTCATTAAAACGAACCGAAAACTGATGGTTATCCGTAGCCCACGTTATTTTATTTCCAATTTTTATACCGTATAAGGTGCCATTATAATATCGAGAAGCTGTTTTTATCTCATAGCCACCATTACGCATCCCTAGAATTGTTCCTGAATAGGAATTGTAACTAATGACCCTATCACCATCCTTTAAGTCTTCTATTGGAACGGGACCATTTATAGTTTGAACAATCGTACCTGCTGGCTGACATGGTTCATGTTGCCACTGATAGGGACTACGTCCAAGAACTAAGGAGTTCTTCTTCCAAATGCAACACCCACTGAGGTAGAATCCCGCCTCTTTAAATGCCTTTCGGAAGTTCAGTCCTTCTGTATCCGCATGGAATACATAGATTGAACCATCAGACTCCATATGTTTTTCTACTTGAGTGAACATATCAAAAAGAAACTGGTAAAAGTCACTATCAGGCATATTGTCATTGAGAATCTTTCCAGCTGTTTCTTCTACATCAACATTATAGGGAGGGTCTGTCACAACCAAATTTGCCTTTTTATCACCTAAAAGTTGGTCATAAGTTTCAGCTTTCGTAGAGTCTCCACAAATCACTCGATGCTTACCAAGTTGCCAAATGTCCCCTCGTTTTGAAAAGGTGGGTTTCTTCAATTCCTCTTCAACATCAAAGTCATCATCTGATAGGTCTTTATCATGAACATTCGACAGGATATCGTCAATTTCTGGTGGTTCAAAACCAGTCAGGTCGAGATTGAAATCCGATTCCTGTAAATCCAAAAGCAAGTCCGCCAAAAGTTGGTCGTCCCATTGACCGGTGATTTTGTTAAGGGCAATGTTCAGTGCCTTTTCATCTTCTTTGGATAAATCGACAATGACACATTTGGCGGTTTCATAGTCTAAGTCCTTCAATACAGTTAATCGTTGATGGCCACCAATTACCGTCAAGTCTTTATTGACGATGATGGGGTCAACGTAGCCAAACTTGAGTAGACTTTGCTTAATCTTTTCATACTCCTTATCACCCTTTTTAAGTTTTTTTCGAGGATTGTAGGAGGCTGGGTGTAATTCAGACAATCGAATTTCTCTAATTTCCATTGTTGGTTGGCTTGTCATTGGTTTCTCCTTTATAAAAGCGTGATTGAATGTAACACGAATGGCTACAAAATTTCCTATTTGGATTGGCATAAGATAAAAATGACCTGCCACATTGCTGGCAAGTCAAATCTTCATATGCGGTTTTTGATTTATCGTGTTCGTCAGAATGAGTGGTCCACCAAACCTTACGACACTTATCCGAACAGAACTTCTTTGGTCTTCCAGTTTTTTGGATTGATAGTAGCTGATAACACTGTTGGCAGCGAAGTCCATCATTCTGGTCGGCTTTTGCCATCTGCTTTGTCGCAGCACCATGACCAAGCAATGCTGGATTTCGTTTACAGTATTTTTTAACAGAATCTCTAGACAGTCCTGTAGCCTTACCGATTAAGCCATAGCCAAGACCTTCTGCTCGCATTTTCCAGATTTGTTTGCGTTGACTTTCGTCCATTTGTTTTCCTTTCCAGCAAAAAAGGACTAAAAACAACTATTTTCTACATTGTTTCTAGCCTTTTTCACTATTTTATTACCAAAATGACATACTTGGGAACGCTACATCCCCACATTAGAAACGTGATAACGGTGGGAAGGAACGTCAAAATGAAGCGATTTTAATGTACCCGCTTGCGAATTTTGCGAAATTGCACGTTTGAGGGGGCGTCGGTCTTAGTCTCCCAAGGGTTTAGAGATTTCATCCCCCCTCCCCCAATGAGTGAAAAATGAGATACTTTTGTAACGAAACTCCAAGATTAAAATCGATACGTATACTCCACATATCGGTCAGTCGTCTTGGTCTTCCTATCATGACAAGACTTACAAAGTGCTTGCCAATTAGATTGATTCCAAAAGAGTTCTTGGTCACCTCGGTGGGGTGTGATATGGTCAACGACCGTTGCCTTGGTCAGTCGACCTTTGGCTTTGCATTGAACACAGAGTGGATGAACTTTTAAGTAACGAAGTCGTGCTTTGTTCCACTGGGCATTGTATCCTTTGGCTTTGGTTGACTTGGAATCCAGTTGGTGGTTTGCTTTATGGTTCTCACAATACTTCTGACCATATGATACTAAGTTAGGACAACCATTTTGTTTACAAGGTATGCTTGGTCTTCGTGGCATTTTACTTCTCCCAAGGTAGATAGTCTTTCGTGAAATGTCCAAAGCAAGTTGTCTCGGTGTAGTCTACATCCAAGAGATGAAGTTTCTTAATGATACCTCCTGGTGTTAAATCATACCGCTCACGAATCATTCCTTCCAGTTGTTGTGTGGTGTAGCGACTGGTTCCAAAGGTTTCTACGTAAACCGACACAGGTTCTGCTACTCCAATGGCATAGGCAAGCTGAACTTCACAACGTTTGGCATAGCCTTCTCGAACAATATCCTTAGCAATCTTTCGTGCCATGTATGTAGCTGAGCGGTCAACCTTGCTTGGGTCTTTTCCAGAGAAAGCACCTCCACCATGATGTGCGAAACCACCATATGTATCCGCTACGATTTTACGTCCAGTTACTCCTGCATCCGCAAATGAGCCACCAAGTACAAAACGTCCAGTTGGATTAACTAAAACGTTGAAATCTAGATTCTGTCGGTAACGAAGTGCTACTGACATCATAGCTTCAGTCACAATTCGTTTCACTTTGGCAAGGTCAGCTGTTTCTGCATGTTGGATGGAAACTAAAAAGGTATCAATCCGTTTCTTATCATAGTCGTAGGATACCTGAGCTTTTGCATCCTTTCCAAGTAAGGGGTGACCAAGCGACATCAGTTTCTCAAGGACTCGGGTTGCTAGAACATAAGGAAGTGGCAGGTACTCAGGTGTTTCATCTGTCGCATAACCGAACATCATTCCTTGGTCACCAGCTCCACCATTGTCTACACCTTGGGCAATATCGGAACTCTGAAGTCCAAGTAGGTTAGTTACCCGAACATTCTTCAAACCTAGTGGCTCGACAACCTGTCGAACAATGTTCTCGAGATTAAAGTAATGTTTAGTAGAAATTTCACCAGCTACCACAACATGGTTATCCTTTATTAAAGTCTCAACTGCCACTCGACTTGATTTGTCATACTTGAGACACTCCGTCACAATAGCATCTGAAATCTGGTCACAGATTTTATCTGGGTGTCCAACCGACACTTGTTCACTAGTAATAATCATAATTCCTCCACGCAAAAAGCCCAACCCTCGGGCTAGGCTTTGGTTTATTTTACTGATTGTCGGCCTGCTTCGTAGGCTCTCTCCAATGCTCTTTTGATTCCCCAAACCGAAACATCGTAGAAATCGAGGTTGTCACTCCAACGTTTTTCCAAGGTTTCAACTAGTAGTTCTTCTTTAGCAATCTCTGTTAAAAGTGCATTGAGTTTTTCTTCTTGGCGTTTTGTCATTGTATTGTTCTCCTCTTCTTTTGTTGTGTACATATTAACTCTAAAAAGGAGATATATCCAGTCATTACTGGGTATTTTTTATCTTTTTTGACATCTTAAGTATATCACAGGTCTAGGTTGAAAATCAGTACTAAAACAGTACAAATTTAGTGCTAATGTAGTGCTAATTTAGTACCAATTTAGTGCAATCGACCATCACTAGATAGGAATGTGATAATCTTCCACCTTAAGTTCAAGACTTTTTGATGTCCAACGATAACACTTGCGTAATTGTTTTAGAATCTTACGCCTACGATAAGCAAGTGTTGAATGGCTGATTTCATAAATCTCTTCTAGTTCAGTCCAACTCTTGCCTAAGTAAATTAAATCATTAGCTAATGGTTTCAAATCCTCAGGCAATAACTCCATAACAAACTCAAAGTAATAAAGATCCATTTTTAAGCAGTAATAGGTATTAAGCAAACTACTGAGGTACTCTTGATTCTCTTGTTCTTGTTTTTCTCTAAAATTAAGGGAAATCAGCTCACTACGACCATGGTTTTTACTTTTCTTGACCATTTCTTGCTCTGACTTCTCAAATACTAATGACTGAATCACACTATCCTCTGAGATTGGTCGATAGTTGAGCAATTTCTCTTGAACTAACTGTAACTTCATTTTCATGTCTTGATAGTTCTTAGCAATATAATCCACCTTATCCATCTGCCCCTCCTACTTGTGCTTTTACAGCTGCAATCAGCCGTTCTTGTTGTGCATCTTTGTTTTCTAGTGCCTTGAGGATTTCCTCATCAATCGTTCCTTCAGTCACAATGTGTTGAATAACAACTGTCTCAGCCTCCTGGCCTTGACGCCAAAGCCGTGCATTCGTTTGTTGGTATAGTTCCAATGACCACGTTAAACCAAACCAGACCAAGTGGTGACCGCCTTTTTGAAGATTCAACCCATGACCTGCTCCAGCTGGATGAAGTAAGCCAACTGGAACATTACCCTTATTCCATTCACGAATATCTTCTTCTGTTTTCAACACCCGACTCTTTACCTTGAGTTTTTCCAAACGGCCCATAACCCGAGCCAAGTCATGTTTGAACCAATAGGCCACTAAGACAGTTTCTCCATTTGCGGATTCAAGGATATCTTCTAGGGCATCTAGTTTCTGTTCATGAAGCGGCACGACTGTATGATCATCAGAATATACAGCACCATTGGACAACTGAACTAGCTTGTTCGTAAGACTTGCTGCATTGGCAGCAGTTACTTCTAATCCATCCAACTCTGATAAAACATACTCTTTCTTAAACTGACTGTACTTTTCTTTTTCCTTTTCTGACATACGCACCAGCTTCTTGGTTGAAATCAAATCAGGCATATCTAGATAATCTAGAGCCTTCATGGAAATGGTAATATCACTAATCTTGTCCTGAATTTGACACTCCGCATAATCCATAGGGATGTATTCATAAACAATGTTTCCATTGCGACGACCTTCTTCAAAGTAGCGACTACGAAACTCACCAATGAATCGACCAAGACGTTCTCCTCCGTCAATGACTTTAAACTCAGCGAACAAGTCCATTAGTCCGTTTGAACTAGGTGTTCCAGTCAAACCAACGATACGTTTCATGTAAGGACGCATTGCCATGAAAGCTTTGAAGCGTTTGGACTGCCAAGACTTGAAAGAACTCAATTCATCAATCACTACCATATCCCACTTAAAATAGGGACTACATTGTTCCACCAACCAAGGGAGGTTTTCACGATTGACGATATAGATGTCCGCATCTTTCTGAAGAGCTACTTTTCGTTGCTTGGATGTCCCCACGATTTTCGAATACCGTAAGTGACGCAACTCCGCCCACTGCTCAATCTCGTCACTCCAGACCGTATTTGCGACTCGAAGTGGGGCAATAACCAAAACCTTAGTGACCTCAAATCGGTCAAACATCAGCTCATTTACTGCAGACAAGGTTGTTGCCGTCTTCCCCATCCCCATGTCTAAGATGACCGCTGCATTAGGGTGACTTATGATGAAGTCCTTGGCGACTACTTGATAGTTATGTAATGTCAATTTCATCTAGCACATCTCCAATCATCTCAATGTGGTCAAGAACATAAACCTTAAAACCTAACCGCTCAAACAGTTTATGCCTTGACACTTGTAACTTCCTTGGCTTTTGGTCAGGAGACTTCACTTCCACCAAGCCAAACTTGCCCTTGGGTAAAAACACTAGCCTGTCTGGTACACCAGAAAAAGATGGAGATACCCATTTAGGACAAATCCCTCCACGCTTTTTCACTTCACTCACTAACTTCTGTTCTACAATTTTTTCTCGCATAATAAATCCTCTCGTCAAAACATCGCCAAGGAAAAAGTGTATCTCACGATAGTCAGTTACATTACTTTCCTATATCTCTTTTATCTTTTTTATTTTTTCTTATATCTAAGTTATAGAAAAGACCTACTAAACCTGCACTTTAAATCTTCCTATGGCAACTTTTGTATGTGACATTCTCGACATGCACTTTTTAACTCCAGTGAAAGTCGTGACAGTTTTGTATAAACTTTTCTCTTCACTAAAAATAGCAACTTTTAGCTACTCTGATAATCGCTCTGTGACTTAACTATCACGACATGCACTAACACCTCCTATTGCTAGAGGCAACTTTCACTGCTTTACACATTTAATCAAGGAAATCGTCATCTAATTTCAACTGTAGACCTTTTACCATAACACCCTTGTTTGTTCTTTTTTTGGTGAAACCAGCATTCGCAAGAGCTGTGTAAAAATCCGTTGTGCTGCGCGTGTACTCATTGATACCAGCACAATAAGCTCGATAAGCTGAGTAAAGTTCTCCTGATTTCTCAGTTAATTGGTCGCCGATTTCACAACAATCACCAAGAAACTGTCCCATCCAATCATTAGCTTCTCGATAGGCAGACACAGATTGAGCAACAACCTTTGGCAGAGTTAACTTGAAATTGGCATTGATTGCTTTCTCTGCACCTTCAATAATCCATGACATAATTGCCTCGGATGCTTCCTCGTACAGGTAGTCCGCAAAGTTTTTGATATCTGACCGACCTGTGATTTTGGCATTAAAAGGAATGACAATCAGACGTCTCCAAATCCCATCATCGTTCGCACCTACTTTTGGTAGATGGTTGGTGTAAAGAACTAGCGTGTGTGATGGCACAAAATGAAATGGTGCCTTGTACTTCTTCTCAGCTAAGATTTCATCTGTCGAACAAAGTTGTTTAACCATTGAAGTGTTCAACCGCATTCCCTCACTCATCTCAGATGCAATAATAAGACGTTTTCCTTTTAACTCTGCCATTTCAGGGCTAACATTTCGTCGGACACTCATGGTTAGAGCATCTGCCGATAATTTGCCTGAGTAGTTGCCCAGCACTCGTGCAATGGTATTCCAAAAGGTAGACTTGCCGTTTGCCCCACTGCCGTAAGCGATAATAAGGTGCTCTTGGTAAACCTTACCGATAGCAGCCATACCCACCACCATCTGAACGTAGTCGATTAGTTCTTGATTACCACAAAAGAAAGTTGCTAGAGTCTCTAGCCACAAGCCTTTTCCCTTATCGCTTGGCGAAGCTGTTGCCATCTTCGTGATATAGTCAGTTGAATCATGATCTTTTACACCAGCTAAGCCCTGGGATAAGTTAATGGTGGCTTTAGGAGTATTGAGCAACATTTCATTGTTATCAAACTCAGACACACTCATCCGAACCATGTGTTTAGCGGTTTTAACGATAGCTGAGAGATGGCGATAATCACGATATTTCATGACAAATTTATGGAAGTCAAATGCTTTCTTGTACTCCTTAAAGGCTGATAATTGACTTGGTCCATCAAGGGCTTTTTCAATGGCTTTAACCCCCTTAAAAATCAGTTCCTCTGAAATACCTGTTTGGATGAGCCGTTTTGTCTTATCCTCTAGGTTGGCATCTGCCACTGCTAGTTGCTCATCCAAGAAAACATGAACCTGTCGCATGGCCAATTGCTCATCCTCCACCCAGTGTTTCCCATTGAAAGCAAGATAGTCAGTCTCACGAGTAAAAGCAATTCGGTCTCCATATTCACGAGCTAACAGTCCTGCTTCACCAATATCGGTATAGTCATCAGGTCGCATGGCTTCTCGGTTATAGGCCTCAGGTGATACATAATCTTGTGACTGCTTAATGGTTCGATTGTAAAATCGGACTGCACTTCCCCAGATGGAATCTAACTCTGCTTTATCAAGTGGTGGTACACATTTCTGTGCCTGCTCATCAAAACCATCCCTAGCTTCTTGGGTCACGCCTAACCGTTTGACAATCTTAGCTGCAAATACAGACATCGTTGAATTACGACTCCCTTGCTGGATCGGTCCACTTGGAGGAGTATAGAAGTCTGCATCGAAATCTTCCTCGTCTTCAATAGAAACAACTTGAAACAAATCTTCATCAATAGTTAGCCATGAATCATGCCATATAACCTGTGCATTTGGATTTCCAAAGAAGAAACGTGCCGCATCCTTGGCATTATCATCAAAAAACTTGTATTGATTACAAAGTTCTTCCTTCATAGCTACGTAGACATCTTTATCAGTTACCTCATTGATTTGGAAGTAAATATGATATTTTGGTCTTGGAGCTTTTCCTGCCTTTGCCTGCAAATGACTTCTACTAGTTACCAAAGCAAAGTTGTAATCCGCAAAGATTTCTTTTAATCGCTCGACCGTCATCCATTCATCTGGATTCTCAGAGTGGTCATTATCAATATCCATGATCAAAACATCCGACTTGATGAAATTGGCATTTGAGCGTGTATTATTAAAAAACAGCCCTGCCACATGGTCAAATTGCGCAACAGTTTGTAGCGATATTTCATCAGTAATAGTTACTTGATTGGGATAAACCGTGGTTGTTTGAACTCCAGTCTGTCCTGAATGAGATAAGGTAAATTGCATTATGCGCCCTCCAAATGTAATTAATGATATGTGGAGTTTTTTCCCTCCTACCTTATTAGGTAGAACTACGACTCATTTTTCCGCCCCTTAATAAACTTTTTTCAAAAAAAAATAATCTTCCTTTATATAGCTAGAGGAAGATTTTTTTCTTGTGTGCTAAAATAAAAATTTTTTATAAAAAAGCGGAAAATTTCACCCCAGTATTACCTATATAGGTGTAAGAGATGAAAAACATCGATTCAAAAAATTTTTATTAAAAACCGGAATTTCTGTTCACATCTCTACCTAATAAGATAGGAGGTCACAAAATGACTAAAGAAATAACTGTGAATCACAATGATGAACTGGTCGATACACTCACCGCCATCAGCGTCATCTCAAAGCAACTCGCTCGTAAAATAAAGGAGGAAGAAATCAATGAGCAAAATGAAAGAACTGAATAGACTAATTCATGATATGGAAGAAACCGCAAAGTACTACCTTCGCTTGGTGGATGAGTTCAAGAAACTCCTCACTACTGAGGAGGAAACAGTACCTAAATCAAATCCACCAAAAAATGAACCACAAAAGGAAATTCAATTGGAGGATGTCCGTGCAGTCCTTGCTACAAAGGCAAAAGATGGCTTTAAGAATGAGGTTCGTTCTCTGCTAAATGCCTACGGTGCTTCTTCTCTATCAGCTCTTGACCCTAAACACTTTGCGGCAGTCCTTGAAGAAGCTGGAGGGATTGGTAATGACTAACCACGCCATTCTATCCGCATCTGCATCACATCGTTGGTTGAACTGTCCACCTTCCGTTCGATTAACAGAAGATATGCCAGATGTAAACTCTGAGTTTGCCCTTGAAGGTACGGATGCTCACGAGCTATGTGCTTATCTTGTCGAGAAAGCTCTGGGAAGGAATGCGCGTGACCCGACTGAGGATTTAGCATATTACAACGAGGAAATGCAGTATTGCGCAGAAGAATATCGCAACTATGTCATGGAACAAGTCGAGAAAGCTAGAGGTTACTCTCGTGACCCTACAGTTCTTGTCGAACAACGACTGGACTTTTCCAAGTGGGTACCTGAGGGTTTTGGAACTGGGGATTGCATCATCGTGGCTGACGGATTACTTCAGGTTATCGACTATAAGCACGGTCTTGGTGTTCTGGTTGATGCAGACTATAACCCACAAATGATGTGTTATGCCCTAGGTGCTCTTGAGATGTTTGATGGGCTTTATGATTTTGATAAAGTCACCATGACCATCTTTCAACCACGAAAACATAACATATCTACCTTTGAGATAGAAAAGACTGAGTTGATTGAATGGGCAGAAAACGAACTCGCTCCAAAAGCTGAACTTGCATTCAAAGGTGAGGGGGATATGCAGTCTGGTAAACACTGCCAATTCTGTAAACTAAAGAATATCTGTCGCAAACGTTCGGAGGATAATTTGGCTCTTGCCAAGATGGAGTTTGCGAATCCAGCTACTCTTGATAACGAGGACATTGCAGAGATTTTGCCTAAACTGGACTTGCTAGTTTCGTGGGCAAATGATGTCAAAGCCTATGCTTTGAAAGAAGCTACCGAAGGACATCACATCCCAGGATACAAACTGGTTGAAGGTCGCTCTATTCGTAAATTCTCAGATGAGTCAGCCGTGAGTCAAGCTGTGATGGATGCTGGCTATGACCCTTACGAAAAGAAACTCTTGACTATCACTGCCATGACCAAACTCCTCGGCAAGAAAACCTTTAACGACCTACTTGGTGGTCTCGTAATAAAACCAAGTGGTAAACCAACACTCGTTCCAATTGACGATAGCCGTCAAGAGATGAACCTAGCAAAACATGAATTTAAAGAGGATTAACTATATGACAACTAAAGTAATTACAGGACCAAACACTCGCTTCAGCTACTTAAATGCCAATGAGCCAAAGTCAATTAACGGTAGCACTCCCAAGTACAGTGCCTCACTCATCATCCCAAAAGAGGATACAATCACTATTAACAAAATCAAGTCTGCTATTGAACAAGCTTACAAAGAAGGTGAGTCAAAACTCAAAGGCAACGGTAAATCTGTACCTGCATTATCTACTCTGAAAACTCCACTTCGTGACGGTGATCTTGAACGCCCGGATGATGAAGCATACAAAAATGCTTACTTTGTAAATGCCAACTCTCCACACAAACCTGGGGTGGTTGACGGCAATCGTCAAGAAATCATTGATACTTCAGAATTGTACTCTGGTATCTACGGTCGTGCTTCTATTACCTTCTATGCTTTCAATTCTAATGGCAACAAAGGGATTGCTTGCGGTTTGAATAACTTGCAAAAATTGCGTGATGGTGAACCCCTCGGAGGACGCACTCGTGCTGAGGATGATTTTGCGACAGAAGAAGATGATGACTTTTTGAACTAGAAATGGAGAATTAGATTGATGATGTATACTATTTTAACTTGTACAATTATGGGACTCTGGGTGCTTATCGGACTATACTTCGGCTATATGACCATTAGAGATGACATTCGAAATGAAATGGAACGAAAGGCAAAGCTAAACAAAGAAAAACTTAGCCAAACACCGCTCAGTCGAAAAAACAAATAGAACTTTAGGTGGCAGTACTTCTGTCACCTTTTTCAGAAAGGACGTACTATGCCAATTAGAGAACTCAGCATTGACATCGAAACTTATTGTGAAATTGACTTACGAAAATCTGGTGTCTATCGCTATGCGGAGGATAACAGTTTTGAAATCCTTTTGTTTGCGGTATCTGTCGATAATGGACCAGTAACTGTTTACGACTTAACTAAGGAGAAGTTACCACAAGATATTCTTGAAGCTTTAGTAGACGATAGAGTCATCAAATGGGCATTCAACGCTTCATTTGAGCGAATTTGTCTATCAAACTGGCTCAAGAAATATCACCCCGAATTGTTATCAGATGAATTTTTATCTCCAGTTTCATGGAGATGTAGCATGATTTGGTCAGCCTATTTAGGATTTCCACTCTCCCTTGAGGGAGTTGGAACAGTCCTCAAACTCAAAGACCAAAAGATGAGAGAGGGTGCTGACCTCATTCGCTACTTCTGCGTACCTTGTAAGCCTACCAAGGTCAATGGGGGGAGACTCCGCAACTTTCCACATCACGCGCCTGACAAATGGTCCATCTTTATCAATTACAACAGACGTGATGTTGAGGTCGAATTGGCCATCAAGGAACGGCTTAAAAACTTCCCAGTACCTAATTTTGTTTGGGATGAGTACCTCCAAGATCAGATTATAAATGACCATGGTATTGGCATAGATGTTAACTTTGTAAAAGCCGCTATAAAAATAGACGGAGAGAGCAAAGCCAAAATTCAAGAAGAGTTAAAAGCATTAACAGGTCTTGAAAATCCCAACTCTGTTCTGCAGATGATTGGCTGGCTACGTGAACATGGGGTAACTACGGATTCTCTAGACAAAAAAGCTGTGAAAGAATTACTCAAAACGGTTGATGAAACAACTGCTCAAGTTCTTAAACTTCGGCAGCAAGCCGCCAAATCAAGTGTATCCAAATATCTAGCCATGATGAACTGTGTTTGTAAGGACGGTCGAGCAAGGGGGATGTTTCAATTCTATGGAGCAAACCGAACTGGTCGATGGGCTGGCCGTTTGGTGCAACTTCAGAACTTACCACAGAATCACCTTCGTGACCTAGAGGAAGCTAGAGAACTTTTCAGAACCGGTGACTTAGAAGCTACTGAGCTACTCTACGACACACAAGATACCTTATCTCAACTTATCCGAACAGCCTTTGTCCCTAGCAAAGGAAAGAAATTCATTGTTTGCGACTTTTCAGCAATCGAAGCTCGTGTACTCTCCCACATGGCAGGGGAGAGATGGCGTAGTAAGGTATTTGAAGAAGGGAAAGACATCTACTGCATGTCCGCTTCTCAGATGTTTGGAGTACCAGTTGAAAAACATGGACAAAATTCTGAATTGAGACAAAAAGGGAAAATTGCGGAGCTTGCTTGCGGATATGGAGGTTCTGTCGGTGCATTGAATGCTATGGGAGCACTTGATATGGGACTAACTGAGGAAGAACTCCAACCACTTGTTAACTCATGGCGACAAGCAAATCCAAATATCGTTATCTTCTGGTGGGATGTCGATAAAGCGGTTAAGATTGCTGTAAAGGAACTACTTCCTACATCTACTCAAAATATTCAATTTGAAGTCAAAAGTGGCATATTGTTCATCACCCTTCCTTCTGGTCGCAAACTAGCGTATATCAAGCCAAGAATTGGCGAGAACCAGTTCGGTGGAGAGTCTGTCACTTATGAGGGAACTGGAACTGCTAAACGTTGGGAAAGGTTAGAAAGTTACGGTCCAAAATTTGTGGAGAACATTGTACAAGCTATCAGCCGTGACATCCTTGCTTACTCTTTGAAGCAACTAAAAGAGTTTAAAATTGTTGGCCATGTCCATGATGAAGTAATAATCGAATGTCCTATGGAACAAAAACTTGATGAGATTGCATCATTAATGGGAATTGCACCAGACTGGATGTCCGATATTAATCTTCGCGCCGACGGATACGAATGCTTATTCTATCAGAAAGATTAGCAAAAAATCGCCACCTCAAAACGAGATGGCGATTTTCAATTATTGATTTAGTTCATTATATACCTCCTTTGCGAGTGCATGTGCTTTCTTGATTGCATCATAACCTTGGGTCTTTTTCAGACCAAGTTTTTTAATGATTTCTTGTTTGCTTATCGTGACATCATGGTAAATTAGCTTTAGGATTTTACCGTACTTTTCATTACGTTGATAAACAACATCAATCAATTCTTCTAGTGTTTCAATAAGCATCAGTTTCTCCTCATGAGAAGGGATTCCAGTTGGATCGGAGCCAAATTTCTCATCATTATCCATTTTCTCGAACATCTCATCTAAAGATAAATCATCATGCTTTCCTTTAGAATGACGGCTCAAGTATTCATTGGTATCCATGTTAAAGACACGAAGGGCATTCGCAAACTCTGCTCGCTCAACAGGTACAAATCCAACAAGAATTCGCTTCCCATAGATATTAAACGTTTTGAGATTATCTTGACTAACATCCTTGTTAGCTAGCATCGTTTTATCTCTAATAACGAATGGAGCTAATACTTGTGTATCTGTAGGTTCTACACCATTATAAGACTTTTCACTTTGATAGCGATCTGAAGTATATTTTGAGTTTCGATTTTGTTCATTATTTGACATGTGTTGTCTCCTTTTCCTTCGTACACAAAGGAATTGGACATGCCAAAAGAACTATTAAATTTTGTTTCTGACCACATCAGCAGTTCCTTTGCTAAATCATGGTCAGCTGGCTTTATAGCTGAACTGCTATTTCTTAAAGACACAGTTAAAGCCTATAACGTAGGATAATTTCCCCATTACAAAGTATCTTTAAGAAGTCAATAAAATGTAGGATTAATCTTTACAACATAAGTATAGATCTTTGCAACCCTAAAAAACAGGTAGTCTAGACTTCCGTATCTAAACCCTATTGGCTATAATGTTCTTGATAAGAAAAAGCCTTGAAATAATCAATTAATGAGCAAAAAGCGGAAATTCAATTTCCGCTTTTTGGATTAAAAAAAAAAAGACCATCAAAAATTTGATAGTCTATAGTGTCTTCATTTGTGCTGCTTGTAATATCGTATTTATTTCAGCTAATGGTTTGTAATAACTTGTCGTTAGTAACAGTTTATAAACTTGATGCTGGTGAATTTTAGTTAATTTGTGTCCCGCCTTTTCAAGCATATCTTCGCTTATAGGAGGCATAAGTTTTAAAGCAAAACAAAATGCCAATGCTAACTCAAGCTTAGGTAGATTATCTTCTTTGGTTTCATAACTTCTGAGAGTTTTTTCCGTAATACCAACAATATTCGCTAATAATGGTTGAGAGCATTTTTTCCTCTTTCTGTGACTACGTAATGTCCCAGAGAATTCAAAAGGTAATTCCTTTAATAAATCAGAAATATTTTTTGAAAGTTTCACCATTTCTAAAGGTGGTAACTGATCCATTAAACTCGGATTCTGTAAAATCTCCACAAAGTCAGCTTTTATTTCGCTCTCTCTTGTTACCCCACGATTCAATACATAATCATAATAGTCTTCGTCAGATATGGTAGTATATTTCTTCGACTTTACCTTGAAAAGGAGACAACATTCATCCATATGTTCATAAGCATAATCAGTCATCACTGGTCCATCTTTTGTCATGGATATATATTTTTTATCTTTTAAACAAAGATGGTTATCAATGTAAAGAAACTTATTTCCATCAATGATTTGTCTGAATGACTCATTAAAACAATATTCAAAGCATAAATCATTCGAAGTGATTGTATAGCTACTTCCATTATCAAAAGCTTCAAGCTCAAAAGCGAAATTGTGCATATACCTATCATCTAAGTAATTGTAAACACCGTTTGCTTCTTTGAAGCCCAAGTCAATCATTCGAATTTTTGCTGCCTGCTTGGATACATTAAAGAATTCAGCAAGTTCATCAACCACTTCACGTACAAGTTCAGAGCGACTGATGTCAGGATTTACTAAGGTTAAAGTTTGAAATAACTCTCTAATCTTAATTTTCGTTTGAACTTTTGGCATAAGGATTCGAGGAGCAATCCCATTAGCATGCCACTCCATCCAATCAAGTGGAGACCACATGCTAGAATCTGCCTGATTTTCCTCTGTCCAACTACTAGATACTGAGTATCTATTATCAAGTATCATTCTTACTTCGTGAAATACTTTATGTAATTCCCAATGCACGCACTCATGAATGACAGTATTATTGAAAGATCCAACATTTCTCTTATAGACAACATCTTTATCTACCAATATACTTCCTTTGCTAAAATGCTTCGAGACAAGTTGGTCATTTTCTATCACCTCTACTTTAGTATCTTTAAAAACCATTTTACCAAAAACTGAATCGTCAAATGTTAACTTCTCTCGATGTATCGAAAGTCCCATCTCAGCGACAATTAACTCTACCGGTATAGGAGTTGGCTGCCTAAGTGCTACAGGATAATATTTTTTTAGAAATGATTCTGCAATGTTATCAAATTCTTTCTTAGGGATGTACGGAACCCAATCCCTACTAAGCATCAAATTTTTATTTTTTTTATATTGGTCAGATTTGAACTCTGCATTGTAAATATTAAAAACTTTAATACCTGAATCAAGCTCCATATCTACATAGACTGAAACGTACTTCGATTTCGTATCTAGTTCCATTTCACCTTTGATGTACTGACGAACAATAACATCCGCAATCACAATAATTTCAAGTTTCAGTTTAGAATTATCAACTACTTCATAGTAAATCTTATATAGTTCGAAATCATCAAACTCAATATATCCATTAGGTTCGGGCACCATGTAAGTAGATAAATCAGTATTATCTTTATTATTGAAAATGAATCCTCTAACAGTTTTTATGATTAACTCATGGTAAGTATCAAAAATATATTTATCGAACAATGAATCACCTTTAAGTAAGTGTATTTTTTAATAAGATTATAACACATTTTGTAAAGGCTTACGATTTTTGATATAATTATTTTATAAATTAGGAGGTAATGCCATGTCTAAAAGATCTGATGAATTTGAAAATAATATTGTGGAATTTGTAAAACAGAATATTAACCAACCTTTGCCAAGTCAATTACCCAAATGGATGATTGACGAAGGTATTGTACCAGGAGCTATAATTCAAGATGTAAAAGGTATAGGTAGCAAAGACAGTAAAAATAAAACAGATGTGATTATTCATTTATCAGAAGGGGCTCCAATAAAAATTTCTGCAAAGTTATTAAATGCTGACTACTTTGGAAATTGGTATGGGCATAAAAGGTTTATAGATGAATTTGGCTGCAAAGCATTTCAAAGGATGACTACTGCTGCTACTTGTTGGGCTAATAAATGGAGTGAAAGTACAAATGCACCTTTTGTAGGCGTTAGTATTTGTTTCGGTAAGAGAGCTGGAAAAACTTTTGATAATTTTACCGATATATTTAACATTGAGGATATTCTAACTGTAGCAAAAGGATACGGAGAAAGTGATTCTGTTGCTAACTGTATGTATATTGCTGATACTCCTGCTAATACACTTTCCGAACTTATTCAAAGTTTAGATGAAATTAGTATTGAGAACATAAATAAAGTAACTGAGGAATTTAAAGTTGCCTACAGACCTATCAACCCTATAACAGAAAAATCAAATAGGGGTAAGAATGTTTATTCTAAATTTAAACCATATAAGCGTTTAGATGAGCTTACGACGATTTCTAGTGCCAAACAACTATTTGAACTCGGAGAGTTTGTTACCGTTGAACCTACTAAAATCAATCACAATCATATTTTAGATGAATTAGAGAGAGACTATAATATCAAAATTCCACGTAAAGAATCATAACACAGTGGAAATTATTAAAATTAGAGTGTTTAAAGTCTAATTGTTAAAAACAATGATTCTAAATACTTATTTATTCTCTTTTCTATAATAATCCTAAACAAAAAAATATGATAATATCAATTTCTGAAAATACTAATCATACCAAAATATAATAAAAATTCTTTATTAGCTATTGTTTCGATTTATGTAAAGAAATATGGTAAAATGATTATTACAGAATTTAATAGAGAGTGCGAGAAAATCATAGATTATGTTAAGTACAAGCATAGAACCACATCAAAATTTTGAAAGTAATATCAAGACATCCGAATCCACTGAACGTTCTCGTGGTAAGTTTAAACCTGCAAAAGACTTATCACTAGATGAGATTCAGTCAGTGTTACTTAACAAAATAAAAGAAGAAACATCAAAAATCATTGAAGATGAGTTGGATGAAGAATTAATTAAAGAATGTAATAATTTCCAACCTAAAAATAAAATTAATGTTGTAAGTTTATTTTCAGGTGCTGGTGGATTAGACTTAGGTACAGAATTAGCCGGTCTGGTTACTTCAATCGGATATGATAAAGCTTTTGATGCGTTTCGCTCAAAAGAAATCTATGAAAATGAAAGAAAAAAATCAATTTTTAATACCGTATATACAAATGATATGTTTGTAGAAGCTAATAAAACTTACAAAAAAAACTTTAATCATAAAATTCTTCAGCATCAAAAAGACATACGAAAAGTAGCACACTTTCCTAATAATCAACTAATGATTGGAGGCTTTCCCTGTCCAGGTTTTAGCGAAGCAGGACCAAGGCTAATTGATGATGAACGTAATTTTCTTTACTTACATTTTATTCGCGCACTGATACAAACACAACCAGAATTCTTTGTAGCAGAAAATGTCAAAGGAATGATGACACTTGGAAAAGGTGAAGTTCTTAAACAAATTATTGAAGATTTTTCAAGTGCTGGTTATGAAGTTACTGCCCATCTAGTCAATGCGAGGGACTATGGTGTACCTCAATCTCGAGAACGTGTATTTTTAATTGGAGTCCACAAAGAAAAAATAGTGAAAAAATTTAACTATTCCTACTCCCTTCCACAACCTACTCATGGCAACCCCAACGAAATAAGCCTTTTTGCTGAAAGAAAGCCTTGGGTTACATTAAAAGAAGCTATCGGTGATTTAGAAAATAACCCTGGCCCATATTTTAAAGGTTCTTATAGTACTATCTACATGAGTCGAAATAGAAAAAAAAATTGGGATGAACAAAGTTTCACTATACAAGCCAGTGGACGTCAGGCACCTCAACATCCTGGAGGTGAACCAATGGAAAAAATAGGACATAATAAATGGATATTTAAAGGAGAAAATAGACGTCTTTCTGTAAAAGAAATTCAGAGAATACAAACATTCCCAGATTGGTATGATTTCAGTTTAGGTTCACCAATTGGAAAAAACGGTAAGCCTATTTCAGAAAATGCACTTCTTGATAAAGCATATAAGCAAATTGGAAATGCTGTCCCAGTCTTGCTAGCAAGGGCAATTATACAACCAATTTCTGATTTCTTAGCTTCTATCCATACAAACATAGAATAGCCCTACTCGTGTATGGCTATTTTATATTGCAATTTGTAGTATTTTTGTTATAATTTTGTTAAGTTATAATTTAACAAGAGGATTTTATGTTTTCAAAAGAACGTCTAAAGAATCGAAGAAATGAAAAAAAGTTATCACAATCCGAAATTGCTTCGAAAATTGGAATCAACAGAACTGCCTTTCATAATTGGGAATCAGGTAAATCTATCCCTAACCAAAAAAACCTAACAGCTCTCGCCAAAATCCTAGATGTCCCAGTCACTTATTTTGAATCTGAATACAATATCGTCAATAACTATCTTCAGTTATCTCCTGATAATCAGGTAAAGGCAGAGGACTATGTTGAGGAACTTCTTCTTTCCCAACAAGCTTCTAACGTCATTCCACTCTTCTCAGTCCAAGTGCTATCAGATATCTAACTCTCAGCTGGTCTCGGAGAAGGATTCTTTGACGAGTTTGAAACTGAAACTGTCTACTCTGATGAAGAACAATACGGCTACGATATTGCCGCATGGATTGAGGGAGATTCTATGGAGCCCGTTTATAAGAGCGGTGAAGTCGCACTTATTCGCTCGAACGGTTTCGACTATGATGGTGCGGTCTATGCATTATCATGGAAAGACTCTGTTTATATCAAAAAACTCTACCGTGATGAGGATGGATTTAGAATGGTATCCTTGAATAAGGACTATCCAGAGAAGTTCATCCCTTATGAGGATGAGCCAAGAATTGTTGGTCTAGTTGTGGGACACTTCATGCCTGTAGAGGGGGTATAATCATGAAGCTAAAGGATATTTTAGAACTTGGAACGTATGGTTTCAACCCTGATTGTAAAGTTGAAATTTTCAATATGGACAACTTTGAAGAACGACTAGAAAATGAAGATTCGATGAAATTCTTATTCCTCAAAATGAGGATGCTAAAATCTATCCTTACGCTTTTTTGATAGAAGATTCTATTTTAATTACTATGACCGAGGAGGATGACAATACCAATGAATGTTAAAGAAATGATTTACATCAAAGACGAACGTATTATCGTCACCACTGACAAATTCGAATACGACATTACTGACTATATCGGAGAACTTATCGAAGAGCTTGAAAAACTAAAAAGGAGATAATCCCATGGGCTATATCGACTATTCTATTGAACCTCAAAGTGACATAGCCTTCCTCGATATGAAGTCCTTCTACGCTTCGGTAGAATGTGTGGATAGAGGTTTACATCCACTCTACACATCACTGTGCGTCATGAGCCGAGCGGATAACTCGGCAGGATTGATTCTCGCTTCTTCTCCAATGTTCAAGAAAGTCTTCGGTAAAGCTAACGTAGGTCGTTCCTACGACTTGCCATTTGATATCAACACTCGAAAATTCAGCTATCAAAATGCATGGAAACAGGGAATTGAGGTAACACCGAAGTATCAATCGTTTATTGAACACTGGGCAAAGCGTACACTCATCGTTCCTCCTCGAATGGACAGATATATTGAGAAGAATCTAGAGATTCAGCATATCTTTCAAGACTATGCTGCTCCTGATGATATTCTGCCCTATTCAATCGATGAAGGCTTTATTGACCTTACTAGCTCACTCTCTTACTTTATTTCTGATAAGTCAATGTCAAGGAAAGATAAGTTAGATAATGTTTCGGCTATGATTCAGAGAGATATTTACCGTAAAACAGGTATTATCTCAACTGTTGGAATGAGTAATTCCAATCCTCTTCTAGCTAAACTAGCTCTAGATAATGAAGCTAAGAAAACTGCTACAATGAGAGCTAACTGGTCATACGAAGATGTAGAAACCAAGGTATGGGCCATTCCAAAATTAACAGACTTTTGGGGGATCGGTAGTAAAACCGAGATTCATTTACAAAAACTTGGTATTCATTCAATCAAAGTACTAGCCAATTTCAATCCTGATATTCTCAAAAAAGAATTCGGTAAAGTCGGTGTTCAACTTTGGTTTCACGCCAATGGAGTTGACGAGAGCAACGTCCATGAACCCTATAAACCAAAATCACGAGGATTGGGTAACTCACAAGTACTTCCTAGAGATTACAGAACCCAAAGAGAAATTGAAATCGTATTAGCTGAAATGGCTGATCAGGTTGCTAATCGACTGCGTTCAGCCCATAAGAAAGCTACTATCGTTTCTATTCATATTGGATATTCTAGGACTGAAATGAAAAAATCTATAAATGCTCAGAAAAAAATTGACCCCGCAAATCTCCCAAAAACAATGGTAAGCCATGTACTTGAATTATTCCGAAAGAAATACACCTCTGGTGCAGTGAGACAAATTGGTGTCTCTTATAGTGGCTTCGTAGATGAAAACTATACCCTACTATCACTATTTGATGATGTAGAACAAATTGAAAAAGAAAATAGACTTCAGACAGCTATTGATGTTGTCAGAGAACAGTTTGGCTTTTTAGCTATTCAAAAAGGAACCGTCCTAACTGAAGGTTCCAGAAATATTGAACGCAGTAAACTTATCGGCGGTCATTCCGCTGGTGGATTGGAGGGATTAAAATGATTGACCGTTCATACTTACCATTTCAGTCAGCAAGAGAGTACCAGGATACGAAGATGCAAAAATGGATGGGATTTTTCCTATCTGAGCATACATCAGCACTTACTGACGATGCAAACAAAGTAACGTTTATGTCAGATTTGTCACTAGAGAAGAAACTGTTACTCCTCAGTCAAGTATACGCTGGACAATTGAACACGCGCATCTATGTAGTTGAAAAAAACAAGCGTGTTTCCTACACTGGTACAATACCAAGTCTGACCAAAGATTTCATTTTGATAAAAACTCCAACAGGTCACATCAATTTGAAATTGAAAGACATAATTAGTATTGAACTTGTAGAGGAGGTGCTCTATGAATCAGCTTGAGTTTCAGCGTAATCACCTACAGATGGACTATTTCAGCGAGAGCTACCAAGATTTTGAACGTGACTTCTACCGCTACTCCAACATGAATATTCCATTGACATTCCTGACTGATGATATCCTAAAAACAATGGCGACTTCTCGCAAGAATTACTTTGTCCTAAATAAGGAAAAGGCTAGAGATAACCGTGATCACTACTTTATTTTCAAAGTGGAACCAATTGAAAGCAATAAGCTCATCAGAAAATATGTCTACCTAAAGACTGTCACTACTATAAACTAAATTAGAGATTAAGGGAAGATTCTATAGACTTCTTCATATAATTAACGAGTTCAGTCACCTCAGACTCCATTCCTTTCCACTTATCAATATACTCTCCCAGATAAGCCTTGCTTGCTTTGTCAAGTAAAATGGCATACTCAAAGGGTAATTGAGGTATTGCCCATTCAGCTGCCAGATCTTTTGATCTGATTTCACCAGTAGATGCTGTCAGCCACATTCTGGCTAAAGTTAAAATCACATTGCGTTCATCACCTTTAATGCTAGCTATCAACCCAGGCAAAGATTCTTTAATTGCTTTTCGAATATCTGTCATTGGCACAGGCTCAATTACTTCTGTTGCCTTTGGTCCCAAAAGGTTGATACTATTTTTTCTTAGTTGTGCTAAAAGTATTGCTAAATCCGGATCATAAGTCGGCTCAGGAATTTCTCCCTTTTCAAACTGCTCTCTAAGCCACTCGCCGTACATAAATTCATATTTGGGAGGAAAATGCCAAGGAATAATATCTTTTTGATTAATGACTGTAACTTCAAGAGGTCTCATATCTTTTGTGTTTCCTATTTTCCCAGATATAAGCATTAGTCTGTCTGTAAGATCTCTTCGAGTTCTTTCAGATAAACTACGATTTATTACAACCAAAATATCTACATCGCTATTAATGCGTAATCCTCCCATAACAGCAGAACCGTACAAATATATACCCACTAATATACTATCGAGTAGCTCCTCTATAATTTTCGATGCTTGAATTGCTTCTTTCGGTATTTCTTTGTTATTCATATTCTCGAATGCGAGCTCCTTTCGCGCAAACTTTCTGGGCATCCCGACACATATCTCGAGACCTTTATGGATGTAATTGGGGATGATTCCTTGGGCTTATCCCGTACATTTAAATTCCCGTACATTTAAATTAAAACTGGTTTATTTTAGAAGATTTTACTGCTTTCAAAAAATCCTCAGGTGCTTCTGCAAATTGCAGCTTTTCAAAATCTTTTTGCGGCATATGTTCTTTTAGAATGGTTAAACATTCCTCCAAATCATTTTTTCTATATCCGATTATTGGGTCTGTTAAAAAAGCAAATCCAAAATCAGAATACAATTTTATTGCTCGAAAGCTGGATGGTTGTGTATGAAGAAATACCGGATAGTCATTCTCTTTAATACTTCTCATAACAATGGAAAGTAAAGCTCTACCAATGCCTAATCCTTCATAGTTTTTCCGGACTTTAAACCAATGTATTGTAGAAATTTTTTCATATGCCTTCCACGCAAAGCACGTCCCTATAGGAGTATCATTTTTATCACAAACAAATAAACACTTCTGAAAAAATAAATCTTCTTTACTTCCGTATACATCATTAAAGTATTCCGTCATAAACCCATTATATTCTTTGGCAGATTTCACATCGTCAAACGGCATCTCTTTCCATATATCCAGTTCATCTCTTCTACATGTTCTAACATGATACTCATCTGACAACTCAGAAATGGCATTGAAATTTAATGCTTTGCACATCATAAAAAGATTTTTCTCAGGAATCCCATTTTCTAAATTCAAACTAGCTCGTTCCATGATTTTCTGTATTATGGACGTTTTGGCGTCCGCATAGTGTTGAACATGCCTCCATTTATTCTTTGCCAAGTTTCGCTTAACTTGTGCATATTTGTCTCGATCAGCATCATTAGTCCGCAACCAATCTCGAAAACGGAACATTCTATCAATCTCTGATGTGCCCGAACTGAACACATGCAGATTGATGTCGGTATCGGGTCCTTTGAACAGGCGGTGTTCGAACCACTCGGGTTCCCGAATCCGCAATATATAGCCAGCTGATTCCAATGCCGGAACATAGGATAGCTCGTCGGCAGAGTCCTTCACAACCAGCAGCATATCAATTATTGGTTTGGCACAAAGCCCCGGTACCGAGGTCGAGCCTACATGTTCAATCTGCAAGGCTTTGTTGCCGAGTACTGAACGAATCCGGTTCGCTTCCTGTTCAAACAAATCAGACCAACTTGGATCGTATTCGACAAGAGTAATCGGTGCATTGTGCGGCTTAAGTTCAGCAACCATGTTTTTTTGCAGCTCTTCATCACTCCTTGGTGTGGAGTTATTTTCAGATAGCATCATATCGCACTCCTTTGCTGTTTATGTTGCGGGTGTTTCAATTTTATCTTTTCTCTTTTTTGTTGGCCGATACAATCAGCATCATGGGACGGCGCATTTCATCCTGCATCCCCGGAATATCCATCATGTTTTCCGGAGGCTGCGGCTCCACAATATGATTTATTATAAAACCATTTGAAAGCAGTGTATTTAGATATGTGGTCAGTGTTCTATGATATTTTGTAACCTTTTCTCCCAAAAACACAGCTGTCCGTTTGCCCTCATAATAATAATTATCCACCGGAAAATGCAGTATTTCTCCTTTTTCGTTATAATGCCAGTCTTGTGTTCCATAGGCAGTAAAAACAGGATGTTCAACCGTAAAAACTAGCTTACCACCAGACTTCAGTATTCTATATATCTTTTTTACTAACTCAACTTTCGCAGCATGAAATGGGCAAACAGGCCTTGATGTAGCTGGGTAAAGTTGCAATCCATTGCTGGAGTTGACGTTGAATCAGAGCCGAAAGCTTTTTTCCTGCTTTCGTAGCGATTTCGTTGATCAGATCGAGCAGTTGCTGCAAGGCGATGGCCCAGTCCAATGTGCCAACTTCGTCGCACAACACATAAAACAGACCGCCGAACGAGCGAGCATCCGTACTTTGCCGATGCTGCCAGGCCAGCAAAATATAGCGGGAGAATACAATCGTCGTATGCTTGTGATTTGTGATAAGTGATTTGTGATTAATATATAAAAGCCCTCTTTAAAGGGCTTTTATGTTTATTTTGAAAAAGAGATAAAATCAATATATCCCTTTTCCCCAATTTTTACAACAGCATTGTAGGGCTTTTTCTCTTTGTTTTTGATTCCTTTTACCAGGGTTTCTTTTCCCTCCAGTAATTCTTTTACATTCGTTTTGGTTAGTTTTTTCTTTCTAAAATGTTCAGCTAAAGTAAACTTACATTCAGGATAATTTGAACAACCATAAAACGATTTTTTTAATACAATATTGTTGCCACACTTAGGACATTTTCCTACAAGGGGTCCCGAGCGCTTAGTGGGAATTTGTAC
Organism: Streptococcus sp. 11273D007BT; assembly: GCF_053547195.1. Lineage (NCBI taxonomy): Bacteria > Bacillati > Bacillota > Bacilli > Lactobacillales > Streptococcaceae > Streptococcus > Streptococcus sp. 11273D007BT. The sequence continues at coordinate 841,121 of NZ_JBPWPE010000001.1, read as the reverse complement.
CCCTTATCGATACAAATTCCCCGTAGGCGCTAGGGACCTCTTTAGCTTCTTGGAAGCTGTCAGTAGTATATCTAATAATTTATCTCCATTCCCTTTAGTAACGTGTAACTTTCCAAATTTAAAAAAGCGACTCATAGAATTATTTCCTCCCGTTAAATAATAGATAACTATTAAAAATAGACAATACTTGCTCATAAGTAACGGTACTTAAATCGTTTACTTTGGCGTGTTTCATTGCTTGATGAAACTGATTTTTAGTAAACAGTTGACGATATTCTCGATTGACCCATTTTGAAACAAAGTACGTATATAGCTTCCAATATTTATCTGGAACATCTGTGGTATGGCGGGTAAGTTTTATTAAGACACTGTTTACTTTTGGTTTAGGATGAAAGCATTCCGCTGGCAGCTTAAGCAATTGCTGAATCGAGACTTGAGTGTGCAAGAGCAACCCTAGTGTTCGGTGAATATCCAAGGTACGCTTGTAGAATCCTTCTTCAACAATCAGATAGATGTCAGACGCATGGCTTTCAAAAACCACTTTTTTAATAATTTGTGTGCTTAAATGGTAAGGAATATTCCCAACAATTTTATACCTCTGTTTGTTAGGGAATTGAAACTGTAGAATATCTTGGTGAATTAAAGTGACACGAGTATTCAGTTTTAATTTTTCTGACGATAAGTTGAATAGATGACTGTCTAATTCAATAGACGTTACCTGTTTACTTATTTTAGCCAGTTTCGTCGTTAAATGCCCTTTACCTGTTCCAATTTCGTAAACGGTATCGGTTTCTTTTAAATTCAATTGTTTTATTATTTGGTTGAGTACTTTTTCACTCGTTAAAAAGTTTTGAGAATATTTTATATTTTTGTTCATGTAATCACTCCTGAAGTGATTACATCTATAAACAAATACAGAAGTTAAACGATTTGTTTGTAATTTTAGTTATCTGTTTAAAAAGTCATAAGATTAGTCACTGGTAGGAATTAATCTAACGTATTTATTTATCTGCGTAATCACTGTTTTTAGTCTGTTTCAAAACAGTAGATGTTTTATCTACATTACGCATTTTGAATACCAACATGACGAATCCCTCCTTCTTAATTACAAATTTTTAGCATCTAATTTAACTTCAATTTATAGTATAACACAACAAGATGATATGTTCAATATAAAAGTTATGGAATGAGTCTCATACTTCCAATTCGATGCCAGATTTAAAGGATATGACGAAGTGTTCTTCATAGACTGTAACGCTCTGGATTATCTTCCTTAGTAGCAAGCGATTAGCTTTCACAAAATCTTCTGTTTGTAGTTTTAAAAATTCATCAGGATTTTCTAACTCAACCTCAAAATATTTCATTTTACATTCCCTCATTTCATTTATTGATAAATTGAGTTTACAAAAAAGAGTGGACAATTTTTGTCTACTCTTAACCTTTAAAATAGTTTTTTTTAATCGATTTGAAGTTGCCTAAATTATTACTTATTCGGTAAAATGAAGTATTGCTTTCAACAGATTTCCTTCAACTACACTTCACTTGATTCAAACAAGGTGGGTACGTTTCTATTCCCACAAACTCCTTGTCAATGGAAACAAACACGTACCCACAGGGTAAATGGAAATAGAAACTGATAATTTCTAGCTATCACTTCTACTCATTCCAAAAATTTTCTCACTCTGATACTTACCCACCATAAAGCAAAAAGCCTTGCAACAAAGGCTTTTCATTATCCCTTTCGTTCCAAGGTTTCTAGGCTTTTACGAGCAGTGCGACACACTCGACGTGATGCGTTTGCGGGAAGAGGTCAACGGGTTGGACTTTTTTGAGTTTATAGCCTAGCTCTTCATAGCGCTTGATGTCACGCGCCATGGTAGCAACGTTACATGAGATGTAGGTAATTTTCTCTGGTTGCATGGCAACACTTGATGTGATAAAACTTTCGGTCAAGCCTTTTCTCGGGGGATCGACTAAGATAACATCGGGTTTGATACCTTTCTGACTCCACTCCTTCATGGCATCTTCTGCTGTCGCACAGACGTAGTTGGCATTTGTGATACCGTTACGCTTAGCATTTTCCTTAGCATCTTGAACAGCGGAAGCGACCACTTCAACTCCGTAAACTGCCTTTACCTTTTTAGCAAATGAAAGACCAATTGTCCCAATACCTGAGTAAGCATCAATCACCACACTATCTGATGCCAAATCTGAAAAATCAATAGCTACTTGATAGAGTTGCTCAGCCATTTCGGTATTAACTTGATAAAAGGATTGAGCTGAAATAGCGTAACTATTTCCTAACATGCTATCAGTGATGGTATCCTGACCATAAAGTGTTTTAAAGTCTTTTCCAAAAATCGCATTAGTATTTTTATCATTGATATTCTGAATGACTGACACTAAGTTAGGAAAGTCTTTCACTAACTGCTCAATGACTTGCTCAATACGGAAAATTTTAGGACGCGTCGTTACTAAGACCAACATGAGATGCCCTGAATAATGGCCACGACGAACCACAATATTACGAATCAAGCCTGTCTGCTCCTTTTCATCGTAAGGCTTAAGGTCAAAACGACGCAACAAATCTCGTGTCGCTAAAATCAAGCGGTCAATTTCCTTGTCCTGAATATAGAAGTCTTCAATAGGGATCAAGTCATGCGAATTTTTACGGAAGAAGCCTGTTTCCAACTGACCCTTAACACGACGCACAGGTACCGCAGCTTTATTACGATAAGCAAGAGGTGCTTTCATTCCTAACGTTTTAGGAATATCAATAGCTGAAATTCCTGCAATCTTATACAAACTATCTTTAACCTGCTTAGTTTTAAAGTCAAGCTGGGCACCATAGGTCAGATGCCCTAGATCTGCAATACCAGATCTCAAGTATGCCAAATCAACATTTTGATTACGATGCTCTGAATAAGACAAGTATTCCTCAACCTTACCGTACCCCATTTTCTTATTGAGCTTGAGCACCCGCATACGAATACGTTCCCCTGGAAGTGCATTGTCAATAAAAAAGACTAAACCATCAACCTTAGCTACTCCAGCTCCTTCATGGCTTAAATCAATAATATCAACCTCAACAATACTATTTTTAACTAACATTCTTCCCCCTTAGTTTTCTTCTACAAGAATCATTCACTGCTCTCTATTATAGCATATATAACTAAAATTTATGGTCTATCATAAAAAATAAAGATTATCCAAATAATTCCGTAACTGATATCCTATTAGTAATTACTTTTTAAGGAGAACGATATGCCAAATTTAACAATACATACGATTGAGACTGCACCCGATGAGGTTAAAGATACGCTAAGAACGGTTGAAAAAGATAACGGTGGCTATATTCCAAACTTAATTGGACTACTAGCTAATGCCCCTACTGCTTTAGAAACTTATCGTACAGTAGGTGCAATCAATCGACGCAACTCTCTGACACCAACCGAGCGCGAGGTTGTTCAAATTACTGCCGCTGTAACTAACGGTTGTGCCTTCTGTGTAGCAGGGCACACAGCTTTTTCCATCAAGCAAATCCAAATGCCACCAAATCTTCTTGAAGCACTCCGCAATGCCACACCAATTGAAGATGATCAAAGATTAGATACCTTAGCAAAATTCACCATTGCTGTGATTAACACCAAAGGTGCTGTTGGAGATGAGGCTTATAAGGACTTCCTTGATGCAGGCTTTACGGACCAAAATGCCCTTGACGTCATTTTAGGTGTCAGTCTAGCCACTCTCTGTAACTATGCTAACAATTTAGCCCAAACACCAATCAATCCCGAGCTAGCAGCTTACGCTAAATAATGAAGGAGAAAACCTGCCTATGACTTATTTTTCAACCGAATTTATCACTTGGTTAGACCAACATGCAGACCAACTGGATCAAGAGTCAGGAGAACTCGCAGATCAATTACTCAAAAAAATTGCTCAGTTTAATGTGTTTAAAATCGGAGTTCCTAAAGAACTCGGTGGACTTGGTGGCGATAAAACAGATGTTATTGACCTTCTATCTGAGCTAGCTGAACATTCTCTCACAGCTGCTTTTATCTCCTGGGGACATCGTACCTTCATTGAATATATTCTTACCAGTCCCAATCCTTATCCACGTCAAACCTGGCTAAAAGACCTACTCGATGGAGACATCGCTGGGGGAACGGGTTTATCAAATGCTGTCAAATACCTGTCTAACATTGAGGAATTGAATGTCACCATTAGCCAAGAAGGAGATGATTTCTACCTTGATGGTCGCCTGCCTTGGGTTACTAACCTGCGTTCAGATCGTTTTCTAGCTGTTTTTGCGGCTGGTTTTAAGGATAATCGCAAGCCTTGGATTTTAGTCATCCCATCTACTGCCGAAGACCTCACCCGTTCGCCTGATTTAGAGTTTGTCTCCCTACAAGGTGCTAATACAGCTGCCCTTAGCTTCAACCATGTCAAACTAGATAAGAACTGGGTCTTGTCTACAGATGCTCCTGATTATATTGCGCAAACACGACCAAGTTTTCTAGGTTTTCAATTTGGGCTAGCACTTGGTCTCGCTAAACGCTCACTATCAGAAGTCCAAAATAGTCTGAATAGCAACCGAAGCGTTCTAAAAAATGACTATCAAACGACCCTAGCACAATTAGAAGCGATTCAAGGCGACCTATTCCAAGGATTGAAACGTGACAATTACTTTATCCAACACCCTAAAGAACTCTTTCAACTACGTATTGATATCGTCGATGTTGTTGCAGCAAGCCTGCTCCTAGAGCTACAAGCCAGCGGAGGACAAGGGTACTTTAAGCAATCGTCTTCCAGTTTTATCCGTCGTTGGAACGAAGGAGTCTTTTTACCAATTGTCACACCAAGCGCCGTGCAACTTCGCCATATCTTAGCTAAAGCGTAAAGTAAGTGAGACGGCTTATGACAGCATTCCTATCAAATGTTCCACTTGCCATTACCAGCCTAATGCTAGCACTATTTAGTCTGGCTAATTTACTTAGTGACTTTCCTAAACTATCAGGTATAGTCTATCTTTTAGCCACACTGCTTCTAAGTCTCATCACTGGCCGACTTCTATTAACTGCAAAAACATTACTAACGGAATTTGAAAATCCTGTTGTTGCCTCTAGTTTTGCCAGCTTTTTTATGAGCCTCTTTGTGTTCATAACTGCTCTACCTTTTGAACAAAGATTAAAGATAGGCTTATGGGGTTTAGTTCTTATCAGCTATCTGATTTATATCGTCTGGTTTAGTGATCACTTTATTTCCCAAAAAAATCTTGATCAGATTTATCCTAGTTGGTTTGTTCTCTATGTTGGTTTAGCGATTAGTATCCCCACTAGTCCTAGTAACACTTTAGAGTTGCTCCATTTGCCAATTTTAATGGTTTCCAGTCTAGCTTGGCTCATTCTATTTGTCACCATCACTTACAGGCAGATTAAAAATCCTCTGTCCTTAACAGAAAAACCTTTATTAGCCATATACGCAGCTCCTCTCTCCCTACTGTTAACAGCTTATCTAAAACTTTTCCCAGCAGCAAATCATCCGTTGATTTTAGGGGTACTCCTGTTTTCTCAACTCCTCTATCTATTTGCACTAGTTATCTTTTTCAAACAAATAAGGAACACATTTTCCCCTATTTTTGCTGCTTTCAGTTTTCCTCTTGTTAGCAGCATAGGCGCTTTGAAAGCAAGTTTTCCTCTCTTTAACTATCACCAAGCCATACTTATACTTTATACAGTAGAACTCCTTCTTGTCATTACTATCATTTGTTTCCTTACCTATAATGTTTTCAAGTTTTTTAGACAAAAATCCCTAAAAATACTTCATTCTTCTATAATAAATAAATAAATAAAAATAAATGAGATAATAAAAAAACTCTAAACTTCTATTCACATAGAAGTTTAGAGTTTTTTATCTAACGAAATCCCAAGTCAGCTAATTCCTTTTGATAACTATCAAAATCAATCAACAGACCTTGACCTCCATAAATATCGTAAGCATCTTCCCAATCACCATTTTCTGGAATTGTCGTCCGCTCGATTCCTTTTTGACCACTTGAAATAACAGAAAGACCATTTTGTACAATGAAAGAATAAGGAACATTCGTTGACGTTAAGGCAAAAATCGTTCCCAAAGCCGTTGAGCCTGTAAATAGTTTTGTTGGATTTTTTAACTGTGTCATAACAGCTTGCATGACTTGTTGTTGACGCTTCGTCCGACCAAAATCACCCTCATCGTCTTTTCTAAAACGAGCATAATTCAGTAAAGTGCGTCCATCCATGTACTGTGTTCCAACTTTGATAGTTTGATTAGGAACTACACCATCCTTCATATTAAGATCATCAGGCACCTCGACCTTATCCACTTCTTCTCCATCTACAGTGGCAAATTGTGCATCAATTTTGACACCATTTGGAAATAGAGCATCAATAGCTTCTGCAAAGGTTTCAAAATCAACCATAGCATAATATTTAATATCAATATCAAAATTACGCTTTAAAGTTTCTCGTAACAATTCTGCACCTTGGTTATCATTTTGTTCCCCAATATTAAAAGCCGTATTCAGTTTATTGTCAACAGTATAATCATCCGCACTGACACCTTCAATATTGACCAAGATATCTCGCATAAAGCTAACCATTTTTATCTTGCCATCTTTATTTCCAATATTAACAACCATAATAGTATCTGCTCTAGCATCTGTTGACTGCTCAGTCACTCGCTTATCAGTTCCCATAATTAAAATATTGGTGCCATCACTGGTCTCTTCTCCATTAAAAACTTCAACAACCGCAGCCTTATGATTAGCTTCAGCTTCTTGTTGAGCATCATTTCTTCCTTTAAAAAAGAGAAAAATCATAATGGAAATGACGGTAAGAAGAAAAAGTAAGAAACCATAAAAGAAATGTTTTAATTTCTTTTTTTTCCCTGTCTTTTTTGGTGTTAGTCTTTTTTTAGCTTGTTTTTTAGGAGAAACAGGTCTTGAAGAAGGAGTGTCTTTAGAATGTGGTGGAATGACACTAGTTTCCTTGTATGGTGTATGCTGAGGCGAGGCTTGAGTTTCAGAAATGGGCAATCCCTGTCTTTTTCTATTTAGATAGTCAAATTCCTCTTTTTCCCTAGGTGTCAAATAGCTGATATTAGCCAATAAATAGTTAAACCTAAGTCGTTCATGATGATTTAGATTGGACATTTCTCACTGGTCTTTCTTATTTTTACGTTTCATTCTAATATTCGATAATTATAATTGAAAAACAGGATAATCACCTAAAATTTTATAGGAAATTCCGATTACAGCTAACTCCTCTAGAGCAAAGTCAACCAACTGATTGTTTTCATTATCTAAATCAATAATAAAGAAATATTCCCCTAGAGTTGTCTTTAAAGGGCGACTCTCAATTTTTGTCAAATCAATTCCTCGCCAAGCAAACGTAGATAGAGCCTTATAAAGTGCACCAGGTAAATTATCTGGAAGAGTTAATGCTAAAGAAAGTTTACGATCTATTTTTTTTAGTTGAATCTCAGGCTTTTGCTCTCCCAAAACCCAAAATCTCGTAAAGTTTTCTTCCATCTCCTGAATATCATTTGCAATAATAGTCAAACCATATTCTTTAGCTGCAGCTTCTGGAGCGATTGCTGCAAAAGCTTCCTTAGGATGTTCCGAAACATATCGAGCAGCATAGGCCGTACTAGCTGTGATTTCAATCTTTGCCTCTGGATAGTGCTTTGTGATGTACTTTTTCCCTTGAGCAATGGCTTGAGGATGAGAAAATATTTTTTCAATATGCTCTCCATCATTTTTAACCATTAATTGTTGCTTAATATGCTGAATAATTTCAGCCACTGCATGAATTTTAGCTTGATGAAATAAATAATCCAAAGTTTCATGAACAGATCCCTCAATAGAGTTTTCAACTGGAACAATGGCATAGGTCACCTGATGACTTTCATAAGCCTTAATCACTTCAGTAATGTTTGAAAATGGGATTAACTCTTCTTTGGGAAAAGTTTTTAAAGCAACATTGTGTGTAAAAGAGCCACTTGGACCCAAATAGGCTATCTTCATCCAATTTCCTCTACAATTTCAGCAGGTGTTTTTCCAGATACAAGAATAACTCGGCTAGCAGCTTCTTCATACAAGGCTTGACGACGGTCAAATAAAGCTTGAAAAGCCTCTTTGGTATTGTTAACAAAAAGCGGTCGAATATTTTTTGTATCTGCTTGAATACGCTGGCGCACTGTTTCTAAATCTGCTTTTAGATAAATGGTATCCGCATTAGCAGCTAACAAGCGACGATTATGTTCACTTTCAACAACTCCACCACCAGTTGACACAACTTGATTGGTTTTCAAAAGCTCTTCTAATACTTCCGATTCAATCTTTCTAAAAGCTGCTTCTCCTTCTTTTGCAAAAAAATCTGCAATCGGCATCCCAATACGTTCAGTGATGATAGCATCCATATCAACATAATTAGGGTCTAATAACTGAGCAATTGTGGTTTTTCCTGCCCCCATAAATCCGATTAAAATTTTAGCCATTGAGCAATGCCTCCATATGATCAAAGAACATCGGGTAGCTTGTGTTAATCGCCTCCGCACGTTCAAGAACAACATCTCCATCTTTAACCAACAGACCAGCAATAGCAGCCATCATCCCAATACGGTGATCTCCATAAGTATTGATTGTTGCACCATGAAGGGCTGTTCTTCCCTCAATAATCATGCCATCCTCAGTAGGTGTAATATTTGCTCCCATAGCATTCAAGGCATCTGCAACTACTTGGATACGGTCTGTTTCTTTAACTTTTAACTCTTCTGCATCACGGATAACAGTTGTTCCCTTAGCTTGAGTAGCCAATAGTGTGATAATTGGTAACTCATCAATGAGGCGAGGAATAATATCACCTGCAATTTCAGTCCCAACTAGATCAGAAGTTTCAACCGTAATTGTCGCTGATTTTGCAACCTCATCAACTTGCGAAAGTGTGATATTACCATTCATACTCTTAATCACATCAATGATACCTGTACGAGTTTCATTAATCCCAACATTTTCCAAAACAACTTTAGAATTTGGAACAATAAGTCCCGCCACTAACCAAAAGGCTGCTGAGGAAATATCTCCAGGAACAGTGACATCTTGTCCAACAAATTCTTGTCCCCCTGAAATACGAATCTCTTTATCATTGACAGAAATCTCTCCGCCAAACTGAACAATCATGTCTTCAGTATGATTACGCGTTTTTTCTTTTTCAATGATAACACTCTCTCCCTCAGCTTGTAGAGCTGCAAAAATCAAGGCTGACTTCACTTGAGCAGAAGCAACAGGCAAATGGTAGTGAATTGGTTTTAGGGTTTTACTTCCACGAATCTGCAAAGGGGGTAAATCACGTTCGGTTTGCCCTGAGATTGTTGCTCCCATCTGAGATAAAGGGATAGTCACTCGATCCATTGGACGTTTGGATAAACTATCATCTCCAAACATCTTTGCTTCAAAATCTTGTCCCGCTAAAACACCTGAAATCAAGCGAATAGACGTTCCTGAATTTCCCATGTCTAAGGCATTTTTAGGAGCTTTTAAACCGTCAAACCCAACTCCATGAACCTTGACAATCTCACCATCATCCTCAATTATTACACCTAAATCACGAAAGACTTGCATGGTTGAAAGGACATCCTCACCACGTAGAATATCACGAACAGTCGTCACACCTTTAGCTAGACTACCAAACATGATTGATCTATGGCTAATGGATTTATCTCCAGGAACACGAATTGTTCCTTTCAGTTGTCTTGCATTCGTCTTTAACTTCATCTCATACACTCCAAAATCTATAATTATAACTATTCTATCATAAAACAAGGCATTTTATCTTAATTTCTCTTGTTTTTTAGTATTTTATGAAGAATTTTTTTAGGTTTACAATAAAAGGAGTTGAGACCTATTATCCAACTCCTTTCTCTCTTATTTAACAAGTTCTTGCAATGGAGCAAATACAATTTTTTCAATATCTGCTATGTAAACGGACAAGCGTTGCTGTTGATCGAAATAATTTTTCAAAATTGAATTAGCTTCAATTTGTTGTCCCAACTCCATCATAGCTGTCTGATCTTCTTGGCTAGGCATTTGTCCTGTTTGCATCAACCCTTGCATTTTTTCTTGCATGGCTACAAAGTCTGACCACAAGCTCTGAGCAGCTGAATCAGCTTCAATTTGTTGTTTTGCTTCTTCTACCGCCTTATATTCTGGTAATAGACGGATACCACGCTCTAATTCATTTGCTAAATCATAGACATTCGTTGACATACTATTTCTCCTTTAAATTGTTACACGATAAGACGTGTTTTCTGTAATCACTTTTTGTGCATGTTTCAAATCTTTTTCATTCTTAAATGAAATTTGAAGTATGCCGTGGATGTCTTCTCTATTCTCTTCATTGATATGAACATTAACCAGAGAAGTTCCCCTCAAGAGTTCTAAAATATGCAAAATGACATCTTCTTCATCTGGAACATCAACAAAAAGGTCATAAGAGCTATCAACTCCCCCACGTTTATGGATTTCCATTTCTTTTCTAGTTTTTCGACCATGGTCAAAAAATGACCATATTCCCTCTTCGTCACCTTTTTCAATTAATGACGCAACTTTATCTAAGCGTTCTTTAAAATCCTCAATACGATCAAGCACAGCAGCCTTATTAGTCAACAAAATGCTTGTCCACATGCTTGGTTCGCTTTCTGCAATCCGTGTCATATCACGGAATCCCCCTGCAGCAAAGTGATTAGTCATTTGATGGAGTTTTGCATAATCACCTGCTTGCTCCATCAAACTCGAAGCAATGATATGGGGAAAATGACTAATTTGACTAGTCACATTATCATGCTCTTTAGGATCAATCTCTACAAAACGCGCCTGCAACCCAGACAAAACCTCTTTTAAGTTAGCAATAGTATCAGGTTGTGTCATTTTTGAGGGGGTAAAGATATAATAAGCGTTTTCAAAAAGGGTGACATCTGAGGCTATTACACCTGATTTATGACTACCAGCCATAGGGTGACTTCCCACAAATTGAACAGGACGCCCTTTTAGATAGTGATCAGCTGCTGTAACGATGTCAAGCTTAGTTGATCCAGCATCTGTAATGATAACATTTGATTTTAAATCTAGCTCGGCTAACATTTTAATAAAAGCAATCGTCTGTTTGATAGGGACCGCTAAAATAATCACATCAGCCCTGGGAGCAAATGAAGCAAAATCATCCGTCGCCTCATCAATAATCCCTCGCTCTAGTGCAATATCACGAGACTCACTGGAGCGATTATAGCCGAGGATTTTATAATTGGGGTGAGCTCGTTTTATCCCTAAAGCCATCGAACCACCAATCAAACCTAAGCCTGCTATATAAATAATTTTTTCTTCCATTTTTACTCCAATTAGCTCATTCAACGCTTAATATTAAACTTTCATCCACTAGAACCCTTTAACATAAGCATTGTGACGCGCTACTGCATCTTTTAACTCTTCAAGATTATCTGATGAAAACTTATCCAAAATCTCTGTCGCCAACACTGTTGCTACAACATTCTCCATCACTACTCCTGCTGCTGGAACAGCTGTTGGATCAGAACGTTCTACGCTCGCTTTGTACGGCTCATGTGTCTCAATATCTACACTCATCAGAGGCTTGTAAAGAGTTGGAATAGGCTTCATCACGCCTCTCACAACAATAGGTTGACCATTCGTCATACCGCCTTCAAAACCACCTAAATTATTAGAAGTACGTGTATAACCTGTTTCTTCAGACCAAACAATCTCATCCATAACCTCAGATCCTGGACGGTAACCCGCTTTAAATCCTACACCAAATTCAACACCTTTAAAAGCATTGATAGACACAACACCTTGGGCTAACTTGGCATCTAATTTACGATCCCATTGAACATAAGAGCCTAAACCAACAGGAACACCACCAACAACCGTCTCAATGACACCACCAATGGTGTTACCTTCTTTTTTGATACGATCAATATAATCCTTAATTTCCTGTTCACGTTCTTGATTAACAATAGAAACTTCCGATTTTCTGGCCAATGCTTTGATCTCAGAAACAGTTAGATTATCTGGAACGTCAATTTCAATGCCACCAAAAACAACAACATGGCTAGCAACTTCCATTCCAAGCTCTTCTAACAAACGCTTAGCCACTGCCCCTACTGCGACACGCATAGTGGTTTCGCGCGCACTAGAGCGCTCTAAGCTATTTCTAAGGTCTGAAAATCGGTATTTCATCCCCCCAACAAGATCCGCGTGCCCCGGGCGAGGTTTCGTTAACTTACGAATAGATTTCTTCTTTTCTTCAATATCTGCTGCTGACATAATCTCTGTCCAATTTTTAAAGTCACGGTTTGTGACATTTAACGTAATCGGACTGCCCATTGTTAAACCATGACGAACACCTGATGTGATTTCGACTTGATCTGACTCAATCTTCATACGTCCACCACGTCCGTAACCACCTTGGCGACGTTTTAGTTCAGCATTGATATACTCAGCTGTTAGAGGAAGACCCGCTGGCACCCCTTCAATAATAGCGGTCAAACGAGGACCATGTGATTCACCTGCTGTAAAATATCTCATTTATTTCTCCAAATATTCTCTCATTTCTTCAAGTGGAATTTGGTTAATGGCTGCTTGACCAAGTTCTGGAACAATGACCGTCTTAATTGATTTTCCACGTGCTTTTTTATCATGCGTCAAAGCCTGATATAATTTCTCTCTATCCCACGGCTCATAATCTGTTGGCAAGCCAAACTTAGCACACATTTGGGTAATCTCATCCGTTATCCCTACTGGCATCAATCCCTTTTTCTCTGCAACACGGGATATCTGAACCATACCAATGGCAACTGCTTCACCATGCATGACTTTACCATAACCTGCTGTTGTTTCAATTGCATGACCAATCGTATGCCCGAAGTTGAGGTAAAGACGCGTACCATTGTCTAATTCATCTTCTACTACAACCTTGCGCTTCACTTGACAGGAATGATAAATGATACTTTCAGCGTGTTCCAAGATTCCTTCAATAGATCCATCCATACTTTGTAACTCTTCCCAGAGTTCTAAATCATCAATTAATCCATATTTGACAACTTCTCCCATTCCTTCGATGAGTTCTCTTTTTCCAAGAGTATTTAAAGTATTTGGATCTATTAAAACCCCATCAGGCTGAGTAAAAGTTCCCACAGAATTTTTTGCATTAGGAGTGTTAACACCTGTTTTACCACCAATAGAACTGTCCACTTGTGCTGTCAAACTAGTAGGAATTTGTAAAAAATGAATCCCTCGCATATAGGTCGATGCGACAAAACCAGCTAAGTCTCCAACAACACCTCCACCAAGTGCCACAATCCCATCACTACGAGTCATACCATTTTTAAACAAAAAATCATAAGCTTTGTTGACAGTGGTTAGATTTTTCTGTGCCTCACCTTCTAAAAAGTCAAAGACAGCTACTTCAAATCCTGCATCTTCAAAACTTAGCTTTACTTTTTCAGCATATAAACTGCCTACATGATTATCCGTAATAATAACGACCTTTTGAGGTTTCCATAACTGCGCTGCCCACTGACCTGACTTTGCCAAGGAACCACGTTCTACAATAATATCATAAGGATTATGAGGAAGATCAACTCTTACTTTCATCATAGTACTTCCTTCCTTTTTAATTTCTTTTATATTGTTCTTCTAAAGCTGCCCAAATTTTGTCTGTTGGCATTTCTTGTCCAGTCCATAATTCAAAGGCTGCGGCCGCTTGAAATAATAACATTCCTAACCCATTGATAGTTTGACGCCCTTGGGACTTCGCTAAGGCTAAAAAAGGTGTTTCAAAGGGTTGGTAAATGACATCTGCAACCAAAAGATTCGTGTGAAATTGCATCTCTTCTGACACTACCATTGATTGACCGTCCATACCGACACTTGTCGCATTAACTAAAAGATCTGAGGCATCTGCTTTTTCTTGAATCAAAGTTTGCTCTTCAATCGGTAAAACCTCAATCGTAACACCTGTTTTATCTGTAAAAAGCTGGGCACGCTCACGAGTTTCATCCAAAAACTGACTTTGATTGAAAATGGTTATCTTTTGAGCACCGTTAAGAGCAGCTTGAGCAATGATAGCAGTCGCTGCACCACCACCTCCAAGAATGGTCATCACTTTTCCCTCAACAGAAAAATCAGCAAATGTTGCTAAACTCTTAAAAAATCCAAGCCCATCTGTATTATAGCCATAAAGTTTTCCTTCACGATTAACAACTGTATTAACCGCTCCAATAAGCTCAGCCGCATCCGTCAATTCATCCAGATAAGGAATGACAGCTTGCTTGTAGGGCATTGAAATATTAACCCCAAACATATCATAACGTTTGACATTAGCTATCGTGACTTCTAGCTCCTCTTCCGGAATATCCCAAGCAACATAAACACCATTAACACCGGTTTCGTCAAAAGCTGTGTTATGGATAAAAGGTGAGATAGAATGTTTAATCGGTCTTGCAACAACCGCAGCTAATCGCGTATGTCCATCAATTTTCATCTAAAATCTCCTTAATTTTTTTCATATTAGAAAGAGAAATTTGCCCTGGAGCAGATGCCTCATCTAGGCTGGCAAATGTCCAATCACTGCCCGTCAAAGTTCCCGACATCCGAGTTAGTTGACCTAGTTTCCCCATAGACATGGTGACATAGGTTTGTTCAGGATTCAATGTCTTAAAGCCACGTGTATAATTCATAAGGTCTAGAACATCTTGTTCATTTTTAGGCATCACAGCAATTTTAACCACACGAGGGCTAACTGCAGTCAGCTCTGAAAAAACTTCCATTAAATTTTCTGGTGTTTCAACAAAATTATGATAAGACAAAATTAGATTTGGAAATTCCAACATCTTATCAAAGACATTACGGTATGAAAAATATTCAAAATCAATATATTCTGGCTGATATAGGGCATTAATATCCTTTATGATGGAAATGTATTCGTCATCTGACAAAACAATATTTCCACCTTCCTTATTGGTACGCAAAGTAAAAATAATTTCAAAACCAACAAATTTTTCAAAAATAGCTGGTGCAACATGTAAAATATCATCTTTTGATAACACATCTGCCCGCCATTCAATAATATCTACACCATCGAATTTTGTGACATCAATCTGGTTAGCCTCATCTAAACTTCTAGGCATTACCGGTACTACTATTCTCATACATCAACCTTAATCGTAAATACTTTTAAATAATTACTACTTTCATCATTTTTATTATAGGTGAAATCAGCTGGCAACTGATTTAAAGAGTGATATCGGTGTTTGGTCTGACCAAATCCTTTATCCAATTGTTTTTTAAATTGTTCGACAGTCATATTTGAAGCGTTTGTAGAAGCAATAATCGTCCCTTTAGGCGATAAAATTTCCACTGCCTGCGTAATTAACTTATGGTAATCTTTCACTACCGAGAATGTCTGCTTTTTGTTACGAGCAAAACTAGGAGGATCGATAACAATCATATCAAAACACAACCCTTTTCGCTTTGCGTACTTAAAATATTCAAAAACATCCATCACAACAAATTGGTGCTGATCAGTAGATAACCCATTGGCTAAAAAATGTGCTTCAGAAAGTTCTCGTGATCGCTTTGCCAAATCAACTGAAGTTGTTTTAGTCGCTCCCCCCATGGCTGCTGCTACTGAAAAAGCTGCTGTATAAGAGAACATATTGAGAACTGACTGTGACTGTGCTAAACCGTCCACTAAACTAGCTCTCACATCATGTTGATCAAGAAAAATCCCTGTCATCAGCCCATCATTAAGAAAAACACTATAAGCTACACCATTTTCTAAAACCGTAAAAGTTTGCGGACTTTCTTGTCCAAAAAGATGGGCAGACTCATAATCTAATCCCTTAAAACGAATTTTCTCATAGGCTCCACTGACTTCTGGAAAAATATTTTGAAAAGCTTTACAGATTATCTCTCGCAATTGATAAACATAAGGGTTGTACCAAGAAAATAGAGCATAATCGTTATATAAATCAATACTTATACCACCAAAATCATCTCCATCCTGGTTAAAGACACGATAGGCAGTTGTTAAATCTGAATGACTATAGCTTTTTCGCTTTTCTTTGGCCCGACGAAATAACTCCTCAAAGTAGGCTTGATTTAAATCAACTTTATTTTTATTAATAAACCAGCCCACTCCTTTATTTTGCTTAGAAAGATAAGCTGAACCTAAAAGATGTCCTTTTTCAGAATACAGTGCGACTACTTCATTGTCGAAAGAAAGATTTGGATAACATTTACCATCTAATAGCTGAATGCCTGATTTCAGGTTTCTTTCAGCCAAATGACCTACAACAAGTTTTTTCATATTTTCTATTATACCATAATATTGTCAGACTTTTCATAGCAAATTAACTCTTCTATCCACTCCTCACTATATTTTTATGTTATAATCATAGACGAGATTTTAATTTAGGAAATTTTCTAAAAGGACGTTACTCAGTGAAAAAGATAATAAACCATTTTTATCAAATTATGAGCACTCGCTTTGGCTTTATACTATCGCTCTTATTCTTTTATTGGCTAAAAAGTATGTGGGCTTATAATATTGATTTTAACTTAGACCTTGATAATATTTATCAACTATTTTTGACCATTATCAACCCCATCCCTCTTAGTTTACTATTTTTAGGACTAGCTTTATATGTAAAAAATACTAAAGTATTTTATATTTTAAGCTTCTTCTTATACGCTCTCCTAAATATACTGTTAATCGCAAATGCACTTTATTACAGAGAGTTTTCTGATTTTATTACGATTACGGCTGCCCTAGCTTCAAGTAAAGTTTCAGCTGGTTTAGGAGATTCTGCTATTAATCTACTTAGACCTTGGGATTTAATCTATATCCTAGATGTTATTATTCTCATTTACTTGTATAATCGAAAAAAAGTAACCTTTGATACTAAACCTGTTAATAAACGAGCAAGTTTTGCCGTTACTGCCTTGTCTGCGTTACTTTTTTCAATCAATCTGTTCTTGGCAGAAATTGATCGCCCAGAGTTACTAAGCAGAGGTTTTTCAAATACTTATGTTGTACGAGCACTTGGGCTACCTGCATTTCTAGGATATGATGGTAACCAAACTTACAAAACACATAAGGTTCGTTCCGAAGCTGATCCTTCTGAAATAGAACCTGTTAAAGAATATGTTGCTAGCCATTATGCTAGTCCTAACTCTGACTACTTTGGCATTGGAAAAGGGAAAAATGTCATTGTTATTCACCTAGAAAGCTTCCAACAATTTCTAATTGATTATAAGCTCAAAGTAGATGAAAAAGAGTATGAGGTTACCCCTTTTATCAACTCTCTCTATCATTCTAATGAGACATTTTCTTTCTCAAACTTTTTCCATCAAGTAAAAGCTGGCAAGACATCTGATGCTGAGACCTTAATGGAAACATCACTTTTTGGGTTGAATCAAGGCTCATTTTTCGTTCAATACGGTGCCCAAAACACCCAGCAAGCTGCACCATTTATTTTATCTGAAACTGGTGGATACACTAGTGCAGTTTTCCATGGAAACAGTGGTTCATTTTGGAATCGAAACAATACTTATAAAAAATTTGGCTATAATTATTTCTTTGATCAGTCTTATATGTCAACCTTAACCAAAGAAAATTCTTTCCAATATGGGCTAAATGATAAGGTTATGTTTGCAGATTCTATTAAATACCTCGAACATCTACAACAACCTTTTTATACAAAATTCATTACAGTATCTAATCATTATCCTTATCAAAACCTTTCAGGAGATGATGTTGGATTCCCATTAGCACAAACAAATGATGAAACCATCAACGGTTATTTTGCTACTGCTAACTACCTTGATAGCTCTCTTAAGGCTTTCTTTGATTATCTAAAATCTAGTGGATTGTACGAGAATTCTATTATTGTGATGTATGGAGATCACTATGGGATTTCCAATTCTCGCAATACTGCTTTAGCAGAGTTACTAGGAAAAGATCCTGAAACTTGGACAGACTATGATAATGTGATGCTCCAACGAGTTCCATATATGATTCATGTCCCTGGGATGACAAAAGGATTTGTTAGTAACACTTTTGGAGGAGAAATTGATGCCCTCCCTACTCTTGAGCATGTCTTAGGAATTGACTCGAAAAACTTTATTCAATTAGGACAAGATTTACTATCTCCTGATAATAGCCAAATAGTTGCCTTCAGAACATCAGGAAACTATGTTACACCAAAATACACTGTTTACAGTGGTCGTGTTTATAATACTGAAACAAGAGTTGAAATCACCAACCCCGATGAAACAACTTCTGCTGAACTACAAACCTACAAAGAAGCTGCTGCTAAACAACTTTCTATCAGTGATGAAATACAGACTGGAGACCTCCTTAGATTTTATACAGAGAGTGGCTTAGGGATATTAGATTCAAGTAAAATTTCTTATTCTGACTCCCTAAAAGCTCTCAAACAAATAGAAAAGGAAAAAGGAGATCAATCAACTAGTCTTTATAGTCAAAATGGTAATAAGTCAACACAAAACTTATTCAAAGCACCGAGTTATCTAGAATTACATAAAAATGATTCAGAAGTTAGCTCCAGCTCTACATCTGAATCATCTAGCACTAATAATCAAGAGTAAAACTATCTCTAACTAAAAAAAGTCGTTCTTAACTTAAAAAGAACGACTTTTTTAGTTGGCTTTATTCAGCACGTTTCAATCCACCTGTTTTACTTCTTTCCTTCTTCAATCTAACAAGAACTATAATAAATGTTATAAAGGTCATCTACATGTCAAAAAGAAAAAGCAACAGTGTTAAAAACCATTGCTTTTTTTAGTCCAGACGTTTTATTCTAAACTCTATTTAATTCATTACTTAGCTAATTTAGCCTTAGCAGCATCTGCAAGAGCTGTGAAAGCTGCAGCGTCGTTAACTGCTAAATCAGCAAGCATTTTACGGTTTACTTCAATTTCAGCTAATTTCAAACCGTGCATCAATTGTGAGTATGACAAACCGTTCATACGAGCAGCCGCATTGATACGAGTGATCCACAATTTACGGAAATCACGCTTTTTCTGACGACGATCGCGGTATGCATAGTAGTATGAGTTCATTACTTGTTCTTTCGCTGTGCGGAACAAGATATGTTTAGCTCCATAGTAACCTTTTGCAAGTTTTAGAATACGTTTACGACGTTTGCGTGATACAACGCCACCTTTAACACGTGCCATTTATATTTTCCTCCAAATAATTCTGTTCTAATAGTCTAACCAATATCAATCCAACGGACTTCTTAACGAAGACGAGTAAGCATTGATTTAATACGTTTGAAATCTCCTGCACTTACCATTGAAGCTTTGCGAAGATGACGACGTTGTTTCTTAGTTTTACCGTGGAAACGGTGTGAAGTATAAGCGCGGAAGCGTTTCAATCCACCTGAACCTGTACGTTTGAAACGTTTAGCTGATGCGCGGTGTGTTTTTTGTTTTGGCATGTTAATTTTCTCCTCTTAAATAATAGTTAACAATTGACAATTATTTTTTGTCAGGAATTGGTGCAAGTTGCATAAACATTTGACGGCCATCCATCTTAGCGCGTTGCTCAATAATCGCAATATCTTGCGTTGCTTCAGCAAAATCTGCCAAGACCTTTGCTCCAATTTCTTTATGAGTAATCATACGGCCCTTAAAGCGAATAGACACTTTTACTTTATTTCCTTTTTCAAGGAACTTACGACCGTTACGAAGCTTTGTCTCAAAGTCTCCTTTATCAATAACAGGACTTAGACGAACTTCTTTAACTGTTACAACACTTTGCTTTTTGCGTTGTTCTTTTTGTTTCTTCTGATACTCAAACTTGAACTTACCATAGTCCATGATTTTCGCAACGGGTGGCTTAGCCTGTGGTTGAATCAAAACCAAATCGACATTCGCATCATCTGCAAGTGCTTGAGCTTCAGCCAACGGTTTAATCCCTA
Source organism: Streptococcus sp. 11273D007BT (assembly GCF_053547195.1). Lineage (NCBI taxonomy): Bacteria > Bacillati > Bacillota > Bacilli > Lactobacillales > Streptococcaceae > Streptococcus > Streptococcus sp. 11273D007BT. The sequence continues at coordinate 821,060 of NZ_JBPWPE010000001.1, read as the reverse complement.
ATTGTTCACCTTCAAGACCAATCAGACGAACTTCACGAACGCGAATCTCGTCGTTAATGAACAAATCTTTCTTAGCTATGTTCTTCACCTCTTCATTTTTTTAGAGAAAAACGAAAGCGGACCTGATAAATCAAGCCCGCACACATAATATTCCCAAAGGAATCTTGACATGTTGGGCCAGACAACCTTAGTCGCAAGGCGAGAAGTTCTCACTTCTGCTTTTCTCATTAAGAATATTCTACCAAACATCTTAATGCATGTCAATGATTTTTTTAGCTTTTTCTGAAATAAATTCCACCACACCCTCAATACTGATACCTGTTGTATCAAAAACAATGGCATCATCAGCTGCTTTTAAGGGAGAAACCTTACGATGACTATCTTTATAATCTCGTTCAGCGATTTCCTTTTTCAATGATTCTAAGTCTGTTGTAATCCCTTTTTCTAAATTTTCTTTATAGCGACGTTCTGCTCGCTCATCCACTGAAGCTACCAAGAAAATTTTTAATTCCGCATCGGGTAAAACAACGGTCCCAATATCACGTCCATCCATTATAATAGCACCATCTTTAGCAATCAGTCGCTGTTGTTCAACTAATTTTTCGCGAACTTCAGAGATGGCAGCTACCCAAGAGACATTGTTTGTCACATCATTATCACGAATAATGTCCGTCACGTCTGTATTTCCTACAAAAACTTTCTGTAAACCTGTAGTGGATCGTTGGAAAGAAATAGGATTTTTATCTAATTGAGATAAAATACTTGGTGTATCTTTTTCTGTTAAATGATTTTTTAAAGCTAAATATGTTGCTGAACGGTACATTGCTCCAGTATCTAAATAAGTATAGCCAAGATTGTTTGCAATAATCTTGGCTACTGTACTTTTTCCACTAGAGGCAGGACCGTCAATTGCAATTCTAATTTGTTTCATGACTACCTCAAACTTTATCTTTAGTTGACATTGACCACATCACCTGGATTAGCATACCATGTTCCACCAGGTCCTGTCATCATATTAGGGTTTAGAGCATAAAGTTGCTCTAAAGAAATACCTGCTCGTGCGGCAATTGAAGCAGCACCTTCACCAGCATTAACAGAAATTGTTGCACCCGTTGAGTTTGTAGATGAAGCTGTGTAAGCCCCTGTTGCCTGATCAGCATACGGATCAACATACTCCTCTGATGACGCTTCTGTAGTAGCTTCTGTCGAACTTGATGATGAACTTGATGATTTTTTCTTTTTCTTGCTACTTGTACTAGACGCTTCTGAACTTTCCTCGGTTGTACTAGATTCTTGTGTCGTAGAACTTGTAGCTTCACTAGAAGATGAACTTGCAGCAACTGATGAAGTAGATGCTCCATAAAATCCATCTGTTGCATCTTTGCTGCCACCACCACTAGAAGTGTATAAAACCACTACAAAAATAGCTAAAACAATGGCAAAAAATATCCCCAATAAAGCTGTTAAAACAGGAGTGCTAATCACTTTTGAGCTTTTTGCTTTTTTGGGTTTGTCTTCTGCTCCTTCTACCTCTTCGTAAAGTTCCTCTTCCCATGGTTCTTTTGCCATGATTTCCCCCTTGTTAAAAATAAAATTTAATATTAAAATGATACTATGAAAGTAACAATTATTCCAGAAAAATGTATCGCATGTGGATTGTGTCAAACTTATTCAGATGATTTTGATTATCATGATAACGGTATTGTCAAATTCACCAATTCAGAAGAACACCAGCTAGAGCTTCCAGATAAGGATTCCACTACACTGGCTATTAAAAACTGTCCAACAAAAGCACTGATTTCTCATTAGTGCTTTTTATTTTTGATAATGATCAAAATAATCTAGCTTAATAAAATTATCTAGTAGTTCCACCTCACCTGCAAATTTCGGATGAACAGCTAAAGCATCTAAAAAATATTTTTTAGGCCACTTCCTCATATAAAATATTTTGCCCTTAGGATACTTATCTGTAACAAACATCAAACTATGTTTTGTAATTTCTATTTTCTGAATATCTGCTATCGCTATTTTAGAAGGTGTAAAAATACTAAATGACACAATCTTGACATCTTCATCTTCAATGATAAAGTAACGATGAAAACCAATACCAACTAATATGACAAATAACGTAAATAGTATCAATAACTGATATGGAATACGCGCACGCTCATACAATAAAGATAAGCCCAAAAATATAGGTGTAATCGTAATAGACCAATAGACAATCAACCAAGAAAGCTCTGGTTGCCAATGATAACGGATTTTACCAAAAATTTTTATCACAGGTATAACCTCCATTAACCTCTATTCTATCATATTTATTGTGTTTTAAAAAGGTTAATCTTTAAAAGTTGAAATACCAATAATAACCTCTACTGCTTTTTCCATAGTCTCTAAGCTAACAAATTCAAAGCGACCATGCATATTTTCACCCCCAGCAAAGATATTTGGTGTCGGAATCCCCATAAAAGAAATTTTGGATCCATCAGTACCACCTCGGATTGGCTCGATAATCGGTTTGATATCTAAACCTTCCATAACATTTTTTGCAATTTCCACACAGATCACATCTTGCTCAATCACCTTTTTCATATTGTAGTACTGATCTTCTATCTTTAAAAGCACTCTATCTTGGTCAAACTGATCATTAAAATGTTTAGCTATTCTAGCTAATTCAGATTTTTTAAATAAAAAGTCATCTTCTTCAAAATCTCTTATAATGTAGCTAGAATGCGCTTCCTCAACAGTTCCCTCAATAGCTAAAAGGTGGTAAAAGCCTTGACTTCCCTCTGTCTTTTCAGGCCGCTCACTTTCAGGGAGTAGATTATGAAAATCCACAGCTAGTTGAAGAGCATTGATCATTTGATTTTTAGCCGTTCCTGGATGAACATTACGTCCTTTAAAGACAATGTCTGCTCCTGCTGCATTAAAGGTTTCATACTGTAACTCTCCAAGTGGGCCACCATCAACTGTGTAGGCAAAGTCAACATCAAAATCTTTAACATCGAACTTATTCGCACCAACACCAATTTCTTCGTCTGGACCAAATCCAACTCTAATCTCACCATGTTGAATCTGAGGGTTCTGAATTAAATAATCCATTGCCGTTAGAATTTCTGCAATCCCTGATTTATCATCTGCACCAAGCAAAGTTGTTCCATCTGTGGTAATTAAAGTTTGTCCCACATAATTTTTGAGATTAGGAAAATCTTTTGGATCCAAACGATAGTCAGATGTCCCTAAATTAATAATTCCACCATCATAATCTGTAACCACTTGAGGATTAACGCCATCAGCATTAAAGTCAGCTGTATCCATATGAGCTATAAATCCAATTTTATATTTAAACTGTGTACTGTTAGCCGGAAGAGTTCCTACAATATAGCCATTACTCTCTAAATAATGAACATTTTGTAATCCTATAGCTTCCATTTCTGGTTTTAAAACATTTAAAGCAAAATCAACTTGACTTTGGGTAGTTGGGGTAGTATCTGATGTTTCATCACTACGTGTGTTAACCTTCACATAGGTTAAAAAACGCTCAAGTAATTTTTCTTTCATCGCACTCTCCTTTCGTTCCTATCTATTTTAAGCTATATTTAGACTTTAGTCAAAAAGAAAATGCCTTTCCGAAGGATATATCAATAAAAAAAGAGAAGACCTTGGTAGGCTTCTCTTGCTTTATCATCTATTACTTAAAAAACTATCCCAATAGATTTACACATAATAATCATAATATTTTTTAATACCACTAAAAATACCATTTACTAACTTATTTTGATATTGTTCGTGTTTTATTTTATTGGCTTCTGACACATTCGACATATAACCTAACTCTAATAATACTGCTGGAGCAGTCGTTTCACGTAAGACTGCAAAAGTATCTCTTTGAACTCCTCTATTCAAAGCACCAGTATTTGCTACTATTTCAGACTGAAGTACTTGGGCAAGGTAATTGCTTCTGGAAAGGCGTTCACTGTTATTGTGAAACTCCTTATTGATAGCCGAAGGGTATTCTGCATAAGATTGGTAGTAATAGGTCTCAACACCATTTGTCGCTGAATTTGTTGAAGCGTTAAAATGGATACTAATAAAAAGATCAGAATTAGATGAATTAGCTTTTTTTGATCTATCTAAAAGATCTAAGAAACTATCACCTGTACGCGTCAATACAACTTGATAACCTGAATTCTCAAGTATTGTTTTTAATTTTTCTTGAACCTGTAAATTCAAAGATTTTTCCGTTTGACCAAAATATACAGCGCCAGGGTCACTCCCTCCATGCCCCGCATCTAGGTAAATTACCTTATTGATTACAGAATAATCCCCTTGTGAAGCAGATGTCGATGAAGGTTTATTTGATTCTAAAATATAATTCCCTAGGTTAAATCCTTTTGTAGAGCCATCTTGATAATCAATATAGGTATGAATCGTGTAGTTTCCATCAATATACTTATGATTGACTGTATCAACAGTAATCTGAACCTGCCCATTTTTTGACTCAGTTGCAGTGTACCATTTTAAGTTAGATTGATTACTTTCAGACCAAGCTGCGACACGAACAAGTTTAACCGATGAAGCTTCTGTACCCGCATCTACGACAACAGTTACTTTTCCATTTTCTTTCTGGTAGTCGCTTGTGCTTAATTTAACCGTAGATGTCGTTGCCATGGTCTCTTTTGGTTTTGGTGTCGGAACCGTATAAGTGCTTGCAGCTAAACCAACTAACTGACTACGACCACTTTCTTGTCCATAAAAATGAACGTGGTACTGACCGGTTTCAGATTTATGATTTTTAGCTTCAACTGTTACCTGATAAGTTCCACTAGCTTGTTTGCTCGCGGTGTACCAAACCAAGTCATCTTGACCGTTCTGATTTGTCCAAACAGGAACTTTAACCGAAGAGATGGTGCTTGGAACATTAGTGATTGTCGCAACAAAAGCTGTTTCACCTTTGGCCACAACTGACACACTTGGTTGTTTAACAGTGTCTGCTTGAGAAGGTGTGACAGTGTATGTTGCCGTGGTCAAACCTTGTAACTGAAGACTACCTGATGCTTGACCATAAGCATGAATGTGGTACTGACCAGTTTCTGACTTATGATTTTTAGTGTCAACTGTTACTTGATAAGTTCCACTAGCTTGTTTGTTCGCAGTGTACCAAACCAAATCATCCTGACCGTTCTGATTTGTCCATACAGGAATCTTAACTGAAGAGATGCTGCTTGGAACATTAGTGATCGTCGCAACAAAAGCTGTTTCACCTTTTGCCACAACTGACACACTTGGTTGTTTAACAGCGTCTGCTTGAGAAGGTGTGACAGTGTAGGTTGCTGTAGTCAAACCTTGTAACTGAAGACTACCTGATGCTTGACCATAAGCATGAATGTGGTACTGACCGGTCTCTGACTTATGATTTTTGGTATCAACCGTCACACGATAAGTCCCATTAGATTCCTTAGCAGCGGTGTACCAAACCAAATCATCCTGACCATTGTGATCGCTCCAAACAGGAACTTTGATTGAGGAAATTGTATTAGGAACATTGGAGATACTAATGTCAAAGCCAGTAGCATTTTTTCCTGTTATCCCCAAATTAATTTTTGGCATCTTCACTGTCAGTTCAGTCGCATTTAAGCCCACCATGCGACCACTACGATCAGCATAAGTGTGGATATTGTACTTACCATAATCGCGATGATTTTTCAATTCCACATAGGCTGCACCTAACTTGTCTGCCGTGTACCACTTGAGGTCATCCTGACCTTTAAGATCGGACCAGACTGCAATCTTAATCACTTCATCGGAACTGATCGGACGGTTGTACTGAATGGTCAAGGCTTGATCTTTTTGCGCCACACTAGTCACTGGAAGATTAGTCACATCTGCCGCATAACCTTGTACCAAAGAGATCGCCGCTGACTCACTCTTCAAATTGGTCGTGCTAGCAGTTGTACTAACGCTAGAAACTGCATTTTCTGAACTGGCTGTCACTGGCGTAGAACTTATCGAACTAGTCTCAGGCGAAAGACTAGCTGTTTGAGAAGTACTGGTTAAACTCGCTGTTGCAGAAGAGGCTGTGCTTGAAGTCACTTCTGAGCTAACATTAGAGGAAAGCTCTGTGCTCGTCTCACTACTTTCTTGCTGAGTTGAAACCGTAGCTTGAGACTCTGAGGAAGCTGTAGCTAAAACATCAGCTTCTGGAGAACTTTTTACCTCAGCCGCACTACTTTGAGTTAAACTCACCTCTGGTTGACTAGACTCAGTGGTCACCAAGTCTTCTGCCTGAGCTTGAATCCCTCCTACAAAAGCTAAAACCATGGGAATGGTCAGAAACGCTTTACTGGCTAAATGTTTTTTTCCGTATCCTTTCAAAATGACTCTCCTAAATAAAAAACTTTCAACCATTATAACACTAATATTAAGAACAAATCAATACTTTAATTGTCATTTTCTAATTTATTTGACCATAACTTATTAGTTTATCCCCACTAATTTGACCAATAGCGACATACCGTTTAGCACCACTATAAGAAATATAACTTGCCCAGCGGTAACCATCTGCCTCCACTATTCCGTTAAAATTTAAACTCATACCAGCTGTGTAGGTTGCTAGAATGTTACCAGACAGGCTTGGTTTATCACGAACATTTAGTTTTGCAACGCCAACAGTAAACTTTCCTTGCTGGGGTACTGTGCTGACTGAAGAAGTTGAAGAACTAGAGGCAACGGGGACTGAAGATGAAACAGCTGTTCCTGCCATCGGCTTGTAGGGGAGGCGGATCCATCCTATGATCGCATGTTGACTGATATTTCTCGTTAAAAATCTAGCTGGTCCTCCCACTGAAAGTGCATTGGCGTTCCCATCAACATTTTGTTCAACCGTTCTAAAAGATTGACCTATGGCATCTTGGATCACCAAGCCAGTATGTCCATATGGATGCCCATATAGGCGTGTTGTGTCCGATACATAAATATCTCCTGCTTTAGGTGTCTGACCTGATGAGGCATAAATAACGGTCAATCCTTGGCTCTTAGCAGAGTTTAATAAATCAATGGCATTACCTCTTAATGGCTTACCAAAATATTTACTACTAATCCAATTGACTAAATCAACGCACTGCATACCATAGAGTCCATCAATATCAACTCCTACACCTCTATTTGCTAAATCAGAGGCAAATGATACAACCTGACTGACAGATTGATCTGAATAATTTGGAGTATAAGCTAAAGCATTTTGACTAGCTAAACTGAGCATCATTGCTGTGGAATATAAAATTGATTTTTTTAAGTTCATAAAACCTTCCTTTCATTTGATTTATTCGGAAAGGAAGCAAAAGGATTCATTTTTTTATAAAAATAACACCCTAAAAGTTAGATTTTTTCGTCTAACTTTTAGGGTGCGGTTTAAATCAACTACATCTCTTTATTTTTAAGGCAAGAAGCTATATTTTGTTAGCTACTGATCGTATTTCCTGAAATATAAGAAACCGTATCTGCTGGGAAATGGATTGGTTTAAAGTACCATAGATCTTCAGATTGTGAAAATCTTGTCACAAATGGTGATTCAAAAGTGTTATTCGTTACAGTGACATAGCCAACTTGAGAGGAATGTTGACCAATTGTTCCACTATAAGCAACTATTTTTCCAGAAGCATCAATGTAGGGTAAAAATTTATTGTTTGTAACAGTAATATTGCTACTAACTTGCTTCTCACTATTATGAGTGGCATAATCTGGATCAATTGATTTAATTAAATTAGCATCCCAACCACCAGTGTTATCACTAGCATCATATTGTATAACTTCTGCATAGTATTTATGTAAATCTTCATCTTCTGGCAAACTTGTCACAGAAGTAATATTAGGAGCATAGCCAATAAATTGATTGGTTTCAAAAGTGGCATTTTGAACTCCTCCTAAATCAAATATATGACTTCCTGATTTATGAACCAAAGTAAATGTATTATTATAAACTGACCAATTGTTACCATGATTAGCCATCACCATAAAGTGATCTCCATTTACCAAATCATTAGCTTTAATGTTTATATCATGCATGGTGAAATTAGTCAATCCATCAGTTGCTTGACTACCAGTCGCTATACCAAACCAGTACATCGTTCCATCAACAATGAGATTAACTCCATTTCCTCGAAATTCCGTATTCGAAGATAAAATAACATAATTTTTAGATGGATCACTTGTACCAATCTTATAATCTCCAGAAGGAAAATTTAAAATAGTGTAGTTATTCTTACTTGCTGCACTCGTTGCATCACTTAAAACTTTTAAATTTTCTTCAGGAGAATTGTCCGTCTTCAGTGGAACGTCATAAATGGTCGAAATCTCTGAATCTGTAATATCTACAACCTGACCAATGCCATCAATGGTTGCATTATAAAAAATTTGAGAGCTTGACTCTGTCTCTTTTACAGAAACAGATGTTATTTTCCCTGAACCATTCAGTCCAGTTGTAGGAGACAATTCAATGCTATCTCCAACCTTATACTTAGATGTTGCTGTCTTTAATTGATCTTCTGAAATATTATCAATAAGAGTATCTGCTGAAAATCTAACAGTATATTCAAAATACTCTTTTTGTTCAGAGGATTTTTTCTCTACCTTTTCAATAGTTCCGATTTTATTATATTGATTCTCCAATTGACTAGAAACATCTGAAAGATTTTTTAGCATGACTTGATCACCAGATTGGTATTTCGCCTTACTATTTTCTGTTGTTGCATTATCCTTAAAGAAGGAAGGAAACCATGTTCGTAATATGGAATCTTGTCCCGTCATGACAATTTCTTGTCCTCTCAATAAAATATAACACGTCAACAAGGATAATAATACAAATAAAAGTAGGGCCAAATTCATTACTTCTCTTTTTCTTCGGCGTTTGTGCTTTGCTTTTAAATTTTGTGGCAAAAATAGAACTCCTTTAATTTATTTATTGACCCGATAAAATATCAGATATGCTTTTATAAAAACTAGCAACTCATGTTACTAGTTTTTATATTGAAATATCATATTTCCATCTTGGTCGGCACCGTAAACTTTTGAAAATTTGTCTGACCCAAATAAACTTACTAAATCTCTATTCGTCAAAATATAATCTACCTCTAAGCTATCTAAAGACTTGACATTTAACTGAATAGATAAAGAATCTGGTGATGGATTTGTCATCTTGGTCTCTTCTGTGGTTAAAATATAGTTAAGATGGGAATATCTGTTCCAATTTGTCTCAAACTGGTTTTTAGGATCCAGTTTTTTCATCAATTTTAAATCAGGATAAAACCTAACACCATCAATGGAATGCGCCCCCAACATCTGAGGAAGTTGATACAATTTCCCATTTTCAGTCATCCAGATAGCATTTTGATCTTGTTTGACAATCTTCTTAATTGTCACAGAAATAGCTTTATTTTCAATAACTCCAATGCCTCTAACAATCGGATTAACTGTCCAACCTGAAAGCAATATCAGCACTAGTATTGAAAAAATGGCAAGTTTGCTTCTAAAAATAAATAGCAGATAAATAACTAAGTATAATCCCAATATTTTGAGCATTTCATTATTATCTAGATAAGATATATAATTTCTATCTACCACTACAAGGTAAGCTAATAAGAGAGAACTCGGTAGCATGGTCAACAATAGTACCCATATCTTTTTATCTTTCATTTCCCAAATATAAGATAAAAACCAAATGGATGCAAATACACCAGTTACTGAAACGGTTTGCCAAGCACGACTACTGGTCACAAAACTAAAAAGTGTAACCTTAGATAATAATTCTGGTATCGTTATAAAAGCATACGCGGTCAATAGTAACGTATAAACAACGAGAAATAGTCCAAAAGTATTATCTTTCACCTGATCTTTTTTTATCAAAAAAGGAATTGCCAGAAAGAAGAGGGGCAGAAACTGGAAACTACTTGCTAATTCAACTTGATTACTAAAAGTTGGAATTTTGAATGGAAGCGCAATATTGAGCAGAAATTCAATCAGTTGATGAAGCTTTAATTCACCACCAACAGAAACTCTGCTCCCTGGATAGACTGTGTTTAAGGTTAAAGTAATTGCTTCTCGACTCTCCCATAAAGTATATCCGATAATCCCTCCTGAAAAAAGAAGAGTCCCTAACATAACAATCCAATCAAATCTTGTGAGCAATCTCATCTTCCAGGCACGAATAAAGTAGATTAAAAAGAAGGCTGAAATAAGATAAGCAAAAGGAACCTGAAAAGCTGGATAAATCACCAAAACAAAACCAATGAGAGCACTTGATAACAAACTCGCATAAAGCAACTTTTTCTTCTTACTAGCTGTAAATAAGAAGTGGTAGATTGTTACCATAATCAACAATGAGAAAAAGACAACATCTCCCAAATGCTGCATAAACCACCATTGCACTGATGGAGAAAAAGTAATCCATGCACTTCCTAATAAAGATAAGAGCTTATTTTTTTTGGTAATAATCATTCCAAACTCAAAAGATAAAAGTAACATCCCGATAATTTTGAAACACCAGTACCAAGAAAGTCCTCTAGAGGCTCCTAGAAAAAGAAAGCCCCAGTTAAATGGTTTTCCAATAACCGAAATGTGTTTAACCGGAGCATTATAAGCTACAATCATATTTTGCCCTGAAAACTCATAGGTAGGGTTAATTAATTGATTACCGCTATTAGCTTGTGAAAGATAAAATGGGGTTTGTACCAACCATTCATCTGTCCTAATCATTCTTGGGACACCAACAAGGGTTCCATCCGCTCTTGGAGGCATACTGATCCAATTATTGAAGTTGCTTTCAATATCAATCTTATCGGAATCACTGTTAAAATCATTTTGTGTAGTCGATTGCGAATTCCAAATAGTCTGGCTCATACCATACTTATTCCAGTTACTAATTGAACTGCCGTGTAAATTAAGGCTGACTCCTATAACAAAGGCTAAAAGAGCTATGAGATACCTATATTTTAAAAATTTATTTAATAAAGACATATTCCCTCTCAGTAACTAACTCCTATATTACAAAATCCTAGGAGCTGTAATTTAAATATTTCCTTACTTTTTGCTGTCTTTTACTACAGATTTTGTTTGTAAAAGTCATAAACTTTTAATTCATATTGCATCCGATTTTGTCGTACAACTGTATCTAGAATAAAACCTGCTACAAAAGATAGGGCTGATAGGATCATAAATCCAGTTGCTAGTACTGCTGATGGTAACTTATTAATCAGTCCTGTTTTAGCAAATTCACTAATAACAGGGATGCCAGCTACTAATCCACAAAGAAAGAAAAGAAACGTTAAAAGGGTAAAGAAAATGAGGGGTTTATAATCTTTAAAGAGATTAAAAATCATACGCAAGACTTTGAAGCCATCTGAAAATGTACTTAACTTTGATTCACTTCCTTCAGGTCGATCTTTATAAGTAATCGGAACTTCTACTAACTTAAACCGTTTATCTAATGAATGGATTGAAAGTTCTGTTTCAATCTCAAAACCTGGCGATAAAACAGGAAAAGTCTTAACAAACAAGCGGTTAAAACCCCGATAACCTGTCATAATATCGTTGTAATTTCCTTTGTACAATTTATTGATGAGGATACGGACTAAATTATTTCCAAAGCCGTGAAAACCACGTTTATTTTCTTTTTCATATGTGCCGTTAGATAAACGATCTCCGATTGTCATATCTGCCATTCCTGTTCGTAATGGCTCCAAGAGCTTTTCAACCTCAGCTGCAGGATAAGTATCATCAGCATCAGCCATAATATAATAATCAGCATCAATCTCTCTAAACATTGAACGAACAACATTACCTTTTCCTTGTCGAGGTTCAAATTTTACTATAGCTCCCGCTTCTTTGGCAAGCTGGTTCGTCTTATCTTTTGAATTATTGTCATAAACATAGATTTCTGCTTGAGGAAGAGCTTTTTTAAAATCTTCAATTACTTTTACAATGGTAACTTCTTCATTATAAGCAGGTAGCAATATTGCTATTTTTTCCGTCATTTTATTCTCCTATTTTAAAAAATGAACTATCTTTAGTTAAATAACCGTTACGGCTAACCAAATCATACTCAATCATTTTTAAATCATCAGCTATTTCTTGAGCATTTGAACTTAATTTTTCTTGATCAACACTACTATTTTTCATGACCTCAGTTAACAAAGCATAATAAGGGGAAACTTTTGAATTTGTTGTTTCTAATAATGCAGCAATGAAATCACTAGAGTTTAATAGAGGTTGGTCAATTTTTTCTGTTTCATAATTACTCCAAATCACATAATCCGTTTCATATTGGAGTTGTGGATCAGAGGCAAAACTACTTGATGGATAAAATCCAGGTAAATGATCACCATAAAAGACAACCGATATTTTTTTATCTTGTTTTTCTAAAGTATTAAAAAATTCCTCTGTTGCCTGGTCTGTAATATTCAATAACCGAGCATAACTAGTTAATGTTCCATTTTCTTCATCAGAAAATCCTTCCCCAGTTCCTACAATATCTGCTGGGTCTCCAACTGACCAAGGCATGTGATTTTGCATGGTCATCACTGAAAAGAATTGAGGCGAATCTTTTGATAACTGTTCTAGGACATTTTGATAAGTTGAAGCATCACTTGGATGTAAACCAGCATCTTTAACATTTGTCGCTTTAGTGTCTGAATTTGTTAGGGCGATAAATTTATCGAATCCTAACTTTGTATAGATAGCATTTCTTGAATAATTAGCCCCTGATTCCAGATGAACTGCAATTCTATTTTTACTACTATACAAATCACTTATCGAAGGGATATAAGGCATGTTGGAAGCCACTTCTGTATAAATCGTTGAAATATTAGGAGAGAGGTTATACATCGGAAGACCAGTTAAGGTTTGAAACTCCATATTGGCCGTTCCACCACCGTATCCATCTGATTTCATTAATCCACTACTGTAGCTTTCTCTGAGTGAATTAAGATAAGGTGTAATTTCCTTTGATAATTGGACACCTGGAATACGAGTTGGATCAGAATAACTCTCACTCAGAATATAAATAACCGTTTGATCTTCAATATTATTTTTTCTCGAAGCATTCAATTCTTCTGCTACGGCTGCATACTTTTCTTCAATTTCCTTAATTTTTTGATGGCTATATCCTTTAGGTTTCTCCATTACTGGCGTCACTAATTGTTTAACCCATACAAAAGAAAGTGACTTCATTTTTGCATTAACTGAATTTCCCATCCAATTGATATCAGCAATATTATTTAAGGTTGATATAATGGGCAACTTGGAGGGAACTTTTCCATTTTCATTTCCTTTAAGGATATTAAAGGTCATAGAAAATAGCAACACAACCCCAAAAGAAGTTGAAAAACGAAGCCACTTGTTATCAGTTACTTTATCAACCCAAACGATTTTTCTAATAAAATAATAAATAACTCCCACTAACAGAATACCAGCGATAGCTGAGAAAATATACCCTTTGTCAACAAAACCTAAAACCAAACCAATTTGTTTGATCCATCCTAAATCACTAGGAAGAATAGGCTCATTACGATAAGTATATTTGATAGCATTAGCTAGTGAGAAAATGGTTCCTGATACCAAGACAAAAACAGTTGAGAAAAGAAAACGATTAGACAGCAAATAAATTAAGAAGAAGAGTCCTGTATATAAACAGACTTGGAAGCTAAAAGCACCAGGTAAAATAAAACGATCAACAACAGTTCCCTTATTATCTATTCCAATCTGGACAGTGTAGTTAAACAAAATTGCAAACAAGAGGCTCATTGATAAAGCTGAGCTAATACTAACCCTATTGTTTATAATGTCTGTTATTCCCTTGATAAACAAATAAGTTACAAAAGAAATAAATAAGTACAACCATGAGTAATACCAGAAGGCAGATAGCCGTTCAACTAATGTCTCTACATTGAAAAAGCTACTTCTCTCGATAAAATCAATAAATTTACTATCACTCAAAATAAAGGCTGTCAAGAATTGAGCAATGAAAAAATTTTCTCTAATCGAAACATGTCGTTGAAAGCGTATTTTTAAAGGCTTAGAATGAGATTTAAGATAAAAAATTCCTAAAGTAATCCCCATCATATAAAATAGGGGTAGGAAATAGTTAACCTGAAAAAATTGATTTTTTACCAAATCAAACCACTTAAAGTCAGCATTGTTGATGTTTAAGGTCATTAAAACAAAATAACTCAGCACCTGATACATCAAATAAATAAGAAGAATTTTACAAGCAAACCAAAAGTTGAACTTTGATCTAATCACAAAAAGATAATATGCGATAGCTGTCGCTGGAAGATAGATAAACAGAATATAAAGAATATTAAAATGACCGAAAAGTTGAACTAAAAGTAAAGCTCCATTTGATATAAAAAACAATAGGGAAATCATAAGCGCTCTAATGATTTTGGGATTTTCCAACCATTTTTTTGATTTATTTTTTCTTGATTCCATTATTTTCTCATCTTTTCTACTAATCTATTCATAATATACTTAATGGCTCTTGCAGGTCCAATCACAATATACTTTAGAGCACCTTTTATGCCTCCCATATAGGTAAAATCTACAAATGTATTTGGAGCTGTTTGTCCGCGCTCATTTAATAGTTTATTATCAATAAATGCTGTTAAATGAATGCTATTATAAGAAATTCTAAAATCATAATGTTCATTCCAAGCAATATAAACCAACAGACGCTCAATCGCATGAAGGATTGAATTTTGTGGAAGAGGTTCCGAAGGGACATCACTATCATCTAAATTCAAATCAAACAAAGGTTTTAAAGCATCGTACTTAAACCAAACAAATGTGCCATAACTCATGACAAAAGTATGAAGCTGATTGAAGTCAATCTGCTTAGTCATTCCCATTTTTTTCCAAAGATTATTCATTTCAGGCGCAATTAAATGCTCATTCCAAGCATCTACAATTTTATTGTAGCGGAAAAAACTAGGAATATCTGCAATCACAAGTCCAATTTTAGGATTAGCAACAAAATTAGCGATAATATTATCGGCAGGTTTAATCATCATTTCAATCAACTCTTGTCGCCATGACTCTCCTGCCCAAAAATCTGCTTCTTTTGATTTTTTAGTATGAAAATGCCCAATATAGTCATAAGTTTTTAACTGTTCTTTTAATTTCAGCATCGGCAAAACATCACGTCCGATGTTTCCTGTGACAAAAATACGAGCTTCTTGATTTTGAGCAGATAAAACTTTCTTAATCTCAACTTCTTTTTCAGCAGTATCTGTTGTAATCAGTAAATCATAATCAAAGTGAAGCGATTTGAAAGCTGTTAAAAACTCCTCTAAGAGATCAACATAAAACACATGTAAATGAATTGCTGCTTTATGATCATTTTTTTCAGGCCATGTTTGTTCTCTAAGGAGTTTATGCCCCAAAAGATATTTAAAATCAGGATAATTGATTTCAGACATATGGGAAACAATTAAATCGATTGGATAGTCTGAATGTTGCTCAATGTCATTTAATAAGTAGGGGGTAATATGCTGATTAGCATCGATTGCCTTCACTTTGATGAAAGGAACCTCTTTTTTCAAAATAGCTGTTGGATTATAGTAACTAAAATCAGCATGAAGCATGTGACTAGCATCTTCTGAAGTTGTATCAAAAATCGTCTGATAACGAAATCCTTCATCTAAAAAGACAGTTGTCACCTTTGTCTCATAATGATCAATAACATCCTGAACAGCTGTAAAATTTTCTACTCCTTTCCAAAACTCTAAAAACTTTGGAGATTGGATGATTGCTTTTTTAAATGATATAAAATAACTCTGAATATGTTCTGGAAATTCTTTTGTTGCTCTGTTATTCGTTAGACCCCAGAAATCAACCGTAGAATCAGATTCATATGTTAAATAGTGGTCTTTCATATCCCATAAGGGACCAAAACAGGTGTCGTTCATAATAGTAATCGAATCATAATGAGTAATTTCATCATAACCGATATAACTCATCCCATCACGCCAAGCAGCAAAGTCAAACCCTACGTTTTCTCTTTGGATAAAATCAGTTATCAAATTATTTTCTCTCAATAAAAGTTGGTAACTATCCTCAACCTCACTATTAGAAATAAAGACAACATGCGTAAATAGGGGACGTAATTTTTCTAGTTGATAAATGACGTGTGAACTAACACGATTGTATTTATTGAAATGAACATATAATAATAAACGCTTCATTTCTTTCTCCTAAATAAATTTATAATTTTTGTTGGAATGATCCAACGACGTGAGTAGATGACCGAATGATATCGAACAATTAACTCTTCAACCTGCCGTTTAAATTCATCTCTCTCTCGTTTCAAGTTGACAAAATCACTTTGATAATGCTCTAGTTGCTTAATCTTATCTTTACTTTGAGAGTATTCTCTAACCAAACGATTAACTAGAAAGTCCTCTTTAAAAACACTGTCAACATTAAACATTTGATAAGACAAACGAAAGCGATTCCCATAAAACTTATCTGTTCTGAAGATTAAATATGGATCCATTTTTGTAAAATAATATGACCCATCAATCTCTATTGCGTTCGTAGATATAGGTGAGAGCTCTGTACAAAATTCACCATCCACTAGGCTAATATGCTGATAATAACTTGGTAAC
Source organism: Streptococcus sp. 11273D007BT (assembly GCF_053547195.1). NCBI lineage: Bacteria > Bacillati > Bacillota > Bacilli > Lactobacillales > Streptococcaceae > Streptococcus > Streptococcus sp. 11273D007BT. The sequence continues at coordinate 804,405 of NZ_JBPWPE010000001.1, read as the reverse complement.
TCAGATAAATCTAAACGAATATAACTTGCTTCTTCTGGAATTTCAAACTCTAATTGGTCAGCTGTCTTTAATGGGTATTGCAGTCTTTGTTTTTCGCTAAAATGACCATCACTAGACCAGTAAATAGTAACAAGTTGAGTTGGAATTTGAGAATTAGGATACTCTCGTCTCACTAGACTGAGCTCAAACTCATGATTTCTTTGCAAAAGCAGTTCAATCACTTTTTTTGCTGTATCAGTAGATAGGGTTTGACTGTATTCTTTTTGCGTCTCTAATAACTTGGTGAAACGTCTTTCCAATTTCCCAAAATCTTGCGTTCGAGAATCAGATTCATCATCCATGCGATAGACCGTCGTAGACTCTGGTAAGAAAGTTAATTTTGTCCGTTTGAATAGCTCCAGTTGGATATTAAATGTATCATCAGCGGTATCAAGAGCTATCTGTTTATTAACTTCTAACATGAGTTTAGTATCGACTAACCAAGTTGAAGCCATGGTCATTCCTTTATAGACTAACATTTTTTCAAAACTATCCATAAAGGGAATGATGCGATTGGCTAAAACATCTGTATGAATCGTCTGCCCCTTAGCATCTACCATGTCAAAATCAGTGTTACTCCACTTAGAATCGGGTGTCTGTTCAAGAAGATCCACTTGCTTTTGTAATTTATAAGAATCTATCCAGTAATCATCCCCATCACAACGTGCAATGTACTCTCCTCTTGCTTCCTTACAGATATCTATCCAAGTTTTTGTAATACCTTTGTTTTGCTTATTAAAAAAGGGACGAATCAAATTTGGATACGTTTCAGCTAACTTATTAATGAGAGCTGGAGATTCATCTGTCGAAGCATCGTCAACAACAATAATCTCATATGGAAAAGTTGTTTTTTGTTGACAGAGACTTTCAACGGCTTCTCTTATCCACTCTCCTTTATTAAAGTTTGTACAAATTACTGAAACTTTCAAATTCTCACTCCTTGTTTTAAGTTCTAACTAAAATCCCATTTCCCGTTTCTTTGAACAAGACCACTAGCTGAATCTAGTGCAGAGACATCCTCAGGTGAAATATCATCACGATTCATTAAAATAACAGGGGTATGACTGGCGCTTGAAAAAGCTAACATTTGACGATCCATATCACGTACCGTTACTTCTAGTTTTAATTTGATGTCATTGAGATGTTGTAAGTCACATTCATAGGTGACAACTTTTCGTCCTTTACCATGTGTCGGATAATCCATAGAATTATCATTGTAAATCCAAATATTTCTATCGATATCCGTTAAAGATAGTGCTACAAAAGTATCGATTTCTTCCAAAACATCATAAGTAATTTCAAATTTGATTTTATCTTTTGGTGTCATACGGTTAGGTGATAATAATTTCACTTCTAGTTGATTGACTTGGATCACTTGTTCTTCAACCTGATTGACTTCCTCGACTGTATCCTCAACAACATGCTCGGTATTATCAAAGCTATATTGGTTGGCAACATCAAATGGCTCACCATAGGCTTTTACCAAACCATCCTCAATCAAAACCGCTCTATTGCAATATTTTTTAACAGCTCCCATATCATGAGTGACTAAGATAGTTGTTTTACCACTGGTTTTACGCTCTAAAAAATAATCATTACATTTTCGCTGAAAAGCCTCATCACCAACCGCAAGTACCTCATCTAAAATTAAGATATCACCTTGTGCTTTAATCGCAACTGAAAACGCTAGACGCACCTGCATTCCACTCGAATAATTTTTTAGCTTCTGGTTCATGAACTCTCCAAGCTCAGCGAACTCAACGATATCATCATACATATCATCAATTTCTTTTGTTGTAAAGCCAAGCATGGCGCCATTCATATAGACATTCTCACGACCTGTCAATTCAGGGTTAAATCCCACTCCCAATTCGATAAAAGATACTAATTTCCCATCTACAGTAACAGTCCCTTTTTCAGGCACGTAAATCTGAGAAATAATTTTTAAAAGGGTTGACTTTCCTGAACCATTTCGTCCAACAATCCCAAAAAAATCACCTTTATTCACTTCAAAATTGATATCTTTTAGCACGTGGTACTCTTTATAGCCTTTTATACCTCTAAAACGATTAACCAAGGCTGTTCGTAAGCTATAGGTACTTTCAGTCGGTAATTTAAAGTACTTACTAACATGATCGACCTTTACTGCAATATTATTTTTCATCATTAAATAATCTCCGCAAATCTCTTAGATTGGTCACTAAAAACTTTGTATCCGATAGCAAAAATCACAAATGGTAAAAGATAGGGAATCGCAATGTACCACACATGATGTGACATTTGCCAAATTGTCACATTGGCCTTATCAATCAAAATATAACGTAAATCTTGAATGATTTGTGCTAAAGGATTTAACATCATCACCTTAGCTGCCATTAAATTTTGATTTGATACAAAAGTGATCGGGTAGATAATAGGTGTTGCATACATCCCTGCTTGCATGATAACCTCCCAAACAGGTGCTAAATCACGGTAACGCACAAATAAGGTCGATAGTAACAAGGCAATTCCTAAGGCCAAAACGAATAATTCAATAAACAATAATGGTGCAAAAATAGCAGTCCAAGAAAGACTCACACCATTTAAAATAGCAAATAGAAGAACAACTAATAGGTTAATCCCCAAATTAATCAAGGCTCCCGATACAGCTGATAAAACAATGATGTGTTTTGAAAAACTTAACTTACGTAAGAGGTCCCCTCGTGTTACAATAGAAACCATTCCCATAGAGGTTGCTTCTGAAAAAAAGGACCAGATAACATTAGCCAACAAGAGCGCTACTGGAAAATGAGGAACATCTCCACCTAACCGAAGAAAATGAATAAAGACGACGTACATAATTGCAAACATCATCAAAGGCTTCAATATTGACCATAGATAACCAATAGCGCTACCTTGATAACGTAATTTAAAATCTGTTTTAATCAATTCTTTTAAAAGAATTCTATTTTTTTGACTAAAAAAGTTCATTTAATTACTCCTATATCCAAATTTAGTCACAATCAATGTGGTAAAAACAAGCGTATGAAACCAACGATTCTTAGCTAATCGATATTTTTTTAAATGCTTCATACGAGTTAGCGTATTTTCTTTCATAATACCAATAAACGCCTCTACCATTTCACGATCTTTCTTTGATAAATCTAAAGATAACAATTGTTGAGCTTGTTTTTGACTAGAAGAAATTAACCACCAATATTTATCCACCAATTGATGCGGTTTTAGCCAAGTTCTAATCCGTTTAGCCCAAGTTCTAGCTCCTAAAACATTATTTTCATGTTGTCGATAAAGCTCAGTTGGGGAATCTAAATAAAGTAACTTCCCTAAGGCAGATGCTAGCAACGCTAAATACCAATCATGCATTAAAATCCCTTCATAGACTTGCCATTGTTGCGCCAAGGCATGATTAATCAGGCTTGTTCCACCTGTCACTGTATTTTCAGTCAACTCTTGTCGCAACTCTGTATTGGCGTGATGGGACTGACTTTTAATCATACTATCATGGATTATATTAAGTTTTTGATCCACAACTCGTAAATCCGTATAGATCATTAGTGGTAGATCTTTTATTTCATTCTGAGCAGCCTCTAAACACAATTGTAATTTATTGGGGAGCCAAATGTCATCTTGATCGCTAAAAAAGTAAAAATCCGCCACTTCATGCTTTACCAAGGTATAAAAACTCTTAATCACTCCCATATTTTCCATACTGTTTGGATTGATGAGACGAATCCGTTGATCACTCTCTTCAAATCTTTGGATAATGGCTCTTGTTTGATCTGTTGAGCCATCATCTCTTATTAAAAGTTCCCAATCTTGAAAGGTTTGATTCTGAATACTTGCAATCTGTTCTTCTAAGTATTTCTCACCATTGTAGGTGGCCATTAAGATATTAACTTTCATTTAAAAATAAATCCTCATACTCTCCCACAATTTTTTCCCAAGTATAGTCTTGACTCATATGAGCCTTTGCCTCTTCTGACAAGCGGCGGCGCTTATTATCATCAACTTCTGTATCAATTAAAGTAGTCAAACTAGCGATTTCTTTAGACCAATACAAAGCGGTATTTTCAGCAACCTTTCGGTTAAAATTGACATCTAACACCAGATTAAGCTCCGTATGGGCTAAAGCTTCTAATAAGCCTGGATTGGTGCCTCCAACTTCATGACCATGAATATAAGCAAAAGCCTGTTCTCTGATGTAGGTCAATAATGCTTTATCATAAATAGTTCCAACAAATTTGATGCGGTTATCACTTTCAAAACCTGTTAAAGATTTTAGTTGCTCAAAATAGGCATTTCCTTGATGATTACAGATAACCATTAAATCTTTCTGAGTCTTTGAAGCCATAAAAGCTTCAATCGCTAAAGCGTAATTATTTTCTGGTACAAATCGACCAACAATTAGAAAATACTCTTTTTCCTTACTAGCCCACTGATCAAAAAAGGTACGAACTTTCTCCGACTGGCTAGTCAGAGGTGATGGGGTCATATCTGTACCATAAGCAATAAAACGTGTCTTAACCCATGGATAAGATTGTTTAAGATAATCATCAATTCCCATGTTATCCGAAATCATCAGATCAGCATGCTTTGTCATCACTTTTTCTGAATATTTTAGATAAATTTGGATAGGTTTGATCCACTTAGAACGCTTCCACTCCAAACCATCAGGATTAACAAATAATCGTCCCCCAACTGCTTTAATCCTCTTAGCCAAAGGAGCAATAAAAGCCCCTACCGTATTTCCTAAAATATAAACAATCGGATTTTTCAGGTGATTTTTTTTGATTAAGCTAATAGCATATGAAATCGCCATCATGTCATAGGCAATGACGCGTGCAGGGCCTAGCTTTGGGGGATTGATGGTAAAGCAATCTGCCCCCTTATAATCAAAATGATGATGGTGGGAGGAGTCACTTAAGCAAGCCACATGATAACGAATCGCCTTATTTTGTTGATGACGAATCAGTTCTTCTACAAAAGTTTCAAAGCCACCATATTGAGCTGGTAACCCTCGACTTCCAATGATAAAAACATCTTGCATGATCTCGCTCCTTTAAAACTGCACTTATATTCTATTATAGCATAATTATAGAGTCTTTGCTTAAAATCAAAAAGGTTGAAGTCTGACCTTCAACCTTAATCATTTTATTTTTTTTCTTGTTGATAAAATTCCTTGAGTGCATCTTGCCAAGTCGGAATAACAAATCCCGTTTCCTTAGCTTTTTTAAGACTCATTGTTGAATTTAGTGGGCGTTTTGCTTTAGCTGGGAATTGGCTAGAGTCAACTGGAACGACCTCTACATCTGTATCTTTTAGAATTTCCTTTGCAAAATCATACCAAGTGGTATCTTCTGTTGCATCGTTTGACAAGTGATAATAACCAAATTCTTTTTGATTTTCTGCCAAGTAGGTCATAAATTCAGCCAAAGTACGTGTCCAAGTTGGGCGACCATGCTGATCATTAACAACTGTTAAACGCGAATGCTTTTCTGCCAAAGCTTGCATGGTAAAAACAAAGTTTTTTCCGTAATTACCAAATACCCAAGCTGTACGAATGGTATAAAATTTAGGAGCATATGTTTCCACAGCAATCTCCCCCAGACGTTTGGTACGACCATACTCTGTTTGTGGATCTGGAGTATCATCAACTTCCCACTCTTGTCCTACTGGTTTTTCGCCATCAAAAACATAATCTGTTGAAATATAAACAAGAGTTGCATCATATTTGGCACAAGCCTTGGCAACATTTTCAGAACCCGTAACATTGATAGCGTAATTTAGCTCTTTGCCTTCATCTTCTGCAGCATCTACCGCTGTATAAGCAGCACAGTGGTAAACCAAAGTCGGCTTGACTTGCGCAAAGACCTCATCAACTTTTTCTGCATCTGTGATATCCATTTCAGCGACATCGACTGCAACATACTCTTCATTTCGTTCATCAAGTAAATGACGTAGTTCTGTCCCAAGCTGGCCATTAGCACCTGTTACTAAAATCATAATCTTCTCCTCACAATAAGTTAGTTCTATTTTACACTAAAAATAGATTTATTTCATCCTTTTTCTTTAATAATATAGACGGGTCTTTTTTTCACTTCTAAGAAAATTTTTGCAATATATTTTCCAATAATACCTAATGATAACAACTGCAAGCCTCCAATAAATAGAATAATAGAAACAAGGCTAGCCCATCCTGTTACGCTACCACCTATGGTTAGTTTACGAATGACCACAAACAAAATTCCCAAAATAGATAGGAAAAAGAAGCCTAGCCCTGACCACATAGCAAAGTTAAGTGGTGCTTCTGAGAAATTGATAAATCCATCAATAGAATAACGCAAAAGACTCCAAAAATTCCATGAGGTCTCTCCTGCAACCCGTTCTCGATTTTTATAACTAATATAGGTGACATCGTATCCTACCCAAGCAAAGAGTCCCTTAGAAAAACGATTGACTTCACCCAATTCTAAAATGCTATCAACTACCTGCCGAGTCATCAATCGAAAATCACGCGCACCATCAACCATCTCAGTATCAGACACCGCGTTAATCAATCGATAAAATGCCTTAGCAAAAAAGGAGCGGATAGGAGGCTCTCCTGTTCGATCTCCACGACGAGTCCCAACGACATCATAACCTTCTTTAATTTTGGCATACATCTCAACCAATAATTCTGGAGGATCTTGCAAATCAACATCCATAACGGTAACATAGTCGCCATCTGCTGCTTCTAAACCTGCTAAAAGGCCTGCTTCTTTCCCAAAATTACGAGAGAATGACAAATAATGCACATTAACATTTTCTTCGCTAACTTGACGTAAGACAGGCAAGGTGTTATCGGTTGATCCATCATTTACAAAAATATAGTCAAATATTAGCTGATCTCTTAAAATTTCCTCTACCTTTTGCGTTTCAACTAAAAATGAACGGATTGTAGATTCTTCATTATAACAAGGTACTACTATACTTAATTTTTCCATCTCTCTTTTATCTCTCTTCCATCTTTCAATAGCTACTCCATTGTACCATTCTTGTAAATCTTTTTCAAAAATCATATAATAAGGCTATGACAAAAAAATATCAAACGAGGCTAGGTGTTAGTCTCATCATTGTTTTATTTAGTATTTTACTTTGTTTACCTCAAATCATCACCCAAAAAGCCATCTTAGGATCGGATGTGCTTTTCCACTATAATCGTTTCTACGAGACAGCTATGCAGATAAAAACTGGACAGTGGCACTACTTCATCTCTCTATTTAGTTTTGAACAGTCAGGGCGTATCATCAATGCTCTTTATGGTCCAATTTTTGCTTACTTTCAAGGTCTCTTGGTCTTGATTTCAAAAAATTGGCTAACCTATCAAATTCTTTCTCGGATTTTAATTGGGAGTATCGCAGGACATTCATTATACCTCCTGTTAAGAAAGATAGGAATTCGCTTGCAGTATGCCCTTCCCGTTTCACTATTTTATCTCACTACCTTTTCAATCCAATACTGGACTATACGTCAAGGATTTAGTAGTTGGGGGGCAGCTTTTTATCCCTTATGTTTAATACCTGCTTTTGACTTTATCCAAACAGGAAAGATTAAAAGACGGCAATTAGGCATGAGTGTGGCCCTGATGTTCCAAGTCCATGTCCTAACGTCCACTTTCTTGGTCCTATCCTATCTCCCTTTTTATTTCTACGGCTTCGTCAAATCAAACGAGAAATTAAAGATTCTAAAAGATGGGATCATGGCAATTGCCATGTTTACCCTCTTAACCATAAATATCTGGTTGCCTCTGCTACAACTCTCTAGTCAAAACGAGTTGAAACAACCATTTGTCAATCAGCGACTCGCAGAATATACTATCAGTCAATTAAGCTCTAAACTCTTATTTGACCCTCTGCCATTGATAGCCCTTTTAGGCATTACTCTTTTAGCTGGAGCAGTTTATTTTAGAAAATCTTCCCCAGAACTTAAGATGACCTATCTTAATCTTCTGATCTTTTTATTTTTAGCTAGCAGTCTATTTCCTTGGGAGAGTCTTGTAACTGCTAAGATTACTATTGTTGAAATTATCCAATTTCCATTTCGATTCTTTATCCCAGCCACTATTTTTCTATTGATTTGCCTAGCAATGTTAGTTGAAAAAAGCCAACTATCAAAATCATTTTATTCTGTCATTTTGATGATTGCATTATTAATGGGAGTCGGACAAGTCATTTACACCACGCAAGAAAATTTTGCTAAACAATTTGATACCAATCAACCTATTCAACGACGAAAACATATGACCTATGAAGGAGATGCTGACGCTATTAGGCAAGCTATTTTCGACCCTGATAAGAATAAATTCTTAAATCTGGTCCACAAATCTACACCTGACTATCTCCCTATTTACAGAAAGTCATCTAGCAATAAATATGATTTATACGAAGAGCTGGTTATTTTACCAAGGAAAAACTTTAAAACTTCTGTTCAAAATAGTCAACTCATTCTAGAGTGGACATCGGATACAGATACAAAAATCAATCTCCCTATTATTTTATACCACCATTCTACTCTAACAGTAAACGGTCAGGTCATCACTAGCAAAGATAGGCAATTAACAACCATCGGCACCCCTTATATTAACCAGAAAAAAGGGAAAAATGTCGCTATTTTAGCCTACAAAATTCCAATGAGTTTTATGATTGGTTTAGGAATAACGTTACTGACTTGGTTAGGATGCATCATTAGCTTTTTTAAGAGGAAATTAAACAAAAATAAACCAATTTAATAACAAAAATGAGTTTGGATTTTCCCAAACTCATTTTTTATCTTTAGCATCTTATCGAAACATTCTTTCTAATCTCGTTTTGATAGATGCTTACTAATATCGTACTCAAATGGGTCCAGATCTGTTTTTTGATCTGTTGCCAGCTGAACCATTTGTTTTGCAATCAAAGGACCAATGGTTAGTCCTGAAGATCCCAGACCACTTGCTGCATAGACTCCTTGTAAACCAGGAACCTCTCCAAAGAAAGGTGAGAAGTCTCTAGTATAGGCTCTAATCCCAACACGTGATGTGCGTGAAATGGCTTCGTCTAATTTTGGAAAATAAGGTTTAGCACGTTCTTCTTGTCGGTCTAATATCTCCTCATCAACACTTAAATCATACCCCATATCATTCTCGTGGCTTGCTCCCACAGACAGTTTACCATGTTTAAAGGGAATAATATCAATCTCACCATGAGGCATCACTACTGGATATCGACCTGTTTCTAAGTTTTCAAATAGGTAATCATTAATCTGTCCTTTTTGTGGACGTACCCAAACATCATACCCATGATCTTCTAATAAGCTTGGCAACCAAGCTCCAACTGCTAAAATAATACGATCAAAAATGCGCCCCTGAATATCATATTGTCCTGATTCTAAGACTGTAAAAGAAACCTTCTCACCTTCAACAACTTCCACACCACTTGCTTTCAGAAGAGTCTTAGTTAATTTACTCCCCTCTACACGCGCTGCTCCAGAAGCATATAACACTTTCTCAAAACCATCTAAATCAGGGAATCGCTCCAGTGTCTCTTCACGACTTAAAATTTTTAAATCACCGATTAAAGGGGACTCTTCTTTTCTCGCTTTAGCAATAGCATAAAGTTCATCTAGCCAATCCAAGCGTGATTTAATCATAATGACACCAGATTGATCATAAAAATCAACCTCTTGTCCATCTGCTTGTAAATCTTGAACTAATTGAGGATAAAAATCTGCACCGAGACGTGCCATTTTGTACCAAGCTTTATTACGACGACGTGAAAACCAAGGACTAATAATCCCTGCTGCTGCCTTAGTAGCCTGCCCAACACCGTGATCAAAAACGGTGACTTGACACTCTTCTTTTGAAAGGTAATAGGCTGCTGTAGAGCCTACAATTCCTGCTCCAATAACTGCTATACGTTTCATTTTTCTCTCCTTACAAATGATAAAAAGGATTAGTTAGGGCTTGACTTTCTAAAATTGTCAAATTCCAACACTCCTCTTCTTTCCAGAGTTTAAATTTTTCTGCCAATTTTGACACAAAAAGTACCTCAATATGATGGCCAGGATCAATAGCTAAGAGACCATTTGTCAACATTTCTTGCCCTGTGTGATAGTAAATATCTCCTGTAATATAGACGTCAGCTCCCTTGGATAGAGCATCTTTATAAAACCCTTGACCACTGCCACCACAGATGGCTACTCGTTTAATCATAGGATTAGAAGACCGATAGCTAACTAAGCGAACAGCATCCAGCTGAAAGACTTCTTTCACTTTTTTCGCCAAATCTTCAAAAGTCATGGGCGCCACCTCGCCAATCCGACCAATCCCGTAACCATCCTTAGTAGGACTTAAAACTTCTGTTTGTTTAATCTCTAATAGATCACAGAACCAATCATTTAACCCATCTGGTACAATATCGATATTGGTATGGCTAACATAAACCGTAATGTCATGCTTCACCAAATTTAACAAGATATCTGTTTGAGGCGTTGCACTTAAGTCTTTCAAAGGACGAAAGATAGGAGCATGTTTAACAATGAGGAGATCAACATTTTTCTCAATAGCCTCTTGAACTGTTGTTTCACGTACATCAAGCGCCAGCATGAGAATCTTGACCTCTTTATCCAATCTACCAATTTGAATACCAGAAATGTCACCTTCCATTGATAATTCTTTTGGGCAAAAACTTTCATATTTTGCAATAATCTCACTAGCTAACATCGAGAACTCCTTGTATCATTTCTATTTTTTGAAGAAGGACTGATCGGTCTTGTTGACGATTTTCAGGGATACATTTCAAAGCGTCGTTTAACTTATCTAATTCTCCTCTCCATTTCTCTACAAAGACCTCTGATCCTTCTTTTCTTAAATATGGTCCAAAACGAAAGTCTTTCTCAGACAAAGTCATATGACCTTTTTCAACAACTAAAACTTCGTAATATTTACCATTTTCACACAATAGGGTTTCTGTGATAATCTTCAATTGATTAGCTTGTAGCCATCTTCTGAGATCATCTTCTCGATTATTAGGCTGGAGAATCAAGCGATCAATATTCTCAAGCTTTTCTTTTCCTGCTTCAAGAATATCAGCAATTAAACGTCCTCCCATACCAGCAATGGTAATCGCTGTTACCTTATCTTTCTTTTCAAATGCTGCTAAACCATTGGCAAGTCGAACTTGAATCCGATCAGCCAAACCCGATTCTGCAACATTGGAAAGTGCTGAGGTGTAAGGTCCCTTTACAACCTCACCCGCAATTGCTTCTGTGATCTGCCCTAGGTTAATTAAATGAATAGGAAGGTAAGCATGGTCACTTCCAACATCTAATAACTTGGCTCCTCTTGGAACAAAACTGGCAACCATTTCTAAACGTTTTGAAAGGGGTTTGATTTCTAAATTATTTTTTTCCATAGGTATCCTTATAATATTTGCAGTAAGTTTGTACTGGGCAAGCCTCACATTTTGGATTTTTGGCCAAACAATGATAACGCCCAAAGAAAATCAGACGATGATGTGTCACAATCCAATCTTTTTTAGGAATTTTTTTCATCAAATCAGCTTCAATTTCTTCAACAGAAGCATCTGGTTTTGAAATATTGAGACGCTTTGAAATTCTTGACACATGCGTATCGACTGCGATAGCTGGAATCTTATAAATCTCTGCCAAAACGACATTTGCGGTCTTTCTTCCAACACCAGGCAAACTTTCTAACTCCTTATGCGTTTTAGGGACCTGCCCATCAAACTGCTCTAAAATGATTTGAGCTGTTTTTTTTATATTTTTAGCCTTATTTTTGTAAAGCCCAATATTTCTAATCGTATCTTCTACTTCCGATAAGTCTGCATAAGCCAAATCAGCGATGGCTGGAAACTTGGTCCATAATTTAGGGGTGACCTTATTCACAGACTTATCCGTTGCTTGTGCAGACAAAATCACTGCGACCAGCAATTGAAAAGGGGTTTGATACTCTAACTCTCCTTTTGCATCTGGAAACATTTCCGCAATAATAGCTAGTACCTTTTTTAAACGTTCACGACCCAACATCTAATTACTCCATAAGTCCATAGCATTTAAGAAATCATCGGATACCTGAACATTTCTAGGATTGGCTTTATCCCGTTCTAGGCGGCGCTCCTCAACTTGACGAAGTGTTAAAATACCCTCTTGGCGCCAATTTCTTAAAATAGCATTGATATATTTAAAATTCAACTTACCATTAAAAACAGCCTCTCTTAAAGCCTCACGGACCAAATCAGCGGACATTTCTTCATCAATCACTGTTTTTCGCAAATCTTCTAACTCAAAGCTACTCAGCATACGACCAAACTCACTGGCAAAATCGTCTGCTAAAGCCTTGAACTCCTCTAAAGATTGTGATTTAGATGATAACAGTTTTTGACTTCCTCCTGATGAAGAATCCAAAAAGAACTGATCCAGACGTTCTAAAGCTGGACTAGCATCAAAGATAATCTCAATTTCTCCATCCAATTCAATGGTCTTTGTATTTAGTAACCCTTGAGCTGTCAAACGAGAAATACTCGCATTAACATCTGATACTTGTTTTCCCAATGCTTCTGCAATCTTACTCGGCAAGATATCATGATGTTGTGTGGTATTTTGTAAATAAAAAAATTGCCAAACTAAAAAATCATCTGCTTGGGGAAAAATTTCCTTAAAATGAAAAAGTAGGGCAGCTGGTAAAACCAAATTGCCCGACTGATATGCTTGTAAAAACTTCATAATTCCTCATTATAGGTAGCCATAAAAGGAAGATTCCTCTTCTAGCTCCTCTAAGCGATAAGGGGTTTCTTGATAGACCGCATAATTAATCCAATTACTAAAGAAAGTCGCTGCAGCAAGATTCCAACGCATCTTAGGCTCTTTTGTCACGTCATCATTTGGGTAGTAGTTTTTGGGCAAATCTGGAGAAATACCAGCTTGAAGATCACGCTCATACTCTTTTCCAAGCGTAGCACAATCATACTCCAAATGTCCAAAACTATAAATCTCTCGTAAATCACGACTTGCCAAAATCGAAAGCCCTGCTTCTTGACCTTGAGCCACAATCTTTAAATTTGTCCGATGTAAAATATCTTCTGGTTGAATAGTGGTGTAGCGCGAATGTGGCGCTAAAAAGCTATCATCAAAACCACGCATCAATAAACTAGTCTTATCCGTCACCTCTTGTTCATAAATTCCTGACAATTTATGAGTAAGGGGTTGTTTATCAACGCCATAGCGATAATAAATCCCAGCCTGCGCTCCCCAACAAAGATGAAGGGTAGAAAAAACATGCTTTTTAGACCAAGCAAAAACGCTTATCAACTCATCCCAATAATCCACCTCCTCAAAAGGAAGGGTTTCAACAGGAGCACCTGTGATAATCAAACCATCATAATACCTGTCCTTGATTTGATCAAAGGTTTTATAAAAAGTCTTCATATGATCAGCGTGAGTAGTCTTTGATTTATGACTTGCCATATAAAGAAACGTCACATTAATCTGAAGTGGAGTATTCGCTAAAAGCCTCAAAAGTTGCGTTTCGGTAGCCTCCTTTTGTGGCATTAAGTTTAGAATCAATACCTCCATCGGCCTAATGTCTTGATGGGCAGCACGAGTATCATCCATTACGAAGATATTTTCTGAACGTAAAATATCAACTGCGGGTAGTTTTTTATCAAGTTTAATCGGCATGAAAACATCTCCACTTCCATAATATCTATCTTAATATTATAGAACATGGAGATATAGTTTTCCAATATGTATTTTTTGTAGTCAGATATAGTTATAAGCTATAACTTAATAGTGCATCAAAACTTTATAGTCGTAATCTCCGATGGCTTCACGACCTTTCAGCTCATCTAACTCAATTAAAAAGGCGCAACCTGCTACAATACCACCAAGTTTTTCAATCATCTCGATAGTAGCCTTTACCGTACCACCAGTTGCTAAAAGATCATCAACAATAAGAACGCGTTGACCAGGTTTAATAGCATCTGCATGCATCGTCAAAGTATCTACACCATACTCTTTTTCATAGTCTGCAGAAATCACTTCACGTGGTAATTTCCCTGGTTTACGAACTGGAGCAAAACCTATTCCTAGCTCAAAAGCGACTGGACAACCCACAATAAAGCCACGCGCTTCTGGTCCAACAATCATATCAATCTCTTTATCTGTTGCATACTGAACAATTTCGCGGACAGCGTAGCTATAAGCATTTCCGTCGGCCATCAAAGGTGAAATATCACGAAATTCAATACCTTCTTGGGGATAGTCTTTAATTGTAGCGATATAATTTTTTAAATCCATAATACTGATACAAGGTAGCCTAGTTGAAATACTAAATACCTGTTCATTTCCTTTCTTGTTTTCGATAAGTAATCGAATAAAATCATTACTCTTTATTATAGCATATTTTTGAAAAAAAGCTTACGCTTCTGGGTCTATTTTGTCAGGTAATCGTAAATTTCTTTGGGAGTTCCCAAGGCCATCAGCTCTTGAAACTTCACTAATCGTTTTAGGTCTTGGTAAATCTGGCTCTCTGAGATCTCTCGTTTTTGCGCTGCTTTGTTCACCGTCATCACCCCATCTGTGATAACAACAAAGTCTAATTCTTCAAAAATTTGAATCATCTTCACCAGTAAAATATCAGGTATATTTAAATAATGAGCCAACTCTTTCAGTTTATAGCGAACATCAAACTCAGGATATTGATAAATGGTTTTATAAAGGCTAGCAAACTGCTCCCTTGTGCCAAATCCTGTTAAGTAATAATTGTTTTTGATTTGATTTTTAAAATAAACCGCCTCAAATTCTCTCTCTTTAAATAACCGTCGTAGGTCCTCGTCACTATCTGGAATATCTAAAACCACAACACTAGAGCTAGTTGTCTCTTGGGTTAAGATAGGGACACCATCTGGAAGAGGGGCTGATTTTTTTCTGATATCAAACAACTGGATTCCGTCAACTCTGACATCAACCAACATAAGTTGTAAATTTCGCTCACCGTTCCAATGGTTAACAGATAAAGTGACAGCTAATTCCAAATCTTGTGCTTGAGCAAATTCATCCTTGAGGTGACCTTGTGAAAAGGCAATGACATCACATTCCACTCCATCTTGCTTAATTCTAAACTTAAGGTGACTATTGTCTTTTCCCATCGAACGTGTCTGTAAGACCGTAAAATCCCTTACCAGAAAGACTGGCTTTTTATGGTCCATTCCAAAGGGAGCCAGCTGCTCAAGACTGGCCACCGTATCAAGACTAACTTCTCCCAAGTTTAGAGAAGCATCAATACTTAAACTATTTTTACTTGCCTGATCTAGACCATTTTGGTAAATATAATCTGATAAGACCGTTTTAAGCTGAGGAAGATGCTCTACCGGAAGTGTCATTCCTGCTGCACCAGCATGCCCACCAAAAGCATCAAATAGCTCTTCTTTATGGTCTTTTAAAGCATCAAAAATATTGATACTAGAAACACTACGAGCAGATCCTTTTGCTGTTTCTCCTTCACAATTTAAAACGACAATAGGCTGACTTAAACTTTCAAGTAAACGTCCCGCCACAATCCCTAAAACGCCAGGATGCCAACCTTCTTTAGCCAACACTTGAACAGGTGAAGTGGGATCTACCATGCTCAAGGCTTCTTCATAGATAGATTGCACCAAATCCTTACGCTCTTCATTTTTTTCTTGAATCAGCAGAGCAATGGATTGAGCTTCTTCATCATCAAAACCTGTTAAAAGCTCTATAGCAGGATTAGGATCGTCTAGCCGTCCCAATGCATTTAAAAGTGGCGCAATTTTAAACCCTACTGTATCTTCGTCAATATTATCGGTATCAATATCTGATACACGCATCAACTCTTGAAGACCTATCCGCTCTGTATGGGCTAATATTTTCAGACCATAGCGTACAAGGATACGGTTTTCATCTGTTAAGCTAACCATATCAGCAATGGTCCCAATAGCCACCAAATCTAAAGATTCCATGGGCGGTGCTTCTAGAAGTGCTGTAGCAACTTTAAAAGCCACTCCACATCCTGCTAGATGTTTAAAGGGATAATCAACAGCCTGATGTTCTGGGTGTACAATCGCAAAAGCCTCTGGTAAAACCTCTGGCATACTGTGATGGTCAGTCACAATGACATCAACTCCAACTGATTGAGCATAAGCAATCGCCTCTTGCCCTGCTACCCCATTGTCCACTGTGATAATCAGTGAAATTCCCTGCTGCTCAATAAAATATTGATAGATACTTTGATTTGGACCATACCCATCCGTAAAACGATTAGGAAGATAGACCTCAACATCAGCTCCCAAACTCTCTAAGGCCTCTTTCATGATTGAACTTGCTGTCATCCCATCTGCATCATAATCACCATAAACTAAAATTCTTTCAGCATTTTCGATTGCTAAACGGATACGAGAAACAGTCTTTTCCATATCATGTAATAGATAAGGATCATAAAGCTCAGACAAATCTGCATGTAAAAACTGCTCCAACTCTTCTTTTGTCTCTATCCCTCGTTCAAACAAAAGTTGAGCAGCTAAAGGGCTAAGGCCCTCTTTTTGAGATAGGTTTAAAAAGGCATCACTAGGTGCCTTCTCTTCTATTTTCCAGTCGTATTTTGCTGAAATCATTTATAATTAAAAACCTTTCTGGCTAAAAAATCAGATAGACGAGGAAATAAGGTATAAACCTTATGTGTCACCTGTAAGACATAGGGAAGATTGATCTCTCGCTTATTTTTTCCAAATGCTTTTACCGTCTTACTCGCTACTACCTCTGGCGTCAGTACAAAACGTTCAACAGATTTTAGGTATTCACCTGATGGATCAGCTTGATCAAAAAATGCCGTTTTAATGGGACCTGGATTGACCGTTGTAACATAGACGTGATCATCAGCAAGTTCTAGACGTAAGGCATTGGAAAATCCAATAACCGCAAACTTACTAGCCGAATATACTGATGACTTATTTGAAGCTATTAAACCAGCCATACTGGCAATATTGATGATCTGCCCTGATTTTTCCTGCTTCATCCGCTCACCAACAAGGCGTGAGAAGGTCATTGTCGCAAAGGTATTCACCTCAAACATGGCTTTAATATCTTGATCTGAAAAATCATCAAAAGCTTTAAACTCACCAAAGCCAGCATTATTGACCCAAATATCAATTTTCCCATATTGCTGATAAAGCTCCGAAACCAAGTTCTCCATAGCAGTCGTATCTGATAAGTCAATACGATGACAAGTCACATTAGGCATATGACCATACTTTTCAATTAAACGTTCTTTACTGCGTCCTAACAAAATCAAGCCATCATCAGGTAATTTTTTAATGATAGCTTCTGCCAGGCCACCGCTTGCACCAGTTATAACGATAGTTCTCATAATTTGATCTCTTCCAAGTCTTTCACAACGTGTGAATTTTCAAAAATCTTTTGCGCATCCTTAGCTAATTGTGTAATATCACGTCCTAAAAATCGTGCACTCACATGATTGAGGAGTAATTGTTTAGCCGATGCCGCCTTAGCCACTTGTGCTGCTTGGATGTTGGTAGAGTGACCATGGCGTGCCGCCATCTTCTCATCGCCTTTACCATAAGTGGACTCGTGCACTAAGACATCAGCTCCTAAACCAAGACGCACACTAGCATCCGTCTTTCTTGTGTCCCCTAAAATAGTCACCACTTTTCCCTTTTTAGGTTCAGATATATAATCTTTTGCCACAATTTTTGTACCATCCTCCAAAATCACGTCCTCTCCATTTTTGACTTTACCAAAAAGAGGACCAAATGGGACTCCTGCAGCTTTTAAGGCTTCTGCATCCAAGGTTCCTTCTAAATCCTTTTGCATCACACGATAGCCTACACAAAAAATAGAATGATCTAACGCTTCTGCATACACGACAAACTTATCAGTTTCCATGATTTTACCTAAGGAATTTTTATCAAATTCATAAAAATTGATATGATAAGGCAACCGTGTTCCTGTGACACGCAAACTCGTCATCACAAAAGACTTTATCCCAACAGGACCGTATAAATCTAGATCCGTCTGCTCTTCGTTTGCTTGGAAAGAGCGACTAGATAAAAAACCTGGTAATCCTAAAATATGGTCTCCGTGAAGATGGGTGATAAAGATCTTTTGAACCTTTCTAGGTTTAATGGTGGTTTGTAAAATTTGATGTTGCGTCCCTTCACCACAATCAAACAACCAAATTTCGTTGATTTCATCTAATAATTTAAGGGCTAGACTAGAAACATTTCGTTGTTTCGACGGCTGTCCTGCACCTGTACCTAAAAATTGAATATCCATGATCACACTCTCTACTCTTTAATATAAATAATACTCTGGCGTTGATGAAATTGATAATACCGTTGCCCTTTAAACTGCTCTGATAGACTAATGGCTTCTTCCTGATTGAAACTCGTAATTTGAAGAATGCCACCTTTTAGACGCTTGACGTGACTAAGAAGAGCAGTGGTCGGCGTTAGATCTTCTACAACCTCTTGGTCAAAAACGATAGGGCTCATTTTCAGCTGATGATCTTCTTGATAGACAAGATAATGCGGAAAGATTTGAGCAACTTCTAGACAAAGACTGGCTGTATGAGCTTCTTTTTGTTCTGAAAAAATAATGGCGATTTCTTGATCGTTTTGATAAGCAAAACCAAAAGCTTTACCTGAAAGATTAAGGCGTACAAAAGGTTTTCGCTCTAAAAATGACGGTTTAGCGTCAAAAAACTGAAGGGCTTTGGACAATTCAAAATAATAATCTGTAGCCGCTTTAGGTCCTTGCTTTTGATAAAGCTCAGCAAAATACGCATTGATGACACTAGGAGGCGGTGTTATCATATCAAGTTTTTCTTGAGGGCTAAGTGACGCTAACTTACCTTCCAAATAAACCTTATCTAAGCTTGTAAAACCACCATAGGTTATCGCTAAATTAATGTAGTCCATTATAAAATCCCTCTAATCTCCATTTATTATCTTCTGAAATATAGCCCGAAATAACCTCTACTTGATCTTGAAAATCATAATCCTCTAGTAGTGCCAAGCGATTTAACTCATAAACTTGATAAAGTTGGCTGGCATCAACCTTAATCGAAAAGGGGACAAAAAGAGTTTTTACCGTTTCTAAAATCACTCTTCTCAAATCTTCTCTAGCTGTCTTTGACTTAGCCGATAGACTAACATGTGGAAAAAGAGTTGGCGTAAATTCTTTTGCTAAGTCCATCTTGTTGTAAACAGTTAGCCTTGGAATATCCCCCATCTCCAAATCCTCTAAAATCTTTAAAACAGTTTCCTCATGCTCCTCATGATTAGGATCACTAGCATCTATAACATGTAATAAAAGATCGACATGGCGACTTTCTTCCAAAGTTGACTTAAAAGCCGCCACTAGCTCTGTTGGCAAATCTTGAATAAATCCTACTGTGTCTGTTAAAGTCGCTTCAAACTTATCTTTTAAATAGAGTTGCTTCGTTGTGGCATCCAGTGTTGCAAAGAGCTCATCGGCTTCATATTGACTCTTTTCTGTCAATACATTCATTATCGTTGATTTTCCAGCATTGGTATAACCAATCAAACCAATCTTGAAGGCTGTTGATGACACACGCTTTTCACGGATGGTCTGTCGATTTTGAGCCACTTGCTTGAGTTGACGCTCAATATCTGTGATTTGGTGACGGATAGACCTACGATTTAACTCTAACTGGCTCTCTCCTGGGCCACGACTTCCGATGCCTCCAGCTTGACGACTAAGCATAACACCTTGTCCAGCTAGTCGTGGCAACATATACTTGAGTTGAGCAAGATGAACCTGTAATTTCCCCTCGTGGCTTCTAGCACGCATGGCAAAAATATCCAAAATCAGCTGCATACGATCAATAACTTTAATCCCAAATACTTCTTCTAAATTAGCATTTTGACGTGGGGTTAAACGATTATTGACAATCACCGTGTCAATCTCATCAGCTTCTATGATGGGCTTAATTTCATCGATTTTTCCAGAACCAATAAAAGATTTACTATCATAGCGGTCACGGTTTTGGGTGTAGGTAGCAACAACAGCTGCACCCGCTGTTTCTGCCAAACTTTTTAACTCCTCCATAGACATGGCAAAGTTCTGACTATCTTGCAAGGCAACTCCAATGAGAAGTACCCTTTCTTGTTTTTGAGCTGTTTCAATCATGATGTGATCCGCCATTTCTTCTTGATGATTTCTGCATTTTAACCTTATTATTGTATCATAAATAGACCAAAAAAGCGGAGCGAAAATCCTTTCTCTCCCCTTTATTTTTCTAAAAATTGCCTAACATCCTGTTTGATGTTTTCTGTCGTATTCTTTGCTGAAATATCATAAAAAGAGACAGCCATACGATTTCTAAACCAAGTTAACTGACGTTTAGCAAAGCGACGCGTATTTTGCTTCAACTTCTCCACTGCCTGATCCAGCTCTGCTTGACCAGAGAAATAAGGAAATAGCTCCTTATAACCGATACCTCGTGTGGCTTGAACATCTGGATGATGATCATAAAGCCACTTAGCCTCCTCAAGAAGCCCCATCTCAAGCATGACATCGACACGATGATTGATTCGATCATACAATTTTTGACGGTCGTCATTTAAGCCGATAATAAATGCATCAAAATTGGGAGCTTCATTGTTAAGATTTTTACCAAAGTGCGCAAGCTCCAAAGCTCTTATCGCACGACGGCGATTCGGCTCTTTTAGTACCACTCCTTGCTCTGCTATTTTTTCAAATAAACGCTCATCTGACAGGGTATCAAGCTCTTTTCGATAGGCTAAAATCTCTTCTTGATTGACTTGACCACCCAAATGGTAACCTTCAAGCAAACTCTGAAGATAAAGCCCTGTCCCTCCCACAATAATTGGGAGCTTTCCTCGTCGAGTAATGTCCTTAATAGCCTCTTTTGCCTCCGTCACAAAATCAAAGGCGGAATATGTCTCACCTACTTCTCTCACATCAATCAGATGATGAGGTGCTAACGCCTGCTCTTTTTGACTTGCCTTGGCTGTTCCAATATCTAAATGTTTATAAACTTGTTGACTATCACCACTGATAATCTCTCCATTAAACATTTGTGCCAACTCAATTCCCAGTGCTGTCTTACCTACGGCTGTTGGTCCTACAACAGCTAAAATTTTTGTTTTCATCCGCTTTTTCCTTGAAATTTCCTAGGTTTTTTAAGATAATAAGACTATTATAACATATAAAGGAGAACCCACTATGGCTAAAAAATATGCATTCGCTAGAGGTCTTGTCACAGGTGTTGTTGGCTCTGCAGCTGCAGTTGCTGGCGCTGTCTTTGCTATCAAGAAAAAAGTTATTGAACCCGAAGAGAAAAAAATAGCATTTATCGAAGAAAACCGTAAAAAAGCAGCACGCAAACGTGTGACACGCTAAAAAATATCTAGGAGCTAGCTCCTAGATATTTTTTTATCCTCACTAAGCAAATCCTTCCCAATCAATACATCCAAAATGATTAACTATCTTAGCTTCATTGATACAATTTATCCAACGGTCGATAAAGGCTCTAGCTACCTTTTTGCTAGATAATCTTTACAAACTCACCTCACCTTTTTTAATAAGAAGTATCATAAAAAAGAGATGGGGCAAAAAGTCCCACCTCATGTATTAGCTACTGATACTAGAAAATCGTTATATCGTTAACCCCTAGACTAAGGCTGGCAACTCTTCGCCAATCGCAGCTAGGCGTGCAACAACGTCTTCTTGGCTAAGGTTATGTTCTGTCACATAACGGTTTTTAGGATGAACACGACATTCATGCGAACAGCCTCGGAGATACTTGTATTCGTTTTCTTCTGACATCAAGGTTTGGCGATTACAGTAGGGGTTACCGCAGTTGACATAACGCTCACATGGTGTCCCATCAAACCAATCTCTTCCGACAACAACTGGATCAACATGATTGACATCAACAGCAATACGCTCATCAAAGACATACATCTTACCATCCCAAAGCTCACCTTGAACTTCTGGATCCTTACCATAAGTTGCGATACCACCGTGCAATTGACCAACGTCTTTATAGCCTTCACGAACCATCCAGCCTGAGAATTTCTCACAGCGAACACCACCTGTACAGTAAACCACCACGCGCTTATCCATAAACTTCTCTTTATTGTCGCGGACCCATTGAGGCAACTCACGGAAGTTACGGATATCTGGGCGAATAGCACCACGGAAGTGTCCCAGATCATACTCGTAATCATTACGCGTATCTAAAACCACTGTATCCTCATCCAAAAGTGCTTCTTTAAACTCTTTTGGTGACAGATAAGCTCCTGTTGTTTCTAGTGGGTTGATGTCGCTATCAAAATCGTCATCCTCTAAGCCAAGATGGACAATTTCCTTTTTATAACGAACAAACATTTTCTTAAAGGCTTGTTCATTTTCTTCATCAATCTTGAACCAAAGGTCTGCAAAACGCTCATCGCTGTGCACCCAGTCCATATATTTTTGTGTTGTTTCATAATCACCTGAAACTGTACCGTTAATCCCCTCGTCTGCAATCAAGATACGGCCTTTAAGCCCGATAGATTTACAAAAAGCCAAATGCTCAGCAGCGTATTCTTTAGCATTTTCAATGGGAACATATTTATAATAGAGTAATACTCGAATATCTGACATCGTGTCTCCTTAATCTTTGCAATAGATTTTAGTATTGGAATTTTTCCAACATTAAGAATTATACGCTGTCAGCCTCTTTTTTTCAAAAATCTGAACCGAGAATTCTTAACAAGCAAAAAGCAGAAAAATCTTTCGTTCTTTCTGCTCATTATAAGGTTTTGCGTTTTTGGGCAGTTTTACTAATCACAACCTCAATGTGATCATCTAAGGATAACAGAGTATCCATAATTTTTTTATCACGAATGCGGTTGTCAAATTCCACATGGTATTCCAAGATTAAGTTATTACCTTTCTTCTGTGATTTCAAAGAAATCAACTCACCAGATTTATAATAATCTGCGAAGCTCCTTTCCAAAAGCATATCATAATTAAAACCACGAGGAATGGTAATTTGAAGCATCCGTTTGGTACGACTCACCTTGGTAAAACTAGAGTTTTCAAACATGAAAAGAGCTAGAGATAAAAAGAGTGTAAATAAAATAGCCAGTACCAAATAGCCCATACCAGTTGCTAAGCCAATAGCTGTGGCAGTAAAAATTAAAAGCAACTCTTTTGAGCTGGCTGCGGCAGATCGAAAGCGAATAAGACTAAAAGTTCCAGCCACTGCTACCCCTGCACCAAGATTACCATTAACAAGAAAAATAATCATGGCAATCAAGGTAGGCAACAAGGAAAGTGTCATGACAAATTCTTTCGTGTAAAAGGTTTTGTACTTGTAAACACTTGCTAACAGAACCCCTAAACAAAGGCTGACCAGAAGGCTGATCAAAAGCGCAACTGGATTAAGACTAGTAGTGGTGGTGTTAGAAAAAACACTATTAAATAAGGTTTCTTGCAAGGTAAACCTCCTCTTTACTTAAATTTTTCGAGAGACGATAAGCGGTACCGTATTTAGAAAAGGACTGTTGAATGATATTATATTTAGCAAGAATATTTGCTAACCAATCTGGTTGCTCACCAGGTACTTTAATTTCCATGATGGCTTTAGTAGGATCTAAAAGATCTTGACCATATTTACCAGCAGTTGCAGATACGTTTTCATCACGATAAAGGAGATTTTGATCAATCGTCACGCGTACTTTTTTGTCTGCAATCCCTTTATAAGACTTACGATCATAATAGATATACATCATCGGCTTGATGCTACCGTAGCGTTTGCGCAATTGTGTCAACTCTGCATTGACCTTATCATCAACAATAGAGTGATCCAGCCCATCAACTAAGGCCTGATCAGCAATTCCTTTTGTCACAAAACGCTCTGCTGAAATAGGATTAGTGGTTAAGCGATATTTAAAACCAACGCCATCTTCTTTTTTCTTGACTTCTAAAAAGGCTTCACTTTTAGCATTGGGTTTAGCATCATAAAGACGCATACGCACTTTTTCACGGCTATTTTTCTTAGCAATCGAATCTTGAATCATGTCAAAATCTTTATTGTCAAAATAAACGTTAGTAATCGTTGATTCGGCAAATTCGTCTGCTTTAAGGTGGGCTTTTAATTCTTCTTCTAGCTGTGGCAAAATAGCCTTATCAATAATATATTTTGTTTCGATACGTTTAAATTGGGTTTGAATAATTTGAGTTGACATGGTGTGCTATTCCTTTCATGTGTAAACTTTTGATAGAAATAGATTACCTAAACTAGCTTAAGTCAAACTGAAAGAAAAGTTAAACAAACCTTAAAAAGATTGGTTTTCCAATCTTTCATTGTCTGTGAATTGTAAATCCTGTCGCTTGTTGGTTTGCCATGATAGTAATGTCTGAGATTTGAATACGTCTTGGTTGGTTAGCGATAAAACACACAATCTCTGCAATATCCTCAGGTTTAAGAGCCTCAATCCCTTGATAAAAACGATCCGCTTTTTGCTTATCACCATGAAAACGCACTTGACTAAAGTCAGTTTGAACAATTCCAGGCTGGACTGTGGTCACCTTAACATCTGAGTCAATGGTATCAATACGAATCCCATCGCTTAATACCTTAACCGCTGCTTTTGTTGCGCTATAAACCGCTGCGCCAGCATAAGCATAAATCCCTGCTGTCGAGCCAATATTGATGATATGCCCTCGGTTGTTTTCAATCATTTGAGGCAGCAACTGGCGTGTCATATAAATCAAGCCCTTAATGTTTGTATCTAACATAGTGACCATGTCACTTAATTCATACTCTTGAAACTTATCAAGCCCTAGTGCTAGACCGGCATTGTTAATCAAAATATCAACATTTTCTAGCTCTTCTGTGACAGCCTTAACTTGCTCAAAGTCAGTCACATCCAACTGGTAAATAGGAGCCTCAATCTCAAACTGGCGCTTAAGATCACTTTGAATCTCTTTTAATTTTTCTAGGCGCCGACCCGTTAAGATTGGTAAATCTCCATTTTCTGCAAAAGCATAGGCCATGGCTTTTCCAATTCCGCTACTAGCACCCGTAATCAATACACTTCGTCTCATTATTTTCTCCTTTTAGATTATTATACCACTTTTGAAACCACTTTCTTTCTTCAAAGGTCAAAGCGTGATAAAATAAATTGAGTGAAAAACAAAGGAGACCACTATGACCTATGAACTTAGCTTAGAATACGGCAGCTATCCTGTCAAAGAAATTGATGCTTTTTTAAATCATCGTACAGAAGTGCCCGATTTTCTAAAACATGATAGCGAGCTACTTAAAAAACTAGACCGCATGAACAATCTTTTTCATGACCTCTTTTTAACCATTGAATGTACCTTTCACTACATTGGTCATGAATACCCTGATAAAATCGCTGAGCTAAAAGTCCTTTATCAAGAAGTTGCTGAGCATTTAGAAAAAAATTATCCTGATCATGATATTGTCATTGAGCGCTTTATCCTTTAAAACTGTAAAATCCTTCAGAAGCTTCTGAAGGATTTTACTTTATAGCAGATCATCTTCACTATAGCCAAACTCTTTTAGTAAGCTCAGCATACGATCAAACTCCAGTCTAAAATGTTCTATTTGATGACCGTCTGATCCTAACGAGAAATGGCTACAACCTATTTTTTTCAATAAACTCAAGGCATAACGGTAGAGATGCTCATGGTGATATAAGTACATGCTCTTGGCATTTAACTCAAAAGCTAGATTGTTAGACATCATTTTTTTGAAAATATCAAGAAGCTTGTCTTCGTATTGAGAAAGTTCTTCAACACTCACCTCAAAAAGCCTAAAACCATAATCAAAATGTGCTAAAACATCTGCTTCTACGCGACCAATCGCATGCTCTAGATAATCAAGATACTCAGTGATAACCTCAAATTTATCTCTATCAGCTACTTCATCATCTAGGTAATCATTAACGCCATTATGATGAACAGATAAGAGCTTTAGATCGTAATCTTTATTTTCTAAAAATCTCAAAATATCTTGCTCTCGTGGTTGATAGTAACCAATTTCAATACCTTTTTTCAGACGATGACCATAACGTTGGTTAAGTTGTTCAATCTCCTTACTATAAACCTCATAATCTGGAATATCATCTTGCTGACTATAGGGATTTGACAGATCAAAATGCTCTGTCGTCACAATTTCTCCCTCATAGTTCTCTAAGTAATCTCTGAAATCTGCCTCAGAATCATAGGAATGGTGGGTATGTAAATGATTGTCTCTCATAAGCTCTCCTTATAGGTCTAACACGCGCACCTGATCTCCACCAAGAAGAATCAGGTAACGACTCACTTTGTCTATAGCCACATTATAAGATTTAGATAGGGCTTTAGCATAAAGGTTCATCTGATCTTGATACCGTTTTTTCAGCTCCTCTGGCTCATGGTAGCGGTCTGTTTTATAGTCAAATAAGATAATCTCATCATCTAAAAGAAGATAACCATCAATAATACCACGAATAATAAACTGCTCCCCACTTGCATCATCTTTTTCCAACATGGCAAATGGTGCTTCACGGTACACCTTATCTGCTTCTTTAACCAATCGTTTTCCTAAATCTGTTGAAAATATGGCTAAGATTTTTTCTAAATGAAGTCCTTTCTTAACTTGCTCGTCTAGGTCAATCAAAGCTAAGGCTTCCTCTAAATCAGATAAACTTAGGGCTTCTTTTAGAGGCACGACTTGCATGAGTTGATGAACTGCTGATCCAATTTGAGCTGCAGTGACCTTTGGCTTTTGACTAAAATCAGGTAACTGAAACTGAAGGGGCTTGAGGGGCGCTGACTGATCTGTTGGCATCGTTTGTACAAAACCACCCACTTCTTCATCAATCAAAGGCTTTTTCAACTGACTTGGAGTACGCAGAGTCGGTAAGTTAATGGCAGCTTGATACTGTTGATTCAGTTCAAAAACCTTATCTAAGCTCTCCAAGGCTTTCTTAATCACATCAGACTGGCGATTATGCGCCAAATCATCTGCTTCAAGTAAGCCTTCTCGTTTTAATTGACCAATTTTTTCTTGGGTAAGATCACTATCTGTCACATAAGTTTGCTTAATTGGGAGTTCTTGGTGTCTAAAGGCCTCCATAATCGCTAAAATCCAATCTTGAAAACTTGTCATGGCTTCACGATCAGCTGCTAAAAGCTTACCATCTTTAGACTTTCCATCAAATTTATCTGCTAACTTTTCCTTACTCCCTTTACCAACAATATACAATTTTTTCTCAGCGCGTGTCAAAGCCACATATAACAGTCGCATCTGCTCTGATATAGCCGCAAGTTTTAGAGCACGCTTGTTCATTTGATAAGGTAGGGTATCCATACTAACATAAAGATGCGAATACGAGTGGCTGGCAGGGAAGTCTGCTTTCATATCTGCCAAATATTTTATACCGATCCCCTCTGTCCGACTAAGAATAACGGGGCCTCTACTATCTAGGTTATTAAACTTTTTATCGCTATTTAACAAAAAGACATACTGAAATTCCAAACCTTTACTCTTATGGACGGTCATCAAACGAACGGCATTTTTAGGAAGAAAAACCTCTACATCTGCAAGATCATGCTCTGAGGCTAAAAGTTTGTCAATCATACGGATAAAACGCGATAAGCCTTTAAAACCTGTTTTTTCAAACTGATTCGCACGAAGCGCTAACGCATAAAGATTAGCCTGACGTTTTTCACCATAACTTAGCGCCCCCACATAGTCATAGTAAAACCGCTCATTGTAAATCTTCCAAATCAAGTCATAAAGAGAGTGGGTTTTGGCAAAACGACGCCATTCTGTCAGATAAGCCTTAAAATTTTCTATCTTTTTGAATAATTCGGGACCAATCAACTGAGGGTGCTGACCTTTTGTGGCCAAGGCTAACTCTAATTTATCATAAAGAAGGGTTTGTGGCTCTTCTTGATGTCCTTGAAGAGCTATTCGCGCCAACTCATCTTCTGTAAAAGCAAACATCGGAGAGCGTAAAAGAGCGACAAGGGCATAATCATTCAAGGGATTGTCGATGGTTCTAAGAGTATCCAACAAAACTAAAACCTCAACTGACTTGAGATAATTTTGCTCCCCACCATCTGACACAAGAGGAATACCATGCTCTTCAAAAGCACGTAAAATCATATCATTTCGTGTCCTAGAAGGTACCAAGAGTGTGATGTCATCAAAAGCCACACCTTTTTGGTGTAGTTTCATGATTTCTTTAATCACCAGATCAATCTCACCTGATGAAAGAGTAGCATTATCTTCACCCTCTTCTTGGTCAGTATTATAAATTAAAAACTCAGCTTCATAGTCAGGTTCATCTTTTAGTTGATCAGGATGACCTGCTAAAAGGCGGTGACGCTCATCATAATCAATCTCCCCAACTTCTTCATCCATCAATCGCGTAAAAATCGCATTTGTTGCTTTGAGAACGGCTTGGTGGCTACGGAAATTTTCCTTCAGTAAAATCAATTTCCCAGCTTCTTGTTCCTTCTGATACTGCTTGAATTTTTGATTAAAAATCTGAGGATCTGCTTGACGAAAACGGTAGATGGACTGCTTAATATCTCCTACCATAAAACGATTTTGTCCATTTGATAACAAGTCTAATAAACGCTCTTGGGTGTGGTTATTATCTTGATACTCATCTACCATGACTTCATGGTATTTGGCTTGGTAGCTGTCTCTAACCGACTGATTATCCTCTAAAATCTGGATGGCAAAATGCCCAATATCTGAAAATTCAAAAGCATTTTCATCACGTTTTCGTTGCAAATACTGTTCTGAAAACTCCAATACAAATGCTTGCAAAAGCTGTAAAATCGGAAGAGCTTGAGATTGATAAGATAAGATGACACTTAAGTGCTTGAGGTCGTTTAATTGACTTTGTAATGTTTTAAAGATAGGGTACTTGACCTTAGCAACTGTTAGCTCTCCTGTAGCTGGCAATAAAGCTAGGACATCTTGTGCTAAATTAGCCAATTTCTCCTTACCATAAAGGATAGAAAAATCTCTAGACCACTCATAAAGGTTTTCAAAAATTTTCTGATGCTTTAGGTAAGCTGCAGTTTCTTTACCATCTTTTTTTGTTTTTTTATAGTCCTCTAGATTCGTCACATCAACAAGAGCATCTGCTGCATTATGCATTTCGCGTCTAATCGCATCAATCATAGCATCTGGTAAGCTGCTAAAATCTTTATAGTGCTCATAGCCTTTTAAAAATGTGTCCTCCAACCATTTTTTCGGACTACTGGTAGATTGGCTAAACGTGTGAATGTGATAAACAACCGCTCTAAAATTTTTACTACTTTTACTTTGTCCCGTAAAGTTTCTCACTAAAGCTCTAAATAAATCAGACTGTTCAGAAGACATATAAGCCTCAAATAAGCTAGCATAAACTTCATTTTTTAAAATATCTTGCTCCGAAGCATCTTGTAAAATACGAAATTGTGGGGATAAGCCTAAAAGATAGCCGTATTGACTAACTAATTTTTGCGTAAAGGCATCCATAGTACCAATATCTGCATTGGGAAGATTAGCGATTTGTTGAGCAAGATGGCGTTGTAAGTCTTGGTCTTGTGTCTCTGCCAAGCTCTCAGATAACTTCTCCTCCAAACGATTTTTTAGTTCTCCTGCTGCCTTAACGGTAAAGGTCGAAATAAATAATTGCTCAATCCCCACTCCCCGCTTGATTTTATCAATAATACGCTCAACCATAACAAAGGTTTTTCCTGAACCAGCTGAAGCTGAAACAAGGACATTTTGACCATGCGTATAAATCGCCTCAATCTGCTGTTCGGTGCGTTTTCGTTTTTTGTCAGATTGTTTTTCTGCTATTTGTAATGCTTCAATTTCTTGAGGGGTTAAAAAGGGTTCAAATACCATTAATCCAAGTCTCCTTTCATCTTCTCAATCCAAAGGTCTCGTTTCTCACCCTTTTGAAGTTTTTCCAAAAATCTTGCATTAGAAAGATGCAAGTTAGCCTCAAAGCGCGTGATAGATTTGTATTGCTCTGTGGCAATGGATTTGCCATCTTCACTAATCGGATTGATGTCAAACTGTCCTGATAATATCTTCTGCCCTGCTTTTTTAAAAAGGTAATCATTATAAGCCAGCATCACCTCTAGCTCCTCTTGACTAAACTTGGAAGCAGAGGTTTTATAATACTCTTGTCCCAAATGGTTACTGATATCATCGAGAAAAATCCCCTGATACTTAAGTTTTTCTTGCGATTTAGACAGAACTTCATCTAGGTTTTTTAACTCATTTAAGTTAACAATGGGGTCTAGCATATGCAAATACATCGCTCCAAATACTTTTTGAGCAAAATCATAGTGCTTACTATCTTTAATAGCAGAAATATAAGTTAGCAACTGAGGACTTAAACCATGATAGAACTTTTTAATATCAAATCGATTCTCACTGGATTTATAATCGACAACGCCAAAATAATCTGTCCCTTCTAAGACATCAATGCGATCAATCTTTCCTCGGACGATAAGATGTCGCTCATCTGATAAACGTAAACTAGCTCTTTCATCACCAAAGACAGCTTCTTCTGCCTTGATCTCAATTGGAGTTTCTGCTTCTAAAATTTTGGCTGTTCGTCTCGCAACGTCCAACAATAACGATTGCGCATATTGACTTTCTTGATCTTCTTCATACAAAGCTTTGAAAGAGGCTTCTTGACATGTTTCCTGAATAGCTATCTCTAATTTCTCATCAAAGGATTTTTGAGCTGTATCTTGTGTTACTTTTTCAAAAATGCGGTGCAAAAAATTCCCATGACTTCTGGCATCTGGATGGATCGAATCTTGCTCTTTTAGACGTAAAACGTGCTTTAAAAAGTAGCTATACTCATTTTGATAAAAATCACGAATACTAGAAGCCGATACTTGTAAGGCTTGATTTTTAGGATAAAGAATAGCTAGGGTATCCTTGGTTAAAGGGGTAGAGACAAGCTGATCAGTAATGGTTGGGATACTGACCCCTTCTTTTTCCAATTGCTTACGCAAATAACGTAATACTACTGACCAATAAGTTTTTGTCTCTTTTTGATCTAGATTTTCATTCCACTCTTTAGCCAACTCATCTCTTTGTAAATCCACCAAAGTTGACAGTAATCCCTTATAATGCCCGATATTTTCTGGTGCCAACTCAAAATGATTGTGACCAATCGTTTGGACGGAAAATCCTAACTCCTCTAGTTGCAAGAGATAAGGAGACACCTCATCAGACGTTTCATTAAGTAATTGAGGACGAGACAGGATAAGGTGATCACTAGCTGCATTAAATAAAGACAGAGCCGCAAAATGATTTTTCTTGAGATGGTCTTTACTCACTATATCCAAATGGGCAGTAGCATGTGACTGTTCGTTGATGGCTTGGCGTTCCTCATCAGAGATTAAACTCGTATTTTTAGAAAATTTCGGAAAATTCGTTTGGGTCAATCCAATCGCAAAAATAATCTTATTAGAATGCGGTTCAATCAAGTCATAAGATTTAACATTAACGACATCTACTGTTGCTGGAACAACACGGTAATCCGCTGCTAACATCCCTGAGCGTAAAAGCCCAAGAAAATCTCCTAAACTCAAAGCACTATCTGAAAAAATCGTTGCCATCTGCTCTAGAATATGGGTAAAAACTTTCCAAACCTCTTCATGTTTTTCTTGATCAATAGCTGCATCATCATAGGCTAAGGTGGTCAAATTATCCGTGAGAGAAATAGCAGATAAAAATGTCTGCCATTTTTTTAATAGGCCTGATATTGTACGACTTTGCGTTTTAAACAAATCTAGCAAAGGTGACATCACTTCCTGACGCATCTCATTTATAGCCTCTAGATTGTATTGCTGGGCATGATTCACCTTAAATTCACGAGCAAATTTAGCCTGCCCCTTAATATCTGCAAAGGTGACATAACGTTCAAAATAATCTATATCATATTGAGAAAACTTGCCATAAAGACCCGATTTTAAAAGGTTCATCAAGTCCTCTGCTCTAAAGTTATAGCGTTTTAGACGATCCAAACTCTCCATAAAATGAACCAAGGGATGTGTGGCCATCGACTCTGCTTTTCCGAAATAATAAGGAATATCGTACTTATCAAAAATTTTTCCAATTTGAAGTTTATAACTTTCCACATCACCCAACAAAACAGAAATATCCTTATAGCGATACCCTTGATTGAGGTGATAACGGATAGTTTTAGCCACTTGTTCCACTTCTTCTTTTTGGTTGATAACATCCCACAGCTCTAAATGAGATTTGTCATCATCTGTGATGACTTCTTTAACCTCTGTAAAGGTCTGCTTGGCCTCTAGAAGTTGACTGACTTTCGAAAACGTCGTCAACTCTCGGCTCTCTTCTACATAAGCTGGCTTGGTTTGATAAGAAAGTGCCAGTTGTCGCAAAAAGTCAACCCCTGCTTGATAGAAATTACCTTCTACAAATGGCATTTGATAAGCCTTCTGACTCGCATAAGTCCCAATCACTATCTCTAAGCACCGTTGATTGAGGTAGGCGATTAACAGTTCTTCTTCTGCAGAAAAACGCGTAAAGCCATCGATAATAACCACTACTTCCTTCAAAGCCTGATCTAAAAGACCTGATGTAACACAGTTTGAAAAATGAGCAAGTTTACCCTGTGAAGAAAAATGCCCCTCCTGTAACTTGGTCTCAAGAGCTAAGAAAATTTTAATCAAATCCTCTCGTTTCTCAGGACTAGATAGGTGTTCTAGATCCAAAACACTTAAGTTAGATCCTTTTAACTCATGATACAATGCTACTAATTGTTCGATAAAATGGCTATCAGAGCGTAAACTGCCAAACACCTTCAAATCTTGTTCAGAAAACTCAGATAAAACTCGATAAAACAAAATAGATAACCCTGTATCGTCTAAGCTTTCTTTTTTATCTGCCTTAGGAAGTACAAAATACCGTCCTAATTGCGCAAAACGTGTAATCGTAATAGCAAAAGAAGCCTGTTCAGGTAGATTTTCTAAAACAGCTCTTTCCTTTTCAAAAGATAAAGAGTTAGGGGCAATGTAAAAGACACGCTTCCCTTCTTTAGCATAATATGCTGCTTCCTTAGCCAAGATACTCGTCATACTATGTCTCATATCAGTATATAAAAGTTTCATCGCCTACCTCTTCTTTTCCAATGTCATTTTATCCTATTATATCAAATTTATGAGTCAGACCCTGACAAAAGTATGACAAAATAACGTATAATAGAAGTAACATGATTTTAGGAGACCATAATGAAAACAGATAAGTTACGAGAAAGTTCAAATATTGAAGACCGTAGAGGACAATCAGGAACTTCATTCGGAAGTAGTGGTGGATCAAGTGGTAATCTTCTTTTTTCCCTTCTTTTTTCTCGAATGGGACTAAAAGGAAAGCTCATCCTAGTTCTTCTACTTTTAGTCTTTGGCGGAAGTGCTGGACTGAGTTCCATTTTTACAGGACAATCAAACCAAAATTATTATCAATCACGGCAGGTTGAAACCTCGGGAGCAGATGTTTCTGATACTGACGCTGAATTTGTCAGCAAAGTACTTGCTAGCACAGAAGATTTTTGGAGTGAGACGTTTACTCAAAATCATCTCACTTATCAAGCTCCAAAACTCGTTTTTTATACTGACCAAACTCAAACAGCCTGTGGTATGGGGTCCGCACAAGCTGGACCATTTTACTGCTCAGGAGACCAAAAAATTTACCTTGATATCTCTTTTTATCAAGAACTCTCTGATAAATACAAGGCTTCTGGAGACTTTGCCATGGCCTACGTCATTGCTCATGAGGTGGGGCATCACATTCAAAACGAACTTGGGACCATGACCTCTTATGCCACCAAACGCCAAAAATTATCTGAAAAAGATGCCAATGCATTAAATGTGCGCCTTGAATTACAAGCAGACTACTATGCAGGAGCTTGGGCAAAATATGTTGAAAATCAAGGACTCTTGGACATTGGAGATATTGATGAGGCCTTAAATGCAGCACACGCTGTTGGAGATGACACCTTACAGGAGCAAGCCTATGGGCGCTCTGTCCCAGACTCCTTTACCCACGGGACCTCTGCCCAACGCAAATACTGGTTTGAACAAGGTTACAAATATGGTGACTTAGAACATGGTGACACCTTCAGTCAAACTAATATCTAAAAAAAGCGATAGGATACAGAAACACTGATTTAGTGCTCTGAACTCCTACCGCTTTTCCTTTTACTCTAAATATAAGACCAAGTCACTGCCAAATCATCTCTTAATAATTGTTTGACCTTGCATTTTTCTTCAATATAGTTGGCTAAATCATCCTTAACTTCTTCTGTTAATTGGACATCTAAATCCAAGAAAAGCACCACGGACTTTTTCTCAAAATCCAGCTGGCTATCAACGACTACTTTGACATCATTTTTATGCTGAACCTTAGCAAAGTAACCTTGAACACACATGGTAACACATGAAGCTAAGGCAATGTTTAAAAGACTAACAGGTGTTTCACCCTGTTCGACTAGCCCAAAACTTGTGATAGACTCACCATAACCGCTTGATACCACTTCAAACAAGGATCTACCTTCTACATGTGATTGATACATTATTTTTCCTCCTTAGAGCAAAAAGAGATTGGGAAACGCCAATCTCTTTTATTCCTTCTTATCTGACCTCAGCTGCAACTGTCTCAACCAGTGATTTTGTGATTTTTTCCATATATTTGGCCACTTCTTCATCAGTTAGGTTATCCGATGGATTTTGGAAGGTCAAGCTATAAGCCATGGACTTTTTACCAGCCTCAATACGCTCACCTTGATAAACATCAAAGAGTTTAACTTCTGTCAGACGTTTCACACCTGCTGCATAAATAGCGTCTAAGATACTTTGGTGTGTGGTTTCTTTATCCAAAAGTAGAGCAATATCGCGAGAAACAGCTGGGAATTTCGTGATATCTTTAAAAATAGGATCAGCTTGAAGAGCTTCTTCGATAGCAGATAAGTTTAACTCTGCCACGTAAGTTTCAGGAATATCATAATTTTTAGCGGTTTGTGGATGAACTTGTCCGACAAAACCAAGTAACTGTTCTCCCAAACGAATTTCTGCTGTTCGTCCTGGGTGCATACTTGCCAACTCTTTTGTCGCCACATAAGTCACTTCTAAGTTTAACTTTTTAAAGATAGCCTCTAAAATCCCTTTTGCATAAAAGAAATCGACTGGTGTAGCTAGTGTTTGGAAGTCTTTTTCCGCTACCAAACCAGACAAAGCAAAAGCAAAACTATTGATTTCGGTTGGTAAATCTTCTTTAGGATGACCTGTTTGTTCAAAGATTTTTCCGATTTCATAAATCGCTAAGTTTTTATTCTGGCGTGCCACATTATAAGCAATCGTATCTAGCATTCCTGAAATCATATTTTGACGCAAAACAGAACGTTCAACGGTCATCGGCCACATCAATTCTGTTAATTGTGTCGCTTGAGGGGTAAACTCAACAGCTTTTTCTGGTGTTGTTAAAGCATAAGAGATAATTTCTGACAATCCTGCTCCTTCAGCTAGGGTACGAACTTTTCGACGCAAACTTTGTGTCAGAGTCAACTCACCTGCAGTCCCTGCAGCTTCTGGTAGAGTAGTTGGCAATTGGTCATAACCATAGATACGTGCAATTTCCTCAACCAAATCAGCCTGAATACTAATATCCCATCTGCGACGTGGCACACTAACCGTAAAGTAGTCTGCATCACCTGTGATACCAAAACCAAGTTTAGCAAAAATAGCCTCAATATCGGTATAATCTAGTGTTGTCCCTAAGCGAGTATTAACATAATCAAGATTTGTTGAAACTTCAACGGCTTCTGTCGGCACATGACCTGCAGAAACGATACCCGATAGGACTTCTCCTTCAGCTAATTCTGTCAGCATAGCTGCAGCAAAATCAAGGGCTTCTGTAACGGTTGCATAGTTCACCCCTTTTTCAAAACGTGATGAACTCTCTGAACGTAAGTTCAAGCGTCCACTTGTCTTGCGGATAGACTTACCATCAAAAACAGCTGCTTCAAGAACGACAGTCTTAGAGTTAGCATCAATCTCCGTAGATTGACCACCCATCACACCACCTAGAGCAACAGGTTTATCATTAACCGTGATAACAATATCTTCTGTTGTTAACTCACGCACTTCACCATCAAGAGTGATAAGACTCTCACCTGCTTTAGCCTGACGAGCAAGAATGTCTCCATTTTCAAACTTATCAAAGTCAAAGGCGTGCATAGGCTGACCAAAGTAGAGAAGAATATAGTTGGTCACATCCACCACATTGTTGATAGGACGAATTCCTTGGTTCATCAATAGATTTTGCAACCACTGTGGACTCGGCTTAACCACGACATTTTCTACAACACGCGCAGAATACATCAAGACCTTATCCGAATCAATGCCTACACTGATCTTATCTTTAGCTGGTTTCTCACTCTCTTTAACCACTTTTTCAGGGAATTGAACAGCCTGACCATAGATAGCTGCCACTTCATGCGCAACTCCACGCATTGACAGAGCATCTGCACGGTTTGGGGTAATAGACAACTCAATAATCTCATCATCTAAATCAAGATATTTAAAAATTTCATCACCTGGAACAGCATCTTCTGGTAAAATTTGAATCCCATCAGAAAACTCTTTTGGAATCACTGAATCTGAAATCCCCAACTCAGCTAATGAACAAATCATGCCAAGCGATTCCATTCCACGAATTTTTCCTTTTTTTATCT
Organism: Streptococcus sp. 11273D007BT; assembly: GCF_053547195.1. Lineage (NCBI taxonomy): Bacteria > Bacillati > Bacillota > Bacilli > Lactobacillales > Streptococcaceae > Streptococcus > Streptococcus sp. 11273D007BT. Next base: position 767,509 of record NZ_JBPWPE010000001.1, on the reverse strand, counting down.
TATAGTTATCTGCAATACGGGCACCTGGAATAGCAACAATAACCTTAATTCCTGCCCGTACATTTGGTGCACCACACACTACTTGGCGTAGTTCTTTATCACCTGTATTAACTTGACAAAGATGAAGGTGAGTGTCTGGAACATCCTCACAAGAGACCACCTCACCAACAACTAATTTTGACAAGCCCTCAGCTGGACTTTCCACACCTTCTACTTCAATACCGGTTGTTGACATTTTTTCAGCCAATTCTTGACTTGGCACATCAATCGCAACCAGTTCTTTTAACCATTTATAACTTACTAACATGTTTTTCCTTTCTCTCTAGGGGCTTTCTTAACAACCAATCTGTATCAATCTTATTTCCTGTCACAAACTCATGTTGACCAAAACGCTCAAAGCCATATTTTTGATAAAAAGCTTGTGCTCTGATATTGTGTTCCCAAACTCCTAACCAGACCCATTCACAATTGGAAGCCAAAGCTTTTTCCATCGCAAAATCAAATAAGACCTTTCCAAAACCCAAACCTTGATAAGCTTGTTTTAAATAAATCCGTTGAATCTCAAACGCATTAGGCAGCTCTTGTTCTGTTTGAGCTAAACCTTGATTTAGTTTTAAAAAACCCGCAATTTCTTCTTCAACCAATAAAAAATAGTGCTGCGAATCAGGATTCTCTAACTCCTTTTTAAGACGTGCTAAAGATAAGTCTGAGTTAAAGTAGGTCTCAAGATCCTCTTGGTTCATATAAGATCCAAAAGTTGATTGATAGGTTTCCATAGCTACTTCTCTTAGGAGCTCAACCTGATGAGACCCGATAGAAACAATTTTAGACATTATTTAAATTGCTCCGTGAAACGTTGATCCCCTTGGTAGAAGCCACGAATATCATTGATACCATAACGTAACATGGCAATACGTTCTTGACCTAAACCAAAGGCAAAACCAGAGTACTCTTCTGAATCGACACCTGACATTTCAAGGACACGGGGGTGAACCATACCAGCTCCTAAAATTTCGATCCATCCTGTTTTCTTACATACATTACAACCTTGTCCACCACACTTAAAGCAAGATACATCTACTTCAACAGATGGCTCAGTGAATGGGAAATAAGATGGGCGTAAACGAATCTTACGATCCTCACCAAACATTTTCTTAATAATCATCTCAAGTGTGCCCTTAAGATCTCCCATAGAAATATTTTTTCCAACAACAAGTCCTTCAATCTGATGAAATTGATGGCTATGGGTTGCATCATCAGTATCACGACGGAAAACACGACCTGGAGAGATCATTTTTAATGGCCCTTTTGAAAAATCATGCTCATCTAACGTACGCGCTTGAACAGGGCTGGTATGGGTACGGAGTAAGATTTCCTCTGTAATATAAAAGGTATCTTGCATATCGCGTGCTGGGTGATCTTTTGGAAGGTTCATACGTTCAAAGTTGTAGTAATCTTTTTCAACCTCAAATCCATCAACAACTTGAAAGCCCATTCCTAAGAAAATATCTTCAATTTCTTCACTTGTTTGGCTTAGAATATGACGATTCCCAACAGCAACTTTACGACCTGGAAGGGTCACATCAATTGTCTCACTTTCTAGCTGCGCCTGAATCTTAGCTTGTTCAACAATTTTTACTTGCTCTTCAAAAGCAGTTGTCAATACATCACGCACTTCATTAACTTGCTTCCCGATAACAGGTCGCATATCGTGTGAAAGGTCTTTTAAACCTTTTAAGAGCTCTGTTAAAGAACCTTTTTTACCTAAAACTTGTACGCGTAAATCTTGTAACTCTTTTGAGCCTTCTGCTCCCAACTCTTTAAGTTGAGAAAGTGTCTTTTCTTGCAATTCTTTTAATTGTACCTGTAAATCCATTGCTATCCTTCCTTTTAAAAACATAATTGTGCTAGCTTAGCCATTCAACCTAACATGAGATTCCCATCCCAAGTTCTAAACAGCCTTAACTAGCTTAACAAAAGAAAAACCGCATGCCACTACTCCTCTTAAATCGGAGCGTTAACACGCGGTACCATCCGTCTTTTATCTGCTGTGCAGACCTTAATTACCGGTCCTTTTTCTGAGTGAATTCACCAAATTTTCATCTAGGGAGCTTCCAGTCACGGCTCCCAATCCCTGTTAAATTGCCATAAGGTTACTAGTCTCTTGGACCATTATTCAATTACTACCATTCTATCAAAAAATTTTTTTACAGACAAGAGCTTTCTGTGATCTTCTCATCTTAGTTTACTGTCACTTCTCCAGTCGCATAATTTAAAGTGATACCAGATTGAACGTTAGGCACAAACACATTAAACTCCAAACTTCCATCAGAAGACTTAGCTTCCAGGTGCACTCCTGAAGAAATTAGATTATTTCCATCATAAACTAAGGAAACACGATAACGAACTCTTTTATTATTATCAAGTGCCTTTCTGATAAAGCCTTCATAATAATTTTGTCCGGTTGAATCACTTGATCCAGCTTGGTTAGACCAGGCCGTCTGAGTTGCGATATTTTTAGGATTACTGGTTGAAGCATCAAATCCTTTTAAGTTCCCAGCTAAAGCATATCCAATCAAATGCCCACGATCAACCGCATGATTATATTCCCCAGATAATTTTAAGACCTGATGCCAACCTGCTGGTTTCCAAGAGGTTGAGCCATTACCAGTAGCTTCACGATTTTGATATTGTCTCGTTGCTTTGGTTAACAAGGCATTGGCAACGGTTGGAACAGTTTGCCCTTGGACCACCTTGGTTTTATTATCGACATAAGGGAGACTGGAGACCTTAGCATTAAGATCTGTCTTATTATTATTGATAATAAAGGCTCCGGCACCATTCCATTGAATCTGATTTCCTAGTTGCTGTTTGACATTAGCTGTCATCACGGTATTAGCAAGCGCTTCTGTTGGCGTGGATTCACTAGCTGTTGAGCCATTTGAAGCCACTTGACCACTACTTGCATTGGTATTGGTTACCAATTGCGCAACTTGCTTAATGGGATTGTCGTTAGAGATTTTGTCACTTGTCGTGATAAAATATAGTCCCAATGTAGCAACTAAGACTAAGAGACTAATCAGTGGGTTGGTCTTTTTTTTCCTTCTTTTCTTTGCCATGTTTACTCCTATCAGCCTGTAAATTTAGCGAAAATATCAGACCATTTGCTTGGAGATAAGATTGCAAAAGGATTATCCCCTTGTCCAAAAATGCTATAGCCTAACATTAAGCCAATAGCTAAAAAAATCAGACATAAAATCACAACTAATAAGATAAATAAAAGCTGACGGGCAACATATTTTAATCCAAAATCCATGACTAATCCTCACTAACACGTTCAATGTCAGCTCCCAAAGCAGCTAGCTTTTTGTGGAACTCATAATAACCACGATCTAAGTGACTTAACTTACCAATAGTTGTTTTACCTTTAGCCACCATCCCCGTTAAAATAAGGGCTGCGCTAGCACGAAGATCAGTTGACATCACAGGAGCTCCTTGTAATTCCCCACCCCCATGAATCAAAGCTGTGTCACGCATAATCTCAGTACTCAAGCCCATTCGACGCATCTCTTCTAAATGTTGGAAACGATTTTCAAATACCGTTTCAATCATAGTAGATTCACCACTCACCACTGCCATCAAAGCTGTAAATTGTGCCTGCATATCCGTAGGGAAACCTGGATGAGGAAGTGTTTTAACAGTGACAGGCTTTAATTGAGCAGTGTCAGCTTTAACGCGAATCCCTTCTGATTCTTCAATAATCTCAACGCCCATCTCCATTAATTTAGAAATCAAGGGACGATTGTGCTCCCAAACAGCATCTTTAATCAAGATATCACCATTGGTCATTGCCGCAGCTACCATAAAAGTCCCTGCTTCAATACGATCTTGAACAACACTGTGCTCTGCACCATGCAGTTTTTCTACTCCAACAATGGTCAACGTCTCTGTTCCAGCACCACGGACATCTGCACCCATTTTATTTAATAACATTGCCAAGTCAACAATTTCAGGTTCACGCGCAGCATTTTCAATGATGGTTGTCCCTTCAGCAAGGGTGGCTGCCATCATCAAGTTTTGGGTAGCACCGACACTTGGGAAATCCATATAAATCATAGCCCCTTTTAAGCGTTCAGCTTTAGCTGTAATATCACCACCTTCTTGGGTAATAACAGCCCCCATTGCCTCTAAGCCTTTTAAGTGTAAATCGATAGGACGACTTCCTATGGTGCAACCTCCTGGCATAGACACCTTAGCATGTCCTTGACGAGCTAAAATTGGACCTAATACCACGATTGAAGCACGCATTTGACTAACATACTCATAAGGGGCTTCATCTAAAAGATCACCAGTTGCATCTACTACCACTTGGTGTTTATCTTCATCAAAATCTACCGTAATATTTAAACCACGTACCACATTATTCATAGTAAAAACGTCTGATAAAATGGGAACATTGGTCAATTTTGTCTTACCTTCACTCGGCAAAATGGTTGCTGCTAAAAGGGGTAATACTGCATTTTTCGCCCCTTCAATAACAACTTCTCCTTGTAATTTAGTGTTTCCACCATTAACAATAATTTTATCCATTAGATACTCCATACTTTATATTTTACTGAAATACGGTCCACATCAACTGACTTAACTCAATGATCCCCAAGAAAAATGATGACACAAGGTAGCCTAAAGCAATGCTAATAAAAACTACAAAAATACGAATACGTCCCAAATTATCAGGTGTCATTTTTATCATCTTCTCCCAGTCAAATAAATGACTAAATAAGTGATAAGAAAAATAGATGAAAAAAAGATGACTTGAGAGTGTCACAATATGATTGATTAATTCCATAAGAACATCATAACAAAAAAACCGAGAAAAATCTCGGTTTAGCTACTTATTTTGTTCCAACACTGATTCGGTTAAGGGCACGTTGAAGAGCAATTCGGGCACGACGCACCTCATCAATATCATGCGAATTTTCTGCATCAGCTAAGTCACGTTCGGCACGAAGTTTCGCACGTTCAGCACGACTAACATCAATGTCACGCTCACGTTCAGCTGAATCTGCTACAATGGTCACGACATTATCTTTCACTTCCATAATGCCTCCATTAACAGCTACCCAATCAACATGCTTATCATCATCAATGCGACGAATTTTCATCTCATGTACCGCAAGAGGAGCCATAAGATTAACGTGATTTGGTAAAATCCCCATCTCACCATCAATTGTTCTCACAGAAATAAGGTTTGCATGATGGTCGTATTTTATACCATCTGGAGTCACGACTTGTACCGTCATATATCCCATAGACTCACCTCATTAGTAACCTAATTTTTTCGCTTTTGCGACAACATCCTCAATTGGACCAACGTTTCTAAAGGCATCTTCTGGAATATGATCATATTTTCCTTCAAGAATTTCTTTAAATCCTTTAACAGTTTCTTTAACTGGAACATAAGATCCTGGCATACCAGTAAATTGCTCCGCTACGTTAAAGTTTTGTGATAAGAAGAATTGGATGCGACGGGCACGTCCTACCAACACTTTCTCATCATCTGATAATTCATCCATCCCCAAGATTGCAATGATATCTTGTAACTCACGATAACGTTGTAACACACGTTGTACTTCTGAAGCGACCTCATAGTGTTCTTGACCCACAATCTCTGGGGCAAGAGCACGTGAACTTGATGCCAATGGATCAACAGCTGGGTAAATCCCCATTTGTGTTAAGCGGCGTTCTAGGTTAGTAGTTGAGTCCAAGTGTGCAAAAGCAGTCGCTGGAGCAGGGTCAGTATAGTCATCGGCTGGGACATAAATAGCTTGAATAGAGGTAACTGAGCCTTTTTTAGTAGAGGTGATACGCTCTTGCAATTGTCCCATCTCCGTTGCTAAGGTTGGCTGGTAACCAACGGCAGAAGGCATACGACCAAGAAGAGCTGATACCTCGGAACCTGCTTGCGTGAAACGGAAAATATTATCAATGAAAAGAAGAACATCTTGCCCTTCTACATCACGGAAATATTCAGCGATGGTAAGTCCTGTCAGTGCAACACGCATACGAGCACCTGGTGGTTCATTCATTTGACCAAAGACCATTGCAGTCTTTTCAATAACACCAGATTCTTTCATTTCCCAGTAAAGGTCGTTCCCTTCGCGTGTACGTTCACCAACACCAGTAAAAACTGAAATCCCACCGTGCTCTTGCGCAATATTGTGGATCAATTCTTGAATTAAGACTGTCTTACCAACACCGGCACCACCGAATAAACCAACCTTACCACCTTTTAGATATGGAGCAAGAAGGTCAATGACTTTAATGCCTGTTTCTAAAATTTCAGTTGAAGTTGATAACTCATCAAATGCTGGCGCTTTTTTATGAATTGGTTCACGATCAACAGCATCTGTAAAAGGTGCCTCAAGATCAATAGTGTCACCCAAGACATTAAAGACACGTCCCAAGGTTTCTTTACCAACAGGTACAGAAATCGGACGACCAGTATCCAATACTTCTAAACCACGGCTTAAACCATCAGTAGATTCCATAGCAATAGTACGTACTAAACCATCACCCAATTCAAGAGCAACTTCTAGAACGATTTTTTGAGATTTATCGCCATTTTTATAAACTACCAACGCATTGTTAATCTCAGGTAGGGTTTCACCAGCATCAAAACGAACATCAACTACTGGTCCAACAACCTGAGCAATTTTGCCTGAGCTCATTATTTTCTCCTTATGTTATTTTGATTTTTAGATAAGATAACTATTCTATAAAACAATTATCAATCTAAAGCATTTGCACCACCGACAATCTCAGTGATTTCTTGTGTAATCGCTGCTTGGCGTGCACGGTTATACTGAATGGTTAAATCGTTAATCAGATTTTTGGCATTATCTGTTGCAGCACGCATCGCTGTCATTCCTGCTGCATGTTCTGCTGTTTTAGCATCAATAATTGCCCCATAAATTAAACTTTCTGTAAACTGTGGTAGTAATTGATCTAAAATAGCTTCACGATTTGGTTCCAATTCAAAACCTGTGACACCTTCTTTTGCAGCCTCACCTTCATCTAAGTCAGAGATTGGAAGCATTTTTTGAACACGTACTTGACTTGTCAAACTATTAACATGATGATTGTAACAAACATATAATTCATCAAATAGCTCTTCTTTATACATCTCCACAGATTGTGAGATGATGCGTCCAACTTGCTCAAAACTAGGTTGGTCTGCTAAGCCACGTAATTCAAACGCAATGTCTATTCCACGCGCCTTAAAGAAGTCTGCCCCCATACCACCAATAGCAATAATTTCATACTCATCTGTATGATCATGATCTTGCTCTAGCATTTCCATAACTGCTTTTAAGATGGTTGAATTGTAGCCACCAACTAATCCTTTATCAGAGGTGATCACAATATAACCTGTTTTTTTAACAGGACGTGATACCAACATTGGATTAGTTGATCCTCCTGACAAATCACCTTTCAATAGATCCGTTGTGATTTGACGAACTTTTGAAGCATAGACTTGGAAATCTTTTGCAGCTTGTTCTGACTTAGTCAATTTGGCTGCAGATACCATATGCATGGCACCTGTAATCTGACTTGTTTTTTTAGTGGATGCAATCCTTGCTTGAATTTCACTAAGAGAGCCTGCCATAATGAAAGCCTCCTATTCTTAGTTAAATCGTGATTGATCTTTAAATTCTTGAATAGCTGCATCTAAAACAGCTTCCTCAGGAAGATCTTTTGTTGTGCGAATATGGTCAAAGATATCACTATGATTAGCATCAAAATAAGCATACAACTCTTCTTCAAATGCTAATATATCTGCTACAGGAACACTATCTAGGAAACCATGTGTCAAAGCATATAAAATCGTCACTTGTTTTTCCACAGGAAGTGGCTGATACAATGGTTGTTTTAAGACCTCCACTGTACGACGACCACGGTTTAATTTTGCTTGTGTCGCAGCATCTAAATCCGAACCAAATTGTGTAAAGGCTTCTAACTCACGATAAGAGGCCAAATCTAGACGAAGCGTTCCTGCCACCTTCTTCATTGCTTTAATTTGTGCAGCCCCCCCCACACGTGAAACAGACGAACCTGCATCAATGGCTGGACGGATACCAGAGTTGAACAAATCGTTTTCTAAGAAGATTTGCCCATCTGTAATAGAAATAACATTGGTCGCAATATAAGCTGAAATATCTCCTGCCTGAGTTTCGATAAATGGAAGAGCTGTAATAGAGCCACCCCCTAGTTCATCAGAAACTTTTGCTGAACGCTCTAATAAACGACTATGCAAATAGAAGACATCCCCTGGATAAGCTTCACGCCCTGGAGGACGACGAAGAAGAAGAGAAAGTTCACGATAAGCGACTGCTTGCTTTGATAAATCATCATAAACAATCAAAACGTGTTTTCCATTATACATAAACTCTTCTGCCATTGCGACACCAGCATAAGGTGCCAAGAATAAAAGAGGAGAAGGTTGTGAAGCAGACGCTGTAACCACAATCGTATAATCCAAAGCCCCATATTGACGAAGGGTTTCAACTTGCGTACGAACAGTTGACTCTTTTTGTCCAATCGCTACATAAATACAAATCATATCTTGACCTTTTTGGTTCAAGATAGCATCGATAGCGATGGAGGTCTTACCTGTTTGGCGGTCACCAATCACCAGTTCCCGTTGACCACGACCAATGGGAACAAGAGCATCAATAGCTTTTAATCCCGTTTGTAATGGCTCAGAAACAGATTTACGTTGCATTACACCTGGAGCTGGAGCTTCAACAGGACGGGTCTTACTTGTCTTGATCTCACCCAATCCATCTACAGGTTGGCCAAGAGGGTTCACCACACGTCCAATCATTTCTTCACCTACTGGTACTTCCATGATTTTACCAGTACGTTTGACTGTGTCACCTTCACGGATAGCTCCGAAATCTCCCAAAATGATAATCCCTACATCATTTGACTCAAGGTTTTGAGCCATACCGAAGGTTCCATTTTCAAAAATGAGGAGTTCTCCACTCATGGCATTATCTAAACCACGAGCACGAGCAATACCATCACCGATGTATGTTACGACACCGATTTCAGTGACGTCAAAATTTGGCTGAAAATTTTCGATTTGCTTTTTAATTAAAGCGCTAATTTCTTGTGCATTTATTGCCAAAAGTCACACCACTTTCTATTTTAAATTCATTTTCAATTGCTGTAATTGTTGTTTGATACTTGTATCAATGACTTGATTATTAGCTTGTAAGATAAAACCACCAATCAAAGATGGATCAACTTCTTCAATCAGACGTCCTGCCTTAATCCCAAATTTTTGGGACACCTTTATGAGTAAACGTTCCTTTTGATCTGATGACAATTTTACTGCAGACTTGACCAGTATGTCATAGGTATTACTAGTCTTATCCATCTCCTCTAAAACTGCCAACAAAATTTCCTTTAACAAAGCTTCTCGATCATTTTGTAAAATTACCTCAAGAAAATTGTTCAATTCCTTTGAACTAGACTCTTGAAACAACCTAACAATTTGAATTTTTTCTGACTTAGGAACGCTGATATTAGCAAGAAAACGAGCGATATCAGTTGTTTTAAAAATTTCTAATATGGCTACAGTCTCTTGCCGTAAAGAAGGAATGATAGCCTTATCAGAAGCGATTTCAACTAAAGACTTGGCATAAACTTGCACAAGAGCTGTTGTTTTTGCATCCATTAGGCTTCTCCTAGCTTATCCAGATAAGAATCAATTAATTCTGACTGTGCTTGAGCATCAAGATGCGTTGCCATGATCTTTTCAGCTAAAAGAACTGTCAAGTCAGCAACTTCTCCCTTAACACTTGCGACAGCTTCTGCTTTACTTTGTTCAATATTTTGTTTCGCCTGTTCAATTTGGCGACCAGCTTCTAGTCGTGCTTCTGAGATGATTTTATCACCTTCTGATTGACTAGTATGTCTAGCAGTTTCTACAATTTGACCTGCTTCTTCTCTTGCATGAGCAAGCTGTTGCTCACGTTTTTCTTTCAATTCTTCTGCTTGCGCTAAAGACTGTTCTGCACCTTCAATATCAGAAGCAATTTTCTGCTCACGTGCTTCGAAGATTCCTGTAATTTGCTCCCAAGCATACTTACGAATAAGAACATACAAAAGAATAACTGAGCCAGTCACGATAATCAGATTACCAAGCGTTGTTGCATTAATTAGTAATTCCACTATGTCTCTCCCCTCTAATTACTCTTCCTCATCCAAAATCTTTTCGCCAACATATTTGGAAGATAAAATGATAAATACATAAGCCTGAATACTACCGATAAATAGCGAAAATGCTGTCCAAACCAAATTTATCCCAAATGATAGTGGGGCCAAAAAGATGTTGATACCAACTAAGTTGACAATTAAAGACGTTACCACCTCACCGGCATAAATATTACCGAATAAACGAACAGCTAGTGAAAGAACATTAGTAAATTGCTCTAAAATAGTCATTGGAAGCATAGCAGGCATTTCTCCCAAATAGCCTTTTAAATAGTGGCTCATTCCTTTTTTACGAATAGCCCCAATATGAACAACCAAGGCTACGATTAGAGCAAGTCCAAGATCGATACCAAAACTAGCTGTTGGAGATGTCCAAAAGTTATATCCGCCTAGTTCAACCTTACTTAGCAAACCGATAGAGTTGGAAAACCATACAAAGAAAAAGATGACAAAGAAAAACAGACTATAATCTTTGGTGTATTTGCCCAAGTTTTGACTAATGGCACCTTGAACAAACTCATACAAAAATTCAATCACATTCTGCTTCCCTTTAGGTTTTACAGACATTTTTCTCGTTGAAAAATAAATCAATAAGAAGGCTGATAAAACCACCAAGAGAGACATGATAAGAATTGTCACATCAAAATGTATTCCTAAAAATTGGACTACTAAATTTTCTGATGACTCCATATTCTCCCCCTTTTAGAATAGAAAATAATTACAATTGATTTCCTATTTTACGAGGAATGTAAAGACAAAGAGAACAAAGAATGTTCCTTCGATAAAGGCAACACCTGTAAACATCAATGTTTGCAATTTGCTATACATTTCAGGTTGACGTGCTGCAGCTTTTGCAACGTTAGCGACAAGAAGACCCTCACCGATACTAACACCCATAACTGCAATACCAAGTGCTAAGATAGCTAAATTCATTTCGAATTCCTCCATTATTAAAAAATTTTACCTGTCTAGTTTAGTCCTATTTTTAAAGTTTGTCAATGAAAATAAGCGATTTCTTTCGCTTTTCTTAAACCATTCCTAACCTTTATCGTTAAGGTTATGATTTGCTTTCAAAAACTTTACATTCATTTTCATAGACTTTTCTTCCTATTTAAATAGGACGGATATACCGTCCCATTTGAACATTATTTTTTAAGATTCCAAATTTCTTCTGCGTATTCTGTAATCGTGTCATCTGATGTGAATTTATCCGAGTTAGCAATATTTAACAAGCTCATACGAGACCACTGCGTACGATTACGGTAAAGCTGATCAATTTTTTCTTGAGCTTCTACATAAGCAGGGAAGTCTTCTAACAAGAAATACTCATCATTATGCGTAATCAGTGCTTCATAAATCTCTGTTCCCTCTGCTTGACTATTTGGAATAGTACCATTGATGAAACTATCGACAACACGTTTAATCACAGGATTGGCTTCATACACCCCGCGAGCATAATAATCATGTGCGGCATAGTGCGCATAAACAGCGTCTTTATCCATACCAAAAATCACAATATTATCATCTCCGACTTCGTCTTTGATTTCAATATTTGCACCATCAAGCGTTGCCAATGTAATAGCTCCTGTCATCATAAACTTCATATTTGATGTTCCAGACGCTTCTTTTGATGCCAGCGAGATTTGTTCTGAGACATTTGCTGCGGGAATAATCAGTTCAGCTAAACTCACATTATAGTTTTCAAGAAAGACAACCTTCAATTTCCCTTGCAAACTATCATCATAATTAATCAAATTTGCTAATTCATTGATAATCTTAATCACAGACTTGGCAAAATGGTAGCCTGGTGCTGCCTTGGCTCCGAAAATAAAGACACGTGGTACCATATCTTTATCTGGATTATCTTTTAAATCAAGGTAGAGTTTAATAATATGAAGAACATTTAGTAATTGGCGTTTATAAGCATGTAGGCGCTTGACCTGAACATCAAAAATGGCTTCTGTTGAAACTTCAACACCTGTTGTTTCAAAAATATATCGTGCCAACTTAGCCTTAGCCTCTTGCTTAACATGATAAAAATTGTTTAAAACAGCTGTATCATCTGCATAAGCTTTTAGTTTTTGAAGCTCATGAATATCTGCACGCCATGCTTCTCCAATTGTTTCATCAATCGCTTTTGATAATTCTGGTGCTGCAATTTGTGTCCAACGTCGTTGCACAATACCATTTGTCTTGTTATTAAACTTCTCTGGGTATAAAAGATAAAAGTCATGTAGAGTATCTTCTTTAAGCAGTTCTGTATGAAGTTTCGCAACACCATTGACTGAGTGTCCTCCAATAATAGCTAAGTTAGCCATATGGATTTGCCCATCTTTGACAATCCGCGTGCGATTAATCACCCCAGAGTCAATCCCTTTTTGAGCCATCTCTGCTACAAATCTGTTGTCAATTTCTAGAACAATCTGATAAACACGAGGAAGAACGTGTTTAAAGAGTTCGGCATCCCATTTTTCAAGAGCCTCAGACAAGATGGTATGATTGGTATAACTCATGGTTTTAACAGTCGTATTCCAAGCAGTTGACCAATCCAAACCATAATCATCTACCAAGAGACGCATAAACTCAGCTGGAGCAACAGCCGGATGAGTATCATTAATGTGAACAGATACTTTTTCATGAATCTGCTCAAGAGGTAATCCTTGCTTAAGATAGGACTTGATAATCGTCTGCAAACCTGCACTGGTCATAAAGTACTCTTGAACTAAGCGAAGCTGTTTTCCTTCATAGTTTGAATCATCTGGATACAAGATGGCTGTAATATCTTCTACTCTACGACGAGATTCTAATGTAGGATAATATAGTTCATACTCTTCAGGAATCTCAACATCCCAAAGGCGAAGATTGTTAATATTGTCATTTTCAAATCCAATTTGAGGAACATCATAAGGAACAGCTCTTAGAACCTGAGCCCCTTCATAAACAGGTACCAGTTTCCCACTTTCGTCTGCGCTTAAATAAACATCCCCGAATAGTTTGACATCCACGATGTTATGATCTTTGCGTGTCTCCCAAACATTACCAATTGATCCAAACCATGAGTCTGGAAGTTCAACTTGATAACCATCAACAATGCGCTGTTTAAACAACCCGTATTGGTAACGAATACCATTACCAAAACCTGGATAGCCTGTTGTGGCTAATGAGTCCATAAATGCTGCTGCCAAGCGTCCTAGACCACCATTACCTAATGCCATATCATGCTCTGCATTTTTTACAGCATCAAAGTCAACATTTAATTCCGCAAAGCCTTCTTTTACAATGTCTAAAATCCCTAAGTTAAGAAGATTGGTTTCTAGCATACGTCCTGGTAGAAATTCAATTGAAAAATAATAGGCTACTTTTTCTTGATTTTCTGATATCTTCCGATTTCTCTCCAACCAGAGGGGCGTATAGTACTTACGGATCACTTTTGCTAAAGAGGTAAATAATTCAGTTGGTGTAGCATCAACGACTTTAATCAGTTGTTCTTCATGGAGCGTGTCTTTAAAATCACGAATAAATTTTTCTTTTGTCAGTTGCATCTTTCTTTTTCCTTATGATGAAAGCAAATGTTGATAAAGTTCTTGATAAGCATTACTTGCAGTATCCCAAGAAAAATCTCTTGTCATAGCCTGTTCTTGTAGGGCTTTCCAATCTTCCTTATGATGACAATAAACATCAAGGGCTCTTTCTAGGGTTTTAGTCAACCAGAAGCCTGTTAAACCTTTGAAAGTAAATCCTGTTCCAGAATGATCATAAGGATTATAAGGTTGCACTGTGTCTTTAAGACCTCCTACTTCATGGACCAATGGTAAACTGCCATATCTCATCGCCATCATTTGTGATAGACCACATGGTTCAAAAGCACTTGGCATAAGGAAGAGATCACTGGCTGCATAAATTTGTTGAGCCAACTCTAAATCAAAAGTAATATTAGCTGATAACTTTTCAGGATAAACTTGCGCAAACCATCCAAAAGCCTGTTCAAAGTCAGCGTAGCCTGTTCCAAGCAAGGCAATTTGAACATCTTGTTGTAGGATATGTTGAAGCTCATCTACGACAACATCAAAACCTTTTTGGTCTGTTAAGCGCGAAACAACCCCAATCAGGGGAGCATCTGCTCGAACTGGTAATCCTAAGCGCTCTTGAAGGGCTGCTTTATTGATAGCCTTACCAGATAAATCCTCAACTGAAAAATGAGCCACCAGATGTTTATCAGTTTCAGGATCTAGTATTTCAGTATCAATCCCATTAACAATACCTGATACCTTACCTGCCTCCATGCGCATAACTTGATCCAAGCCCTTACCAAATTCAGGAGTCATGATTTCATGCGCATAACTTGGTGAAACAGTTGTCACACGATCTGCATAAAGAACAGCCGCTTTCATCCAGTTTAAACAATCATTCCAACGCAAAGTCCCATCAGCATAACGTTCATAGCCTACACCAAATAGTTCCCAAAGCATCCCAGAATCAAACTGACCTTGAAACTCAATATTATGAATGGTAAAGATTGTTTTGATCCCTTGATAAGCTTGAATCCAATGGTATTTTTCCTTCAATAAAAAAGGTATCATCGCAGTATGATAATCATGAACGTGTAAAATATCTGGAATAAAGTCAACTTTTTCCATCAATTCTAAGGCTGCAAGCTGAAAGAATGCAAAGCGTTCGCCATCATCCCATTCCCCATAAACACGACCACGGAAGAAATAATCACGATTATCAATAAAATAGAAGGTGACACCATCTTTTACAATTCTTTTAACCCCAACATATTGGTGACGCCAACCGACATTGGTATAAAAATAGAGAACATCTTCTACTTCATGACCAAACTTTTGATCCACAACATCATAGTAAGGAAGAATGACTCGGACATCATTTCCCTTTTTAACAAGAGATTTAGGCAATGCCCCAATGACATCACCTAATCCTCCTGTTTTGGCAAAGGGAGACCCCTCTGCCGCCACAAATAACAATTTCATTAAACTACATCTCCGCTAATTTTTTGTCCTTTACCAATCACAACTGGATGATCTTCTGTTCCACGAATAGTCACTCCCGCTGGAATTGTAACGGATTTATCAATGATGGCATATTCAACCACTGCTCCTTCTTCAATTTTCACCTTAGGGAAAATGATAGAACGTTTGACACTAGCATCTTTGGCAATATGACAGCTACGTGAAATAATGGAATGATCAACTGTACCTTCAATAACACTACCAGATGCAAATTGAGAATTCGTCACATGTGATTTATCATCAAAGTAAGTAGATTCTTCGTTTTTAACTTTGGTATAGATTTTTTGGTTAGAATAAAGTAAAGAGTAGAATTTTTGTGGATCTAACATATCCATATTCGCATCATAATAAGATTTCACAGAGTTGATATTTGCTACATAGCCTGTGTATTCAAATCCCAGTGCTTTTGATTCTACCAATAATTGTCTCAATAAGAAGCGTAATTTCATTGGCTCTTCTTTTTGAACTTCTTCTTCTAATTTTTCAATTAACCATGGTGTATTAACGATATAAATCCCTGTTGACATCTTCTCTAAATCACCATTAACATCTGTTAACTCTTTTTTCCCAACAACAGTGTCGGTTTCATCCATCACAAGAATTTCATTGACAGGAGATAGCTGTGCTTTAGGAAGCTTTTTATAAACCACTGTCATTTCACGTTGATTGGCATTGTGTAAATGAAGCACCTGTTGAAGATCGATGTTACATAATATATCGCAACCCATATAAATCGTTTGATCACTGCCAGAGCGTTTTAAGTAAGTCAAGATTTGCTCATAATAGTCTTTGTCTGCAGTATCAATTTCATCATCCGCATTATGAAATCCTAAGAAATAATGACTTAAAAGCGTGTTTAAGCCCCACTCGCGACCACTACGAATATGATCAAAAATTGAACGGATATTTTGACCACGGAAGATACCGTAAACACTTCGGATACCAGCATTTGCAAGATTTGATAATTGAAAGTCAATCAAACGATATTTCCCATCAAAAGGAAGATTAGCAAGAGGACGATTTGCCGTTAAGTCCCCCATATCATGATAACCAACTGTGTTTCCTAAAATTGCAGAATATTTATCAATCTTCATTTGGTACCCCCACTACCTCATTATATCCAACGACTTGTACTTCTTCTGTGCCATCAATGACAACACCCTCACCAATTTCTGCGCCTTCACCAATGATGGCACGTGTAATTTTAGCACCTGCTCCAATCTTAGCACCACTCATGATAAAGCTATCTTTAATCTCTGCACCTTCTTTAACCTGAACATTTGTAGATAAGATAGAATGTTCCACCTTCCCTGATACAAAGCAGCCATCAACAACGAGAGAATCTTTCACTTCTGCTTCAGCTGTAATAAAGTTTGGTGGTGCAATTTGGTTTTTAGAGTAGATTTTCCAAGAACGATCACGACTATCTAATTCATTATCAACAGCAATATACTCCATATTGGCTTCCCATAGGGATTCGATTGTCCCTACATCTTTCCAATAGCCGTTGAAGTTATAAGTGTAAACTCGCTCACCAGAGTCAATATAAGCTGGAATGACATTTTGTCCAAAGTCAGACATATCAATAGTATTCTTCTCAGCATCTACTAACATTTCACGAAGACGTTTCCAAGTGAAAATATAGATTCCCATAGAAGCCTTTGTTGATTTAGGCTCTGCTGGTTTTTCTTCAAATTCAACGATACGATCACTAGCATCAGTGTTCATAATCCCAAAACGGCTAGCTTCTTTTAATGGAACATCAATAACGGCAACTGTTAAGCTAGCTAAATTGTCCTTATGCGTTTGTAACATATCATCATAATCCATTTTATAAATATGGTCACCTGATAGGATTAACACATATTCTGGATCAATACTATCAATATAGTCAATATTTTGATAGATAGCATGACTAGTTCCCTGAAACCAACGATTTCCTTCTGTGGCGGAATAAGGCTGTAAAATCGTTGCACCTGAATCAATACCATCAAGCCCCCAGGCTGATCCATTACCGATATGACTATTAAGGGCTAAGGGTTGGTATTGTGTGATGACACCAACATTGTTAATACCTGAATTGGCACAGTTGGACAAGGCAAAATCAATAATGCGATAACGTCCACCAAATTGAACAGCCGGCTTAGCAATACTTTGTGTCAATTTCCCAAGACGTGTGCCTTGACCACCAGCAAGGATTAGTGCTAACATTTCATTCTTCATCTAGTTCTTCCTTCCAAGAATTTATTATTTTTTTAAACGACGTTTAATTTTCCAGATACTTGCCCCAAGCGCTGGAAGTGTAAAGCTTAATGTGTGATCGTAGTGTTTCCAAGACCCTCTTTGAGTCCGAGTGACAGGGTTATTTTCTTTCCAAACACCTCCAAATTCTTCCCGTTCTGTATTTAAAATCTCTTCGTAAATCCCTGCTTGAGGAAGACCTATGGTAAAATCTTTTCGCTCAACAGGAACCATATTAAAGACACACACTAAGAGATCACCCTTCTCATTTTTTCGGATAAATGATAGGACACTTTGGTCACGATTGTCTGCATCAATAATCTCTATACCATCATAAGAATCATCAATTTGCCAAAGTACTTTATGGTCTTTGTACAACTGATTCAAAGTAGATGTGAACTCTTTCATTTTGGCATTCATCTCATCTTCAAGATTAGACCATTCTAAACTTTCATCATATTTCCATTCTAAAAACTGTCCAAATTCACTTCCCATAAAAAGAAGTTTTTTACCAGGATGACAGATTTGATAGGTATATAAATTGCGAAGTCCTGCAAATTGATTATAACGGTCCCCCCACATTTTATGCATCATGCTTTTCTTACCATGTACAACTTCATCATGTGAAAATGGTAAAACAAAATTTTCACTAAACAGATACATAAAGCTAAAAGTAACCAAATTAAAGTCATACTTACGATAAACAGGATCTTCCTCATAGAATTTTAGAATATCATTCATCCATCCCATATTCCATTTATAATCAAACCCTAAACCATCATCTTCTTGATGACCTGTAATGCTTGTCACCGCTGTTGCTTCCTCAGCAATCATCATCACATCTGGATAATAACCTTTTATGACACGGTTTAATTTTTGTAAAAATCCAAATCCCTCGTAATTGCGATTCCCCCCATCTTTATTGGGTTGCCAAGGACCGCTATCATAATCTAAATAAAGCATATTACTGACAGCATCAACCCTTATCCCATCAATATGATAAGTATCAATCCAGAATTTAGCGCTTGAGATTAAAAATGATTGGACTTGATTTTTCCCTAAATCAAAGTTCAAGGCTCCCCAACCATAATTGTGGGCGCGATCATGATCTTGATACTCAAAAGTGGGTGTCCCGTCAAAATAGGCTAAAGCATCATCGTTAATCGTAAAGTGTCCTGGTACCCAATCAACCAAAACACCAATATTATGAAGATGACAAGCTTCAACAAAATCTTGGAACTGTTCAGGAGTACCATAGGTTGATTCAAAAGCAAAATACCCCATCAGCTGATAGCCCCAACTCATTCCTAGAGGATGAGCCATTAAGGGCATAAACTCAACATGAGTATAATGCATATCAACTAGATATGGAATCAACTCCTCTTTTAATTCTTCAAAATTATAAGGATGACCATCTTCGTGGACTTTCCATGACCCTGCATGAACCTCATAGATATTAACGGGACGTTGTTTAAACCCTAAGCGCCTTCTTCTTCCTAACCATAGTCCATCTTTCCATTTTTTAGGTTTTAGATGTTTAATCACTGCCCCTGTTCCTGGCCGTTTTTCAAAATATACCGCAAAGGGATCAATCTTTTCAACTACCTGACCACTAGCACGTGTTACCAAATACTTATAAATCTGTCCTTCATTTGCTAGGTCTGTTTCTACTTCCCAGACACCAGCATCATTAGGTGTCATAGGAAGTGGATTTTCTCCCCAATTAGTAAAATCACCAATGACCGAAACTGCTTTAGCATTTGGTGCCCAAACCCTAAAAACATGGTGCTTTCCATCCTCGGCTAAATGACAACCAAAATAATCCTGTGCCTGATAATTCTCTCCAATACCAAAAGTCCACAACGCTTCTTGTGTATCCATTCCACCACCCTTTCATATGAAACCGTATTCAATATAGCTAATTTTCTGAAAATTAAAAGTAAACAAAAATAACCTGAAAGCAATATCAGGTTATTCTTTCTTTTCAAAGACCACTACTGTTAACGGCTCTAGCGATAGCGCGCTTTGTTGTAAGCGCTTTTCATTTGTCACTAGTATATCATATTTTTCATGGTCTGTCATGCTAATTTTCACATTTTTTCCAATAATATTGAAAATTATTTTAAAAGAACGCTCATCTTTAGTTGTGAAACTAATAAATCCTGAACCATGTTCTGCTGTTTCAACATAAACATGGTTTAAAATATCATCAAATGTTTGATAAGAAAAGCCACTAACGCTTGTTTTCAGTTGAATAATCTGACGGATAAACTCAATACTTGCTTTATGAATGGTCACATTATTCCAATTAACTTGGTTCACTTGGTCTGGAGCATTGTAACTATTCATCGCTCGCTCTTTATCTTCTTGAGTCAACTCAGCATTATCACCTGTTGGAAAGAGTTTGGTGCGTAAAAATTCTTGCCCCAACTCCATAAAGCTCATCCCTTGCATCAAAAGATTCATAGCTGTTGCGACTTCTACGCGTCTAATATGGACATCTTGATCATCATCAGGATTGAGCTCTAAGAAAAGATCATTTAAATTATAATTATCATGGGCTTCTACATAATTTAAGACCTGACTTGGCGTTAGATAAGAAGATAGCTCACCACTTCCCAAAATAGCTTTAGCCACTTTGTCTTCTGTCGCCTCTCCAGAAACAAAACCTTTTTTGAAGTCTCCATAAACTTCGGCTCCTTTAACAGCATCCCTTTGATCATCATTAAAGAAGCCAATTCTTGGCATCTGAGAGGCATTTCCTTTTTTAGCCTTATCTTCTGGCATTAGGCCTGTTCCCATATCCCAACCTTCTCCATAAAGAAGAATATTAGGATCAATAGCATCTACAGCCTTTCTAATCGCATTCATCGTTTCCACATCATGTATCCCCATCAGATCGAAACGAAAGCCGTCAATATTATACTCCTCAATCCAATATAAAATGGAGTCGATCATATATTTTCTAAACATCTCTTTCTCACTAGCCGTTTCATTACCAACGCCTGTTCCATTTTGGAAAGAGCCGTCAGGATTCATACGATAGTAATAATCAGGAACGGATAGTTGGAAAGCAGAATCTCGAGAAGAATAGGTATGATTATAAACCACATCCATAATGACGCCAATTCCAGCATTGTGATAGGCTTGAATCATCTGCTTTAACTCTAAAATACGGACAGAAGGGGCATGAGGATTTGAGGTAAAACTCGCTTCGGGAACATTATAATTTTCTGGATCGTATCCCCAATTATAAGCATAATCACCATGTTCATCAATTATCTGGTGATGATCAAATAATGGCTGAAACTGAACATAATTAATGCCTAACTGCTTGACATAATCAAAGGCAGTTTTATCACCATAAATATTCTTAGTCCCTGTTTCGATAGCACCTAAAAACTTACCACGATTCTCCAATCGAACACCCGAGGTCTCAGACTTTGTAAAATCTCTGACATGCATCTCATAAATAACCGCTTGGTTAGGATTGGCTAAACGCCATGTCGCCTCTGCACCATGCTTGACTGAAAAACCTTCTGGCACTAAATCCGCTTTATCAATGACAATAGATCTTCTACCATTTGCAGTGGTTGCAATAGCATAAGGGTCTCTTGTGTCTCTAAAGGTTCGTTTTCGGTAATAGACACGGTAGCAATAAGCCCTATAATTTAAATCCTCTGAAACTGTCGTAAACCAAACACCGTGAGTATTATGTTTATGATCTTCCCAATTTTCAGCATGCCCACGCTCCATTTTAACAACACGCTCAACACTAGATTTATCATCTGTAGAACTATATAAAATCAACTCTACTCTTTGAGCTGTCGGAGCCCATAGCCTAAATTCCGTCTGTTCCTTCTGATAAGAAAACCCTAGCCATCCCGAATAGCCCCATTTACGATCAAATCGATAGCTGTGTAAGGCCATATCAAAAGCATGTGGTTGACGAAAACGATAATGATGACTGGTTACCGCCGCTTGCCTGGAATAATAAACAGTATCATCCCCCTCAACAATCCAAACCTCAGCCTTTGCAATCCCATAATCTCTATGGATACAATAATCCTGTGTTTTTTTTGACCAATCTGAATTTTTCACCATCAAATAAACATCGCTTAAATGATGCTGTGCTGGATAAGAAAGGTTAGCAACAATCCCAAAAGAATCAAAGCGGGCAAAATGGCTATCCCACCCATTTTCACCTTCTATCCACTGCCAGACACTATAATCAAAGTACGAGCCTGATTGGCTATGATAGTGTAGTATTACTTGGTTTTCCATCCTCATCAACCTCTTTCATCTCCATCTTTTCATCCAAATATTCGACTTCACGAACAAATTTTTGTGCAATCGCCTCCATTGCTAATTCCTCTGTATCTAGAGTAATTGCATCATCAGCAATCTCATCGGTATTGGCGATAAATTCGATATGATTATTTAAATTTCTTAATTCAACAGGTGCATCTCCTCCATACTCACCATCTAAATTAATCATTAGACGACGTGCTTTTGGATCCTGTGGTTCAATCCTCAAATAAGATGTCTTAATATATTCTAATTTACTATGACTAATATGTCGTCCACCATTTAACATCAAACCAATGATATGGGTCAGTTCAATCAGGTTAGCAGTTTTTACTAGAATTAAAGTGAACTTTCCATCATCTAATTTAGCATCAGGAGCAATGGTTTCAAATCCCCCTACTGAATTTGTCAAGGCCACAAAAATCATAGAGACTTCATCTTCAACAACACCATGGTCATGAAAAATTTTGACAGGTACATTTTGTACCCTAGGCAAGAGTTCTGCCCCTTTAACCAAATAAGCTAAATAGCCAAATACACTTTTAAGCTGACTAGGAACGCTATAGGTTAGCTCTGTCAAACTGCCTGCCGCAGCAATATTAATAAAATATTTTCCTCGATCTGTCTGACCAATATCCATTAAAATAGTTTGTTGTTTCCCAATCAATTTTGCAGCTTCAATAGGATTCCCCCTTGGAACCTTTAAAGCACGGGCAAAATCATTAGTTGTTCCCATTGGAATAATAGCCATTTTTGGCCGCTTTTTCAAAGGAGCGATACCAGAAACCACTTCATTAATTGTTCCGTCACCACCAGCTGCAATGACTAAATCAAAACCAGCTAAGCCCGCACGCTTAGCCTCTTT
The DNA here is from genome assembly GCF_053547195.1 of Streptococcus sp. 11273D007BT. NCBI lineage: Bacteria > Bacillati > Bacillota > Bacilli > Lactobacillales > Streptococcaceae > Streptococcus > Streptococcus sp. 11273D007BT. The sequence goes on along the minus strand of NZ_JBPWPE010000001.1, from coordinate 744,781 downwards.
CATAGCTGAATGAGGTTCAGGAGTTGTCTGAAAAGCAGAGGATTCATAACCAAAGCTTTCCAAAATATCTAAAACATCTGCCACACTTTTTTTCATCAATTCCTTGCCCGATGTTGGGTTATAAATCAAACGAGCACGTAATCTATGTTTTTTCATTTATTTTCCTCGATACTTAAAGACTTGCTAACCATGATTCATCACGAATCTCAATGCCGAGCCCCTGTGCTTTTTCAAGCTTTGAACCAGCATCTATCCCTGCTACTAAAAGGTCTGTCTTTTTAGAAACACTAGACGTGACCTTAGCTCCTAAACGTTCTAGTTTGTCCTTAGCTTCACTTCTTTTTAGTGTGGTCAACTTCCCAGTCAAGACAACGGTTAAACCTGAAAGCATGGCATCACTGGCTACTTTTTGCCCTAAGTAAGTGAGATTAACCCCTACTTCTTCTAGTTCTTCTAAGAGTGTTTGACTACCTTGTGTTGCAAAATAAGTTGCTAAAGACTCCGCAACAGCCATCCCTAAACCATCAATTTCAGCAATCTTTTCTTTCTCAGCTTGAACCAGTACTGAAATAGAGCCAAATTCCTCCAAAAGTTGCTTACTGACCTTAGCACCAACATGGCGAATCCCTAAACCAAATAATAACTTTTCAGCAGAATTTGCTTTAGAAGATTGAATCGCATCATAAAACTTCTGAGCAGATTTTTCCTTGACACCATCTAGTTGCAAGAAATCTTCAACTTTTAATTGATAAAGGTCTGCCACATCATGAATCAAACCAGCTTGATAAAGTTTTTCCATTACTGATGGGCCTAAACCAACGATATTCATCGCATCTCGACTAGCAAAATGTTCTAGACGTGCTAAAATTTGACTAGGACAAAGTGGGTTAATACAGCGTAGAGCGACCTCATCATCATAATGTTGTAGCTGACTTTGACAAGATGGACATTGTTGCGGAATCAACATGGGTTCTTGTTGAGCACGCTTAGACATGACCACATTTAAAACTGCTGGGATAATATCGCCTGCTTTATACACCACTACCGTATCTCCGATGCGGATATCTTTTTCTGCAATATAATCCACATTGTGTAGCGTGGCACGACTTACTGTTGTCCCTGCTAACTGTACTGGCGTAAGATTGGCGGTCGGTGTGACAACACCTGTTCGTCCAACAGTCCAATCCACTGATAAGATTTCTGCTTCCTTTTCTTCAGCAGGAAATTTATAAGCTACGGCCCAACGTGGTGCTTTAACAGTAAATCCTAGCTCCTCTTGCATAGCTAAGTCATTTACTTTAATCACGATGCCGTCAATATCGTAAGGCAGTTGATCTCGTTTGTTTTGAATATCTTGGATAAAGGCCCAAATGTCAGCCATATTCGATGAAACAAGACGAGTAGGATTAACCTCAAATCCTAAGTGTTCAAATTGCTGCAAAACACTTTCTTGGCTAACTTGATCTGTAGGTCCTGCCTCTTGGTACAAGAAAGTTGCCAGATTTCTTTTAGCCACTACTCCTGTATCTAGCTGACGAAGTGTCCCTGCTGCAGCGTTCCTTGGGTTGGCAAACTCCGCCTCACCATTGGCTTGACGCTCTAAGTTAATCTTATCAAAAGAAGCTTTTGGCAAATAACACTCCCCGCGTACAGTGATATCGATCGGCTCAGTCAGAGTAAGAGGAATATCACGAACACGTTTTAAGTTTTCTGTAATGTCCTCACCCACACGACCATCTCCCCGTGTTGCACCTACGCTTAGAACTCCCGAAGTATAGGTCAAAGAAATCGATAGACCATCAATTTTTAATTCGGCTAAGTAAGATGCCTTTGGAAATTCTTTTTTCACCCTTTGATCAAATGCCTCTAATTCGTCACGCGAAAAAGCATCCTGCAATGAAAACAGAGGATAGAGGTGTTCATGTTTTCTAAAGCCCTCTAAGACAAGCCCTCCTACTCGGTGAGTCGGACTATCTGGCAAAATCTCATCAGGATAAGCTTCTTCCAAGGCTACCAATTCACGATACAACTGATCATATTGCGCATCAGAAACGGTGGGCTTGTCAAGTGTATAGTATTCTTTGGCGTACTGATTTAAGCGGTCCACCAATTTTTTCATTTGATTCTTCATATCTTTTATTTTAACATATTTTACCGTTTCAAAATAAAAAAGACTTCCAAATTTGGAAGTTTTTTAGCGAATTTTAAGCCTCAAAATCAATTCGTTGAGATAATTTTTCAATCACTATAGCACCAATCAAAAGTGAAGCTAACTCTCCTATCGCAGTGGTAAACCAAGTCAAAAGAAAAGGAAGACCTGCAATCACTTTTAACTCCAAGGCTATGGTAAACATAGAAGCTGCAAAAAAGAAAGAAAAGTAAACAAAGGCTTTGTTAAGTAAGCCACTAAACAATTGTTCTTGACGATAGCGTCCAAAAAGATAGACTCCCAAGGTCACAAACAATAGCGTTGACCCTCCTCCGACAAAGACATCTAACCAACCATAGGTAAAAAAGTTGGCAATCATACAGCCTAGAGTCACTGCAATAATATACTTACGATGATAAAAAGCAAGGAAGTTTAACATCTCAGATACACGAAACTGATATGCTCCATAACTAATAGCGTTTAAAGGAGGCGTCACGGTCAATACAACATAAAGTGCAGCCACAATGGCAATCTGAGTGAGATCTTTTACTGATAATTTCATAATTCTCCTTTAGCGGTCATGCCGCGTCTAATATGCTTGGTGAAAGGGAAATAAGCACCAAGGGTTGCTCTAGCAACGTTTTCTAGTATAGCATATTTTTTATTTTTTTGATATAGTATCCTTATGAAAAAATTTATATCTAGTGAAGTTTTTAAATATCTCTTTTTTGGAGTTCTAGCAACCCTCGTCTATATGGTAACACGCATGGCTTTCTTTGCTATCACACATCAAGCTACTCTTTCAGCCGTTATTGCAAATATAACCGCTGTTGTCTTTGCATTTTTCACCAACGACTATTTTGTCTTTAACCAAGTTAGAACAGGCTGGATGGGGCGATTTGTCAAGTTTTTTGTAGCACGACTCTCAACACTGGCCTTAGATCTTGTTTTAGCTTATCTGTTGGTTGAGCGATTCCCACAAATTATCGGACAATTTGTTAACCACAATCTACAGGTCGTCAATGCGATTGAAACCTTATTTGCACAAGTTTTAATTATCGTTTTAAATTATATCATCAGTAAACTACTCATTTTCAAGGATAAGCATTAAAGAGGATGGAACGCCCATCCTCTTTTTGTCTATTTTTATAACCAATTTTTCTCTTGAGCAATCAAGAGAGCATCTGTGCGATTATGGGCATCCAGTTTTGTCATTAGGCTGGTAACGTAGTTTCTGACAGTACCATTTGATAAAAACAACTCTTTTGCAATGTCTTGATTTGACAAGCCTCGTGCAATGCCTTGTAGAACATCTCTTTCTCTTTGACTGAGGGGATTACTTGAAAAAGCCATTTCATCAACCAATTCAGGAGAATAGTCTTTCTGACCAGATAAGACCTTGTGGATAGTGGTCATCAACTCCGTAGTTGACCGATCTTTTAAGACATAAGCATCTACTTGAGCTTTTAGCGCTCTTGTAAAGTAGCCTGTACGCTTAAAGGTTGTGACAATCACGACTTTCATCTCTTTATGCTCTCTAATCCACTCTAAGACCTCTAGACCTGTCATTTTAGGCATTTCAATATCCAAAATCGCCACATCTACCTCTTCTTTTTCTAGGAGGCTAATGGCTTCTTGCCCATTTCCTGCTTGAAAAACAGCATCAACATCGTCTTCCATCAATAAGAGTTGACAAAGGGCATCACGCAGCATTGATTGGTCTTCTGCTACCAATAATTTCATCTCCTACTCCTTTCTAAAAGGAAGGCTGAGACGCACACAAGTTGGATTGTGGCGTGATAAAACCTCCACCTCTCCTTTGATTAAGGACAACCGATTTTTTAGCGACTGCAGTTCATCCTCACTTTGACTAGAAAATCCTTGACCATCATCTGCCATCTCAACGATCAAATAGTCTCCCTCATCTGCTAGGCTCAGCTTTGCTTGACGAGCAGAGGCGTGTTTAATGACATTATTAGCCAATTCACGCACCATCATGGTTAGACTAGATTGAAGGACTGGAGAGAGGTTTTGACTATCATAATCTTTTTTTATTACCAGCTCAATCTCTGCTAGTTCAAAAACTTGTCGTAAGCACTCTAGTTCTTCATCCAGACTTCTATATTTTAGTTGATTGACAATTGTTCTGACGTCAGCCATGCTTTTTCTACTTGTTGCATTTAAATCGGACAACTCCTTTTTAACCGCCATAAGATTTCCTTTATCCAATTGCTTTAAGGCTAGTTCTGTCTTAATAGTCATCGTAGCAAAAACATGGCCCAAAGTATCATGAAGATCCTGCCCGATACGGTTACGTTCATTTTCCGCAATCAAGAGATTGATAGAAGCGTTTTGCTCCTGCAGTTTTTGCTCTGCTTTTTCCTTAGACAATTGCATCCGTCCACCAAAAAACATGGCTAAAGCAAAGGCATGAAGAATAAACATAAAGAGAGTAATATCTAGACCGTAAGGACCAACCATACTCCATATCAACAAACTAATCAACAAACCCACATAAGATACCGTCCGATAAGTCCACTTATCCTCACTATAATGCCAAGTCAAGAGGTTTGAGAGATTAAAGAGAAATAGGGAAAATTGAATATTACCCGCAAAACTCATATAAGCAATGTAGGCTAAGAGGTAAATCCAGGCTACCTTTTCATAAGTGTGGTTTTGTGTATAAAGTAGTGAGATATAAACACCACCAAACAGTACCGTCGCAAATACAATAAAAGGATAAATGGCTAAGTGAGCCGTATAATATAAAGGAAAAACCAGAAAAAGCAAGCCCAAGAAATACATGGGCGAGACTTTTCTTTTCTGAAACACGCTACTTCACCTCGCTTCTTTTCTGAATCATCATTGCTGTTCCTAAGAAAATTATGGCATAAGTCAGCACAATAAACAAGGACTTCCAGATAAAATCATGCTTTTCTGCATAAGTGACAACTAAGTGATTGACATAATAACCTGGTGTCAGACGACAAATCTCTTGAACCCAATCTGGAAAAAGGCTAATCGGCATCCAAGATCCGCCCATAATCGCTAAGACAAAATAGGTCAAGTTAGCAACAACTGACATGGTTTGCTCAGATTTAAAGAGACTTAACAACAAGCCCAAGGCTAAATACATAAGAGCGGTTATCAGTAGTAAAATAGCTGACACCAACCACCTCTCTCCTGTCATACGCACATCTCGCACTAAAGCACCAACTAAAAAGACAGCCATAATAGAGCAGATGAAACAGAGATAAACACGAAAGAGTTTTGACAAATAATAACGGGACAGGCTAATAGGAGAGTGCTCAATAAAAGACAGCCAGTTATTTTTTCGATCCTCTGATAACATCATAGGAAAGGTAAACAGTGCAAAACCTGACATCGAAAAAGCTGTCATGGTCAACATATAAGATTGCACAAAGGCTTTTTGAGCTACTGGATCATCTAGTTGTACCGTTGATGAAAAAATCAAAAAGAAAACCAAAGGCATCCCTATAGATAAGAGAAAGGTTCCTAAACTTCTGGATAATTTTATTCCCTCAATTTTTAATAATGGTATCATGATTACTCCTCCCTTGTCTGATCAAATAAAGTATTAAGCAGGGTTTTATTTTGTACTTCTATATCTGAAATACGGCAACCTCTGGCTTGTAAGGCAGTCCAAACTGTCTCAATCTCTTTTGTTTTAAAACAAAGTCGATCTTGCTTGATAACCTGATCATAAATCCACTCTGGTCGAATCGCATCTGAAAAACGCTGATCAACAGTCACTTCTTTTTCATTTTCTTCACTGCGCATAGCATGAGGGGTCGTGTCTCGCCACAACTTCCCTTGATGCAACACCAAGATACGATCTGCTGTATGCTCCACCTCTTCGATATAATGGCTGGAATAAAAGATTGTAACACCTTGCTCTTTCAAGTCAGCAATAATCTCCCAAAAGCGTTGACGAGTAGAGGTATCCATACCTGCTGTCGGCTCATCTAAAAAAAGAATTTTAGGTTTACCAATCAAGCAAAGAACAAACGCTAACAAACGCCTTTGCCCCCCTGATAATTTTTGTGACAATTGATTTTTTTGCTCTTCAGAGAAACAAAGTAAGGCGTCTATCTCACCATCCGTCAAACTATCTTTATAAATGGCTTGAAAGAATGATAAAAGTTCTTTCACTTTTAAATCTTCTGGTATCTTATTTTCCTGTGGGAGAACAGCAACTGAAGCCTTATTGGGAGCAGATTTTGGATTATCTCGGTTTAACAAAATCTGCCCAGCACTTAGTTGCTTATCTCCTAATAAACAGTCCATCAAGGTCGTTTTCCCCGCACCATTTGGACCAATCAAAGCGACACATTCACCTCTACTAATCTCAAAGGAAATCTGATTTAAAATCACTTTTCCTTTGATCACTTTTTTTAGATTTTCTACCCGTATCATGACTAGCTCCTCCTCTGACTTTTCCTTATCGACACTATTAGTATAGCGCTATTGAACACCAAGGATTAGGCCTATCTGTCATGACATCATATGACAAAAGTCATAAAAAAAGTGACTACCTATTTGGTAATCACTCCTTATTATCACTGTTACGTCTTGCTTGAATCAGTTCTCGAACATCCCCTCGTCTAAGAGTGAACTCTTCCTCAAACCGTCGTTGATAAGTGGCGTTAAAAATAGCCCCCATAATCAGCACGCGCGCGAAAAAAATGGACCAAATCATAATCGCAAATGTTGTAATCGATCCAAAATTTCGTAAGTTCACCATACGATTTAAGGTATAGTTGACATATTGTCCAAAAAGACTTGTCGTAAAGACCAAAACAAAACTTGAAAAAATGGTCCCAGGTAAAATATAGTGCCACTTTCTAATCTTAACATTTGGTAAGAGATAGTAAAGAAAAGCCAACATGATAAATAAAATGGCGATAGTGGCTGGCTGAGCAAAGTGCATCAAGATGGAATACATTTTAGAATCCAATTGCAATCGGCTATGAATTAGACCTAAAATAGTTTTGCCAAAGGTTGATAATACAATAGCTAAACTTAGAAGAACCACGACCCCTACACTAACTACCAAACCAATAGCATAAGAAACAATAAAATCTCTGTGATCTTGAACATCATAAGCTTTATTAAAGGATTGTTGTAAAAAGTTTAGCGATCGTGACATGGTCCAAAAACCAGTCACTAATGACAACCATAAAAAACCACTAGAAGGTTGATCAAAAATACCTCGGATAATATTAGCAATGCTTCCATAGAGTTGTTTCGGAAGATTATCTCTTAAAAATAAAAGCAGATCAGAAGTATCAATATTCAGATAGGGAAAAATATTGGCTAACAGAATCAGAAAAGGAAAGATGGTCAATAATAGATAGTAAGCAACAGCAATACTAGATAGGCTCATCTCTGAACTTTTATAATAGCCAAAAAAAGCTCGAATAGACTGACTAGTACGAATTCTTACAATAAACCTTTTCACAGCTTCTCCTTGCTATTAGTAAGTCCCTTCTTCTCCCTGACTTGTCAGAATAACAGGACCTTCCTTTGTAATAACAAACTGGTGTTCATATTGACAAGATAAACCACCATCAAGTGTTTTATGGGCCCAACCTGTCTTCAAGTCAGTATCAATTTCCCAAGTTCCCGTGTTGATCATAGGCTCAATTGTTAAGACCATTCCCTCACGCAGACGCAAGCCACGACCTGCCACCCCATAGTTGGGTACCATAGGCTCTTCATGCATCGTTGGACCAACTCCGTGTCCTACAAGATCACGCACGACACCATATCCACGGCTTTCAGCATATTCTTGAATGGCCGCTCCAATATCACCAATTCGATTACCTACAACTGCTTGTTCAATCCCTTTATACATGGCTTCTTTAGTTACAGCCATCAAGTCTTTCACCTCATCTGAAACTTGACCTACTGCATAAGCCCAACAAGAATCTGCTAAACCACCTGAATAATTTTCAGTATATTTTTTCATCTCTTTGACATTATCAAAGTTAAGTTTTGACACATCAAGGATAGACTTATCTAAAGGCTCACTAAGAACCATATCCACTTTTAAAAGGTCACCTTCTTTTAAAATGTAGTGTCTTGGGAAAGCATGCGCTACTTCATCATTTAAACCACAGCACGTTGCATAAGGATAATCCATAATATGCCCATCAACACCGATTTGAAGTGGCAGAACATTTTCTTCCTTACAACGTCTGCGGACGTACTCTTCAACTTCCCACATATCAACACCAGGTTTAATCAAATCACGTAAGCCAATATGGATACTGGCAAGAAAATCTCCTGCTCTGTCCATTGCTTCAATTTCACGCGCTGATTTTAATGTAATCATAGTTTTTTTATTCACTCCTATTTCTAATTCAACTTTGTTGTGACAATAGCTTTAAAAACAATTTGACGCCCTTGATAAATTTCAAAATCCAAGGTAGCATTTTTTCTAGTTCGTGCAATGACTTTAGGATAAATCTGCAAATCATCGTCAATCTGAACAGCCTGTAAAAAGTATAACATCATTTGTTCAATAATGACATTCTTTTGTTGTTTTTTGGTTAAAACACGAATCGTAATTTCTTTTAAATATTCCGTTAAAATCCCTTGAGACAAATTGCCCGTACTATCCACCATTGACGGCGTGATGGTAAACGAAAAATGAGCACTTGCATCATCTACTTTTAAATGAGAGACAATTTCCTCACTAAAAGTCGGTAAACTTTTTTCCTGGAGATTCTTTAACTCAGCCATAACCTTGCGACGCGTCACAACCCCTAACAGCTTTCCATCATTAGCCACAACTGGTAACATCTGAAAATCATCTAACAACATTTTTTGGCTAACACTAGCTAAACTAACATCGAAATAAGTTACAATAGGATTACGAGTCATCAACTTGTCAAGGGTCACGCTAGCCTCTTTTCCTGTAACATCCCGCATACTGATCATCCCTACAACCATCTCATGTTGATTTAAAACAGGAAAACGCACCTGATTCAGCTTTCTGACCAACTGATGAAAATCTCTAACAGTATCTGTTTCAAATAAATAACCCGCCTCAAATTTAGGGATTAAGATTTCTTCAACTGTCTTTAAATCTGTTTTTATACGAATATCAGACAAGGCACTATTAATCATTCTAGCAACGGTAAAGGTGTCAAAATGACTAATCATAATTGGAATCGATAAACGATTGGCGATAGCCTTAGCTTTATCCGATACTTCAAATCCACCTGTCACTAAGATGGCATTCCCATGCTCTAAAGCAAAAATTTGAACATCTTCTCTATCGCCAACAATCAGCAACCCTGAACTAGTCAAATACCGACCTATATTTTCTAATGTCATAGCAGCAATGGCGAAATGACTAAATTCACGCTCTAACCCTGCATTTCCCGCCACCAAATCTGCGCTACAAACCTCTAAAATTTTAGCATAGGTCAGTTTATCAGATGATAGCTGATTTTTAGTTTGAATACGAATGGTCCCACTACGCGGACGTGTTTCAACAAGACCACGACTCTCAGCTTCTTTGATTGCTCTGTAGGCTGTTCCATCACTCACCTTCAAACGATTAGAAATCCCTCTCACACTGACACGTTTACCAACTGCCAAACCCTTTAAATAGTCTAAGATTTCTTGGTGCTTACTCATCATCTGTCACCCCAGCTCTTAACTCGTAAGTCAAGTAATTCCTTATTTTATGCGTGTAACGATCACTGCCCTTGTAACTCCCCACCAGACGATATTGACATTTCTCAGCAACTCTTTTACTTGCAATGTTTTCTTTGTGAACAATAATATTTATTCTTGCTAACCGACAGGCTTTTAAACCTAAAAAAGAGATATTCTTGACACACTCCGTCATCAGTCCTCTTCCCCAGTAGTCACGTTTCAAAAAATAAGCTAGTTCAGCAGAGTTTTGGTTTAGATCAATCTTTTCAAACTGAACAATGCCAATTAACTCCTCTGATACTTTCAATTCTATTCCCCATATGCCTAGAGGGGCTTTCATAAACTGTTGAACAAATAATTCATCACATTCTTGTCTAGTCTTGGGCTTTGGAAAAATAAAGGGTAACTCATCCTCAATCAACATACTAAAAAAAGAATACCGATCATCAAATCGAAGGGGTCTTAACCTAAGCACTTCTGTTTCAAAAGTGGCATACTTTGCCAATGTTAGCCAAATTGTCATGTGTTTATTATACAGGTTTTTAACGTTTTTAGTCAAATATCCCTAGAATAAATCAAGCTGGTATGACTAATCATCTTATAAAAGAATTATAGTCATACCAGCTTGATTTATTCTTCAATAATATCAATATCTGCGCCTAAGGCACGTAATTTCTCAATAATATTAGAATAACCACGTAAAATAAATTCAATATTAGTGATTTCTGTTCTTCCTTTAGCCATCAAACCTGCTGTGACTAAGGCAGCCCCCGCACGAAGATCTGTCGCTTTAACAGGAGCTCCCGTCAACTGATTTGGACCATCATAAATAATAGTTGAGCCGATTGTTTTAATATTGGCACCCATCCGTGCTAACTCTGGCACGTGATTGACACGCTTTTCATAAATCGTATCAACTAAATTTCCACGTCCCTCAGCTTTCAATAATAAAGGGGTCACAGGCTGTTGCAAGTCCGTTGCAAAACCAGGGTAAGGAGCTGTACGGATATTAACTGGTTTTAAAGCTTCTTGTTTTTCTACAAAAATACTATCTTCTTCAATTGTCATCCGAACACCCATCTCATCCAACTTCGCAATGAAACTTTCTAAATGCTCGTATAAAACATTCGTGACTCGAATCCCTTCACCCACAGCAGCAGCAAGAGCGATATAAGAGCCAGCCTCGATACGATCTGGAATAACTTGATGTCGCGTCGAACCTAAGTAATCAACCCCTTCAATAGTGATCACATCTGTCCCTGCACCGCGAATACGAGCTCCCATGTTATTTAATAAAGTTGCCACATCAATAATCTCTGGTTCTCTAGCAGCATTTTCAATAACAGTTTTTCCCTTTGCCTTAACAGCTGCAATCATGGTATTGATAGTAGCGCCTACTGTCACAATATCAAAATAAATATGAGTTCCATGCAATTGGCCACTTTCTGTAGCTAAACGCATGTTATCCCCCTCATAGGAAACTTTAGCTCCCATAGCTTCAAAAGCTTTTAAGTGCAAGTCAATTGGACGTGGCCCCAAATCACAACCGCCTGGCAAACCTACAGTGGCTTCTCCAAAACGTCCCAACAAACTACCATAAAAATAGTACGAAGCACGCAAACTATTGATTTTTCCATAGGGCATGGGAATATTTTTGACCCCACGAGGATCGATTTCTAGGGTTTCCCCCTCACGAATCACACGAGCTCCCATGATTTCCATAATTTCAATCAAGCTATCAACATCACTAATTGCTGGAACACCGTCTAAAATAACAACATCATCAGCTAGCAAAATAGCAGGAATTAAGGCAACCACACTATTTTTAGCACCAGATACAGCAACTTCACCTGTCAATGGTTTACCACCATTGATGACAATTTTTCTCATACTTTCTATTCTTTCATAAATAATATTTCAACCTTCTTATTGTATCATTTAGTAAACAATTTGACAAATAGAATTATCTTTTTTTTTACATTTTTATCACTAAAATATTACAAAAGCATGACACTCCAGAGTATCATGCTTTTTTTCTAATTAAACTAATGAAAGTAATAAATCTACTTAAAGGTAATGCTTTAAGCTATCAACCTTATCCAAACGTTCCCAAGGAAGATCAATATCCGTACGTCCCATATGGCCATAAGCTGCCGTTTGCTTATAAATTGGACGCTTCAAATTAAGCATCTGAATAATACCAGCTGGACGCAAATCAAAAACTTGGCGCACAGCTGCTTCTAATTCTGACTCTGCAACCGTACCAGTCCCAAAAGTATCTACCCTAATAGAAACTGGGTGAGCTACCCCAATGGCATAGGCAAGTTGAACTTCTGCTTTTTTAGCAAAACCTGCTGCAACAATATTTTTAGCAATATAACGCGCTGCATAAGAAGCTGATCGATCCACTTTTGTGGCATCTTTTCCTGAAAAGGCTCCTCCGCCGTGGCGCGCATAACCACCATAAGTATCGACGATAATCTTACGACCAGTTAAACCTGAATCTCCTTGAGGGCCTCCAATTACAAAACGTCCTGTAGGATTAATAAAATATTTTGTCTCCTCATCAAGATACTTTTCTGGGATAACTGCTTTAATAACCTTGTCAATCACATCTTGATGAATCTGCTCATTTGAGACTTCTGGATCATGCTGCGTGGAAATGACAACGGTATCTACACGAACAGGTTGATTATCTTCGTCATATTCCACAGTAACTTGACTTTTAGCATCTGGACGAAGGTAGGCAATTTGACCAGATTTACGCAATTCTGCTAAACGACGGACCAAAGCATGACTAAGCGAAATCGGCAGCGGCATCAACTCTGGTGTTTCATCTACCGCAAAACCAAACATAAGTCCTTGGTCTCCTGCCCCAATCAAATCCAATGGATCTTGCTCCTCATTTCCACGAACCTCAAGAGCCTCATTCACCCCTTGTGCAATATCAGGTGATTGTTCCACTAAAGATGGATGCACACCTACAGCTTCTGCAGAAAAACCATACTCTCCTTTAGTATAACCAATCTCAGCAATAGTATCACGGACCACACGGTTAATATCAACATAAGCTGTGGTTGAAATCTCGCCAAAAACATGAACTGATCCTGTATAAACCACTGTCTCTGCTGCAACGTGTGCTTCTGGATCTTGCTCTAAAATAGCATCTAAAATAGCATCTGAAATTTGGTCTGCAATCTTATCTGGATGCCCCTCAGATACTGATTCAGACGTGAAAAGTTTACGTTCTGACATTTGACATGTCCCCCTTTTAAATAATAAGTCACTTAAAAATACAAATCGTCTCTGATTTTCAAGTCAGTTAAAAAGTTACAAAGCACTGATTGAGACAACAATCACCTTTTCGGGACTAATTAACTTATCCATTATATCATTGTCTTTTCAAAATAGAAAATCTTTTTAAAAATTTGACATAGTTATTTTCTATAAGCAGTCATATACTTTTTGAATAACTTGAAATCACCCAAGGTTTTGCTATACTTATCTTATGAAAACCTACGAAAAAATCTACCTTGAATTAAAACACCAACCCGATTATATCAGCGGAGAAACGTTAGCAGAAAATTTATCTGTTTCACGAACTGCAATTTGGAAAGCCATCAAAACTTTAGAAAATAAAGGATTAACGGTTGAATCCACAAAAAATAAAGGCTATAAGCTTGTTAGCGGAGATCTCTATCTTAAAGACCAATTAGAAGAACGATTAAACTTCCCTGTTCAAATCCTTGAAAAAAGTCAATCCACTCAGATCGATGCCAAAAATGGACTAGAGAAAGGAGCTCCCGCTCCTACTCTTTACTTAGCTCAAGAGCAAACAGCTGCTAAAGGAAGATTCGGTCGATCTTTCTTTACGGATAAAACAGGTGGCATCTATATGTCCTTACACCTTAAACCCAATTGCCACTATCAGGATGTGAAACCTTATACCATTATGGTAGCAAGTAGCTTGGTGAAGGCAATCTCTCGATTAACAGGTATAGAATGTGATATCAAATGGGTTAATGATATTTATTTAAATGGTAAAAAAATTGCTGGTATCTTAACAGAAGCTATGACGTCAGTTGAGACAGGTCTAGTAACAGATGTCATCATCGGAGTAGGCATCAATTTCTTTATTTCTACCTTTCCTGAAAATTTATCGGAAATAGCAGATAACCTTTTTCAAACAACTCCAAGTATTACGAGAGAAGATTTAATTTGCAGTATGTGGAACATTTTTTTTGAAACTCCTGAATATGACTTGGTGAAATACTACAAGGATAAGTCACTTGTCCTTCATCAAACCATTACTTACCTTGAACAAGAACAAGAAAAACAGGCTAAAGTATTAGACATTACCAACCGTGGAGAATTGCTGATCCAAACTGGAGAAGAAAAAAAGACGCTCTCCAGTGGTGAAGTTCGCCTTATTTCTTGGTAGTCTTATCAATAGCCTTCATTACGCGACTAAGTACCAAACTCGTATAAAGTTTTCTAATCAATAAAAATGCCCAAAAACCTGCAAAAAAATACTCTTGATCAAAGATTGCTTGGTTAAACAAATAGGTTTCTACGGCTGTACCTAAAGCAAAAATAAGAAATTGTTGTCTTGTCATGGTGACATTATAGCATAATTTCTCAAATAAAACATACCAAAAACACATTAGAAAGGGGTAAAATAGACTCCTTCTAATGTGTTTTTTCATTCATAAATTAAAATGTCTAGCTTTCTTCCACGATAATTTTGTCAGCCAAAAAATCAAATCCTTCTGGGATAATGAAAGCTCCTTGGTCTTCTTTATGATTTTCTGTCTCATTATCTTGCTTTTGCGCTTTTAGTTGCTTAGCAAACTCTGATCGAATGCGGTTGAAATCCTCTTTAGGAACTGCCATGATTTTAGGAGAGAAATCAGCCACCTTACTCATAATATTTCCAACAATAGTGTTCAAATCTTCACGACGCATAGCTTGTTCAGCATTAAATGCAGCATCAAAAGCCAAGATGGCATTGTCGCTATTTGCAAGAACAGGTTCTGATCCTAGCAAAAGAGCTCGATTTTGTGGTGAAATACTATCTAAAATTTCATTCCAAGCAGATTTTAAAGCGTCCAAATAAGCTCTAGATTGCTCACTGTCCTCCACCGTTTCTTTCATAATGGTCATAATTTTAACCTTATCTACCTTGTAGGTCATTTGTGACTTAAGTTGAGAAAGGTTAGAACTAGACTTCACTGATCCTGTTTTGAGTTTTTTTAGTGCCTGCTTTAATTCTGCGATCTCAGCTTGAAGATGGCTTAATTCTTGCGTCAACTCCTCTGTTAGACCAATATGATTTCCCTTTTCCTCTGCTAATCTGATGGTCATCATTTCCGCATAAACTTTCGGATGAGAACCATTTTTTATATCTTGCAAGGCCTTTGTGACCTCCTCAATCATGGCAAAGAGACGTTCTTTAGGAAGTTGCAAGTTCATCTCAAACACTTGACCAGAATGGGTGTTCGTACCGCCTGTTTGAACAACTAAGAGATCTCTAAAATATTGTAGTAAGTCGGTTGCAAAACGACTCATACTTTTTCCATTCTCAAAAATGGTGTTTAAATTATCCAAGGCTGCACTTGCATCTTTATCACGGATATGAGCAACATAATCATCTAAAGCCTTTAAGCTAATACTTCCTGTAATTTCTTCTGCTATGCTGACTTCTACACGATGATGGCGCGTTAAACTAAGTGCCTGATCCAAAATTGATAAAGCATCACGCATTCCCCCTTCAGCTCTTCTAGCAATAATTTCTAGAGCTTCTTGGTCAAAATCAATTCCTTCCTCATCAAGGATGAATGCAAGATGTTCACAAATAGCAAGAGTATTGATCGCTTTAAATTCAAAGCGTTGAACACGAGATAAAATTGTTGCTGGAATTTTATGTAGTTCCGTGGTCGCTAAAATAAAAACGACATTTTCTGTTGGTTCCTCAAGCGTTTTCAAAAGAGCATTAAAAGCACCTGTGGAGAGCATATGGACCTCATCAATGATATAAACTTTATATTTTGCAACACTGGGAGCATAAGTCGATTTATCACGAATGTCTCGAATTTCATCCACACCATTATTTGAAGCGGCATCAATCTCAATCACATCCTCAAGGCTACCTTCTGTGATCGCTTGACAAATATAACAAATATTACAAGGCTCTCCTCCCACTTGATTAGGGCAGTTCATCGCTTTAGCAAATATCTTGGCAGAACTTGTTTTTCCTGTCCCTCGTGGTCCTGAAAAAAGATAGGCATGACTTATTTTTTCATTTTCTACCGCCTGACGTAGTGTAGTGGCAATTAAAGATTGCCCTACCATTTCTTCAAAGGTTTGGCTACGATACTTACGATATAAGGCTTGATACATTAACTCTCAACTCCAAACATACTAAAGTCCCATGTTGTTTTTTCCACTAGAAGTGCTACAAATTGTTCTAAATGAGCTTGGTCAAGATCGTCGTAATCTCCCACTAAATGTGAATCCAAATCCAAGACCCCTATCAATTGTCCTTCTTTTACCATTGGAACAACAATCTCGCTTCTTGCTGCTGAATCACAAGCAATATAGTTAGCATGCTTTGTCACATCATCAACAATCATAGTCTGCCTCTTTTGTGCAACCTCGCCACAAACTCCCTTTCCTAAAGCGATCCGAACACAAGAGACTCCACCTTGAAATGGTCCTAAAATCAATTCCTTTCCATCAAAAAGATAAAATCCTGTAAAAACAGAATTTGGTAGTGTTTGCTTCAAAAGAGCGCTCATATTAGATAAATTAGCTAAAGCATTACTTTCTTTCTCCAACAATAATCCTGCTTGTGCCAACATCAGTTCATAAGCATTTTTTTTATCTTGCTCTATCATTCTAGTCTCCTTAACAGTCATTCTTATCTATTATAGCAAATTTCTTTTCCACATCACATAAAAAAGAAAGATAGCCAAGGAAATCCTAGGCTACCCTTAATTGCTAATCTTAATAGTACTCCCCTTGACGGTAGTTCCATGAGTTAAAGTGATCAGATAAATGCATCATAATTTTATCGATATCTAGACCTTTACGGATCACAACTGGACATGGCTCAATAGAACGGCTACCTTCACCTTGCTCAGGGATTAGCTTACCATCTGCATCAACCATTGAAACCATAACACCTTGCTCATAGCGTGTTTCAATAGTTTTATCTGGTTGGATTGAGGCTACATAATCATCTGCTTCAATAACAAGGTCAACCTTAGATTCGATACGCTCACCGATTCCCTCAACTTTACCGCGGTTTCCTTTACCTGATGGGTTAGCTGATGAAGCATAGACCATTTTTCCTTCTTTTTCCCACATCTCTTTAGCGATTTGCTCACCTGCAACACCAAATTTGATAACAAAACATGATGTCCCACGCACATCTGTCATCAACTCCTCACGACCATCACCAAAAGCTTGAAGTTTGGCATAAGCATCTTCACGCCATGGCAAGATACAACCTAAAAGAATATCTTCATCCCAATGTTTTTGGTAAAAGGCATCAATTTCTGGTGTTAATTGAGCAAGGGCACGAAGCTCTTCCATGCTACCGCAAAGGACAACACCTGGTTTATTACGATTACGCTCTTTGGCATCAAATTTACGCTCCAAACCAGCTTTATCAGATGTCATGATGATGTAACCAACCTTAGTTGGACACACGATACATCCTCCTTCACCATTAAGAATATCAAATCCTTCTTGTGAAAGATTGCCGTCCCATTGAATGTGTTTTGTCATAATATATTCTCCATCTAAATTTCTAAGTACTTATTTATTCTATCATGTTGTTAACTGAAAATCAATCTATTTTCAGAATTTTCCAAACTATTATCTCTATTGCCAATAACTTGGACGATTTTTCTCATATTCTGCAATCAAATCTTCAAATTGCAAAGTAATCCCAATATCATCCAAACCTTCTATCAATTTTTTCTTCCAGTCAGCATCAATCTCAAATGAAAATTCTCCAACTGGTGAAATAATTTTTTGTTGAGGTAGGTCCACAGTAACCTCATCTTCTGGCGAAAGATTAGCTAATTGTTCTCTAACCTCTATAGGTTGAACAATCGGAAGCATGCCATTATTTAATTCATTATTGTAGTGAATATCACCAAAGGATCCTGCTATCACCACTTTAAAGCCATAATCTTCTAGAGCCCAAGCTGCATGTTCTCGAGACGAACCAGCACCAAAGTTATCTCCTGTAATCAAGATAGTAGCTTTTCGATAGGCCTCTTGATTAAAAATAAAATCAGGATTTTCAGTATAGTCATCATCTAGGTAACGCCAAGAGTACATCAAATACTTTCCAAAACCCTTTTTATCAATTAACTTTAAAAATTGTTTAGGAAGAAGTTGATCCGTATCGATATTATCATTCATTAAAGGGACAGTCGTTCCTTTATAGACTGTAAATTTTTCCATCTTGCCTCCTATTACACTTCTGGTAATTGACGAACATCTACAAAATGGCCTGCAATAGCTGCTGCTGCTGCCATCGCTGGACTACACAGATGAGTTTTTGCTCCAAAGCCTTGGCGATCTTCAAAGTTACGATTACTTGTTGAAGCACAATGCACTCCTGAAGGAACCTTATCCGGATTCATTCCTAAACACATGGAACAACCAGGATCACGCCACTCAAAACCAGCCTCTATAAAGACCTTATCAAGTCCAAGTTTCTCTGCTGCACGCTTGACAGGGCGACTTCCTGGAACCACAATGGCAGTGACATGAGGAGCAATCTTTTTCCCTTTCACAACTTTTGCTGCCAAGGCTAAATCACTCAAACGAGCATTAGTACAAGATCCTAAAAAGACATAACCAATTTCAATATCCTCTGCCTTTTGACCAGGTTTTGTTCCCATATATTCATAGGCTCTCTCATCATTTATATCTCTAATTTCTGGAAAAGCTTGATCAAAAGAAACCCCCATCGCAGGATTGGTTCCCCAAGTCACCATAGGAGCCAAAGTCGAAACATCCATTCGAATCACCTTGTCATACACAGTATCTGAATCTGATACCAGTGTTTTCCAATCGGCTACCGCCTCTTCAAAATCTTTCGGAGCGCCAGGACGACCTTTTAAATAATCAAAAGTCGTTTGATCAGGGTTCATAATTCCCATCTTAGAACCAAATTCAATAGACATATTACAAATGGTCATCCGCTCTTCCATACTCAAGCAATCAATTGCTTCTCCAGTGTATTCAACCACATAACCAACTCCACAAGCAACCCCATACTCAGCAATCAAAGCTAATATAAAATCTTTAGAATAAACACCTTTTTGAGGTTTTCCAGCAAACTCAACCAACATGCGTTTAGGTTTAACTTGCCAGATTGTCTGTGTTGCAAAAACATGCTCGACCTCTGAGGTACCGATACCAAAAGCAATCGCACCAAATGCTCCATGTGTCGCGGTATGACTATCCCCACAAACGATAAATTTCCCTGGTTGTGTCTTTCCAGTTTCTGGACCAACCATATGTACAATACCCTGATTTTCAGAACCATGTGGTGCATGCTCTATCCCAAAATCCTTAACATTTTTCGCTAAAGCATCAATTTGTGCCTTGGAAATAACATCTCGAATATCATAAATGTTAACAGTTGGGACATTGTGGTCAAAAGTGCCAAAAGTTAAATCAGGGCGACGTAGTTGACGTCCTGCATCTCTTAGACCTTGGAAGGCTTGGGGACTGGTCACTTCATGTATATAATGTTGGTCCACATACATGAGTTGAGGTTCTCCTTCATTTCCTGTAATAACATGACGGTCCCATAATTTATCAAAAATCGATTTTCCACTCATTTTTTACTCCAAATCAGATATAATATCAAGCCATCTACGATAAGTCCAATATACCATGTCACAATAAAGTACCATTTTCTTGTCTTATGTCGCCATTGATAAGCGGCAAACATGGCACCCATTCCACCTAATAAAAGGCTCTCTAGTAGTAAGACTTTCTCTGGAATACGCCACTGTTTTCTTCTAGCTTTTTTCTTATCGCTAACATAAGTCATATAAACTAAAAGATTCCAAAACAGTAGGCAAATCGTCAATTGTATCGCCATCACTTATAAATGACTTATGATCGCTTGGGTCATCTCAATCGTAGTCGCTTCACCTCCAAGATCTCTCGTCAAGACGCCTTGAGCAAGAGTCTTAGCAACAGCTCCTTCAATCATCTCAGCTCCAACTACCTCACCAAAACTTTCGCGTAACATCATTGAAACCGATAAAATCATACTAATGGGATTCGCAATCCCTTGTCCCGCAATATCTGGTGCTGAACCATGAATAGGCTCATACAAACTTGGTCCATTTTCAGAATGACTAGCCGAAGGCATTACCCCCAATGTTCCAGGTAAAACACTGGATTCATCAGATAGGATATCACCAAATAGATTTTCAGTTACCACAACATCAAATCGGGCAGGGTTAGTAATCATCATCATAGCAGCAGAATCCACTAATTGATGTTCCAAGGTAACTTCTGGGTACTCCTTTGCAACCTCTTCAGCTACTTGACGCCATAATTTTGATGTCGCTAAAACATTTTGTTTATCAATGCTGGTCACTTTTTTTCTACGACCACTAGCAATGTCAAACGCTTTTCGCATAATACGACGAATTTCATCAGCAGAATAATCATTAATATCTCTTGCGGAATCCTCATTTAAGAGATGCTCTCCAAAGTAAATCCCACCTGTCAACTCACGAACAACTACAAAATCTACCCCTTCAATCCGCTCAGACTTTAAGGGAGAAAGATGTTTTAAGGCATCAAAAATCTTAACTGGGCGAATATTAGCAAATAAATTCAATTCTTTACGAATCGCCAACAAGCCTTGTTCTGGACGAACAGGAGCATCATCATACTGAGGGCTACCAATAGCTGCCAATAGAATCGCATCTGCTTGCTGACTAGCAGATAGGGTGTCTTCTGGAAGGGGATGACCAACTTGATCAATCCCAGCTCCTCCAAATGCCTTTTCTTCAATACTATAATGAAAGTCAATTTTTTTAGCAACAGCAGATAGAACTTCTAAGCCTGCCGCCATAATTTCTGGGCCGATACCGTCTCCTGCTAAAGTCACAATTTTTTTTGTCATATGTCGCCTCATTTATTTATTTGGAAATTCAAGGTCTTTTTCAGATACTTTATGACCAATCTCACCAGAGTTTTCTTTTTGAACAAGTGTATTGGCATTAATGTACGCAATTGCTCCAGCTTTTAGAACATCAAAGTCAATCCCTGAAGCATTGAAAATCGTACCAGTGTCAACATTTTCAACAGAAACCGAAACACGCGCCTGTGCATCAATGCCATCTGTAACAGCATCCATACTATAGCTAAGCAATTTCACGGTCTGGTTGAAGAATTTATCAACAGCATTATAAATCGCCTCAACTGATCCCTTACCATTGGCAATCACTTCAACCTCTTCTTGATCAATATTCACCATAATAACATCCGCAGTGACTGTATCATCAACGTTTGATGTCAACTTAAGATCTTTAAAGTGGAAGCCTTCTGGGTTTTCGATATCATTGCCTGCAACCAAGGCACGAATATCCGCATCTGTAATGTCATGTTTTTTATCTGCCAAGGCTTTAAATTTAGCAAATAATGTTGTGATTTCTGATTCCTCAAAGCCAAGATCTAGTTCTTTTAATTTTTCAACAAAAGCATGTCGTCCAGAAAGTTTACCAAGTGGTAGTGAGTTTTTCTTAACTCCAACCAATTCTGGAGTAATAATTTCATAGGTCAATGGATTTTTTAGGACACCATCTTGATGGATGCCTGATTCATGTGAAAAAGCATTTCCTCCAACAACTGCTTTATTTTTAGGAATCGCAATACCTGAAAAACGTGATACCAATTCAGCAGTATTAACAGTTTCTTTTAAGACAATTGGACTTTCAGCTTGATAATAATCCTCACGAATATTAAGGGCAACAGCCACCTCTTCAAGAGCAGCATTTCCTGCACGTTCTCCAATACCATTGATCGTCCCTTCAACACGACCTGCGCCATTTTTAACCGCAGCAAGCGTATTAGCGACAGCCATGCCAAGATCATTGTGACAATGTGGGCTAAAGATGATCTGACGTTCAGATTTCACATTTTCAATTAGATATTTAAAAATATGGCCATATTCTTCAGGTGTGGTAAAACCAACTGTGTCAGGAATATTGATGTAAGTCGCCCCAGCATCGACAGCTGTTTGCACTACTTGTAAAAGGTAATCTAACTCTGTTCGTGTCGCATCTTCAGGCGAAAATTCCACTACCTCAAATTTAGAACGCGCATAAGACACATGCTCTGTGATAAGTTGCAAAATTTCTTCCTTAGATTTTTTTAGTTTAAATTCTCGGTGAATAGGACTAGTTGCAATAAACACATGAATTTGTGGGAATTTTGCATCTTTAATCGCCTCATAGCAGGCATCAATATCAGATTTAACTGATCGAGCAAGGCCTGATACTGCTGTTGTTGTCATAGCTGCTGCAATCTGTTTCACTGCTTCAAAAGAATCTGGACTAGCTGCTGGAAAACCAGCTTCAATGGACGAAATCCCCCACTTTTCCAGCTGTTTGGCAATAGCAACTTTTTCTTTAATTGAAAAGTTAACACCTGGGGTTTGCTCTCCATCACGAAGAGTTGTATCAAGAAATTCCACTTTGTGCATAAGAATACCACTTTCTAAAATCTAATAAAATAAAAAACATCTCCCGGAAAACCAGCGAGATGTTTTTCACTATCCCGCTTGGTAAGCCAAACAGGACTAATGCAATTTCCAGCATTAGCCCTCCTGTCGCAACAACAATGTAAATGAAATTGTTTGAATAGACATTTGACTTTTCCTCTCGATGTAATAATTATTAATATAATACCTTCTTTTTTTTTAATTGTCAATAAATAATTGCTTATTAATGCAAATTTTCTGAAAAATCTGTCAACATCTGGAAATAGAAAAAGAGAGGGAAATCCCCTCTTACTTCTCATTTAAGATACTAGCAACTTTTGTATTGATTAAATCAATCGCAACCACATTACTAACACCTTCTGGAATGACAATATCTGCATAACGTTTTGTTGGTTCAATAAACTGATGGTACATAGGCTTTACAACACTGGTATATTGCTCAATGATACTATCCAAACTACGACCACGCTCTAACATATCGCGCTTTATACGTCGGATAATGCGAATATCATCATCTGTATCAACAAAAATCTTAATGTCCATCAAATCACGAAGGCGTTTGTCTTCCATGACTAAAATCCCTTCGATAATAAAAACATCCTGAGGTTCCTGACGATAAGTCTTTTCACTACGCGTATGCTGGGTATAATCATAAATAGGAATATCGACTGGACGCCCTTCAATCAACTCTTTTAGTTGTTCAATCATAAAATCAGTATCAAAAGCCAAAGGATGATCATAATTGGTCTTAATACGTTCATCAAAGGTCAAATGATCTTGATTTTTATAGTAAGAATCATGTTCAATCATAGCAATTTTAGCATCTGGAAAATTAGCTAAGATTGCCTGGGAAACACTTGTTTTCCCTCCACCAGATCCACCTGTAACACCAATGATAATAGGTTTTTTGCGCATTATTTTCTCCATTTTAAAAACTGTCTTTCTGAACTATTCTACACTATTTTTAGAAATTTGACCACCTATAAAGAACAGAACATCAGAACAAGGTGCATTTATGTTATAATAGAGTAAACGTTAGGGAAATGAGGCTACAACATGTTAAAACTTGGTATTATTGGAACAGGAAGTATCTCCCATCATTTTATCGAAGCTTGTCGCCTTTCAGGCGCTTATCAATTAGCCGCTGTCTATTCTCGACATCAGGAAACGGCTGAAACTTTTATCACAAATTATTCAAATTGTAACACTTTTACAGATTTAAGGGAATTTCTAACCAGTGATCTTGACATCATCTATATCGCAAGCCCGAATTCCATTCATTTTGAACAAGCTAAGGCTGCCATCAAAGCAAAAAAACATGTGATTGTTGAAAAACCAGCGTTTTCAACACCAAAAGAACTCCAAGAGATTCTTCAATTGGCTAAAGATAATCACGTTTTTTTCTTTGAAGCTGCAAGAAATATCCATGAAAAAGCTCTTGAAACCGTTAAACTGTTTCTATCTCATAAGACCATTATCGGAGCAAGCTTCAATTATGCTAAATATTCTTCAAAAATGAAAGCCCTACTAAATGGTGAGCATCCAAATATTTTCTCCTCTAAATTTTCAGGAGGGGCTCTAGCTGACTTAGGTGTTTATCCCATCTATGCTGCTATTTATTTATTTGGAAAACCACTTTTAGCAAACTATACGGCGAGCTTACTTGATTCTGGAGTCGATATCAACGGTGATGGTAACCTTATTTACCCAGACTTTCGTGTTAGCATCAAGACAGGTAAAAACTATGAGACCACCTTACCTACAGAAATCTATACCATAGATGGAACGCTCGTTCTTAATCACATCCAAGCAATTAGCTCGGCAACGTTTAAAAAACACGATGGGACTTGTGAAGAGCTCTCTCTTAGCAACCTTCAGCATCCTATGCTAGAAGAAGTCATTTGTTTTTCCAATATTATCAAATCAAATGACCTAACACACTATCACTCCTTATTAGAGCTGGCTCAAGGAGTCAGCCACACCCTTTTTACCATGCGACAAGATGCTGGTATTAGATTTGAGGCAGATTATGATTAACCAATTTCCGAAAGTCTGGCAAGACCAGATGACGCAATTCAATTTTGACACCTTCACTCCTATCCAAACAAATGCATTTGATCCCATTACATCTGGAGATAACCTACTTGGGATTAGTCCTACAGGAACAGGTAAAACCCTTGCTTATTTATGGCCAAGTCTCTTAAAACTGAAGCCTAAAAAATCACAACAACTCCTTATCCTAGCTCCTAATACAGAGCTAGCTGGTCAAATTTTTGAGGTAACCAAATTATGGGCCGAACCTATAGGATTGGTAGCACAGCTTTTCTTATCTGGCTCTAGTCAAAAAAGACAAATTGAACGCCTAAAAAAGGGACCTGAAATTCTCATTGGTACTCCTGGACGTGTATTCGAGTTGATTAAACTTAAAAAAATTAAAATGATGAATGTAGATACCATCGTTTTGGATGAATTTGATGAACTCCTCAGTGAGTCGCAGTTCCATTTTGTGGATAATATCTTAAGACGGGTTCCACGTGAACATCAACTCATCTACATGAGTGCGACCTCTAAAATCGATCACGCTAAACTCGCAGAAAATACAATTAAAATTGATGTTAGCAATCAAGAAGAAAGCCAAACCAAACACTATTATATGTTGCTAGATAAACGCGAACGTTTAGAATTTTTAAGAAAATTTTCCAATATATCTGATTTTCGTGCCCTTGTTTTCTTTAATAGTTTATCAGATTTAGGAGCAGCTGAGGAGCGTTTGCAATTTGCTAATAGCAATGCTGTATCTCTTGCTAGTGATATTAATGTCAAGTTTAGAAAAGTCATTATTGAAAAATTTAAGAACTATCAATTGTCGCTTCTTTTAGCTACTGATCTTGTCGCTAGAGGAATTGATGTGGATAACTTAGAATATGTTATCAATTTTGAAGTTCCTAGAGATCAAGAAGCCTATACCCATCGCGCTGGTCGTACAGGACGAATGGGAAAAGACGGTATCGTTATTACTTTTGTTACTCATAAAGAAGAATTAAAGCAACTTAAAAAATATGCTGCCGTCAAAGAAGTAAAATTGAAAAACCAACAACTTTTTATTTTGTAACTCCAATAAAAAACTTCTATCCTTACAAGGATAGAAGTTTTTTTGATTCATAATGATTATTGAATATCAAAGACCACTGATTTGACACGAGTCATTGCTTCAATTGAGTAACGGATACCTTGTGTACCAGCACCTGAACCTTTAACACCCAAGAATGGGAAGTTATCTGTTCCACGTTGTGTTTTGTTGTTGATATGCACTGTACCAACTTCAAGTTTCTCTGCAATTGCAAAAGCTTTAGGGAAATCTTGGGTAAAGACTGCTGATTGTAGCCCAAACTCTGACTTGTTAGCAATTTCAATAGCTTCTTCAACTGATTTCACACGAATAATTGGAAGAACTGGACCAAATGGCTCTTCCCAAGCAACACGCATATCTGTTGTAACATGGTCAAATAAAGTTGGCCATAGAAGGTTGCCTTCACGTTTGAATGGTGTTAATTCAGTAGCACCTTTTTCTTGTGCATCACGAACCAAACCTTCAATGTAATCTGCTGAACCTGAATCAATAACAGGAGTAATATCCGCGTTATCAAACGGATCTCCAACAGTTAGTTTTTCAACTTCTGCTTTAATCAATCCTGCAAGCTCATCTGCTACACTTTCAAGGACAAGAACACGCTTAATCGCAGTACAACGCTGACCTGAGTAGCTAAGCGCCCCACCAACAATATCTTTAGCAGTTTTAGCAAGATCAGCATCTTCAAGAACGATAGCTGCATCCTTACCACCAAGTTCCAACATAATAGGACGCATACCAGCCATCTTACCGATACGCTCACCAATTGGTGTTGAACCTGTAAAGTTGATGAAATCAACCGCTTTATGCTCATTGAGGTAATCCCCAATTTCAGAACCTTTACCAGTGATAGTATTAAAGACACCAGCAGGTAATCCTGCTTCTGCAAAAGCCTCAGCTAAGAGAAGACCTGAAATTGAACCTTGTGTTGGTGGTTTAAAGGCAACAACGTTTCCTCCAATAAGAGCAGGTGCAATCTTAGAACCTGAAAGGTTTACTGGGTAGTTAAATGGAGCAATCGCAAGTACCAAACCAACTGGTTCACGACGAACAACCGCAATTTTTTTCTTGCTTGCTGCTTCAAAACTTCCACCTTCAAGGACTTCACCTGATAAACGGACACCTTCTTCAGCTGCATAACGAATAAGATCTGCTGTACGTACAACTTCTGAGATAGCAGCCTTGATACCTTTAGAGACTTCTTTTGCAAGAACAGTACCGATTTTTTCTTGGTCACGTTCTAAGATATCTGCTACCTTGTGTAAATAAGCGGCACGCTCAACATAAGAAAGTGCTCGCCAAGCTGGAAGGGCTTTTTTAGCTGACTCATAAGCATAATCTACTTCCTCACGGCTCATAGCAGGTACAGAACCTAGCTCTTCACCATTAGCAGGAGCATAGATTTTAATTTCGTTTTCAGAAAGTTTCCACTCTCCGTTGACATAGTTTTTATATTGTGTCATTAGGACTCTCCTTTAATGATAGTAAGACTATTTTATCATTTTAAATATATTTTTCAAGGTTTTGCTACGCCAAAATTCAGAAAATTTTGACATAAACTGCAAGAAGCAACTTTTTTGATCAGAATAACAAGAAAACAAGACTAATAGCCTTGTTCTCTCTTAATTTTTAATCAAAGTTAACGTATTCTTTTTGAAGTTCAAGAACTTCTTCTGCTGTTGCACATTCTGTCAATGCACGGTTTGCATATTCTTGCATTTTAGCAGTGTCAAGTTTCTTCATAAGGCTACGCGTACGAAGAACTGATGTAGCACTCATAGAGAACTCATCAAGTCCCATTCCGACAAGAAGTGGCACAGCTTGTTGGTCACCAGCCATCTCACCACACATACCAGCCCATTTACCTTCAGCATGTGCTGCTTTGATAACATTGTTGATCAAGCGAAGGATAGAAGGGTTGTATGGTTGGTAAAGGTATGATACTTGTTCGTTCATACGGTCCGCAGCCATTGTGTATTGGATAAGGTCGTTTGTACCAATTGAGAAGAAGTCAACTTCTTTGGCAAATTGGTCTGCAAGCATGGCTGCTGCCGGAATCTCAATCATGATACCCACTTGAATATTATCTGAAACTGCTACACCTTCAGCTTTAAGATTCGCTTTTTCTTCTTCAAGGATAGCTTTTGCTGCACGGAATTCTGTCAACAAGGCAACCATTGGGAACATGATACGAAGTTGACCATGTACTGATGCACGAAGAAGGGCACGCAATTGCGTACGGAACATTTGATTACCAGTTTCAGAAATAGAGATACGAAGGGCACGGAAACCAAGGAATGGGTTCATTTCGTGTGGAAGGTCGAAGTAAGGAAGTTCTTTATCCCCACCGATATCCATTGTACGAACCACAACTGGTTTACCATTCATGCCTTCAAGAACAGCCTTGTAAGCTTCGTATTGCTCATCTTCTGTTGGGAAATCTTGTGAGTCCATGTACAAGAACTCTGTACGATAAAGTCCAACAGCTTCTGCACCGTTATTGTTGACCCCTTCAACATCTTTAGGTGTACCGATATTAGCAGCTAATTCAAAGTGTTTGCCATCAGCTGTAACAGTTTGTGCATCTTTAAGAAGTGCCCACTCTGCTTTTTGCTTAGCATAAGCTTCACCTGCTGCTTTAAATTCTGCAATTTGCTCTTCTGTTGGGTTGATAATCACCTCACCAGTGATACCGTTAACCGCTAAAACATCCCCTGATTTTACAATTTCTGTGATGTTGTTTGTACCAAGTACCGCTGCAATCTCGAGGGTACGCGCCATGATAGCTGAGTGACTTGTACGGCCACCAATGTTTGTTACAAAAGCTTTAACGAAGTTTGCATCTAATTGTGCTGTATCTGATGGTGTCAAATCGTGTGCAATCACAATTGACTCTTCATCAATCGTTGCTGGGTTTGGTAATTTTACACCAAGAAGGTGAGAAAGAACACGTTTAGCAACGTCACGGATATCTGCTGCACGCTCTTGCATATATGGATTATCTTCCATACCTTCAAAGAGGGCAACAAACATATCTGTTACTTCTTTAAGTCCTGCTTCAGCATTAACTTGTTTGGCACGAATCGTTTCTTTGATCTGACCAATCATTTCTGGGTCAGCAAGAACCATTAAGTGAGCGTCAAATACTTGTGCCGCTTCTTCTCCAAGCGTACCTACTGCTTTTTCACGGATAACAGAAAGCTCGTTTTGTGAAGCCTCGAGGGCTGCATCCAAACGAGCTTCTTCTGCATTGGTATCATTGACTGAAACAGTCTCAAATGACAAATCCGGTTGAACAAGTAGATATGCTTTAGCAACAGCAACACCATCAGATGCCGCAATTCCTTTAAGCATTTCTGTCATAGTCTTATGCCAATCCTTCTTTTGTCATTGTTTCTGCGATAGCTGCGATAGCATCATCAGCATCTGCACCTTCAGCGTTAATAGTAACGTCAGCACCTTGGCCAACACCAAGACTCATAACACCCATGATTGATTTAAGGTTAACTGCTTTACCTTTGTAGTCAAGAGTGATATCTGAAGCAAATTTGCTAGCTGTTTGAACAAGCAAAGTAGCTGGACGTGCGTGAATACCTGTTTCTGCAACGATGTGGAAATCTTTTGAAGCCATGTTATGGTTCTCCTTTTTTCTGTTTGAATTTTTAGGTTTTCATAAAATGATAACCCTTACAATGCTATATTATACCATAGTGCTATTTGCTTTTCAAGGTAAAAACATTGTTTTAGGAAAAAAACTGAAATCCCTTTCCTGATTTTCAGATTTTTCTTCTATATAATTTCTCGTTTTAACGCAAATATACTAATGTTCAATAATAACATTAGTATATTAATCGCTTATTCTTTTGAATTATGGATGTTTTCTATTAATTTTTGGCAAAATTGGCTTGTTGTTAGCCCTGTTCCTTTTGACAACTGACTGGCAAAATCAGAAGTAACATCTTGATTGAGGAAGGCTTGTCCGATCGCTCCTGTCACTAGATCTGACGCTTCACTCCATCCGATATATTCTAAGAGCATACAGGCAGAAAGAAGAAGAGAACATGGATTTGCCAAATCTTTACCAGCAATATCTGGAGCTGTCCCGTGGGTCGCTTCAAAAATAGCATGCCCTGTTTGATAGTTAATATTAGCCCCTGGAGAAATACCAATTCCCCCAACTTGAGCTGCTAGAGCATCACTGGCGTAGTCACCGTTTAAATTAGTTAAAGCAACCACTTGATATTGATCTGGGTTTAATAAGATTTGTTGTAAGAAATTATCAGCAATCACATCTGTTATCTCAAGCTGTCCTTTTGCCAATTCTGTTGAATATTCTCTTTCTGCTAGTTCATATCCCCAACACCTAAAGCCACCTTCTGTGAATTTTTGGATATTCCCTTTATGAACAAGAGTGACCTTAGATAAACCATGAGCTAGGGCGTAATCAATCGCTGAACGGATCAAACGCTCCGATCCTTCTTTTGAGATGGGCTTAATCCCAATACTTGAGCTTTTAGGAAAACGAATACGATCAACACCCATTTCTTCTTGTAAAAATGAAATCAGTTTTTCAACTTCTTTTGTTCCCTCTTCCCACTCAATCCCTGCATAAATATCTTCTGTATTCTCACGAAAGATGGTTATATTGGTTTTTTCAGGCTCCTTTAAAGGACTAGGGACTCCCTTAAAATAGCGAATTGGTCGAACACAGGCATAAAGGTCTAACTCTTGACGAAGCGCGACATTCAAAGAACGCCGTCCTCCACCGACTGGTGTTTCTAAAGGTCCTTTAATGGTAACCAAATATTTAGAAATAGTCTTCAGTGTTTCATTAGGCAACCAGTCTCCTGTTTGCTCAAAGGCCTTTTTACCTGCTAATAACTCTTTCCAAGTTACTCGCCGTTTATTTTTGTAAGCTTTTTCGATAGCTACATCCAAAACCTCTTTTGCATTTTTCCAAATATCTACTCCAACACCATCACCTTCAATATAAGGAATTGTAAGAGTGTCAGGAACAAGTAGATGCTTGTTTTTCATTTCAATTTTCATATGTTATCTCCTTCCAATTGGAATATACTCAAGATTTTCTTGTCCTAAATAATTAGAACGTGGCCTGATCAGCTTATTATTTTTCTTTTGCTCTTGAATATGTGCAATCCAACCTGAAACTCGACTCATGGCAAAAATCAAAGTAAAAATAGAACTATCAATCCCTAACACATGATAGACCGTCGCCGAATAAAAATCGACATTAGGAATTAGGCCTTTGCTGTTTTTCATATAATCTTCAACTTCACGAGACAAATCATACCAAATCGCTTCATCTGTCCCTTCTGTTAGTTCCTTAGCCATTTGACGAAGATAAGGTTCTCTAGGATCCTGAGTTTTATAAACACGATGGCCAAAGCCCATGATTTTTTCGTGAGAATCCAACTTTTCTTTCAGATAATTTTCTGTACTTCCTTGGTCGCGAATTTCTTTTAACATTTCAAAAACACGCTCATTAGCACCACCATGTAGAGGTCCTTTTAAAGCACCAATAGCCGCCGTAACACAAGAATAAATATCCGTCAGAGTAGAAGCACAAACACGCGCTGTAAAGGTTGATGCATTCAATTCATGGTCAGCATGAAGGACTAGAGCCCGATTCATTGCTAAAACTTCTAGCTCACTTGGTTCTTTCCCGTTTAACATATAAAGAAAGTTCGCTGCAAGCCCAAGATCCTCTCTAGGAGCAATCGGAATCTCTCCCCGACGTAATCTGGCAAAAGTGGCAATAATAGTTGGAATCTTAGCCATCAACTGAATACTTTGTTCATAGGTTGCTTCAACACCATTCTCCTCAGCCTTAATATTATAAACCCCCAAAAGACTCACAGTTGAGCGAAGGACACTCATCGGATGAAGGTGTTGACGTGATTGAATCAAGATACACTGCTCCACTGCATCGCTAATCGCATAGTTGGCACGCAGTTCTTTTTCAAAATGTTTCAGCTCAATTTGTGTTGGCAGATGTAAATTCCACAAAAGATAAATGACTTCTTCAAAACTGGCATTATTGTCCATCAATTCTGAGATACTATAACCCGCATACGATAAGCGGTCATCAACAATTGAGCTAATCCTTGTATCACAGGCAATCATATCTTTTAATCCATTAGCTTGCGTCAT
Source organism: Streptococcus sp. 11273D007BT (assembly GCF_053547195.1). Classification (NCBI taxonomy): domain Bacteria; kingdom Bacillati; phylum Bacillota; class Bacilli; order Lactobacillales; family Streptococcaceae; genus Streptococcus; species Streptococcus sp. 11273D007BT. The sequence continues at coordinate 712,864 of NZ_JBPWPE010000001.1, read as the reverse complement.
AGCCTGCTCCCTTCAATTTTTTACGGACTACCATTGGTAAAATCCCACCATTTTTATAGTAACGAATATCAGCATCCGCATCAAAACGTAAACGAACTTGAAAGACTTTTTCAGCTTTGTCATCTTTAGCACAAACCGTTACCAAAGCCCCTACTTCTAGAGTATCTGGCAAAATAATGTCATAGCTCTCAAAACCTGTCAAACCTAAGCTGTCAGCAGATTGACCCTCCAAAAACTGAAGAGGAAGAACTCCCATCATCACCAAATTAGACCGATGAATACGCTCAAAGCTCTCAGCTAAAACAGCCTTCACTCCCAAAAGGCTGGTGCCTTTTGCAGCCCAGTCACGACTTGACCCCATGCCATAGTCACGTCCTGCAATAATTAATGTAGGAACATCACTCTCTTTGTAGGCCATAGCCGCATCGTAAATCGAAACCATCTCTCCCTTATATCGCGTATAACCACCAATTTTCCCTTCTGCTAACTGGTTGTTAATACGAATATTGGCAAAAGTCCCTCGCATCATCACTTCATGATTTCCCCGACGACTACCATAGGAATTAAAATCTTGATAGGTTACGCCATGCTCTTCAAGATAAGTAGCTGCAGGACTGCCCTTAGCAATATTTCCAGCTGGAGAGATATGGTCCGTGGTGACGGTATCTCCAAACTTGGCTAAAACACGCATATTTTTTAAAGGAGCTAGGTTTACTTCTTGATCTAAAGTCTCAAAATAAGGTGGATTTTGAATATAGGTTGAAGCTTGATCCCAATCATAAGTTGGACTAGAGGTCACAGGAATGGCATTCCACTTCTCACTATCCGTAAAAACTTGAGCATATTCTTCTTGGAAAAGCTGACGCGTGACATATTTTTCGATATAAGCTGTAACTTCTTTCTCATCTGGCATGATATCAACTAAATAAACCGCTTGGCCTTTTTCATCAAACCCTAAAGGATCTGACGTCAAATCAATATGGGTTGTTCCAGCAAGAGCATAGGCGACTACTAAAGGAGGACTTGCCAAAAAGTTTGCCTTAACCAGCGGGTTAATACGACCTTCAAAGTTTCGATTTCCTGATAAAACTGCGCTGACCAACAAATCTTCTTCTAAAATAGCTTTTGAAACCTCTGGGCTAAGAGGGCCTGAGTTTCCAATACAAGTCGTACAGCCATAGCCCACCACTTGAAAACCTAGTTGGTCTAAATAAGCTTGCAAACCACTATTTTTTAAATACCCTGTGACCACTTTAGAACCTGGTGCTAGGGAAGTTTTCACTGTTTTTGATACGCTCAGACCTTTTTCAACAGCTTTTTTAGCCAGTAAACCTGCCGCCATTAATACATAAGGGTTAGAGGTATTGGTGCAACTGGTAATCGCTGCAATAGCCACATGTCCTGTTTTGATGGTTTCTGTGTGATTATCGTAGATAACTGTCGCTGTTTTATCTAATTCTTCTTTGGTCAATCCAAAGCCTTGCACCCCTTCTTCTCTTACTAGAGCATCTTCAAAGGCTGTTTTTGCCTGATCCAAGGAGATTAAATCTTGAGGACGTTTAGGTCCTGAAATACTTGGAACAATAAGAGATAAATCAATCTCAATCACTTGACTATATTGAGCTTCTGTATTGTCATCATAGAATAGACCATTCACTTTAGCATATGTTTCAGTTCGCTCAACCTGCTCTTGACTACGATTAGTTAAGCTCATGTAGGTCAAGGTCTCATCATCAATTGGGAAATAGCCACAGGTTGCACCATATTCTGGAGCCATATTGGCTACGGTAGCCCGATCAGCTAAACTAAGGTGTTTTAATCCTGAGCCAAAATACTCTACAAATTTCCCAACCACATTGGCAGAACGAAGAACTTGTGTGACTTTCAAGGCCAAATCTGTTGCTGTGGCTGTCTTTGGTAGTTTACCAATCAAACGCACCCCAACCACCTCTGGAACTGGGAAGTAAGAAGCCTCTCCAAGCATCGCAGCTTCTGCTTCAATCCCTCCAACACCCCAGCCAAGTACACCGATACCGTTAATCATTGTCGTGTGGCTATCTGTTCCAAACATGGAATCAGGGTAGAGGAAACCATCGTTTTCAATAATGACATCTGATAAATACTCAATATTCACTTGATGGATAATACCTGTGGCTGGAGGAACTGCTCGATAATTTTCAAAAGAATGCTCTGCCCATTTCAAAAAAGCATAACGTTCATCATTTCGCTCGAATTCCAAAGTAATATTTTCTGACAGAGCTGACTCACATCCAGCTACATCTACTTGAACACTATGGTCAATCACTAAATCAACTGGAATCTCTGGATTAATTAAGTCTGGATTTCCTCCATGCTGTACCACGGCTTGTCGCATCGCTGCCAGATCCACCACAACAGGAACTCCCGTAAAGTCTTGCAGAATTACTCGGCTAGGCTTAAAAGGAACCTCACCTTTTGGAGACTGAGGATTAAAATAAAGAAGGTTTTCTAAGTGAGTTTTTGTCACATCTAAACCATCATATTTTCTGAATAAACTTTCAAGTAGAATACGGATAGTGTAAGGAAGGCTATAAAGCTCTACACCGTAGTCTTGACTAATTTTTTTCAAATCAATGTATGTATATTTTTTGCCATCAACTTGAATAATCGACTGATAATCCCTCATAATTCATCTCCTTTGTTAAGAATTGACCTCCATTATACCCCACAAAAGATGTTATATCTACTAACAAATCACCTAAGATGTTAGAAAAAGTAACAAATGCTATAAAAAATATTTATACCAGCATAAAACACTATATCTAGTGGGATTTATTCTTATCCCGTACTAGATATAGTGTAATTAGCAAATTATCTACTTGATTTTTTATCTATTTTTGGGTATTCTAGTAGGGTGCTTTTTAGCAAGAATAATAAAAATTTATAGGAGTGACGAAAAATGGCTGCTATTACAGTATTTTCAAAAAATAATTGCATGCAATGCAAAATGACTAAAAAATTTCTAGAGCAAAATGGAGCGGATTTCCAAGAAATCAATATTGATGAGCAGCCAGACAAGGTGGAGTATGTTAAAAGCCTAGGCTTCACCTCTGCACCTGTCATTGAAGCAGGAGATGTTGTTTTTTCAGGTTTTCAGCCTGCTAAATTAAAAGAAATTTTAAACTAATGAAATTGGCTTTTTATTCTCTTACGGGACAGACTAGGCGTTTTGTCAAAAAGTTAAATTTACCTCAAGAGCAAATCATTGAAATCAAACGACAAGAAGAAACCCTTCTTTTAGATGAAGACTTTATTCTTATCACCCCTACTTATGAAGATGGGCTAGAGTTTCTTGATCGCTTTGTTGAAAGCAACCATCACTATATGAGGGGACTGATGGGATCTGGTAACCGAAATTTCGGACCAGAATTTTGTCATGTTGCCCGTCGTTATGCCAAAACTTATGGTATTCCCGTTTTATATGAATTTGAATTTAACGGAACACCTGAAGATGTTGAAAAAGTAAAAGGAATCTTATCTCATGGGTCTTAAATCTATCGGCGATGTTTCTTACTTCCGCCTAAACAATGAAATCAACCGTCCAATCAATGGGCAAATCCCTCTCCATAAGGACAAGGAAGCTCTTCGTGCTTTTTTCCTTGAAAATGTTAAACCTTATTCTAAAAAATTTAATTCGATTACTGAGAAAATCACCTATCTAATTGAAGAAAACTATATTGAATCGGAGTTTATTCAAAATTATCGTCCAGAGTTTATCGAAGAGCTCTCACGCTATCTCCACTCACTTGATTTTCGTTTTCAATCTTTTATGGCTGCCTACAAGTTTTATCAACAGTATGCCCTTAAAACTAATGATGGTGAAGAATACCTAGAAAGTATTGAAGATCGTGTTCTCTTTAATGCCCTTTACTTTGCAAATGGTGATGAAGAGTTGGCACGTGATTTGGCAAAAGAGATGATTCATCAACGTTACCAACCTGCGACACCTAGTTTCCTAAATGCTGGTCGTAGCCGTCGTGGAGAGTTGGTTTCTTGCTTCTTGATTCAAGTAACAGATGATATGAACTCTATTGGCCGCTCCATCAACTCTGCTCTGCAATTGTCGCGTATCGGTGGGGGAGTGGGGATTTCTTTGAGTAACCTCCGCGAAGCTGGTGCTCCTATCAAGGGTTATGCTGGCGCTGCCTCTGGTGTCGTTCCTGTGATGAAGCTTTTTGAAGATAGCTTTTCTTATTCTAATCAGCTTGGCCAACGTCAGGGAGCTGGTGTGGTTTATCTTGATGTTTTCCATCCAGATATCATGCAATTTCTTTCCACTAAAAAAGAGAATGCCGATGAGAAAATTCGCGTAAAAACTCTCTCACTGGGTCTAACCATCCCAAATAAGTTTTATGAATTAGCACGTCAAAATGAGGACATGTACCTCTTTAGCCCATACTCTATCGAAAAAGAATATGGTGTGCCTTTTAACTACATCAATATCACGGAAAAGTACGATGAATTAGTTGCTAATCCTAAGATTACAAAAACTAAGATCAATGCGCGTGAACTTGAAACTGAAATTTCAAAACTCCAACAAGAGTCAGGTTATCCTTATGTCATCAATATCGATACAGCTAACCAATCAAATCCTATTGATGGCCGCATCGTGATGAGTAACCTTTGCTCAGAAATCCTTCAAGTCCAAACTCCGAGTCTCATCAATGACCAGCAAGAGTTTTTACAAATGGGAACCGATATTTCATGTAATTTAGGGTCAACTAATGTCTTGAACATGATGACCTCACCTGATTTCGGGAAATCTATCCGTACCATGACACGCGCCCTTACTTTTGTTACAGATAACTCAAGTATTGATGCTGTCCCAAGTATCAAAAATGGTAATGCTCAAGCGCATACCTTTGGGTTAGGGGCGATGGGACTTCACTCTTACTTGGCTAAACGTCATATCGAGTACGGAAGCCCTGAGTCCGTTGAATTTACTGATATCTACTTTATGCTCATGAATTATTGGACATTGGTTGAGTCTAACAACATTGCGCGTGAACGTGGTGTTACTTTCCATAATTTTGAAAACTCAAAATACGCAGATGGAACTTACTTTGATAAGTATGTGACTGGTCGCTTTACACCGCAATCAGACCGTGTTAAAGAACTTTTTGAAGGGCACTTTATCCCTCAAGCAGAAGATTGGGAAGCCTTGCGCCAAGCTGTCATGAAAGATGGACTTTACCACCAAAACCGTCTTGCTGTCGCACCAAATGGTTCTATCTCATATATCAATGACTGCTCTGCTTCGATCCACCCTATCACTCAACGCATCGAAGAGCGTCAAGAGAAAAAAATCGGTAAAATCTACTATCCTGCTAACGGCTTATCAACAGATACCATCCCTTACTATACCTCTGCTTATGACATGGACATGCGTAAGGTCATTGATGTTTACGCCGCTGCAACAGAACATGTGGATCAAGGTTTATCCATGACCCTCTTTATGCGTAGCGAAATTCCAGAAGGACTGTACGAGTGGAAAACAGAAAGTAAGCAAACTACCCGTGACCTCTCTATCCTTCGTAACTACGCCTTCAACAAAGGTATCAAATCCATCTACTACGTCCGCACCTATACCGATGACGGTGCAGAAGTCGGCTCAAACCAATGTGAAAGTTGCGTAATTTAAAAAATAAGATACTAAGAGCAAAAAAGTCAAAGAGAAAATAGGAGATTTGACGACGGACAGGCAGGTCCAAGGAAAAGCTATCATTTTCTCACAGACTTTCGCTCGAAGTTCAATTAACAAGATACTTTTGTGTTAAGCAAGACCTGACAAAAATAGGAACTTGACGTAGAGTATCTCATACTCAAGGAAAGTAATCATTTTTGTCCAGTCTTGTAACAAAAGTTCGATTCAAAAAGATACTAAGCCCGTTTAAAAATCCGTAGGAAAATGGGAGACTTACGCAGGGTCGCAAGACACAAGAAAGTACAACATTTTCACAAGGATTTTAGGGCGAGTTCAATTAAAAAGATACTAAGCCCGTTTAAAAATCTAAAAAGATCGGGCACTTCTGCCACATTAAAAGGTATTAAAAAGATAAACAAGCTATAACGCTACAGAGGAGGTGGGGTATTTGCCCTTAGCCTCCTCTCATTTTGCTTTGAGAGAAGATGATTTTCAAAAGCAATTTTACCTAAAATATGGTATAATATTTCAATTAAGATCAAACAATAAGGAGTTCTTCATGACCTACTATAAAGCCATAAACTGGAATGAAATCGAGGATGCTGTTGATAAGTCCACTTGGGAAAAGTTGACGGAACAGTTTTGGTTAGATACCCGCATCCCATTGTCAAACGACCTTGATGATTGGCGCAAGCTCTCTGATGTGGAAAAAGACTTGGTAGGAAAGGTCTTTGGTGGTCTGACCCTACTTGATACCATGCAATCAGAGGTGGGCATGAGCCAACTCAAAAAAGATGTCCGTACCCCACACGAGGAAGCTGTCTTAAACAACATTGAATTCATGGAGTCTGTCCATGCCAAATCCTACTCTTCTATCTTTTCAACTCTTAACACTAAGTCTGAGATTGAAGCTATTTTTGCATGGGTAGAAGAAAATGAGTTTCTCCAAAAGAAAGCCCGCATCGTTACTGAGATTTACCGTAATGGTACCGCTCTTGAGCGCAAGGTGGCTTCTGTTTTCCTAGAAACCTTCCTCTTTTACTCTGGCTTTTTCACACCACTTTACTATCTTGGAAATAATAAATTAGCCAATGTTGCTGAGATTATTAAGTTGATTATCCGTGATGAGTCTGTACATGGAACTTATATCGGCTACAAGTTCCAGCTTGGTTTTAATGAGCTTAGTGAGGAAGAACAAGATAAACTCCGTGACTGGATGTATGATCTGCTTTATGAGCTTTATGAAAATGAAGAAACTTACACTGAACTGCTTTATGATCCTGTTGGATGGACCGAGGAGGTTAAGACCTTCCTTCGCTACAATGCCAATAAGGCTTTGATGAACCTTGGACAAGATCCTCTCTTTCCTGATACAGCAGACGATGTTAACCCTATCGTCATGAATGGTATCTCAACAGGAACGTCTAACCACGACTTCTTCTCACAAGTTGGAAATGGTTATCTGCTTGGTAGTGTTGAAGCCATGCAAGATGACGACTACACCATCGGACTTTAATCCTACCCAAAAACGAGCTTGGAAAATCCAAACTCGTTTTTTTGATTATCTGATTTTATCCAAAAAGGCTGTCAGCTCTGCTTGTGCTTCTGGTGTGGTACCGACTAGCTGACCAAGCATAGCTTCAAGTTGGGCTGTGGTTGCTGCGATTTCCTTATCGGTCTGGGCCAGCTTGTCCGCAAGCTCAGTCAGTGGAATGACAGGCTCTTCCTCAAAGGTATCGACATAGCGAGGGATGTTGAGGTTGTAGTCGTTTTCCACAATCTCCTCAAAGCTAGCTAGGTGGGCAAACTTGTCCACATCTTGCCGGTCTTGATAGGCTTTCAAAATCTTAGCGATATGGTCATCGGTCATGATATTTTGGTTTTTGCCCTTGTCAAATTCTTTAGATGCATCAATAAAGAGGACGTCTTTGCTGGTGCGGTTTTTCTTGAGAATGATGACTGTGGTTGGAATGGAGGTATTATAAAAGATGTTGGCTGGCAGTCCAATCACGGTGTCAATGGCTCCTTCTTCTAGGAGATGCTGACGGATTTTCTGCTCTGCATTTCCCCTAAAGAGAACCCCGTGAGGGAGAACAATGGCCATGACGCCTGAATGCTTGAGGTGGTAGAAACCATGAAGAAGGAAGGCGAAGTCAGCCTTGGACTTGGGTGCCAGAACACCATAGCTGGAGAAACGTGCGTCTTGCAAGAAACCAGCATCCCCACTCCACTTCTGAGAATAAGGTGGGTTCATGAGTACCCCGTCAAAGTCTGTCGGCTCAGTCGTTGGCCAGTCCGCATCAAGGGTATCGCCAACATGAAGTTTTTGGTTCTCAATAGCAACCCCATGGAGCATCATGTTCATGCGGGCCAGGTTGTAAGTCGAGGTGTTAATCTCCTGACCGAAGTAGGAAACGGTCGAAGCCTCTTTGCTGTAACGTTTGGCGTTAAGAAGGAGGGAACCTGATCCCATGGTTGGGTCATAGAGGGTCATGCCCTTTTGATGTTCCCGTCCAAGAAAGACAATCTGGGTCATGAGGTGGGAAACGGCTTGAGGTGTATAGAACTCCCCTGCTTTCTTACCAGAGTCGCTAGCAAACTGACCAATCAGGTATTCATAGGCATCTCCCAAAACATCTCCATCATGGTTACTGAGGTTGAGTTCATGAAGTTCTTTGATGAGGGCTGAAATGACCTGATTCTGCTTTTGTGGTGTTGGACCTAGCTTTTTAGAGTAGAGGTCGATGTCTTCAAACAGGTTTTCAAAAATCTCGTTAGACTGCTCAATGTCACGGAAGCCCTGTGCCAAATCTTCCAACTGGAAGTTGCTGGTGTGGACTTTTGCGACCAAGGCTGTAAAGGTCAGACCAGGCTCGATAAAGTAACCTAGCTCATCATCAAGGACATCTAGCAAATCTTCCTTAACATCTGGATCCGCAAAATTTTCTTCATAGAGCGCTTGAGCCTGTGACAAACTATCAAAGGATTCATCAAGGTTGTCACACACTGCCAAAAGCAATTTATCTGATAGGTATTTGTAGAAAATCAAGCCCAAAAGGTAGGACTTGTATTCGTTAGCGTCCATCTTGCCACGGAGAATATCCGCCGCATTCCAAAGGGACTGGTAAAGGGATTGTGAGTTGTTTGAATTGTTCATGTCTGTGATTCTTTCTAAAGATATGGTATACTAGATAAGTAGAGAAATATGACGGTGGTTCCAACTTTCTAACTGGAGGTGGTGCTTATGGAAATAAGTCCAAAATCTTACAGAAAGGGGGAACAAATGTCTCTAACTGATGTTTTGATGGTAATGATTGCCTTCGGTGGATTTATCTTAAATCTCATCAATTTAGTCATTATCATCTATAAATCATTCGCAGACAAAAAATAAAACCGTCAATATTTTGGGACACTGACGATTTTATTTTAATATAAAACAAACATTGTGAACCACCGAAATGGCTCTACTAGGAGTTGGATTGCCGTCCAACTCTTTTTCTATGCTTATTTTAACAAAATATCGTCAGTTAATCAAGAATTTTATATGGTGACTTAGGGGGAGTGAAACATCTGATGAAAACAAAAAATAATCCGTCCCCACTTTCGGCAAGTTGAACGGATTATTTCTGTAAATATGAGCCACCGTCTTAAACGGTTCTACTGAGAGTTGGATTGCCGTCCAACTCTTTTTCTATGCTCATTCTATCAGAATAACAACCGTTCGTCAAGAAATACAATGGGAGAGAGAACTCGGTTCGCTTTATCTCCAGTCTCAAACTATCTCCCAGACAATTTGAGCTACACAAATAATTTACGGAGTAAGGTCTTTTTCATCTCTTTCAAGCTAGCCAGCTTGTCCTCCACCTGAGCAATCTCTTGGTCGAGGGTTTGGAAGAAAGTGCCGATTGCTTCCTGTTCGGGGAGGGTGGAATAAAAAATTCGAAATTCATCTGTAAAAGTTTTAATTACATGAGGTATATTGGGTGTTCTATACTTTTTAAAAATTAAATTTTGTTGTGAAACTAGTTGATAATAAATGAATTTACCTGATTCTTTTGGGCGGTAAGCCTTCAATGTCGATCCTAAAGCCCCTGAAAAGCCGTGATACACCATTCCCGCTTGGGAACCATCCCAAAGAATTAATATATCATCCTCCTCCACGTCTTTTTCACAGTCAACAAACGATTTAGTTCCCCCATTCAAATACTCAGTTTCCAAATAAACTTCGGCACTACCTTGCATTTCAGATTTTGCTTTGCCTTTAATTTCCTTTGAAATCACCGCACTTAACTTCACTTCTTCCCAGTCGTCTTCAAAGCCTTGGAAGCGGAGGGCTGGTTTGGTTTGTCCCTTGGCTGGAAAGAGGAGTTTGAGATAGGTCTTCTTCTGCTCCTTGAGCGTGTCCAATTTACGCTGATGAAGGGTGATTTGACGGTCGAGGATGGAGAAGAAGGTGCCGATGGCTTCTTGTTCGGGGAGGGTGGGGAGGGAGAGTTTAAAATTTGTAACGCTTCTTTTGCTAATGTTTTGTACTTTTGTACCGGCACCGTGTTTCCCAAAATACCTTTGATGAAGATTTATTGCTTTTGAAAGAAATTGGCTATTAACATTCTTAGATGGTCGTATTTCAGCGACACGTTGATTTAATATAAATCTATTATCATTTGGAATAATAGACGTCATACCCAACAATCCAGGTGACTGTTCACTTAGAATCATTACTAATGTACCATGATTCAATGTTGGAAAATTTCCATCAATAAACTTTCCAGATGAGATTAGATTTCCATCCATATCAACAGACTTTAACGTTACTAACTGGAAAGGACCTTTTGAGTTAACAAACTCTTCATAAGCATTCCCGTTGTAATAGTCCGAAACCTCCCCCAGCTTCTTCTCCTCCCACATTCCGTCATAGCCTTTAAAACGGTAGGTGGGGATTTTGTGTTTTGCTGTCATATTTTCTCCTTTACACTACTGTATTTGTATCTGTATCAATAAACCTCAATTGATGGGCTTTTTTAGCACCCCAAGATTGTAAAGTTCGTTTGATATTACGTTCCTTTTCTTCGCTATATTTGTAGTTATCGATGAAAATGTCCACCTGAGGTACTCGTTTAAATATTTCCTCAAAGTACGGTCTATCCACTGTATGACTATCGGTCAAGTTAAAACCAATTACATAGAGTTCTTTAACATCTTTCAAGCCATCAAAAAACTCAGCGTGTCTTTGCAATTGCTTTTGAACAGGTTTCCTAGTTGCTTCAACAGCCCCATCTAAATAGTATGGAGTTGAAGTTGGGTCCTCATGTAACTTCGAATAGTAATCACCATGCCCCATTAAAAGCTCTGGTTTATATAACTCGCCATGAATATGGCAAATTTGTTTTGAAGAAATACCATAATAATCTTCCAAAACAAGTGTATAGTTAAAAGTCAAGAAGTAGGCATCCTTTGAAAGCATAATCGTATCTTTTGAAATATGCTTTGTAATTGTTCTATCTTCTAACTCTTTTTCCCAATCCTGATAAACATTAGAAATCCACTCTCTTAATAACTGTGGAATCGCATAAGATATAAACTCCCTGATGTTTTCTGCAGTATCTTCCGCTATATGTGGAGCAAAATCAGGATTTGATGGGTAGGTATCGACTGATAACCCTCCAATATTAACCAGTGCCTTTTCAAAATCTCGCCAAAATTCTTCTATCTTGGATAACTTTAATAGCATTTGGTAGAAATAGCGATAAAAATTATTATCCATTGAATACTCAAAGTTAGACGAAGTTGGCAAATCAATACTATCCAATTCAGTTTCGATTTGTTCATCTTCTTCCAAGAAAAATTTTTCAATTTGTTTTGTATCGTCTAAGGAGGATAAAATTTGATTTTCACCAAATGCTTTTTCATAAACAAACTTTTTAAAATATAGATAGTCTGATTTTAATCCATGTGCCAGATCAAACCCATTTCCAATAATAAATAGTTTTTTCATATTATTCTCCTCTTTATATTTTAAATCGATCTCTGCTTCTACGGATAGTAAGACTCCATAATCTTCTACCTCCCCCTCAATGGCAGGATTTCTTCTGCGATCATGGTCATGTAGTCCTCTTTGAGGGCTTTTTTGTACTTGAGCTTGTTGAGAGCTAAATCACCCTTGCTTGCCTTGTAACTAGCGTAGTCATAGCTATCAACCAAAGCTTTTTCACCGATTTGCTTGTCTTTTCCGACGCGGTAATTATCTACGATAAACTGGAGTTCATCTTCACCAACACACCAGTTTTGGGCGGTGGAGGTGACTTGGTCTTTTATGGTCAGCTCAATCATCTCGTCTAACTTGTGGGCGATGGATTGCCCTTGATAGTGGCTGGCATTAGTCTGGGCATCTTGCCAGAGTTTTGAGATGAGCTGAGACAGTTTAGGGTTGGTCTTATCAAGGTCTGAGAGATAGTGATCTATCATCTGCTTTTCTTTTTCTGGGATAGTTTGACGTTTGAGGTCGATCAAGTTTTGGATCAAAGAGAGGATATAGTGGTAGTTGATCTCATCTGTACGGACAGACTCCAGCTCATACTCAATATCAAAGGGAAGCCCGTCGTCGTCATCTTCCTGACGGCGGCGTCTGAGTTCGTCGATGATATTTTGGTACTGAGCGGTGAAGTCCTCTATAATGTCACGTGTGAGTCCAACTTCTTGAAGGAGGGTAGCTTCATCATAATCGGCATAGACTTGAACCGAGGCAAAGAGCTTATCAAACTCCTGAAATGCCTTAGCAAAACGCTTTAACTCAGCATCTGAGCTACTATCTAGGTCTGGGGTTTCTTCTGGGCTTGGAGAAATAGCTAGAAGCCCCGCTACCTTTTCTTCAAACTTGGCTTTTTCTTCCAACCAAGTTGGTGCAAGGACAGCATGCTCTCCACCATTTGAGTAAAGGCTTAGCGCCTCATCAACTTTTTCCTTGAAGCGCTGTGGCGTTTGGAAGGTAACGATCTGCCCAAACTTCTTGCCCTCATCAAAGAGACGATTGGTCCGTGAAAAGGCTTGGATGATGTGCTGAGGCTTCATAGGTTGCCTGTCCATAAAGATGGTCGATAAGCAAGGCGCATCAAATCCTGTCAGCAAGCGATCCACCACAATAACCAGATCCAGTTGCTCTTCACGAAAGGCATACTTGTCTTTTTTACGAGCCAAGCGTTCGTTGAGATCGGTGTTATAAGCTCCTAAGGAGGCTAAGCTAAAGTGGGTGCCAAACATGGCATTGTAGTCGTCCAAACTCTTTGTCATCTGCTCTTGGTTAAGCATGGAGGTATCATCGTTTTCCGTTACGGAGTAAGTGATGGCAACCTTTGGAAAGTCTGGAAGGACTTTTTTGCTGGACTCAGAGATAGTAAGCTTGCTTTGTCCTGCCTTAACCTTTTGGATCAGCTCATAGTAAGCCTGAGCACGCGCGATTGACTTAACTGTCAAAAGCCCCTCATAGGTCTTTCCGACACCGTTTTGAAAACCGAGCTTGCGCTTGGACTTGTTTAATATCGCATCCAATACCCTAAGCATGTGGTCTTCATCATCATAAAAATGATCTTCAATGTCCTCTTCTGCCCAAGTTGGAAGAGTAGTCTGGTACTCCACTTGAAAACCTAAGACCGCTCGGTCATGAATGGCTTCTTTGACGGTGTATTCATGTAAGCAAGGCCCATACTGATCCTTGGTGGTCTGTGCCAAGTCACCTTTTTGTTCCCGTTTGTTTTCCTTAAAGATGGGCGTGCCTGTAAAGCCATACCAGAGAGAGTTGACAAAGAACTGCTCTAGGATCCGCTTTCGCTCTGGTGTCACTGCACGGTGGCACTCATCGACCACAAAGGCCAGCTTGAGCGTTTTAATTCGCTGATAAGACTTTTGGTGGCGGCCTTCCTCAAACTGACGTAACATGGCATTAAGCTTTTGGATGGTAGTCACCACCACACGTCGATCTTCTGAGGCCAGGTTTTTGATCAAGTGCTTGGTATCATCAGTCTCGTCAATATCGATCATGTCATTTTCAGCGTAAGACAAAAAGGCTGCTGTGGTCTGCTGGTCAAGGTCAGTCCTATCAATGACAAAAATCGTCTTTTCGATAGAAGGGATCTGCAGGAGGTTTCTTGCTACCTTGTAGCTGGTCAGGGTCTTTCCTGAGCCTGTGGTATGCCAGATATAACCTGACTGACGGTTGCGACTAGCATCCTTAATAGCCTCGATGGCATGGACCTGATAGGGACGAAGTAAGATCAGGGCTTTTTTATCGTCATCAATCACGCTATACTGCATGACCATTTGGTGAGCCATCGGGATGGACAAGACCCCTTGGGCAAAGTCAAAAAGATGAGGTTGGGCTTGGTTATTCTTATCTACCCACTTGGTGAGAAAGCGGTCGTTGAGCTTGGTTTCTTTAGCCGCTGCAATGTAGCGGGTTTCATTGATGTTTGAGACCACAAACATCTGGAGGCTTGAGAAAATCCCTCTAAACTGTCCTTCTTTTTCGTATTTTTTAATCTGACGAAAGGCATCCATAAACGGATGAGAACGGCTTTTCAGCTCAATCTGAATCATGGGCAGACCATTGATTAAGAGCGTCACATCACCTCGTCGTTGACGATTGGCCTCTCCTTTGGTCACAACTTGGTGGACAACTTCATAGCTAGACTTGCCACCTGCGACATTGTGGCGCCAAATGACCTCCAAACGAACGATACCTAAGCTAGCATCTTCACGTTGTACTTGAACTTTGGCGATGCCGTTTTCACCTGCTAACCACTTGGCCGCCTCGTAGAAATTGACAAAGTTTAGCTGGTTTTTAATCTGATGCTTTTCTTGCTCGGTCAAGGGATGGTCAGATAGGAGGCGGACGTTGTTAGCTTCTAGCTTGTCAAAGAAGTTGTCCCAAAGTTGCTCTTCTGTGGTCAAGTCTGGGCGATAGACCCACTGACTGTCACCTGTAATCAGCTGACGAATCAACTCGGCTTCAAACTGAACTTCACTAGTTAATGGCTGAGCTGGCATCTAGACCACCTCCTTTTGACAACGCAAAAAGCCTGCCATTTCTGACAGGTTGTTTTTAATAGATGAGATGATTCGTTTAGCCGATAGGCGTTGATATATATATATATATATATATATATAGTGTTACAAGGTTTCTGAGCATGAGGCTCTCCTTTTATGGTCTTAGTTTGACAACTATTTTATCATATTTTTAATCATCTATGAAGTCTCTTTTAAGACAAAACGTCCTCTAAAACCTCAAGTGCTGAGTCTATCTCGGACCTACTAATAGTAAGAGGGGGTAAAAGGCGGATCACATCGCTTCCTGCTGTTAGGAGAATAAGCCCTTTTTTCCTAGCCTCATCTAAGACTTGAGAAAGGTCTTTAGTTGTCTTAATCCCAATCATCATCCCCATCCCTCGAATGGCACTAACACTGTCATAAGAGGAAAGACGCTCTTCTAACTGAGTTTTGAGGTAGGCTGCTTTTTGACCAACCTCATCTAAAAAGTCAGGGGTTAAAATGTCTAGAACCTTTTGACTGCTAGCTAAAACTACTTTGTTTCCTCCAAAGGTAGTGCCATGACTACCGTAGGAAAAAGCAGAGCTTAAAGCTGTCTTACCTAACATGGCACCGACTGGTAAACCATTTCCCAAGCCTTTGGCTAAGGTCACAATATCTGGTAAAATCCCATATTGCTCAAAAGCATATAAGCTTCCTGTCCGTCCGATACCAGTCTGAACCTCATCTACTATCAAGAGAATCGATGCTTTCTGACAAAAATCTGCCAGGTCTTTGACAAACTGGGCATCTGCAGGAATCACACCTCCCTCACCTTGCACCAGCTCCAACATCACAGCTGCAGTGTCCTCTGTCACCAAGGCTTTGACAGAGGAAAGGTCGTTATAGGTAGCATAGGAAAAACCTGACACTAAGGGAGCAAAACCCACTTGAATCTTTTCTTGCCCCGTCGCAGACATTGCTCCATAAGTCCTTCCATGAAAGGACTGCTTAAAGGTGATGATCTGAGATTTGTTGGTTGCTTTTCGGGCTAATTTGATCGCTGCTTCATTACTCTCTGCTCCACTATTACAAAAAAAGGCAAGGTAGTCTTTGTCACCAATTAAGCGACTGGCTACTTCTTCTTGTAGCTGATTGTGGTAGAGGTTAGGGGTGTGCCAGATGGCTTCTAACTGCTCTGCGACAGCTTTTTTTACCAAAGGATGAAAACCAAGATTGGTCACGCCAATCCCAGATGAAAAATCAAGATAGGGCTTTCCTTCTTGATCATAGAGGGTATTGCCTTTAGCTTTGACAAACTCAATCGCATCACGTTTGTAGTTTTGAAATAATTTACTCATATCTTCTCCTAAGCTTGACAAATTAAGGTTCCTGTTTTGAGGTTATCGCTGATTAAGACGGTTTGTACGCCTGCTTCTACCGTTTGGCTAGCTCCTTTGATTTTTGGAACCATACCACCTGTGATGATGCCTGAGTTGATTTTCTGATCAATTTGATGCAGGGGTAACTGTGCTAAGACTTGACCATTTTCTTTGACACCAGGAACATCTGTCATCAAGATGAGTTGGTCTGCTTTAACAGCAATGGCAAGTGCTGTTGCAACATAGTCAGCATTGACATTTAGCCACTCCCCACCTTTTGCTGCCATAGAGGCGATCACAGGGATCAGACCTGCCTTAAAAAACTTCTCTAAAACAGGCACATGGACTTGATTGATCTGACCCACATAGCCATACTTATCCTGATTTAAAAAATCTGCCTCAAAGAGTTTTTCCAAGTTGCTTTGGAGTTGGATAACGTCACAATCAGCTTTTAAGAGACTGGCTGTGAGCTTTTCTCCGAGATCAAATAAAGCTTTCTCCACCAGCTGCATAGCTCTTTTACTGGTCACGCGCAATCCATCAACCTTTTCAACCGAAATCCCCTCTTCTTGCATCATTTTATTGATCGCAAAGCCACCACCATGTACAATCATCACTTGTTTGCCAGCTGCTTGCCACTCTTTGATGTCTTGAACAAAGTCAGGGGGTAATTGTTGACTCGCTATTCCCCCAATTTTAATCACAATTGTTTCTTTCATCTTTCCTCCTAAGTGCGATACAAGGCATTGATTTTGACATAATCATAAGATAAATCACATCCCCAAGCTCGCCCACTCTCCGAACCAGAATTGAGATTAACAGAGATGGTGATCTGATCTTTTTGCATGACCTCCTCCATCTCCTCTTGATCAAAGCTGACAGGACTAGATTGGATCATCACAGGAAGATGCTCTAGTGCAATATCAATTCTCTCCACATCCAGATCCACACCAGCATAACCAATAGCTGCGATGATGCGTCCCCAGTTGGCATCCTCACCAAAAATGGCGGTTTTCACCAAACTAGATCCCACTATACTTTTTGCCACCATACGAGCTGACAGACTGTCCTTAGCTCCTGTCACATCAACTTGAATCAGCTTGGTTGCCCCTTCGCCATCTTTTGCAATCTTTTTAGCCAAATCAGTCATCACAACATGCAACATCGCCACAAAGCGATCATAGTCTTCTGTTCCTTCAATGATTTCTTGATTTTGGGTGCAACCATTAGATAAGATAAGGACCATATCATTAGTTGACGTATCACCATCAACCGTGATTTGATTAAATGTTGTTTCAACCTCTTGACTGAGAGCTTTTTGTAGGGTCTGACTTGAAATATTAGCATCACAGGTAATAAAAGCGAGCATGGTAGCCATATTAGGATGAATCATCCCTGATCCTTTAGCCACTCCTGACATGGTCACCACATCTTTTCCAAATGTCTCTTCAACTGTGATGGTCTTTGTGACCGTATCTGTTGTCAAGATTGCTTGAGCAAAATCATCTGCATTGCCATTAACCACAATCTTAGATAAGCCATTTTCTAGCTTATCCAGTGGTAAAAACTCGCCAATAACACCTGTTGAAGCAACCCCAACCAAATCGTTTGCAATACCTAATTTTTTAGCAGTCCACTCTTGCATGGTGGAGGCATCTTCTAGTCCTTTTTGACCAGTACAGGAATTGGCAACACCTGAGTTTACGACAATAGCCTGCATCTTTCCTTGCTGCTGTGCTTGTTTTGTAACGATAAGAGGGGCGGCAATAACTTGGTTGGTCGTATAAACACCTGCTACACTGGCTGGCACTTCAGAAACAATCCAACCAAAATCCAACTTTCTCTTTTTAAATCCTGCATGCAAACCATCTGCTGAAAAACCCAGCGGACTGGCTATATTACCATCAATAAGTTTCATTTTTTTCTCCTTTAGATAAAAGCTGGCGCTGCCAACAAGCCTGCTGTTTCGGCAAAGCCAAACATCAGATTCATATTTTGAACAGCTTGACCTGCTGCCCCTTTTACAAGATTATCAAGCACAGCAACTACTGTCAGCACTTGAGTGAGAGGATTGTAAGATAAGCCAATGTCAGTATAGTTTGAACCAATCACATGGTGTAGATGAGGAAGGTGAGATTTCACACGAACAAAAGGCTTATTCTCGTAAGCTTTTTGATAAATCTCTAAAAGCTCATTCTCTGTTAAATCTGCGGTCAATTTTAAATATAAGGTAGCTACAATGCCACGTGCTACAGGTATTAAGGAAGTTGAAAATTGGATATGGGATAAGTTGGGTTCATAACTCTGCAATGTCTGAACAATTTCTGGGATATGCTGATGCTGGTTCAGCTTATAAGTGACATAGTTGTCATGTACATGAACAAAATGACTGGCACTGGTTGGATTTTTCCCTGCTCCACTTAAACCACTCTTGGCATCAACAATAATGGATTCTAAATCAATCACTTGTGCTTTTAAGAGAGGAATGAGTGCTAATTCAGTAGCAGTTGCATAGCAACCTGGATTCGCAATGTGATGTTTGCCTTTCAAGTCAGTAAACTCAGACAAACCATAGGTAAACTGCTCTAAGACCTCCGTTTTAGCTGGCGTTTTTTGATACCATTTTTGATAAATATCAGCAGGAAGTCTATGGTCACCTGATAAGTCAATAAAAGGAAAATCAGCTTCAACAAAATAGTGCGCATAATCTTTTGCAATACCACTTGGGGTGGCAAAAAAGACCAAGTCTGCTTCTGACATTATTTTTTCTGCATCAAAAGCCTCTACTTTTAAGGCTGTTACCTCATCCAAATGTGGATAAATATACGATAACTCTTGACCAACCTCTTTAGTGGCATAAACGGAAACCAATTCAGCATTAGGGTGATTCTCCAGTATTTTCACTAATTCTAACCCACTATACCCTGTTACTCCTACAACTGATACTTTCATATTTATACCTCTTTTAGAATGTTTATGCAGAATAGTTTATATTATTTTTATACAAATGTCAACATTTTTTGTATAAAAATACAAAAAATCCAGTTAAACTGGATCTTTCACTCTTATAAATGACCAAGTAGAGAAGCTCTAATCCCATCTCACCTCTTGAAGTGTATCAATTCTTACTAACCTTGTTTCTTCTTGTCCGTTTTTATGGACACGACTCACCTTAAGCCACTCTTCATCAACAGCCAAAATATGATAAGGCTCGTTTGTATTGATGATTCCATCAAAGATCAGTTTAACCTTTTGACCGACTAATTCTTCTAGCATTTTTGACATTGACTCTTCTCCTTTTTTACTTTTTTCGAGTTTTTGGATTTGCTTCTTCATTTTTTTAAGATTTTCTTCCACAGAAAAAATGTATATTAAGATAAACGGTAATAATAGCAATAAAAATCCCATACCTTACTCCTATCTATAAAACTCTTTTGCCATTTTAAACTGCTTCAACATAATGTAAATATGAATCATAGCCGTTATTAAGAGCGCCAACAACTCTACTTTTCCTGTAAAAAAAGAAACAGCAAAACAGACGATATAGCATACAGGTAATATAGCCCCACTAAGATTCATAACAATCTCCTTCATATACATTTATGCAACTAATTTTTAACGTTTTCTTTTGTGGATAATAACAGAGCTGGTAACCCTAAAGCCATCGGTGACACCATATTCAGATTTAACAAATCAATCTGGCCCGTAGCTAGCCATTCTCCAAAAATATAGCCAACTGCGTACAGATCAAGCCCGATAAACAAAGCAATATAGATTTTCTTAAAGACTTGCATAACTGACCTCCATTTGAATTAAACAAGTTTGATTTTCTTATGGTTTGCAAAATAGAAACTAAGAAAGCCCGCTGGGGTCACTGTCATAAAGAACATATACATATTTCAAATTACTTAAAATATTTCCGTATCATTTGTACATTGAGAATATTGATGTAAATGTGAAGAAAAGCAACAATCAAGAGTGCCAACAGCTGTTGTGTCTGGGTAATTTGCGTTACCACCATAATCAAAACGTATAAAAGTGGTAAGACCCATTGGTTCAAGTTGTGAACAATTAGATAACTTTGTTCAAAATTAGCTTGTCGTTCACCCTCATCTAGTGCATAAATATAATCTTTAATTTCGCTTGGAGTAGGAAAGGCTGACAATTTGTATTGACGAACTACCTGTGTCACCTTAAAAATTCCAATCTGAGCAGGAAGAAGAACGATAAAAGATGCAATATCAAAGAGTTCGATTGTATAATAATCCGCTGAAATATTAGCACCTAGTACCATATTTGCCAAAACCAAACCTCCAAAAATATTGTAGAGAATCGTACCGTATTCCAAACTTCGAAAGGTTGTCTTATAGAGCTGATCAAGAACATCATCATCTTCTTCACTTTCTTGATAACGCTTGAAGGTCTTAAAACTCTTGTACATAAGGTAAGCAAATCCAATGAAACTTGCCACCATAAATGTTCTTGTTGCGAACAAAAGTGTATTGATATCAAATCCCATTGCCTCAAAATAGCCCATGAAGAAGCCTGCTACAAATAAAGCTACTTGTAGCACTAAGATGACTAAGATGAAAAAGATAATTCGCTTACCAGTCGTTAATTGTTTCCCCTGTTTCATTCTCCTACCTCCACTAATTGAAAAACATTTTCTACATTTTCATTAAAAATCTGTGCAATTCGCATGGCAATGACCACCGAGGGTGTATATTCTCCTCGCTCAATCAAGCTAATGGTCTGTCGTGATACTTCTGCTAATTTTGCCAACTCTGTCTGGTTGAGGCTATCCCGTGCCCGCAATTCCTTGAGCCGATTTTTTAAGACATATTCCATGATATTTCCTTTCTAGGCTTGGTAGATGATCAAGCCTGTTTCTGTGTCTTCGACAGCTATATCCCCCTTGGCAAACCTGAACAACAAAAGATAGGTATAGTAGAAATCACCTGCACAAGAGGCAGCATGCATGGTTACCAGCATGAAGTAAAGAGTAATATTCATCATCCCAAAACCTGCTACCATGGTCAAGCCAAAACTAATCACAACAAAGGGTGCCAGGCTGATTACTAGCATTTGCATCCGATTGTAGAGCGAACCTGGACTGGTCGCATAGGCCATCCCTGATTTCCATTTAAACCCGTATTTGACAGGATTTTTGGGACAAAAAATTTTGAAGAAGATGCCGTGGATAGCCTCGTGCACAACTATTAAAAGAATATAGAGAGGGAAAAGTAACCATACCTCCGACACGGTCAGTTCCAAGTATTGCGAACCGTTAGCTATCAACCAACTGCCTATCATTCCAAATACGAAGGCAAATGGAAAGATGAGTACCGCGGCAAGAATATTCAATCCCCAAACAAACTTCTTATTTTCCATGATATTGACTTCATATATTTTCTGTCTAACTTCCATTTTTCTACTCCTTCTATTTTCTGTATCCTAGACTAAACTATATAGTCCTAGAGCAACTCCAATCAGTAAGCCGATAATACAGGCTCCTGCAATCATAATCGCTGCCATATCTGATGAAATTCTACGTTTCATAAGTAATCTCCTATCTTTTTCTTGATTTTGTCATTATTTCTTCTTTTTGTTAAATTGCAGAGCTAACACCAGTGTCGCCATCAATGGAGGAAAAAGATAACTCATTTCCGTCAAACTAAGGTCAAATCCTAGTAAGGCTAGAACTTTGAAGACCAGAATATTGATCAAAAAGAGTACGAAGAAAAGTAGAAAAAACTTTCATTCCATTTTTAACTGTCTTGTTCATTCTTTTTCTCCTTATCTTTACTGAGTGAGATTTCCAAAATGAATATCGAACTCGTCATCATCAAGAGCGACAAGGTGTCCATCTCCTGACCAAATACGATGGTTTGAACTAAACTATAAATCAAATATAGTGCAACAATCACCTCTACTCCACGAACAACACTTGTTCCTGTAATCAAAATTCCTTTTTTATTGCTATTGTTTTTCATAAGGTTTCTCCTATGGTTTAGTCGACACTATTTACTTTTAAGAGTTTTCTCTATATCAGACCCCACTTTTATAAAAAATGGTACAAGGACTAAACCAGCCAGAATAGTGTAGCTGGAAGTCAACTTGGTAGGCAGGTTCCTTAAAACTCCAGTAGACATCATTTAGAATGAAGATGACCAAGCCAACTCCTAAAAATCCAAAATAGGCTCCTTTGATAAATTCTTTCCACTTTTCCATCATTGTTCCTCGTTCTAACTCTTAATCTTGTTCCTTATGCTTTTTTCTGCCTGCTAGTTTCCTCAAGCTCTCATCTGTCACTGCGATGGCACAAATGGCAAGAATGACATGAGTATTATCCAACTGCTGCCACTTCATGATGTCAGCTAGTAGGATAAAAACTAGATAGATGGTCGCCAATACATTTACAAAGAGTGCAATGTGATGCTTGTTTACCTTTTTCATAATTGTTTCCTACTTTCTGTTTATTTAGCAGATGAATGCGTTTTCAAGTTTTTCTTGATATTATTGTAACACTTCTTATTCATTTTGACAACTATCATTGTCAAAAAGTTTATTATTATTGTCAAAATCAATAAAATCTCATACAAAAAACTCCTTTACCCATAGGATAAAAGAGTTTATAGATTATTCTAAATGGTCGATACCAGCTTTCATACGCTCTGCACCCCACCAGTAAGGCATGAGCTCTCCTAGTGTGATGATTTCTCGTTTATCAAAATCAAGCATGATTTCTGTTTGTACATTATCAGCCGACAGCTGCATCAAAAATTCACGGCAAGCTCCACAAGGCATTCCCGACCCCTCTCCAAAGGGAGCTTGATCTCGAAATGCTATGATACGTTTTATTGCTGTCTGACCACTATCTTGAAACATATTGAAGGCTGCTGATCGCTCTGCACAAAGGTGAAATACACCAGCCGTCGCCTCGAAACAATAACCAGTATAAATTTTCCCATTTTTAGCTTCAATGGCAGCAACGACATGATTTGAATAAATGAAAGGTGAGACATAATGCGGATCATAGTGACGTTTTGCTTTCTCATACATCTCTTGCCAAATATCTTTTATGTGTTCCATACTTATTCCTCACATTAGAATAGAAAGATATCCCTTGTTAGTTGTTCTAACAAAGGGATATACACAAATTATATTATAAGCTCTCCGCTACACTGTTTAAGAGCGTTGGAATAGCAGAGGCATCAGAGCCACCTGCCATGGCCATATCTGGCTTACCACCACCGCGACCTGATACGATTGGGGCAAGAACTTTGATAAGGTTACCGGCATGAACATCTTTGGTTTTACTTGCGACAAGGACATTCACTTTTTCACCAATGCTTGCCACAAGGACAAGGACATCAGAGTAATCTTTTTGCTTCCAATTATCTGCAAAAGTACGGAGGGCGCCTGCATCTGAGACTTGAACTTGGCTAGCAATGTAACGAACACCCTTAGCCTCTTTCACATCTTTAAAGACATCACCAGCCGCCGCTGCTGCTGCTTTTTCTTTTAGCTCAGCATTTTCTTTTTGTAAGTCACGTAACTGCTCTTGAAGGCTTGTCACCTTATTTGGCACTTCTTTGATTTGAGGAGATTTGATAGTCGTTGCTACTTCTTTAAGGGCATCTTCCTCGTCACGATAAGCCAAGAAGGCTTCACGGCTAGTCACCGCTACAATACGTCGTGTTCCTGATCCGATTCCTTCTTCTTTCAAAATCTTAAAGATTCCGATTTCTGCCGTATTACCAACATGGGTACCACCACAGAGTTCGACAGAGTAATCACCAATGGTCACCACACGAACTTCTTTACCATATTTTTCGCCAAAGAGTGCCATTGCTCCCATTTCTTTAGCAGTGTCAATATCTGTTTCTACTGTCACAACTGGAATAGCATCCCAGATTTTTTGGTTCACTTCTTCTTCGATGCGACGAAGTTCTTCTGCAGTCACTGCCTCAAAGTGCGTAAAGTCAAAACGTAGAAACTCTTGTTCATTAAGAGAACCTGCCTGAGTCGCATGTTGACCAATCACATTGTGAAGAGCTGCGTGCAACAAGTGTGTGGCAGTATGGTTTTTCATCACACGGTGACGACGAGTGGTATCAATAGCCAAATGGTAAGTTTGTCCTACCTTAATCTCTGATAAAACCTCAGCAGTGTGAAGAGGCTGTCCATTAGGGGCTTTTTGAACATCAGTGATGCGAGCCACTAATTGACCTTCTGCATCTAAAATTTGACCATGGTCTGCTACTTGACCACCCATTTCAGCATAAAACGGTGTTTGATCAAAAACAAGAAGAGCTTGACCTGAGTTAGTGTTTTCTACACGACTATTATCAACCACAAGAACCGATAAAGTCGCATCTAATTGGTCTGCTTCGTAAACAAAAGTTGAAGCTTCTGTAATAGCTGCCAAAGTTTCGTTTTGCATTCCCATTGAGCCACCTTTTACGACTGAAGCACGCGCACGGTCTTGCTGTTCCTTCATAGCAGCTTCAAAGCCAGCGATATCAAGTGTCATACCTCGTTGTTCAGCCAACTCAGCAGTCAACTCTACTTGGAAACCATAAGTATCGTAAAGTTTGAAAATATCACGCCCATCAATAACTGTCTTAC
Organism: Streptococcus sp. 11273D007BT; assembly: GCF_053547195.1. NCBI lineage: Bacteria > Bacillati > Bacillota > Bacilli > Lactobacillales > Streptococcaceae > Streptococcus > Streptococcus sp. 11273D007BT. The sequence continues at coordinate 688,150 of NZ_JBPWPE010000001.1, read as the reverse complement.
CTTCAGTTGTTAATTTATCCATCAATTGTTCAGCAAATTGTGACCCTGTATGGATAGTGCGTGCAAAGGACTCTTCTTCACTTTTAACGATTTTTTCGATAAAATCACGTTTTTCAAGAACTTCTGGATAGTAGCTTTCCATGATTTGACCAACCGTTGGCACAAGTTTATACAAGAACGGCTCTGTAATGCCTAATTTTTGACCATGCATAGAAGCACGACGGAGCAAACGACGAAGCACATAACCACGCCCTTCATTTCCAGGAAGAGCGCCATCACCAATCGCAAAGGAAAGGGCACGGATATGGTCAGCAATCACTTTAAAGCTCATATTGTCGCCATCTTGGTCGTAAGTCTTACCAGAAATCTTTTCTACCTCACGAATAATTGGCATAAAGAGGTCTGTTTCAAAGTTGGTTTTAGCCCCTTGGAAGATGGCTGCTAGACGCTCCAAACCAGCGCCCGTATCAATATTTTTATTTGGTAATTCTTTGTATTCTGAACGTGGAACAGCTGGGTCAGCATTAAACTGAGATAATACGATATTCCAGATTTCAATGTAGCGATCATTTTCCAAATCTTCTTCTAGCAAACGAATGCCGATATTTTCTGGGTCAAAAGCTTCGCCACGGTCAAAGAAAATTTCAGTATCAGGACCTGAAGGACCCGCACCAATTTCCCAGAAGTTCTCCTCAAGCGGAATCAAATGACTAGGATCCACCCCGAGGGCTAACCAACGGTTGTATGAATCTTTATCATCTGGATAGTAAGTCATATAAAGCTTGTCTTTAGGAAAACCAAACCATTCTGGGCTAGTTAAAAGTTCAAATCCCCACTCAATCGCTTCATCACGGAAATAATCACCAATTGAGAAGTTTCCAAGCATTTCAAACATGGTATGGTGGCGAGCAGTTTTTCCGACATTCTCAATATCGTTAGTACGGATTGATTTTTGAGCATTGGTAATGCGTGGATTATCTGGGATAACAGAACCATCAAAATATTTTTTCAACGTCGCCACACCAGAGTTGATCCAAAGAAGAGTTGGATCATTGACGGGCACAAGATTAGCAGATGGCTCAACAGAATGTCCTTTTGATTTCCAAAAGTCGAGCCACATTTGGCGGATTTGTGCAGATGATAATTGTTTCATAATTAAGATACTAAGGGTGTTAAGCGGACACTGTCAAAATAGGAAACTTGACGAAGACGCTTGCGTCTAGGAAGTGTTTCTCTTTTTGACAAAGTCCGTAACCCGAGTTCATTTCAACATAAACTCGATACCCTTTCCTTTCGTTTAGATATTTTTGAAAAATTGTTGTTAGAAAGAAGTAAGCCTTTCGGGCGGGTTCAATTCAACAGAACAGTTAAATCGAACCTTTCCTTTCATAAGTGATAAATTTAGTAGAGAAGTCCGTAGCCTAAGTTCAACACCCGAGTTCATTTCAACATAAACTCGATACCCTGTCCTTTCGTTTAGATATTTTTGAAAAGTTATTGTTAGAAAGAAGTAAGCCTTTCGAGCGGGTTCAATTTAACTAACTTGCTAAATTGAACCTTTCCTTTCATAAGTGATAAAGTTAGTATGAAAGTCTGTAGCCTAAGTTCAACTAAGATACTAAGGACCTTAAGCGGATACCGTCAAAATAGGAAACTTGACGAAGACGCTTGCGTCTAGGAAGTATTTCTCTTTTTGACAAAGTCCGTAACCCGAGTTCATTTCAACATAAACTCGATATCCTTTCAACTTTTACCTTTGTTTTAGTTGAAAGAATCCTACATGACATCAGCGATTACGCTGTCATGAGACATCAAGTAAAAAAGAGCTTTGGAGATTTCAGTTACTAGCTGATCATGACTGTCGTGAAGATCAAACCTTTCACCACTAGAGGTAAAATCTTGTCTCACTTGAAGTGGCTTATCACACTCTCCAAAAAATGACAAGAAACTAAACGAAGGGCGAAAAACCGCGGTACCACCTTCATTCAATGACTTGTCATTCTCTTTTATGATGCAATTGTAAGGTTAAGTAGCATGACTTTTCGCTTTACCTGGCTCGCAACAACCGCCAGTTTTCTGAAGTAAAGGGAGGAAAAATCAATTCTCAACCACTCTATTATAGAGATTTTTTAAACTTTCGTCAACTACTTACTCAGCTGATGATGAGCTTTCTGTTGTGCTTGATGCTTCTGTTGAGGATGAGCTTGTTTCAGAAGATGAAGCACTTGATGATGAGCTTGAAGAGCTACTTGATGAGCTTGTTGTTGTATATTGTGATAAGATCGATGAGAAGGCATCGTCTTTAATCTTCACGTTAGCTTTTTTAAGGGCTGCTGCGATAACAGTATTTTGGAAATTGGTATCACTTGTTTTTTCATTCATAATGATTTTCTTAAGTTGTGATTTGTAAGTTTTCCAATCTGTATCTTTTTCACCAGCTTTTGTGAGTTTCACAATATAATAACTTGTTGTATAAGTGGATGTATCTACTACAGTGATAACATCAGATACTTCACCTTCTTTTAACTTGAAGGCTGCTGACATAACATCTGCTGGCACATCTGTTGAAGCTGAATCAAACTTCACTTCGCCACCCTTATCTTTAGTCGCAGAATCTGTTGAGTTTTCTTTAGCTAGCTTAGAGAAGTCTGCGCCATCTGCCTTAGCTTTTTCAAGAACTTCTTTAGCCTTATCTTCACTATCTAGTTTGATAATTTGAGCTGTTACTTCAGGGTTGTATTCAGTGTAAGCCGCTTTATAGTTTTCTGTAGTTAATTCTTTTTTAGCAGCTTGCTCAACAGCATACTCTACTAACATGGTTGTGCGAATCTGCTGTTTATATGCTTCTACTGTCATTCCTGCTTGAGCCAGTGCTGCCGAGAAAGAATCACCATAAGATTCCGCTGTCTTATTATAAGCTTCTGTTACTTTTTTATCAGAAACCTTATCACCATACTGCTCTTCAAACACTTTACTCATAATCAAGGTTAACATAGACTGTTGAGCAGCTGAAGTTGTCTTAGCTTCATTGTAAAAATCAGTGATTTTAATTGTGTCACCTTTCATTGTGACAATGTCTTTATTAGCGTTGTCTGTTGAACTACACGCTGCTAAGGTTGTTACAGAAAGTAACGTTACCAGACCTGCTGCCCATTTTTTTCTTAATTTCATTTAGTTTTAACTCCTTTTTACATTAACTGTCTTATTATAGCATATTTTCTTAAAATTGACTTAATCTAATAAAGTCACTTGTTCAGAATTTTTACGAAGCATCAACAAACCATCTCCTAGAGGAACTAAGGTAGCCGTCAAAGAAGGATTGTCCAAGGTCGCATCAAAGAGTTTATGAAGTCCTCTATAAATAGTCCGTTGTCCACGTCGAACCTCTTCAATCGGTTTTGCGATATCACCACCTTGGAAAATGTCATCTAAAACCACCACACCACCAACTTCTAGTCGCTCTAGGATTTCAGGTAAGAAAACAATATACTTTGATTTTGCAGAATCCATAAAGACAAAATCAAAACCAGACTCTAAATCAGCTAAAACCTCTGCTGCATCACCTTCCACCAAACGAATCTGTTGACGTGTGTCATACTTTGCAAAATTTTCTTTAGCAAAACCAATCATCTCTGGATTACGATCAATGGTCACAATTTCTGCTTCAGGTGCATACTCTGCCATCAAAAGTGCTGAAAAACCGATGGCTGTCCCAATCTCTAAAATCTTTTTAGGCTTCAAAGTTTGCATTAAAAATCTAAAATAAGCCACAGTTTCATGTGGGATAATCGGTATATTTTCCGTTTTGGCAAAAGACTCTAAAACTTCTAAATGTCCCTTATTTTGTGCTAAGTGGTGGCGCATATAGCGAACCACTTCTTCTTTAACAATAGGACGACGCATATTATGATTTGCATTTTTACTATATGATTTAACCATTTCTTTATTATACAACCTTCTTGCTATTTTTTCATCCCTCTACTCTTATTATTCGTTATTTTTTTCAAAACAAAAAGCTGCGCCTGAGCAACAGCCTTTGTTTGCCTATTTTTTGAGACTTCTTCCCAAATAAAAAGAGAAAATTATCCCTAAAGCATATAAAGCAATAAAGACATATAGGGTCGTCATATAACTTCCTGATAGACTAAAGGTCCAGGATAAAAGAACAGGCCCTACTAATCCCGCCAAAGCCCAAGCAGTTAAACTATAACCATGTAAAATAGCCAGTTGTTTGGTCCCATATAGATCACTTAAGTAAGCTGGAAGTAAAGAAAACCCTGCACCATAACAAGTCATAAGAATTGCCATTGCAAAAATAAAAATCGGTTGAATCTGCGAGACTAAAAGTAAAGCTGATAAGAAAAGATTTACGATAAACAAGAGACTAAACGTCAAGGGACGGCCAATATAATCCGATAAACTTGCCCATAGCAAGCGACCAAACCCATTAAAGATGCCAAGTACTCCCACCATCAAAGCCGCAGATTCTGCTGACATTCCTGTCATTTCTTGAGCCATCGGTGAGGCAGCCGAGATAAGTCCCAAACCACAACTGATATTGATAAATAAAAGACTCCAAAGTAAATAAAAGGAGGGACGTCTAATAGCTTCTTTGGCTAGAACTCCTTCGCCAACTACTCGTTGACTCTCTCCAGAGCGCCCATAATTTCCAAAGGCTTTTAAATCTTCCTGCCTTGGTCTAACAATAAACTGCGCAGCCACTAACATGACCAGTAGATAAAGTAGCCCAAAACTATAAAAAGTATTCGCTAGACCAATATGAGATAACAAATATTGAGCGATAGGACTTGTTAACAAGGACGCAAAGCCAAATCCCATAATGGCTAAACCTGTTGCCAAACCTCGCTTATCTGGAAACCATTTGATAATGGTTGATACAGGGGTAATATAGCCAGCACCCAATCCCATGCCACCTAAAATCCCATACCCTAGATAAAGTAGAGGAAGGGAATGGTGATCTAGTGCAAAACCAGCTAAAATATTTCCAGCAGCATATAGGATAGCTGAAATGGTCCCTGTCACTCTGGGACCAAATTTTTCCACCAACTGTCCCATAAAGGCAGCAGATAAACCTAAGCAAAAGATTGCCAAGCTAAAAGCAAAGGCCACCGCTGATTGATCCCATCCTGTTTCAGCCATAATAGGATTACGATAGACACTCCAAGCATAAGTTGAGCCCAACATCAAGTGCAAGGTCACCCCTGCTGCAGCCACTAAATAACGATTAGTTTTCTTCACCACTTCTCCTTTGACGAACCTTTTTAGTTTCACCTTCGTGAAACGTTCGTACATAAAGGTTATCACACCTGATTTAAAAACTCTATCATTTTAACCAGAAAGCGTTTCCTTTACGTTTTCTGTAAAAATACATCATAATGTTCGGATTTTAATATCTAACAAGTTCTTTATTTTTTGGTTTTTACCTTGACTAACTTCCTTTAAGTTAAGACTAAAGATACCTGCTTGCAATGCTGCTTCCATATCTAATTTACGATCTCCAATGTAGTAGGTCTTGTTTTTATCCAAGTGGTGAGTCTGGATTAAATAGTCTAAAGCTTCTGGGTGAGGTTTGCGCTTAAAACCTGAATCTCCTGTAACAACTTCTGTAAAATAAGACTCCAAGTCCAGTTGCTTCAAAACAGAGAAGGTATTATCTCCTTTATGGGTATAGATGAAATTCGTTATTCCCCGCTCTTTAGTCCAATCTAAAATCTCACGCGCTCCAGACATTAGCTGAATTTCTTGGTCTCTTGTTTTTAAATCAGTAGAATAATAGCTTTTCACCATTTGCTCATCTACATTTTCAAGCCTAGCCTTATCTTTTAATAATGCCCCCACCGACTCGTTTAGGATAAAAGCCAAAATCATTTTATCATCAAACTCCCATTGATAATGGTAATAAGTTGCCTCCAGTGCCTTCATAATAGCACCATAAGAATCTAAAAGGGTCCCATCCAAATCCCAAATAAAATTAAGGGGCATAGCATCTCCTTTTCTTGATAAAAGGAGTGTTTGGAAAATAAGGGGATTTACTTTACTTCCTCACACTCCTATAATCTCATTTTTAAAACCTTAGCGAATCCCTTTTGCAACTAAGGTCTCTAACTCCATCAAGCGTTTTTCAAAGACTGCAAAAGCCTCATCAAGATACGTGGCATCTAACATATCCACACCCGCTTTTTTAATCACATTGAGGGGATAATCAGAATTTCCTGCTTTTAGGTAGTCTAAGTAGCGCTCTTTATCCTCTGCACTTCCATGAACTATTTTTTCTGCTAGGTAACTTGCTGCTGCAAATCCAGTAGCATACTGATAAACATAATAATTATAGTAAAAATGTGGAATTCTAGCCCATTCAAACTGAATTTGGGGATTTTCTTGGGCAGAAAGACCATAATATTTTTCATTTAAAGTTGCGTACAACTCGCTAAGATACTCACTTGTTAAGACCTCGCCTTCTTGATCAGCTTGATGGATCAAGTCCTCAAACTCTGCGAATTGTGTTTGACGAAAGACCGTTGCTCTGAAGCCGTCAAGGTAATTGTTGAGGATAGTAAAACGTAATTTTTCATCCTTGATTTCTTTTAACAAGGTTTCGGTTAAAATATTTTCATTCGTTGTGGAAGCGATCTCAGCTAAAAAGATACTATAATCTCCATAAACATAGGGTTGATTTTCACGCGTAAAAGTCGAATGTAGGCTATGCCCTGTTTCATGCACCAAGGTAAAAAGATTATCCAAGGTGTCTTGCCAGTTTAAGAGCATAAAGGCATTAGTATCATAAGATCCCCCTGAATAAGCTCCTGAACGTTTTCCTTTATTTTCATAGACATCAATCCACCGTTCATTAAAAGCACGTTTGACACGACTGGCATACTCTTCTCCAAAAATAGACAAGGTTTGCTCTGCTTTTTTCAAGGCCTCGTCATAGGTAAAGTGATAATCTGTCTCAGCTAACGGGGTATAAACATCATACATCTTAAGCTCATCTAGTCCCAAAATCTCTTGACGTAGCTTGATATAACGATGCAGTAAAGGTAAGTGGCGATTAACAGTTTCAATCAACGTCTCATAAACCGCCTCTGGAATATGGTTGCTCGATAAAGCTGCCTGACGAGCCGAATCGTATTGACGAACCTTAGCTTTATAGTTATGTACTTTTACATTGGTTTGTAGGGTTTTAGCATAAGTATGTTGATATTGCTCATAAATGCCATACATGGCTTCATAAGCTTCTTGACGAACCATACGATCCTTAGACTCCATCAAACGAATGTAGTTGCCGTGAGTCAACTCAATCAAATCGCCCTCACCATCTGGTACATATGGAAAGCTAATATCTGCATTATCTAAGATTTCAAAGGTTTCTCCTGCAGCACTAAATATTTCTTCTGCCCCTGCTAGTAGCTCTTCTGCTTCTTTGCTTAAAATATGGGCTTTTTTGCTCAGCAGTTTTTCAAAAAAGTGAGCATAAAGAGCAAGATCCCGCTCTTCTGCTATAAAGTCAGCCAATTTTTCTTGTGTTAGTGCCATTAATTCTGGCTCATAAAAAGCATAAGCCTGACTACATTGAGCATAAAGATTCATGGCCTTAGCTTGATATTCTTGATATTTAGCAACAGTTGTATCCTGATCATTTTTCATAGAAGCATAAACATAGAGTTTTTCCAACCGACGCTCCACATCTAGCTCTGTCTGTGTGATCTTCAAAAGAGATGCCGCGGAATCTAAAAGGTGTCCTTCAAAGTCTGCAGCCTTCTCCAATTCACTCGCTAAATCCTCAAGTGCCTGCTCCCAATCCTGATCTGTCGCAAAAATAGTGGTTAAATCCCAAGTATCCTTTTCCTTCAAATGTGCGCGATTTTCTGACATATTGTCCTCCTTTATCCGCATGAAACGGACGATTATTATCATTTTATTTTATCATAAAAAGCTGGTGGATAGAGGATTTGCCTTTGTTTTTCCTTTTGATGCTGATAATAAGTCAAAAAATGTTGATAATACCACCCGATTTGCTCTTGTACTTGCAGAAAACCAGCCTCAAAAGAGGGAGGTCTGACTTGCGGGAAAAAAGCATTAAGATCTTGGTTTAACAGATTTTGTCCTTTAAGATAACAAACTTCCTGCTCTTTTAACCAGCGTTTTGAACCATAAAAAAGCTGGCGCTGAATATAAGTTTTAATCTCCTTATCTACCTTTACCTCTAAACAAGATAACGGCTGTTTAAAAAAAGGCAGGCGTAAAACAGCAAGTGAAAAATCAGATAAGCTCCAAGATTTCTTCAAGTAATGAACCTTTCCACGCAAGTCCTCATGAATAAGATATTTTAATCGAATCTGAGAAAAATCAAGGTCTAGCTCCCAGAGATAAAATCCCATATTTTTAGAAAAATAAAGCAGATGACGGTGAAGAGACGTCAACTTATCTTTTAACCAAAGTTCTTTCCCTAAAAGCCAACAAACATAATAACCCGCTTGATGATAAGCAAGTGTCCGTTCTTTTAATCGTTTCAAGGATAGACGACTGCATTGAACCTCTAGGGCAATACGACGATTAACAAGGACATCGGCAACTTGTGAAACTTCTTTAATCGGAGCTTCTAAGGCGACCTCCTCTCCTTTAGCTAATAAAATCTGATATAGCATTTCTTTTAAAGCAAGGTGTTCTTGACTTTCATTTTCAGAAAAAAAGTGACAGTTTTTAAGAGAAACATGGGCAAAATGCGCACGCATCACCTCGCCTTGTCGCAAGCGAACAGGATTTTGACAAAGTGGACAGAAAAATTCCTGCCTTTCGGCAGGAATCTCTTGTAGTAAGTTGATCATCTGTCCTTTATGATTTCTTGCTTGTAACATAGACTCCTCCTTACTCACTTTATTCGAAAATTAATCCAAATAAGTCTTTAAAAGAAGTTGCTCTTCATCGTTTAAGGGGCGATAGGCTCCGACTTGCAAACTCGGATCTAACCTAAAACCTCCAAAGCTGACCCGTTTTAAAAAAATCACTTTTACACCATAAGCTAAGAACATTTTTTTCACTTGATGAAATTTTCCTTCTGAAATTGTAATAAAGGCTCTGCTTTCTTGAACATTAGCCTCTACAATCTTCAACTCTGCTGGCTGACAAACTCTACCATCTAAAAATCTCACCCCTTTTGCAAAAAAGCCTACAGCATCATCTGCTAAAAAGCCATTAACTACCAGCTCATAGGTCTTTTTCACATGATGTTTTGGGTGTAGCATTCGATAACCTAACGGACCATTATTGGTTAGAAGTAATAAACCTTCCGTATCACGATCTAGACGGCCAATCGGATAAAGCCCTTGACGGAAATCTTTTTTATCTATCAAATCAATCACTGTTTGGTAATTTTTATCTGTGACAGCCGTGACAACACCAGCTGGTTTATTTAGGAGATAATAAACTGCTGGCTCAAGCTCAATAGTTTTCCCAGAAACAGTAATATCTTGTAGATTTGGATCCACAATCTGACTAAGCCGCGTTGCCCTTTTTCCATCAACCTTAATTTGTTTTGCTTTAAACAACCTTTTCACTTGATTCCGTGAACCAAGTCCCGCTTTTTCCAAACATTTATCCAATCTCATACTCTCTATTCTAACACACAAACATAAGCCTTGTCTAAGGGATGAAATATGATATAATACTAATTAGTAATATAATAAAGGAGTTAACTTATGGGACTTTTACAAGATGGCAAATGGGTGGACAAGTGGTATGATACCAAGTCTACAGGTGGTAAGTTTGTCCGTACTGTCACACAATTTCGTAACTGGATTACACCTGATGGACAAGCGGATCCGACAGGAACAGGTGGTTTTAAGGCCGAGTCGGGTCGCTACCATCTCTACGTTTCTCTGGCTTGTCCTTGGGCTAGCCGAACGCTTATTATGCGAAAATTGAAGGGCTTGGAAGAGCATATCTCGCTTTCTGTCGTTCATCCCCTCATGTTAGAAAATGGCTGGACCTTTGAAGATGGTCCTGGTGTTATCAAGGATACCCTCTTTAACAGCGACTATCTTTATCAAGTTTATTTGAAAGCTGACCCACACTATTCTGGTCGGGTGACCGTTCCTGTCCTTTGGGATAAGAAAACTAATACCATCGTCAGCAACGAATCTGCTGAAATCATGCGGATGTTTAATAGTGCCTTCAATGACATTACAGGCAACTATGATGACTACTATCCAGAGCACCTACAAGCTGAGATTGATGCCATGAATGACTTTGTCTATCCAAACATCAATAATGGCGTTTACAAGGCAGGTTTTTCAACTAATCAAAACGTTTACGACAAAGAAGTCAAGAATCTCTTTGCTGCCTTGGATAAATTGGAAGAACATTTAGTAGATAAGGACTATCTAGTTGGCAATCAATTAACCGAGGCTGACCTTCGTCTCTTTACCACCTTGGTGCGATTTGACCCTGTATATTTTGGACATTTCAAGTGCAATATTAAAGCTTTGGTGGACTATCCAAACTTGTGGAATTATACCAAGCGAATTTACAATTACGCTGGCATTGCAGAGACGGTTGACTTTGACCATATCAAACAACACTACTATGGTAGCCACAAGACCATCAACCCAACTGGCATTGTTCCTGTAGGACCTGACTTGGACTGGACACTTTAGAACCAAAAGGGAGGTGACAGCCTCTCTTTTTATATGGTATAATAATCCAGATTTTTTGAAAAGGAGATTTTTATGTCTGAAATTAAGGCAAAACGTGTATCCAATTACGAATTGTTTTATGATTTGGTCTTTGTGCTAGCCACTTCATCACTGACTGGACTTTTGCACGGTGACCATATCGGTCTCAGGGAAATTCTAACTTTTATCACCGCCAACCTGATTATTATGACCTTGTGGATTAATGAGACGATTTACCTCAACAAATATGGTGAGCGGGATTTGTTGGATATTAACACGATTATTGCGTCCATGTTTGTGGTCGGACAATTATCCCTGAACGTTAGTCATGATTTTGAAGCGACCGCCCTACCATTTACTATCTTTTTGACCCTGTCTTATCTGCTGATTTGCTTGCAGTACTACCTTCGGGGCCGGAAAATCGGTTTTACGGCAGATATAAAACATAGTCTCTATATGCTTGGGATTTATTTGCTGGTATTTTTCTTGGCTTTGGTAGCTATTTACTTCAATTTCTGGACCTATGATGAAAAGAGCCTCTTACTTTTTTATCTTCCATTTATCATTTCCTATTTCTTTAAGGACAAGCTTGGTTATGATGCCCTGAACTTCCCTCACATCGTTGAACGCTGCCAGTTGATTACGATCATTACCTTTGGTGAGACGGTCATTGCAATTTTGAAAAATTATCCGATTCAGACGCATCTGTTCGACAGCGTTATATTGTTCTTGGCAATGGCTTTCTCCTTTATGTTTTACATTTCACAAACCTACCTCAATATCAATCACCATCAAAAGACAAATGTAGCTACCTTACTCTACGCTCATATGGTACTTGTTTTAGGCATAAATTTCTTTACAGTTTCTGTGGAAGTCTTACCTGGTGAGCATACTAGTTTAGGTTTCCCATTCCTACTCATCGGTTTCCTCCTATACTATCTGGGAATCCTGATGACTAGTCGCTACAATCAGGACCTCTATCGTATTGGAAAGACGGTTTGGTTGCAGTACGCTCTCAATTTGTTCATAACAATTATTCTATTAGTCGTGAGTCGACATCACTTGCTTCTTATAGCTACAATATTGGCTGTAAGTTCTTACTTGATGGTGAGAATTACCCACCGCCACCGACGTTTGTCCAAAGAAGGTTCTAGCCTCTAATCTTAAAGAAAACCGACTGCCAAAATAGTAGTCGGTTTTTAATTTTTATTTTGTCAATTTACTCGCTGCAGCTTCATCAATAATGAGGACAACATCATCATGGTTTTGGAGGACACTTGCTGGGACATCTTCTGTCACGGGACCTTCCACAGTCGCCTTAATAGCGTCAGCTTTTTCCTGGCCATAAGCCATGAGAACAATGGTTTTGGCTGCCATAATGTTGGCGATGCCCATGGAGATTGCCTGTTTTGGCACATCTTCTAGATTTTCAAAGAAGCGGGCATTGGCTTCAATAGTTGACGGTGCCAAGTCAACTAAGTGAGTTTGACCAGCAAACGAAGCACCTGGTTCGTTGAAACCAATATGGCCGTTGCGACCAATCCCCAAAATTTGGAAATCGATTGGATGCTCTGCCAATACGTGATTATAACGTTCTGCCTCAGCTACAACGTCACTTGCTAAACCGTTAGGTAAATAAGATTTCTTAAATGGTTTGGCAGAAAAGAGTTGTTCTTTCATAAAGTAAGCGTAGGATTGGTCACTTTCCTCATCCAAACCAACATACTCGTCCAAATTGACAGATGTTATCTCAGAAAAATCTAAATCACTTTGGCGAATGTTTTTGTAAAATTCGATTGGGCTAGAACCAGTTGCCAAGCCAAGAACCTGCGCACCAGTTGCCAATTTATTTTTTAATAAGTCAAGGGCAATTTCTGCACCTTCTTGTTGACTCTTTACAACGATCACTTTCATAAAAACCTCCTATTTGGTATAGACCGATATCTTATACTTTTATTTTATGGTATAGACCGATTTTTGTCAAGTAAAAGATCTGAAAATTAATAACCCTTCATCATATCATTTAAAACTGACGGATAAGGGCGAACATGGTATAATAGATGAGCTAAAATACTTGTTCTAAGGAGACTATTTTGAATACTAAGGATTTTGATTTCCACTTACCAGATGAGCTGATTGCACAAACCCCACTTGAAAAACGTGACAGCTCAAAACTGTTGATTATTGATAAAGAAAAGCAGAGCATGACAGATAGCCATTTTGACCATATTATCGATGAACTCAATGAGGGAGACGCTTTAGTCATGAACAACACGCGCGTTCTTCCTGCTCGCCTTTATGGTGAGAAACCTGATACCCACGGTCATGTGGAACTGCTTCTCTTAAAAAATCTTCATGCAGACCAATGGGAAGTTCTCGCCAAGCCTGCCAAACGCCTAAAAGTTGGCAGTCAAGTGTCTTTCGGTGATGGACGCTTGATGGCAACTATTGTTGAGGAATTAGAACATGGTGGACGTATTGTCGAGTTCTCCTATAAGGGTATTTTTCTTGAAGTTCTCGAAAGTTTAGGTGAGATGCCTCTTCCTCCCTATATTCACGAGAAATTAGAAGATCGTGAACGGTACCAAACCGTTTATGCTAAAGAAAATGGCTCTGCCGCTGCCCCAACCGCTGGTCTGCATTTTACTCAAGAACTTCTTGAAAAAATTGAGGCTAAAGGGGTTAAGTTGGTTTATCTGACCCTTCATGTCGGTCTTGGCACCTTTAGACCAGTCTCTGTTGAAAATCTTGATGAGCATGAGATGCATTCTGAGTTTTACACCTTATCTCAAGAAGCTGCTGATACCCTAAACCAAGTCAAAGAAAAAGGAGGACGTATCATCGCAGTTGGGACGACTTCAATTCGTACGTTGGAAACCATTGGACAAAAGTATCAAGGTAAACTACAAGCTGAATCTGGCTGGACCAATATCTTTATCAAACCAGGTTACCAATTTAAAGTCGTTGATGCCTTTTCAACTAACTTTCATCTTCCAAAGTCAACTCTGGTCATGCTGGTTTCAGCCTTTGCCGGCAGAGAATTTACTCTAGAGGCCTATAAACATGCCGTTGAGGAACACTACCGCTTCTTCAGTTTTGGTGATGCCATGTTTGTAAAATAAAAACGACTCAAAAAGCTCCCTGATGGCTAGTAAACTAGAATCAAGGAGCTTTTTTATTAATCGATAAAGAATGCACGAGGCCCATCATAAGTGACGTTATCACTAAAAGCCATATAAACATTAAATAATGGTGCAAAGAAAATATATAGCACTGCTTGAACTTGTGATAATCCAAAAGCACGCGCATAAGAATAGTAGAGGTAAACTCCATAAACTTGACCTACCAAAGGTACGATCAATAGGAGAGCAAAAATACCTTTTTCTTTTCCAAAAGTAATACATTGTTGGATATAAAAATTATAAATTGGAACAATTGATTTCCAACCCGCATATCCAGCCTTACTAAAAAGAAGAATATTTGAAATAATCGTCAGAATCCACCAGATAAATGAAAAAATTACTGACACACCCCAAAAACCTAAAAATAATCCATTAACAAATGTCTCTTCCATTTTTATCACCCTTTCTATAATTTTATTATATCAGTATTATTTAAATAATACAATAGAAAAAGTAAAAATAAAGAGATTAACCCCACTGATTCGGTTAATCTCTCCTATTACTGATAGTCTCGTTCACTTTAATTCATATTGACACGGTGCCATTCATTAATCACATAAGCTAGCTGACCCACTTGCAGAAGTCCCTCATTACTAATCTCTGTACTATATTCAGTCGAACCACCTAATCCAGCTGTATATAGGGCGATTAAATAAGGTACCTCTTCAAGTACAATGGCATCCACATTTAAAGCCTCACCAACATATCCAGGTTTTTGATAAATCGTTAAATCATTCAGATAAGTTTTATAATAAGTTCCTGGGAAAGATTGACCCAAAAATGATAAGATATCAGAATATTTCTTCTGATGTTGCCATAGGTAATTTAAGACTTGAATATAATAGTCGGTAGTTGTCTTATTTTGCCGGCTAATGGTTTTAATCTCTGCTTTTGACTCTCCATAACGATCGAACATACTGTAGGCTTTATCCATACCACCTAATCTTTCGGCAAGAGCATAAGCTGGTGTATTTTCAGAATAAACCAAAGAATATTCCTGCATGTCTGGGATAGTCATCTGACCATTGAAAGCGGAAACATAAGCATCATGCTCTCCCTCATACTCGTAAGTTGTTCCTGTAATGTCAAATTTTTCATCTAAACTTAGATTACCCTTTTCTACTTCGTCAACGACTAACATATTAAGAGGTAATTTATAAGTACTTCCCGCAGTCATAACTTGTGTGTCATTCATTGAAAAAGTTTCACCAGTCTTGGTATTTTTATAAGAAAAAGCAATGCTAGAATGTGGAATGCCATGCTCATCCAAATAAGCTTTAATCGTATCTTCCAAACTCAAGTGTGCATAGTCATAGTATAAACCGTAAGATGACATCGTCGCTAAATCAGCTTGCATCACAGAATCTTTTGCTGCTTGACTTTTATTTGTCTGCTTGACAGTCTCTTTCTCCACACTCGTATCAGTCTTTTTGCCACTAAAAATGGATTTAGTGGTCTCAGAGATTAAATCACCTGTCACTAACTGAAGCAACCAATTCTCCACTGTCTGCGTGTCTTTCTCTTGTGCATAAACAAGGGAAGATTGGCTAATAGAACCCATGGTCACCGCTAGGGTGAGTGTACTCATACAAATGATTGATAAAACTTTTTTTCTCACAATAATTCTCCCAACCTTCGTATTATAAAAAATTATTTCTAAAATAGCAAGCCTTATTTACTTTTTATAATATATCATTGGTTTTTTATTAAAAGATAAAGTTTTTGTTAAATATTTTACGAAAAATAAAAAACAGAGACTCACCTCCATATTGGTAAATCTCTGTTTTTGTGTTCAAACTAATGCTTACTTTATCACTGTTTATTTAGCTGCTTGGTACAACTCCTCAACCTTGTTCCAGTTGATAATCTCAAAGAAAGCCTTGATATAATTTGGACGAACATTGCGGTAATTTAAGTAATAAGCATGTTCCCAAACATCAAGCGCCAAGATTGGTTTTTTCCCATCCATAATAGGTGTGTCTTGGTTGCCCGTTGAAAGCACTTCAAGTTGACCTTCTTGGTTTACAACAAGCCATGCCCAACCTGATCCAAAACGAGTTGTTGCAGCAGCTGTAAAAGCTTCTTGGAAAGCTTCAAAAGAACCAAAAGTTGCATTAATTTCAGCTGCTAATTCTGCTGAAATCTCTGTTTTTTCTGGAGAAAGTAATTCCCAAAAGAGTGCATGATTGAGATGACCACCACCATTATTAATCACAGCTTGGCGGATATCAGCTGGAATTTGTTCAACATCGGAAAGAAGAGCTACTAAGTCCTCACCAATTTCTGGATGTTTTTCTAGTGCTGCATTGACATTTGCCACATAAGTCGCATGATGTTTATCATGATGAAGTGTCATTGTTTCAGCGTCAATATAAGGTTCTAGAGCATCATATGCATACGGAAGATCTGGTAAAATAATTGCCATGTTGGTACCTCTTTCATTATTTCATCTGACATAATCATAACGCAAAAAAGTGATGAATTCAAACAATCTGCTTAAAGAATAGACATGATTTTCAATAAAGCAACCTCAAATAAATACCCCTTCTCCAAACGCCCTGTTTTGATATCACGGTCGGTTTCAATCAGAAGCAATAGACTCTTTTTTAAAAAATCCACAGGTAGAGCCCTAGAATCTCTAATAGCAAATCGTACCTGATAAGGATTAACACGGCGCCCTAAATAATCAGACAGATCTTTTACAATCTGATTTTCTGACTGTCCTTTTTGTAATAACAGCTTTGTTTGCAAAAACAATCGAAATTGTCCTATTAAAATAGACAACAACTTCACCTCATCTTCTCCTTGCAAGACTAAATCCTTAACTAAATCTCTTGCTTGATCTACTTTTTTTGTCAAAACAAAATGAATCAAATCAAAAAGATTATCTTGTAACGTTTTAGGAATAGCTTCTGAAATATCTTGCTGACTAATCTGACCAGAAGATTTGTAAGATGCCAAAAACACCAAGTTCTTTTCCAGCTCACTAAAGTCAAAGTTTGACTTTATCAAAAGGGTATCAAATGCCCCTGTTTCAAACACCAGTCCTTTTTCATGGGCTAATTTTTGAAAATAAGTTTTTAACTCAGCTTCCTTTAATGCCTCAGCTTCAAAAATCATGGCATCGCGCTTTAATAGTTTGACCAAACGGCGCTTACCATCTAACTTTCCTGGCGCGAAAATCAGCAATCGCGTGGTCTCAACAGGTTGTTCCAAATAAGTTTCAAACTGTTTTGCTTCAGTATCACTTAAATAGGACTTTTTCTGGGTGGTTAAATCCAACACGTGATCTAAAATAACCACCTTTTGATCTGCAAAAAAAGGTAAACTCTGTAAATCCATATCAATAAGAGAATAATCCGTCTCTGCTAGATCAAAATAAGAATAGGTGAGGTCCGCAGGATCATAAGCAATAGCTTGAAGTAAGGCTTGTTTCATCACCGCAAATTGACCAAGATCCTCCCCTGTGACAAGAGTAATCTGTGGAAGATGATCGCGCTTTAGTTTTTTTATTTTTTCAATCGCTAACATAATATCTATTATACCAAATCTAAAAATAAAACAGGAAGTGAAGTGGGGATCCCTAAAAATCTTCATTTCCTGTTTTTATTTTACATCATAACACTATTTATCTTTTAATCAACTGGCGGAGTTGTTCAAAAAATGTCATTCCTATAAGAACAGCTATCGTCGTGAGTAAGCCAATATAAAACATGATGTCCACAAAAGGATAATCTTTGGTTGAAGCTTGAGAACTAAATAGACCTTTTTTGACAGGGGTTGCTTTGACCCCTTTTGGAGGTGTCAACAAAGAAGAACTGCTAGAAGATTTCAGGTGAAGATTGCCGTCCGTCACTTCTAACTTAGGTTTACTCTCTCCTTTTTTAATCAGTCCGTACAGATTATTATTAAGGTCATAAGTTTGACCAGCTAGTTCATACTCTCCTTTTTGGGCTAATAACTGATAAGAAAAATCTGAAAAACCATGCTCCAGTAAGGTATTCGCAAAATAATGACGTGTATAAACCCCTTCTTGATTATTCCAATCTCCAACTCCTAAAACAACACTAATCAACTGGCGATTATTTCGTTTAGCTGTTACTATTGCATTAAAACCAGCATTAGCACTAGAACCTGTTATCAAACCATTGACCCCTGATATCCCAAGACCCTCTGCATCGCCTTCAAGTGAGTGGTTATAGGAGGTAAGAATTTCTTCAGATGCCATCCCTTTTTGGATGGTATAGGTCGTCTGCTCTGTGTAGGTTAACACCTCTGGATAATTCGTTAATATATCATAACTTAAAAGAGCGAGATCTCTAGCTGTCGTGATGCTTTGAGTGGTCTCTCCGTTTAGTGATGCAGCACCTGTTTCGTTGACAAATTTAGTGTGCGACATTCCTAAATCCTTAGCTTTTTGGTTCATACTCTCAACGAAATCAGTGCCTGTCAAAGTCTGCAGAGTAGAAGCTAAAGCTATTGCGGCATCATTAGAAGAAGAAATCAAACTTAGCGCTACTAAGTCTTCAACAGTGTAATAATTAGGGCTGTAGCTAAGACTGGTATTGAGATTAATTTTCTTCTCCAATTTCAATTGCCCATTTTCAACAGCCTCCAATACAAGATAAACTGTCATTAATTTTGTTAAGTTAGCTGGATCACGGCTAAGCTCACTATTGTTTTCTTCTAAAATTTGACCAGTCTCCAAATCAACAAGAATATAAGCCTTTGGTAAATCTGTCTTAGATACCTTATAACCCGCATCCTTGGTCATGGTCAAAAGATCCTCTGCCTGAATCCTAACAGGTATGAGTAACCCGCATAGGATTACAATAAAGGCTAATCCTAATTTTTTCATCACATCTCCTCCATCCTAACTTCTTATCTATTCTACCATAATTTTTAATACCATAGATTTCAGATTAACGACATTCAAGTTCCCATTCTTTACACCCTGCACTCATACCTTATCCAATAACAATGAAACCACTATTTCTATTATTAAATAAGACACCATTAGATAACGGTGTCTTATGAATATATTCGTTTAGACACTTCTGCCACAGGCAAACCAATAATAGTATGAATATCACCTGCAACATAGTCTATAAAACGAGGATCTAAATCTTGAAAACCATAAGCACCAGCCTTATCCATGGGAGATTTAGAAGATAGGTAATCTTCGATTACTGGTTGTAGAGCAGGATAGTACTTAACAAAACTTACCTCTGCTATGGTATAAAATACCTCTATAGCATCTCGTGTCCGTAAACAAACCGAAGTCACCACATGATGCTTATGTCCAAAATACGAATTAAACATCTCTCTCGCTTCTTCTTGATTTTTAGGCTTGTTATAAATGCGATCATTGAAAACCACCATGGTATCAGCTGAAATATACAAGGTTTCCTTATCATCTTTTCCAGCTGACTTGGCTTTAGAAATTTCACAACACGTCCTAGCAGCACGCTCTAAAAAAGGCAAATGCTTCAATTTCTCCATATAAGTAGTTTCAATACCACGTTCATCCACTTCAACAGATGCAATCTCTGGAGATAAAAAAGATAATAATTGCCGTCTTCTTGGTGACTGACTTAATAGCACAAAGTGTTTAGCTGGTATTATTTTTCCTCTTTTTTCATAATCAACTAAATAAGACATCTTCTCCTCTTCTTCCTATACCTTTTATTACTTTCTAATTCTTTATCTTATAGAAAACTCTCCAGTAAAAATTTCACCTGTACTTTCCCTGAAGTTAAAAACCGAGTCTTATTATAACATTTTTGTTGAAAAAATACACTCACCTCACCGTTTCAATCGTCCAGCTTTTACGCCCTCTAAACCGTATAGCGCCTTGTTGATCAGTTCGATAAACACGTATTTTTGCTTTCTCAAAACGCTCTAAAGTTTCTTGGTGTGGATGTTTGTAGCGATTGTTTTTTCCTGCAGATATCAGCGCAACCTCTGGTGTGACCTGTGCTAAAAATTCTGGATAGGACGACCCTTTTGATCCATGATGCCCTGCTTTCAAAACATCAATATCAAGGCTGGGATAGGCTTTGATCAGGTCCAATTCTCCATCTTCCAAATCACCTGTAAATAAAAAACGCTTAGATAGTAATTCTCCATATAAGACAATGGAATCATTATTACCGCCATCTCCTACTGAAAAAGGATATAAAACCTGCAAGGAACTTCCCATTATGGCTAAGCGATCTCCTGCCTGTACCACACTAACAGGATAGCCTAATGCCTGTAAACGTCTTGCAAAATCTACTTTTCCTAAAGCCCCTGGACTAACTAAAATCTCTCCAATCGTAAAAGCATCTGCTACCGATTCTAAGTCACCAACATGGTCAGTATCGGTATGGGTCAATACCAATTGATCAATTTTACCTACTCCTCTGCTTTTTAAATAAGGGATTAAGGTTCTATCGGCATTCGTATCCAATACCTTTTTCCGCCATTTTTCCTGAGCCTTAAAATTAACTTTACCTCCTACATCAATCAAAATTGTTTTCCCTTTTTGATCTCTTATAAAAATACTATCTCCCTGCCCAACATCAACAATAGTAATTTCATTGGTTAAAGGTTGCTTGGTGAAACAAAATAAACAAAGCAAGCAACAAATACTAAGTCTGCGCAAGCTTTTAACAAAATAAAAATCATGCCATAGTGCTAGGAAAAATAACATGCCCGCACCAACTATCAACATTGGAGTACCTAATATCAGTGGCTTTGGGGAATAGTGAGCCACAAGACGAATCACAACTTCCAACCACTCAAAACAAGGATTCCACCAATCCATAATAAATAAGGGACTTAATAGCAAGACCATACTCAAAAGTGGCAAAATGAGGAGGTCAAATACTAAAGCAAAGAGAGCTGTTAAGATAATAGATAAGGGTTGGAAACTTGCAAAGTACCACATTAAAAGCGGTAAAATCCCTAAACTAACGGTCATGACTTCTGCTAGTAGCTTTTTAACCCCTTTTAAATGCTCCCAATCCATAATGGTTAAAATAAAAGCATAAGCTAGACTTAAGACCGCTCCAGTGCTTGCCAAGGCATTTGGCAGGATAAGCATTAGTAAAATTATGGTCAGGGCAAAATTATCTAGTTTTTTATAGCCCATTAGAGACAGACTAAGTTGTAAAAGACTTCTGATAACAGAGATGGAGTAACCTGTTAAACCTGCATATAAAAAGGAGAGAGGAATCTGTAGCCAAAATGAATGTTCCTGTGTCACCCCTAACCTTAAGATAACATAGCGCACTCTATTCATAAAAAAGCCCACTTGCATTCCTGATAAAGCAAAAAGATGAATAATTCCCAAATTAGAATAAAGATCTTCCATTTCATCAAAACTGACATCTAAATAACCCAAGAGCAAACCTGTCATATAGTGGCGCATAGGCGTTGGAAAATGCGTCTCAATAAAAACCAATAATTGTCGACGCCACTGTGCAATTTGCCATCTTATGTTCCATTTGCTTGACTTGTGAATAGATTTAATCTTTGAAACCTTAAGCGTTCGATAAATTTTCTGCGACTTCAAATAGGCTCGATAATCAAAGCCAGAAAAATTCCGTCTTCTTTCAGCTTCTTGCGTCTTAGCCTCAACCATCAATAAGACCGTTTGATCCAAACGTTTAAAGTAAGCTTGTTCCTCCTCAGATTGCAATTGATAATAAACCTGATAAGTTCTTCCTGAATTTTGTCCTCTAAAAGACAAACTATCACCATTAACTTTAATGGTATCAACGAGCATAGTGATTTGTGTAAGCTCTTTAGGAGCTGAGTGGTATGAGAGAGCCACTTTCCAATTTAAAAATGAAAAGAAAAGAGCAAAAGGGAGTAACGTTAAAATCAACCTAACTCCCAACTTAAGTCCACGACTAACAACGATCCAAAGTAAATATACTAAAAAAATAGGGAGTAAGTACCAATTTTGAAGGTAAAAACTCCCGTATAGCCAAATCAACAAAAATGCTACTTCAATGGGTTTTAAAGGAAAAATTTTATTCCACACTGACATTATCCTTTAACTTTTCAAACGTTTTTTCGCCAATACCTGAAATATTTTTCAAATCCTCAATAGACTGAAAACCACCGTTTTGCTCACGATAATCAATAATATCTTGTGCTCGTTTCTCACCAATACCTGAAATACTGGTTAAATCAGTGACTGTAGCCTTATTAAGATTAATTTGTTTTTCACTTGAAGTATGAGAAGAATCTGATGACATTGAAGAAGCTACAGAAACGTCATCTGCACCTTCCTCACCTTCACGCGCAACATAAATAACTTCTTCATCAGTGAGCTTAGCAGCCAAGTTGATCCTTTTTTTATCAGCATCTGGCCTTAGACCTCCTGCTTTTTCGACTAAATCTGTCACCCGACTACCTTGTTTAAGGTGATAGACCCCCTCCTTTTGAATAGCGCCCTTGATATCAACAACAAGCTCATCACTAGCTTCTCTTTCTTGGTGACTTGAAACCGAAGAAGTCAATATTGAACTTTCAATGGTTGAACTTATCAGTTGAGTTTGGGACTCAGTGGTAGGTGCTTTCTCTAACAAAAGAAATACCGCAAGTATCATCGCTAGAACCCCTAAAACTAGGCTTACCACCCACGCCTTTTTATCCTCAATAAAATCCATAATCCAATCAAACATAAACTTACCTCCATTGATTCTATTCGTAAAGGTAAATAAAAAGTGAGGTCACTTTTGCGTTAGTGATCTCACTTTTTCGTTTGATTATAATTTAATGTGTTTTTCAGGATCCCAAACAAAACTTGCCAAATAGCTAAACACTAAGGTGAACACTACCACAACAAGAGCAATCACGGCTGCTGGAATACGAATGAAAAACCATAAAACATTTGGCTTTTTACCATCTTGATAAGCTTGCGCTTCTTGATCAAGGGCATCAAAGGACGTTTGAACACGTCTTGCAACCTCTTCAATCCCCTCATCATTCATGCGCTTAATATCTGATACATCAATAGCTTCTCCAAAGTTCATATCAACACGCTCGCGTGCTAAAAGCCCTTTTAAACTTCTTGGACCTACATACACGCAAGGTAAAATCTTAACCTTAGCCATCTTAGCAATCACAGCTACCCCACCTTTAACATCTGTAGAGTGTCTGCTACCACTTGGAAACATGACTAAAGAACGGTTCCCTTTTTTCAAGACGTTGATAGGATGTTTAATGGCTTGTTGGCTTGGATTTTCTCGATCAATCGGAAAAGCACCGCACATCCTAATCCACCAACCAAAAACACGATTAGCAAACAATTCCTTTTTAGCCATGAAAATAAACTGTTTAGGTCTCGCCGCATAAGCCATATAAACAGGATCCCACCACGTTCTATGTGGAGCGACTAAAATATAATTTTCTTCTTCATCTAAAATGTTATGCGTATGATGATAGTGAACATTACCGTTAACAATCCACAATAATGATACCACTAAACCACGTAAGTAAGCATAAAACATCTGCTTATCTCCTTCTTCACATTATTTCTCCTATTATACTAAAATTTTTAAAATTTTGATAGAGTTAGTAGACAAGGATAGGTTTTGTGTGTATTATAGTAATAAAAGAAATTTTTTAGGAGCTTAATTTTGTCTCATCAGTCATCAACAAAGAAAAAGGAATTGCCTGCTATCAATGGTATGATCGGTCTTGCCAGTTTGATTACCATCCTGTCACTTCTCTATGTTCTAGGGACAAGAAGTATAGACTATGAAAAACTCAATGCCATTTTTCCCTTTATCAAATATGAAAAAAAAGTTAAACCAAAAGAAGAAGTTGTCTTAGATCCCACTGCTCTCGCTACTGGTACAAATCATAATAACGCTGCCTCTAGCTACGCTTATGATACTGCTGAGATCAGAGCTTATATGAGAGGGGAAAAAGAATACACAGGAGAAAAATTGGTCTTTATCACCATAGATGATGGTGCCAACCATAACATCACACCGCGTATTTTAGATATCCTAAAAGATCAGCAAGTCCCTGCAACCTTTTTTGTCATTGGTAGAACTGTTTATGATGAATTTGCAGACGTTTTCCAAAGGCAAATTGCAGAAGGACATGCTATCGGTCTTCATAGTGTTTCACATGACATGGGCCTTCTTTATCCTGGAGGAGTACCAAATGTCACGCAAATCCTATCAGAAGCTCAAGAAGAGCAACAATACTTGAAAAATATCTTGGGAGCTGACTTTAATTCAAAAGTTTGGCGTTACCCAGGTGGAGCAATGTCATGGCAAGGCATAGAAGAAAGCAATGCTGTTCTTGCTCAAAATGGTTTTGAGTGGATTGATTGGAATGCTAGTGTAGGTGATGCTGAAGCAGCCAATATTCGACCAAACAATCTCCAAGAGATGCTAGATTATCACACCTTATCCTATAGTCATTTTCCAGAAAGTGATGTGCGAGTGGTTCTCATGCACGATGCTTATGATAAAGAATTAACAGTTGAAGCTCTTCCTCATATCATCAAATACTACAGGGATCAAGGTTATAAATTCGGAGTACTATCTTAATGCCAACCAATCTATTACAAAAAAAAGAGCGGGTTGACCAGCTCTTTTCTACTGATGTCAAAATTATTCAAAATAAAGAAGTATTTAGCTATTCTGTCGATAGTGTGCTTCTCTCACGTTTTCCAAAACTACCCAGCAAAGGAAAAATTGTTGACCTTTGTAGTGGTAATGGTGCTGTAGGCTTATTTGCCTCTAGTCAAACTAAGGCTCATATCACTCTTGTTGAGTTGCAAGAACGTTTAGCTGACATGGCTAGACGCTCTATTTCTCTCAATCATCTAGAAGAACAAGTCACTATTGTCAATGATGATTTGAAAAACCTTCTTGACCATGTTCCACGTTCTCAGATTGATTTGATTCTCTGTAATCCACCTTATTTCAAAGCTAGCGAGACCTCTATTAAAAATCTTAGTGAACACTACCTACTCGCTCGACATGAAATCACAACTAATCTTGATGAAATCTGTCGTGTTAGTCAACAAGCTTTAAAAACTAATGGGCGTTTAGCTATGGTTCATCGACCTGATCGTTTTCTTGAAATTATTGATACTTTAAAGACTTATAAATTAGCACCGAAACGGATTCAATTTGTTTACCCTAAAGTCGGTAAAGAAGCCAACATGCTCTTAATTGAAGCGATCAAAGATGGCTCATTAGAGGGATTAAAAATCCTCCCCCCATTATTTGTTCACAATGAAGATGGCAGCTACACAAAAGAGATTTCGGAGATTTATTTTGGAAAAAGCTAGTGCTTACATGTATGTTGTGGAGTGTTCTGATCATACTCTTTACACGGGATATACCACTGATCTTGAGCGACGCATAAAAACCCATAACAGTGGAAAAGGGGCAAAATATACGCGCCATCGTCGCCCCGTAAAACTGCTTTACTCAGAAAGATTTCCCGATAAAAGTTCAGCCATGAAAGCTGAAGCTGCTTTTAAAAAAAAATCTAGAAAAGAAAAGTTAGACTATATAGAAAGACAACCTCATGACCACTAAATCAAAATACGGGCTGATTCTCTACGGTATGTTATTAAGCACAGGGATTGCCCTAATTGCCTTTTTATTTTTGATATTAGAAAAGGCAAGTTCTCACTTTTTATGGCATAGTCTGCCGCATCATCTAAAAAGTAGCGGTCTCTACCATTTTCTCTTATTATTTTTAGGTTTCCTCTTACTCTTACTCCTCAAAAAGAAGTGGGGTAACCTTCCTAAAACCAGCCATGATCTCATACATGAGCTAAAAGAAAAACAAACTGTCGACTATCACCACACTTGGAAAAGCCTTTTACTAGCACTTATCATTCTGTCTCTGGGAGCCGGAGTAGGACCTGAAGCACCTTTACTTGGTGCTGTTATTGCCTATTCCATCTGGCAAGCAGATAAGATGCGCTATCTTAGTCAACACCCTGATAACTTTAAGACAGCTAAACTCACTCAAAAGCTTGCCATGCTCTTTCATCCCTACCAATACCTGACAAACTATCAAGAAAGTGCTACACTTCTTAGTGAAAAGCAGCGTAAACTGTTAATTGGGCTATTCAGCTTAAATGGTTTAATCGTGCTTTCTCTCTTAATGAAGGCTACCGATCAGCCTTCATTTATCACCAAATTAGGAACTTCTCAGTGGGGACTTTCTGAACTCCTTCTACTTATCCCACTTCTTACTTATGCTTATGGTTTTGGAGCCATTTACCAATTGGTCAGAAGCAAGATGAAAAAACAAATAGAAAAGCTCCAGCTGTCATTAGTGACAAAACTTGGTATCGGAGCAATCAGTATTTTCATCACCGCCTCTTTTGCCCCCTCTCTTTTATTTTCAGGTCAACACTCTATGCACGACTTAGTTGAATTGGGGATGACCACACCTTTTATCAGCTTGATTTTTTTGTCCATTTTAAAACTGATCTTTTTAGATATCTGTGTTTGGACTGGGTGGACAGGAGGTGATATTTTTCCCATTAGCTTTGCTGCTATCATGCACGGATTTGCTATTGCTCAATATTTTCCTAACTATGATGCTCTCTTTATCATCTTAGTTGTTGCTCTTAGTTTAGCCATCTCACTTCTTGAAAAAGAATGGCTAGCTGCAATTTTTATCTCACTCTTTTTCCCAATTAATCTATGGCCAATTAGTATCCTTATCACATTCCTATTTATCCTATCCAAACAATTTACCTCTTCTCATCAAAAAGGAGAGCCGCATGAAACGTTATAAAATTCTTTGGCATATTTTAACCGTCACAGGTTTCACTACCTTTATCAGTTCTTTCATTCTCTACCTTTTTGTAGCTTCTGGTATTTTACTTTGGGTAGAGCCAGATTTTACAACTTATGGGGATAGTCTATGGTATAGCTTTGTTACTTCTACGACACTCGGCTATGGCGATATGTTGGTTGAAACAACCATCGGACGTATTGTGAGTATCCTTTTAGCCCTGTATGGTTTGCTATTTTTTGGTTGTTTATCTGGTATCGTGGTGAGTTACTATACTGAGGTCAGTAAGCACTATTCTCTAGCAATAACACAAAAAGACAAAAAGAAATCATCATCTTAAAAAGCAGTAGGAAATCAATTTTCTAGATTTCCTACTGCTTTTTTACTAAAACGTCTTAGCGATTTCTTTTAAGTCATTAATCGCCTGATTTAAAATATTATCAGCTTGATCTGGCTGATAAGCATGCCCTTCCACATAAACAGATTGAATGCTATCAATACCAATAAAGTTAAAAATTGATTTGATATATTGACTAGCAGGATCTTGACCATTATAAAGACCACCATTAGCTTGAATATGGAGAAGTTTTTTATCGGTTGCAAGCCCTACAACTCCCTTTGGAGTGTATTTAAAGGTTTTTCCAGCCACCGTAATGGTATTAATCCAAGATAAGAGATGACTCGGAATCTGCAGATTCCATAAAGGGTTAGCAATGACAACTTTATCACTAGATAAAAAGGTTTCTGTTGAATGATTAAAGCGATCTAGCTTATCTGCTTGTGAACTCGTCAACTCCTCACCTTTTTTAGCTAAAGACATGGCCTCTAGCAATTCCTTATCAAGTGATGGAATCGTACCATCATAAACATCAATTTCAATGATCTCATCATCTGGATAAAGCGATTGATAACTGTCTTTAAAGGCTTCAAATGCTTTTAAGGAATAGGATTGTTCTTTTTCTAAAGGATGACCTTTTACAAATAAGACTTTTGCCATTTTTTCTCCTTTTCATACGAATTAGTGACTATAGTGTATCACTTTCAAACCAGATAGCAAATCATTTGCTTACTAAAAAAGCTGAACATCTGTTCAGCTTTTTTAGGTTTCCATTGAACTATTTATCACCTTTGTTGCGGATAACAAAGCCATTTTTCTTTTCACTTGAGGTACGGTGTGGTTTTTTGTTGTCCTTGTTATAAAAATCTTTACGGTTTTTATTTGATGTGCGTTTAAACTCACGGCGCTCACCATTACGGTCGGAGCGATTACGGCCACCACGATTGCGATCGCTGCTACGACGATCTGAACGGCCTCTACCGCCACCTTTACCACCTACATATTTAAATGGTAATGGCTTTTCATTTGCAATTTCAACTTTTGGCATCATTTCAGGATCCTGAACAGTTAAGGTCAAGATATACTGTGCTAACTCTTCTGGTGTAAACTCTTGAGCTAATTTAATGGCATCACCTTTGAACTTATCAAAGTTAGCTCGTACTTTTTCATCAGCGAAATCACGTTCAATCTTTTTAAGAGCAACGCGTTTTGATGCTTTAAAGGCTTCTTCTGCTGTTGCAGGTTTCATCCCTTTCATACGTTTTTTTGTCAGATCTTCAATGATTTTTAGGTAGCCCATCTCATTTGGTGAGACAAAAGTGATGGATAAACCAGATTTTCCTGCGCGACCTGTACGTCCAATACGGTGAACATAGCTTTCAGGATCTTGTGGAATATCATAGTTATAAACATGCGTCACACCTGAAATATCTAGCCCACGTGCAGCAACATCTGTTGCTACTAAAATATCAAGATTGTCGTTTTTAAAATCACGAAGAACACGTAGGCGCTTCCCTTGATCAAGATCACCATGAATACCTTCTGCACGATAGCCTCGTAGTTTCAATCCACGTGTTAACTCATCAACACGACGTTTTGTACGTCCAAAAACAATTGATAATTCGGGTTGATCCACATCCATTAAACGTGTCATGGTATCAAACTTTTCATTCTCTTTGATACGGATATAGTATTGGTCAACAAGATCCGTTGTCAACTCTTTTGCTGCAATCTTAACATGCTCAGGATCTTTCATGAACTGAACACCGATGCGTTTAATGGCATCTGGCATTGTCGCTGAGAAAAGAAGGGTTTGACGGCTCTCTGGAACACGGCTAATAATACTTTCGATATCCTCTAAAAAGCCCATATTAAGCATTTCATCAGCTTCATCTAAGATTAGGGTTTCAATACCATTTAGTTTCAAAGCCTTACGCTTAATCAAATCAAGCAAACGCCCTGGTGTTCCCACAACGATGTGAGCTCCAGATTTTAAGGCTTTGATTTGTTTTTCAATACTTGATCCACCATAAACGGAACGTACTTTAACCCCTTTTTCACGTCCAAAACGGAAAAGTTCTTCCTGACTCTGAACCGCCAACTCACGAGTTGGAGCAATGACTAAAGCTTGAATAGAGGGATTCTCAACATCAATTTTATTTAAAGTCGGTAAACCAAATGCTGCGGTTTTACCTGTTCCTGTCTGTGCTTGACCAATCACATCTTTTCCTTCAAGAGCCAATGGAATTGTCTGCTCTTGGATTGGTGATGGAGTCTCAAAGCCTGCTTTTTCAATTGCAGCTAAAATAGCATCAGATAAATTAAGTTCTGTAAATTTCAATGTGTTTTTCTTCTTTCTAAAAAGGCAGTGCGAGGCTGCCTTATCAAACCTAAATTTTGTTAAACAACTTACCTAGTATAACACACCAAGTAGGATATTGCACGAATTATTCTTCATTCCTAGAAGATAACGTTTTCTCTCTTTATCACAAAATAAAGAAACGACATCATTTTTATTTCAAAACAGCTGCAGCTAGTGCTTTTTGAATCTGAATCACACTATTATCACTCTTGAACTGCAAGATTTCTGCTGGTTCTGCAGCTGAGGAAATCCAAATCTTTAATTCTGAATCCAAATCAAAATGCCCTGAGGTTTCAACTGTAAAACGTGAAATCGATCCATAGGGGATTGATTTATAAGAGACTTTCTTTCCTGTCATTCCTTGTTTATCCACTAAAATTAAACGATATTCTGTAAATACAATTAAGTCACGGACTAAAGCAAAAGCCATCTCAACTTGCTCATTTTCTAGCAATACGTCAGCCAAATCTCTTTCTACTTTGTCATTATCTTTTTGAGAAGCATTTCCCATTAAACCTGAAAATAAACCCATAACCTACTCCCCCAATTACTATTAAATGAAATTTCAAAAAGTTATTCTACTTCCACAATTTTTAATATATCAAACTCTATGAGTTAGGTCAATCAAAAAAAATTCGTCACAAAAATAGTACACTACTTTTACTGAGTTACAAAAGCAGACCTCCTTCAACATTGCAACAAAATATTATATCCTAAAAGGATATAAATCTCTCAATTATAAAACTCACTCTTTATTTGAGTGAGTCTTGTAAAACTAGTAGTGATCTGGCATTATAAATTTTTTAAAATATCTACTTTTTTAGAATCAAATTCTTTCTGAGTTATAAGTCCTATATCTAGCATCTTTTTCAACTTCTCAAGTCTAACTACTGGATCTTCTGCACTAAGCGTTGGTTCTGTGATGACTGATTGAGATACCGTTGCAAATGCTCCTATACTTCCTAAGCCAGTTCCTATATCAGCACCGATAGTTGAGCCATTTTTTGCCATCTCTCTCATAATATCAACTGACTTTATTTTTTGCCAATCTGTCCCCAATGTTTCTAAAACCGCCTTATCAGATTGAGCATTTCTTATTTTTTCATATGCAGACATACCTACGTTATCAAAACGTTGACGTAGTTGACTATCTTCTATATCTATAGCAGATATAGAAAATTTTTGTAACTTCAATCCATAAGGTAGTAGTTTTTTTGCTATATTTGGAGTCAAATTATTTGATAGCTCTTCCAATTTGGAGTCAATACCTAACAGTTCAATTTCTCTTTCTTGGAGATAGTTGGAGAGGTTTGACTTGATTGTACTTAAAAATTCTTCTTTAAAAAAAGACTTCAAACTATCTTGTGTAACAGAATCTGTACTTCCAGAAAATACTGTCAAAAAAGTTACTGGATTATCAATTTTTACCTTATAAGCTCCTCTAGCTCTTAACTTCGTTGCAATACCTAAAATATTATCCCGAACATTTATGGGAGAATCTGTTCCCCACTTAATCTCATAACCTGAAACATCTCTAACAAAATAAACAACACAATTAAATACAGATATGCCACCAGAAAAAGCATTTTTTAAACGACTAATAAATGGATAATTATCAGTAGTTAATTGGTACGTCCCAGCTTCAAAAACTTCCTCAATCTTCCCCCCTTTGACAAAAATGGCACGCTCTCCAGGCATAACAATTAAAGTAGAATTTGTATTAAAATCTTCTTCTGGTTGCCTCCATAACAGTAAATTACTATCACCACTATTTTTTATCACATCTGTCCAGTGTTTTTTTTCGTGAACATAGTCACTTTCATTAGGATTTTTCTTAAAGAACATCAATTATTCGAACCTTTCATCAAGCTTACTTCTCAAAGCACGTGCTGTTTGTAACTCTTCCTCATTACTTAACTCAAATATCTTTTCTCCACTAGGAACACTAATTTTCAGTCTATCGTTGTCTATTATAATCCGTTCTATCTGTGTATAATTTATTATTTCTGATTTAGTAATCCTAAACTCCTTGGGTAATAATGTATTTGTCTCAAATTCAACCCAATATAACTTTTCCTCAGCAAATAACAAGACTTGAGTAATTAGTAAAGATGAACAATTTTTATCACCAATTTTCTTAGGATTATCAAGATATTGCATCAACGGTATTATGTATTCCATGTAAGAGTATCTAAACTTAGGTTGTGCTTCTACTGGAGGCAAAATTTTATTCGCTACTATATCCTCTAATTCATAATACTCACTCTCAGAAAGAGATGGAAAATAATCTAAATCGTGGTGTGTTTCCCATAGCGGAGCAAACTCATTTGCATCATCAATCTCCAATTGAAACTCTTCATAAGCTCTATCAATATAATTATTATCTTCTATGCATTTCTCTAGGTAATCTGCATATTCGGAATCAGTTAATCCTTTTTTGTAAATATAATACGAGATTAGCTTTTGTTGAAATTCTGACTTCCCCTGACGCAATTCAGAAAGTTCATTCTCCAATTTCTTCTCTGTCTTCTTCAGAAACCTATCCAGCTCTCTTTCAACTAAATAAGATTGTGTGAACCATTTATAAAATAAAATCAATAAACCACATACAACTGCTATAGCTATTACCCATGGAAGAACATTTGAAAACAGAAAGGCTAAAATATGTGTTAACAAATTAAATAATAGTGGTAACAATAACAGTATGATAATAATCAAAATAATATATTGCATAACATCTCCTCGTTATCTTTTTAATGATAAATATTCGGTACTTCTACTGATAATGTACTAAATAGATTAACTACATCTACATGAGTATATCCCATCTCATCTGCTTTTACCAATTCAAGCTGATAATCAGGATTTATAGGTAAAAATTTTCTATCAAAATAATCATATTTTACATATGCTAATAAACATCTATAGACTGCTCTGTCTTCAATCAAACAGGCACTTTCTAACAAGGATAAAATTTTTTGAATATCAGATTTTTTAGCCTTAAATGCTTTATTTCCTTTTAATAAAGCAATCGCACTATAAAAATATGCCTCAGACATGTCAATTTTGTTAGCGATAATACTTTCAAATGATTTAAGTGCGCTATCATACTGCCTAATCTTTAAATAGCAAATTCCTTGACTTAAATCAATATCTGCATCATCACCAAGCTCAACATTAGAATACACTTTTAAATAAGTACTGACGTCATTTATAGACATGTTATACAAGCTATCAATTGAAGAGATTATGATAGGACTATCACAAAATTCACAATTTTCTTGTTTGATAGCTAGCGAGGCTCCACAATTAGGACAAGAAAGATTAAAATTTTGCATATATTACTCCTCAAAATAAATAACATTGTGGTAAGTTTTTTTATCATTAAAAACATCAATAAAAGTCTTACCTTCACTATTTTTTAAACTTGTACGAAGCTCATCATCCAAAAGTTTGATATTTTCAACCGCATACCACCCAAAATTATGAGACATCTCATAATTTTTATGCCAACTTTCCCATTCTAATGGAACTGTAAATAAATTTGAAATGCTTTCCTCTGTTTCCCAATAAGGTGACTTTGCTTGATTATTTCCGTATTTACCATATTTTACAACATCACCAATTAGTTGATCCGTTTCAGACAGAGCAAAAACAAGTTTACTTACCTTTTCTCGGGCAACGCAATCAGTTGTAAATAGCAATCGACCAGAATTTTTCATTGCATGTTCTGCATGTATTTTAAAATTATCGATTGGATTACACATTGTATCCTCTCCAATCTGTCTCTCCCTTACACGATACATAACAATCTTACAATTATCCATATACTCATCTTTCCTATTAGATTAAGGTTTGAGTGTAAAGTCAAACCTTGTTATATGTAGTATAACAAGGTTTGTCACAAATTTTTTACCCCATATAAAACTATGTTGCGGGTAAACTCTAGAATGAAAATTATAGAACTTTCTGAGCATCAAAAAAGTCCTATAAGCTACTTTCTAATGAAATGACTAACGATTTTCATCAGAAAGTAGATTATAGGAGGTATCAATCAAACTGCATAGTTCATTAAAATTGAATACTAAGTAAAGAAAGACATTAACTTTGTTGATTACTGATTTCTGTCTTTCCGCTACATCTTCTCTTCCAATTCCACGTCTGGATATTTGTCCGCAAACCAGCGGAGGGCAAAGTCGTTTTCAAAGAGGAAAACGGGTTGGTCAAAGCGGTCTTTAGCTAAGATATTACGGCTAGAAGACATACGCTCATCTAGGTCTTCTGGTTTAATCCAACGAACCGTCTTTTTACCCATAGGTGTCATGACCACTTCAGCATTGTACTCCCCTTCCATGCGGTGTTTGAAGACTTCAAACTGAAGTTGCCCAACAGCACCCAACATATACTCACCTGTTTGATAGTTTTTGTAAAGCTGAATGGCTCCTTCTTGTACCAGTTGTTCGATTCCTTTGTGGAAGGATTTTTGTTTCATAACATTTTTAGCAGAAACTTTCATGAAAATTTCTGGGGTAAAGGTTGGCAGAGGTTCAAACTCAAACTTATTTTTTCCAACCGTCATAGTATCACCGACCTGATAAGTCCCAGTATCATAAACCCCGATAATATCTCCTGCCACAGCATTTTCAACATTCTCACGAGATTCAGCCATAAACTGGGTGACATTAGATAGTTTAGCAGATTTACCTGTGCGTGGTAGGTTTACAGACATGCCACGTTCAAACTCACCTGAAACCACGCGCACAAAGGCAATACGGTCACGGTGACGAGGATCCATGTTAGCTTGAATTTTAAAGACAAATCCTGAAAAATCCTTATTAAGTGGATCAATCATCTCACCTTCAGTGGTTTTATGACCGTGCGGCTCTGGTGCAAATTCCAAGAAAGTATCAAGGAAGGTTTGAACACCAAAGTTTGTCAGGGCAGATCCAAAGAAAACAGGTGTTAAATCCCCCGCAAGAATCGCTTCTTCTGAAAATTCATTTCCAGCCTCTTCTAATAACTCAACATCCTCTAACACTTGCTCATAAAACGGGTTATTACTAAAGAGATTAGCCCCTTCCTCGAAACTGGCAAAACGCTCATCACCTTTGTAAAGCTCTAAGCGTTGATTATGAAGATCATAAAGACCTTCAAAGGCTTTTCCCATACCGATTGGCCAGTTCATTGGGTAAGAAGCGATACCAAGGACTTCCTCCAACTCTTCTAGCAAATCCAAAGGCTCACGCCCATCACGGTCCAACTTATTAATAAAAGTAAAGACTGGAATATTGCGATGTTTGACAACCTCAAACAGTTTTTTCGTCTGTGCCTCAATCCCCTTGGCAGAATCAATCACCATCACCGCAGCATCCACGGCCATCAAGGTACGGTAGGTATCTTCTGAGAAATCCTCGTGTCCTGGTGTATCTAAAATGTTAACCCGTTTTCCTGCATAGTCAAACTGCATGACAGATGAGGTTACCGAGATACCACGTTGCTTCTCGATATCCATCCAGTCAGACTTGGCAAAGTTCCCAGTTTTTTTCCCTTTGACCGTACCAGCCTCACGAATCTCACCACCAAAGTAAAGCAATTGTTCTGTAATAGTCGTTTTACCAGCATCTGGGTGAGAGATGATGGCAAAGGTACGACGTTTCTTAATTTCTTCTTGAATCGACATGTTTCTTCCTTTTATTTTTTTGTAATCATCAATGCTAAACATTATCTAGACAGACAAAAAGAGCTGCCTGTGCAACTCTTTTATTATAACCAAAAAACCGCTAGGCTTCAAGCTCTTCTTTTGCTTTTAAAAAGATGGTAAAGCCAGTCACAAGAGCCTGAAGTAGTACTATAGCCCCAATAACCACCGCCGTTACCAATACAACATTTAATGGTAGGTAGTGACTATTAATCAAAGGTGTTTTCAGCATAAAGCCATAGTTTCCACCTGTTACTAAACAAGCCAGTAAGATGAGGGCATTCATCAGCAAGGACCATCTGATCACCTGAGAAAATGTCAGATGGCTCTCTACTTTTTCTAGTAGCAAATAGTTACTACAATTTATAGCCAATGCTAGATGGCCCATCACATAACTCAAACTCGTGATATGGGGAAAAGGGTAAGGATCAAAGATAGGATGAAGTAAAGCGACGCTAGCCCCAAATAAACCTAGATAAGCAAAGTAGGTTTTCATCGAACTTTGTTTTGAAAAAAGCATAACCAATATTGCAAGGCGGCAATGATAAAAAGGTAAACTTTCAGACAAAGGCATATCCATCAGCAAATACCACATATATAGACTGATAACCTGAACCAGCTGCAGTAACCACAAACAGCTACGAAAAACCCTACTCTGATAGCAGTAAAAAGAGGTAAGCAAGCCTAAAGCGAGTATCATCAGTAGTCCTACTTGATGCAAAAAGGTCAGTTGCGGAGGAAAAGAAGGCTGTGGTGTAAACAGTTTCTCTAGCATCTAATCTAACCCTCTTCTAAAATCTCCACAAGCTTAGATAATTTCATCGAGTTAGAGCCTTTGAGTAGCAATTGGTCATCTTTCCCTAGACTTTCCTTAACCTGTTTGACCAGGTCGTCAAATTGGTCCTCACCTTCTGTTTTCTTAAAGAAATAGACTTTACCAAGTGGGAACATCTGACTAGCTAGCTTAGCCAAACCTTCAATGTCCTGACCATAAAAAATTACGGTATCTAGAACATCAGGCGACAGGCTCAAAATCATCTGATTATGAAGGTCAACCGACTGCTCCCCGAGTTCTTTCATATCTGCTAAAACAGCAATTTTCTTGCCACCTTCATTAGCTGGAATGCTAGAGAAGGTTTCTAAAATCAAGCGCATAGCTGTTGGATTGGCATTATAAACATCACTGAGAATATCAGCACCGTTAGCTGCTTTTTTCCACTCGGTACGATTTCGTGTCAGATTAAGATTAGCCAAAGCAGACTTGATAGCCTCATCAGCCACTCCCAAGGTCTGACCAACATAGCTTGCCACCATAGCATTGGTGGCGTTGTACTTACCTGTCACTGGTAGGAAAATGTCTCCGTCCATAAAGTTAACCGTAAAGGTTAAACTATCTTTTGACTCAACCAGACTGGTCACCTGCAAATCTGCCTTTTCACCAAAACGAATCAACTCAACATGGTTGGGTAAAAAACTGTTTACGATAGAATCTGCTGGAATCAAAAGTTTACTTCCTACTGGCATGCCATCTGCAATTTGTAATTTTCCTTTGGCAATCTCTTCTCGTGAACCGAAAAATTCCAGATGGGCTTCGCCAAATAGAGTGATGACAGACAAGCTTGGTTTCGCAATCTCTGATAAGAGATGAATGTCACCCAAGTGGTCTTGTCCCATCTCTAAAACCAGTTTCTCAGTCTCGTCTGGCATATGAAGAACAGTGTAAGGGAGACCAATTTCATTGTTGTAGTTTCCTTGTGTTTTGTAGGTCTTGTAAGTGGTTGCCAAGATATCATGAATCATGTCTTTGGTCGTTGTTTTACCATTTGATCCTGTCACTGCAATGACTTCTACAGCAGTTTTTTCTAGATAATAGGACGCTAATCTTTGTAGCGCAGCCAAGCAATCATCTACTAGAATGTGAGGAACATCAAGGCTGACCTCGGATAGGGTTACTGCGCAGCCATTTTCAAAAGCCACAGGAATAAAGTCATGACCATCACGCGCACCTTTTAAAGGGATAAAGAGGTCATTTTCTTCAATCAAACGGCTATCAAACTCAACTTTGTTGAGCTCTTGATTGGGATAAAGATTAACATCATTTTTAGCACCCAAAACTTGGGCTACTTCATACACACTTAATTTCATTTTTTCTCCAAATATATCATAAAAAAGAGCTTTCGCTCTTTTATTATATCATGTTTTAGATTAAATGGCTTTCACGTTTTGTAAACATCTCTTTAGCTAAAATAACTAGCTCCTCAATCAAATCTGGGTAGGCTAAGCCCATATTTTCCCATAAAAGAGGATACATCGACCACTGGGTAAATCCAGGCATGGTATTAAGCTCATTAAGGTAGATAGAGCCGTCTTCTGTCAGGAAGAAATCACAACGTGATAAGCCACAACCTCCAATAGCACGAAAAGCACGGCTAGCATAGTCACGCATCTGAGACATGACCTGATCATCAATTTCCGCTGGAATCACCATCGTGATTTTATTGTCAATATACTTGGCTTGGTAATCGTAAAAGGCTACATCCTTAACCACTTCTCCAGCCTCTGTTGTCTTGACATGAGTATTTCCAAGAATACCAACTTCAATTTCCCGAGCAGTGACACCTTGTTCGATAAGGATACGACTATCGTATTTTAGAGCTAGGTCAATAGCAGAGCGAAGACTAAGCTCATCATCAGCCTTACTGATACCAACAGAGGATCCCATATTAGCTGGTTTGACAAATATTGGGAATGATAATTTGTCTAAAGTCTCAGCGATCACTTTTTCCAAATCCTCTCCTTCAATATAAACAGTATAGGCAACTTGAGGTACTCCTGCTGATTCCAGAACACGCTTAGTTGTAATCTTATCCATAGCAACACTCGAAGAAAGGACTGTTGTGCCTACATAAGGCATCTTTAAGACTTCTAAAAAGCCTTGGATAGAGCCATCTTCTCCCATAGGGCCATGAAGGACCGGAAAAACGACGGCACCTTCCTCATAAATATCAGAAGGTTTAATCTGTTGTTCAGACACAACCGTTTCATTGGTCATGAGCTTTTCATCTTCTGCTGGAGTTGCTGTAAACTCTTGAGTTTTGATGAATTCTCCTTTTTTTGTGATGAAATAAGTCTTGACTGAAAATTTATCATAATTGACTGCACGCATCACACTTTCAGCAGATAAAACTGAAACCTCACGCTCTGCTGAACGCCCTCCATATAATAACACTAACGTTTCTTTAGACATAATATTTCCTTTTCTCTTGGTTATTTAGTAGTGTTTGATAACATCTACTTCCTTATAATTCTGTTCGATTTTCAATTGCTCGAAGTAAGGTTACCTCATCAGCATATTCAATATCGCTTCCAACAGCCAACCCACGCGCTAAACGTGTCACTTTAATGCCAGCTGGTTTGAGGACGCGAGAAATATACATAGATGTTGCTTCACCATCTGCTGTCGCATTTGTAGCAATGATAACCTCACTAACTTGACTATCCATCAAGCGGGTAATTAAGCTTTTTAAGTTGATATCATCTGGACTAATGCCATTCATTGGAGAAATTAGACCATGTAAAACATGATAAAGTCCATGATACTCTTGGATTTTCTCCATAGCTGAAACGTCCTTACTCTCTTCTACAACTAAGATAGTCGAGCGATCACGTGTTTCATCTGTACAAATACTGCAAGGATCATCGTCTGTTAGATTACCACAAGTCGAGCAATAGGTCAATTCCCGCTTAGCAGCTAATAAATTTTTAGCAAAGGTATTAACCTCTTCATCAGACATGGCAATGGTATAAAAAGCAAGGCGTGTTGCCGTTTTTATTCCGATACCAGGTAACTTTGTAAAACTATCAATAAGTTTTGCAATAGGTGTTGGATATAACACAAGAACTCCTTTCTAATTCATGGGATACATTGAGTGATAGAGGTTGATGATGTCACGAATAACATATTCACTAACATCTCCTCTTAATTCTGTTTCATGAGGCAGAACAACTGCCACGGCAATTTTAGGTTGATCACTTGGCGCATAAGCTACTTGGTTTAAGTTAGAAGTGTAAATCGAGTTACCATCAGCCGTTTTGACATAGGCTTCAGCTGTCCCTGTTTTAGCTGAAATCGAAACAGCTGCACCATTTCCAATCTTTGTTCCTGTCGTATAGCTGCCACTACCATTGGCAACTTGATAAAATCCTTGTTGGATCAAGCTCATTTCCTCTGAGGAAATATTGACTGTCCCTAATTTCTGACCTTCTACTGTTTGGCTCAAATCACCAATGCCATCTTCTTTATTTGGTGTATAAATTCCATCTACAATATGCGGTGCAATTCGCGTTCCACCATTAGCTATGGTGGCAACATACTGAGCTAATTGGAGTGTGGTATAGTTATCATATTGCCCAAAACTCTCTGTCAAAACATTACCTGCCACAAACTCTGTTGGCAAAATCCCCACAGACTCACCTGGAAGGTCGATACCTGTTTTGACCCCCAAACCAAACTGTGCATAAGTGGCACGTAATTTTTCCATAGCCTCTTTATATTGATCTGTTGCTAGAGATAGACCTGTATGGTATTCCATGCCCATTAAACGTAAGGCAATCTGAACCATATAAGGATTGGAAGAATATTCTAGTGCTTGTGTTGCCGTGATAGGGAGGGACCCTGAAGTAAACCATGAATTAATCGTATTTGAATCACCTGAAAAGACAATCGGTTGGTCATAAAGTGTCTCATTCCCTGATAGTACACCGTTTTCCCATCCTGCAGCAAGTGTGGCACCTTTAACAACTGACCCTGGGGTAAAAACTTGGGTAATATTTCCCAAAGAGTTTTTCGATAACTCACCTGTTTCAAGATCATGGCTAATCCCGCCAAGAGCTAAGACTGCTCCAGTATTAGGATCTAACGCTGTGGCATATATACCTTCTGAGTAGACTGTTCCGCCATTTTCTAATTCTTGTTTAAAATATTTTTCAAGAATATCTTCTACACCTTCTTGAAATTTAAGATCAATGGTTAATTTCAAATTCTGCCCCTTGGTGCCTTTTGAAACTTCCTTCGTTTCCTTAACAGATCCATCTTTATCTAGGGTAATTTCTTGAAGCGTCGGATTTCCTTGAAGAACGTCTTCATACTGCTTTTCTAAATAAGACGTTCCTACACGATCATTTAACGAATAACCTTTTTTTAAGTAAGTATCAACTTCTTCTGCAGGAAGCCCTGTTTTTTCACTAGAGACGGTTCCAATAACTGAGCTGAGAGAGTTACTGGCTGTTTTTCTAGTCCAATCTGTTCTGACAGAAATACCTGATAATTCTTTACTTTTAGCTGTGATAACCGCAATTTGCTGATCATTTAGCTCGCCAGTTGTCAGACTAACCGTGTTAAAGGCTTGCGCAGCATTCATTTGGCTAAAAATAGCAATGATTTTTAGCTCATCCTCAGAATAATTGATGTCATCCTTAGAAACCGCATCAACTGCATTTTTATAAACCGTTGCTTCCGACAGGGTGTTCCCGAAATTGTCATATTTTTTATCATCAGGTAAGGACTCTACGACCTTACGATAAGTTGAGGTATCTGCCAAGTAATAATCTTTTTTTTCTCGTGTCGTCACCTCAGTCTCTGTCAAGGTTACCAACTTTGACAGTGCTGTGGCAATTTCTTTAATCTCCTGTGCTGTAATGGTATTGCTTCGCGTAAAGGCTACCACTTCTTTGGCTTCATTTGCAACCAATAAGCTCCCTGTAGCATCATAAATTTCACCCCTTGGCGTTGCATTTCTAACCTTATAAACTGTGGAAGTTGTTAGTTTTTCTGTATAAAAGTCTTGATTAACAACTTGCATATAGGCTAGCCGAAAAAGCAAAATAACAAACAAAAGGACAATAATCATAAAAAGAAGGTGGAGCCTCTGAGCCACCTTATTCATCTTAAATTGCCGCCCAAAATTTGGACGCTTAAACCTTGCCATACTTTCCCTCACTTTACAAAACTTGCTGAATTCTATTTTAGCATATTTTAAACCATTTGTTCTTAAAATAAGAGAAGGATAAAAAGAAAAATACCCTTAGGCAAGCTAAGGATATTCTCATCAGGATTATTTTCCTAGATAGTATTCTGCAGTAACGTTTAATTTTTCGTCAAATTCAAATACAAGTGGTGGGAAGTTAGGGATTTCAACATCCATAATTTCATCATCAGACAATTGTTTGATGTGTTTTACAAGGGCACGGATTGAGTTACCATGTGCACCAACGAAAACATTTTTACCATCTTTAAGAGCTGGAGCAATTTTATCTTCCCAGAATGGAAGGGCACGCTCAAGCGTTACTTTCAAGTTTTCTGCATCTGGAATAACAGAGTCATCAAGGTGTGCATAACGACGGTCAGTGTGTGCTGAGTGTGCATCGTCTTTAGCCATAAGTGGTGGCAATGTATCGTATGAACGACGCCAGATGTGAACTTGCTCATCACCAAATTCAGCAGCTGCTTCAGCTTTATCTTTACCAGTCAAACCACCGTAGTGACGTTCGTTTAAGCGCCATGATTTTTCAACTGGTACCCAAAGTTGATCAGAATACTCAAGAGCAAGGTTAGTTGTTTTGATAGCACGTTTCAATACAGATGTGAAAGCAAGGTCAAACTCGATTCCAGCTTCCTTAATCAAAGCACCAGCATCTTTAGCTTGTTGTGTTCCTTTTTCTGAAAGATCAACATCAGCCCAACCAGTGAAAAGGTTAGCTTTGTTCCATTCTGACTCACCGTGGCGAGCGAAAACCAATTTTACCATTAGTTGTGTCTCCTTTTTATTTAGGCTTTACGCCATTTACTCTTTCCATTTTACAAAAAAAATAAGAAAAAATCTAGTCAAATCCTTAATTTTCTTGAAAAGCCTCAGTGCCCACTTGTCACTTTTAAACCAATGATACCAATTACTAATAAAGCTAAAAATAGATAAGAGAGAGGTGATAAGCGGTCTCCCAAAAAGACAAGGCCAACTATGATCGTCCCAATAGCGCCAATCCCCGTCCAGATAGGATAGGCTAAGCCCATAGGTAAATCTCGTAAAGCTTTTGAGAGCAGATAAAAGCTCAAAAGCATACCCAGTAAAGTTATCAAACTGTAACCAATTTTGGTAAAACCATCACTCAATTTCATAGTTGTTGCCCAAACGACTTCCAATAAACCTGCAAAGGTCAAATAAAACCACGTCATCTTTTTCCTCCTAAACTATAAAAGGATAACCAGACTACTTCTTTATCTCGTTAGAGATATCCCTACAAAATAGCCTCGTTATCCTAGTCCACCTTCCGGGGAAGATGGGGAATGTATTATCAATCAGATAGATTGTCAATCTTCTTCACAAACCAAAAATTCAAATAACATATAAGATTGAATTTACATGATAAGCGTGTTAAAATAGAGAAAATTTATCCTTTTGGAGGTTTCTATGGTTTCAACGCAAACAACTATTGCAGGTTTTACTTTTACCAATTGCTTGATGAATGCTGCTGGGGTCTATTGTATGACCAAAGAAGAGCTTGAAGCAGTTGAACAGTCAGCTGCTGGATCTTTCGTCACCAAGACAGGTACTTTGGCTGCTCGTCAAGGTAATCCTGAACCCCGCTATGTTGACACAGATCTAGGTTCTATCAACTCGATGGGATTACCTAACCTTGGAGTTGACTATTATCTAGATTATGTTACTGAATTACAAAACAAAGAAAATACCAAACCTCACTTCCTTTCTCTAGTAGGAATGTCACCAGATGAAACACACACTATCTTAAAAAAAGTCATGGATAGTGACTATAATGGCTTAGTAGAGCTTAATCTGTCTTGCCCCAATGTTCCTGGAAAACCACAGATTGCCTATGACTTTGAAACAACCAATCAGATTTTAAGTGAAGTCTTTCGTTATTACACTAAACCACTAGGTATTAAGCTACCTCCATATTTTGATATTGTTCATTTTGATCAGGCTGCTGAGATTTTTAACCAATACCCACTAGCTTTTGTCAACTGTGTCAATTCCGTCGGAAATGGTCTAGTTATCCAAGATGAGACAGTGGTTATTAAGCCTAAAAATGGTTTTGGCGGTATCGGTGGCGATTATATTAAACCTACAGCTCTAGCTAACGTCCATGCCTTTTACCAACGCCTTAAGCCAGAAATCAAAATTATTGGAACAGGGGGTGTCAAAACAGGACGCGATGCTTTTGAACATATCCTTTGTGGTGCAAGCATGGTTCAAATCGGAACTGCCCTCCATCAAGAAGGACCTGAAATTTTTGAACGCATTACCAATGAATTAAAAGACATCATGACAGAAAAAGGCTATCAAAGCTTAGATGACTTCCGTGGAAAATTAAACTATATCAACTAAAAAGAGAAGATGGCTTAACTAGCTATCTTCTCTTTTTTCTATTTCTACGATTACTTTCTTAGCAAGGGTCTAACTCCGACTATTTTTTAAGCTCACCATCATTTACTGGATCACCTTCTTGCTCTGGTAGAAAAGGATTTTTTTTGGTTTTAAAATACAAAAATACAAAAAGGGGGAGTTTAACCAAGAGGGTGAAGACAATCAGGGTAAGTGCAATTTTTTGGACAAGTGTCATTAGGATTCTCTTTCATGCATGTTTTTCCTTTATTATAGCTTTTTTCAAACTTTTGGTCAAAAGCTAGGAGGCGAAGACCATTTAAAATAACTAAAATCGTAGAACCTTCATGACCAACCACTCCTAGTGGAAGATTAATAACTTGAACAACATTGGCAGCAATTAAACTAATGATAATGGCTAAAGCAAAAATAATATTTTCTAATACAATATGCTTCATCTTCTGAGATAAAGAAATCGCAAATGGAATACGAGTGAGATCCTCTAATAAGACCACATCAGCACTTTCAATAGCAATGTCAGTCCCTGATCCGACTGCAAAACTAACATCGGCTGTGACAAGGGCAGGCGCATCATTGATACCATCTCCCACCATAGCAACAGAGCCATATTTTTCTTGCAACTCTTTAATACGATCTGATTTATCCTGTGGCATACAGTTTGCCACAACATCATCAAGCCCCAATTCTGTTGCAATATGACAGGCTGTCTTTTCCTGATCTCCTGTTAGCATAATGGTTTTAATTCCCATATTTTGTAGAGCTTTTACCGCTACTAGACTGTCTGGTTTTAATTGATCTTCCAGCGCCATAATTCCCATTAACTCTTGATTCGCTGATACATAGACCAAGGTTTTTCCTTCATTTTCCCAAGTGTCGATTAAAGCTTTTTCTCGATCACTTATTGTTTTTATCTCTGCATCTAAAACAAAGCCTTTTTTTCCAATTTTCCAACGTTTTTGAGCAAATGTTGCTACTAAACCTTGACCTGTTAAATCCTCCAGATTCTCTAGTGTTAAGCTAGGACTTGTTTTGGTAAATTCTACTAAAGCTGTTGCGATTGGATGGGTTGAGGTTTTTTCGGCTGCGGCTACAATTTGTCGAACCAAGCTCTCTTCTTGTGTAAAATAAGCATCAACAACTTCTGGGTGTCCTTGGGTTAAGGTACCTGTCTTGTCCATCACAATGGCTTTGACATCACCCAACTTATCCATAATGTCGCCACCTTTAACAATCATTCCCTTTTTAGCTGCTCGAGAAATTGCGGATAGAGTGGCTGGAGTTGAACTTGCAATTAAGGCACAAGGTGAAGCCACCGTTAGAAGAATCATCCCTCTATAAAAAGCATCTTTCCAATCCCAACCCAGTATTAAAGCTGTAAAGAGGATGAAGCTCGGCACTAAAATAAGAACAGCTTTAACATAATGGTCCTCTAGATTTTCAATAAAAGTAGCCGTCTTACTTTTTGACTTCTGTGCTGTCT
The DNA here is from genome assembly GCF_053547195.1 of Streptococcus sp. 11273D007BT. Lineage (NCBI taxonomy): Bacteria > Bacillati > Bacillota > Bacilli > Lactobacillales > Streptococcaceae > Streptococcus > Streptococcus sp. 11273D007BT. The sequence continues at coordinate 643,197 of NZ_JBPWPE010000001.1, read as the reverse complement.
CTACCATACTGATAATCTTATCAAAAAGGGTATCTCCATTTTCAACCGTAACAGCCATTTCAATACTAGAGCCTTGATTTAAAGTTCCTCCAATAAGAAAATCTCCTTCTTCTTTTCTTGCAGGAATTGGCTCACCTGTCACCATAGCCTCATCAAAATAAGATAAGCCAGATAAAATCACTCCATCAATTGGAACAGCTTCACCTTTTCTAACCTGAATGCGATCACCCACCTTAAGGTCTGCTGTTAATACTTCTTTAATATCTCCATTGTCATCCATTAACCGTGCTGTATCAGGAGTGAGATTCATCAAACTAGAAATAGCGTTTTTACTTTTTTCCATTGCTAATTCTTCTAGTGTTGAAGATAAGGAGAAAATAAAAATCAGTAAAGAGCCTTCCATCCAGTAGCCAATCAAACCTGCACCAACTGCAGCTAAAATCATCAAAACATCTACCGATAAGTGTCTGTCATAAACCAACTCCTCTATCCCTTCTTTAGCCGAAGCATAACCTCCAACTAAAAAAGCTAGAACAAAAAAGACTGTCGCAAACTCTGCTCCGATAAAAGCTTGAGAACTAAATCCCATTACAATGAGAAGTAAACAACTAAGGGTCTGTAATACTCCTGAATATTTTTTTACTTTATCAAACATCATCAACACCTCTTTATTTAGAATCATTATTATTTATAATTTAATTATAATCATTCTAAATAAATAAGTCAAGATTATTTAGAATAATTCTAAATAAAATAAAAAAACCAAGACTACTTCTCGGTTTTTTCTTTGGCAAGGCAGTCTGGACAAATCCCGTAAGTCGTTAGCTGGGCTTTTGTAATAGCATAACCTGTTTGCTCTGCTGCTTCTTGTTTTATGAGAGGGATATCAACATCCATGAAATCTGTGATGTTACCACAACGCTCACAAACAACATGAAGATGTTGGTGTCCCATAAAATCAAAATAAGTCGTATTATCATTACTTAACTTAATTTCAGTGACAAAGCCCTCTTCAATAAGAACTTTAAGATTATTATACACCGTTGCTAAACTCATACTTGGGTGCTCTGGCAATAAATCTTTATAAATTTGCTCAGCACTTGGATGATGATGAGCAGCAATAAGATAAGTAATAATCGCTTTTCGTGTCTCTGTGATACGAATACGCTTTTCTTTCAGATGACTGATCACATGGTCAAAATCATCTTGACTGCCTTGGTGAAGATGTGAATGAAGCGCCATCCTTTTTTCTCCTTTTCTTAGGGCTACTGACATTATACACTATTTTTAGAAAACTTTCTATTTCCTTGTTTGAAAAATACCAATAAAATCTAACCTCGCATCACTAAGAAACTCAAGGCAAATGTAGCTGAAATCATGGAAAACTACTACAGTTTTGCCCCTTATTTGCCCCTTAAACAAGAAAAAAGCCTACTGCACAACGTAGAAACGTTTATACAATGGGCTTTTCACGTTCAATTATTTTACAGCGTCTTTAAGGGCTTTACCTGCTTTGAAAGCTGGTACTTTAGAAGCTGCGATTTCGATTTCTTTACCAGTTTGTGGGTTGCGACCTTTACGAGCTGCGCGTTCACGAACTTCAAAGTTACCAAAACCGATAAGTTGTACTTTTTCACCTTCTGAAAGGTAGTTTTCAATAGCTGCGAAAACAGCATCTACAGCCTTAGCTGAATCTTTTTTAGTAAGCTCAGTAGCTTCTGCTACTTTTGCAATCAAATCTTGTTTGTTTGCCATTTGAGTAAATCCTCCAATATATTTCTTAGCGATAACGCTTAACAAGTTATATCATATCTAAAAAAAGCTAGTAGGTCAAGTATTTAGGGCTAGTTTGATAGATTTTTCTTATAAATATCAAAGGTTATCTCGTCATTAACCAAATCAATTTTATTAGCTTTGATGAAAATTCCATTAGTATTTTTCATATTTTGCAAATTAATAATAATCGCTGACTGGCTAGGTTTGACTGCCACGATATCCGGTAAATCATAACTTGATTTAATGTATTGCAAGACTTCTTTTTCTGGCAGAGGAAGAGTCCCTACTGAAAAAGAAGTCACCTTTAATTGTACCGCACCATTCTCTAGCTTATAAGGTTCGAAATACACATATAAAGGAAGGTCATATCCTAATAAACTGTAACTTCCCTCAAACATAATGGTATCATTTGAAGCATAGAGTTTATAAGTCATTTTGTTTGATTGGTAAGGTTCTAGATAAGAAAGAATGGTCTGGTTTAACTTTTCTTTATCCGTGGTAAAGGTACCAACTGAAATAGCATCTGTTTTGGTTTCGGTAATCTTACTGGCATTAGGTTCACGAATAGTGATAATACGGCTAGCTAAAACGCCCAAAAAAGCAAGGTTAAGAGCTAGTAAAGCTAAACAAGCCCACTTCCACCAATTAGTCTTTACGCCAAGTTGATTTTGTTTCACTGATCTTCTCCATAACTGCTGTACTCATAATACGATAACCCGTATTATTGGGATGAAAATGGTCCCCTGTAAAAAGGACATCATTGATAATCTGGGTTTGCTGACCAGAGCTTTCCACAATTCCCTCCTCACCATCTAAGCCTTTGTATAAGAGCTCATTGATGGGAACAAAATAAACGCCTTCATACTCCGCTGTAACAGCCTCCGTCTGATTATTCCAATTATCAATTACCTCTTGCATCTCAGTCATCTCTGGAAAATTAAGATAAAATGGATTATAAATCCCCAAAATATAAATCGGGAGATTAGGATTTTCAGAACGTGCCACTTCAATAATCTGACGGAGACGTTTTTGGTAAGCCTTAGCTGGCTGGGTAAAACTAGAAACCTTTAGTGTGGTTAAATTTTTCCGAATAACCGCCATCACATCATTTCCACCTACTGTTAGGGTCATCAGATTAGCTTTTTTCAAATCATCCTGAATGGCTTCTTTCTCTGTCATACGCTTTAAGATTTGTTGGCTAGTATTCCCAGAAACACCATAATTAGAAGTCGTCACTTGATAGCCATAAGCACCTGATAAAGAATCCGCTAACAAGGGAACAAAGCCACCCTGATTGGTGGTATCACCAACACCTTCTGTCAAGGAATCTCCAATAGCAACGTAATTCAGCTTAGAAACTGTCTTTGAGAGAAAGTCTTCTTTGGTCAGTTTGGAATCTTCCTTTGGAATCATAAAATTCCAGAGGATGGCAGATAAGAAGAGAACAGAGCTAAAGAAGATTAACCCTGTCCAAAATGATTTTTTAAACATAACGCACTAAGATAGCCCAGGCATTCTCTCCAGTATGTGTTTGAATGATAGAGCCAGTTTCTAAAACTGAGATTTTTTGACGGACCATATCTTGCAATTCTTCTGCCAAACTCTTTGCAAAATCTGATGTGCCAGCATAAGAAATCCCAAGTTCTGCTACTTCTTTGCCTTCTAGACTTTCTTTGAATTCTTCTAACCATTTGGTAAAGGTTTTATTCCCTCTTCCTTTTACAACAGGTACGAGCTCATGGTTTTTCATTTCCATGACAACCTTAATATTCAAAAGAGAGCTCAAGAGCCCTGTCACGCGCCCAATACGTCCCCCTTTGACAAGATTTTCTAAAGTAGAAACACCAATAAACAATTGTGTCTTCGCTTGAATTTCTGTTATTTTTTCTAAAATCTCATCACGACTCGCTCCTGCTTTAGCCATCTTAGCAGCTTCCACAACTTGGAATTTCATGGCTTGATCAGTGAAATTAGAATCAACAACTACAACATCTGCTTCTGACAGGTTAGCCCCTTGTCTTGCCGCTTCAACGGTTCCTGATAACGATTTTGAGAGATGAATAGAAATTAAATCACTTCCATCCTTAGATAAAGTATCATAGGTCTCTGCAAATAATCCCACTGGTGGCTGACTTGTTTTAGGCAATTCTTTACTTGAGGTCATTAACGAAAGAAATTCTCCCTCTTTTAAATCGTTGTCATTATAAAGTTTACCATCTACCATAACAGATAAAGGAACAATAGTGATTCCTAAATCTTGGACCAACTCTGGTTCAATCGTGATAGAGGAATCGGTAACAATTTTGATTTGTGTCATACAATTATCCTATTCGTCTTTTCTAAAAAATTATCTTAGTCTCATTATAGCAAAAAAGAGCAGTTTAAAAAAAGATTAATGGTCTTTATTTAATGAAAAATCCACTTTTTTTATCTCAATATGATTAAGAAGAAGCCTAATATAATGTTTCCCAGAATAATGCCGACGTGTTGATAAATCTTTCCATCGGTAATCTTTTTGTCCAGAGATAGTAACATCGTTTACAAAATCAGTATCCTTAAGATAAAAAATCTTCTCACCAATCTGACCATTAGCTTTTTGAAATCCAAATGCCAAACTTAAACGAAACTTACTTGGTACAGAAGAATGAATCGTTACAGCATATGAAATTTGGCTGGTATCGCCATCATGTACCTCAAGAGAATCTAAAGCCAGCTGAGCCTGCTTTATCTCAAAATCCTGAGTATATCCCATAAAAGCCAGTGCAGGTGGATAGCCAGTTTTAATTAATGTTCTTAAGGCTGTTTTGATGATCCAATCTGTTTTGGGATCTTGATTTTTCCAAGTCTTTAAATGATCGATGACTTCATCTGGATAAAATCTGGTCAGATCATTAAGGTTATTAGCCACACTTTTTCTAACATAAAGAGACGGATCTGCCTTTAACCTCTCTAATAGCTCAAAAATCTCTGATCTATGTATCTTCAAATCAGGAACTGCCTTGCCCCAAGGCAAACGTAGGCGTGTCCCCTCACTGGCCAATCTACGATGATGTTCATTATCTGATAAGCTCAGCTCTTTTAAAAAAGCAAAGCTGGCATCAAAGTCGTGATTTAAAAAATAGCGGATAGCAAATTCAGATGAAGAACCAGTGGTTAACACTGCCATCCCTCGAAACGAATGATCCAAGTCCTCTAAGCCATATTTCCAAATGATGTCATTAAGAAATAAATAATCAAATCCTTGGCAGGTTGAGTTCAGCTTTATCAGCAAATCCACCACATCTGCATAAGGAAGTTCAAGCGTGTGATAAGTGGCATCGGCCATACGTTTAAAACGGTCCATCAATGCTAAATCATCCCAGTCATCCTGTAAAACAGCTTGATAAAAAGACTCTGAAACAAAGTCAGAATAATGACTTTGAATAGCCTTTACGAATTCTTCTAGAAATGTTTGGTTGTACTTTAGACGTAATTCCTCAGCCATATTAACCTTTCTTTAAGAGCTCTCTTGCTTGAATACGAGCTGCTTCTGTTAGATTTTGACCAGCTAACATTTTAGCAATTTCTTCAACGCGCTCCTCATGACTTAATAAACGAACTGTCGATACAGTTGATGTTTCATCACTTTTTTTCTCAATAAAAAACTGATAGTCTGCAATCGCAATAACTTGTGGTGAATGGGAAATAGCCAAAACTTGACCGTTACTTCCAATACGATGGATTTTTTGTGCAATAGCTTGAGCAACACGGCCAGAAACACCTGTATCCACCTCGTCAAATACAATACTCGTTTTATCCTCACGACGGGAAAAAACAGATTTCAGCGCTAGCATTAAACGAGAGAGTTCACCACCTGATGCCACTTTGACTAAGGGTTTGAAGCCTTCGCCTGGGTTCGTTGAAATATAGAACTCTATCTGTTCATTTCCCTCGCGGTTAAATTTTCCTTTTGAAAATTGTACCTTGAAGTTTGCTTTTTCCATGTAAAGATCATTTAGCTCATGCTTAATATCCTGCTCCAGCTGATAAGCTAGGTTTTGTCTAGCTTCTTTAAGATGATTAGCTGCAACAACAAGCTCCTTCTCCAATTTTTTGAGTTGCCCTTCCATATCATCAGAACCATTTTCACTTCCTGTTAATAGCTGATATTCTTTAGAGATATTCTCAAAATACTCTAAAACATCATCCACTGTCCCACCATATTTTCGTGTAATACTATTGATCACATCTAGTCGAGATTCAATCTGAGAAAGAAGACCTGCATCAAAATCTAAGCCATCTAAAATATCTCCCAGACGCTTTGTGATATCTTCTAAGATATAATAACTCTCAGATAAACTGTCAGACATTTCCTTATATTCCAGATCAAACTCTTCCAAACTCTGCATATCATTCATGGCTGAGCGAATATTGGCGAGACTTGAAAAATCTTCATTATCCAACATCGCATGGGCATTAGTGAGAGTGTCTGCAATCTGTTTATGATTAAGGAGTTTGTCACGCTGATGCTGTAATTTTTCATCTTCTCCAGAAACTAAGGCAGCTGTCTCTAGTTCCGCTATTTGAAATTCTAACATTTCAATTCTTGCCTTGTGCTCCTGCTCATTTTTTTGCTTTTGGAGAACTTTTTGTCGTAACTGTCGATACCTATCAAAAATCTCCTGGTAGGCCTTTTTCTCGCTCCAAAAATGTTCGTCACCAAAGGCATCTAACATATGGATGTGGTATTGTGGTTTCATCAGCTCTTCTTGGTCATGTTGCCCATGGATATCAACTAAAAAATAACCAATACTTTTTAAAACAGATAAATTCACCATTTGTCCATTGACACGGCTGACCGAGCGCCCATTTTGAAAAATCTCACGTCGAATAATCAGCTCATCACCCACTTCGATGCCATTTTCCTCTAAAATGGCCACTAACTGAGGTTGTCTAGTAATGGAAAAAAATCCCTCAATTTCAGCTTTTTTCGCACCATGACGGACAACTTCCATATTTGCTCTACTTCCTAGCATCATATTCATAGCGTCAATGATGATAGATTTTCCTGCTCCTGTCTCCCCCGTTAAAATGGTCATCCCGTTATCAAAACTAAGAGCTATCTCTTCAATAATGGCAAAATTCTTTATGGAAATTTCAAGTAACATTTAGCCCTTCTCCATCCACATTTCTAAACTTTCTCGAATACGCTTTGCAGCTAATTGACTTTTAGCAACCAACAAGATACTATCGTCATCAGCAATACAAGAAAAGACATCTGATCCAAACTGCTCCAAAAGCACCCGTTTTATCAAGCGGGTGTTCCCTGGAACAAGATCAATATTGATAAAATTGAGAAGTCCAGGCGTCTCTTCTGAGATAGCTTTTAAACTGCCATTAATCACATTGATCGTTGGGGCCACTTTTTTAGGTTTTTCTTTAGAAAGACCGTAAATATATTTGCCGTGATCCGTCGGTATCTTAACAATACCAATTTCATTAATATCTCGTGAAATTGTGGCTTGTGTCGCCGTTAACCCTTCTTCTTTTAAAAGGGAAACAAGATCATTTTGTGTTTCGATGGCATTTTCTGTTACAATTTTTCTAATCAGATCTAAACGCTCACTCTTTTTCATCTGACTTAAACTCCTTTTGCGCTGCTTCTAAAACTAGGTTAACACGATCTAAAGCTGCATTTTCCACCTGATTTCCTTTTTTGAGGTGTAAAAGAAATTCCGTATTTCCATGCCCACCTTGGATAGGAGAAAAATCTAATCCCAAGATTGAAAAACCAAACTCTTGAGCAAAGCCAATCACTTTTTCTAACACCATGGCATGCACTTTAGGATCTTTGATAATCCCATTTTTTCCAATCTGCTCCCGACCAGCTTCAAACTGTGGCTTAATGAGAGCCACTACTTGACCGTCTTGAGCCAGTATCTGATATAAGGCGGGTAAAATCAGACGAAGAGAAATAAAACTAACATCAATAGAAGCAAAACTTGGTTGCCCTTGATCAAAATCTTCTGGCTTAGCATGGCGAAAATTGTATTGTTCCATGCTAACGACACGCTCATCTTGACGCAGTTTCCAAGCCAATTGATTAGTCCCAACATCAACTGCATAAACTAATCTAGCACCATTTTGCAACATCACATCAGTAAAGCCTCCTGTTGAAGCACCGATGTCAAGAGTGATTTGATCGGTCAATACAATCCCAAAGCTCGATAAAGCTTTTTCAAGTTTCAGGCCTCCGCGACTAACATACTTGAGTTTTTCCCCTTTTAACTTTAACTCTGTTGCATCATCAATCTTCTCACCAGGCTTATCAAAACGCTCACCATTTACTACTGCTACGACAAGACCTGCCATAACACCACGTTTAGCCTGTTCTCTAGTGTCAAATAAACCTTGTTTATAAGCTAGAACGTCCACTCTTTCCTTAGCCATGTAGTCGTAACCTCTCTATTATCTTCGTAATTTCATCTTTATTAAAGCCTTGTTTAGCTTCTAATTCTTTAAAAATGACCAACACATCGTCTAAAGACTGATTTAAAATAGCTCTTGAGGCGTCTAACCCTAACAGACTAGGATAAGTTGATTTTTCTGACAGAAGATCTTTTTTGGGAGTCTTACCAAGTTCGTCAAAATCAGCAGTAACATCTAAAATATCATCTCTCACCTGAAATGCTAGACCAACTAATTCTCCTGCTTGACGTAAAAGATCTAGACTATGGCCATCAACTTCTGCAAGAATCCCTGCTGCGACAAAAGGATAGGCCAAAAGCTTTCCTGTTTTATGAGCATGGATTTTTTGCAGCTCCTCTAATGGTAGTCTTTTTTCTTCTCCCTTGATGTCTAACATCTGTCCTGCAACCATCCCATGACTGCCTGAAGCCTCTGACAACTCTCGCACCAAAGCTAGTGCGACTTCTGCTTTTAGCTCAGCCTTTGCCAAAAGACCAAATGGATCTAAAAAAAGGCTATCTCCTGCTAAAATAGCAGTGGCTTCATCAAATTTTTTATGGTTGGTTAAATGCCCACGACGGTAATCGTCATCATCCATAGCTGGAAGATCGTCATGAATAAGGCTTCCTGTGTGAATCATCTCAAGTGCAGCAGCTACTTGAAAATGCGCCCTTGTCAAAGACACGCCAAATCCTTCTAAAAGATCTAAAAAAATTAAGGGGCGGATACGCTTACCGCCTGCCTCAATAGAATATAAAATACTTTTTACCAAATCACTTGAAATCAAGGCCTCTTGATAATAAGACCTCATTGCTTGGTCAATGCTCTTGATTTTATCCACCACTTAGTCCATTTCCTCTTCTGTTCCATCAGCTTTCATCACTTTGACTAAGGTCTTTTCAGCATCTTGTAAGGTCTTTTGGAGATCCTTAGACAAGAGCATTCCTTTTTGAAATTCTGTAATCGCTTCTTCAAGAGCCACATCGCCAGTTTCTAACTTGCTGACAATCATTTCCAATTCTTGTAAATTTTCCTCAAATGTTTTTTTACTTTCTGACATCTTTTACCTCTGCATCTATTTGACCATCTCTTAGCTGAATACTAATCTGGTCTCCTTTAGTAAGTTTTTGAACACTTGCCAAAATCGTATCTTCTTGTCGAACAATGGCATAACCTCTTGCCACAATTCGCGTCGTATCGAGTGATAACAAGGCATCTTGTGCTTTTTCAAAACGTGCTAATTTATTGTCATAGTGATTAGACATATGACTAAGAAGTAAGCGCTCTTGTTGCCTTACTTTCTCTTTTAAATAACCGACTTGTCCTTTTAAATCAAATGACTTGAGACGTTGAAGCACGAGTTGCTCTGCCTGTCTCTTTTGCGTCAGTCGCTCTCTTGTCAATTGCTCTAAACGTTGACTAAGGCGATCTAACTTTTGTAAATGCCCATCATAGAGCCGTTCGGGCTGCCTAAATATCACCGATGACATCAACTTATCTAACCGCTCTTGACGTCTGATGATCAACTGCCTACTTGCTTGGTAGAGACGATTTTGACGATCTTGAAGGCTTGCAAGAACATCACTTTTAGTGATTGGAGTAGCCAATTCCGCTGCAGCTGTTGGTGTTGCAGCTCTTTGATCAGCAACAAAATCTGCCAAGGTCGTATCCGTTTCATGCCCCACACTAGAGATAATTGGAAGGTGGGATTCAAAGATGGCTTCAACCACATTTTCTTCATTAAATGCCCAGAGATCCTCAATAGAGCCTCCTCCTCTCCCTACAATCAGAAGATCTAAATCTTTTCGTTGATTAGCTAAACGAATATTCTCTACAATCTCTTGACTGGCTCCATCTCCTTGAACCTTGGTAGGAAACAAGAGAATATCAACTCCTGGAAAACGCCTTGAAACCGTTGTGATAATGTCACGAATTACCGCACCACTGGGGCTGGTGATGACTCCTATTTTTTTTACAAAACGAGGAAGAGCTTGCTTGTGACGAGAGTCAAAATAACCTGCTTCCGTCAGCTTTTTTTTGAGTTGCTCAAACTGAATAGCTAAGGCACCAATCCCATCCGGCTCTGCTTTTTCAATCACAATGGAATAAGCCCCACTAGGCTCATAAAGTTGAATCCGACCAATCACATTGATCTTCATCCCCTCTTCTAATTCAAATCCTAGATTTTTAAAAGCTCCTGCCCACATGGTTGCCTGTATGACAGCCTTTTTATCTTTGAGAGAAAAATATTGATGCTTGGGACGTTTTCTAAAGTTAGAAACCTGCCCTGTCAAATAAACCCGCTCTAAATAAGGGTCGCGGTCAAATTTTAATTTTAAATACTTGGTCAAACTCGACACTGATAAATAATCCGACATGCTCCCTCCTTCATTTATGCATAATTACTCCCATTATAGCATTTTTCCCTTAAAAATGGTGGGACAAAAGACAGGAAAAACAGCAATCACTCTAAGAAAATAAAAAGAGCGAAACAACATAAAACACACCCCAAAAGTTAGACAGAAAAATTCTAACTTTTGAGGTGCGACTTCTAGCACTTCAATGGGGTATGTACTTTATGCTATTAATAACTATCTTTTTCCTTCTACTATCTTTTATCCCTATTGATAAAAATTAGAACATCTCCTTTTATAGTCACTAGATCTTTATCAACTAATTCTTGTAGAGCTTGGCGATAAACGCCTTCATAACCTTCAGTTAATCTCTTTTTATCAAAAACGATATGATTAATTACTCTGAACCATTCTTTTAATAATTTATGTCTCAACCCTTTCATTATACCACAAATGAGAGGGTAAAAACAGTCTTGTTTTTTTATATATAAGTGTTACATTATAAATGAGATATATCCTTGGGTTGGAAAGGAAAAAACGGAAACTATATTACTCAAAGGTTTATATAACAATTAAACTGTTTTGTATCTTTGGAATCAAACAAGGAGGTAATCATGAAAAAGATTTTAAAACCTATTGCTGTGGTTATGTTATCTTTGAGTATTGGTAGCAGTTTTATTCCTGTGTGTAATGTTTTAGGAGAAGAATATCAACATAATGTTTCAGAAAAAAGTATTAATCAAGATGGATTGAATTTTTCTGCAGAAGAAATTGATATTATCACAGAAAATGGTCAATATTCTTATGATGAAAAAACAACAGAAGATGCTTTAAAATTACAAAAGTATTTTGGGTATGATAAAAACGGAAATGTTGTTTTAAATGCAACTAAAGAACAATTAATTGCCGATTTAAATATTACAGAAAGTCAAGCACTTGATTTGTTGAGTATTTCTGAATCAGGAGTAAGGACAACGGAATATAGAGGATTTGTAGGAGTATATGTTCATTTAGGACCTAAAGTAAGAGCGATGAATGGATGGGCTGCTGGTGCTTTTGCAGGTGGCTATGTTGGTTGGTATGCTAAGCAATTGGCGGCAGCTGGACCTTGGGGAGCTGGAGCAGCTGCCTTAATAACGGCGTCTGCAGCTGCCACCGTAAAATGGGCTGTTGAAAATGGGGTTAGAACTGTTCCAATTGGGTCTCAAATCCCTGGTTTTTCATTGTCTTATAATGTGAATGTACCTTAGGAATATTTTATGAAAAATCTACAATTTAATATAAAACCTGTTCTATGCGCATTGTTTTTGTATATTGCTTTAGGTTATTTATGCCAGATTATAAATGTATTTAGTTTTAAATTCTCTATATCAGGGATAGTTACTTTTTTGATAGGTAGTTTCTTTTATTCTCTATATACAACTAGAAATAATGGTGCTTTTCTAATATATTCAATTATTTTATTCTTACTTAGTTTTTCGTTGTCTCTTTGAGATTATAGAAACACTATAAAAACTCCTAAGAGTGTACTGACCCCAAAAAGTTAGACAAAAAATATTAGTGAAAGGATTTAGTTCTGTACTGAACAGGACTAAGTCCTTTTAGTTTTGCTTTAATGCGTTTATTGTTGTAGTAAAAAATATAATCAGTGATAGCTTGCTCTAGTTGATCCAGAGATTTGAAATTTTTCTCAAATCCGTAAAACATTTCTGTTTTCAAGATGCCAAAGAAGGATTCCATCATACCATTATCCGTGCTGGTTCCCTTGCGAGACATGGAAGGACGTATGCCTTTACTTGCAAGAAAACGGTGATAGACTTCATGTTGGTATTGCCAACCTTGGTCACTATGGAGAATGGTATTTGGGTAAGTTTCCTCAGGGAAGACCTTCTCAAGCATGGTCTTGACTTGTACGAGGTTGGGAGAATGGGACAAGGTAAAATCAATAATTTCGCTATTATAGCCATCCAGAACAGGAGAAAGATAGAGTTTTTCAGCACAATTTGGCAGAGCGAACTCCGTCACATCTGTATAGCACTTCTCAAAAGGCTTAGCCCCTTCAAAGGCTCTCTCAATGAGATTAGGAGCTTTCTTGCCACATCACCCTTGTAAGACTTGTATCTCTTGCGTCGACGAATACGAGCAGTCAAACCTAACTCTTTCATCAGCCCTTGTACTTTCTTGTGGTTGACAGAAAATCCACGATTTTTTAGCTCAAGGTGAATGCGACGGTAGCCATAGTTTCCCTTATGTTCATCATAAATGGCTTAAATTTCAGCTTTTAAGTCCTTATCTTTATCTGGTTTGTCCAGTTGTTTGACTTGATAATGATAAGTAGAAGGAACTAATTGAGCAATCGTCAGCAGTAGATTTAGTCGGAATCCTTCTGCGACCATCTCTCTAACTGTTTGAGCCTTTCTTGTTCTCTGGCTTCGTCCCTTAAACGAAGCGCTCTCAACTTTTTTAGATAGGCATTCTCCGTTCTAAGCCGTTCATTTTCCTCCTGAAGTCGCTCTAACTCCGTCATCTCTTCCCAGGTTTTCTTTGGTTTACGCCCCATCTTTGGTGGCCTCCCTCTTGTTTTCTCAACAATAATATCCCCGTTTTTCTTGTATTGTGCTATCCAGTTTGGGAGAGTTCCTCGATTTGGCAAGGAATAGTTAAGTGAGACGGAGAGAGCTGACTGCTTATTAAGAAGTACTTTGTCAATCATTTCTTGCTTTAATTCTGGGGAATAGTAGTTATTTTTCTCTTTTTTAACAATACTTAAGCCATATCTCTCAATCAATCGAATCATATATTTAATGCCGGATTGAGCAATACCGAACTGTTTTGACAAGGAATTGAGGGAATTACCATTTTGCCGTAACTCATAAATTTGGACTTTGTCTTCATAACTTAATTTCATAAAAATAGCACCCCATAAGTTAGATTTTTTCATTCTAACTTTTGGGGTGCGGTTCAGACTAGAATCTTTAACATTATTCTAACAATTGCCGCATGGCTATTGGCAAGTATTGGCTGATCTGCGTTGGGAGGACGATGTAAGCATCTTGTGAAAGGTGGTCTGCAATAGCTGAGTGAAGATAAACTGCAGCAGCAACACTTTCCCAAAGATCTTGGTTAAATTGGGCTAGAAAGCCTGCAATCATCCCTGCTAAAGTATCTCCCATACCACCTGTTGCTTGATAGGGACCTCCAACAGTAATGTGACCCACTTTATCTCCTTGATAGACACGTGTTTGATGGCGTTTATGTACTAAAATTGTCTGATCTGGAAAGTCTTTCAAAGCTTTAAAATTGGTGAGATCATCCTGTGCATCAGGCGATAAGCCACTCAAGCGTTCCCACTCTTTTTGATGAGGTGTTAAGACAAGCGATGAATGAGGTAAGATGGAACGTTCTTTTTTGGCCAATAAATTTAGGGCTGAGGCATCCATCACTAAGACTTGATCTGCTCTAACTCTTTCTAAGACTTGGTTAAAAATAGTTTCAGACAGCCTATTTTCAGCTAAGCCTGGACCAATCAAAATAACAGTTGCTGCATCCACTTCACGCGCCAACAAATCTTGATCGCGCATATCAAATCCCATAGCTTCTGGTAAGTGAGTGTGAAGGGCAGTCAGATTTTCCCTATCAGTTGCCACACTCACTAAGCCTGCTCCGCTTTTCACACAGGCTAGGGCTGATATAATAATAGCACCACCAAAAGGAGCTTGACCACCTACTAAGAGAACACGTCCAAAAGCCCATTTGTAAGCATTTGGCTCACGTTTTACCACAACCTTTTTAGCTAAACTTTCCTCTATTCTCATCTGTTCACACTTCTAAGGGCTGACTCATAGGTTTGTTCCATCAGCATGGTAATGGTCATAGGGCCTACACCACCTGGTACAGGGGTGATGTAACTAGCAAGTTCAGCTACCTCATCATACTTAACATCCCCGATCAGCTTTCCATTTTCATCACGGTTCATGCCGACATCAATCACTACAGCGCCCTCTTTAACAAAATCCTTTGTCACAAAATGCCCACGACCAATTGCCACAACTAAGATATCAGCCTTTTTAGCAACCTCTGCTAAATGATGCGTTCTAGAATGCGTGAGGGTCACCGTTGCATTTTTATTAAGTAAGAGTTGAGCCATTGGTTTTCCAACGATATTACTACGCCCAATCACCACGGCATGCTTTCCTTCCAGATCAATATGATAGTCTTTAAACATCTCCATAATTCCAGCTGGTGTACAAGGTACCATAACAGGATGTCCACTCCATAAACGACCCATATTCATCGGATGAAAACCATCTACATCTTTATTAGGATCAATCGCTAATAACACAGCTTCTTCATTGATATGATCAGGCAAGGGTAATTGTACCAAAATCCCATGAAAAGAAGTATCCGCATTATAGATCGCAATCAAATCCAACAACTCCTCTTGTGAAGTTGATTCAGGCAAGCGAATAACCTGACTTTTAAAACCAGCAGCCAAGGCAGAACGCTCTTTATTACGAACATAGACCTGGCTAGCTGGATTTTCCCCTACTAAAATCACCACTAACCCTGGTACGATACCTTTTTCCGCCTTTAAACGAGCGACCTTTTCTGCTAACTTTTTCTGCATTTTTTGAGCTAATGCTTTTCCATCAATTATCTGAGCCATAATCTCTCCTTGAACATTGTATTGAGACTATTATAACAAAAAAGGTAGGCCTTGACCCACCTTTTTTCAGAATTTTTTGATAAGTTAGATGATTATCATGATTTATTGATTTCAGTATTATTATTCTTTTTTATCTCATCTTTAATAGCACAAGAGCAGTCACAGTCGCTACAAGCTCCTTTTTTTTGTAGGGTACTTTTAATAATCCAGACTGACAAGATAACTAAAACAATTAAAATAATTAAGGTTGCTAATGACATCATAACCTCCTAAGAACCTTGACCAACAAGGTTTTCTAAACTGATTACCCTAACTTCCTGAGACTTTGGTTTTCTCATAATCAAGTAAGCAAAGACCAAGACAAGAAGCACCGCTATGCCTGTCCAAATAGTCACAGCATGCCCTGTTAGCAATAAACCAAGTTGATAAATAATCAAGCTCACGCTATAAGCTAGTCCCGTCTGAAAAGCAATCGCCAACCAAGTCCATCCTAAACTATTCATCTCTCGCTTAATTGCTCCTACCGCCGCAAAGCAAGGTGCACATAAAAGATTAAAGACTAAGAAAGAATAAGCTGATAAGGCCGTGTAATCCAGTTGTAGATTAGACCATAAGCCGTGACTGCTTTCTGAAGCATCCTTGACATTATAAAGAATACCAAAGGTAGCAACCACGGTTTCCTTAGCCACCAAACCTGTTACTGTTGCAACAGTAGCACGCCAGTTACCAAAACCTAGTGGAGCAAATAAAACAGAGAAAGCCCGCCCAATATTTGCCAAAATACTATTTTCTGTATCGACAGCTTCTAAAGTAAAGCTATAAGTACTCATGAACCAAATCAAGATGTTCATGACAAAAATCACAGAGCCGGCACGTTTAATAAAACTCATAGCCTTATTAAAGGCATAACGCAAAACCGAACTTGTTTTTGGAAGGTGATAACTTGGCAACTCCATAATAAACGGACTGGCCATCCCACCGAGTAGCTGTGTTTTCTTAAGAGCAATACCAGATAGGACAATGGCACCAATTCCTACAAAATAAGCACTTGGGGCAATCCAAGGATTTTTAGGGAAAAAGGCACCTGCTACTAAGGCGATGATGGGTAATTTAGCCGAACACGGCATAAAGGTAGTGGTCATCACGGTGATTCTGCGATCTCGTTCGTTTTCAATGGTCCGACTAGCCATGACACCAGGAACCCCACAACCTGTCGCAATCAACATAGGAATAAAGGTCTTACCCGACATGCCAAAACGTCTAAAAATACGATCCATCACAAAGGCGACACGACTCATATAACCAACATCTTCTAAAATCCCCAAACACAGAAAGAGGACAAAAATTTGAGGAACAAAACCAAGAACTGCCCCACAGCCCGCTACAATCCCATCTAGGATCAAGCCCTGCATCCAAGCATCAACCTTTAAGCTTTCTAAAACAGATCCTACTGCATTTGGAACCCATTCACCAAAAAGAACATCATTAGCCCAATCCGTTCCCATAATCCCAACCGTTTGAATAGATAGGTAGTAAACCAACCACATCACCATAGCAAAAATCGGAAGGGCTAAAAAGCGATTGGTCACAATCTGGTCAATCTTATCTGACAAGGTCAAGGCAAAATCATCTTCCTTGGTCTGTGCCAGCTTGGCCACCTTTTCAATGAAAGCATAGCGCTCATTGATTAAAATGGATTCCGCATCCTCAGTATAGATTTCCTCAGTGATCTTGATGATATCTTTGATTTCTTTTTTCTGAAAATCAGACAAGGAAAGCTGTTCCCAAACTTGCTGATCTCCTTCAAATAGCTTGATGGCATAAAATCGTGCGTCACTTGCTAAAACTGCTGTCCCTAAAATATCTATGATTTCAGCTAAAGCCACCTCAAATCTTTTATCATAAGTCGGATAGGCAAAAGTGCTGTCAACTTGAGCTGATTTTTTAGCCAACTTGATGGCTTTCTCAATACCTGTATTTTTAGTGGCACTGGTTGACACTACAGGCACACCCATATGATAGCTCAGCTTTTCTTCATCAATAAACTTCCCTTGGCTCTTCAAAATATCACTCATATTAAGAGCAATCGTCACAGGTAGCCCCGCCTCCAACAGCTGAGTGGTCAAATAAAGATTACGCTCCAAATTTGTGCTGTCAACAATATTTAAAATAGCGTCTGCCTCATGGCTCAACAGATAATCTCTAGCTACTAATTCCTCTGGTGAGTAGGGCGACATCGAATAGATTCCTGGTAAATCTTGAATGGCTAAGCTCTTATCAGATTTGTAAGTACCAGATTTTCTTTCAACCGTCACACCAGGCCAGTTTCCCACACGCTGCCGATTTCCTGTCATGAGGTTAAACAAAGAGGTCTTCCCACAGTTCGGATTTCCAATCAAGGCGATTTCCATTTTTCTTATTCCTCCTCAACCACTGTAATCAACTGAGCTTCTGATTTACGAAGCGTTAATTCATAACCTCGCAGACTAATTTCAATCGGATCACCTAAAGGGGCAACCTTTCTAAGACAGATCTTCGTATGCTTGGTCAAGCCCATATCCATCAACCGTCGTTTCGCTTCTCCAACAGTATTGATCTCTTTGACATAGGCAAAGTGACCAACAGGTAAGTCAGCTAACGATATCAGCTGCCCTTCTCCCTCGTAAAGCACAACACTTACTCGCTCCAAGATAGCATTATCAAAAGCAAGCCTAGCTCCTTTAACCATGACAATAGCATTTGATTTGGTTTTGGCGACTAATTTCAAGTGAGTCCCCTGCTTTAAACCCATAGTCGCCAAATGCCTACAACTTTCCTCGTTTAAATCAATATGCTGAACTTGAT
Source organism: Streptococcus sp. 11273D007BT (assembly GCF_053547195.1). NCBI lineage: Bacteria > Bacillati > Bacillota > Bacilli > Lactobacillales > Streptococcaceae > Streptococcus > Streptococcus sp. 11273D007BT. The sequence continues at coordinate 625,110 of NZ_JBPWPE010000001.1, read as the reverse complement.
AATCCACATCAACTTTGGCATCTATTAATAACAACTATCTTTCACCCTTTCTTTGTAGTAATTTTTCATCATTATAGCACATAAAAAGACAGATAAACATCCTTATCTGTCATATTTTTCATATTGGAATCATTATTGATTTATAATACTTTACTTAGGAAATCTTTAGTTCGTGCTTCCTTAGTAGCATCAAAGATTTCTTTTGGTGTCCCATCTTCAACAATATAACCGCCATCCATAAAGATCACACGATCCGCCACTTCACGCGCAAAGCCCATCTCGTGAGTGACAATTACCATCGTCATCCCTGACTTAGCCAAATCTTGCATGACACCCAAGACTTCTCCTACCATTTCAGGATCAAGAGCTGAGGTTGGCTCATCAAATAAAAGAACATCTGGATCCATCGCTAAGCCACGTGCAATCGCAATACGTTGCTGTTGTCCTCCTGAGAGGCTAGCTGGATAAGCAGCAGCTTTGTCCTTTAAGCCTACCTTTTCTAGTAAGGCATAAGCCTTTTTCTCCGCCTCTTCTTTCGGAATGCCTTTTGTTTTAATCGGTGATAAAGTGATATTTTCTAAAACGGTCATATTGGGAAAGAGGTTAAACTGTTGAAAAACCATTCCCATCTTTTCACGCATCTTAAAGATATCATTTGACTTGTCAGTGATATCAACTCCTTCAAAGGTTACTGTTCCTTTTGTTGGGACTTCAAGAAGGTTCATGGTACGCAGAAAAGTAGATTTACCAGATCCTGACGGACCGATGATGACGACAACCTCTCCTTTTGAAATATCAAGGTCAATTCCCTTTAACACTTCATTGTCTCCAAAATACTTGTGGAGGTCTTTAATGCTAATAATTGCTTCTGACATTATTTTTTCTCTCCTTGCCCTAAACGGTTTTCAAAACGCTTGATAATTGCAGACATAACAGTCGTTACAATCAAATAGTAGAAGGCTGCAAATAATAACGGTTCGATCGGTAGATAGGTTGCTGTTACAACAGATTGAGCACCATTCCACAACTCCATGACCCCAATGGTTTGAAGAAGCGAACTATCTTTAATAATTGTCACAAATTCATTACCAAGTGCTGGAAGGATATTTTTAAGAGCTTGTGGCAAGATAACATAGCGCATAGCATTTTTAGGGCGAATCCCCAAAGAATAAGCTGCTTCAAGCTGTCCTTTAGGCACAGCATCAATCCCCGCACGAACTGTTTCTGAAATATAAGCTCCACTATTGAGTGATAAAATAATCATCCCAGGTAATAAGCGAGAAAAATCCATATCTAAAACACCAAACGGAATAGTGGGTAAATTATGAAATTTCATCCAAGCAAAAGAAATCATAATTTGAACCACCATCGGTGTGCCACGAAAAACCCAAACATAAAAACTCACTAACCAGTCCAATACTTTAATATTACTACGTTTAGCAAGAGCCACCAAGACACCAATGATAGTTCCAAAGAAAACCACAAAGGCAGAAATCAAGATGGTCACGACAACGCCGTAGTTAAAATAAGCCCAATACTTAGGCAAAAATGAAAAATCCATTTAAATTACTAACTCCTCTAAAAATGTGTGAATCTATTATAATAAAAAATGCATAAAAATACAACCCAAGCTAACTAAAACCCCTAAAATAAAAAGGCTGAACAGCCTGTTCAACCTTTTTAACTCCTTTTTCACTATGGGGAATAGAAGTATTGCAATGGGAAATTAAACTTTTTAGGGGCAATACCTTGTCAGAAAAAGGAGCCCAAACTGCTATCAGACGATGAATACCCTCGCGTCTGATATAGGAGTATTATAGCACCCCCCCCCGAAAAATCAAGGGTTTTACTATTTTTTTAAGTTTCTAACACTCTCTCTTTTTTTCAATTTAAAAGGAACAATAACCTTTTCATTTTCATCTTTACTCACATCTAGTTTATCTAATAGACGTGCTAAACTCGCCTTACCCAGTTGAGGAATATTGATATCAAAAGTGGTTAAGTAAGGATGAATAATTTTTGCATAAGATGAATTGTTAAAAGAAACAATCGACACATCATGTGGGACGTTAATATCATAAAAAGATAAAAATTGAATCACACGGACAGACAACATATCATCGACAACCACCAAAGCAGTTGCCTCAGTCTTATCTAATAGAGACTTAAAGGCATCTAAGCTAAGAGCATCTTCCTTATCAAATAAGATCGGATATTCTGCTACCAGTCCTCTTTTAGTCATTTCAATCTGATAACCTAAATAACGCTCTGAAAAGACTTGACTATTTAAATCATCTGTGACAAATAAAATCTTATCATGTCCATTTTCTATCAAAACATCAACAGCTGTTCTCCCCATTAACTGGTTATCATTATCAATATAAGTGATTTCATTTCCCAGCTCTTCTGGCTCACCCACCACAACAAACGGAATATTCTGCGCTGTCAGATACTCGCGAACAGTATCATCTTTTTGAGAGTATAAAACAATGAAGCCATCAACACGTCGTTGCTTGTACATTAACTCAACATGCTCAGTTAATTCTTCCACTGTGCTGGCAGTGGCAATAGAAACAGTAAAGGAGCGTTTTTTAGCTTCATTATTGATGACCGTTAAAATCTCCATGAAAAAAGGCTGAGCAACACGGTCTTTTGTTAGAGGAGGCAAAATCACACCAACAGAGCGCGTCAAGCCTGATGCTAACATCTTTGCGGCTACATTCGGAACATAGCCAAGTTCATCCATGGCTTTTTTCACTCTATCTTTGGTTTTTTGAGAGATGGCAGAGCTATCCTTTAAAGCACGACTGACAGTCGAGGGGTTCACTCCTGCTCTTTCTGCTACATCTTTTATCGTAACCATTTCTATCCTCCTTTCATTTTATCTCGTTATATTTTGACATATCAAGTTAAGAAGTTCAAGGATAAACTCTATTAAAAATCATTAATAAGACTTTCCAACTCTTTATTAATCTCAATATAATTTTCAAGAAGCTTGAAGGCTAACTTAATGCCTACTTTAGTAGAATTGGCAAAAATCTCATCAACCACAGCAGCTTCTGCAGGAAAATGCTTTTCAAATCGACGAGCAGGATTTGCCCAGTCAATGGACTCTTTATGCAGACTTTCTTGACTAAGGGTAATCCCTGTCATAATATCATCTACAGCATGATCCAAGTAATAGTGAGCTGAAATCACCTCACCACGAAGAACACGCATTTTTGCAACATATAAATTGGTAATTGCTTCATTAAAATACCAGTCAGGATTCGTTCGCACAGGGTCATGCTTACCTTTTAAACTAATCTCTTCTCGACTCCATAAGACCTTATCACAAGCCAGAGGAACCTCCTGATACTCTTTTTCAGTAAAAATAGCAAACTCAACATAGATGCCATCTGAATAAAGAACTTTATAGCCATCTGGCGTATTTTTAAATGAAAAAACCAAGCTAGCCGTTGGAGTCTCCAACCAATCCAGCTGATCTAACAAGTCTGGTTTTTCATCTTTCTCAGCTATGACAAAAAAATCAAGATCGGAATAATCATCCATTCTCTCTCTATCACTGCCTGTGGTTCCAATTCCAATAAGGGCTTGTGCACCCTTGATAGATTTGATATTTGCTATAATTTCGTCTAATCTCTCCAATTGTTCCATAACTCACCTCTTTATTTTTTCATATTTGATAAACAGCATAAAAATATGCTGGTAATGACAGGCTTTTCTTAAACTTCAGCCTCTCTTTTTCAGACGACAATACTAGTCGCCAATTTTTATCTCTTATCACTTTAGGCATAGAAATCGAGACTTTCTCAGCTATTAAATTCACTAAGATTAAACACGATTCTGTTTGACTTTGCCGCTGATAGACAAAGACAGCCTCATGTCCTACTAGGATACGCTGATAGTTTCCGACTGCTATTGCCTGAGAATGATGACGTAGGTTGATCAAATTCTTATAAAGATAAAATACAGATTGCTCATCCTTTTTGGCTAAAGCGACATTTTTTTCTCTATATTGACGATTCACTCTTAGCCACGGTTTTACTGTAGAAAAACCAGCATAGCAACTAGCATCCCATTGCATCGGTGTTCTAGCATTATCCTTACTCCAAGCTTTAGCTCGCTCAAAAGCCTCTTTATCTGTTAAAAGCTGACGATAACTTTCATAACGTCGCTTCATTTTAGGTTCATTGAACTCTTCCAAGCTTTTAAAATCACCATTTGTCGTACCAATTTCTTGTCCTTGGTAGATAAAAGGTGTCCCCCTTAAACAAAAGTAAGCTACCGCAAAGGCTTTTGCAGAATCCTCACTCCCATCACCAAAGGTATCAACAATTCTAGGGAGGTCATGATTTTCTAAGTATAAGCCCAACCACCCCTGCTCTTGCATATCTACTTGCCAACGGTCTAAAATCTCAATAAATTTGAAAACATCTCCTTTGCCTGTTTCAAAACGGTAATTATGCTCCCATTCAAACAGCATGGTCATATAACCATTACGACCAGTCCATTTAGGAGCCTCTTGACTAGAGACACCACTTGCCTCACCAACTGTCAAGGCATCATACTCTTCATAAATCGCCTTCATATCAGAGAGATAGACTTCAATCCCTGAAACATTCATAAAGGGTTGATAAGCTCCATCTCCCTTTGAATCTTGAAGTTTTACATCCCAATTTGCCTTTTGAATATGGCTAATAGCATCTATTCTAAAGCCATCAATCCCTAACTCCAACCAAAATCGTATCATATCATAAATCGCTTGTCTTAGTTTGGGATTTTTCCAATTCAAATCAGGTTGTTTCTGATCAAATAAATGAAAATAATATTCATCAGTTAACGCATCGTAGGTCCAAGTCGATAAACCTGAAAATCCTATCCAATCATTAGGAGGACGATTGTCTTTTCCCTTTTTCCAATGGTAAAAATCTCGGTAAGGACTGGTTTTTGAGGATTTAGCATCCCGAAACCAAGGATGTTGATCTGATGTATGATTGACCACTAAATCAAACAATACCTTTATCCCCATTTCATGAGCTTGTTGAATCAAGTCCTTGACATCTTCTAAAGTTCCATACTCAGGATTGATAGCATAGTAATCCGAGATATCATAACCATTATCGACATTAGGTGAGGCATACATCGGTGTTATCCATATAAAATCAATCCCTAGATCTTTTAAGTAAGCTAGCTTTGAAATGATACCCTTGATATCACCGATTCCATCACCATTACTATCACAAAAACTTCTTGGATAAATTTCATATCCAACTGCTGATTGGTACCAATCCTGTTTCATCTACTCTACCTCTACACAAAAAGCATCCCAAGGTTCTAAATCAACTTTTTTTAAGGTTTTAGGGTAAGGTCTATTAGCGATCACCTCTGACACCATATCGTATCTTGATGAGAAGCTTTGGCTTTCATCTGATAGATTGACCACAACCAAGTAAGTCTTCTCCTCATTTTTTCTTAAATAAGCAAAAACATTATCTGCTGTGGTCAGAAGCTCATAATCTGCTTCTACCAACCAATCTTGTGTTTTTCTCAAATCAACCAAAGCTTTATAGGTATAAAAAATAGATGATTTATCCGCCAGAGCTTTGGCGACATTGATATTTTTATAATTAGGGTTAACAGCTAACCAAGGCTTTCCATTTGAAAAACCAGCATTCTCAGTAGTATCCCACTGCATCGGGGTCCTTGCATTATCCCGTCCTACAACTCGAATAGCATCCAAAATAGCTTCTTGGCTAATCCCCTTTGTGCTAGCTTCCTTGGCAAAATGAAGAGATTCTAAATCATTTATTTGATCTAAGTTTTCAAAGGGATAATTGGTCATCCCTATTTCTTCTCCTTGATAAATATAAGGCGTCCCTCTCATCAAGTGCAACAAGATAGCCAAGGCTTTCGCAGACTTTTCTCGGTAAACTCCACTATTTCCCCAAATCGACAGCACCCTAGGCAAATCATGGTTATTCCAAAAAAGTGAATTCCATCCCTCTGTCACACCTAAATCTGTCTGCCACTTGCTTAAAATAGATTTTAGACGAGAAACATCAAGATCTGTGTACGACCACTTGTCTTTACCTTCTTCATGTTGTAAGCCAATGTGTTCAAATTGAAAGACCATTGACAACTCATGATTTTCTTGTTTGGAATATTGTTTTGCGATATCAGGTGTCGCTCCCCAGGTTTCACCAACAGTTAACAAATCTTTCCCACAAAGCGTCTGTGAATGCATCTCCTTTAGGTAATCATGAAGTTTTGGACCGTTATTAGCTATCAACCGGTCAGGGATTTTACCGATCATATCAATCACATCCATTCGAAAACCTGCAATTCCCTTATCAATCCAAAAATTCATCATATCATATATTTTCTGACGAAGAAATGGATTTTCCCAATTTAAATCAGGCTGTTTTTTACTAAAAAAATGAAGATAGTACTGTCCCGAAGCATCATCATATTCCCAAGCAGAGCCTCCAAAGATAGAATCCAAAGCATTAGGCTCATCTCTCCAAATATAATATTCTCTTTCTGGACCAGACGGATTGGCCTTTGCTTCTATAAACCAAGCGTGCTCATCTGAGGTATGGTTGACCACTAAATCCATAATAATACGAATACCACGACGTCTTGATTCTGTTAGTAGCATCTCCATGTCGGCCATAGAACCAAATTCTTGTGCAATAGCTTCATAGTCAGAAATATCATAGCCGTTATCATCCATTGGACTCTGATAAACTGGGGATAACCAGATAGCAGTAATCCCTAAATAGTCCAAATAATCTAACTTACTAATAATCCCTTGAAGATCTCCGATACCATCGCCATTGGTATCTCTAAAACTCTTAGGATAGATTTGATAAATTACAGCTTGATGCCACCATTTCTTTTGCATAAATCTCTCCTTTATTCTTTCAATTCATTTTTCATTCTACACCTTTTTTATGAAAAATCAAGAATTTTATGCAAACGTTTGTTCTTTGTTTGCATACTATGTAAGACATTTTAGTGGTGAATTAACCCTATTTTAAAAAAAAATCGAAAGTTCTATAATGAAGTTAGCCACCTTACCTTAGTCAAGAATTAGATGTTTCACTATGTTTGAGTAAGTTGATGATTTCATTTGATAACAGGCTTGAAGCTGTTAGGCTAGGTGCCCAAGGCTAATCATAGCCTTGGTTTAGCTGAAAAAACAGCTTCAAGGGTTCCTGTTGTCAAATGAAATCTGATGTAAGGTATAAGAAAACACCTCTGTGCTATACTTGTTGTTCACCACAAACACAAGGAAAGGCACAGAGATGCAAAAGTATTATACACCAAAAGGGAAACATTTGACAATAGATAACCGTCGCTTGATTGAGCGGTGGAAACTTGAAAATAAGTCCAATCGTGAAATTGCAGGCTTGCTTGGAAAGGCTCCTCAAACAATTCATAATGAAATCAAGCGTGGGACAACCTTACAACAAGTGCGAAAAGGGGTCTACAAGAAAGTTTATTCTGCTGATTATGCACAAACTGTTTACCAATCCAATCGAAAACGGTCGGTTAAAAAGATAATCCTAACGAAAGAAATGAAAGAGAAGATTTTACACTATCATAAGCAAAAATTTTCGCCTGAAATGATGGTTAAGAAGAAGCAAGTGAAAGTTGGTATTTCAACTATCTACTATTGGTTTCATAATGGTCATTTAGGTTTGACAAAAGCGGATATGCTTTATCCTAGAAAATGGAAAGCTGTCAAGAAGCAAGCCAGTCCGAACTTTAAGCCAGCTGGTAAATCAATTGAAGAGCGACCGGAGGTCATCAATCTTCGATTGGAAAACGGTCATTATGAAATTGATACAGTTCTACTAACCAGAGCGAAAAATCAGTGTCTTTTAGTCTTAACCGACCGACGAAGTAGACACCAAATCATAAGATTAATTCCAAATAAAACTGCTGAATCTGTCAATCAGGCACTTAGGTTACTAATAGCTGAGTATCATATTTTATCAATAACTGCAGATAATGGTTCGGAATTTAGTCGATTGGTTGAAGTGTTTCCTGAGGAACATATCTACTATGCACATCCCTACTCTTCATGGGAAAGAGGTTCAAATGAAAACCATAATCGATTGATTCGGAGATGGTTACCTAAAGGAACCAAGAAAACGACTCCGAAAGAAGTCGCTTTTATCGAAAATTGGATTAATAACTACCCTAAAAAATGCTTGGACTACAAGTCGCCAAGTGAATTTCTTTTGGGTGGCTAACTTCAACTTGAAATTTGGGTTTTAAAAAAAAATAAAAAAATATTGCAAAAGTACTTGATTTTTTTTGCAAACGATTGCATAATAGTCTTGTAAATAAATTATATCCCATTTTGGAGGAGAAAAGTATGAAATCTTGGAAAAAAGTGCTTGTAAGCACAGCTGTTCTTTCACTTGCTGCTGGTGCAGCTCTTGTTGCTAATGCTCCTAAAGCTGAGGCTGCAGATACAACTACTATCAAACTTTGGGTTCCAACTGGAGCTAAAAAATCTTATCAAGATACTGTTAAGCAGTTTGAAAAAGAAAATAAAGGAATCAAAGTTAAGATTATCGAATCAAATGATTCCAAAGCACAAGAAAACGTGAAAAAAGATCCTTCTAAAGCTGCTGATGTTTTCTCACTACCACACGATCAACTTGGACAACTCGTTGAATCTGGCGTTATCCAAGAAATCCCAGAACAATACGCTGAAGCTATCGAGAAAAATGATACAGAACAAGCCCTTCTTGGTGCGCAATACAAAGGAAAAACTTATGCGTTCCCATTTGGTGTTGAATCACAAGTTCTCTTCTACAACAAAACAAAACTTTCTGAAGAAGATGTAAAATCATACGAAACCATTACATCTAAAGCAACATTTGGTGCAACCTTTAAACAAATGAATGCCTATGTCACAGGGCCACTCTTCATGTCTGTAGGTGATACTCTATTTGGTGAATCTGGTGAAGATCCAAAAGGAACAAACTGGGGTAATGAAGCAGGTGTTTCTGTTCTCAAATGGATTGCTGCTCAAAAAGACAACTCTGGTTTTGTTAACCTTGATGCTAACAACGTTATGTCTAAATTTGGTGATGGATCTGTTGCTGCTATCGAATCAGGTCCATGGGATTATGATGCTGCTGTCAAAGCCGTTGGTGCTGAAAACCTCGGTGTTGCTGTTTATCCAAAAATTACTATCGGTGATAAAGAAGTCCAACAAAAAGCCTTCCTTGGTGTGAAACTCTACGCCGTTAACCAAGCGCCTGCTGGAACAGACACAAAACGTATCGCAGCTAGCTATAAACTTGCAGCAGCCTTAACAAGTGCAGAAAGCCAAAAAAATCAGTTTGAAACACGTAACATTGTCCCTTCAAACAAAGAAGTACAAGAATCAAGTGACGTTCAAAACAATATCCTAGCTCAAGCTGTAACACAAATGGCATCATCTTCAGACTACACAGTTGTTATGCCTAAACTTAGTCAAATGTCAACATTCTGGACAGAAAGTGCAGCTATCCTAAGCGATACTTACAATGGTAAAATTAAAGAAAGCAACTACCTCGATAAACTTAAACAATTCGATGAAGATATTGCTAATACAAAATAATCTTGTAAGTTGGTGAGGGGAGTGATCTCCTCACCGATTTTATTTATTGGTTAGTAGCCAATGTCTTCTAAGATTCTCACTATTTGATGATTTTAGAAGACATTAACTACTAATTATCATTTGGAGGCATAAATGAATAATAATTATCTATTTGATTCTGTTTCTGTCAAAGAAGCCTTTCAAAAAGGTGGACTAGAAACCAAGTTATCTTTTCTTGTGATGGGATTTGCTAACTTTGCTAATAAGCAAATTGTGAAAGGAAGTTTATTCTTATCTAGCCAAATCTTGTTTCTTATCGCTTTCTTTAGCCAAATTATTCCAAGTATCAAAGGTCTGATCACCCTTGGTACAAAATCTCAAGGAATGGTCACAAAAGAAATCGATGGGATTAAAATGCAAGTTGCCGTAGAAGGTGACAACTCCATGCTCCTTCTCATTTTTGGGCTGGCATCACTCATCTTTTGTGCAATATTTGCGTACATTTACTGGTGTAACTTAAAGAGTGCGCGCAATCTCTATGTCTTAAAACGCGAAGGAGAGCCTGCACCAAGCTTCAAAGAGGATCTTAAAACGTTAGCCAATGGACGTTTCCATATGACCTTAATGGCTATTCCTCTTTTAGGGGTCTTGCTCTTTACCATCCTCCCTCTTATTTATATGGTCACTCTTGCCTTTACCAATTATGACCACAATCACCTCCCACCTAAATCACTTTTTGATTGGGTCGGATTAACCAATTTCGGAAATATCTTTACTGGCCGTATGGCTGGAACCTTCTTCCCAGTTTTATCTTGGACTTTAATTTGGGCAGTATTTGCTACCGTTACGAACTTCTTTTTTGGTATCGTTTTAGCTCTTCTTATTAACACTAAAGGGCTCAAAGGGAAAAAAGTATGGCGAACCATTTTTGTTATCACCATGGCAGTGCCCCAATTCATCTCACTCTTAATCATGCGTAACCTTCTTAACGATGAAGGACCACTTAATGCACTGTTGATGAATATGGGCTTGATTAAACACGCGCTTCCATTTCTCTCAGACCCAATTTGGGCTAAATTCTCTATCATTTTTGTCAATATGTGGGTCGGAATCCCAGTTACTATGTTAGTTGCTACGGGGATCATCATGAACCTTCCTAGCGAACAAATTGAAGCTGCTGAAATTGATGGGGCAAGCAAATTCCAAATCTTTAAATCCATCACTTTCCCTCAAATTCTGTTGATCATGACACCAACGCTCATCCAACAATTTATCGGAAACATCAACAACTTCAACGTCATCTACCTTCTTACACAAGGTGGACCAACTAACTCTGAATACTACCAAGCAGGTTCAACTGATCTTTTAGTAACTTGGTTGTATAACCTGACCGTCACTGCTGCTGATTACAACATCGCCTCAGTTGTCGGAATCCTCATCTTTGTTCTATCTGCTATCTTCAGTCTTTTAGCTTATACTAGAACAGCATCTTACAAAGAAGGAGTAGCCAAATAATGCAAAATAAAAAACGATTAAATTTAGCTTTTGTTTATACACTTCTAACAGTCTTATCCATCATTTGGCTTTTTCCGATTGTATGGGTAGTTTTGACCAGTTTTCGTGGTGAAGGAACAGCTTATGTCCCTTACTTCATCCCTAAAACCTTTACTTTAGATAACTACGTTCAACTCTTTACAGATAGCTCTTTTCCTTTTGGACGTTGGTTCTTAAATACCTTTATCGTTGCCTTAGCTAGTTGTGTTATTTCAACATTTATTACTGTTGCTATGGCCTACTCTCTTAGTCGAATCAAATTTAAACACAGAAATGGCTTTTTAAAGCTAGCTCTTGTACTTAATATGTTCCCTGGCTTTATGAGTATGATTGCTGTCTATTATATTTTAAAAGCCCTTAACCTTGACCAAACTTTAACAGCCTTAGTTCTTGTTTACTCTTCAGGAGCAGCTTTAGGCTTCTATATTGCAAAAGGTTTCTTTGACACCATCCCCTACTCACTGGATGAGTCAGCAATGATCGATGGGGCAACACGTCTTGACATTTTCTTCAAGATTACACTACCACTCTCAAAACCAATTATTGTTTACACTGCTTTGATGGCCTTTATCGCACCTTGGATGGACTTCATTTTTGCTAAAGTTATTCTTGGCGATGCTACTAATAAATACACCGTTGCTATTGGACTCTTCTCCATGTTGCAACAAGATACCATCAATGACTGGTTTATGTCCTTTACCGCAGGATCTGTTCTTATCGCTATTCCAATCACCTTGCTATTTATGTTCATGCAAAAATACTACGTTGAAGGCATTACAGGTGGTTCTGTTAAATAAAATCATAAGGCTTGGAAAATTCCAAGCCTTTATCCTATTAAGATATAGAAAAAGTCCCAGAGCTAGCTCTGGGACTTTCAGAATGAAGACAAAGTCGTTAGAATTTTAATTCTAACGGCTTTTTCATGCGTAAAGTAATATAATAGAGATAGGAATCCAGTTAATAAGTAGAGGGAGAATCGCTATGTTACACAAAGAAAACCCAGACTACAATCGCGGTCAATTTGGTTTCTACAGTTTAGATGACCTTGTTCCTCAAAATCATCTCCTTCGTCAAATAGAGGAAGCTATTGACTTTTCCTTTATCTATGACTTAGTCGCAGATAGCTATAGCGATGAAACAGGGCGTCCTAGTCTTGACCCTGTTCTGCTCATTAAAATTCCAATCCTTCAGTGTCTCTTCGGTATTCGCTCCATGCGTCAAACCATTAAGGAAATTGAAGTAAACACTGCCTACCGTTGGTTTCTTGGTCTTCGACTGGATGATAAGGTGCCTCATTTCACTACCTACGGAAAGAATTATGTCCGTCGTTTCCAAGATAGACAGGTTATTGAAGGCATTTTCACCCATATCTTAGGTCTCTGTGTCAATGCAGGCTTCATAGATCCAACAGAAATTTTCATTGACGGTACCCATATCAAGGCTGCGGCGAATAACCGTAAATTCATCAACCGCGAAGTCGAAAAGCAAGCCAAGTTTATGAGTGAGCAACTAGAAATTGAAATCAATAGAGACAGAGTGAAGCACGCAAAAAAGCCGCTAGGGCCCGCAAAAGAGCCGGAGCCCGTCGCTAAGAAAATTTCTACAACCGACCCTGAAAGTGGTTGGTTTCATAAGGGGGACCATAAGGAAGTATTCGCTTATACAGCTCAGGTTGCTTGTGATAAGCATGGTTGGGCTGTGGCTTATAGCGTGGAGGATGGCAATGTCCATGACAGCCAGGCCTTTCCTGCACTCTTCGCTAAACTCCAGCCCTTTCAACCTAGCTTTCTCATTGCCGATTCTGGCTATAAGACCCCAAGTATCGCTCGCTTCCTCCTAGAACAAGAGATTACGCCAGTTTCCCCTTATACACGACCGAAAGGAAAGAAGGGAAAACTGCGCTCGAAGGATTTTGTTTATGATGAATACTATGACTGTTATATCTGTCCTGAGAATCAGGTCTTAACCTACCGCACTACAACCAGGGAAGGTTATCGGGAATATAAGAGTGATCCAGCTATCTGTGCTACTTGTCCACTCTTATCCATTTGTACAGAGAGCAAGAACAAGCAGAAAGTGGTAACTCGACACATTTGGAAAGAGGCTTTAGAAACCTGTGAAGAGATTCGGCACAAGAAAGGCATGAAGGAGCTCTACCAGAAGCGGAAAGAAACCATTGAACGTCTCTTTGGGACGGCCAAAGAGTACCACAATCTTCGTTATACAAGAGAGAAAGGCAAGTCCAAAATGGAAGATAAAGTTGGACTGACTTTGGCGTGTTTAAATCTAAAGAAATTGGTAAGAATGAGGGCAGGGAAGCCTTTTTATTTTGCACAAATAACTACTATGCTGGCAAAAAGACGGACTATCAGACCAATAAACAGAAAAAGACAAACATCAATCGAGATGTTTGTCTTCAGTCTGAAAGTCCCAGAGCTAGCTCTGGGACTTTTTCTATATCTTAATAAAGTAGGTCATAAATTTCCATAGCAATTAAATCAATGCTATCAAATGTGTAAGATTCACGCGCTTCCATATCACGAAGGGTAAACACTGGTCCATTTTCTGGATCATTGTTAAATGCAACCTCTGCGACAACAACACCATCACGCTCAAAATTGCGTTTCAAGTTTCCGCCATCTGTCGCCATTAATTCAAGGCGGTTAATAATTCTCACTAAATGTGATTCCATCTTATCTTTTCTCCTCTAATCGTTTTATAGACAACTCTATTTTATCATAAAACTAGGGATTCTAACAAGCAAAGCCCTTATTTTTAGCTATTTTTTAGTGTTTCATGCATAATAGCCTTAATCGAGTGCATGCGATTTTCTGCTTCTTGGAAGATATATGGACTGTAAGTTTTAAAAACGTCATCTGTTATCTCTAAAGCCTCATACCCATATTTGTCATAAAGTTCTTGACCAATCTGCGTCTTAGTATCATGAAAAGCTGGCAAACAATGTAAAACAATAGCGTCTTTGTTCTCTACTTTTTCTAAAAGCTCAGCGTTGATCTGGTAAGGCATCAGCAAATCAATACGCTCCTTAAAGTCCACCTCTTCTCCCATGGATACCCAGACATCAGTATAGAGAATATCAGCTCCCTTAACCGCTTCAACATCATCTGTAACCGTGATCTGTCCCCCTGTTTGGTGTTGTTTGGCAATAGCAAGAACTTCCCTATCAGGCTGTAGACTCTTAGGGGCAATGATAGAAATATCTAGACCTAGCTTGGCTGCAGTGACCAAAAGCGAATTAGCCATATTATTACGTCCATCTCCCAAATAAGCCAAATGCAAGCCTTCCAAATGCCCAAAGACCTCTTTAATGGTTAAAAAATCAGCAATCATCTGTGTAGGATGCCACTCATCTGTCAGACCATTCCAAACAGGTACACCTGAGTATTGAGCCAGCGTTTCAACATCCTCTTGTTTAAACCCACGATATTCAATCCCATCAAACATAGACCCTAAAACCTTAGCCGTATCTTCAACAGACTCCTTTTGACCCAATTGAATCTCCCCTGCTCCTAAATAAGTGACAGCCATTCCCAAATCCTGACCTGCCACCGTAAAGGCAGAGCGTGTACGGGTTGAAGCCTTTTCAAAAATCAAAGCAATGTTCAAGCCCTCATGGTAACGATGAGGAACCTTATTTTTTTTGAGTTGTTTAAATTCCTCAGACTTTTTGATGAAATGCAATAATTCTTCTTTTGTAAAATCAATCTCTTTTAAAAATGACTGTGCCATTGGTTTACCTCTTTTTTGTATTTTTATACTATTTTAGTATAATTATTCATAAATGTAAACTTTATTTTTATAATTTTATAAAATCATGCTCAAAAATTGTCTTTTAACAGCTTTAGTGCTATAATGAACTTATATTTGACCAAGTTTGACCAAAAAAAGTCATCTGGTCTGAAATCTAGATAGAAATCGAGGAAAAGATATGCTGTGTCAAAATTGCAAAATGAATGATTCTACCATTCACCTCTATACAAATATTAACGGACAACAAAAACAAATTGACCTCTGTCAAAATTGTTACCAAATTATGAAGACCGATCCCAGCCAAACGATTTTAGGCGGACTAAATGGACAAACAGCCCAAGATAGTATGGATCCGTTTTTTGATGATTTCTTTGGAGATTTAAATAATTTTAGAGCCTTTAATACTCCTAATCGCCCTAAAACTCCCGACACGCAAGCTGGTCAAAGAGGACCTGGTGGTGGGAATGGCGGTTTTACCAATGGTCCCCGTCCTAACTCACAACCTCAAGAAAAAGGCCTGCTAGACGAATTTGGAATTGATGTCACAGAGATTGCTCGTAAAGGTAATATTGATCCTGTTATTGGACGTGACGAGGAGATTATTCGTGTCATTGAAATTTTAAACCGTCGTACTAAAAATAACCCTGTTCTCATTGGAGAACCTGGTGTTGGGAAGACGGCTGTTGTTGAAGGATTAGCTCAAAAGATTATCGATGGTGATGTTCCTCAAAAACTTCAAGCTAAAAAAGTGATTCGTTTGGATGTCGTTAGTTTAGTTCAAGGAACAGGTATTCGTGGACAATTTGAAGAGCGCATGCAAAAATTAATGGATGAGATTCGTCGCCGTCAAGATGTTATCCTCTTTATTGATGAAATCCATGAAATTGTTGGAGCAGGGGGTACAAGCGAAGGTAATATGGATGCCGGTAACATTTTAAAACCTGCTTTAGCTCGTGGTGAGCTTCAAATGGTGGGAGCAACTACTCTCAATGAATACCGCATCATTGAAAAAGACGCTGCACTGGAACGACGTATGCAGCCTGTAAAAGTAGATGAACCAAGTGTTGAAGAAACTATTACAATTTTAAAAGGCATTCAAAAAAAATACGAAGATTATCACCATGTTAAGTACACTGACGAGGCCATTCAAGCTGCTGCTATTCTTTCAAACCGCTACATTCAAGACCGCTTCTTACCAGATAAAGCTATCGACCTATTAGATGAAGCTGGCTCAAAATTAAACTTGACCCTTAATTTTGTGGACCCTAAAGAAATCGATCAACGTTTAATTGAAGCTGAAAATCTTAAAGCTCAAGCAACACGTGATGAAGATTATGAGCGTGCAGCTTACTTCCGTGATCAAATTGCCAAGTATAAAGAACTACAAAATGCTAAAATTGACGAACAAGATGTTCCTATTATTACAGAAAAAACTATCGAAGCCATTGTAGAGCAAAAAACGAATATCCCTGTTGGTGATCTTAAGGAAAAAGAACAAACTCAGTTGGTCAATCTGGCAGAAGATTTGAAAGCTCACGTCATCGGTCAAGATACCGCCGTTGATAAAATTGCAAAAGCCATCCGTCGTAATCGTGTTGGACTAGGTTCTCCTAATCGTCCTATTGGTAGTTTCCTTTTTGTAGGACCAACTGGAGTTGGAAAAACTGAGCTTTCCAAACAGCTCGCAATTGAGCTATTTGGTTCTGCTGATAGCATGATTCGTTTTGACATGAGTGAATATATGGAAAAACATGCTGTTGCCAAACTGGTTGGAGCTCCTCCTGGTTATGTTGGTTATGATGAAGCAGGACAATTAACTGAAAAAGTTCGCCGCAATCCATATTCTCTCATCTTACTTGACGAGGTTGAAAAAGCACATCCTGATGTGATGCACATGTTTTTACAAGTCTTGGATGATGGCCGTTTAACAGACGGTCAAGGACGAACAGTAAGCTTCAAGGATACCATTATTATTATGACCTCAAACGCTGGAACAGGCAAAGTTGAAGCATCTGTTGGATTTGGAGCCGCACGCGAAGGACGAACTAGCTCTGTGATGAACCAACTAGGTGATTTCTTTAGTCCAGAATTTATGAACCGCTTTGATGGGATTATTGAATTTCAACCTCTCAGCAAAGACAATTTACTGCAAATTGTTGATCTTATGCTAGCTAATGTCAATGAGCGTTTATCAGCTAACGATATTCATCTTGAAGTGACCGATAAAGTAAAAGAAAAGCTAGTTGATCTCGGCTATGATCCTAAAATGGGAGCAAGACCACTCCGTCGTACCATTCAGGATCATATTGAAGATGCTATTACTGACTTCTACCTTGAAAATCCTAGTGAAAGACAACTCAAAGCCGTGATGACCAGCAATGGGCATATTATGATTAAATCTTCTAAAAAATCTGAAGATAACTAAAAAGAGTAAGATTTTTCTTACTCTTTTTTCAATTTTCAAACAATTTCATTAGGCAAGCGCTAACTTTTATAGTATAATACTGTGAAAGGAGAATTATCATGAATCCAACTTTCGGTGAAAAAATTGAGCAGGTCAGTTATCATAACCGCTATGGTGTTTATGCGGTCATTCCCAACCTAACTAAAGATCAGATTATTTTAGTTCAAGCTCCTAACGGTGCCTGGTTTCTACCTGGAGGCGAAATCGAAGAAAATGAAGATCATTTTTCAGCCCTTGAACGTGAATTACTTGAAGAACTTGGTTTTTCAGCAACTCTTGGACAATATTATGGACAAGCTGACGAGTATTTTTACTCTAGCCATCGTGATAAATATTTTTACAATCCTGCATACATCTATGAGGTCACTTCTTTTAAAGAAATTAGTCAACCACTTGAGGATTTTAACCATATTGCTTGGTTTCCAGTTGATACGGCTATTGAAAAACTCAAGCGAGGAAGTCATAAATGGGGTATCGAAATGTGGAAAAAATCACAGCAAGACTAGTCTCACTCCTAGTTTAGTGCTATAATAGACCTATAAGAAATTGAGGAGGAAAATTATGAAATTAATCAATACAACTCGTAGCCACTCAGCTTTGGTTCGTAGTCAACTGGAAAATACTGATGCTACACTAGTGGAAACTTACTCTGCTGGTAACACAGATGTCATTTTTACACAAGCTCCTAAACACTATGAGTTAGTGATCACCAACAAGCACCGCGCCATTAAAGAAAATGAACTTGAAACAATTCGTGAATTTTTCCTCAAGCGTAAAATCGACAAAACTAGCATTCTACAAGAACAAATCAAAACAATCCACACTTCTAATTTAATTGAAATTTCCATCCCTATTATTTAAAAGCTGGTTTATCCAGTTTTTTTACAATAAAAGACTACTGACTTGATTCTTTTTACAAATATACTTCGATCTAAATAGAGATAGATAAGTTCCCTAAAAGGACATACCTTATCTTTTAATATAAAAAACGAGATTGCGTTTTACACTCAATCTCATTTTTTTATACTTATTTTTCTTCAAATCCTTCAGCTACTGCTTGAGGGAAATTTTCTTCTACTACTGTAGCACAGTGATCACAGATAAGAGCTTTATAAGGACGTTCAGTCACACTGGTATCGATGCGACGGCAACGGTCACAAACTTCACCAGATGCTCTTTCAACAGTAAAGGCAAGGTCTTCAATCACTGTTGCTTCTGCTGGAGCCTTATCTTCTAAGACTGTTAGATCAGAAACAATCAATAATTGTGCGATATCTGCTTCTAGTGAATCTAATAGAGCTTTTGTTTCTGCGTTCACATAGACAGTCAAATGCGCTTCCAGTGACTTACCAATAACTTTTTCGTTACGTGCTTCTTCCAAAGCTTTTTGCGTTTGCGTACGGAAGTTCATGAAAGCTTCCCATTTTTCAAGTAAGTCTGCCTCATTTGCAAAAGTTTCTACTTCTGGAATTTCGGCTAATTGGACAAACTCCTCTTCTTCATGCTCAAGATAAGACCAGATTTCCTCTGATGTATGTGGAAGGATTGGGGTCAATAGTTTTGTGATTTTCACAAGGATGTCATAAAATACTGTTTGCATTTGACGACGTGCTACAGCATTTGCCCCTTCAATGTAAACAACATCTTTTGCAAAATCAAGATAAAAGGCTGATAAATCAAGAGTCACAAAATTTACAACGGCCTTATAGATAGCCATAAAGTCATAGTTCTCATAGGCTTTTCGAATTTGTCCAACTAATTTGTTAAACTTAACCATTGTGAATTGATCAACTGATCGAAGATTCTCATAAGTCACTTTATCCGTTGCTGGATTAAAATCAGAGGTATTGGCAATCAAGAAACGTAAAGTATTACGGATTTTACGATAAGTTTCTGACACTTGTGATAAGATCTCCATTGATACACGAACATCATTTGATGTATCTACAGAAGTTACCCATAAACGTAAGATTTCTGCTCCAAATTGCTTTTCAACATCACTTGGCAAAATGGTATTACCTAGTGATTTAGACATTTTAAGTCCTTTACCATCAAGAACAAAACCTTGAGATAACACAGCCTTATATGGTGCATGCCCATTAACAGCAACAGAAGTAATCAGAGAGGAATTAAACCAGCCGCGATATTGATCTGATCCTTCAAGATAAAGATCAGCTGGGTAAGAGAGATGATCACGAGCATTCATCACACCATTCCATGAGCTACCTGAATCAAACCAAACATCCATAATATCTGTTTCTTTGGTGAATTCTCCATTAGGAGAGCCTGGATGAGTAAATCCTTCAGGAAGAAGTTCTTTAGCATCACGTTGCCACCAAACAATTGAACCATACTCTTCAAAAAGATTAGCGATATGATCGGTTACTTCTTTAGTTAGAATAGCTGTTCCATCCTCAGCATAGAAAATTGGCAGTGGGACACCCCAAGCACGTTGACGTGAAATAACCCAATCACCACGATCACGAATCATATTATAAAGACGTGTTTTTCCCCATCCTGGATAAAAGTTTGTTGCATCAATTTCATCTAGGATCTCTTGACGGAATTGAGAAACTGAAGCAAACCATTGTGGAACAGCACGCCAAATAATTGGCTTTTTAGTACGCCAATCAAATGGATAAGAGTGGTTAATGACCTCACTGGCAAGAAGTAAATCTCCCAACTTCTCCTTAACAGTAGGAACAACCTTATCATAAAATTGCCCAGCCAAATCTGGACCTGCGTTTTCCATCATGATCCCACGACTATCAACTGTAACTGCAACTTCTAAATTATACTTGATACCAACATTGTAGTCATCCTCACCAAAACCTGGCGCCGTATGAACGATACCTGTACCAGAATCTGTGGTAACATGATCACCTAAGATAACTAATTCTTCAACTTCTGTATCCCAAGGGTGTTCTGTTACAATGTATTCTAATTCAGCCCCCTTATAAGTAGCAATGATTTCAAATTGTTCCCAACCAAATTTAGTAGCTAATTGATCTACTAAAGCTTCTGCTACCACATACTGACGATCTTGTCCATTTGGTTTCACAGAAACATAAGTCATATCAGGTCCAACTGTCAAACCACGAGAGGCTGTGATGGTAAATGGTGTCGTCGTCCATACTACAATATAAGTCCCCTGATCAAGAATTCCTTTACCGTCTTTAACTTTGTTCGCATAGTAAAGTGAGGTGGAATCAATGTCATGGTATTCAATCTCAGCTTCTGCAAGAGCTGATTCAGATGACCATGACCAATAAACTGGCTTAGCCCCACGATAAATATAGCCTTTATCTGCCATAGCTCCGAAGACACGGATTTGAGCTGCCTCATAATCTTTTGTTAAGGTAATATAAGGATTTTCCCAGTCCCCAAGGACACCTAAGCGTTTGAAATCTGTACGCTGTTTATCAACTTGGCTTAGGGCATAATCCTTACACATTTCAAGATAAGCCACTAAATCCATCTCTTTACGCTTAACACCTTGTTTAGCTAAGACCTGTTCAATCGGAAGACCGTGAGTATCCCATCCTGGAACATAAGGAGCACGGAATCCCATCATCGATTTAGAACGGATTATAATATCTTTAGAAATTTTATTCAAGGCATGACCAACATGAATATTACCATTCGCATATGGAGGGCCATCATGTAAATGAAAGGCTGGTTTTCCTTCATTAAGTTCTTGGCGACGGGCATAAATATTCGCTTCATCCCAAGCCGCTTGCCATTGTGGCTCTTTATTAGGTAATCCAGCTCGCATTGGAAAAGCCGTTTTTCCAAGATTCAGTGTTTCTTTTAATTTCATATCTACCTCTCAATATATAAAAAGAGCTTTCCTCAAAAAGGACGAAAGCTCGTGGTACCACCTTAGTTTGGACTCCTACTATGAAAAGTCCCTCTTATTGCTCTTAAGGCGAGCTCACCTTTTATCCTACTGTCCTTCAGATAAAATACTAACAAAGCGATGATAACAGATACAGAGATTGTAGGGCTCACACCATCTCCTACTCGCTAAAAATATGTATCTGATACCGTATTTTTGTTATTAGTCTTGATTAAAATTGATTTTAAAAGTTTGTGTATCCCCCAAATTAGGTTCTGTTGGCTCCACATCATCAAAGGTAATAAATGACTCAGAAGGAATTTCAGTCACAACTTGTTCTGATACTTCCTCTTGGATAGCCTGTGACTCTAATTCAGCATGTGCTTCTTCTTTTAAAGCCATTTCAACTTTTTGATTGCTTTCTGCAACACGACGTTGAAGTTCTTCCATCTCTTCTGCTGTAAACTGACGAGTAGCATCAAAGGATTCAAAATCAGAAGTCTCATCTAAAACATGCTCATCTAAAACTTTTTCTACCACTTCTCTAAAAGCAGCATCTGAATTTTGTAAATAGACAGCTGTTGGCTTCAATAACTCTGCCCACTCTGGAGCATTGATTAAGCCAAGTTGACCTTCTACTGAAGCAAGTAAACGTTGATGGAAAACACGACTTTGACGCTTCAAATCCTCAGTTTCTACAGCAATACGTTTTGCCTCATCTGTAGCATCACGTAAAATTTCATTAGCTTTAAGTTTTGCTTCATCGACCAAACGTGTTGATTCATAATTTGCTTTATTCAACATATTTTCTGACTCAATCAAAGCTGATGACTTCACTTTCTCTGCTGTTTCTTGAGCTAGAATAACTGACTGGCTCAATGATTCTTTCATATCATCAAAATAAAGAATCTTTTCTTCTAAACTTTTAATACGATCAGCCTGTTCACGATTTTTGCGAACCAATTCCTCAAAATCATCAACTAAAATATCTAAAAATTCTTCAACTTCTTCAACATTATAACCACGAAATTTGGTCGTAAAGGTTTTATCTTTAATATCTACTGCTGTAATTGCCATGCTTGTCTCCTTATTATTTTAGGTTTTTTCTATTCTAATTTTATGTTTACCGCTTTTTGTCAATCCTAAATCAGACGTTAAATAAAATCGTCCAAAACCTCTGACGCTAATCAAATCACCAATGCTCAACATGACAGAAGGTTTGGTCATAACACGATAATTTAGTTTCACTTTTTCAGTTGTAATCAATTTTAAGGCCTGACTACGTGATAATTTTAATATGCTTGCTAAGACTTTGTCAAGTCTTAAACTAGACAAAATCAGATCTTTAGTATCTCTTTCTTCATGAGATACAATAGACTTACCGTAATCAACTTCATTTAACTGAACAGATACTTTAGAAATCTTAGTCATTTCAGAGATAAAATGGCTAGACAATCTTTGATCTACAAACACTTGTGCCCTGCCATCTTCGACTAAAATATCACCAAAAACTGTTCGTTTCACGCCCATCTGATGTAATAATGCTCCTAGAATTTGACGATGTTCTAATTGATTGAATTTATTTGCATATTTAATCTCCAACAGAGAGATTTCAAAATCTTTTTCCTCTAAAATATAGTAGTCAGGTGCAACAATGACACGAGCATATTCTCGTGTCATATATTGATTTGATGAAAAACATTTTAATCCTGATCTGTTAGCAAGTGCTTGATAAATTTCGACCTGCCTAGGATTGATAAAAGATGTCAATAACAAACTGTAGTGCGTTTCAACAAAACGAATATCATTTTCTACTTTTTCAACGAAAGCTAGCTCATCTTTACTAAAATGTTGGGTTAGTGAGTGTTCCATTCTATCTATACCAACACCATAATCAAGAGTCGTCCTAGAAAATTCAACAAAAATAGTGCTACTAAAATTGTAAAATCCAAACCAGCAAACTGCAAATTTAATCTCCTAAGAGGTGCTATAACGGGAGAAACCATGTTTTCTAGCCATCTTCCAACTCCAGAAGAAGATGCACCTGGAAACCAAGAGAGTAAAGCATAAGCAACCAGTAAAAAGGAATAAACATCTAGCAAACGTAATAATACATATATTAAATATCCAAACATATTTTATCGACGCTTCATATCATAATCAAAATTATAGTCTTGAGCATTTGAAGATAAGGTAATATCTTCAGCCTCAACAACAACATTATTTGGGGTTAACAAATACATTGATGAACCAACTTTTTGTAAAGTCCCCCCTAAAACATGACTAGCTCCATCAATAAAGTCTAAGCATCGTCTGGCTTGTGCATCTAACATATATTGAAAATCAATTAAAACGCACTCTTGAGAGGCTAGTAAATCTACAATCTCCGTAGCATCTTCATATTTTTTAGGATATTTTATTGCAATCGTAATCATTTCTTTTTGTGTCAAATAGTTATCAGATCCTTGGTTAGGATAGCTAGAGGGTTGCGATTCTCTTGTTCGATAAGAACTTGGTTGTTCATGAGAGGGGAGTTGACGAGCAGTTGCCGCAACAGTTTGAGGTCTCTCTGCTGGTCTTTGCCTCTGATTTTCCGTCTTGACTGGTTGCTCCCTCTTTGGAGGCAACTCTTGTCTAACTTCAGGTATAGAAGGCTCCTCTTTCACTCTTAGAGAATCTGGTAAAGCGGTATCAGATGATTCCTCTAATTCATTTTCTTCGTCTGTTTCAAAGTAAGAAACAATTCTATTTAGTCCATTTTTAAATATCATGATCTCTCCATTATTCAAAAAATGCTGTCCCTACTCTAACAAAAGTTGCACCATTTTTAATAGCAATAGGGTAATCTCGTGTCATCCCCATACTCAATTCTGTCAAAGGCATATTAGGAAATTTGAGTGAAGCCAATCGGCAACGTAAAGATTCTGTCTTTGAAAAAATCTCTTGTAATTGCTTATCGTCCGCATCAAATGGGGCCATGGTCATCAAACCAACCAGCTCAATATGTTTTAACTCTTGTAATTCTTCCAAAACAGAAGTAACCTCTGTCGTAGAAAAGCCATGCTTACTTTCTTCACCAGATACATTGACTTGCAAGAAACACTTTATTGTATGTTCGGCACGCTTATCAATTTCTCTTGCCAGCTTGACGGAATCTAGAGCATGAAAATAATCTACCAAATTGATAACATCTTTAACTTTTCTGCGTTGGAGAGTCCCGATAAAATGCCATACCACGTCATCATCATTTAGAACTTGATATTTCTCTAGAAATTTATCGGCACGATTTTCACCAATATGTCGAATACCTGTAGATAAAACTTGACGCGTGGCAGCAATATCAACATATTTTGTCACTGCAATAACCTTTACAGATTCTGGAGAGCGTTTCGCCTCCAAACACGCAGCTGCAACAGCATTTTCTATATTTTTTTTATTTTGATTTAGATCCATTATTAACGATTTTTAAAGAAAGGCGGTGTTTCTAATTCATCATCTACTTCTGGCTTGCTTGAGAACGTTGAAACTTTTAGCTGACTATCTAACTCTCCCTCAGTTGGGCGTTTGATGTTATCACGTCTTAAATCCCAATTACCAAATGATGATGGCTGTGATTGATTATTAAAATCTTGATAAGCTGAACCTTGTGTTGGCACTTCTACACCACTTGACAGGTCAAAATCATAATTTGGACGACGATTAAAACCTGTTTGAGGCTGAGAATCAGAAGACTCTGATTGTGTTTGACGTACAGGACGAACACCTACTGCGCCAGCTGCTTTTTCTTGGCCAACTCCAGTTGCCACAACAGTAACACGGATTTCATCTTTCATACTGTCATCAATCGAAGTTCCTAACCAAATGTTAACACCATGTCCAGCTGCCTGACTAACAATTTCTGAAGCTTCTTCTGCCTCAATCAATGTCATATCAAGACCACCTGTCACGTTAACGATAACATCTTCGGCACCATCAATAGTTGTTTCAAGTAATGGAGAATAAATTGCCTTACGCGCAGCTTCTACCACACGCTCCTCACCTGAACCAATCCCGATTCCCATAAGTGCATTACCTTTACTTGCCATAACAGTTTTCACATCAGCAAAGTCAAGGTTAATCAGCCCTGGACTAGTAATCAAGTCGGTAATCCCTTGAACACCTTGTCTAAGAACGTTATCAGCTTCACTCAAAGCCTCAAGAAGTGGTGTCTTTTTATCAACAATTTCAAGGAGATTATTATTTGAAATAATCAATAAAGTATCAACTTGTTCACGCAGCTCAGAAATCCCTTCAACTGCAAAGTTACCACGTTTATTCCCTTCAAAACCAAATGGTCGTGTCACAACAGCAACTGTTAAGGCCCCTAGACTTTTAGCAATACGAGCAATTACTGGAGCAGCTCCTGTACCTGATCCGCCCCCCATGCCTGCTGTGATGAAGACCATATCTGCACCAGTTAATGCTTCAGTCAATGCCTCTTCACTTTCCTCAGCTGCTTTACGACCAACTTCAGGTTGACCTCCAGCACCTAAACCACGGGTTAATTTAGGACCTAACTGAATGACTGTTTCTGCTTTTGAACTACTTAAGGCTTGAATATCTGTGTTAGCTGCAATAAATTCTACGCCTGCTACACCTTCTTCAATCATGCGGTTGATAGCGTTTCCTCCGCCACCTCCTACACCGATAACTTTAATAACTGCACCTTGTACTGATGCCGCATCGAATGAAAATGCCATTTTTTATCCTCTCTAATCAAACATACTTCCAAAAATTCCACGTACACGATCTGAAAATTTCGTTTTTGGTTCCGTTGAGTCTACCTTTTGTTGTTGAAGGCGTGTTGTTGGTTCTGCTGGTGGAACTTGATATCCCGTCTCAACTGGAGCCTTTGGCGTTTGATAACGCTCATAATCTCCTACTGGATAAGATTGTTGAGTAGGTTGTTTCACTGGTTGAGTTGGAGCAGAACGGTAAATATCAATAGGTTGTTGACGTAACATCGCATCACCGTAAATTGCTCTTTGCGAAATTTCATCAACCTCTGTTAAAGTACCTACATATTCCACCATACCAATCACATTGGCAAAAATAGGATTACGAATTCCAACTTGGTTTGGAACATATAGCTTCACTTGAGTTCCTAAAACTTGCTCAGCTAACTCAACAATACCTGGAAGAATAGCACCCCCACCAACTAAAATAACACCACCTGGTAAATCTAATAAGCGTCCACGCTCTAAATCTTGTCGAACCTGATCTAAGATGTGTTTAAGGCGAGCAGAGATAATCTCAGCTAGATACCGTTCTGTTATTTCAACCGGCTCACGTGCACCTACAACCTCAACTTGGACTGTTTCAGTATCGCTAGCTTGCTCGACATTAGCTTCTCCAAAATTAAATTTCAAAGATTCTGCTGTCTGAAGGGAAGTTTTCAGTACTTTAGAGATGTCTTTAGTAATATAGTCTCCACCTTCAATATAGACATTAGTATATTCTAACTCTTGAGCACGCATAGCTGCAACTGTTGTCTGTCCACCGCCTAAATCAATAACGATGCCTCCAAACTCACGCTCACCTTCATTTAAAATAGAACGTGTCAGAGAAAGAGGGGTAATGATAATATGCTCTGCTTTGATGCCAGCTCGCTCTACTGTACGGCGTAAGTTGTGGATGATAGTGCTTGGTCCTGTATAAATCAATGCACGCATTTCTAAACGCGTTCCCATCATTCCTCTTGGATCACGTATGCCTGCAAAAGTATCAACGACAAATTCTTTTGGAATAATAGAGATAACTTCTCTATCTGGAACAATACTCTTTGTTAAGGCAGATTGGATAACGCTCTCAACATCCTCGTCTTTAATTTCTTTGGTATCACTAATGATAGGAACCATTCCCTGAGTCGGTTCAATCTGCAACAGATTGGCAGGTAGCCCTACATTGACTCTTTCAATGGTCATTCCTGATTTTTCTTCTGCTTGTTCAATCGCGGTTCTGATCGTTGCAGCAGCAGCCTCAATATCTACAATGATGCCATCTTTCACACCTGAACTCTTGATGTTACTCACACCGATGACATTCATTTCTCCAGCAATATACTCTGCAACAAGAACTTTAATCGAGCTTGTACCAATATCTAATCCTGTAAAAAAGCCATTTCTAGCCATTCACTCGACCTCTCTATCTCTTCTTACTATTGATTTCTAATACTTCATTTACTGATAAACAATACTGCTTTTTGCAGAATTATTCAGAAAATATTATATCACAAAAAAAGGTAAAATGATATCATTTTACCTTCTTTGTCATATAAAATTAATTTTTATTCTACTTGAATTTCTTCTGATTATTATTGAGTTGCCTCAGTTACCACAGACTCTTGAGCTGAAGATGACGCCGTTGTGCTTTCAGCTGTTGTGGCAGTAGTATCATTATTTTCTTCAGAAATTGTAAAAATACCAACCTCCATATCTACAATAATAGGTGCCACTAAGCTGTTTTGAATTTTTTGGTAATAGGGTATCTTTTGGGCTAAATCGGATAAAGGAACTTTGAGCGTGTTACCATCCCTTAAAAGAATAGTTAATAAATCAGAGGTAGCCTTTGTTGGCGTTAAGCTAATTGATTGAATTTGTTGAAGCTGTTCTTTTGATAATTGATTTAATTGCTTCGCTAAAGTACTTACTTGTGATTGACTTAAACCATCAACCAGAGCCAAAGTAGAATCAATCTGATCACTAGCCAATTGTTCAGAAAGGTCCCCACTGCTTAAGATAGCTTGATAGTTGCCATCTTTGACCTGATAAGCAACTACTGGATATTCCTCAACCGTTAAAAGAAAATGATTAAACGGTTGATAAGTTAAAAGAGCATCTTTCACCCAAACAGAATTTTTCTTTACATTTTCCTCTATTTGCTTACTATTTAGAATGGTCGAAAAAATATAATCACTTGTTTTAATCTCTGTCGCTTTAAGTAGATCATTTGAATCAGCTTGTTGTTGCCCTGTAACCTCTATAACCTTTTGTGTGGCAAATGGTGTAATCAAAAAAATTGACCAAAGTAAGATTAAGCTTGAAAGAGTTATAACAGTTATCACACCAAAACGTTGTGAGGCAGGCATACGTCTTGCCTTTTTTTGTGCTTTTTGTTGTGATTTTATTCGTTTTTGATCTTGTTTCTTCTTTCTTTTTTCACGTTTCAGTATCGCTCTTTTTTCTGACGGTGTCAGCGCTGCCTCAATCTCTTCTTGCTCTCTTGCTAAGCGCTTAGCCAATTCTTCTTTTCTTTGTTCTTCACGTTCTTTTTTTTCACGCTCTTTTTTTTCAATAAACTCTAGATTGCGTTGTTGCCACTCGGTTAACTCTGCTTGAGTCCCCACCTCTACTTGTTCTTTATCTTCTGATTTTGACATAATCCTCTACTTTCTCTTAAGCTTCTCGTTGATATCCTCTAAGAGAAGTTGGTAGAAGTCTTCTTGTGATTTTAAATCTTGTGTTTTTTCCATTGCTTGATAAAAATCCGACCGACTCTCCCAAATCTTATCTAAGGAAGTTTTTAAATGGGGGTAATCAAAGTCCTGTTCATATAATGTCAGAGCATAACCTCTTTTTTCAAAATAATCTGCATTTTCTAGTTGATCGCCTCGACTAGCTTCTTTCCCCAAAGGAACAATAAGATGTAACTTTTTCATAGCAACCAATTCAAAAATTGTGTTGGAGCCACCACGAGTCACAACAATGTCTGCTAGATTCATCAAGGGTTGATATAAATCCGTAACATAGTCCACACGATATAAGTTTTTAGAAAGCGTATTAAGACTAGAATCTCCGGAGATATTAATAACATTGTAGTCTTTTGTTAAATCTGGAGTATTCGTAATCAGCTCATTAAAAACCCGTGCTCCTCCAGAGCCACCAATAAATAAGAGCGTCTGACGGTCTGAATCAAAGTGAGCGATGATTTCATCTAATGCTGGCGTCTTGACATCAACATTTGTTCCTACTTTAGTAATCGCACCGACATGTTTTGACTTGACTTGTTGCTCGCCTTGCTCAAAAGTCGTGTACATGGTTGTCGCAAAACGATAAGCAATCTTATTGGCTAATCCCATTGATAAATCTGACTCATGTATAAAGACAGGAATTCCTAATGTTTTAGCGGCAATAACGGGAGGTACAGATACAAAGCCTCCTTTTGAAAAAAGGGCTTGTGGACGAATTTTTGCTAGAATAACCATAGCTTGCAGAATACCAAAACCAACTTTAAACACATCAAGCATGTTTTGCCAACTAAAGTAGCGACGTAATTTTCCTGTTGCAATTCCATGAAAGGTGATGTTAAAGCCTAATTTTTGAATTTCTTTGTATTCAACACCTTTTTTATCACCTATATAATGAACTTCCCAGCCATCTTTGATAAATTTTGGAATCAATATCAAATTCAAAGTAACATGCCCTACTGTTCCACCACCCGTGAAAACGATTTTTTTAGTCATCTTACTCTCCTTTATTTAGACGTGAAAAGGTATCCAAAAAGACCTCTCCACGAACCTCGAAATTAGGATACATATCCCAACTTGCATTAGCAGGACTTAATAAGACAATATCACCCTCGCTAGCTGACTGAAAAGCAAGACGGGTAGCCTCTTCTATATCTGTAGCTTCTAGATACGGTACTTCTGCTTTTTGAGCTGCACGAATCACACGTGGAGCAGACTCGCCCAAAATAATCATTTTCTTTAATCCAGTAATATCAGGCACTAAATCATCAAATTCATTGCCACGGTCCAGACCCCCTGCTATCAAAACAACCTTAGCATTGTCAAAACCTGAGAGCGCTTTTTGAGTAGCTAAAATATTGGTAGATTTACTATCATTATAGAAGGTCACGCCTTGAAGACTACCCACCTTCTGTAAACGATGCTTGACTCCACCAAATTGACTCAGTGTTTCTTTAATAACAGTGTTTTCAACACCTGATAATTTAGCAACAGCAATAGTAGCCAAGGCATTCTCAATATTATGACTGCCTGGAACTCCTAGCTCCGATGCTGACATCACACACT
Source organism: Streptococcus sp. 11273D007BT (assembly GCF_053547195.1). NCBI lineage: Bacteria > Bacillati > Bacillota > Bacilli > Lactobacillales > Streptococcaceae > Streptococcus > Streptococcus sp. 11273D007BT. Next base: position 594,806 of record NZ_JBPWPE010000001.1, on the reverse strand, counting down.
CATCTTTAAAATAAAGTTGACCATCTAAAAGATAAGCACCATCTACCTTTTCCTGTGTTGAAAACGGAAGAACTTGAGCTCTTGTTTTTTGTGCTAAATCTTTAGCCAAGTCCTGATTAAAGTTCAGTACAATAATATCATCAGCAGTCATCTTGTCTTGTATATGCCATTTAGCAGCAACATAATCATCAAAGCTACCATGATAGTCTAAATGAGTTGGCATCAAATTTGTAATGACAGCAATATGTGGCTTAAAGGTTGTCACACCCATCAACTGAAAGCTAGACAACTCCATCACTAAAGTATCTTGAGCTGTCGCGTGACTTGCTACCTCAGAAGCTGGAAAACCAATATTACCCGATAAAAGTGCTGACTGACCAGCTTGATTTAGAACATCCGCAATCATGGTTGTCGTAGTAGTTTTACCGTTTGAGCCAGTAATACCAATAATCTTCGCCTCCGAAATACGTGCGGCAAGCTCTACCTCTGTGATAACAGGAATACCTTTAGAGATAGCTTTTTCTACCATAGGATTGGTATAGGGTATTCCAGGATTTTTTATTAAATAAGCAAAATCCTCATCTAACAATTCTAGAGGATGACTACCACAAATAACCTTAATCCCCTCTTCAAGAAGAGATTGAGCTGAAGGATTATCTTCAAATGGTTTTCCATCATTAACAGTGACAATAGCTCCTAGTTTCGCCAAAAGTCTTGCTGCAGCTTCACCAGAACGTGCTAATCCTAAAACCAACACCTTCTTATTTTCAAAATCAGTAATCTGTTTCATATCCTTCTCAATTCTTACAATATATGTTCCCTAATATTTTACCCTTAATTGATAAGTTTTTCAAGATTTTGAAAGGATTGCTACTATCTCACCTGCCATACAAAAAAGCTAGGCATCTATAGCCTAGCTTTTCATTTTGTCATCCCAAGAAGACCAATACTCTCTAAAATAGAATCAAGAAACTTGTTGGTAGTGACACGTTTACCTTCTGTTAGATTTATCTCGTTTCGGCAATTTTGAAATATCTAAAATGACAAAATAAGCTAAAATAGTCATGGCAAAGCCAATAAAGATCTCTGGTGGAGACTGGACTAGCTTGACAAGACTCAAACCTCCCAAAACCAATAAAGACGCACATAGTCCAACAAAGGCGATAACATTCATGGTTGATTTAACAGTCTTTGGAGCAGCAAAGACATAATAAACCACAATCAACAAGGCAAGAATTAAATAAGACATTTTTGCCCCCTCATCAGCTTATTCTGCTGATTTTTTCTTTTTAGCTGCCTTATCACGAGCTGCTTTATTTAGAATTTGTTTACGTAAACGAATAGATTCTGGTGTCACTTCCATGTATTCATCATCGTTTAAGAACTCAAGAGACTCTTCTAGAGTCAAAATACGAGGTGTTTTAATGACAGATGTTTGATCTTTTGTTGCTGAACGAACGTTAGTCATTTGCTTAGCAGTGGTGATGTTAACTGTCAAATCATTATCACGTGAGTTTTCACCAATGATCATCCCTTCATAGACTTCTGTCCCTGGGTTAACAAAGATTGTTCCACGCTCTTCAATACGCATAATAGAGTATGTTGTTGCTTTACCAGCATCAATAGAAACCAATGCACCACGATGACGTCCACCGATTTCCCCAGCTACAACTGGAAGGTATTGATCAAAAGTATGGTTCATAATCCCATAACCACGAGTCATTGATAAGAACTCTGTTGAGTAGCCAATCAAACCACGCGCTGGAACCAAGAAAACCAAACGTGTTTGACCATTTCCTGTTGCTTGCATATCAAGCATGTCCCCTTTACGCTCAGAAAGAGATTGAATCACCGCACCTTGATATTCTTCTGGTGTATCAATTTGAACGCGCTCGAATGGCTCCATTTTCACACCATCAATTTCCTTGATGATCACTTCTGGACGTGATACTTGAAGTTCATATCCTTCACGACGCATCGTTTCAATTAAGATAGACAAGTGCAGTTCCCCACGACCTGAAACGGTCCACTTATCTGGTGAATCAGTTGGGTCAACACGAAGTGATACGTCTGTTTGTAACTCTGCTAAAAGACGCTCTTCAACCTTACGAGAGGTTACCCATTTCCCTTCACGACCAGCAAACGGTGAGTTGTTAACCAAGAAAGTCATTTGAAGAGTTGGCTCATCGATACGAAGGACTGGAAGTGGCTCAACTGCATCTGTCGGAGTTACTGTCTCACCAACGAAGATATCTTCCATACCAGAAACAGCAATCAAATCACCGGCTTTTGCTTCTTGGATTTCCTTACGCTCAAGACCGAAGAATCCAAAGAGTTTGGTAACGCGGAAGTTTTTCGTTGTACCGTCTAACTTAGACAAGGTAACTTGGTCACCAACCTTAACCGTCCCACGAAAGACGCGACCGATACCAATACGACCTACGAAATCATTGTAGTCAAGAAGAGAAACTTGGAATTGTAAGGGCTCATCTGAGTTATCCACTGGAGCTGGAATATGCTCAATAATCGTGTCAAAGATCGGTGCCATAGTAGCCTCTTGATCTGCTGGGTCATCCGAAAGTGATGATGTTCCGTTAATCGCTGAAGCATAAACTACTGGGAACTCTAGCTGATCATCATCTGCACCAAGTTCAATGAAAAGCTCAAGAACCTCATCCACAACCTCTTCTGGACGGGCAGATGGTTTATCAATCTTGTTAACCACAACGATCGGTGTCAAGTTTTGCTCGAGTGCTTTTTTCAATACAAAACGAGTCTGTGGCATTGTACCTTCGTAGGCATCAACTACCAAAACAACCCCATCAACCATTTTCATGATACGCTCAACTTCACCACCGAAGTCCGCGTGTCCTGGAGTGTCCATAATGTTAATACGCGTTCCATTGTAAGCAACGGCTGTATTTTTAGCAAGAATGGTAATTCCGCGCTCTTTTTCAAGATCATTAGAGTCCATTGCGCGCTCATCAAGATTAGTACGCTCATCAAGCGTTTGTGATTGCTTTAACAACTCATCAACTAAGGTTGTTTTTCCGTGGTCAACGTGGGCAATAATGGCAACGTTACGAATATCTTCTCTAAATTTTGTCATATTTTCCTCTGTAATAATAATAGTAATAATTTATTTCAACTAGAGGATTATAGCATAATTTATTAAAAAAATCATGCCATATGAGGCTGTAAACGTTTTTAGAATGCTATTTTATCAAATAATGAATCTTGTCCTTTCATTTTCTAGCAGTCTTTTCCAACAAAAAAGTTACTGGAAACCTGTCCAGTAACTTTTTATTTCACTTTGCCATCCCAGTACTCAAAACCATCTCTTAAAACATAGATATCTTGATAGCCTGCTTTTTTTAAGATTAAAACAGCACGAGCAACAGCTTGTCCACGACGACTATCATATAAAAGGACTGGTTTATCTTTTCTCAATGCCGATAAACTTTCTTTAAATTGAGCTAAAGCAAAATTTCTAGCACCCAAAATATGTTTTCGACCAAACTCGGCTGGGCTTCTTAAATCAATTAACTGACCTTGTCTTAAAAGGTTCTTGAATTCCGTATTTTCAACAAATTGCGCAGCCTTTCTCACTCGGAAATAATTCCAAATTGTCCAAATCAGAAATCCTATAGCAAAAGCAATGATTAAATAACTAATAATATCCATACGGTACTACCTATTTTGCAAACTGACGTGCTAAGCTTGCTGCACCAATAATACCGGCGTCGTTTCCAAGTTGTGCCATCTTAATTTTTGTTGTTTTACGAACTTGTGGAAATGCGTACTTGTTAAAATAAGTTTCGACACGGCTACGAAGAAACTCTCCAGCAGCTGAAACGCCTCCCCCGATAACCACAGAATCAGGATTCAAGATATTTGAAATATTAGCTGTAGCTAGTCCGAGATAGAAAGAAACTTTTTCAACAACAGAGTTAGCAAATTTATCTCCGTTCGCTGCTGCCACAAAAATATCCTTACTCGTCACACTATCACCATTATCAATAGCAACTTTAATACTAGAATCTCCCTCATAGCTTTCTGCCAGATGACGCGCAACACGTACCACACCTGTGGCAGAAGCTACTGTTTCCAAGCACCCTAGATTGCCGCAAGTACAAGCAAAGCCAGTCTCAGGCTCAACAATGATATGCCCGATTTCTCCACCAGCACCACCGACACCGTGAATCAGATTGCCATCAGCGATAATCCCTCCGCCAACTCCTGTTCCAAGAGTGACAAAAACCACATCGGGATTATTTTCACCTGCACCAACCCAACGCTCACCAAGAGCGGCTACATTAGCATCATTATCAATGGCAAAAGGAATCCCTAAAGTACTCTCAATAGCTTGCCCAACAGCCTGTGTCTCTGCCCAATTAAGATTATAAGCACCAGTTACGGTTTTATTAACAATATCTACTGATCCTGGCGATCCCATACCGATACCCGCAAAGTCCTCGGAAGTTAAGCCATATAAGTCTAAACGGTGTTTGATTGCTTCAATAATTTCTGGAACAATGTGTTGCCCATCCTCTAAAATATTAGTGTCAATCGCCCACTTTTCCTGAACTTCACCCTCTAAAGTCAAGATACCAAATTTTACAGTTGTTCCACCTAAATCAATTCCTAGAAGTTTCTTTGCCATATTCTTTTTCCTTTTCTAAGCGGTGTTCACGACGCAGTATTAGCTCTGCAGTTAAGTAATCTTGCTTATCTAACAAGCCATTATCATAGAGACGAGAAAGTTCTAACTTCATCATCTCGATATCATATAGTCGTTTTCCTAGATAAACAAAAATGCCAAAACGCTTCAGCAACTGCTGAACATCATATAGTGTTTTCATATTACATTCATTTTAACAAAATTTTGTTGTCCTTTCAACAGAATTATGCAATCGTTTGCTTTGTTGGCAAAATTTTTAAAAATATGTCTGCTTTTTACTAGACAAAAGAAAAAAGCTGGGCATCGCCAGCTTCATCTCTTGTTAACGAATCCCTGGTGCTTGACCACGCTCTGCTTGAAGCATCCAGATGGTTTTTTCTGCGTCAGCTTGTGCATCAGAGAAAAGACCATTAGTAGGATCATCACCTTCTTCATCTGAAACATCTAAACCAACTTGGTATAGACTTGAAAGATACTGATAAACCTCTACAAGACGTGCCAAATGCTCGTCTATAGATTTATCAAATGATCCTGGAATTTCATCAAGTTTTGAATGTTCATCAAACTCTTTCAGTGTTGAATAAGGCGCACCACCAATCGTAATCAAACGTTCACTTAACTCATCTAGGTGAGCATTTAGCCCATCCATCAATTCATCCATTTTGGGATGAAGATGGAAAAATCCTGCTCCGCGCATATACCAGTGAACCTGATGAACGATAGAGGCAGCTTTTGATAAGTCTGCTACTGCTTGATTTAAAACAGCTTTTGTCTTTTCATTTGAAGTTATAGTGGATTCTTTTTTCTGAACCTGATGCACGATCGAAGCATAAATTTTTTCTACAATTGTATCTGACATGATTTTTCCTCCTCAACTTTATATCTCTATTTTAGAATGGTTATTATTAAAAAGCAAATAATTTGATTATATTTATCGAATAAGATAAGTATGAAGATAATTGATTTTAACAGTATTAGCCATATCATTCTGATTTTTATGGGGATAAACCTATCCTTACATGATAAAAAATGGCTTTCTTTTCCACTTTTAAACTGGCTTATTCCCACTTTATTCCTCTTTTATCTCAATCCCATTAATCCTCTCGTGATGAGCCTAGCTTTACTTGGAATAATAGCCGAGATAAAAGATCTTAAAATGGGGTCAGGTGATTTCTTTTTTCTAGCCAGTCTAGCCTTTGTCCTAAAGCTACAAGACTTACTTTGGGTTATCCAACTTTCTAGTCTAACTGGTATCCTCACTTTTCTCTACCACAAAAATCCAACAAAAAGACTTCCTTTTATTCCTTATCTTTTCTTATCTTATTTAATTGTCCTCATCTATCAAAAAGGAGTTGGATAACATATTAGTTATCCAACTCCTTTTGAGAATTTCTTAGTTTTCGACTTGAGAAAAAGTTGCCTTTTATTTTTCTGGCAACGTAATGCCGAGCTCTTTAGCTACTTCTTCATTATAAACAGGGGTTCCTTCATCAAAAACATTAACAGGTAGCGTCGAAACGTCCTCACCTTTAAGGACTTTAGCCGCCATTTTCCCTGTTTCAACACCTAGCTGATACTGATCAATCACCACTGAGGCTAGTCCGCCTTCTTCTACCATTGTATCCACACTTGGGTAAATAGGTTTTTTAGCTTCTTTAGCAACTTGAACTAAAGTTGAAAAGGCTGAGGCAATCGTGTTATCAAGTGGCACCCAAACAGCATCCACTTGTGATAACAAGACTTCTGAGGTGGTCTTGATTTCATTTGTAGATGGAACAGATTTCACCACAACTTCAAGTCCTGCTTTTTCAGCCAAGGTTTTAAATTCTTCAACTTGAGATTTTGAGTTATCTTCGCTACTAGAGTAAATAACTCCCACCGTTTTAACGTTTGGCGTCAATTCTTTGATTAAATCAACCTGTGCTTTAATAGGAGTTTTATCAGAAACACCTGTGACATTTCCACCTGGTTGATCAAGACTTTTAACCAATTTTGCTCCAACAGGATCTGTCACAGCCCCCATAATAATAGGGATTTCTTTAGTGGCAGAGGCTAAACCTTGAGCTGCTGGGGTTGCAATACCAATTAAAACGTCATTTTGATTGGCAACCAACTTCTGACTCATGGTTTGGACCTTACTTTGATCACCTTCAGCATTTAAAAAATCAATTTTCAGTTTATCTCCTGAATATCCCTCTTCTTCTAACCCTGCCTTGATACCACGATAGATTTCATCCAAAGCTTCATGGGTTACAAATTGTAAAACACCTACTTTAGCTGTCGTAGCTGAAGTGGTTTTTGTCTCTTTTTTTGTCACTGATTGATACCCCAAAACAGCTATAATGACAAGGGCAAGACCTATTAATACCCCTATTAAACGTTTATTTTTCATCTCTTCTCCTTTAAATCTTTTTACCTAATTATGACATAGACTTGGTGAAATCTCAACCGCCTCTTTGATAAAGTTTCCGATGGATTGATCCTTGTCATGAAGGGCTTTTACAATTTTAGACCCTACAATAACGCCATTAGACACACGGTTGAAGCGTGTCACATCCTCAAGACTAGATACACCAAATCCTGTTAAAACAGGAATCGGAGAAACTTCGGTTAAAGCTTTTAAGTGTTGATCTAGGTCGTCACGATAATCATTTGATTTTCCAGTAACCCCATTGATAGCCACGGCATAGACAAAACCTTCTGCTTCTTGAACTAAGGTCTTTTGACGATCAATCCCTGTGGTCAAACTCACTAAAGAAATCAAAGCCATATCACTGTCTTTCAGATAAGGTTTGACAAAAGCCTCGTGTTCATAAGGCAGGTCTGGAATAATCAAGCCTTCCACAGACGTATCTTTCAAATCAGTGATTAGTTTCTCGACACCGTACTGGTAAACAGGATTAAAGTAAGTCATCAGCACCAAGGGAGTGTTGACTTGCTTTTCTTGCAATTTTTTAACCAATGCTGTGAGACTCGTCCCTTTTTCTAAGCTTCGTTGTCCCGCTGCTTCAATCACTGGACCATCAGCTACAGGATCTGAAAAAGGTACTCCGACCTCAATAGCTGAAACGCCCTGCTTTTCTAAAAACGCAATCGTCTCAAATAAGCCTTCTAAGCCCTTATCGTGATCTCCCGCCATAATATAAGGCACAAATAATCCCTTATCCTGCGATATAATCTGTTCTAAATGTTTGGTTAGCGTTTTTGTCATCTATGCCTTCCTCCCCTCTAGCATTTCCTTAACTTGCATCACGTCTTTATCACCACGTCCTGATAGGCAGACTACAATGGATTTGTCAGGGCCCAATTCTTTTGCTAACGTTGGAAGATAAGCAATGGCATGACTAGACTCTAAGGCTGGAATGATACCTTCTAGACGCGACAAGAGTTTAAATCCTTCCAGAGCCTCATCATCTGTCACGCTGACATAGGTTGCTCGCTTGATGTCGTTAAAATGGCAGTGCTCTGGGCCAATCCCAGGGTAGTCTAAACCAGCAGAAATCGAGAAAGCTTCTAAAATCTGTCCATTTTCATCTTGTAAGACATCCATCAAAGTTCCATGTAAGACACCAGGACGGCCTTTGGCAAAGGTGGCAGCGTGCTGATCTGTATCTAAACCACGACCGGCTGCCTCTACACCGTACATAGCAACAGAGCTATCATCAACAAAAGGATAAAAAAGTCCCATGGCATTTGACCCACCACCAATACAGGCAAGAACAGCATCAGGCAGCTTGCCACCTGAAAGCTCCTGAAATTGGCGTTTGGCTTCGTGACCAATGACTGCTTGAAAGTCACGAACAATCTCTGGAAAAGGCGCAGGACCTAAAACAGATCCCATGACATAGTGCGTATCCTCGACTTCTGCAACCCAAGCACGAAGAGCGGCATTAACCGCATCTTTTAGAACGCGTGAGCCATCTGTTACCGCATGAACCTTAGCCCCTAGCAACTCCATCCGAAAGACATTCAAGGCTTGGCGCTTAACGTCTTCTTCTCCCATGTAAATCGTACATTCCATATTAAAAAGAGCTGCCGCTGTTGCAGTTGCAACACCATGCTGTCCTGCACCTGTTTCTGCGATAATTTTATTTTTCCCCATCCGCTTAGCTAAAAGCACTTGCCCTAGGGCATTATTGATTTTATGAGCACCCGTGTGGTTGAGATCCTCACGTTTAAGGTAAATCTTTGCCCCTCCACAATACTCTGTGAGACGTTTTGCAAAATAGAGCGGATTTTCTCTGCCGACATATTGTTTAAGAAGGTCTTGAAATTCTTTTTGGAAGGCTGGATCTTGTTTACTCTCGCGATAGGCTTGATCAAGCTCTAAAACAGCTGTCATCAAAGTTTCTGGAACAAACCGTCCACCAAAATTTCCAAAAAAGCCATTCTGGTCTGGTTGATTATAAGTCATAAGTTACCCTTTCTATAAATGCTTTTATCTTGTTGATATCTTTCTTGCCATCTGTTTCTACACCACTAGAGACATCTAGAGCATAGGCTGAAAAGTGTTTTTTGACAGACCCCACATTCTCAACAGTGAGACCACCTGCTATAAAATAAGGCTGGGTCACGTACTGTTTTTTTAGTCGTTCCCAGTCAAATGTCTGACCGCTTCCTGCTACAGGAGCATCAAACAAGATGTAGTCCGCCTTTGTGGTATAAGTAGCGCTTTCTTTGGTTACTTGAATAGCACGGATACTAGGAACTGACAGTTCTGCAAACCACTCCTCATTAACATCTCCGTGAATTTGGACTAAATCAAGCGGAACTGCTGTAATCGCTTCTTGTAATTGCGCTAAGCTTGGACTGACAAAGACACCTACAACCTTGGTTTTGCCAGAGACATATTGGCGTAAGTGCCTTGCCTGCTCTAAGCTAACTTGTCGCTTACTCTTTGCAAAAACAAAACCAATATAGTCTGCACCTGCCTGACAAGCTGTTTCAACCGCTTCCTTAGTTGATAAGCCACAAATTTTAACCTTTGTCATAAGCTAACTCTTTCATCTTTTCTTCTAAGTTATCTGCTTGCATAAGCGCTGTTCCGACTAGGATGGCGTTAAAATAGGGGGCAAGCAAAGCCACATCCTCAGCTGTAAAAATCCCAGATTCAGACACATAAACACAGTGGTCTTTAAACTGAGTCGATAAATGGAGACTGGTATTGAGATCAATCTCAAATGTTATTAAATTACGATTGTTAACACCGATAATTTCAGCACCTATCTCATGGGCTATGGCTAATTCCTCACTATTATGTGTCTCTACCAAAACCTCTAAGCCTAGTCCTGTCGCAAAATCATAAAGTTCTTTCAAGCGTGCTTTCGACAAGGCCGCTACAATCAACAGAATCACTGTCGCACCAGCATTTCTAGCACGGATAATCTGTTTTTCATCAATGATAAAATCTTTGTTTAAGGTTGGAATAGCTACTGCTTGCGAAATTTGACGAAGATAATCCAAGTGCCCTTTAAAGAAAATCTTATCCGTCAAGACAGAAATCATCGCAGCACCACCTGTTTCATAGGCTTTAGCCTGTTCCACAATATCGACATCTAGATTGATGTCCCCCATACTAGGGCTGGCTTTCTTCACCTCAGCAATAACCTGTACCTTATCCTTATGGGTCTTTAAAAAATCATAGAGACGATAGGTCTGACGTAACGGAAGCAAGTCCTCTAGCGCCATCTTTGACACTTCTTTTTCCTTTTGTTTTAAAATCTCTGGTAAAAATTGCTTTTTAGTCAATTTGTGCCTCCTGTAATGCTTTTAACTTAGCAAGTGCCTTTCCTGAAGCGATTAACTCACGCGCTAGAGCTACACCCTCTTTGATAGATGCCACCTTACCATTGGCGTAGAAGCCTAAGCCTGCATTTAAAACAGTCGTTTCAAGATAAGGACTGGCTTGATTTTCCAAAACACTTACTAAAATCGCTGCATTTTCTTTAGCAGAACCTCCCTTAATGGCTGCTAGGGGAACCTCAGCCATTCCCAAATCTTTATAAGTAAACTGGCCGCTAGTAATCTGGCCTTTATCTAAAAGCGTATAGGTGTTTGTCCCATAAAGCGCTGCTTCATCCATATTATCAGGACCTGTAATAATCAAGGCGCGACGTCTGCCTAAAGCTTTTAAAACTTGAATCAATTCAGCTTGCTTATCCGCACGATAAAGCCCCATCAACTGACTATCCAATGCCATGGGATGGCTAAGAGGTCCAATAAGATTCATAATAGTTGGAATGCCCAAAGCCTGACGCGCTGGTGAAATATAGCGCATAGCAGGGTGTATTTTTTGAGCAAAGAGAAAGGCAATTCCTGTTTGATCTAAGACCTGACCTAAACTTTCTTCTGGGAGATCCACAGCAATCCCTAGTTCCTCTAAGACATCTGCGGATCCTGATTTTGAGGAAATCGAGCGATTGCCATGCTTTGCTACCGTTATCCCTCCAGCAGCCAGAACAAAACTAGCCGTCGTTGAGATATTGAAACTAAAAGACTGATCACCACCTGTCCCACAATTATCCATCACTCCTGTCGCTTGGCTAGGGATTTGAGCGGCATGCTCCTTAACCACCTTGACGAGACCTAAAATTTCATCAACAGTCTCTCCCTTCATCTTTAAACCTAGGAGAAAGGCTGCGATTTGACTTTCAGACAGCTCACCATTTAAGATGCGATGAAAAACGGCTTCCATTTCCTCTTGACTGAGGTTTTCTTGTCGTGATAATTGATTAAAAATCGCCTTCATCCTCTATCCTCCACTTGTTTGACAAAGTTTTCCACCATCTTCAACCCTTCTGGACTACCGATACTTTCTGGATGGTATTGCAAGCCATAAATCGGAAGTTCCTTGTGTTGAATGGCCATAATTTCATGGTCATCCACTGTCCTTGCTAACACCTCAAACTCTGCTGGCAAGTCATCAACGACAATGGAATGATAACGCATGATGAGAATTTCTTTTTCAATACCTTCAAAGATAGGGGACTGCCCTGTGATCTTAATCGGACTTTGCTTTCCGTGCATGACATTTTTAGCTAGTCCTAGCCGACCTCCAAAGATCTCAGCAATGGCTTGATGCCCCAAACAAATGCCCAAAATTGGTTTTTTCCCAGCAAAATCCTGAATCATCTGCTCCATCAGTCCAGCATCTTTTGGCCAACCAGGACCTGGAGAGAAGACCAGACCATCTGCCTGCTCAGCTTTTTCATAAAGATCATCAGCATCATTACGAATAACAAGGACATCGGTAAAGGTCCCAATATACTGCGCTAAATTGTAAGTAAAAGAATCATAATTATCAATCAACAAAATCATAAACGCTCTCCAATTCTTGTCATGGCCTTAGCCTTATTGATGGTTTCGTAAAATTCATTTTTGGCCACACTATCATAAACCACTCCAGCACCTGCCTGAACATACGCTTTCTGATTTTTGATGACCATCGTTCGGATAGCAATCGCAAAATCCATATCTCCAGTTGCTGATAAGTAGCCGATAGCACCAGCATAAATACCACGCTTTTCTTTTTCTAGCTCATAAATGCGTTGCATGGCACGAATCTTCGGTGCACCAGATACTGTTCCTGCTGGCAAGGTGGCTTTCAAGGCTTCCATAGGATTACTAGGATCCTTTAGAACACCTTTCACAACACTGGTTAAGTGCATGACATAGCGAAAATACTCTACTTCCATGTATTTACTGACCTGTACGCTACCTGTTTGGGCAATTCTTCCGATATCATTACGTCCAAGGTCCACCAACATCCGATGTTCAGCAGTTTCTTTTTTATCGGCTAAAAGCTCCGCTGCTAAGACAGCATCCTCTTCTTCTGTTTGACCACGATGACGCGTCCCTGCAATCGGGTTGGTCGTTACCACGCCTTTTTTGACGGACACCAGACTCTCTGGACTAGCCCCTATAATCTGATAATCGCCAAAATCATAGAAGTACAGGTAGTTTGATGGATTAGTGATACGCATATTGCGGTAATAATCAAAGGGCTGCCCTAGCATCTCTGCTGAAAAACGTTGACTCAGCACACATTGGAACATATCCCCTTGACGAATCAAGTCCTTGGCCCGATTGACCATAGCTTCAAACTCTGCCTGTTCTAGATGATGGTGAAAGCTCAGCTTTTCTAAAGAAAGCGGTGAAAACTCTTCTTTAGATGGGGTTTGTAGGTCAGTAAGAACTCTCTCCAAAGCCTCTGCCAGCTCCGTATCAGGACGCTTGCTATAGTCATTTGTCTCAACCACATGGATACACTCTTTTTTATGATCAAAAATCAGAAATGACTCATAGACAAAGAAGTGCATATCAGGCGTCCCAATTGTATCTGTAGGAATCTGACCAATAGTTTCATAGATTCCAATCATGTCATAGCCAAGATAACCAATGGCACCTCCTACAAACGGAAGCTCACTTGTTTTTTCAGGTACTATGCTCAATTGACTCAGATAATCCAGCGGATCTTGGTCAATGACTTGACCGTTCTCTCTTAGCTGACCATTGTCAAAGGTCACTTCAAAAACAGGATTATAAGCTAGGATAGAAAAACGCGCATTTTCCTTCTCTCTTGGAATAGACTCTAAAATCATCTTATGTTCTCCTTTAATGCGCATATAAGCAAGAATCGGAGTTAAAATATCTGCTGATAAAACTTTTTCCATAAGAACCTCTTTTCTAATAGGACTAAAACAAACGACTACCTATCCTCTGGTCAATCTGACGATGCAAAAAGCCCCCGCACAGAAAAAACTCTGTACGAGGGCGTCAATATAGCGCGGTGCCACCTCATTTTAGGGAATTTGGGTATAAGGTCTCCCTAATCTCTACCTCCTCTAACAAGGAGTTGCACGGTAAGGTGTGCCAACCGAATTTACATTGTTTAAAATTCTCTAGTTACCTCAGCCCATTTCCACAAAGACTGTTATTGGCTCACAACAACCGCCAACTTTCTGAAAACTTATCTTAGTGTACTTCTTCTGATTGACTCTTATTATACCTTAAAAAATTTTTCTGTCAACAAAAAACACAAAATTTTCTAAACATTCTGATAAACAGACTGATTATCAACGATTCTTGGCTATATGGTTTGTTTCCTGAACCAAACGGCAAAAAGCCAGAACCGAGTCCTGACTTTCTATTTCTTCATAAATGTTAGACCAGTTAGTATCTGCCAAGCGGTAATAGGGTAAACCGTCAGGCGTTCATAGATAGCCATAACGGCTACTTGATTTTCTGCGATTGCCGTCTGCAAAAATCCTGCCGAAACAAAACCACATAAGCCGAGAAGGATGCTAATAGTACGATAAGCCGTTTTTTGCTCAGGCAGGAAAAAACCTGTCAAAAGCAAGCTACTATTGCCCATTATAAAAGACAACCGAGCTCCAAGTCCATGCAAACCATCTTGACCAGGCACACCCCCTTGAAAAAGACCGACTAAAAGACTGCCGAAACCAAAGAGAGTGACGATTAACAAGAAAATGATGGCTAAAATCGGATATTTTTGTCTTACTTTAGGAAAAATCAGCAAAGCATAGGAGAGGACAAAGCCAATTGCAGTCAGAATAAAACCACTATTCATGACAATCGCCCAATTCGAAAAGTTTTCTGGTACACCAGCTACCTGTTGGCCATTATACACCCCAAGAGCCGAAATAAACTGCCGACTATAGACGTAACCAAGTGGGTAGCCAGTACCAATAGCAGCCAGCAATTCTGTCCCTAGATAAATACTGGCATTGATTAGAAAGCCAACTGCACCAAATTTCTGTAGATGAGTTTTTTGCATCTTGCTCCCTTCTATGCCAGAGCCTGCTTAAGAGCTCCAAGTAAACCATTGGTCGTTGCAGGGAAAGCAAAAATCATACGATTAAGGTCTTTTGCTGTCAGCTTTTGGTTAATAATCAAGGTCAGCAAGTTTATCATCTCTCCTGCCTCGTGTCCCAACAAAGCTGCCCCCTTCAAGGTCTGATCACTTCCTACAATCAGCGTAAAGTGAGCTTCTGTTTCTAGCTTAGTTTGGAATTTCAATTGTTGCCCAAAGGGAATCTCAACAATCTTGTACTGTTCAGGATTTGCCTCAGCCTCTGCAATCGTAACACCAACTTGAGCCAGACGTGGCAGCGTGAACACAACATTTGGGACAACTGGATAGTTAATCGGAGATGGATTTCCCAAAATATGCTCTGCAATGTAGCTAGACTCAAAGCTAGCAGTCGGTGTCAAGCGCGGAATAGTTTTAGAAACCACATCACCAGATGCGTAGATATTGGATAGAGATGTCTGCATAAACTCATTTACCTTGATACCTGTACGGTCAAAATCGACTCCAACAGTTTCCAAGTCAAGACCTTCCACATTTGAGACACGACCTGTCGCATCAATAATCGTATCTGTCTCAATTTCCAATCCCTGAGCTGTTTTGATAAGAAGCCCGCCTGCCACTTTCTCAGCTGAGACAACCGCTTGATTAAAATGGAAGCTAACACCATCAGCTGTCATTTTTTCAACCACACTAGCTACCATTTTTTCAGGATAGGCTGTTAAAGCACGATCTGCAAACTCGATGATGTGAACTTCTGAGCCCAGTAGCGAAGCCATTGTCGCAAATTCTAGCGAGATAATTCCAGCACCGATAAAGACTAGTCTATCTGGCATGTGGTCCATGTCAAGAAAGGCACGGCTATCTTGGAACCATTCATTCCCAGGGACATTTAGCCTAGCAGGGCGTTGACCTGTTCCAATGACGATATAGTCTGTGGTAATTTCCTTTTCATCAACCAAGACGGTATGAGCATCTTTTAACTGTCCATGACCTTTTAAAACATCAATCGAGAGATGAGCAAACATACCTTCTAGCATAGGAGAGTAGGTTGGGATCTCCTCTTTTTTATAAGACATGAGTTTCTCCCATGAAATCTCACCTGTTTTGGCAATCCCTGCTTTTTCATACCGTGCCAAACCATCCATAAATTCAAATGGACTTTCTAGTAAAAACTTGGCATTACAACCATAGTTTGTGCAGGTCCCAGCTATAATATCTTTTTCTACAATAGCAACTTTTTTGCCTGCTTTTGCTAAATCAACTGCAGCATGCCAGTTGGCATGTCCTGAACCGATAAAAGTGACATCGTATTGATACATTATTTTTCTCCCTCAATTGCTACCTTAAAAACAACAGATTGGCCATTTTGACCTACCTGATAGGCCTATTCACCATACTATGATACTTGTTAAGACAATCACTGTTTTTTCATCTATTTCTTCTTTAATCTTTAATCGCGCACGATTATTTTTTGCATGTGTCTAGTCTATCCCTATTCATTTAATTTGTCAAGGAAAAATAATTTTGATATGATACTTTTATCGCAAACGATTAGAAAGATGAGAACCATGTCCGATTACCATTATTCAAAACAACTCTGCCATTCCTTCTACCAAGTCAACAAACTTTTCAATCAATTTTATATGAAAAATCTCACAGAATTTGACTTGACCTATACCCAGTATCTCGTGCTTGTTGTTCTCTGGGAAAAGGCTCCGCTGACACTTAAAGAGCTAGGTGAAAAACTAGATTTAGCTAGCAATACTTTGACGCCACTCCTCAAACGACTCGAAGAAAAAGATTACATCCAACGCCTAGTTCCTAAGCAGGATAAACGTCAGCTCATCATACAGCTAACAGAGAAAGGGCAGGGCTTACAACCTATCTTAGAAGAAAAACTCCTCTCCAATTTCCAACAATTAGACGGACTAACGCAAGAAAAAAAACAAGCCTATGTCAAACACAATCAGGAATTGATTGCCAGCTTACAAGATTATTTGAAATCTTAGTTAGTGATAATCCGACAAAAACCCCAAGTATTTTTTGATAAAATACTTGGGGTTTTGCAATTTTCTAAACTATCGTGAGTAATCTGACATTAGCCCGTTTACTTCTGCTTGATTTCGACTGAGTTGGGAGCATTGTTTTGGAGAGGGGAAAAAGGAAATATTAATCATTTTCTTTCATATTCTTTCTCCTTCTATCTTTATGACCTACAGTCTTTTAAAGGCTTTTAGCTATTCAGCTGATTCCCACACCTAAACGTCAAAAACGTCAGAAGCATTGTTCTGACGTTTACTGATTTTAACCTAGATCTTATTCTCCAAAGGACTAAAAGTGGGAAAACTGATTTGTAAAAATGTTGTTGTTACCCCCATGCGATCAATGGGGTCTTGACTTTGCTCACGCCATAAATCATCTAATGAATACCAGCCAATATTAGCTTTTGTATAGGGATCATAGACATAAACTTGACCATTTTGATAAGCATCTAGAAGTAATTCATGTGATCCACCATAAGGCGTAAATTTATTTTTTTCAACTGCCACCATAACAGGAAAGCCTTTTTGAAGACTCTCTATAACGCTGGTCTTATCTTTTAAATTAACAGCCTCTAGTCCCCACTTCCTAACCGCAGCAAAAATCCCTTCCGTACTGGTACCTAAAAATGTTTTGTTAAAGGTATCGGTTTCATGATAAAGATAGTTAGCAACATCTGTCGGCAAGACCTCTTTATCTGTTACATTAGAAAAAATCATGGCTAAAACTGTAGGAACGCAACCTGATTTTCTAAGAGTAGAGCGACCATAACTTCGTTTCCCCCACTTAGCGTCCGCTTGGTTGTAATAAATCTCTATTTGCTTATCTGATAACCAATCATCTGACTGAGAGGCCTTAACATCACTACTTGTCCAAGAAATGAAAACTAAACTAATCACCATCATCCATTTTTTCACAGATTTTCTCCTTTCATAAAACAAAATACTCCAGGCTAAAGGGAAGAAAGAGTTGCTCAATTTTTAAAGATGATTGATCTGTCCTGCTTGCAGTTGATACATCTTGTGATACACCCCTTTTTGAGCTAAGAGTGCCTCATGTGTCCCTGACTCAACAATGCTTCCCTTATCCAAGACATAAATACAATCTGCGTCTTGAATCGTCGATAAACGATGGGCTATAGCAATCGTAGTCCGTCCTTTTCGCATCTTAGCCAAAGAATGTTGCACTAACTGTTCCGTCTCAGAGTCGATATTAGCCGTTGCTTCATCTAATATTAAAATCTTCGGCTGGCTAGCGATGGTTCGTGCAAAAGCTAGAAGC
Organism: Streptococcus sp. 11273D007BT; assembly: GCF_053547195.1. NCBI lineage: Bacteria > Bacillati > Bacillota > Bacilli > Lactobacillales > Streptococcaceae > Streptococcus > Streptococcus sp. 11273D007BT. The sequence goes on along the minus strand of NZ_JBPWPE010000001.1, from coordinate 576,972 downwards.
TGGCGCTGCCCAGTCGAGAAGGCAGAACCACGTTCTGACACTTCCTGATGGTAGGCTTTGGGAAGCTTTTGAATGAACTGGTCAGCATCTACAAATTTTGCAGCAGCCTCTACCTCTTTTTCTGTTAAATCCTGATACATCTTAATATTTGATAAAACTGTTCCATGATATAAAAAAGGTTCTTGTAGGACTAAGCCCATCTTTTGACGTAGCTCTTTGGCACTAAAATCCTTAATATCTATGCCATCAATCAAAATCTGCCCTTCATAAAACTCGTAAAAACGCATTAAAAGATTAATAATAGACGACTTCCCAGAACCTGTTGAGCCAACAAAAGCAATCGTCTCACCTTTTTTGACACTAAAAGATATGTGATTTAAAACAGGTTGTTTTCCATCATAACTAAAAGAGACGTCTCTAAATTCAATATCCCCACGAGAAATTTTTGAGTTAGCTTGTCCTTGATAAGGCTCATAAACTTTCTCATCAATCAGATCAAAGACGCGCCCAGCAGATACCATAGATGTTTGGAGAGTCGAGAAGTTTTGTGTAACCTCAATTAATGGATCAAAAAGACGATTGACATACTGGATAAAGGCATACATGATACCAGCTGAAATGCCGGCACTCTTCCAGTTTAACCCAAAGTAAGTCATTAGCAATGCATACGCCAGCAATTTTAAAAGTGACATAGCGGGTCTTAAAAAAAGACTATCCAAAGCCATTGATCGACTAGAATAAACCAAATGTTCTTCATTAATGGCCTCAAATTCCTCTTGTAGTCTAGCTTCTTGAGCAAAAGCCTGAATCACACGAATGCCCTCAATACTTTCTGCTAGCTTACTGTTAATATCTCCAAGTAAACTTCGCGTCTTTTCCACAACCACTACTGATTTTTTGCGGTATAAATTCACCAAAATAAAAATAAAAGGTAAAAATAAAGTCACTAGAGCAGTTAATCTTATATTTAAGACTAACATCGTATATAGGGTTGTTGAAAAAATAAATAGTGCCGAAATAAAACTTGCTAAGAGTCCTGAAAACATATCTGAAATACTTTCAGTATCATTAGTAATACGAGAAACAATGGCTCCAGAAGGAGTTTGATCAAAATAAGCCATCCCAAGACGTTCCATATTAGTGAAAGCATCTTTTCGAATATCTTTGACCACATGATAAGAAACCCTAGCAAAAAAGAGATTACCTAAATATTGTAAAATCGTTTGTAAAACATACAGCCCATAATAAGCTAATAGTAAAACAAGAGCACCCTGAGTCCAATCCTTAATATGATGGTCAATAAATTGACTAGCAACCAGTGGAACAATACTCTTTATCACAGTCGTCAGCAATAAAAAAACCAGTGCCAAAAACGTTAATAACTTATAGGGACGTAAATAAGTCAGAAGACGGAGAAAAACACGCCACTGATTTTGATTATTCTTCATTTGAATCCCTCATTTCCAATTGTTGCGCTTGGTAAGTCTTATAATACCAACCTTTTTGAGCTAAGAGTTCCTCATGATTTCCACGTTCAATAATACGACCATCTTGTAAAACCAAAATCAAATCGGCATGAACAACAGCTGACAAGCGATGTGCTGTTATCAGGGTTGTTTTTCCAAAACGACTACTCTTAAGATTTTCAATAATAGCATGCTCTGTCTTAGCATCAACAGCTGATAAGGAATCATCTAAAATTAAAATATCTGGATTTAACACAAGGGCACGACTCATCGCCAAACGTTGCTTTTGTCCACCTGATAACGACACCCCTTTTTCTCCAATAAGAGTATCAAAGCCATCTGGCATAGCCTTAATATCTTCATAAACTTGAGCTAATTTTGTCACTTGCTCAACAGACTCTAAAGATAGACTGGGATCACCAAAACGTACATTATCAAGAATACTCATGGCAAATAAGACCTGATCTTGCGGAACATAACCCATCAAACTTCTTAAATCAGATAAACGATAATCTTTTATATCATGGTGATTAAGGGTAATGGACCCATCTGTCACATCATACTCTCGTAAGAGTAGCTTCAATAAGGTCGTTTTCCCAGAACCAGTTTGCCCAACTAGTCCAAGTGTCTGACCTTTTTTTACTGTAAAGTGAACATCTGACAAGACGTTTTCCTCATCGTATGCAAAATGTGTCACATGGTAGCTTAAGTCACCATTTTGAATCGTTAGAAGAGGCGTCGAACTTTCTACCACATCCGATTCTTCATCAAGTAGTTGCATAATCCGCTCATAAGAAACTGCTCCTCTTTGTGTGATATTAAAGAGAAAACCAATTGCCATCAAGGGCCAAACCAACATATCCAAGTAAGTCATAAAGGTAACCAGATTCCCTAAACTCACTTGACCCAAACGAATAAAATAAGCCCCTAATAAAAGGGTCAACGTATAAGATGTCCCTACAAATAATAAAACAATGGGGTCAAATAAAGCGTCATAAACCATTGTTCGCATATTTTTTTGATAAGCTTGTTCATTAATTTCTTGGAAAGATTGGATTTCTTCTTTCTGGTAACCAAATGATTTTGTCACCTTAATGCCTGATACAGCTTCTTGGACCTTATTGTTTAAATCAGAAAAGGCAGCTTGAGAAACTTTAAAATTCTCATGTGTCTTTCTTCCCAAAAAGCTTGTTGTTAAGGCCATAAAAGGAAGAGGGATCAAGGCGACCAAGGTCATTTGCCAAGAAATCATAAACAACATGGTTAACAAGGTTACCAAGGCCGTTACCGTCGCATCTATAAAAGACATCACACCTCCACCTGCTAAACGCGTCAAGGCATTAATATCATTGGTAGCATGCGCCATCAAATCCCCTGTTCGATAACGCTGAAAAAAAGATGGAGACATCTTGGTAAATTGCTCAAATAAACGTGAGCGCATCAATTGTCCTAAACGATAAGAAGTCGCCAAAATATACATTCTCCAAATATAACGTAAATAATACATGGCGAATGCCGATAAAAGTAAAATGATCAAGCTCCATAATAAAGTTTCACTTGATAAATTCTTATCTGTAATCCGATCAATTACCCTTCCCATCATCAAAGGAGGTAATAAATTTAAAAGACTAACTAAAATAAGAGAAAAAATCCCTATGAGATAACGGCGTTTTTCTAACTGAAAGAACCACCATAATTGACGAATAATAGACATTATCCTTCTCTTTCTATTCAAAAAAGACCATCTGATGATTTAACCTTCATCAGATGGATAATATTTTCTTTTGATTTGCTTTTGTAAGGCTAAAAAGCTGTAATAAGCAAATACTCCTCCTAAAGTATTGGTCCAAAGATCATCCACTTCAAACACCCTATTAGCATTTATTAACAAATCTAATAAAATTTGAGTTAGCTCTATGCTCAAACTCATAAAAAATGCTAACTGGATCATCTTCTTTAACTGTCGTAAACTTGTCTTTAAGCATAACATCCCAAATAACAAAGGATACAGCAAAAACATATTGACAATATTTTGCGCTAAAACCCAAAATAATTGCCGAAAATTTTCCACTTCCCCTAGATTTACCAGGGAATTAAAAGGCGTCAACAAAACGACAACACGGCCAATATGCATAATCCCTGGTGTTTCAAGACCATCAATCTGATGCTGAGGACCAAAACAGATATAAACAATAAAAAGAAGATAGATGCCCATCACAAATTGGACAATCTGTCTTCCTCTAGTTGTTAACTCACCATCCTCCTTAAAGAGAATCAGCATTAAGCTTTCACCTCTGCTCTTTTTTCCTTATCTTTTTTCATGGTATTAGAACGCAATTGACCACAAGCGGCATCAATATCTGTTCCATGCTCTTGACGAACGACACAGTTGATACCATTTTTCTTGAGCGTATCGTAAAAAGCCATCACATTCTCTTTAGGAGAACGGCTATATTGATCATGTTCTGATACAGGATTGTAAGGAATCAAGTTAACATAGGATAGCTTTTTAATATCCTTTAACAAAACTGCCAATTCTTTAGCTTGCTCTACTCCATCGTTAACGCCATTTAACATGATATACTCAAAGGTAACCCGACGATTAGTCGTTTCAATATAATAATGAATAGCATCAAACAGCTTTTCAATTGGGAAGGCACGATTGATTTTCATAATGCTTGAGCGTAAATCATTATTTGGCGCGTGAAGAGATACTGCCAAGTTAACCTGAACACCCTCATTAGCAAACTCTTTAATCTTATGAGCCAAACCAGATGTTGACACAGTGATATGACGTGCCCCAATAGCTAAACCATGGTCATCATTAATTGTTCGTAAGAATTTAAGGACATTAGTGTAGTTATCAAAAGGCTCACCAATCCCCATGACAACGACATGACTCACACGTTCATCAAGACCACGCTCATCAAAATACTTTTGGACCAGCATAATCTGAGCAGTAATTTCACCATTATTTAAATCGCGCTGTTTCTTAATCAGACCACTAGCACAGAAAGTACAGCCAATGTTACAACCAACCTGTGTGGTCACACAAACTGATAATCCATAATGTTGGCGCATCAACACTGTTTCAATTAGCATACCATCTGGTAATTCAAATAAATATTTTACCGTACCATCTGCTGATTCTTGAACGATTCGCTGTTTTAAGGGATTCACACAAAAGTTCTCATTTAAGACAGCAATAAACTCTTTGGAGATATTGGTCATCTCTTCAAATGATTGAACACGTTTACGGTACAACCAATCCCAAATTTGAGTAGCACGAAATTTCTTTTCTCCGTGTTCAACTGCCCAATCAATCAATTCATCACGAGTTAAACTATAAATAGATGGTTTCATATTAGTTTTTCTTCCTTATTACAAAATGTTGTGTCGCATCACGAATCTCTCGCTTATGCTCTTGTTGTTTTACTTTTTCGCGCCTAGCTTTTTCTTCTTGGACACGAATTTTTTTGCTAAATTGTTTCCTTTTTTTATCTCGCTTATCCTTTGTTTTTTTACTTTTTGATAAACGTTCTTCTTCAAACACAATCTCCACTGGTTCTGGATTTTCCAAAACAAAGTAAGCACAGCCAAAATTACAATACTCCATGATATAGTCCTCTAAACGACTAATTTTCGATTGTCTTTTGACCTTCTCTTTATTATCTTTATAAAATCCCTTCAAGCGAAGTTGTTCATTTCCCCAGTCACCCACAATATAATCATACTTTAAAAGAATTTCAGAAAAGCGCTGACTAAAGCTTTCTGCTTGAAAAGCATCCTTGATATTCTCTATTAAAATAAAGTGGTGATTGTCACTTTTAACCTGATTTTCAAAAGCAACAAAGCTAGGACCAGGAAACTTATTATAGTTATACATCTCAGGAGAAATTTCTTTTCTCATAAGTCCCCTTTCCCTTCAAGCTTTTTTCATATCGAAAAATAAACTATCCTTATAACCTTTTTATTATACACCATTTTTCCTTTTTTAGTAAGTCAGAGAGTTGAAAAAGTCATTTTATAATTTTCTTCTAAAATAAGACTTTTCTAAAATTTACAATCAAATCATTTGTTGTTACCTTATAAAAATGATATAGTCAGATTGAAAAATAGAAAGGAGTATTCTCATGAATACCAACATCAACGATTTGCTCTACCCTCTGATGAGTTATCTTCCGTCATTTTTAGGAATGATTCTTCTCATTATTATCGCTTTTGTTTTAGCCTCTATTTCACGAAAAGTAACCGTTAAAGGCTTAGAAAAAATTGACTTTAATAAACACTTAAAAAAATTAGGTGTGATTAAAGAAGAAGAAAGTAGCAAGGGGATTATTAAAAATATCGGTCAACTCGTCTACTTCCTTGTCATCCTCTTTTTCCTTCCGTCAATTTTATCTGGTTTAAATATTAGCAGCAGTATTGACCCTATCTCAAGCATGTTTGCAAAATTCTTTGCCTTCATTCCAAACTTAATTGCGGCTGGATTGATTATCTTTGTTGGAACCTACTTCTGTAACTTTATTAAAATTCTAGTTAAAGGGTTACTTGAGCGCCTAAATATTGATAGCTGGTATAAAAAAGTAACAGGTCAAGAGAGTGTAGCTTTTGATAGCAAACAGATCATTAATGTCTTAGCATCTGTCGTTTATGTTCTAATCTTTATTCCAATTTTAACATTGGCTCTTGAAACACTTGGCATTACGAGTATATCCCAACCTATTGTTGGTATACTGAACCAAGTATTTGGTATTATTCCAAGTATCCTTGTTGCCGTTATGTTGTTACTTATCGGTAGTTTTGTTGCAAAACTCGTAAGTAACTTACTTGAAGGGATTTTAAAAACATCTGGTCTTGACCAGTACTCTAGTTACCTCACTTCAAATCAAGAAAGCAAATACAAAATTTCATTTGTCGTAGCACAAGCTATCCGTGCTATTTTAATCACTTTCTTCTTTGTCCAAGCTCTTGCTGTTTTAAAACTGGATGTTTTAAATCAAGTAGGTAATGCTATTATTGCTTATCTTCCATCTCTCATTAGTTCCATTTTAATTATTATCTTGGCTGTTATTGGTGGTAATATCTTAGCAAGTTTCTTAACAAAAGTAACAGATAATAAAGTCCTAGCTTCTACTATTCGCTACAGTATTCTGGTTCTTGCTATCTTTATGGCACTTGATCAATTAAAATTTGCACAAAACATTGTCACTACTAGCTTCACTATTATCCTTGGTGCCTTTGCTGTTGCTTTTGCCTTAGCTTTTGGCTTAGGAGGACGTGACTTTGCTGCCAAGCAACTTGATAAACTTGATAAGAAAATCGATAAAAATAAAGAGTAAAAAAATAAGTTGGAAAATTTTCCAACTTATTTTTTTACTTTTCAAGATAGTCAATTGCATCTTGAGCAGTCTTAACAGGAACAATCTTCATATCTGTCCCAATCTCTTTGGCTGCTTTTTTAGCCTCTTCATAATTGGTTAAAGCATCAGGATCTTCCTTTTTAACAGCTTCATCAACTGGATTATTCGGAACAAAGAAGATTTCTGCTCCACTGTTTGCGGCAGAGACAACTTTTTTATCTACTCCTCCAACATCACCAACAGTTCCATCTTCTTCAATGGTTCCTGTACCAGCAATCACACGCCCTTGTCGCAAATCTTTATTGGTAACCTGAGTATAGATATCAAGAGTAAACATAAGACCCGCACTCGGTCCTCCCACACCATCTGTTGCAAACTCGATTGGAATATCACTTTTTACTTCTGTATGGTCAACTAAGCCAATACCAATACCATTTTTACCATTATCTAACTTAATAATTTTTCCAGTAGCTGTCTTTTCTTCTCCTAAAGAGGTGTACTGCACACTAACCTTGTCACCGATTTTCAAACCTGCTACATAATCAATCAATTCTGTCGAACTTTTAAAAGTTTTTTCATTAACACCTGTGACGGTATCTGCAAGATGTAAAATATCCTTAAAAGTTGATTTTGGATTTAACTCTAGAACATAAACCCCTTTAAACTCCAATGAAGTCTCTTTTCCAGCTAGCTTCATCGCCTGATAAATTGCCATATTCTGCGATGTTTCCATATAAAATTGATTGATACGTTCATAGTCTTCACTGCTAGCTCCGCCAGTTGTTTCCTCAGCAGATGAAATGTCTGTAAACGGTGTTAACCAAGCATAAAGAAGCTGGGCCGCTGTCGCTTGACTGACGGTCACCGCAACAAAATTATAAGACCCTTTTTGCTCATCCTCTTTATTATCAACCCGCAAAACCTCACGAATATCATAGGCGCCACCAGGCATCTCAATATAATAAGGTAACGGATAAACCAAAGCAAGCACCATTCCAACAAAAGATATGAGACCTACTAACCACCATCTATATTTTTTGATTTGTTTCACGTTTTCTCTCCACTTCTAATACCACGCTCTCAGGCACATAAGCACCGATATCAGCCCCAAAATAAAGTAATTCCTTAATACGACTAGAACTAATATATTGTAAACTCGGATCGGTTAATAAAAAAATTGTCTCTAACTGTGGTGACAAGCCCTTATTAAAAAAAGCCATGTTAGCCTCATAAGCCAAATCCTCTGAATTTCTAACACCTCTGATCAGGACAGTCGCTTTTAAAGACCTAGCTAAATCAACAGCCAACCTATCTTCTGCTAAAACCACCTCAACAGTTGGAAAAGACCGCAAGGCATGCTCTAACATTCTCTTTCTTGTTTTAACATCAAAAAAACCTGCTTTATGAGGGTTATAAAAAATACCAACATAAAGATGATCTACCAGTTTGGAAGCTCGCTTAATAATATCTAAATGTCCATTAGTGACCGGGTCAAAAGAGCCTGTCACTAAACCAATTCTATCTGACATAAACTGTTACCTTACTAATTCCATAAATTTTTTGCTTCCAAATGCCAAACTGACTAATCTCCTCTGGTAGCTCAACAGCTTTATCTGTCTCACAAACCAACAGTACCTCCTCAGCTAAAAGCCCCGCCTCTTCAAGTGCCGTGATATTAGAAACAATTTCCTCCTTAGCATAAGGAGGATCTAAAAAGACCAAATCAAAAGTACCGTTTAACTGCGAAATAGCACGATCGGCCTCCATTTTTAAAAGTGTAAAAGCCTTCTCATTTTTAGTCATTTTAATATTTTCTTGAATAATGGCTTGGGCACGACGATCTTTTTCAACCAAAACAGCCTCATCCATACCACGTGACACAGCTTCAATGGCTAAACTACCACTACCAGAATAAAGATCCAAAGCTCTGCCTTTTTCAAAAAAAGGACCAATCATATTAAACATAGCACCTTTGACCTTATCAGTGGTCGGTCTTGTGATTTTTCCATCTAACGTCTTAAGGGGACGTCCCCCAAATTCTCCTGCTACAACTCTCATAGATAACATTATAGCAAATTTTAATCTATCATGGGACAAAGAAATAGACGAACTTTTCCTTTCTTCTCCCATTGTTTGACACCTCAAAGTTTGTTAGAATAGACACAAGGAGAAAGGAGATTATGATGACAAAAACACTAGGATATTTTTTAAAAAACAAGAAAAACCTTGCTATTACTGGCCTATCAACGCTACTATTAGGGTCTGGACTTGCCTATAGCCACACACAAAATCAAGCAAATGATTACAAAGATCAAGTTCAATCCGTTACAAGTACTAACCAAAATCTAAAAAATCAAGTCTCTAAACTGACAAAAGACCACCAGCAACAATCAGGAGAGTTAGAAAATCTTCAAACTTCCTATAAAACCTTAAAAAAAGAATTTGAAACCTATAAAAAGGAGAATCAATCTTATATTGAGGCTGGTAAAAAAGCGGAGCAAGAAGCAAAAGAAAAAGCTAAAAAAGAAGCTGAGGAAAAGGCTAAAAAAGAAGCTGAAGAAAAGGCAGCAAAAGAAAAAGCGGAGCAAGAACGCATAGCTTTAGAAAAGCAAGCCAAAGAGCAAGCTGCCGCACAGGCAACTCAACAACAGGCTAGTCAAACCACAACACCAACAAGCCAAGAGCAGCCTACTCAGCAAGCGCCAGCAACTTCATCTTATTATGCCAATTGTAGTGCAGCCAAGGCTGCTGGAGCTGCACCTGTTCATGCTGGAGACCCTGGTTATGGGCGGCATTTAGATAGAGACGGAGATGGTGTCGGTTGTGAATGGTAAATTCCGAATCTTTCTTTGCTTAGTTCTCCCTCTCTTTCTACTTGCTTGTAGCAGACAACCAGTAGCTCATCCACCAAAAAGTAGTATAAATAGCCAAGAGAAAATGACATACCAAGACTATACAAAACCACTAATAAAAATAGGTGTAGATGAAGTCAATCAAAAAATTCAAGCACAAGAAGACTTTTACCTTTATATTGGACGGGAGACTTGTCCTTACTGCCAACGTTTCGTTCCAAAACTTTATCAAGTGGTTAAAAATTATCAATTTAATATCTACTATCTCGACTCTGAAAATCGTAAGGACTCAAAATTACTAGCCTTACGAACAGAACTAGGCATTCAAACTATCCCACATCTTGCTAAATTTCATCAAGGCAAACAAGTGGCTTATCTTGAAAAAGGTAGCCAATCTAGCATGGAGGAAATCGTCCAGTTTTTGACTCCCTAGTGTAAAATCAAAAGGATGAGCAAAAAGCCCAGCCCCACTCCTTCGAATTAGTGTCAACATCTCAGCGCAGTAGTTGATTGGGTTGAATGGACCAGTGGACTGTTCAAGGTTGGAGATAGGATTTCTGAAATAAAGCTCCGCAATTCGCATTTTGCACCCCAAGGACTGATGCAAACAAGTTCGCTTCAGTCCTTTTTCTATGGAGCTATCTCAGTTCTCAAAAAAATATAAAAATCAGCTCCTAAGATGATTAGATCAAAAGGTAAAAAAGAAACTCCAAAGTCTAGACTAGCCTTTGGAGTTTCTTTTTACAATACTCATTATAAAATATTTTCAAAATTGTCACGGACTTCTTCTGGCCAAACACTCGATTGAACCTCTCCGATGTGTTTTTTGCGTAATAAGAACATGGCCATACGAGATTGTCCAATCCCTCCACCGATAGTAAGTGGGAAAAATCCTCTAAGTAGTGTCTTATGCCAATCATATTCTAAGCGGTCTTCATCACCTGTAATCATAACTTGGCGTTTCAACGCATCTTCGTCAACACGAATCCCCATAGATGACAATTCAAAGGCTGACCCTAGCGCTTCATTCCACACTAAAATGTCCCCGTTAAGCCCTTTATAGCCATTTTCTGATTCTGTTGTCCAGTCATCATAGTCTGGGGCACGGCCGTCATGTGGTTTCCCATCAGCAAGCTCACCACCAATCCCAATTAAAAAGACAGCTCCAAACTCTTTACAGATGGCATTTTCACGTTCTTTTGGTGTCAAATCAGGATAACGCTCTACAAGCTCCTCTGTGTGTACAAAAGTGATTTGCTTAGGTAAGACAGATTCAATATCAAAACGTGCTTCCACTGCAAGCTCTGTTAAACGAATAGCCTTATAGATTTTTTCAACCGTTTCTTTTAGGTAAGCAAGATTACGTCGTCCGTCTGGAATCACTTTTTCCCAATCCCACTGATCCACATAAACAGAGTGAGTCGGATCAAGTGAGTCTTCATCTGGACGAAGGGCTTTCATATGAACAAAAAGTCCTTCTCCTTCATTAAAACCAAAACGTGCCAGCGTATGACGTTTCCATTTTGCCAGAGAATGCACGACTTCATAGGTTGCATCTGGAATCAATTTGACATGGACAGAAACTGGATTCTCCACACCAGACAAATTATCTTGCATACCGTCACCGACTTTTGACAAAATCGGACCCTGTACTTCAACGATTTCAAGCTTATCAATCAAATACTGTGTAAAAGTATTTTTTACAAATGAAATCTCCTGTTGCTGGTGAATAAAGCTTTTTTTCATTTCATGTCCTCCAAAAATAATGATAGGACTATTCTACTCCTATTTTCAAAAAAATCAAGACTTTTTTTGAAATTTTTAGACAATTTTAGACAATTCATGTCAGCTATCATAACATATTCTATCTTTTTAAGATAAAAAGGAGAACTCTTACTTGTTCTCCTTATCTCCTATTTAGTATGGTATATCATACTGCCTCAAAAAATCTGACAGAGCAGACAGACCTGCTGTTAAAGTCGTTGTCTCACAACAATACCCCAATCGTGCATAACCAGGTTTATCAAAGCGCTCACCTGGCACCAAAAGAACTCCTTTTTCTTTCAAAAGACGTTCACAAAACGATTCTGTTACCTCTGGAATCCTTAGTTTGATAAAAGCGGTTGAGACTTGCTTAGGGGCGATAAGAGAGACACGCGGCTCTTCTTTCAACCATTCTTTAACAATTTGCAAATTGGTTGAGACAATCTGACGATTACGTGCCAAGATAGCCTTTTTATGTTTCAAGATATGAGTTGCTAAAAAGTCATCAAACACACCCGTGCAAATCATCGTGTAATCACGATAGGTCCTAAATTGATCAATCAACTGCTCATTGGCTGCCACCCAGCCTACACGAATACCTGGTGCAGAATAGGTTTTAGATAGACTATTGGTTGAAATCCCCTTATCATAAAGGTCAACTATTGCAGGAACATCTAACCCTTTCTCAAGTGGGTGATAGACCTCATCTGATAATATATAAGCTCCAACTTCACTTGCTATGGCGACCAGCTCTTCTAAAAAAGCTCTCTCCATAACAGCTCCCGTTGGATTATTGGCATTATTGATACAAATCATTTTTGTGTTTGGTCTAACCAGTTGACGTAGCTCCTCTAGTGACGGCAACCACCCCTCTTCTTCCTTGATTTCCCAATAAGATACCTCTGCCCCAAAAGATTTTGGAATATCATAAAGTTGTTGGTAAGTCGGATAAAGCGAAACAACATGATCACCTTCCTCAATCAAACTATAGAGAACCAGTAAGTTTGCTCCTGTCGCCCCATTGGTTGCTAAAATCTGATTACAGGTCACCGACTCATATAAATGACTGACTTCCTTCTTAAACTCTGGAGAACCTTCTATCCAACCATAGTTGAGCTTTTTTTCCAAGACTTCTTGAAGCAAGTCATCCTTAGAGGTCTCTCCCAAATGAAGTACCTCATCTAAGGTCATTGATGAAATCGAACTACCAGCGATATCATACACAGCTTGCTTTTCCCACTGATTAAGCCACTCCTCTACTCCAAAGGCTTGAATTTTCATATACTCCTCACTCACTCCAAAAAATAAGGGAGTTAGATGGTCTGCTCTAAAAGATAACCCACCTTTAACTCTCTTGTTTTCTATCTTACTTTCCTTATCTCTATTGTATCATGTTTTTTGAAAAATGAGGACATCAAGCGTTTGACCTTGAAGCTTCCTCCACTAAGTCAATCAAGCTTTTGGTCATTCGCCTTGGCCCTCGCACAGCTTTAACCCCGTGGGAAGCTAATAGAGAAGAAGGATAAACTTCATCAGAAAAGGTGTCTATCAATCTTAGACGCATTAATTCTTTAATATCTTCTTGATCACGGTAGCCTTCATTAGCAATATTGGTCTCTAGCACCTGACAAGCATACCGCAAACAGCGATGAGGGGCTGTCATATAGATATAGACCCAATCTCCTTTTTTTATCGCAGCCTTTTGCGTCCACAAAATATCAGACTGAGCCCTAAACTCCGCATCAATGTCATAATATTTAGGATTGGCAGGTACAATCCAATAATCAGGCCCTTGCTCTGCCTTGTAGGTTTTTGGTCCTACCAGATAGCGACTTTTCTCAAGGAGGGCAAACACCGTCTGGTCCTCCACAGTATCATCGAGTAAGACTGACACCCAGGTCTTCTTTGACATATGGTAGGCAGGATAAATACCAGGCTGACTCAGTAGCTCTGCCATTTCCCGACCGTAAACCTTGAGATTGACAATCTCCACTAACTCCTGTGACCCGCTCCCGTCCAGCTTATCCCTCGGAATCTGACTGACCAAAGCGTACCACTTGTTATTGGAGGGGTGGCGAAAGGCCCCATAGGTCGGCAACTTAGCAAAGGGATAATCAGGTAGGTCACCCCACTCCTCCTTGATGAGCTGGGCTATGCGGTTGGTTTGGTCTTTGGAAAATGGTAGAGCGATACAACAAGTCTCCTCTACCCGAGCCAAAATGGACTGATAGCTTTCTCTCACCTGCCCCACAAAAGCCCCAGCTGGCGCAGTCACCAGATGGGCGGTATAGACCTCCTCCATCTCACAATCCCAAACATAGGACGACAGCTGACCAGCCTCATCGACTTCCACCACCGCCTCAAACTGCCCCTCCATGAAGACCTCACGGTAGGTGTACCGATTATCAGCGAAGATGAAACCGAAAGGGATAAGGGAGGGGAGGTGTGCAATTTGTCTAGACATTTTTCTTCCTTTACAGTAATATATACTACAAAGTATATCAAAATCTATTTAAAAATTTATTGTGGAGGTCCAATCTTGTCAAAAAAAATTATTAACGTGGTGGCTGCAGCAATCGTAAAAGATGGAAAAATCTTTTGTGCTAAACGTCCTGAAGGAAAGAGTTTAGAAGGATACTGGGAATTTCCAGGAGGAAAACTCGAAGCTGATGAAACACCCGAAGAAGCCCTAGTTCGCGAAATCAAAGAAGAATTTGATTCTGAAATCGAAATCATTTCTTTCCTAAATGAAGCATCTTACGAATATGACTTTGGTATTGTGACAATGAAAACCTACCTTTCACAATTAGTCGCTGGAAATTTAACCTTATTAGAACACCAAGATTCTAAATGGCTTCCAATTGAACAATTAGATGACTTAGAATGGGCACCAGTAGATATTCCAGCTGTTAACTGTTTGCAAAAAAGATAGAGATTCTAACGAATCTCTATTTTTTATTTGTCTGTCAAGTATTTATACAAGTTTGTCTCTACTGGTGAATCCAACTTAAATAACATTTGAACGACTGAGTCCCCAGATTTTATCATTTCACTTGCACTATTTTCAACGTATCTTAGTGGACCAAGATAATAAAATTCTCCACCTTCTGAATCATCTTTTATGACAAAAAGTTCTAGCCTTAATCCATTTTCATTAGAATTGATGATTGTTGATACATCTTTGGATTCCAAAGTGCGTCTATTCTTTGAAAACCACTTCAAAGTTGACTCATTCAGCAGCTCATCCTCGTATTTTATGGTATCACTAATGTCTTCACTTTTATGATAAGTGATGAAGATCGGACAAGAATTGGTTTCCTTGTCGATTTTATATCCACCAATATTTAATGGCGGCTCGTCTTTTAAGACATTCATTAATTTAAGCACATCACGTCGAGTATACTTTTGACCCAGTGTGAAAATTTCAGGGTAATCTTTCGATTTTAAAATTCCAGTTTTAATAACATCCATAAATAATTGAGCAAATTTTTTGTTATTCAACAGCGATTGATGGATTTCTTTATTCAATCTATACATATTTCCATCAAAATTAACTAATGGATCACTACCATATTTCTTCTGCTCTTGTGCTTTTAAAAACGATAAATTCAACACCCTTGTTACAGATTCCAGAGCTTCTGTTCTGAAATCCAAATCGTGCTCAATAATTGTTTCAAACCATTTATCTGATGAAACTATGCCATCATTTTCGACAAGTAACTTCAGCAAATATAGTTCATGTTTTCGTTTTCCATTTAAGATTTCAAACGTAATAAAATTCAAAAATCGCTTTTCAACTTCTGATAGAAGGATTGTTTCTTCTGAAAATTTATTGATGACATCTCCATAATTTTGAAAATTGGAATTTTCAAAAAAGACAAGCGGATCAATGCTATTCAATTTCACAAAATCTGATAGATATGGAATTCTACCCAACTTGTTCTCTAAGTCTTTAAAAGCATCTCGTAAAATTTTAATTGATGAAAGTGTCGTATTTGTGATAGATGAAAAAATTTGTTCTTTGGCAACCTTCTCAAAGTTGATTGTCGTCAATCCTTTTAATATATTTGGCTCTCTGACGTCGCGACGATAATTGTCCTTGTTCATTGATTGGTCACCAAAAAGTGCAACTGGAATTAGATAGTTGTTTTGATAGTTTCCAATAAAATCAATAATCGTAACAAACTCTTTTGAATCGTGCTTCCTTAAGCCTCGTCCTAATTGTTGAATAAAAATGATACTTGATTGGGTGTTACGAAGCATAACAACCTGGTTGACACTTGGAATATCAATTCCCTCATTAAAAATATCAACCGTTAAAATATAGTCTAAGTTCCCATTTTCTAATTCTTGAACAACTCGCTGTCGCTCTTCTTGACTATGTTCTCCTGATAGCGCACGTGTGCGAAGTCCCCTATTATTAAATTGACTTTCTAATTCATTTGCCTCTTTAACAGAAGAACAGAAAATCAACCCCTTAACCACTTCTCCGCTAACTCCGTAGTAAGCGACTTTTTCTAAGATATGATTAACACGCTGGTCTGATACTAAATTCGAAAAAGTGGCTTTCTCACCTATCAATCGGCCATCAATCTTAATGTCTGAAACGCCGTAGTATATAAATGGACAGAGCATATCATTATCAAGTGCCTCTTGTAAGCGAATCTCATAGGCAATATTATAGTCAAAAAGCTCATAAATATTTTGTCCGTCTGTTCGCTCAGGTGTCGCTGTCATCCCTAAATAAAAATCTGGCTGAAAATAATTCATCACTTTTTTATAGGTATCTGCACCCGCTTTATGAACCTCATCAATCAAAATATAGTTAAAGAAAGTTGGAGCAAGTGATTGGAGATTGTCTTCTCTCGAAATGGTTTGAATGGTCGCAAAAATATACCTCTTTTGTGAAATATCCATCCCACTTTTATAAATGCAACCCTCATCATCCTCAAAACCTAACACTTTTTGAAAATCTTTTAATGATTTCTGAAGAATTTGTTCTCGGTGGACAATAAACAACATTTTCTCTGGATTATATTGTTTAACATCAAAAGCAGAAAGATAGGTTTTTCCTGTTCCAGTTGCACTAATGACCAGAGCTTTTTGTGCACCATTTTTCCTAACGGTTGCGAGACCTTCTAGAGCTTGCTCTTGCATCTTGTTGGGGCGTATAGATTCTTGGTAAGGGGCTATTGACTCATCCTGGATCGTTGCTGGTTGTATCACCGTCTTTCTACGAGCCGAATAAGCATTGATTGCTTCTATATCTAAAACGATTGATTTTTCCCAAATACGCTCAAACTCTTCTTTTGCATCCTGAATAAAATCACCATTATGTGTAGATGTCAACTTCACATTCCACTCATAGTTCACTTTTAAAGCCGTATGCGTTAAATTGGAACTACCAGAAATGATAACTTGCTTATCTTTTTGCTCAAACAGATAAAACTTAGCATGCATTTGCAAATTGACTGGTGTTATCCGTATTTGGACATTTTTCAGTTTAAGCAATTCCTTCATCGCTATGGGGTCGTTGAAATCCAGATACGGAGAAATTAAAATTCTCCCTTGTATTCCCTCATCCGCCAAATCTGATAATTGACTTTTAATCAGGGCTAGTCCAGACTGAGTAATAAAAGCCACACTGAAAGCAAAGGATTTAGCCTTGCTTAATTCTTCTTGAATATCATTTAAAACATAACGATGAGTTTCTGTATCATTAATTAAAATTTTAGGCGAATAGACTCCTTCTTGAAAAACCTCTCTATCAATAAAACCATATTGCAAAGAATGAAGAAGGTTATCTTTAAATAATTGGTTATTAGCCATGACTATTTCCTTTGTTGTTAGATAATACTATTATTATAAAAATTCAAAAATATGTAAAGATAGAAAAATACTTCACTAGAAACAAAGTTTCATTATTTTCTATTCTTCCTAACATTATCTCAGCTAACACTTAAACAAAAACCCAGCCTTTTTGGGCTGGGTATTTTATCCTATTCTACCTACTTAACCAATTTCTTCATCTCTTCAATCCGTCCTACTGTCGCATCATACTTAGCTTGGTAGTCGGCTTGTTTTTCTTTTTCTTTTTCAACGACTTCTGGTTTGGCGTTGGCGACGAAGCGTTCGTTGCCGAGTTTTTTGCCAACCATGTCTAGTTCTTTTTGCCACTTGGCCAATTCTTTATCAAGGCGGGCTAATTCTTCTTCAACATTGAGCAAGTCTGCTAGTGGCAAGAAGATTTCAGCTCCTGTAATCACGGCTGACATGGCCAATTCTGGCGCTGTCAAATCAGCTGAGATTTCCAAGGTTTCTGGATTGGTGAAGCGTTTGATGTAGTTGACATTTGACGTGAAGAAGCTTTCCAATTCAGCGTCACTTGTTTTCACCAAGATAGTGATTGGTTTTGATGGTGCTACGTTAACCTCTGCACGCGCATTACGAACGGCACGAATCAAGTCTTTCAAGCTCTCTACACCCTTATGAGCGTCAGCATTCTCAAATACTTCATTGACCACAGGGTAGTCAGCTGTTACGATTGATCCTTCAGCATACTGAGCGAAGATTTCTTCCGTCACAAACGGCATGATTGGGTGGAGAAGGCGAAGGATTTGGTCCAGCGTGTAGAGAAGGACAGAGCGGGTCATGACTTTCTCAGCCTCGTTGTCGCTGTAAAGCACTTCCTTGGTCAGCTCGACATACCAGTTGGCGAACTCTTCCCAGATGAAGTTGTAGAGAATGTGACCAGCCACACCAAACTCGAACTTGTCAAAGTTTTCAGTGACCTTGGCAATGGTTTCGTTTAGGTTGTGGAGAATCCAGCGATCCGTCACATTACCAGCCTCACCTGCTGCGACTTTAGCGACATTCTCACGCGCTGCATCCAAGGTCAACCCTTCATTGTTCATGAGGATATAGCGGGAAATGTTCCAAATCTTGTTAATGAAGTTCCAAGACGCGTCCATCTTCTCATAAGAGAAGCGAACATCTTGACCAGGAGCAGAGCCGTTTGACAGGAACCAACGCAAAGCGTCCGCACCGTATTTCTCGATGACATCCATTGGGTCGATCCCGTTTCCGAGTGACTTAGACATCTTGCGACCTTCTTCGTCACGGATCAAACCGTGGATCAGCACGTTCTTGAATGGCTGACGGCCTGTGAACTCAAGCGATTGGAAAATCATACGAGACACCCAGAAGAAGATGATGTCATAGCCCGTTACCAAGGTTGAGGTTGGGAAGTAACGCTTAAAGTCCGCCGCATTTTCGTCAGGCCAGCCCATGGTTGAGAATGGCCAAAGGGCAGAGCTGAACCAGGTATCTAGGACATCCTCATCCTGTACCCAACCGTCACCTGCTGGAGCCTCTTCTCCGACGTACATTTCGCCAGATTCGTTATACCATGCTGGAATCTGATGCCCCCACCAAAGCTGACGCGAGATAACCCAGTCGTGTACATTTTCCATCCATTGGAGGAAGGTATCGTTGAAACGTGGTGGATAAAATTCTACCTTATCATCTGTGTCTTGGTTGGCAATAGCATTCTTAGCCAGTTGGTCCATTTTAACAAACCATTGAGTTGACAAACGTGGCTCGACTACCACACCTGTACGCTCCGAGTGACCGACTGAATGCACACGGTTTTCGATTTCGACAAGGGCACCCAGTTCTTGCAACTTCGCAACGGTTGCTTTACGGGCTTCAAAGCGGTCCATACCTGCAAATTCGCCTGCCAATTCGTTCATGGTACCGTCATCGTTCATAACGTTGACTTGTGGCAGATTGTGGCGTTGACCTACGAGGAAGTCATTTGGATCGTGGGCAGGCGTGATTTTCACGACCCCAGTACCAAATTCAGGATCTGCGTGCTCATCCGCAACGATTGGGATTGGCTTGTTAACGATTGGCAGGATAACGTTTTTGCCAATCAAGTCCTTGTAACGTGGGTCTTCTGGGTTAACCGCAACCGCAACGTCACCGAACATGGTTTCAGGACGAGTTGTCGCAACTTGAAGGGCACGAGAACCGTCTTCCAACATGTAATTCATGTGATAGAAAGCACCTTCGACGTCCTTGTGGATAACTTCTATGTCAGAAAGAGCTGTACGAGCTGCAGGGTCCCAGTTGATGATAAATTCGCCACGGTAGATCCAGCCTTTTTTGTAGAGTTCTACAAAGACCTTGCGAACAGCTTTCGACAACCCTTCGTCCAGCGTGAAGCGGTCACGTTGGTAGTCCAAAGACAGCCCCAACTTGCCCCATTGCTCTTTAATAGTCGCTGCGTACTCATCCTTCCATTCCCAAACTTTGTCGAGGAATTTTTCACGACCAAGATCATAACGGGTCACACCTTGCTCACGCAAGCGCTCCTCCACCTTAGCTTGAGTGGCAATCCCCGCATGGTCCATACCTGGAAGCCAGAGAGTGTCAAAGCCTTGCATGCGTTTTTGGCGGATAATGATGTCTTGAAGGGTGGTATCCCAAGCGTGTCCCAAGTGCAACTTACCAGTTACGTTTGGCGGTGGAATAACGATAGAATAAGGCTTAGCCTCCGCATCGCCTGACGGCTTAAAAACATCTTGGTCCAACCAAGTTTGATAACGACCAGCCTCAACAGAGGCTGGATTGTATTTTGGTGATAATTCTTTTGACATTTATTTTTCTCCTTTAGATTCACTTTCTGTGAATTCTGCATCGATAATTATTGTGGTATCTTTATTTTTTAGTAATTCTATACGGTACTCTTTTTCAGCTAGGAAGCGTTTTTGATAAAAAACATCTGCAAACTCTAGAACAGAACGCATTTGAGCAGTATCAATCAATGCCCCTATCCCTGCTGAAATAACAGGAATACTGCGTTCTATAGTTTTTTGAGTCAGTTTTTTTCCAATCAGCTCAAATGATTCTCTAAACAAGGTATTTTCTAGTCCTTTTTGACCTGCTTTTTCTACTGCTTTCTGTGCTGATTTGTGAGCCAATGCTCTCAGTTGAGTCAAAAATAATGGTATTCCACCACGAGCAGCCATATCAGACCAAGTTTTTCTAGTAGTCTGTTGAATGATAGTAGCCTTACTCATTATCATAATTTTAGCAATAGCAGTTGAAAGCTCGTCAGTCCCACCTTTAACTGAGGGACTCATCGCATCAGTATAAACCTTACTTGCAATTACCAACTCATCAGGATCATTGATAACATCATATCCGTAATGTAGTGCTATAGACTGTACAGCACGGAAGTATAAAAACGTACTTAAAGCTAGATTAAATGGAATACCCGCAAAACCAAGTGCTCCTGTAGCAGCTCCTTGTACCCCTGCAGCTAATAAATCTTGAACTTTATAATCACTAACAACTTTAGCAATCTGGTAGCTTCTTAATAGGACGATTTCTTCAAAAGACTCGACACCCTTGTATTTTTTAACAACTTCCTTTTTGCTAATGGAATACTTTGCAGCTTGTTTTTCAATTTCATGGAAACCTTGACCTAACAGTTCCAAAACCTTGATATATAATTCTTGTTCTGAAATATTTTGTCCAATTCCACCTACAAAGTTTTTTATTTCCTGAGGAACTAATTTACCTAATTCATTTCCAAACTTCATCAAATGATTAGGCTCAACTAACTTCTTATAACGATTAGATAAGGTATCAATTGCCTCTAACTCTTTTGTATCTCTAATTGGTTGTTGTACTTCCATTTTGAGTCCTCTCTATTTTAAATTCACCCCACCAACTCAACCTTAATCCGACCTGGTTCTTCTGGATAAAAGTTCTCATTTTTCTAGTTTTATCTTGACTCTTTCATCTTCTCCCACTCACTTTTTAGCAGACCGTATCGTAAATCATGACAGCGATTGCCTTGAATATCTCTTCGATCACGAATGCTAGCTTCCAGAGTAAAACCGAGTTTTTCAGCGATACGTCTGCTTTGTCTATTGTAGTCATAGCAAACAATTTCGACTTTATGAAGGTTAAGAAGTGTAAATCCAACCTCAATTAATGCCTCTACAGCTTCTGCCATGATGCCTTTCCCCCAATAATCTGGATGGAGCATGTAGCCAATTTCAAAGACATCATCTTCATGACGGTGATTGAAATCGCAAGAGCCAATAATGCGGTCGTTCCCCTTGACTGTTATACCATAGCCTGATGGCAGATTTTCTTTCTCAAGATTTTGGTAGTAGTGATTTTCAAAATAATCATACTCGTCTTCCAAGGTTGCAATGAGTGGCAGACCAGCTGGATAAGCCACATTTTCTAAGCTAACGTAAGCAAACATATCTGGCACATCATCTATCGTCCGCTGACGCAAGATGAGACGTTCCGTCTCCACAGCTGGTAACATATTATCTTTTAGTTCTCCAATGACTTTCATCCTTATCTCCTTACTATAATACTCATAAAGCATCAAAAATCCCCGTCTAGACTTGCTAGACAGGGACGAAGTTGATTTCCGCGGTACCACCCTTGTTCAGATAGATTATCTGCACTTTATCTATTCGATTCAAAACATCAGCAACCAGTTTTGACATTTGTGCGGATTTCTCAGTACCACCGCTTCCTGTGACAAATGGAGTCCAAAACACCTCTGAATGCTATTATTGTAGCAAATAAGACAGGCAAGTGCAAGAAATTTACTGGATTTCTCAAACTCTCTCACCTGCTTTAAACCAATCTGTTGGCCCTTACTCTATCAGACCACCAAAGTCCTTTATCAGCAAACCTGTTGCTGTTTTTTCAAAAACGTAATGTCGATTGGAGTGACCTGTTGCTGGTGAACGACCATCAGTATAAGAAGTGATAGTGGTATAGGAAATATCGCAAGTGACTGTATTTCCTGATACTTGAATATTGGAGATACTATCGGTTGTGGAGTCATAACGCGCAATCCCCTCATTTGCTGAATCATTGACCACCCAATCAACTGTAATACGATGACTTTCAGATCCCTTTACAAAATTATCAGCAATCGCATCTGTACGCGTTGCCAATGAGCGATTGATATCCTTACGGTACTGATTTACCCGCTCTTTAATCTGAGCCTGCACGCCTTCTACTGATGCATCTTGCTTGTCACTTTTTTCATCAGCCCTGTAATAAAATGAACCATACATTTCAGACATCACAAGAACACGATCCTTAGTTGTATCATCCTGATTTGAAATCTGTGCACCAGCTAAATCAATGGTTGGAGTGCCAGCAGGAAAAAAGAAGTAAGCCATGCGACTGGTTCTCACACCAGTTTCTGTTACGATGTATTCAACATAACCATCTTCATGTTGCATAACCTCCACATCACCCACCAGCTTATCCGTCAACTTCAGAGTATCTTGACCATTAGTCCACTCCCCCTGAACACTCCTTAAATCTCTCTTATAAAGCGCTTCTATATCCATTTTATTGGATGTCGTTTCTGTGGTTTTAGCAGTTGTTGAAGTAGAGCTTGAACTTGAAGTGGAACTTGTGGACGTGGCTTTAGCGGTTGTTGAAGCAGAGCTTGAACGTGAAGTGGAGCTTGTGGAGGTAGTTTTTGAGGTACTTGTTGCTTCTTTCTGTTTTGAAGGGGTTACCTTGACAACCTTTACTTGCTCAGCATCTTGCAAAGCCTGCTTCAAACAAAAGCCACCTACTCCCAAAACAGCTATCCCAAGTCCTAAAAAAAGGCGTTTAGACAATAGGTTACGAGAGGTTACTTCCACACGTCCCTCTTGAATAGCTTGATGCAATTCAGCTGGAGAGGGTTTGCGCCCATGAACTTTTTTAAATTGTTTGATAAAGTCTTGTTGATTCATGTCTTGTCCATTAATTATCCAGTATTATTGTTAAGTGATTTTAGGGACGGTGTTTCTTAGGCTTTAAAGTCAATCCCTTTTTCTTTTAACTGTTTAATAGTTGCTGGACCAATCCCTTTTAAAGCTAGCAACTCTTTTTCAGTCCAAGTTGCAAATGCTTCTAAAGAAGTAATTCCTTCTTCATAAAACGTTTTCAAACGTGCTTCTGGCAGACCTGCTAGTTCTTTGATGTTAGAGAAAGCTTCAAAACTTGTAGTAATCGTAGAAGCTACTTTTTGAGGTGCTTCTTCAACTGCCTTCACCACGCGCTCAATCTTCTGACCTGCTTTTCTTCTAAGATCTGCTGCTTCTTTTCGTAATGCTTTTTTACGGTTTACTGTTTTCTTAGCCATTATAATCCTAAATTCTCTCTTTCTGGTTTTTAATAGGGACGGGTTCCAAATAAATCATCTGGTAAATCATGAAAACTTTTGCCATCATGATAATTGGCAAACTTAGTGGTTAGAAACTGATAAGCATCCAGACGACTTTCATAACGAATAACAGCCTCTTTGGCACGCTCATCTTGACTTTCTTCCCACACAGCCTGACTTTGTTCCATGGCCATTTTATTGATCATGACCTGTTGGCTTACCCATTCTTCAAACTCTTTTAAAAACTCTTGTTCGTAAGACACACTTTTCTCCTCTTCTCACAAGTTACAATCTTACTTATTATAGCTCAAAAAAGCCTAGACTTCAAGGATATTGCCAGTATTTCTTCAAAGCTAATCTATTTAAAATAAAAAAACCTAAACGATAGGTTTCTCTCTGTTTCTTGATGCCACCACCGAGAATTGAACTCGGAACTGAGCATTACCATTGCTCTATTATACCATTTAACTATAGCGGCTACCTTTTTATATTACTATAGTTTTTTATAAAATGCAAGAACATTTTTACTCTCACTTCAAAACAATAGACTGTGCCCCATCCTGATCTTTTCCTGTCAGTCACATGATCAAGATTTCGGTCACAGTCTTTTATAATCCTTAAAAGTCAAAATGATAAGTGGTCTGACTAGAATAAAGCCTGTTAGCTTCAAGTAAAATATGACCAAACTGTTTTTCTTTTACTGTGTTAGGGACAGCTTGAGCCTCTAAACTAAAAGCAGAATGCTTCTCCTTGTTTTTGCCATGGTTATAGGTATAAATCACCACTGCAGGTTGATCTGTTGTCATGGTTAAGCAAATTTTCTCATCAGGACTCTTAACCTGGACTGGCACATCATAATCTGCCAATAACCAAGCATGATCATACCCCCCTACCATTTTAACTTGTGGATGACATGAATGAAAACCAGAAGCAAATTCCTGATAATCTCTAAAATCAAATGGACTATAGAGAACTGGTAACAATTCTCCTGTTGGCAAATGATCCTCTCCTAATTTGGCTACATAATCAGAAGCAATTTTAACCAGATGATGTTCGACAGAATGATTAAAATGGCCTGTTAGATTAAAATAAACGTGATTGGTCGGATTAAAATAAGTATCCTCTGTGGATTTTGCTTCGTAGGTAATCCTTAAAGTATCGTCCTCATCCAAATGATAAGTAATCATCACCCAAAGCTTTCCTGGAAATCCCTTATAGTTTTCCTCGAAATTGTGACTAAAACTCACACTATTATCCACAGTATTGATAAAATAATCCCAATAAATCACCTCATAACTATTTCTTCCTCCATGAAGCGTGTTTTGCCCATCATTTTGGTCTAAATAATAGTTTTTTTCCGACAACTCAACAAAACCATCTCTAATACGACCTGCAACAGGACCGATACTAGCCCCAATATAACTATCATGTTCCTTATAAGCTTCATCAGAAGAGTAACTTTTAATAACCTGTCGCTCCCCATCTTCTAAAGGAAGGGTTATTCCAACCAAACGAGCACCAAAATTACTAAGACTGACCGTCATCCCTCTACTATTTTTTAAGATCAATAACTTGGCTCTTTGTGAACCAAATGGTTTTACTTTAATTATCTTATCCATCGCTCCTCACCTCAATAAAAGGAGTGGAAAAATGTTAAAAATCACTTTATCTCACCCCTTTATCACTATAAGCAACCTGATTTTTCAAAAAAAGTAACTATCTTAACATCCACTAAATAATACTCTTTAGACCTCATCGCTCCCTACTTTACCACTTAAATGGAAGTAGCTAGATCGCTCCAGCTACTTCTCACTCATCATCCTCATCAGCGACTAATAATAAATCGTTGACACGTTTGATGTTGCTGGTTCCATATTGAATAAGATCGACCTCTTGATCTAGTAGTATTCCGTTTAAAAAACCAATAACCATCGGCATGTTCATCCCGACATAGAAATCAAAATTGCCCCCTTCAAGTAAGAGTTTTGAGACAACATTTGCTGGAGTTCCACCTAGCAAATCTGCCATGACGATAAACTGATCAAAATCTTTTGTCAATGCTTCAAATTTTTTTCTAAAATCATCAGGACCTTCTTCTGGCAAAAGAGCTAGTGCGTGAACTTGATTTTGTGGTCCCATAATCATTTCCGTACTCTCTTTTAAGGCTTCACAAAACCGACCATGACTGATCAAAACCAATTGCTTTGTCATATGTCACACTCCTATACTCCTAAAATAGGAACTTTTAGCCACCAAGATAGGAAGGATACTCCTACGGCTATTGCAATCACAATAAAGATCGCTTTAGTAGAAGTCATTCCTTTTTTACCAAGTAACCAGTAAATAAAGCCTGCAAAAAGAGCTGCTACTAGACGTGGGAAGATTTTATCCAGTGTTTCTTGAAGATTAAACACAACACCACCAAAATCTTGTGCATAAGTAAATTTAAAGTTAATCATGGTAGCAATCAAAGCGCCGACCATAAAGACCCCAAGAACAGATGCGGCATCTGTTAAAGCTGTCAAACGGTGCTGCATGGTTGTCACCAAGCTTACCCCTTCTTTATAGGCAAACTCTAATTGTTTCCAACGGAAAATATCATAAGCTACAGCCACTAAAATCCAAAGGAATATCCCAATCGGATTACCATCTGTTGTTGCAAGACCAGCAGCCAAACCACCCATGATGGCAGGAATAGTTGATCCAAAAATAGAATCCCCAATCGCAGCAAATGGTCCCATCAAACCAGTCTTAATACCTGTGACAGCCTCTTTTGATTTTGTGCCTTCACTTTCTTCAAGAGCCAAGTCAATCCCTGTCACAATAGTATGGAAAAATGGCGAAGTATTAAAGAACTGAGTATGTAGGCGCATCATTTCTTGCAGCTCAGGAGTGCCATCTCCGTACATTTTTCTTAACTGTGGCAAAATCATATACAGATATCCTGAAGCTTGCATCCGTTCGTAGTTCCAGCCCCACTGGAAGGTGAAGAGACTACGGCGATTGATTTGATTAAAATCTGCTTTTGTTAATTTATAGTTCGTCATCTTCAATTTCCCCACTTTCTGACTGATTTGTTACAGTTGCCACAGTTGGTACATTGATTGCATTTTTATAACTAATAGCTGCTAGAGCAAAACCGATAACAGCAATTCCAATCATTGGAAGACCATTAAATTGAGCACCATCCAAAGCTTTTGCGATGTCTGCTACCACACCGACACCACCTGCTAAGGTTGTCACATAACCAAATAAGGTTGTCAGCATAGCTGTGATGGTAAATCCAAGCGCCAAGTAAGCCATGTTTTTCTTAACTGGAAGATAACGTAGTAAAATAGCAAAACCAACACCTGGAAGCATTTTACCAGCTAAAATCAATCCATCTGCTAACCATTGTGCATTGTTAGCAATCCAATCAGACAAGGTTTTAACGGCATCCCCACCTAAAGTAAGGGCCAAAAATACAGGAAAGGCACGAGATAAAGCCCAAGGAATAGCTCCCAAAAGGTAGTCACGTTCAATACCTTTATAGTTAAAGTTTTCAACATGTTTATCAATACGGTGTGCAAAATAAGTTGTTGAGAAGCGACCTAGAACATCTGTATAAACCATCAAAGCTGCAACAGGGACCGCAATGGCAGAAATAGCCAATTCTCTATCCATTCCAGTTGCAACAGAGAAGGCAGTCGCAAGAAGAGCACCCGATGTCGCATCAATACGTGATGCGCCACCAAAGGTCCCTACACCAAGAACAACCAGTTGCAAAGCACCACCGATATAAAGACCTGTTTTTAAATCTCCCATAATTAAGCCGGTAATAAAACCTGCAAATACTGGAGAACCCGCTGACGATACAATAGTCAACTCATCCAAGATTTGATAAGCAGAGTAGAGCGTCAGCAATAAAATTTGCCACCATTGAATCATGATTTTCTCCTCCTCACACTATAAGATTTTGGATTATTTTCTAAGTAAAGGCATAAATTCCTCAACGGCATCACTTGGTACCATTTGAGCAATTAAATGAATTCCTTGTTTGTTAAGAGCCTCAAAAACTTCTATATCACGATCAACAACATTGATTGAACGTGTGATTGATCTGGTTTCTTCTGTCTGTGACATATTTCCTACATTGATTTCACTTAATGGCACACCATACTCAATCAAACGAAGGAAACGATCTGGTTTTCTAGCCACAATTAACAAACGCTGTGAATCATATTTTCCTGCTAAAATATTTTGCGCTGCTTTTTCCACAGGAAGCACACTCAATTTCACACCCGCTGGCGTCGCTAATTTCAACCCACTTTTTTCAATGTCATTTTGAGCGACCTCATCATCAATCACCATGATACGACTAATTTGTAGTTTGGTTGTCCACAAATTTGCCACCTGACCATGAATCAGACGCCCATCAATACGTGCACCAATGATTGTCATAATGATCCCCTCACATCTCTTTATAAATTGGAGTTTTTACAAAATCAATCGCCTCTGCATATCGCCCTTCTGTCTCAAAAATCAGAACCGTATTAGCCCCTTTCCTAAAGAATTCTTTTGGAATATATAAGGATAAGGTAGGACCAATATCCCAAAAACGACCAATCAGATGATGATTTACCATCACACAGCCTTTTCCAAATTGTGATACATCTAGATAAGTGGCTGAAGGCTCATCTAGATTAACCTGATAGCGATAAAGTCCTGCTACACCTTTTTTCCACTCTTTTGAAAAATCTAAATCTTTCCATTTTGAAAAATCTAAACCATAGTGTGTCCAATTGGTCACAAAATGCAAGTCCGCCATCATTCCCCGTCCTAGTCCTTTTCTTTGACTAGGTGCCAGCAACTTATGACCATAATTCACTCGCCCCATATTTTCAACTAAAATTTGGATACTTAGGGTATCCAACAAAAGAGGAACCTCTATATCTCCACCAATTTCTTCTTGGTATTGTGTTGCCATTAGTTGACCATCTAAGTAGAGGTGAATTCGGTCTCTCGCATCAATAATTCTTAGTCGCTCCTCCTCCTTATCTTTTTTGATAGTGGTCTCATAAAGGATATACCCTTCATTTTGACCTAAATCTTCCATGTTTTGAGGGTAAAGACAATTGATCTGATAGCTTGCCAACTGATCTAAATTGTCCAACAAGGACATCTTGTCCTCTAAAGCAATCCCTTTTTTCTCCATAAAAGATTTTGTAAGTGGTTTATCAAACCATAAATTTGGATAACGTGCTTTCAAGGCCTCCTGTAAGGCAAAATATTTGGCCGTAGGATTGCCTGATTCATCCAATAGCGCATCATAATCATAAGAAGTAATTTGCGGTAAATCCGTCTGTCCCCTAGCAGAACAACCATTTTTAAAGCCGAAATTAGTACCACCATGAAACATATAGAGGTTAATCGATCCAAGTTCTATCGCTTCCATGACAGCCTCAACCAGCTCTTTAGGATTTCGTCTGACAACTTCTTGCCCCCAGCGATTAAACCAGCCATCCCAAAATTCCATACACATCAAGGGCCATGTTTTCCCATTTTCATCAAAAAATGCTTGCATTTGGGCAAAATTTTCTTGGGCACTGGAGCCAAAATTCCCAGTCACCAAAATATCATCTTCAATTAAACTTCCTGCCCTTAAGGTAGCTCGCCAAGGGCCATCTGATGTAAACAGCGGCTGACTTATCCCACCTTCAAGCATCAAATCCCTAACCTTTCTTAGATAAACTTTATCTTCCCCATAGGAGCCATACTCATTTTCTATTTGAAACATCAAAATATTACCACCATTATCTAACTGGTGTTTCACGAGCTTTGGCAGTAAAAAATCATAATATCTTGCTAGATAGGTTAAAAATTTTTCATCTGACGAACGAATCCGTATGTTTTTAGTCAAAAGCCAAGCTGGTAAACCGCCAAACTCCCATTCTGCACAAATATAAGGAGAAGGGCGTATAATGGCATATAAACCTAACTCTTGAGCTAAATCCAAGAAAGCCTCAAAATCTTTTTCACCACTGGCATCAAATATCCCTTCTTTCTCTTCATGAAAATTCCAAGGAATATAAGTTTCAACAGTATTAAAGCCTAAAGCTTTTAAATTATATAAGGAAGCATACCAATCAGCAGGAGGTACCCTAAAATAATGGATACTACCTGATAATATTTTAAAGGCCTTCCCATCTAATAAAAATTGATCTCTAACTTCAAATCGAGGCATAGTGACCTCCTTAAATAAAGTTAATTTGAAAACGTTTTCTTTTTATATTGATATATTAACATATTTTAATGGTTATATCAAGTTTTTAAGTGCAGTTTCTCAAAAAATTTAGTATAATAAATGATGAAATAAGCAGCCTATTTAATTGAAAGGAGGTCATTATGGCAGAACCCAAATATCAAAAAATCAAAAATGATCTTCGCCAACAGATTATTTCTGGAAAATTTGAAAACGGAGATAAGTTTTATACTGAAGCAGAGCTAGTTGACATCTATGGCGTCAGCTCAATCACTGTTATCCGTGCCATCAAAGAACTGGTCTCAGATGGTTACCTTGTGCGAAAACAAGGTAAAGGAACCTTCATCTCTCGTGCTAGAAAAGGAAAGTTAGTAGAGTTTTCAGACATGGAGCTCTTTCCTATTGAAACCGATACAGTCACTGTCTTATCCATTCAAAAAGGAAATGACGCTGAATACTTAGAAAAGCTTGGGCTACCAAAAACAGAGTATTATTATAAAATTATCCGCCTACGCTATGCAGATGGCTCCCCTTACCTTTACCACCAATCCTATATTCCAAGATATTATATTCTAAACCCAGAGGCTGATCTTCAACATTTCAAGTCTATTTATCAACGCTTTAAACTAGATTTTAATATCCATATGTCCGAAGAGCCCTTTATTGAAACTAACCAAGTTGTCATACCTAGCCCAAAACCTGTTCAAGAAGCACTCAATTTATCCCCAACAGAAGCGAGTATCCTTCAAATCAAAAAAACACAATCATCTGTTACTCAAAGCATCCTTGAATACACAGAAACCTACAAACACTGGAAATATTATAAATTTGAAATTAAAGCAAACAGCTAAAAGAGGTTGGACCATCAGTCCAACCTCTTTATTTAGAATTCCTAATAACATCTTGACACAGTAGTTAACCTAGTGGACTGTTAGATAGGATTTGTAAAGCCAATATCCTCAGTTCGTGTTTTACACTTCAAATCTACCTTAGCTACTGTTGCGAACAGAGAGAGGTCAAACCGTCAGAGTAAGGACTGTTTGAGCCAGGAAATAAAATAAGTCAAAGTAGCCTAGTAGAGGATTTTAGCACGAACTTACATGTTGGGAAGTAAGGTGATTAACCAATCGAGGTCTTCCCACTCCCTTAGCTATCTCACTATCAACTTAACTTATTCCACCAAGGATGTGCGGTTTCGACTAGCACCTCATTAAGAGCATTTATGTTAGATTTTCCTTGTTGTCTTAACCACTCTCTTGTCGCAAGCACACCATTTTGAACAAATGGTTCCACAGCATCCTTCCAAGTAGCCCGACCACACAAGACACCATTAAACTGAGAACCTGATGCGTGAGCAAGCCTTAGAGTGTCTTGGAAAAGTTGAGCTGAGACTCCTGCACTTAAAAAGATAAATGGCAAATGGGTCGCATCTGACTGTTCTTTAAAATAAGCCATAGCTTCTGATTTTGTATAGACCACTTCTTCTCCGAAACCTTCCACATAGCGCATATCAACAGGAACTTCCACTTTTAACACATCCACTTTGTAATCAGCTTTTGAAAATTCTTTCATCATTTTAATGACTTTTCTTGGCTTATCAGCTGCAAATTCCTTAGATTGCTTATCTGATCCCTTTGCATCGTAAGATAATAATTCCAAGAAAAATGGCATATTTTCTGCCGCACATTCGCTCCCTAATCGCTCAACAAAGATATGTTTCACATTATTCACATAAGGATCATCATCAATATCATAGTAGAGCAAAAATTTGATAGCATCTGCACCTTGTTCCTTCAGATGAAGAACGGACCACTCTGGTAATAAATCTGGTAAACGACCTGGGCGGCTAGTATCATATCCTGTTTTTTCATAAGCTAGCAAAAGCCCAGCTTCTTTATCTCTGATGTTTGCTGCATCTAATCCATACTCAGGATCTAACAAAATAGAGGATGCATACGGTGTTAATTCTTCTGACACTAATCCTTTAAACTCTGATATGACTTCCTTACTCGGTTGATACCCAAATTGTTCAAACATTTTTTTCAAAGCCCCTCTTTGATCAATAGCCAGGGCTGAAATAATACCATCTTGTCGTGACACTGCCTCTAAACGTTGAC
Source organism: Streptococcus sp. 11273D007BT (assembly GCF_053547195.1). NCBI lineage: Bacteria > Bacillati > Bacillota > Bacilli > Lactobacillales > Streptococcaceae > Streptococcus > Streptococcus sp. 11273D007BT. Next base: position 544,958 of record NZ_JBPWPE010000001.1, on the reverse strand, counting down.
GTTTTTCTTCACTTAATGTCCACATAAGCTACTCCTTATCTTCCATAGGGATGAATTCGAACACCTTTAACCACACGATTAACCGTACCGCTTACAGATGGCGTATCTGGTTTATTTTTTACTTTAATGGCACTTAACAGAGCAATAATCTGTGCAACCATAATACTAGGAAAGGCTAGATAAGCATCTCTTAACAGCGGCTCACTTCCTAAGTTAATCATTTGCCCAGAAAAATTTTTCTTCCCTTGTTGACCAATCGCTATCACCGATTTCGCGATATGATCTGCAGCAACTTCTTCTAAAATATCTAAATCATAATCTCTAGTATAAGTGTTATTATTTAAAAAACCAAACACCAAGGTTTTATCCGTAATAAAGGACTTGGGACCATGACGAAAGCCCATTGAAGAGTCAAAAATAGTTGCGACCTGACCAGCTGTCAACTCTAAAATTTTTAATTGTGCTTCTCTGGTTAAAAGAGAAAAACTTCCTGATCCAAGATAAACCAGTCGGTCAAATGTTCCATCTAATAAATCATTTATCTGTCTAACCTTATCCAAAACACCTCGTCCCATAGCAGACAAAACCGACACGAGAGATTCTTTTTCAGATAAATGATAACTTTGATCAAAAATCAACAAAGCCATTAACATCATACAGGTAAACGACCCTGTCATTGCAAAGCCAGCATCATTTGATTTTTCTGGCATTAAAAGTAACAGATTTTTTTCATCATCCACCGATTGCTTAGCCAACTCTCCATCTTGAGCACAAGTAATCGTTAGCTGATACAAATTAGGAACAATTGTTCGAGCTAAGTCCACTGCTGCTAAGCTTTCTGGGCTATTTCCACTTCGAGCAAAAGAAACCAGGAGCAAAACTTCATCCGAAAATAAATGATAATCTGGCGCAGAAACAAGCTCCGTTGTTCCAATACTCTCAAAGTCAAAATGTTTTCGGTCTCCAAATTTTCTAAGATAAGCAAAAATACTATCTCCAACATACTGAGATGTTCCCGCTCCTGTAAACAGTACACGAACTTTCTTACCATCTGATTGACAGATAACTTTTTCTAAAAACTGCTCAATCATTTGTTTTTTCTGTTGAAAAATAGTTAAAGTCTCCAACCACAATTCTGGCTGCTGACTAATTTCACGGGTGGTCACCTCAGCTCCTAAGCTAACGAGTTCTTCTTTTGACATCTGTAACATAAGCTACCTCCTAATAGGATAAAAAGCTAAGTCTTATCCCCTTGCCTTAAATGACTAATACGATAACGAAACTGATCTGCACGCGCAATACTAAAAGTGTATTCTATTAGTTGATTTTTATCCGTATAGGTCTTTCGTTGAAGATGAAGAACAGCTGATCCTAACGGAATCTTAAGCAAATCAGATTCCATCTCCATCGCTACACTGGCATAAAACTCCTCCTCAGCCACTCTAATCGTTTGCTTAAAATCTTCTGCAAAAATATCATATAAGGGCTTTTTCTCCAACATGCTTCTCGTTAAAGTTGAAAATTCCTTGTAAGGAAGGTAAGAGCGCTCTAGCATCATCTCAAGACCATCTGCCAAGCGTAGTCTTTCTAACTCCCAAGCTTCTTCTCCAACTTCCATACCCATATCCTTAGCTAAATACGTATCTAGCTGTATTTTTCGAAAAGATAAAATCTTCGTTTGAGGATCTTTACCGATTCGTTTCATTTGCTCCGTAAAACTATAGGCTGTGGATAAATCACATGCAGGTTCTACAATCTCTGATACAAATGTTCCCTTTCCTTGTTTTTTATAAATCACTCCTCGCTTCTCTAAGTCTTGCAAAGCTAAGCGAACTGTCATTCGACTCACATCATAGGCTTGGATCAATTCCCGTTCACTTTGCAATTTCTGATTAGGGGACATGGTCTCTCTAATTTTTGTCTCTAACGCTTTGACCAATTGGAGATAAAGCGGTATTTTTTTTACTTTTTCCATCCTATCACTTCTTTCAACTGGTTATAACCACATATAGTATATTATAATATTGAATTTTAGTCAAGAAAATAACCGTTTCCACTCCAACTAAAAAAGCTTATCCCAAAGGATAAACTTCAAAAATCTATCATGACTATTCTTTATATCCTTGCAGTTGGTGTAAAAAATTCACCTTATCTCTTTGGCTTTTTAAAATCCATACGTGACCAGAAAAATTTTCTAACAAGCTCTCTACCCTGGCATCATGTTTACGAGCATAGGTCCAAACAAAATACAAAAAATCCAAATACTCTTTATCCCAATGCTCCTGAAACTCTTCTGGCATCTCAGGCCTACTCGCTCTGTTCTTCCTAAAATCAAACGAGCGTTTCAAAACACGATAGAGGGTTATCATAGGTGAGGACTTTAGCCAAACCACAGTATCTGCTTCTTTAAAACGTAGCTCCAAACTATCCCCATAGTTTCCATCAATGATCCATTCTTCATGGCTCCTCATAAACTCTAACATAGCTCTTTTGAGTTGTTCTCTTGCCTCTTTTTCATCGCTGATTTTATGAAAAATACTATCTAAATGAAGTAAAGGCAAGTCTCTGATTTCCTGGATCTGTCTAGCCAGACTTGTCTTACCTGTTCCTGGACTTCCAATAATCATCAGTTTCATCTATCAAACCTATACTTTCTTTACTAATTTCACAACCGCCTCAACTGATGTAATATTGTCCAAACTAATTTCTAAGTCTTCCTCAATGATTGGAAGCTTGAAATGAATGGCTTTTACCCAACGTCCTGCCTCATTTTTTTCATCATAAATCTCGACTTTTTCAATCAACATCTGACACAATCGCTTCTTGTCGATATCTTCCATGACGTCCATAAATGATGCAAAGTTGACCAATATTTTATAAATATTATCAGCGGTCATTTTATCTTTTAGGATTACCTCTCGTTTAGATTCACTTGTCTCAATTAGCATTTCTACATCTGCTAATTTATCATAAATAGTATTTAATCTCATATCTAAATCAATTGACTTTTGCTGAAAATGAGAATCTTCAAAATTTAAGGAGTCAATTTGTTGGATTAAATTCAATTTGGTTGCATTGAGCTGGCGAAAGAGACTCTTATATTGTTCAATTTCACTGTCTATCCTACTTGTATCAACCTGAATATTTATTTTCTCTTGCAGTTTTCGTGCAAAATCAGGTCTTGAAACTAACTTACTAATGGTTGATAATACTTCATGGTCTAAATTTCCAGTTTTAAGTTGCTTGTTAAATGTACATTTATGACCATCTACATGTTTTCTATGTTTACAAGCATAGTAGTAATAGTTTTTATAGTATTCATCTTTCTTATTTTTATTTCGCTTGATACTTTTATTTCCATAAAGCCCAGCATTGCATAATGGACATTTTATCAACCCTGAAAGTATATAGATAGAATCGCCCTTGTTTGGATTCTCACGTTTATACTTATGGGCATTAGCTTCTCGTTTTTTCCTCACTTTTTTCCAAGTCTCATCGTCAATAATTGCTTCATGGATTCCGTCTGTTAGAATATAATTTTCAGACTGCGTGACTTTCGTTTCACCAGAAATTTTATCTCGAGTGCTTTCACGCCGTCCAAAAGCAATTTTTCCATTGTAAACTGGATTGTCTAAGATTCTTGCAATGCCACTTGATGAAAAATATGGAAGCGTACTATTGTGTCGAATTGGTTTCTTTATATCTAGGTTGGCTAAATGCTTGGCAATAGCTATAGTGCCCATATCACTGTTGGCAAATAAATCAAAAATCATCTTTACGGATTCAGCTTCTTCATGATTTACTTGTAATTGACCATTAACAAGGGAATATCCTACAGGCGCAAATCCACCATTCCATTGACCAGCTCTCGCTTTTTGTCTACGACCTTCCATAGCTTGAGAAATAATATTCTCTCTTTCCATTTCAGCAACTGCCGACAAGATCGTAATAACTAACTTTCCTGAATCCTTTGAACTATCCAGTCCATCATCAACGCAAATCAGATTTACACCATGAGATTCCATAATAGCTAGAGATTTTAAAGTATCCGCAGCATTCCGACCAAAACGTGATAATTTGAATACAAGTACATAGTCCACCTTATCTTTCTCTGCTTCGATGTCTGATATCATGTTCATAAATTCCGTTCGTCCTAGCATGGTTTTACCAGATTTCCCAGCGTCTTGATAGGTTTTCACAATTTCAATATCAAAAGCATTGGCATATTGCTGAATTTTTGCTTCTTGAGCATCTAATGAAAATCCTTCAACCTGCATAGTCGTAGATACCCTTGTATAGATATAGGCTTTCTTTCGCTTCATTTAATTTCTCCTTGAAAAGTTTGACCAAAAAATACCCTTATAATCTTAAGGGTATTTTAACTCTTTTTAGAAAAGAATACAAGCAACTACTCATCAGTATACAGGTTTTCTTCCTTGATTGGTAAATTTGAGCAATCAATGTTGTCTCCATATTTCAGAAGCATTTCTTCCAAAAATCTCACTAGTTCATCCATAGATGACCTCCAAGTGAAATTATTTGACTCTGATTCCTCATTACAAAAGGCAGAAGTAGTTGCTTGTAGAAATGTAAATCATGTAAGTTCATGATAAACTCCTTCTATAACTCAACTATATTCTGCCATTTTTTGGAAATTATAAAAAAACCGTTAATGAATTTGATATTAGTTTTAATTCCATGCAAAAATCTTCTTACAGAAGGTAAGAAGATTTTAGTTTTAAAACATTGTTAGATGTGTACTAGAAGTATATATACAGTACGATTAAACACAACTCTTGTCAACATTTTAAAAATTATTATCCACTTAAAAAATTGCCTCATTCATCAACTTCATTTCATAAGGAATTAGCTTTGAACTTATTTGCGAAATATTATCCTTTAGATATTGGATAATATTAGGATAACCAGTTAACTCCTCTGGTAATTTTACTTTCTTGACTGCTGAACAAGGTACCCCATAATCAATTAAGAATTGTAATCTTTCATCAAATTGTTCATTTTCTAATAAAGAAGCAAACACGCTATAGTCCCCGCACTTCATTTTTGATTGGCTAAAAACATATTTTTGAATAGAATCAACAACAGCAAGAAGCTTGGGAATCTCAAAATTTGCATCAGTTCTCTGAAATTTCAGCATATAATCGATAGCCCGATCCAAAGGATCTTTCTTATTTTTTTTAACATAGTAATCGTATTGTTCATAAATCAATTCTTTGAATGATAGATTTGTATATTTCAAGGCTGTTACTGCTTTATTTTGACTATAGCCATACTCATCTCTATGCTTCAGGTACTTATATCCTAAAAATAATCAGTTCTATAATAAATTAAAAATCGTGTTGGTAGAAAAATCGTCTACTTCTACCAACACGATTTTACAAAGAGCCAGTACTTACATCTCTTTTTCTCCTGTAAAACTATTGTATCTTGATACTTTAATGAGTTTCAATCATTCGATCTGTTAACCGTTATTTTTGGGATCTAAATTTAATAAAATAGCATTAATGGCGACGATGACTGTTGACACAGACATTAGGATTCCTCCTAATGCAGGGCTTAATGTGATACCAATAGGAGCCAAAATTCCTGCAGCTAGAGGGATAGCTATAAAGTTATAACCAGCTCCCCAAAATAGGTTTTGTTTCATTTTACGAGTTGTTTTGTGTGCTAATTCAATGAATGATTCAATATCTCCTGGATCGGATTGAGTCAATATGACATCAGCTGAATCCAATGCAACTTGAGTTCCAGCACCTACAGCTATACCAACATCTGCTAAGGCAAGAGAAGGAGCATCATTTACACCATCACCTACCATGATAACTTTCTTTCCTTCATCTTTAAGTGTTTTAACTAACTCATATTTGTCTTGTGGAGATTGATTTGATCTATACTCAATCCCTAAAACTTCTGCCGCGCCTTGAGCCGCTTTTTCATTATCACCTGTTGCCATAATTGGTTGAATATTGTTCTTTTTAAGAGCTTTAATTAACTCTTTACTCGTTGGTTTTAATTCGTCCCCTAAAGCTACAGCACCAATGGCATCATCGTTTTCTACTAAGACACTAAGAGTTGCTCCTTTTGGAATATCCATATCAAGATTACGTCCATAGGCTTTTTGACTGATTAATTGGTAACGGTGCCCACCTGCTTTACCCTCTACTCCAGAACCGGAAATCACATCAATCGAATCAAAAGATGCTGGACGTATATCTTGCTGCTCGGCGAACCTTATAATTGATTGAGCAATTGGGTGGCTAGATCCTCCTTCAATACCTGCCAATAAGGCAATGATTTCCTCTTTTGTATATTTGTCATTAAGAAGTTTTACATCTAATACTTTAAATTCACCAGTTGTTAAAGTACCCGTTTTATCTAAAATTATCACATCTGCATCTTGAGCTATTTCTAAGGCTTGGCGGTCTTTTACTAGTAAGCCACGGCTAGCCCCTAAGCTTGTGCTTCGGGCGGTTACCAATGGAATAGCCAGACCCAATGCGTGCGGACAAGCAATAACTAATGTAGTAATAGTAAATATAACTGCCGTTGGGATATCTCCAATAATCATCCACACTACAAAAGCAATTAGCGCGACAATAACAGCAATATAGAAGAGCCACCCTGCAACCTTTTGCGCAATATTTTCTGCCCTGGAAGGCTGACTTTGAGCTTGGCTAATTAAAGTCTGTACTTGAGAGATAAAGGATTGATCACCTGTCTCATTCACTTTAATATAAAGAACCCCTTCTCCATTTGTTGAGCCTCCGATTACTTCATCGCCAGGACCTTTTTTAACTGCTTTTGATTCTCCAGTCAAAAGAGCTTCATTTACACGTGATTCGCCACGCTCGATAGTTCCGTCTGCTGGCACATTTTCTCCGGCTTGAACACGAATTAAATCGCCTACCTGTAAGTCAGCAACTGGACGTATTTCAATTGAATCATCTTCTAACACAACGTGAGCATCTTTTGGTACCAACTTAGCCAATGCTGCTTGTGCGTCTCCTGCTTCTCCAATAGCTTTCATCTCAATCCAGTGACCTAATAACATGATTAATAATAATGAAGCAAATTCAAAGAAAAAGTCCATCACGTGTCCACCCGTTACGTAGGTAATGATAACAGCATAAATACTGTATAAATATGAAACACTTATACCTAAAGAAACTAGAGCCATCATTCCAGGTTCTTTTTGTTTAAATTCGTCAACTGCGCCTTGATAGAATGGACGTCCACCATAAATAATTAATATAGTAGATAAAATAGCTACTACAATATCAGAATATGGAAAAGTAAACTGGAATGGTAGGTCAAACCCAGCCATAGGGGATAAGAGCATAATAATGATTCCTAGTGGCAATGATTTTAAGAAAAGTTCCTTAAAGTTACCGTGATGATGGTGTTCATGCCCTCCGTGATGCCCACTGTGGTCATGCCCACTGTGCCCGCTGTGCCCGCTGTGATCATGCTCAGCATGATGTTCTTGATGTTGATTCTTATGGTCTCCATGTTCTTCCGTGCTTACGTGCTCATGTTTTGAATGATCCATGTCGCCATGATTATGGTGACAGTGGGATAAATGTTTGTTGTTATTGTTCATTTTAAATTCCTCCTTATTCTTAATGATGATGTAAATGACACTCGCATTGTCTTTCTGGACAATTGCAATCCACTTCTTCTACTGCGAAAGATTTTTTTATCTCTAATATTTTCTCTAGTCGATCTATATCATCGAAGCTTAAGACATGATTTTCAATGATGCTTCCTATTACATTTCCAACTTTCTTATTGCAAATACGGTTAAAAATATCTTCTGCATAATCCCTTACGGCTTCTTTCTCTACAATATTGGCAGTGTAAATAAACTTTCTACCTTCTTGCTCTGTATTTAGTACGCCTTTTTCAACTAATCGACCTAAGATCGTTTTGATAGTGGATTCTGTCCAGTCCATTTTTTCTTTCAATACAGAGATGACTATTTTACTAGTTACTCGATCATTTGCCCAAACTACACGCATTACTTCCCATTCAGCATCTGTGATAGAAGTATTAAGTTCTATTGTGCTCATTTTCCTTTCCTCCTTGTCGTTTACAAATGTAAACGAATGTGTTCAAAATAAGTCTACTATTGTAAACGAAATTTGTCAAGTCTTTTTATTAAATTCTCACTTTTTGGGGTCAGTCCCTTAAAACTGAAAGTTTTAAAATGAAATTAGCCATCTACCTATACTGTGAGATGAAGGCTACGACTCATTCTGATAAGTCATCGATTTCATTTGATGACAGGTTTGGAGCTGTTAGGCAAATTTGCCAAGGCTAATCATAGCCTTGCTTTAGCCCAAAAAAGACATCCAAGAGATTTCTCTTGAATGTCTGTAAACGCTGATATAATCGTAGGTCGCTTTGCTTTAAATTATACTTTTTTCTTAAACATTTGATACGAGTAGGTATTTCTTGTGAGTAATTTTCATCAAAAATTTCATATATAATCTTCCTATAATCATGGAAAAGTAGAAAGTAGTAAAAATAGTTGTTATCCTAGTTGATTAAAAAAATCTCTGATTTCCTCATCTTTTATAAAATAATATATAATTTTCCCCTCTCTTCTAGTGTCCAAGATGTTTTGATTGGCTAGTTTACGAAGATGGTGGGAGGCAGATGCCATACTGAGATTTAATAAACAGGCTATATCGCAGACACAGAGTTCTTCGACGGCAAGGAGATAAAAGATGATATTTATCTGTTTATTATCGGTAAATTTTGATAAAATACGAAGTGATTTTTGGACTTTTTCCTTTTCAAGGTAGTTCGTTGCGGTTGTAACATTTTGTTGATTTATAACATCCACTTGACAGATACTATCTTTTTTCATAATTTTTTCTCCTAGCCTAACACAGCCCATAGCATGTCAAAGCTGTTGTTTTCAATCAGGATATACATCCCCAATCCTAAATAGACAACGGCAATAAACCATCTACTATATTTTTCCAAAGTTTCTCCGACAGAAGGGACTTGTGCCAATTTTTGGGCAGAAAAAACCAAGAGATAAATCATGACTAGAAAGGTAAGTAAAGCCACTATCAAATTCGCTAAATTTAAGGTAGTAAAATATGGGACAAAGACACCAATATTGTCAGCACCACAACTTGCAAAAGTAATCATAGCGACTAGAAAAATCAGGTTTTTATTATCTTTGCTCAAACCTTCTTTGGCAATAGCTTCTCCATCAGAATCTCCTAAAAGCAAAACTTTGAGGCCTAGGAAAATTGGAATCAAACCGAGCAAACCTAAAATCTCTTTACTAGGAATATAATCTAAGACAAATGCAAAAAGCAAACTTAGCAATATTAGACTAACAGAGCCTAGAAATTGTCCTAAATAGATGTTAATGATGTCTTTTCTGCTTTTTCTTTTGGCAAAAAATAACATTAGGATAATAAGTAAGTCTACGGCTGTCCCAGAATACAGGATTATTGAAGTAACAATATTTTGAATCATAAAACACCTCATTCAAATATATTTTTGAATGTATTCTAACATTAAACTTTATAGATGTCAACTTAAAATCCACCAATTAATAATTGCATGTCAATATTTGTATTGTGTAGTTTCAGAAATATATTGTAATTCAAATTGTAGAAAATTACATCAAATATTATAATGAAAAAAGAATCCAACAAAAATTGGACTACCTGTCTCCGGTTGAATACCGGAGACGGTAGCCCTAGGGTGTTTTTATTAAATTCTCACTTTTTTGGGGTCAGTCCCACGACCGTTGATTGAGCTTAAAACTATTTCGATTTATGAGCCATTGGAAATCTCGTATGATGAATATATGTCTAATTGCAAACATTAACTAGAGTAATAGCCTAGTTAATAAGCATGGGAGGGAGTTATAAGCTCTCTCTTTTTTGTCTGCGCTGTTCGCGGACAAATCGCACGTTGATTCGTGCGACGGGCGAAGACCATTTTTTGCTGATAATTTTAGCGCAGCTGAAATTATTTTGTTAGCAAAAGATGGGCAAGCAAAAATTGCGTGAAGCAATTTTTTCGGTGCGTAGTTCGCGCCGATTTTTTCGAGGCCACTTTTGTGGGCCGAAAAAGCAGTGAATTTTTTGAACCGTGAGGGTCAAAAAAGGGGTGCAACCCATAGCCCTCGGCAGAGCGTTTGTAGTTTTGATGAACCGTAGGGTTGTCAAAACTACAAAAACGTTACTTTTTGACAAAAAGTAACAAAAACCTCTGTTACTTGCTTCTCAAATTTTTTAATGAAAATCATTGAGTCTAATTTATTTGGCGAGGAATAGCGGAGCGCCTCGCCGTTGTTCGCTATTCGAGCAATCATAACACAAAATTTTAAGATATTGATAATTTAGAAATTAAGATACCAATCTTAAATAATCACTTTTCTACAAAAATAATGGGGTCATTTATCTATCCATTTTTTAAGTCATAATGGGTAACTTTATAAAACCATTATCTGTTAAAGAATGGATTACTTTATTGGTCCGCTATTTTTGAAAATATGGGCTTCTTTAATTAGTCCATTAATTTAGAGAATATGGACTAGTTTATTCAGCCATATATTATACAATTATGGACTACTTTACTTGGCCTTTTATTTTACAAACATGGATTACTTTATTAGCCAATGTTTTTCAATCATGGAGTAATTTATGAATCCATTATTACAGCCAAAATGGTCAACTATACAAAACCATTAATCGCTTAAATATGGATTACTTAAATAGTCAATACATTTTTCTATAATGGACTCGTTAAGGTGTCAATTTCATTCTAATAGTAAGAGATTGGTCTCCATAGATTTCAGTCCTAAAGAATAAAACATCAGTAATTAATTACTTGGTTCAGGGATAGTTCCCAATAAATTCATTCTCAAATTTTTAAAATGAGTTTTTAAGGCATACTGTATTAAAGAAAAATTTTTAAGGAGTATACGTGATGCCAAAATTAACTATTTCATTTAAAACAAATCCGAGAATGACAAACATTCGACATAATAATAGAGATTTAACAGAAAAAGAATGGAAGAGCCCAGAACATTCACATATTCTTAGAGATAAAAGTCATCAAAATATTGTAGTTAAACAATTAGATATTCGAGAGCTATATGAAAAGGAATTTGGACCTTCTTTGCAGGAATACAATGAAAAGCAGATAAGAAATGATCGAAAAATCAAGGATTATTATAAACATGTTGGTAAACTTGATACCTTAGATCAACAAAGAGAGTTTATCATTGGTATTGGATCAAAAGCGGATTGGGATGAATTACCAGAAGGATATAAACTCAACATAGGGATATATTTAGCTAAATATGCACAAGATTTCGAAAAACGTCATCCACATTTCCGTGTTTATAATGCAGTAGTGCATCTGGATGAAAAAGGTGCTCCGCATTTACATTTAAATGTAGTTCCCATCGCAGACGGTTATAAAAATGGTCTCTCTAAACAGCCCAGCTTTTCAAAAGCATTGAAGCAAGAGGGATTTACAGAAAAAGGAAAATTTCAACTTATGGCTTTTCGCAACAACGAAATTAAAGTCCTTGAGACAATGTTGAAAGAAATGGCAGTCGAACGTAAAAAAGTAGGTACGAACAAGATTAAAGACATGCGTGAATATAAAGAAATGATGGCTGAACTTGAGGAGGAAAAAGGAAAGAAACTGAATGAGATTAAAGCTGAAATCACTTCTGAGGTCTCAAAAGTAGAAAAAGAATTTGCAAAAAAGAAAGAGAAGTTGAATACACTTGAAAAAGAGATTGATAGAAAAACACAATCAATTGAACAATATGATAATGTCATCCATTCAAAGCAAGAGTCTGTTAATAAGTTAGATGAAAAGTTTGAAGCTAAAGCTGATAAACTAGAATTACTATTAGCTCAAGAAAAAGCTATAAATGCTATCAACGAACAATTATTAAAGGATATTGGAATTAAAGAGGATAAGAATTACCTATTTACCAAGGACTTTAAAGTAGAGGAACGTGGACTAATTGGAAAAAAAGAAAAATTTGCAGTTGTACCTTTAAAAATTTTTGAAAAAATGTTATACCAAGTAAATACCAAACCTATGAAACAAATTTTAGACGATTTTATTGATAAAGTCTTTAACAATAGTATTGTCAAAGGATTAAAAAAGAAAATTAGCCAATTGACTGGTGAATTGAAAAGAGCTAGAGTACAACTTCAACATGAGAGGTCAGTACGCATTGCTGAACAAAAAGAAGCGGAGAAAAAAATGGATTCGCTATTGAAGGAAGTGCAGCCTGCAATGAACCTATACGAAGATTTTCAAAACTATCTCACTGAAAATGATAAGAAAAAAGTATTTGAACGCATCGAAAAACACAAAAAATTACACCAAAAACAAATAAGTAAAAATCGCAATACAAATGATTATGAACGTTAAAAAGTGCAGATCAATTCTGCACTTTTTAATTTATTTAATTACTCAATCATTCCAAACCAAGTTAACGCATCGATGATAGCTTGTTCTTTTTTGGGTGGACAATTTGGAACTCTTTGATTTTCTTTCTTAGAGTGATTATAGTTCTCTCGCTCGATTATCCCAAGTTTCCTTTTTACTTGTGCAATGTTAAGGGTAGATACTTTTAATTCAAATTTTCTAAAGACATAATCTTTGATTTCTGAATAAGTGGCATCCTTCTTGACAGAAATATCTTTGAGATCTTCTTCATTGATTTCAAGATCAATATGATGGTTGATATCTCGTTTGGACAATTTCACAACCGCCTCGGTTCGTGCAGTGTGCGGAAACATATCTACTGATTGGATATAGACTACCTCATAAATCCCCACAAGTTTCACTAAATCTCTTGCCAGTGTTGACACATTACAAGACACATAGACCATCTTTTCAGGTTGATATTTTAAAATAGTTTCTAACAACTTTTCATCTAAGCCTGTTCGAGGGGGATCAACCACTAAAGCTGAGGCACGATACCCTTCGCTATACCACTTAGGAATAAGCTCCTCTGCTAAACCTGCTTCATAATAAGTATTTTGAAATCCCATACTAGTCGCATTTCGCTTCGCATCTGCGATAGCTTCTGGAATAATATCCATCCCTCTCACAGACCTCACTGTATTGGCAAAAGCAAATCCAATTGTCCCAACACCACAATAAGCATCAATTAAATCATCTTCTGCCGTCACATCAAGTGCCTTGACAGCTTCAGCATATAAAATCTGTGTCTGTTTAGGATTAAGCTGATAAAAAGCCCTAGGAGATAATTCAAAGCTATAATCTAAAACCTCTTCAAAAATAGCATCATCTCCCCAAATAATCTCCGTCTCTGCACCATAGATCTCACTCGTCTTACTACGATTATAATTAACTGCAATAGTTTTAATATCGGAAAATGCCGCAGTAAGCTCCTTGATTAAAGGCCCTAAACGAACCTCCTTACTCGTAACAAAGATTAATTGAATCTGTCCACTTGCTTGAGCTTTTCTGACCATTACCGTCCGAATCCCTTGAATTTTCCGTTCATTATAAATTGGAATTTGATACTTATCCAATAAGTTAACGACGGCATTAATGATAGCTTGGGTATCTTGATCCTGTACTAAACAGTCCCTAATCTCTACTAAACGATGTGAGCCTTCTGCAAACAGACCTGCTTTAAGGGATTGTCCAAATTGTCGAATTTGAAACTGCAATTTAGCACGATAATGCACTGGTTTTTCCATCCCAAGTGTAGGTTTTAAATGAAAATTCTCATACCCTTCTGGCTTAAATTTCTTTAATGCTTGCGCTAAAACATCTGTCTTAAACTCTAATTGTTTATCATATCGCAGATGCATCAATTGACAACCGCCACACTCCTCATAAATAGAGCAAGCAGGATCTACTCGAAAAGGAGAGACTTTGTTAATTTTTAGTAACCTAGCCTCAACAAAATTGCGTTTTACTGCTGTGACTTGACAAAAAACCTCCTCACCTTTTAAAGCACCTGGCACAAAAACCAAGGTTTTCTTATAAAAACCAATCCCCTCACCATTGATTCCCATCCGCTTTATTTTCAAAGGAATACGTTGCTTGACCTTTAATATCATCTTATTAACCTTCTTAAAAAATTTTCTTCTTACTTATTCTACCACAAAAGTTTGGACATGTATTTCCTACCCTTCTCTAGAAAATGATTTAGTCGATTCCATATATTTTCATAGAATAAGGACTCCTATTTTTCATTTTAAACAAAACATTACACATACCATTAAAAATCTTGATATAATCTTGTAAAACCTCCCTATCGACATATAAAAGTACAATGAGAGGTCAATCTTTCTTATATCATCAAACTACTAGTAGGAGAGCTCCAATGCAGAGAAAACATGTAACGGCCCGTATGATCAAATCAATTGGTTGGGAAAATAACGTTTTAGAAGTAGAATACCACTCTGGCTTAATTCACCAGTATCATGATGTTTCTGAAGAAGAATACATCCGTGCAACTACAGGATCAATTGATAAAAAGATTAGGCTCATCGGAAAATCACATCAATTCACGAAAGTAAAAGACCATAACCTTTAAAAATAACAAAAAAACTAGTTAAAAGTAGAAATTTGCTATAATAAATACTATGAAAATCACAAAAATTGAAAAGAAAAAACATCTCTACTTATTAGAAATTGATCATACTGATCAGCTCTATGTCACAGAAGACACCATTGTGCACTTCATGTTAACCAACCAAATGGAACTCGACCAACCTACACTTGATAAGATTAAAGACTTCGCCCAATTTTCACACGGAAAAAATCGAGCCATCTACTATCTGTCTTTCAAACAAAGAAGCAAGAAAGAAATTCAAGATTACCTCAAAAAACAAGGAATTGAAGCACGATATATTCCTAGAATTATCACTGTTTTGGAAAAAGAAAATTGGATTAACGACTTACGTTATGCAGAAAATTACCTCAGTCAGAATCTCCATAATGGTAATAAAGGGCCCTACATTCTTTCTCAAAAACTCAAAGAAAAAGGCATTGACACAGATATCATCACTTCTTTATTAAAAGATTATGACAGCAGTCAGCTGAGTCATCAATTGGCTGAAAAAAGCTTACGCAAATATCAAGATAAGCTTCCTTACAAAGCACTAAAAGATAAAATCATTCAACAACTCTTAGCAAAAGGATTCAGCTTTTCAGAAAGCAAAGCTGCCGTCCAAAACTTAGAAATCCAAGAAGATGACGAATTAGAAGAGGAGTTAATTTATAAAGATCTGGATAAAGTCTATCGAAAATTAAGCCGTCGCTACGATGGATATGACTTACAACAACGCATTCTACAAAATCTTTCTAGAAAAGGATACGATTTCTCAAAGATCAAACAAGCTCTAAAAGAATATTTATAGCATTCTTCAGAATGGTCATTTAATTTTCACATCATTAACAAGGGTACAAGACGCTATTTCGATAAATCTTAACAACCTAGTTGTGCGTCTCTAGGCTATATAGCAAGTAGCGAAGCTTTTATGATATACTAATCATGAGAAGATTTCTTTTGTGGTACTACTCTTATCATATCAAGGAATCTTCTTTTTATTTTAAAACGCTCATATCCACTGTAATCTTACCCCCCCTTTAAAAGAGTGAGAGGGGCAAGACCTGTTTTTCAGACTGTAAGAAAAGGTATTAGACGAGTAGCACCTGTTATTAAAAAAGTGAATAGACCTATCAAGAAATCAAGTAAAGACGTCGGAGATAATCAATAAAAAATGCCTTTTATCAAAAGAATAATGATCACAATTGTTGTAATAGCTATTGGCTACCAGATTCCTTTATATTGAGCATAATTTTTCCACCTACTTCATCTATTATGTCCAACACATACCCCATAAAAAGGAACAAATCCTGGAATGATTTTTACCTTTAATCTCAAAAAAACTCATTACTCAGATTTAAGATATGATTATGATGGAACAAATACGATAATGATTGATGGAGATTTTTTTATAGTGAAATGAAAGCAGTACATTTGTGATATTATGTATTTATAGCATATTCACTAGATTTTCGTAAAAAAGTTCTCGCATACTGTGAGAAAACCGGCAGTATTACTGAAGCATCTGTTGTTTTCGATATTTCACGCAACACCATCTATCAATGGCTAAAATTAAAGGAGACTAAGGCGAGTTTCATCACCAAGTTAAGGGAACCAAACCAAGAAAAGTTGATAGAGATAAATTAAAGACCTATCTTGAAACTCATCCAGATGCTTATTTGACTGAAATAGCTTCTGAATTTGACTGTCATCCAACAGCTATTCATTACACTCTCAAAGCTATGGGATATACGCGAAAAAAAGAGCTGTACCTACTATGAACAAGACCCTGAAAAAGTAGATCTGTTCCTTAAAGAATTTAATAACTTAAGTCACCAGACACCTGTTTATATTGACGAGACAGGGTTTGAGACATATTTTCATCGAGAATATGGTCGCTCTTTGAAAGGTCAGTTGATCACAGGTCGGGTCTCTGGAAGAAGATTCCAGCGGCTATCTTTGGTTGCAGGTCTCGTCAATGGTGAGCTTACCCCGATAACATACAAAGATACTATGACTAGTGACTTTTTCGAGGCTTTGTTCAAAACATTCTTACTCCCCACTTTAGATAAACCAGCTATTATCATTATGGACAATGCAAGGTTTCATAGGATGAGTAAACTAAGTAAGGAGCAGGGACATAGACTTCTACCACTTCCTCCTTACTCACCTGAGTATAATCCCATTGAGAAAACACGGGCTCACATCAAAAAACACCTCAGAAAAGTATTGCCAAATTGCGATACTTTTCTTGAGGTACTTTTGTCATGCTCTTGTTTCTATTAACTATAATTCTTGTGGCAACCTATCCAAATTTTTACAGGGATTGACAAAACGGTGGCGAACTTTCAACGCTGCCGATGGACTTAAATAAAATAACAATAGACTGTCCGAGGAGTAGAATGACCTTTGTGCAAACTGCGACAAGCCACTCAAAGATTAGTTTGACCATGGTCATAGCTAAAGTAGGTCATCAAAAAAGAACAGATGAAACTGTTCTTGCATTTAAATTAAATGATGGTTGGCAATTCATCATCGTCCTCAAAATCTTCAACTCTCTCTTCACCAGGAAAGGGTTTTTGAAGATGCCCCAAAATAAAACGTGAGATAGGGCCTGCTACAAGAAAATTAAGTGGTAGAGCAAAGACGATATTAGTCAGCCATGCACGACCGTAAGTAGCAGCCGTAATGTCTTGGTGGTTATAGAGAAGACCATAGACTGACATAAAGGTCACCATAAAAAGGACCATTGTTCCTGAAATCGCCAAAATCTTAGCCCAGCGTTTGTCATGTGCCTTCAGATGATGCAAAATTCGAAAGGCAATAGCTTTGGCAATAGGACCAACAATAAGCATGTCCAAAAAGAAGGCTACCGCAAATCCTGGAAGAAAACCAGTCACAAAGTGTCCCCATGAAAAAGCCATGACCCCAACCCAATCAAGAACTAAAAGGTTCCAAATACTCATGCCGCAGACCATTAGGCCGCACATGAGACAAGTAAAAATAAGTGCTTCTTTAAAATTACGAGGCATTAATATCTCTCCATTTCTGATAAATCAATATTGACTTTTTTAACAGTCAACGAGAGCTATTTTATCATAAAAATGAACTTCTCGTAAGCGATTTTTCAAAAAAAAAGAAAAAGTTAGCCCTTGTCTTTTATCTTCCTCCAATTACTTCATTCTCTGTCTACTTAGCAACCTTATAAAAAGTGCGCGAAGTCACCTGCTCATCAGATATGGATGATTGGGTCAGATAAATTCGGTCACGGCTAGAATCAGAGCTATCCTTAAGGTATAACCTAAACCAAAGCATAACTTTCTGTGGTTGCTTAATCTTCTTTATCAAGAGAAGTTTAACTAGAGAGTCAGTCGTTTAGATAATGAATATTATGACTTGAGAAGTTCATAGTGATTCCCCTCATTCAATCTAAACTGTCTGCTGATTGCAGGTATCTTTTGGAGATAAGGAAAAATTGTTTAATTTGATTGGTTTTAACAGACTACTTTCAAAAACTCTACTTATACGGAGATGATGTGATAATCGAAACAACTTCAGACAGAGATAAGATCAATCTTTTATCTATTTTTTAATACTATCAAACCACTTGTTCCAACAAGTGGTTGTTTTTTATTGTCAGTTACCAACTTGTCCCATAGTAAGTTCTACCTTATTTTCTTGTCTCAGTCTAATTTCCAGTTTTTAAGACAGACTAGAACTTACTTTGGGAATTTACTTTTACAAATATTTATAGCAACTTTCAATAAATTGTACCTTTGTCAATGATGTAAGACCAAAAAGGTGATTTTTAAGTTATCCATTTGTTAAGCTTTACTAGGAGCTAGCTCCTAGTAAAGCTTTTCTGATATCGATAGGAGATTTCCATCCTAAAGTTTGCATAGGAAGTCGATTAGAACGATAAAGATAGTTTTTCATCTGCTTGATCAGATCGTCATAGGAGTAAAAGGTCAAGTGCTGGTAGAAACGTCGATTGTCATTTCGATGACTGCGTTCAACCTTGCCATTATGTCTTGGTGTTCGAGGACGAATCAGCTTGTGCTCAATGCCCAGTTCCTGACAAAATAAGTCTAGTGGGTGAACTTGTTTGGTCTCTTTGAAATGAGTGAACTCGAAGCCATTATCTGTTTGGAGGATTTTGGGTTTGTATCCAAAGTGTTTGATAGCCATTTTGAGAAATTGAACCGTTGAGTAGGACGACTGCTCTTTGAAAGGGAAGATAAAGCGTTCTCGACTGGCCTCATCAATGACGGTATACTGGTAGAATTTGTCAGGTAGTTTTCCTGTGTAGCAGTGAGTCGGGACGTATTTGACATCCATCTGCCACTTGATACCGAGTTTAGTCGGCGTGTCATATGGTTTTGGGACATAAGGTTTGTTCTTTGTTTTAGGGGATTTGAAGAAGTCCAGCTTTCTCAAGATTCGAAAGAGTGAGCAAGGGTGTCTATCATATCCCTTATTCGTTTTGAGTTTGTAAAAAATTTCGATGAGGGTTGCGTTTGGATTTCTTTTGATGCAGTTTTTAATCCAGGTCAGCTCTTGCTCGGTATGAGCCTTTGGATGTGGTGTTAGAGGTCGATGGGATCGATTTTTCAATGATTCTTTAGTTCCATCAAATCGCTTATTCCAGCGCATGAGAGAGGCTTTTGAAACTTTGTAACGTCGACAGATGAAGGCGACAGAGGCACCATTTTGGTAGGTTTTAACAGCGTGATAACGTGTTTCTAGAGTATGTGGTAAATAGCGAAGATTTTGTGATATACTAGTCATGAGAAGATGCCTCTTTGACTTCTAGGCATCTCACGTTTATGGTAAGGTTACAAATATTTATAGCTACTTTCAACAAAAAGGGATGCTATTTTTATTGAAATATGCTATACTGAAACAGATAAACGTCTTTTTAGAAAGTAGATACACATGAAATTACCTAAGGAAGGCGACTTTATTACAATTCAAAGCTATAAACATGATGGCACACTCCATCGTACGTGGCGTGATACCATGGTACTAAAAACCACAGAAAATGCTGTAATAGGAGTAAATGACCATACTTTAGTCACTGAAAGTGATGGCAGACGCTGGGTTACCAGAGAGCCCGCTATTGTCTATTTTCATAAAAAATATTGGTTTAACATCATTGCAATGATTCGAGATAATGGTGTTTCCTACTATTGCAACATAGCAAGTCCTCACATTATAGATCAAGAAGCACTAAAATACATCGATTACGATCTAGATGTTAAAGTTTTTGCCGATGGGGAAAAGAAACTGCTTGATGTTGACGAGTATGAGCTTCATAAAAAAAAGATGGGATACCCTACAGAAATTGACTATATTTTAAAAGAACATGTTAAAATTTTAGTTGATTGGATTAATAAAGGTAAAGGACCATTCTCAGAATCCTATGTCTCAATTTGGTATAAACGTTATCTTGAATTGAAAAAACGATAAAGTTGTCACGATTGCATCCCTTTTTTATCATAAACCATATCAAAACTATAGAAAGAGAATTCTGTATTCTTTAAAAAGGTACTAGCTCATAAAATAAGATATAAAAAATTACTTTTATGAGCAGCTCTTTGTCGAGTGACAAAAACTTCCCTTATAAGACTATCTCTCTTTCTTTAACATTTAGACTCCTTAATCTTTATCGTATTAGTGGTAAATCTATTATGAAGATTAATGTCTCATTGTCAACCTTATAACTAAACACGAGAGAGAATCAAATTGGTTCTCTCTTTTTTATCTCTTTCCTATTTTCAGGAGATAATCTGAAAAGGGCTATCCCCAGTCCTTTTCACTATTCAAAGCGATGAGAATTTTTGTTTTAAAGTTTTTGAAGTTTCGAAAACTAAAATCTTGGAGTTTGCTATCTTTGATAATCTTGTTGGTAGCTTCTAAGTAACGTTAGAATAAGGTAGGATAAAACCTTTTGTAATGTAAGCTTTATATTTCATAAAGGTTTGGAAGACAGTTGAAAATGCCTGATGGACGCCATTTAATGCTTCTTAGATGAGACCAAAGAATTCAATAGATCTCTTTTCTTGAAAATGAAAAAGCAGAATCTGATAAAGCTTATAATAATAGCGTAGTTCCTCAGAACAATCCAAAATCTTATCGACAATCTCACCAGACATCAAATCAAGGTTTGTCTGAAAGTTCGTAAAAGGATGGTGACAATCTTTCATGTTTCAAAATCTTGAGCAATGAATGCCAGTTTACCTATATTTCGTGAGAATTCATCCCAAGTCAAGACCTTAGGAAGTTTGGAGAACTCCTTTTTAAAGGTGAAGTGTTCCAGGTTTCTTTGAACAGCAGAGACAGAGATATGAAGTTTCTTTGCGATAGCTTAGTTAGTCAACCTCTCTGTGTGGAGTTGTGTGATTTTAACCCAGACAGGTTTGGAAATCTGTCCGTTACTCAAAAAGCCCTACAATATCCGAATGAGATTTATTCACTACAGATATTATAGAGCCACACCATACGTATGAAGAAAAAATGCATGTAATCATTTTTCAGCTACACGCATTTTTTAAAAAATATTTTCATGATATTTACATATTCACCTGCATTATAACAAAATTTTATTATAAAAATATAACTTTTATGAAAAACGTTATCTGAAAACGAAATTTTCTTCTTTTGTCGTGATTATAGAGCTAGATTAATAAGGAGTATTTTTTTGTGTAAAAAAGCCATATAAACTATAATCAAAAGTAATCAAAGAATCTTTTAAAACGGCCTTTAACACATTTATTCGCTACAAAAATTACACTATTTTAACGCTAAACTAGAAACTACTACTGATCTCATCAAAAAAGAGGTTCTATTAAACCTCTCCTTCCCTACATGTTAGATGTTTATCTATAGACAAATCAACTTAAATCTGTCTACTTCTCTTCTACTGACTAATCTATTACTCCGCCAACAGGGCTCGAACCTGTGACATCATGATTAACAGTCATGCGCTCTACCAACTGAGCTATGGCGGAATAAGCTAAGCGACTTCCTTATCTCACAGGGGGCAACCCCCAACTACATCAGGCGTACTAGGGCTTAACTGCTGTGTTCGGCATGGGAACAGGTGTATCTCCTAGGCTATCGTCACTTAACTATCGAATGGTTTGACCACTCAAAATTGAATATCTATACTCTATCAAGAAAACCGCACGCTGTCAATACTGACTTCGTTGAATTTTATCAATTGTATTCGAACTAAAAAGCTAGTGATTTAGACAAATCGCCTTGAAGTCTCAACGACTTCCGCGTTGATTTTCTAAAATCATACGCTTTTCTTTACGTTCTCATTACTTAGTTTGGATAAGTCCTCGAGCTATTAGTATTAGTCCGCTACACATGTCACCATGCTTCCACTTCTAACCTATCTACCTGATCATCTCTCAGGGCTCTTACTGATATAAAATCATGGGAAATCTCATCTTGAGGTGGGCTTCACACTTAGATGCTTTCAGCGTTTATCCCTTCCCTACATAGCTACCCAGCGATGCCTTTGGCAAGACAACTGGTACACCAGCGGTAAGTCCACTCTGGTCCTCTCGTACTAGGAGCAGATCCTCTCAAATTTCCTACGCCCGCGACGGATAGGGACCGAACTGTCTCACGACGTTCTGAACCCAGCTCGCGTGCCGCTTTAATGGGCGAACAGCCCAACCCTTGGGACCGACTACAGCCCCAGGATGCGACGAGCCGACATCGAGGTGCCAAACCTCCCCGTCGATGTGAACTCTTGGGGGAGATAAGCCTGTTATCCCCAGGGTAGCTTTTATCCGTTGAGCGATGGCCCTTCCATACGGAACCACCGGATCACTAAGCCCGACTTTCGTCCCTGCTCGAGTTGTAGCTCTCGCAGTCAAGCTCCCTTATACCTTTACACTCTACGACTGATTTCCAACCAGTCTGAGGGAACCTTTGGGCGCCTCCGTTACCTTTTAGGAGGCGACCGCCCCAGTCAAACTGCCCGTCAGACACTGTCTCCATTGACGATTAGCCAATCGGGTTAGAGTAGCCATAACACAAGGGTAGTATCCCAACAACGCCTCTGTTGAAACTGGCGTCCCAACTTCATAGGCTCCTACCTATCCTGTACATGTGGTACAGATACTCAATATCAAACTGCAGTAAAGCTCCATGGGGTCTTTCCGTCCTGTCGCGGGTAACCTGCATCTTCACAGGTACTAAAATTTCACCGAGTCTCTCGTTGAGACAGTGCCCAAATCATTACGCCTTTCGTGCGGGTCGGAACTTACCCGACAAGGAATTTCGCTACCTTAGGACCGTTATAGTTACGGCCGCCGTTTACTGGGGCTTCAATTCATACCTTCGCTTGCGCTAAGCACTCCTCTTAACCTTCCAGCACCGGGCAGGCGTCACCCCCTATACATCATCTTACGATTTAGCAGAGAGCTGTGTTTTTGATAAACAGTTGCTTGGGCCTATTCACTGCGGCTGACCTTAAGTCAGCACCCCTTCTCCCGAAGTTACGGGGTCATTTTGCCGAGTTCCTTAACGAGAGTTCTCTCGCTCACCTGAGGCTACTCGCCTCGACTACCTGTGTCGGTTTGCGGTACGGGTAGAGTATGATACAACGCTAGAAGCTTTTCTCGGCAGTGTGACGTCACTAACTTCGCTACTAAACTTCGCTCCCCATCACAGCTCAATGTTATAGGTATAAGCATTTAACTCATACCACACCTCACTGCTTAGACGTGCACTTCCAATCGCACGCTTTAGTTAGCCTACTGCGTCCCTCCATCACTTCATACTCTAGTACAGGAATATCAACCTGTTGGCCATCGGATACACCGTTCGGTCTCTCCTTAGGTCCCGACTAACCCAGGGCGGACGAGCCTTCCCCTGGAAACCTTAGTCTTACGGTGGATGGGATTCTCACCCATCTTTCGCTACTCATACCGGCATTCTCACTTCTATGCGTTCCAGCGCTCCTCACGGTACACCTTCATCACCCATAGAACGCTCTCCTACCATACCTATAAAAGGTATCCACAGCTTCGGTAATATGTTTTAGCCCCGGTACATTTTCGGCGCAGGGTCACTCGACTAGTGAGCTATTACGCACTCTTTGAATGAATAGCTGCTTCTAAGCTAACATCCTAGTTGTCTGTGCAACCCCACATCCTTTTCCACTTAACATATATTTTGGGACCTTAGCTGGTGGTCTGGGCTGTTTCCCTTTCGACTACGGATCTTAGCACTCGCAGTCTGACTGCCGACCATAAATCAATGGCATTCGGAGTTTATCTGAGATTGGTAATCCGGGATGGACCCCTCACCCAAACAGTGCTCTACCTCCATGATTCTTAATGTCGACGCTAGCCCTAAAGCTATTTCGGAGAGAACCAGCTATCTCCAAGTTCGTTTGGAATTTCTCCGCTACCCACAAGTCATCCAAGCACTTTTCAACGTGCCCTGGTTCGGTCCTCCAGTGCGTCTTACCGCACCTTCAACCTGCTCATGGGTAGGTCACATGGTTTCGGGTCTACGTCCACGTACTCATTCGCCCTATTCAGACTCGGTTTCCCTACGGCTCCGTCTCTTCAACTTAACCTCGCACGTAAACGTAACTCGCCGGTTCATTCTACAAAAGGCACGCTCTCACCCATTAACGGGCTCGAACTTGTTGTAGGCACACGGTTTCAGGTTCTATTTCACTCCCCTCCCGGGGTGCTTTTCACCTTTCCCTCACGGTACTGGTTCACTATCGGTCACTAGGGAGTATTTAGGGTTGGGAGATGGTCCTCCCAGATTCCGACGAGATTCCACGTGTCTCGCCGTACTCAGGATACTGCTAGGTATAAAGACTATTTCAAATACGAGGCTATTACTCTCTTTGGCCTACCTTCCCAGGTAGTTCTTCTATAATCTTTAAGTCCATATTGCAGTCCTACAACCCCAGAGAGTAAACTCTCTGGTTTGCCCTCCTGCCGTTTCGCTCGCCGCTACTCAGGCAATCGCTTTTGCTTTCTCTTCCTGCAGCTACTTAGATGTTTCAGTTCACTGCGTCTTCCCTCCACTACCCTTAACAGGTAGGGATACTAGCCATTAGCTAGTGGGTTCCCCCATTCGGACATCTCTGGATCAATGCTTACTTACAGCTCCCCAAAGCATTTCGTCGTTAGTCACGTCCTTCATCGGCTCCTAGTGCCAAGGCATCCACCGTGCGCCCTTATTAACTTAACCTTATTAACCTAGTTTTTTAAACTAGAAAACTCATTAAATATTCACAGCGTTTTCGGTTTATTTTCTTGTTACTATTTCATATATTTCTATATGGAATTTGATAGATATTCAATTTTCAATGATCAAACTTGAATCCGTAGATTCAATGGAGCCTAGCGGGATCGAACCGCTGACCTCCTGCGTGCAAAGCAGGCGCTCTCCCAGCTGAGCTAAGGCCCCACAAGACCTCTCAAAACTAAACAAGACGACAAACGGCATTCCGTTATTTTCCTTAGAAAGGAGGTGATCCAGCCGCACCTTCCGATACGGCTACCTTGTTACGACTTCACCCCAATCATCTATCCCACCTTAGGCGGCTGGCTCCTAAAAGGTTACCTCACCGACTTCGGGTGTTACAAACTCTCGTGGTGTGACGGGCGGTGTGTACAAGGCCCGGGAACGTATTCACCGCGGCGTGCTGATCCGCGATTACTAGCGATTCCGACTTCATGTAGGCGAGTTGCAGCCTACAATCCGAACTGAGACTGGCTTTAAGAGATTAGCTTGTCGTCACCGACTTGCGACTCGTTGTACCAGCCATTGTAGCACGTGTGTAGCCCAGGTCATAAGGGGCATGATGATTTGACGTCATCCCCACCTTCCTCCGGTTTATTACCGGCAGTCTCGCTAGAGTGCCCAACTGAATGATGGCAACTAACAATAGGGGTTGCGCTCGTTGCGGGACTTAACCCAACATCTCACGACACGAGCTGACGACAACCATGCACCACCTGTCACCGATGTACCGAAGTAAAACTCTATCTCTAGAGCGGGCATCGGGATGTCAAGACCTGGTAAGGTTCTTCGCGTTGCTTCGAATTAAACCACATGCTCCACCGCTTGTGCGGGCCCCCGTCAATTCCTTTGAGTTTCAACCTTGCGGTCGTACTCCCCAGGCGGAGTGCTTAATGCGTTAGCTGCGGCACTAAGCCCCGGAAAGGGCCTAACACCTAGCACTCATCGTTTACGGCGTGGACTACCAGGGTATCTAATCCTGTTCGCTACCCACGCTTTCGAGCCTCAGCGTCAGTTACAGACCAGAGAGCCGCTTTCGCCACCGGTGTTCCTCCATATATCTACGCATTTCACCGCTACACATGGAATTCCACTCTCCCCTTCTGCACTCAAGTTTGACAGTTTCCAAAGCGTACTATGGTTGAGCCACAGCCTTTAACTTCAGACTTATCAAACCGCCTGCGCTCGCTTTACGCCCAATAAATCCGGACAACGCTCGGGACCTACGTATTACCGCGGCTGCTGGCACGTAGTTAGCCGTCCCTTTCTGGTAAGATACCGTCACTGTGTGAACTTTCCACTCTCACACACGTTCTTCTCTTACAACAGAGCTTTACGATCCGAAAACCTTCTTCACTCACGCGGCGTTGCTCGGTCAGGGTTGCCCCCATTGCCGAAGATTCCCTACTGCTGCCTCCCGTAGGAGTCTGGGCCGTGTCTCAGTCCCAGTGTGGCCGATCACCCTCTCAGGTCGGCTATGTATCGTCGCCTTGGTGAGCCGTTACCTCACCAACTAGCTAATACAACGCAGGTCCATCTCATAGTGAAGCAATTGCCCCTTTCAAGACTCTAACATGAGTTAAAGACTGTTATGCGGTATTAGCTATCGTTTCCAATAGTTATCCCCCGCTATGAGGTAGGTTACCTACGCGTTACTCACCCGTTCGCAACTCATCCATCCGGTGCAAGCACCAGATTTCAGCGTTCTACTTGCATGTATTAGGCACGCCGCCAGCGTTCGTCCTGAGCCAGGATCAAACTCTCATTAAAAAAGTTTGAGCTCACGCTCTTCTTGTCATCGCTGACTTATTGTTTTTGACAGGTTACTTCCGTAACCCTGCACGTTTGGTTCGTCTTGTTCAGTTTTCAAAGGTCTTTAAGAATAAAAATCTTAATCGGGAAGACAGGATTCGAACCTGCGACACCTTGGTCCCAAACCAAGTACTCTACCAAGCTGAGCTACTTCCCGAAGTAATGCACCCTAGAGGAGTCGAACCTCTAACCGCCTGATTCGTAGTCAGGTACTCTATCCAGTTGAGCTAAGGGTGCTATTCAATTAAAAAAGCCAATATATTATCAGCTTGTGTATAGTCCGTACGGGATTCGAACCCGTGTTACCGCCGTGAAAAGGCGGTGTCTTAACCCCTTGACCAACGGACCATTTACTCCGCCAACAGGGCTCGAACCTGTGACATCATGATTAACAGTCATGCGCTCTACCAACTGAGCTATGGCGGAATAAGCTAAGCGACTTCCTTATCTCACAGGGGGCAACCCCCAACTACATCAGGCGTACTAGGGCTTAACTGCTGTGTTCGGCATGGGAACAGGTGTATCTCCTAGGCTATCGTCACTTAACTATCGAATGGTTTGACCACTCAAAATTGAATATCTATACTCTATCAAGAAAACCGCACGCTGTCAATACTGACTTCGTTGAATTTTATCAATTGTATTCGAACTAAAAAGCTAGTGATTTAGACAAATCGCCTTGAAGTCTCAACGACTTCCGCGTTGATTTTCTAAAATCATACGCTTTTCTTTACGTTCTCATTACTTAGTTTGGATAAGTCCTCGAGCTATTAGTATTAGTCCGCTACACATGTCACCATGCTTCCACTTCTAACCTATCTACCTGATCATCTCTCAGGGCTCTTACTGATATAAAATCATGGGAAATCTCATCTTGAGGTGGGCTTCACACTTAGATGCTTTCAGCGTTTATCCCTTCCCTACATAGCTACCCAGCGATGCCTTTGGCAAGACAACTGGTACACCAGCGGTAAGTCCACTCTGGTCCTCTCGTACTAGGAGCAGATCCTCTCAAATTTCCTACGCCCGCGACGGATAGGGACCGAACTGTCTCACGACGTTCTGAACCCAGCTCGCGTGCCGCTTTAATGGGCGAACAGCCCAACCCTTGGGACCGACTACAGCCCCAGGATGCGACGAGCCGACATCGAGGTGCCAAACCTCCCCGTCGATGTGAACTCTTGGGGGAGATAAGCCTGTTATCCCCAGGGTAGCTTTTATCCGTTGAGCGATGGCCCTTCCATACGGAACCACCGGATCACTAAGCCCGACTTTCGTCCCTGCTCGAGTTGTAGCTCTCGCAGTCAAGCTCCCTTATACCTTTACACTCTACGACTGATTTCCAACCAGTCTGAGGGAACCTTTGGGCGCCTCCGTTACCTTTTAGGAGGCGACCGCCCCAGTCAAACTGCCCGTCAGACACTGTCTCCATTGACGATTAGCCAATCGGGTTAGAGTAGCCATAACACAAGGGTAGTATCCCAACAACGCCTCTGTTGAAACTGGCGTCCCAACTTCATAGGCTCCTACCTATCCTGTACATGTGGTACAGATACTCAATATCAAACTGCAGTAAAGCTCCATGGGGTCTTTCCGTCCTGTCGCGGGTAACCTGCATCTTCACAGGTACTAAAATTTCACCGAGTCTCTCGTTGAGACAGTGCCCAAATCATTACGCCTTTCGTGCGGGTCGGAACTTACCCGACAAGGAATTTCGCTACCTTAGGACCGTTATAGTTACGGCCGCCGTTTACTGGGGCTTCAATTCATACCTTCGCTTGCGCTAAGCACTCCTCTTAACCTTCCAGCACCGGGCAGGCGTCACCCCCTATACATCATCTTACGATTTAGCAGAGAGCTGTGTTTTTGATAAACAGTTGCTTGGGCCTATTCACTGCGGCTGACCTTAAGTCAGCACCCCTTCTCCCGAAGTTACGGGGTCATTTTGCCGAGTTCCTTAACGAGAGTTCTCTCGCTCACCTGAGGCTACTCGCCTCGACTACCTGTGTCGGTTTGCGGTACGGGTAGAGTATGATACAACGCTAGAAGCTTTTCTCGGCAGTGTGACGTCACTAACTTCGCTACTAAACTTCGCTCCCCATCACAGCTCAATGTTATAGGTATAAGCATTTAACTCATACCACACCTCACTGCTTAGACGTGCACTTCCAATCGCACGCTTTAGTTAGCCTACTGCGTCCCTCCATCACTTCATACTCTAGTACAGGAATATCAACCTGTTGGCCATCGGATACACCGTTCGGTCTCTCCTTAGGTCCCGACTAACCCAGGGCGGACGAGCCTTCCCCTGGAAACCTTAGTCTTACGGTGGATGGGATTCTCACCCATCTTTCGCTACTCATACCGGCATTCTCACTTCTATGCGTTCCAGCGCTCCTCACGGTACACCTTCATCACCCATAGAACGCTCTCCTACCATACCTATAAAAGGTATCCACAGCTTCGGTAATATGTTTTAGCCCCGGTACATTTTCGGCGCAGGGTCACTCGACTAGTGAGCTATTACGCACTCTTTGAATGAATAGCTGCTTCTAAGCTAACATCCTAGTTGTCTGTGCAACCCCACATCCTTTTCCACTTAACATATATTTTGGGACCTTAGCTGGTGGTCTGGGCTGTTTCCCTTTCGACTACGGATCTTAGCACTCGCAGTCTGACTGCCGACCATAAATCAATGGCATTCGGAGTTTATCTGAGATTGGTAATCCGGGATGGACCCCTCACCCAAACAGTGCTCTACCTCCATGATTCTTAATGTCGACGCTAGCCCTAAAGCTATTTCGGAGAGAACCAGCTATCTCCAAGTTCGTTTGGAATTTCTCCGCTACCCACAAGTCATCCAAGCACTTTTCAACGTGCCCTGGTTCGGTCCTCCAGTGCGTCTTACCGCACCTTCAACCTGCTCATGGGTAGGTCACATGGTTTCGGGTCTACGTCCACGTACTCATTCGCCCTATTCAGACTCGGTTTCCCTACGGCTCCGTCTCTTCAACTTAACCTCGCACGTAAACGTAACTCGCCGGTTCATTCTACAAAAGGCACGCTCTCACCCATTAACGGGCTCGAACTTGTTGTAGGCACACGGTTTCAGGTTCTATTTCACTCCCCTCCCGGGGTGCTTTTCACCTTTCCCTCACGGTACTGGTTCACTATCGGTCACTAGGGAGTATTTAGGGTTGGGAGATGGTCCTCCCAGATTCCGACGAGATTCCACGTGTCTCGCCGTACTCAGGATACTGCTAGGTATAAAGACTATTTCAAATACGAGGCTATTACTCTCTTTGGCCTACCTTCCCAGGTAGTTCTTCTATAATCTTTAAGTCCATATTGCAGTCCTACAACCCCAGAGAGTAAACTCTCTGGTTTGCCCTCCTGCCGTTTCGCTCGCCGCTACTCAGGCAATCGCTTTTGCTTTCTCTTCCTGCAGCTACTTAGATGTTTCAGTTCACTGCGTCTTCCCTCCACTACCCTTAACAGGTAGGGATACTAGCCATTAGCTAGTGGGTTCCCCCATTCGGACATCTCTGGATCAATGCTTACTTACAGCTCCCCAAAGCATTTCGTCGTTAGTCACGTCCTTCATCGGCTCCTAGTGCCAAGGCATCCACCGTGCGCCCTTATTAACTTAACCTTATTAACCTAGTTTTTTAAACTAGAAAACTCATTAAATATTCACAGCGTTTTCGGTTTATTTTCTTGTTACTATTTCATATATTTCTATATGGAATTTGATAGATATTCAATTTTCAATGATCAAACTTGAATCCGTAGATTCAATGGAGCCTAGCGGGATCGAACCGCTGACCTCCTGCGTGCAAAGCAGGCGCTCTCCCAGCTGAGCTAAGGCCCCACAAGACCTCTCAAAACTAAACAAGACGACAAACGGCATTCCGTTATTTTCCTTAGAAAGGAGGTGATCCAGCCGCACCTTCCGATACGGCTACCTTGTTACGACTTCACCCCAATCATCTATCCCACCTTAGGCGGCTGGCTCCTAAAAGGTTACCTCACCGACTTCGGGTGTTACAAACTCTCGTGGTGTGACGGGCGGTGTGTACAAGGCCCGGGAACGTATTCACCGCGGCGTGCTGATCCGCGATTACTAGCGATTCCGACTTCATGTAGGCGAGTTGCAGCCTACAATCCGAACTGAGACTGGCTTTAAGAGATTAGCTTGTCGTCACCGACTTGCGACTCGTTGTACCAGCCATTGTAGCACGTGTGTAGCCCAGGTCATAAGGGGCATGATGATTTGACGTCATCCCCACCTTCCTCCGGTTTATTACCGGCAGTCTCGCTAGAGTGCCCAACTGAATGATGGCAACTAACAATAGGGGTTGCGCTCGTTGCGGGACTTAACCCAACATCTCACGACACGAGCTGACGACAACCATGCACCACCTGTCACCGATGTACCGAAGTAAAACTCTATCTCTAGAGCGGGCATCGGGATGTCAAGACCTGGTAAGGTTCTTCGCGTTGCTTCGAATTAAACCACATGCTCCACCGCTTGTGCGGGCCCCCGTCAATTCCTTTGAGTTTCAACCTTGCGGTCGTACTCCCCAGGCGGAGTGCTTAATGCGTTAGCTGCGGCACTAAGCCCCGGAAAGGGCCTAACACCTAGCACTCATCGTTTACGGCGTGGACTACCAGGGTATCTAATCCTGTTCGCTACCCACGCTTTCGAGCCTCAGCGTCAGTTACAGACCAGAGAGCCGCTTTCGCCACCGGTGTTCCTCCATATATCTACGCATTTCACCGCTACACATGGAATTCCACTCTCCCCTTCTGCACTCAAGTTTGACAGTTTCCAAAGCGTACTATGGTTGAGCCACAGCCTTTAACTTCAGACTTATCAAACCGCCTGCGCTCGCTTTACGCCCAATAAATCCGGACAACGCTCGGGACCTACGTATTACCGCGGCTGCTGGCACGTAGTTAGCCGTCCCTTTCTGGTAAGATACCGTCACTGTGTGAACTTTCCACTCTCACACACGTTCTTCTCTTACAACAGAGCTTTACGATCCGAAAACCTTCTTCACTCACGCGGCGTTGCTCGGTCAGGGTTGCCCCCATTGCCGAAGATTCCCTACTGCTGCCTCCCGTAGGAGTCTGGGCCGTGTCTCAGTCCCAGTGTGGCCGATCACCCTCTCAGGTCGGCTATGTATCGTCGCCTTGGTGAGCCGTTACCTCACCAACTAGCTAATACAACGCAGGTCCATCTCATAGTGAAGCAATTGCCCCTTTTAAGTCTCTAACATGTGTCAAAGACTCTTATGCGGTATTAGCTATCGTTTCCAATAGTTATCCCCCGCTATGAGGTAGGTTACCTACGCGTTACTCACCCGTTCGCAACTCATCCATCCGGTGCAAGCACCAGACTTCAGCGTTCTACTTGCATGTATTAGGCACGCCGCCAGCGTTCGTCCTGAGCCAGGATCAAACTCTCATTAAAAAAGTTCGAGCTTCGCTCTTCTTGTCATCGCTGACTTATTGTTATTGACAGGTTACTTTCGTAACCCTGCACGTTTGGTTCGTCTTGTTCAGTTTTCAAAGGTCTTTGTCACTCTCTCGCGACAACTATTATAGTATATCAGCTTATCTATTAAGTGTCAACACTTTTTTGTGTTTTTTTTTATTTTTTTCAAAAAAGTGTTCAACACTCAATCTCACCTATATTATACTACTGCTTATTAACTTACTTCAACGGACTAAAACCTAATTTTTGAAATCAGATAGGTAACTCTGTAACCGTAATCTCATAACTTTTTGCCCTCTAAATCTTTCCCCTCTTAAAAATTGTCTATATTGCACTTTTTCCTTATGATTTAAGGTAGACTCAAAACGAGATAAGGCATCTTCAAAAGCGACTAATTCATCTAAAAATAGTCTATCTTGACAAATACTATCGCCCATTTCTCCAATTTCTTCATAGGCCATTTTACTAAAACGACGCTTCTGGCTTTCTTGCGCTCTAACAACATCATTAGCGTGGTTGATAAATTTTGTTTTGAAATAGGTAAATAGTTTGGGATCATCCTCTCTAAACTCTGGAAAGTCTCTCAGTAACCGATATAATATGATTCTCCCTTCTTGGTGCCAGTCGTCATAGTCCCACAGTTTAATATAGTAATTCTGACGTACTTTATTCACTATAGCCGCAACTTTTTTGTAGATAGCTTCAAAATCTTTCTGATTTTCTTCTTGCATTGTACTACACTCCTTATGATCATTTTGTAAGCTCTAAAACTTACTAAATTATCATATAAAATTTTTTATCATTTCAACATGACATTTATGTCATGTTGAAATGAAGTCTAGCTATATAATAGGTCATAAAAAGGAAACAGGACTCCTTATTATAAAAATAGGACGCTTAGACATTAATAAATGGGTTTTAGGACTTAGCCATTTGAAAAACAAATCGAAAAGGACTTTAACTTTTTTTAGTTCAAGTCATAGCTAGGCGAAGAGCTACTTCCTAATTGATAATTAAGAACCCTAGCACTGTATTTTAAGTTATAAAAGCTACTTCCTGTCTTCAATTATGAACAAAAACTTTGTGGATAGAGTCAATTTTATAAATGACTAAAAAGTCAGTTGCATGCAACCGACTCTTTTTTCAGGACAAAGTTCTGTCCTTTACTTAACCTAATTTTTTCAATGACACATTGACTCAAAATCACACGATTCACTTCGCTACACAGCATTCTCTTTTGATAGGTAAAATTTCACCTCTGTTTGTTATCAATATTTGGAATATTCCTCTAACAACTCCTGATATTTTTCTTGCATGTCAGTAGGTGCTTCGTCGTAAGACTCTTCTAAGGTCTGCGGAGAATAATGACTATTTATGTAAACCTTCCCATTAGTTGCTAATAAAATTTGGTAGCTTGGTTTATTCATATCAATAATACTATCGTATAAATAACCGTAGCCACTATAATTTGTTTTATTATGACGCTCCTCAACAGGAACAAGTTCGCTAATAACTGCTTCCTTCTCAGTTTTTAGATCAATAAAATTATTTTGACCAGAAGGAAGGTGATACAAACGAAATACACTTCTTGAATTTAAATCACTTATTTTATTACTTGATAAATCAACACCTAACAATGATACAGTATAGTTATCTTTCAAACGAATAAATTCTGATTGGCTGATGGTTTGACCTGTTTGGTCATAAAAAAGAACACTGTCTTGCTTTTGACTAATATCTCCATCGTCATACAATCCACTGATTCTCGTGAAAATGGAAGCATCAGAAGTTTCTACTGTTATCATATAGACGTGACCACTTTGGAAATTCTTGTCATAGCTAATATCGTTAAAGCCACCGTTAACAACCATGGCATCTTTTCCATAACTACTCTCCTTGAGCCATTGCCCAAAACGTCGTGTGATATTATTGATATCGTTATTACTCAGACTAACGCTTTCCAAGGTTGCATCCTCTTCAATATCCTGACCAACTTCCTTAATCTCTGACCCCTTGACCATTTTACTAGATTGGGATATAGCCTGATATAAACTGCTATTTACCATTGTCAAATTAACACTAGACCAGGGGAGTGATTTTCTCAATAATAATGTTCCTTGATTATTTGGTAAAGGAAGTCGCAGACTTGTTTTAACCTTTGGCATCTTAGAGGTCTCATGAACCTCACCGGTGCTCAGATTACTAATTTGATAAGTGCTATCTTCAACCATATATCTCACTTGGAAGCTTTCAACTTCATTTGTTTTTAGGTTCCTCGCTTGAGTTACATAAGCTACTCCTGGTTGCTTCAAAGCCTTCAATTGAAATAACTTACCAACACATACAAACGAGATAAAACAACTAAACAATAGCACCGTATAAACTTTCTTACTCATTTTTCCTACCTCTCTATATAAGATTATACCATTGTAAAAAGGTCTGGATCAAAATTTACCAGACCTTTTTACATTTAATTCCATTTTCTTAGCGCTATCAATTGACTTGACTAACATAATAGTTTGTTTTATTTTGCCCACCTGTGTAAGATTTGTCATTAGTTTTTATTGAAACAGTTTTATAAGTTTCTTTTGTTGTACTTATTAACACAGGAACCTTGATCTCATCACCTTCCTGACGCCAATCTGTTGGTTCTGACACAACTAGAGAAGGAGCTTCCATCCCCATAGGAGCTCTCATGATATAAACTAAGGTATTGTCCCCCTTAAATAAGAGATAGTGTGCTGATGATTTCTCTTTAGCTAGTGCTTTTAATTCATCAAGTGATAAATCAGTATAATTTTTCTCAATATTTTCTAGATTTGATAGCTCTCCTAATACATCTTCTTCATTATAGGTGCCGCTATCATAAGTATTATAATAATCAACAATTTTTGGCAAATCTTGTTTATAAATCCCTAACATCTCACTATCTGAATAAGCATAGATAGGATCGTCAAGCCCAAAATTCATCAGATAATATTTTCCAAAAACAGATGCATTTAAGGCAAGCTCCTTGATTTCATAAATCTCTGATGATGATAATTTATCTGTCATCGATGACTGACTAGATGATGTACTTGAAGAAGAACTTACCTCAGTTGAGGAACTTGAAGAAGAGCTTGCATCAGTTGAGGAACTTGAAGAAGAACTTACCTCAGTTGAGGAACTCGAAGAACTGGTGCTCTCTTTTTGTTCTTCGATAACATTATCTAAAGAGGTGAGTTTTTGGTATTCTTTAAGTAAACGTGCATATTCTTTCTGCATGTCATCTGGAGCTTTTTGATAAACATCATCACTGTCTTTATTGGTATGGAAATAAACGACACCATTTGACCCTAAAATAATGCTGTAAGTTGGAACATCTTTATTGGTTAATTTATCCGCAACATAGTAGCGTCCATAATCCATCGCGCCAATTTGCTGGTCTTTAGGAACTGTGTTCGCAATAATGTGCGTAAATTCTTCATTTTTATCCGCATAATAGGCATGTTTTTTTTCAATCAAAGTATAGATGTTAAACGCCACTGCATTTTTAGTATAATCTTCTGCCTGATTACTAGCAAGATCATTACCAAGCACAGTGAGGTCGAATTGATCTTTTTTCTCAATAAGATTTTCTCCCCCAAGCTTCTGTGCATCAGCTAAATTACCACCAGGATACCACCCAATCGTTGTTAACAATGGACCATCGACTGTCTTAACACTTAAAACTGTTGGAGAGCCTGCACCATGATCAGGAGCTAGATGAGAACGAACCGTAATGGCATCTTGTCCATACTTGCTACTGTATAACCATTTCCCAAAGTGTTTCGTAATTTTATCAACTTCTTCATCACTTAAAGACGGAACTTTAGACTCTGTTTCAGTTTTTGAATCTGAACTATCCTTGGTACTAGATTTGGCAGATGTGCTAGATTTGTTAGATGAAGACGTTGTACTTTCTGACTGAGACGTACTAGAGGAAGAACTAGACGTTTGACTGGTATCTTTTTGCTCTGTAGAAGCATCTTGTGACGAGCTGCTAGAAGACGCTGTCTGATTAACCGTTACATTTTGAACAATAGAGGTATTTTCGACTTGCTCATAAGTTGTAGATTCTACTAGAGTCAATTCTGCATACTGCCAAGGGTACACAGACCTCTGTAGGCGTAAAGAAATATCTTGATCAGGAATCTTAAATTGAACAGCCTTATTTGATCCTGTGTCAACTTTACTGGTATAGCTTTCACCTGTTGTCGTATTAGTAATTTTATAACCTTGATTATTTTTCATCCGTTGAACTTGATAAGTGACTTTCTTACCTGTCTTCTTATCTTTGACAGTGGTGCTATATACCACATCTGCGCTTGTTAATGAAGTGCTTTGCGTATACTTACCAAATGCTCCCGAGACTAAAAATACAGCAACTAATAACCCTAAATACTTTTTATTTTTCATACTTATCCTCCTAAGCAAATAAGTAACCTACAATAAAACCAAAAACAGCTACCAAAAAGACAATAGCTACTTTGAGCACTAACATCCATGTTTGGTTTAACTGTATTGTTGTTGATTGTGGCAAAACTTCAGAGGTTGTTCCAGGATGGACATCTCCTTTAGCACTAATAGGGCTTGGAAAACCAAGGTTTTTGGCATTTATAAACTCTTGTGGTTGGGGATCTCTACCATAAACAATCTGAAATTCCTTTGTCCATTCTTGTCCAGTCATTATCGTCTCCTATTTCTTTTTAAACCTCATTAGTAAAACAAATACTCCTGCATATATGATAGCATGAATTAACAAAATTATCCAATAATCCTCTATTGTACTTGATTGCACCTTAAACCACTGTAATTGTTCTTTGGGGATAGGAATGCCAAATTTTTGCATACTAGATGGCAAATGATAAAGATCATGGCTCATTGCAAATAAACGATGACCATAGCCCAAAAACATCATCTGCTCTATTCCCTTTATTGACTTTGGCAACTGCAAAATTGTACCAGCTAAAGAAAATTGAGAAATTCCTACAATA
The DNA here is from genome assembly GCF_053547195.1 of Streptococcus sp. 11273D007BT. Lineage (NCBI taxonomy): Bacteria > Bacillati > Bacillota > Bacilli > Lactobacillales > Streptococcaceae > Streptococcus > Streptococcus sp. 11273D007BT. The sequence continues at coordinate 507,721 of NZ_JBPWPE010000001.1, read as the reverse complement.
ACTGCCAGAATAACAGAAGTAATTTCACTTTTTCCACTGATAGCAGAAATAATCAATCCTAAATAGTGAGCAGATAGAAACACCAAGATAGTGGTCAACAGTATTTCAATACCAAAATGAGATAACAGCTGTCCTTTATTTGGATAATCAAAATCAAACCATTTTAAAAGAACGAGATAAAATAACACAAAGACTAAACTTTCAACAATCGCTAATAAGCTATGAAAAAATATAGTCGCCAAAGAAAATTTTATTCGATCCAAGCCTGAGAAAAAATCTCTATCTAAAATCGCCCTCTCTTTACTGACCGTTATGCTAGTCTGAACTAAAATCAATAAACTAGATGAAAAAAGTAATAGAAAGGTCGTCATGCGACTTCCCTCAAAATAGGTTAAAAAATCTTTTTCTTGAATAAATAAAATTAAAGATTCAAAAGCCACTATCCCAATAATCACTTTAAGAAAATCTTGGTAACTGTTTTTAAATTTGTACCACTGTAATACCAATCCAGACATTGCCCCTCCTATATTTTATAAATACGCCCTGAACTATCTAGTTCTTGATATAAGTCTGCAATATTCAAATCTAAATATTTTTCAATCGCATAAGCATCCGTTGTCTTAAATTCCATCAAGAGATCTTGATAGCTTCCAACAAACTTAGGCAGTCCCTTAGAAAGAAAGATGATCCGATCAAAAATACTTAAATTTTCTGTATTATGTGTGATGACAATAATAGATTTTTCTCTAGTTTTTGCCAAAATTTTTAAAGTTCTTAATAAATTGCGATCACTTAAAGCATCTAAACCACTGGAAGGTTCATCTAAAATAAAATAAGGACGTTCGCTGAGCAACTCTACACCAATACTAACTCGCCTTTTTTGACCACCACTCAACTCTGAAATTTTTTTATCAGAAAATTCACTCAAACCTAAATCCGACATCGTTTTATTTATTCTGTCTTTCCGTTCTTTTGGATCTACATGTGAAAGATGGATACGACCATAATAATCAAAAGTTTCTGAAACTTTCAGATAAGTCCTAAGTAAGTTAGCTTGCGGCACATAACTCCAGTATTTAGCGTTCCCACTTAAAAGTTGACCATTTTCTAGTATCTGAAAATCTGAACAAGTTGGCTGATGTCTCTGCAGAAGAATTTCTGTGAGAGTCGTTTTTCCACTGCCTGAGGCTCCCAGTATTCCAACTAATTCTCCCGTTTTAACTGAGAAATCTAATTGATTAAATAATAATTCTTTACTGCCTTTATACTTAAAACAAATATGCTTAAATTCTAAAATACGTTCTCTCATAACTCTCCTAAATTAACACAAATAACAAGAAAAATACCAAAGCTAGGATCACAATCAAACTAGGACTTAACCCCAAGTAGAGTAAACCCACTAGCAAGACAATCAGACCTGTCATGGAAATCAAAACATTTTTAATAAGATATGATGTCTGAGGTGCTTTTGTTGGAGTCAGAGAGGAATTTTGAGAAACGCTGGACAAATAAGCTTCTTTAATGGCTTGATCATATTGAATCTTGGTTTCATCATTGATAAAAAAAGTTTTAGCTTTTTCTATAAAATCGATCATCTCTTGTGCTTTTATATGATCTAAACTATTTTGATTATTAATAGAATGTTGTCGCTGAGCTAATTCCTCTTGTTTCCGACTATAAAAATTATAAATCGTAGCAGCCGAATCCTCATAACTAAATTTATAGCCCAATTCATCCATAAAGGGTAAATTTTGTTTCCTATCTAAGTCATAACAAGTATAAAAATCAATCATGATATAAATTTCTCAAAAATCAAGCGAAGTTGTGTATCTTCCTCAATTTTTTCCACTTTTTCTCTTTTTAAATCAGCATCTGCTGTCACAGATAGCAACTCTTTTTGTGTCAAACTGTCATAAATAGTAATATGAATAATCTGCTCATCATCGAAATGAAAAACAACCTTTCCTAATGCTTGACCCTTTAAACGTGGCTGATCTAACCTTGCTTCCAAATCTCCTAAAAATCGAACACTCATAGGATTGGTATAGTTTCCTTCTGTTACACGAATTTTAAACTGCTGTTGACCATCAGCAACTGCAAAAAATTCTTTTTCCTTTGTATGTGGAATTTGTGTATTCTTATCAACAATGACACTATTATAATAATCACCAACAAAGTCGAATACTTGATGATCCATCTTTTTAAAGAGGATTCCCAATCCATGTGAGGTAACATCTCTGATATGATACTCTTCCTCCTCATCGTCATCGTTAAAGCTAACATGATGGTTCACCATTAAGTCAGCGATAATACTTGCTCCTTCGGACACTATAGTATCAGGATTTAAGTCATATCGGGGTTTCTGACCGCTAATTTTTTCAATCATTTCACGAACCACAGGCATCCGTGTTGAACCACCGACCAATAGAACATGATCAATTTCAGACCAAATAAGACCCGCGTGCATCAAGGCATCCTCAGTCTTAATCTGAGTATCTTTCAACAACTTTGATGTTATCTGCTTAAAGTCATCACGTGTAACCTCTACACCATACGAACCTTCTGCAGTCACTTTTTCATAAAAAACTGATGAATTAACAGACAGTTGTATTTTCATTTTTTCAGCTTGATAACGTAATTGCATTCTTTCTTGATCCGACAACCTTGTCATGTTCAAACCTTGCTTTTCTAATTCGGCACTGATAAACTTGACCAACTCTTGATCAAAATTCAATCCACCTAAACGGTGATTACCATCTGTTGCCAAAATATCATAGCGTTGATCAGAAACATCCATAATCGTCACATCAAAGGTACCTCCTCCTAAATCATAAACAAGGACCTTTCCTGAAATGTTATGTTGAGCCACATAAGCAATAGCTGCAGCAGTTGGCTCATTGATAATTCTCAAAACATTAAAGTTAGCCAAGCGCCCTGCTAATTTCGTCGCCGCACGTTGATCTGATGTAAAATAAGCTGGTACGGTAATAACGGCATCTGTGATTGGCTCTTCTAAATTGAGCTCTTGTGAAAACACATCTAGTCTCTTTTTAAACTCATGGAGTAAAAGAGCAGATAAAATAGTAGAATTTAACCGTGTTTTATCTGGTGTCTCACTTTCTATATTTTTAGCAATATCACGCTTGAAATCCTGCTTAAAATACTCTACACGTCCCACCTCAGTGCCACGATGAATAGCATCACTACCTGTAAAAACTCTGTCTTTTCCAGCTATCTGAGTAAAATATAAAGCCGATTTCAAGACCTTATCGTCTTGAGCTCCCATAGGGATAATTCTTGGTTGGCCATTATCGATGATAGCCATAGAAGAATTTGTTGTTCCTAAATCAATTCCTACTGCTCTTTTCATATTCTGATCTCCTTTTTAATCACACATTATTTAGTAAAAAGAGAGCTAGGTTTCCCCATCTCTCAATTGATTATTTATCGTAACGTACTAGTTGAGGATAATTGTTGGCTAGCACCATTTGAGCCGCTAATTAAAAATTGCGTATAATAATCTGAACTATCCATATCAACACTACCATCTCCAACATAGTTAACAATACTAGACCAAGAAAACTCTTGGATTAGACTGCCCGAATTCCTGTGTTGACTAGTATAAGTATAATAAAAATCATAGGTTACTGTGAAGTCAACTTGGTAACTATACTTTCCAAGTGCTTTGACATCTGTAATCTTGATATTGGTAAAATTGATGCTATCTGCCGCTCTATTTTGTGCCTTTTTCATATTAACATCAATCACTTCTTTAACATCTCTATAAAATGAGTTTTCAGTCGTATTCTCAAAAACAGCCTCTAGACCATTTGGAACAATAAACGTATCTGCATAACTCTCCATTTTAGAGTAGGCTAATTCGATTACCTTTTTAGCAGAAAGATCATCTAATACCCCTTCTGCTTTTAGTGAAACAATACTACCATCACTAATATCTGATGCTGTTATTGCTTGTGTTTTTTGGACATCCTGACCAAGTTGTTTGGTCACATACAGTTGCTGATCATTGGTCATCAATAATTGGTTAGATTTATATTCACCATTTGTTAATTGACCAATTTTTTTATCTTCTAAATAAAGATCACCATCTTTTAGATTACTAGTTACTGTAAAGCTTTTTTTCAAAAGGTCCAACGAGAAGATGGTATTTTGATCCACAATCTTACTATTTTTTAGGTTAATCTTTTGATGATCAATTTCTCCCTTAGCTGAAACACTGTACTCTCCAGGATATTGATGTTTCAAAATCTTACGAAATTCAGAGGAAGTTGTTTTAGAGAACGCCTTATCATTGATCAAAACTTCTAGATTTTTGGTATTTGATGTCACTTCAATATCAACTGGTGTGACAGCGACTTTCCAATCTGGAAAAATCAAATATTTTCGACCAGCCTTCACCATAGTATCCCCAGATAAAAGGTCTTTTTGTTGATGAGGTACTGTCGAGGAGGGACGATGATAACGTAAATCAGAAGTTTTTATAGGTTTTTTAGTGTCACTCCATACCTCATACTGAAGAGAGGCCTCAAAATCATGACCAGCCACTTTCAAATAGCGCTCTGCCACAGCTTTTCTAGAATAATACTGACTTCCTAATAAAAAAACTGATAAGAAAAGGACACTAAATATCATCAGCGTAGTCAGAATGCCCCACTGAAAAGTGGTCAGTTTTCTTTTCTTTGATGGTTGAGATAAAAATGGTGTGATGGTTGTTAATTGAAATTGATTCGCTTTCGCTATTTGAAATTCTTCTATAGATGGCTTACGTCCAACGTACTTTTCAAAAGCATCCAACCATTCCATTTGTGCTTTCTGTACAGGTACAGTTTGATGAGATAATTCCTCAAGCGAGAAGCCTTTTTTCTTCGCCTGTTCAAATTCTGGAAAATAAGGATCTCTCCCATAAGCCTCACGAAAGGCTGATAACCATTTATCTTTATTGCTCATATTGACTTACCGTTTAATAAAAACTAATAAGATTAGAAAAAAGATTTGCTACGTATTCAGCAGCGATAGTTGAAGCAATTAAACCAAAAATGAACATCACTACAGCATTGACCAAAATAGCTAGAATATATTTATAAAACATGTCCATTTCAGAAACATCTCGTGAATGCGCTAGAGCAAAGACGCTTGCTATGCCAAATAAAACAATGCTAGCAATCACCAACAAACTAGACAAACTATAAACACCAATAAGAGTAAACAAGCTTGCTAATCCCATCAATAAAATATTAATTGAAAAAAGACGACCATACCATTCAATACTTTTAGCAAACGTAAATTCTGCATCACGATACACTAAACGCTTCGCTACAAAGCCTGAAAAGACAACAGAGAAAATATACAAACCTGAAGCTACAAAAATCGCGATAAAAGCAGAAAAACCTACCGGATTTGATGCTGTCTGTGCTTGATTAAATAAGGAGCTGAGGTTATTTTGAAGACTTGCACCTGTACCTCCTATTTTTCTAGCCACAATAAAAATGGTTAAAGTATAAAATAAGGTTAGAAATCCAAGTGCTATCCATCCATTATAAGCATTGGTCTCAACTTCTGATGTTGGCGATTTCCAAGCCGAAAGTAACCATTTCCAAAAATCACCTGCTGTTTTTTTAGTTTGCTGTTGAAATTCAGGGTTTAACACAGGAGAGGGTTTTCCTACTTGAGCATTCATAGCTTCTTGAGTCGGAACCTGCTGAGAACTAGCATATACTTGTTGATTTGGCTGCACAGTGTTAGAAGATGGAATTGGCTCTTCAGCAACATCATAAATAGGTGACGTCACTGTTTCTACTAAAGGGGCTTCCTCTTGAAAATCTCCATTAGCTAGAGCTTGTGCAATTTCCACATCAGTTGCTGCTCTTCCATTGATAGCCTCAAAATATTCCAACCAATCTGTCTTTTTCATCTTTTTCTCCTTTATTTTGACAATAAAATTTCCTTTATTATATAATTTTTATTCGCCTTTTTCAATATCATCAGCTATCCTAAAAATTTAAAAAGAAAAAAACTGATTTGATTATTAGAAAATCAATCTAACAATCAAATCAGTTTATGAAATCTCAAATATTTCTTATTTTGCTTCAATTAAACCTAACTCGCCATCCTCACGACGATAGAGAACCTTAGTTGCGTTGTCTTCAGCATCAGTGTAGATGAAGAAATCGTGTCCTAATAAATCCATTTGAAGAAGGGCTTCTTCAACATCCATTGGTTTTAAATTGACATGTTTTGTCCGAACGACTTGAAGTCCTGTTTCCTCTTCAACAACCTCAGCTTCAAACTCTGTTGTGAAGACTTGTCCAGCGGATACTTTCTCACGATGCTTTTTAGCAATTTTTGTTTTATTCTTACGAATTTGACGTTCAATCTTGTCAACAACGAGGTCAACTGAGCCATACATATCTTGAGAAACATCCTCTGCACGAAGTGTGAGTGAATCAAGTAAAATAGTTACTTCCACTTTTGCAGTTTTTTCACGATAAACTTTCAAGTTCACGCGCGCATCCAACTCTTGATCAGCATGGAAATATTTCTCGACTTTGCTAAGCTTAGATTCAACATAGCTGCGGATAGCATCTGTTACTTCAATGTTTTCACCACGAATACTATATTTAATCATAAGATACCTCTTTCTTGTGCTTTAGCACTTTCTTTACACTCTTATTATAACGCTTTCACGAAAAATTGCAAGCGTTTTTTATCTTGAAAGAGAAAAACTTTTGATTTTTTTCACATTTTTTTCAGTAAAGAGCGTTTTCATTAGAGCGATTGTGCTTCCTGTTGTATAAATATCATCTACAATAAGTATTTTACTGGGTAAAGCTTGATTTTTTCTTAATCTAAATATCTGCTGACCAGCTAAATGCTCTTGTTTTGTTTTACTCGATTGCTTTTTGGAGTCCTTTTTTAACACCAAGTTTTGATAGGGTAATCCTGCAAACTCTAAAAGAGCTGTTACCTGATTAAATCCCCTCTCTTGATAGCGCTCCTCACTCACAGGAACTGGTACAATAGTGTAGTCTTTGTATTTCTTTAAAACTTGCTTTAACTCCCTTGAAAAAACAGCAGCAAGATGGTAATCACCTTGAAATTTAAAGCGGCTAAAATACTCTTTCATTTGTTTGTCATAGACATAGAGTGCTTCATGTGCGACTAGCTCTCCCTTCTTTTCCCACATTAAGCAATCTTGACAAACTGGGTCTTGATGAGCTCGAAAACATCTTAGACAATGCTTGCCAGTGATTCTTTGAAATTGATTTTTACACTCTTGACAACTATTGTTTCTTTCTGAGCGTAACAGAAAAATATCTAGAAAACCTATTTGATAAGAAATTTCTTGATGACATAGTAAGCAAAGCATCAAAACCCACCTTTTTTATTCATCACTTTAATCTCACGAATCGCTTTTTTCATTGCTCGGCTAATACCATCATGAAAAAAGAGCAATTCTCCATAAGGGCGCTCACTTGCCCGTCCTACTCTTCCCGAAATCTGAACCAAAGAAGACGATTGAAATAAACGATGATTTGCCTCTAGTACAAAAACATCAACACATGGAAAGGTCACTCCCCGTTCTAAAATCGTTGTGGCAACTAGGACATTCAACTTCCCTGTTCTAAATGCTTCAACTTGCTCTGAGCGTGTTAATGTTTGACTAGAAACAAAACCTATGGCTTCTTCGGGATAGAGCTGTGATAAGAGCTTAACAAAATGACTCCCCTCTTCAATATTAGGATAAAAAATTAAGAGAGGATAACCTGTTTTTCTTTGTCGTTCAAAATAATAACGCCATTTTTTAGAAAGCCTTTGCTTTTGTTTCAACCGCTTCCAGTCTCCTAGCCAAACGGTTTTAGGAACCACCAAGGGATGACTATGAAATCGTCTTGCTAAATCCACCTTTTTGATAACTTTTTTTCTCACTTGCTTATCTAGTTCATCTGTTGAAGTAGCAGTCAAAAAGACTTTCACTCCTTCTTTTTTCAAACTACTATCCACGGCATGATAGAGCATTTTATTATCGACAAAAGGAAAGGCATCCACTTCATCTATAATGATTAAGTCAAAGGCTCGATAAAATTTCAAAAGTTGGTGAGTCGTCGCAATAACCAAAGGACTTCTAACATAGCGCTCACTCTCACCGTGTAAAAGAGAAATAGAGCATGAAAAATCCTTACTCAAGCGTTTATGCAACTCAACACAAACATCACGCCTGGGACTAACTAAGGCAATGGCATGCCCCTTTTTTAACTCTTGATTTAAGGTCTGATAAATCATTTCTGTTTTACCTGCACCTGTGACAGCATGAACTAAAATCGCTTCTTTTTGATCTACTGCTTTTAAAAGAACGTCTGATACTTCTTTTTGATAAGGTGTCAGTTGTCCTTTCCAAGTCAGATAATCGTTTTTTGGAAAAACATCCTGCTTAAAATAATAGATAGGCTCTCCTTCAGTCACCCTTCCAAAGACCAAACAAACCCGACAATACTTTTTTCCACTAGGCAAAACATCCTTAACCTGATTAGCGCAACGGCAACACCACCATTGACCCCTTTTCTTCTTTAGGGCGGGAAGCTGACTTGCTAATTCTTGCTCCTCTAAGTTTAGTTGAGATTTAACAAAACAGCGACCGTATTTATTTTCTAACATTTCCATCACTATTTTATTCGTTATCTCTTTGTCAAATGAGCTAAAAAATTGTAAAATTTTCTTATGAACTATAAAACTATCAAACAAAATGGCTCTGCCGAGGAAGAAATTAAAAAATCACGGTTTATTTGTCAGCTTAAACGGATTAGTAGCGAAGAAGAAGGACGAGACTTTATCGCTCAAATCAAAAAAGAACACTACAAAGCCACTCATTGCTGCTCTGCTATGATTATTGGCGAAGACGGCCAACTCAAACGCTCTAATGACGACGGAGAACCTAGCGGCACTGCTGGTGTTCCTATGTTAACCGTTTTGGAAAAACAAGGAATCACTAATGTTGTTGCTGTTGTCACACGTTATTTTGGTGGGGTTAAACTGGGGGCCGGAGGGCTTATTCGCGCTTATGCAGGTAGCGTTGCCAATGGCTTGCGTGAAATTGGTATTGTTGAAGTAAAAGAATTACAAGGCTTAAAAATTGAACTCACCTATCCCCAATATCAAAATTTCTCCAACTTTTTACAAAGCGAAGGCTTACAAGAATTTGATCCTGATTTCTCTGTCAACGTCACAACTCAGATTTATCTAGACGATGAAAAAGTTACCGAAGTGTCCAATAAACTCATCGAATTCTATCATGGGAAGGTCGTGATTGAAAAAGGTGATAAAAAATTAGTCGAACTTCCTATCCCAACTAACTGATAACTTCTCTTTATCACGGTGATAAAAAATAAGTATTTTACTTTATATCTTATAGGGACTATACTGATATCTATAAACTATTATCGAGGTAAAGCACATGACAAAAATTTATCAAAATATCACAGAATTGGTTGGAAAAACTCCTATTATCAAATTAAACCATCTCGTACCTAAGGGCGCAGCCGATGTTTATGTCAAACTAGAAGCTTTTAACCCAGGGTCTTCCGTTAAAGATCGTATTGCCTTAGCCATGATCGAAGATGCTGAAAAAGCAGGAACTATCAAACCAGGAGACACCATTGTTGAGCCAACAAGTGGAAATACAGGAATTGGGCTAGCTTGGGTCGGAGCTGCTAAAGGATATAAAGTTATCATCGTCATGCCTGAAACTATGAGTGTCGAGCGTCGAAAAATCATTCAAGCTTACGGGGCAGAGTTGGTTCTAACTCCAGGTAGCGAAGGGATGAAAGGAGCAATTGCTAAAGCTCAAGAAATTGCAGAAGAAAAAAATGGATGGGTTCCTTTCCAATTTGTCAATCCTTCTAACCCTAAAATTCACGAAGAAACAACAGGTGTTGAAATCATTGAAGCATTTGGAGAAACAGGACTAGATGCTTTTGTTTCTGGAATTGGAACTGGCGGAACAATTTCTGGTGTTTCCCACGTTTTGAAAAAAGCTAATCCTGATGTCAAAATTTATGCCGTTGAAGCTGATGAGTCAGCAGTTCTCTCAGGTGAAGCTCCTGGACCACATAAAATCCAAGGAATCTCAGCTGGCTTCATCCCAGAAACACTTGATACAGATGCTTATGACCAGATTATTCGTGTAAAGTCAGATGATGCTCTTGCAACAGGACGTGCAATTGGAGGGAAAGAAGGTTTCCTTGTGGGAATTTCTTCTGGAGCAGCCATCCATGCAGCACTCGAAGTGGCTAAAGAATTAGGAGCTGGTAAAAGAGTACTTGCGATTTTAGCTGATAATGGTGAACGCTATCTCTCTACAGCTCTCTATGATTTTGAAGTATAGTATATTATGAAGTAAGGTATTTAGCCTTACTTTTTTTATGCTAAAAAAAAACAAAACTCAGGCTAGAAATCTAGCCTGAGTTTATTAATCTTTATTTAAATACTCGATAGCTTCCTTAGTCCAAATTGGTAAGTGTTCCTCTAAAGGTTTAAATCCAATCTTATAGCGACTATTTGAAAAACGGTGACGATGTTGAAAGTGATGTTTCTCCTCCTCAAGTGTTCGAAGGGAGAGACTAGCTTTTTGAGTAAATTCATCAAAATCAACCACTTGAACCAGCACATCTTGCCCAACACTTAAGATATGGTAAATATTGTCAATATAACCTGTCTTAATTTCTGATATATGAATCAAACCCATCGTACCATTTTCAAGACTGACAAAGGCGCCATAAGGCTTAATCCCTGTAATGGTTCCTCTGACTTTTTGACCAATTTTCATTAGTCCACAACCTCTACACCAAGAATAACAACATCTTCTTTTGGCTTATCGGCACTGTCTGTTTCCACTGCGGAAATGGCATCTAGCACTTCAAATGAAGCCTCATCTGCTAACTGACCAAAAACAGTGTGGCGACGATCTAGGTGAGGAGTACCACCATTAACATAAACCTCAGAAATTTCTTTTGGCCATCCTCCACGCTCTAACTCCTTAGCATTATAAGGGAAGTTTTTATTTTGAACAATAAAGAATTGACTACCGTTAGTATTTGGTCCTGCGTTTGCCATGGAAAGAGCCCCACGTAAGTTATACAATTCTTCTGAAAATTCATCTTCAAAGCTCTCACCGTAGATAGACTCTCCTCCCATCCCTGTTCCTGTTGGGTCACCACCTTGAATCATAAAATCTTTAATAATGCGGTGGAAAATGACACCGTCATAGTAGCCATCTTTTGACAAAGCAATAAAGTTCGCTACTGTTTTAGGAGCTTGTTCAGGGAATAGTTTAATCACTAAATCACCATGGTTCGTTTTAATAGTGGCTTTTGGACCATTGTGTGCTTCTAAGTTTAATTGTGGAAAGTTTAATTCTTTTTCTACCATACCTAATTTCTCCAAGGCATTAAAAATGCCATCTTCTTCTACTTTATCGGTTACGTAATCCGCTTTTTCTTTTAGCTCATTGACAGCATTTCCCATAGCAATTTTTAAACCAGCATAGTCAAAAATTTCCATGTCATTTGGACCGTCTCCAAATACTAAAAGATTAGCAGGAGTTAATTGTTCCTTTTCTAGAACTGAACTAACGCCAGAAGCTTTCGATATCCCCAATTGAACGACATCTGATGAGTGCTTATGCCATGGAACTAAGCGAACTTGCTCAGCTAACTCTTTTGGCAATACCAAGTTATCATTGTCTTCTGAGAATGTCCACATATGATAGACATCATTGGTCAGATGAAAGTCTGGATCGACATCACACATGCCATAAACAGGCATCATCGCATCATCAATCAAGCGACAACGGCTAGAAACAACTGGCTTGTCTTTTCCTGCAAATCCATATTCAATCCCTATCTCACGACACCATTTGACATATAATTTAGTAATTTCTGGTGCCAAGGGTTGATTGACAATTTCCTGACCTTTTTTGTCCCGAACATAACTACCATTAATCGTTACAAAATAATCAGGATCTAAGTCACGAATCTCAGGAACAATACCATACATGGCACGTCCTGAAGCAATCCCTGTCAGAATTCCTTTTGCCTTTAAACTGTTAAAAACAGCCGTAACAGATTCTGGCATATAGCCTGTATCTTTGACTCGTAAGGTATCATCAATATCAAAAAAGACAGCTCTTATTTTTTTAGCTTTATACTTTGTCTTTGCATCCATACCGCTTCTCCTTTTATTCGCTCCTACTTATTATAACATGGATTTTAATCTTGTGGGACCAAATGATGTTGAAAAGCATAGACAACTGCTTGTGTGCGGTCATCTACCTCTAGTTTGGCTAGAATATTTGAAACATGTGTTTTTACTGTTTTTAAGGAGATAAAAAGCTCATCTGCAATAGTTTGGTTATCATATCCTCTCGCTAATAAGGCTAATATATCGCGTTCTCTAGCCGTAAGAGACTGATGAAGTTCTGGATGGTTTTGATAATCCTTAATTTTTTTATCTACCTCTGTTTCAATCGCTAATTCACCACAGCTAACCTTACGAATCGCATTTAAAATTTCAGCAGCGCTAGAAGTTTTTAACATATAGCCCTTAGCTCCTGCTTTAATCACGGGATAAATTTTTTCATTATCAAGATAAGAAGTTAGAACTAAAATATTAGCTTCTTTCCATTTTTTTAAAATAGCCAAAGTAGCTTCAACACCATTCATCTCAGGCATGACAAGATCCATCACCACAACATCTGGTTTTAAAGCAAGAGCAAGCTCAATGCCTGCTTTACCATCGCTCGCCTCACCAATAACCTCAATATCAGGTTGTAAATTCAGAAAACTCTTTAACCCCATTCTAACCATCTCATGATCATCTATCAAAATAATCTTAGTTATCTCCATTCTTTTCTCCTTCTACTAAGGGAATGCGTATATCCATCGAAACTCCCCGATCTTTTGCAGACATCAACTTAATTGTTCCTGCCATATCTTTAACTCGATCTTCAATATTTTTTAAACCGTAACTGAGCTCTCTTACTTGGGCTAAATCAAAGCCTTTACCATTATCAAGCATCTTTAGCTGGATATGATTTTCTGTCTGATTCAGGTAAACTTCTAGACAAGTAGCATCTGCATGGCGGAGTGTATTACTAATAAATTCTTGAGCAATCCTAAAAAGATTCGCCTCAATGGCCTTTGGAAGCTTGGTGACATTTTCATGGTAAACCACTTCAATCTCACTTTTGTCTGTCAATTCCTTTAGAATCATTTCAAAACCTTGAGAAAGGGTCTTCCCCTCTAATTCAGTGGGTCTCAAATGCAACAAGAGCACCCTAAGATCACTTTGGGCCTTATTGATAATCCCCTCAATACCAATTAACTGCTCATTTAACTGCTCCTTGTCCAAAAAATCCAAGCTAGTTGCTAGACCCGATACCATCATAGCAGAGGCAAACAACTCTTGACTAACAGTATCATGGAGATCCCTTGCAATCCGTTTTCGTTCTTTTTGAATAATCTCTTGCTTGTCAACAATCTCTAAATTGACCGTGTTTTGCAAATTCATGGTTAACTGATTCATCTTATCGGATAATAAGGTCACTGTTTTTCCCAAATCTGTATCATCTTGTTTAGAAATCGGCTTGTTATTTAAAATATGACGAAGGTCCTTATTCAGAAGCCTTTTAGAATTATAATCTGCCACAATGGAAACAAAAAGCAACATCGCTGTCAATGAAACCGTCAACAAAATAATAGAAAAAATAAATTGCTGTAAGGCAAAAAAATCTTCTGAAATGGTCTTGATGGTGAGCCCAAAACTATCAAGGATGACCGAAACAATGCAAAAGACTGTCACACTAGCATAGAAAAAGAGCAATAAAATCTGACTTTTTTTCATGCTCTCACCACCTCAGTTTGACCTGCAATAATATTAATCACGACTTTTACCTTTTTCACGGCATCTGGGTAGCCGCTACTCTGTAATTTGATAGCCTCATTACGCAAGTCATAATCAGTTTGATCGAGAAAACTAATATTACCATAAATACAACTCAAATCCAGTTTTACTCCCACATCAACAGGAACGATAATCTTTGTTGGCCCATAGACTTTACGAATAACAATAACATTATCACAACCTGTCAAAATAACATCATTCAAATTAATGACATCTGTTCCACTTAAACGAATGACATTAATATCATCAAAAACATAAGAATCATTATCCAGATGCATCTGATAGCCAATCCATTGATGCGGATTATGACGTAAAGCAACTCCATTTTCAACAAAGTGTAAAATCGCTTCACGATTTTTTTTCTTAACTTGAGCAAAATGATTGATAACAGTGTAAGCAACAGCTAATAACAAACCAGCAATCACATAAGGATTTAACATGACAATCATAAACAAAATCAACAAACTAGTCGTCAACCAAAAATTGATTTTATCTCCTAAGTTATAAAATTTTAAAGCAATAAAAGTCAATACTAAAATTAAAACAAAGCGTGACACACTATTTGCTAAAATTGTGACAGCTGCCATCGTTAACAAGAGGGCTTCTGCCAATAAAAATAATTGAAACTTTCTCATAGGACTCCCTTCAATTTAATATTGTAACAAAAGGATTTCATATTTGCATCCGCCAAGAGACTGAAAAAAAAGAGACTCATCAATCTTTTAGAGGGAACGTTCTGCTTATCTTATTCATAAAAAATGGCTCTATAATATCTGTAGTGAATAAATCTCATTCGGATATTGTAGGGCTTTTTGAGTATATGAAAAAAGTTCCATATGACTTCTAATAAAAAGCACAAACCAATTCATTAGAACGACTCATATAGAACATCTTTCTATGCCACATATTTAATCGGATTGATCGGTATCTGAGCCACCTCTTGTTCAAAAAAACGAACAGATTTCCAAACCTGTCTGAGTTAAAATCACACAACTCCACACAGAGAGGTTGACTAACTCAACTATCGCAAAGAAACTTCATATCTCCACCTCTGGTGTTCAAAGAAAGCTGGAACACGTCACCTTTAAAGAGGAGTTCGAGAGTAGGTTAAAGTGATTACCATGGACATGTCTGATCACTATATTCCCATCATCAAATAGTATTTTTCTTGCCCCAAAATTGTTCTTGATCGCTTTCACATTATTCGACATTTAAGTCGAGCTTTGATGACCACTAGAATCGCCATCATGATGAGCTTTGACAAGAGGTCACTACTTTAGCGGGCTATGAAAAATCATTAGTGAATACTTCACAAGGACAACCGAAAACTTTCTGATAAACTCTTTTATTCACGAACTTTCAGACAAACCTTGATTTGATGTCTGGTGAGATTGTCGATAAGATCTTGTATTGTTCTGAGGAACTACGCTATTATTATAAGCTTTATCAGATTCTGCTTTTTCATTTTCAATAAAAGAGATCTATTGAATTCTTTAGTCTCATCGAAGAAGTATTAAATGGTGTCATCAGGCATTTTCAACTGTCTTCAAAACCTTTATGAAATATAAAGTTTACATTACAAAAGGTTTTATCCTACCTTATTCTAACGTTACTTAGAAGCTACCAACAAGATTATCAAAGACACTAAAACTTTAAAACAAAAATTCTCATCGATTTGAATAGTGAAAAGGGCTGGGGATAGCCCTTTTCAGCTTATCTCCTGAAAATAGGAAAGAGATAAAAAAGAGAGAACCAATTTGATTCTCTCTCGTGTTTAGTTATAAGGTTGACAATGAGCCGTTTTAATTCTAACGGTTTTGTCTTCATTCTGAAGCTTTTAGATATCTCTAAAAGCTTTTCTTATTATTCTATTGAAAATGTTTCAGTACCTGTACTAGATTCCGTCTCAGTTGTAGTCGTATCTGTACTAGAATCCGAACTTGTCTTAGAATGAGAACTAGATGATGAACTTGAACTGCCACTTGTGCTCTCACTGTAGCTTTGTACTTCCTCTGTACTAGAGGAGTCTTCAGTTTCCTCTGACAAGTACAAGGTAATATTATCATTTGAACCTAGGCTAAACTGCTCACCATAATAAGGATAGTGAGCATATACAATTGCTTGACTAGAGGGATTGCTGATATCTGTTTTGATACGAGATGATTTAATCCCTAAATCCTGCAATGTACTCTTAGCATCAGCATAAGTCATCCCAACCAGATTAGGAATAGATACCATGTCCTCAACTGCTACTTTAAATACAATTTGATCACTACCATCTACGTTAAACGTACTATTTGGAGATGGAGTCTGATCAATAATTGTTCCTTCAGTATAGTCACTCGTAGAAACTTCTTTTTTGACAATACGGCTTTCATCTATGCCATATTCTAGCATCAACTCATCTTTTACCGTCTCGTAATCTTGTCCCACATAATCCTCTAAAGCGATACCACTCACCCCCGTAGAAACGGTAATAGCAACAGTAGCACCAGATTTTCGGGAAGTTCCTGCTTTAGGATCAGTAGAGATGACCATCCCCGACTCCACACTGTCACTAGCTGATTCTGAAACTGTTCCTACTACAAGACCTTGTGCTTCCAGTTCTGATTTTGCGACTTCTAAAGTTTTACCAGTGACATCTGGAACTTGGACAGTAGAGGGGCCAGTAAAAGCAAAATAAGCAAATGCTGCCGAACTAGCTAAAACCAAGAAAAGTAACATGGTTAGCATCGCTCTTAGGAAACCACGCTTTTTCTTTTTAACAGGCTTCTTGGAAGTTTTTGTAGTAGCGCTTTCAGCCTCTGGTAAAGCATCCAGTGCTTTATCGGAACCTAGCTTTTTATTAGACTGTGTTTTTAACAGTTGATCTCTACTGGTTGCAGCTGTGCTAGGCTCAGCTTTTGGTAAAATTCGTGTATCAGTCTGATCTCCAAATTTTACTTTAGCTTCTTTAGCTCGACTAGGATGTAAACACGTCCGTAAATCCATCAGCATATCCATCGTTGACTGATAACGATTCGTTAATTTTTTAGCAGTTGCTTGAATAACGACATTCTCCAACGGTTGAGGAACAGTAGGATTTTCGGATAAAATTGATGGTAGAGGTTTTTGAAAATGTTGCAATGCTATAGTGACAGCACTATCACCATCATAAGGAATGTGCCCCGTCAGCATTTCAAACAACATAATCCCCATAGCATAAATATCACTTTGAACTGTTGCCTTGGAGCCCCTAGCTTGCTCAGGTGATAAATAATGCACACTTCCTAACATCGAATTAGTTTGGGTTAAACTCGTCTCTGCAAAAGCAACAGCAATACCAAAGTCAGTTACCTTAGCATGCCCGTCTCGTGTTAACAAGACATTTTGTGGTTTTAAATCCCTGTGGATAATCCCTTTTTGATGGGCTAAAGTCATAGCAGACAAAACTTCTTGCATTATCCTAACAGCGACTTGATTAGAAAGCGGAGCATGATCTTGCAGATATTTCTTTAAGTCCTCGCCATCAACATATTCCATTACTAAAAATTGCTGACCGTCTTCTTCACCAATATCACGAATCGACACAATATTAGGATGATCCAATTCAGCCATGGCACGCGCCTCACGCTGAAATCGTGTCACAGCAACCTGATCTGTTTGATAATTTGTCCGAAGAACTTTAATAGCTACTTCTTCATTATCCAGAATCAAATCATTTGCCAAATACACATCAGCCATGCCTCCACGACCGATTGATTTAAGAATACGGTAACGCCCAGCAAATAATTTGCCAATCTGGATCATTACTCATCCTCACTTTCAACTTCTACGAGAGCAACTGTAATATTATCAAAACCTCCTGCTTGATTAGCTTTATCAATAAGTGTCTGGGCTTTCGTATCTAAGGTCATTTCTGAATTTTGAAGAATCTCCGTGATTTCTTGCGAAGACACCATATTGGTTAAACCGTCACTGTTCATCAAAATAAGATCCCCTGATAAGAGTCCTACTTCATCTAAATCAACCTCAACAGGATTGGCTTGTCCGATGGATTGTGTGATAATATTTTTTTGAGGATGTACCTCTGCTTCTTCTGGAGTAATTTGACCAGCTTTAACCAAAGCGTTCACCAAAGAATGATCACTCGTTAACTGTGTATAAGATTGATCTCTAATAAGGCTGATACGAGAATCTCCAACATGAGCATAAACCAAGTGACTACCAATAATAGCCGCTGCTTCTACAGTTGTCCCCATACCTTTAAACTCTTCATCTTGTCCTAACTCATGAACGCGACGATTCACCACGTCAACCATCATTCTAAGCCAGTCCATGATGCTGTTTGGGTCTTGATAATCAGTATCTACCCATGCACAACCAAATTCTGTTACAGTCAATTCGCTAGCGATATTCCCCGCTCTGTGTCCACCCATGCCATCGGCTAAAACGATCAGTGTAATCCCTGATTTATTAACATATTTATTAACATAGTCTTGATTACTTGAACGTTTTTGTCCAATATCTGTTAAAACTGAAATTTTCATACTATGATTATTCTGACTAGGTCAGGTTCCTCCTTCAACAGTTTATAGTTTTTTTCTTAGCTGAGCTATAAAAAAACCATCTGTCATAAATTGTTCAGGTGTGATCATTAAACAACCTTCCACAACAATCTCTGATTTGGGATGTTTAAGTGCTACTTGTTCAAAATCAGGGTGCTGTTGTAAAAATTTGGCGATCACATCTTGATTTTCCTCGTTAAAAATAGTACAAGTGCTATAGGTTATTATACCACCTTTTTTTAGTGTTTGACAAACGCTAGATAGGATTTCCAATTGAATTTTCTGTAAAGACAGAAAATCTTGATTATCTTTATTATATTTAATATCTGGTTTACGACGAATAAGACCAATCCCAGAGCAGGGAGCATCAACTAAAATTTTATCAAAATGTTCTTTTGGAAAATGTGCATGCACTTGCGTTGCATCTAACTTTTGTGTGCTAATCTTATCGGCTACTCCCATTCGTTGAGCATTTTCATTTACGAGAGCTAATTTATGATCATAGAGATCAAGCGCTGTAATATGACCGCTGGTTAGATAAGAAGCCATATGAACCGTTTTTCCACCTGGTGCGCTACAAGCATCAAGCATGGTCTCCCACCCCTCTATTTCTAAAGTAGGTGCTACCAACTGGCTCGTTTCATCTTGGATAGTTATTTGTCCATTTTTAAAGGCTTGACTAGCTGCAAAATGTCCTGATGATTTGACTAATCCTACCGGTGACAAGACAGACTTCTCTGATTGGGTATCCTGTGCCAAGTACTCCAAATCCGACACCTTTGCGACACGCACACTGGCTTTATTTCTAACAAA
The DNA here is from genome assembly GCF_053547195.1 of Streptococcus sp. 11273D007BT. Taxonomy (NCBI): domain Bacteria; kingdom Bacillati; phylum Bacillota; class Bacilli; order Lactobacillales; family Streptococcaceae; genus Streptococcus; species Streptococcus sp. 11273D007BT. The sequence continues at coordinate 488,387 of NZ_JBPWPE010000001.1, read as the reverse complement.
TAAACTCTTAAAAATAGCTTCTGCCCGCTCTACTCCAAACTGCTCAATCAATTTTTTTACTAACCAAACCGGCAAAGAATATTGGATGGAATAGCGCTTATTGATGCGTTTAATCGTTGAAAAATCTCTAACACCTTCACGCTCAATGCGGCGTAAGACAGCGTTAACCAGTTTCTCTACACCTTTTTTATTACCACGATTTTTAGCAATTGTAACCGCATCATTTACAATGGCATGATTAGGGACCTTATCTAAGTAAAGCATTTGGTAGAGACTCAGTAACAAAAGGGTATAAACCCATGGCTCCAAGCGATCACGATCCTCAATAAAATAAGCTAGATGCCATTCTAACGTCAGTTTTCTAGCAACTGTCCCATAAACGATCTCAGTAACCAAACCTTTGTCTTTATCAGATAGGTGTGATTGTGTTAACTGCTTATTCAGAGCGATATTAGAATATGCTCCATCTCCAAAAACTTCTTCTAAAATCTGAAGAGCCTGTCCACGACTTGTCTTTTTCCAATCACTGGCCAAATTGATCACCTACTTGTATCTCACGTCCAACACCATTTAAAAAGTCCACAACTGCCATCTTAGGCTTACCAGCAGGCTGTACTGTTTTCAGAGATAAAGCACCATTTCCTGCTGCTACAATTAGACTCTTCTTGGTTTTTTCAATCACCTGACCAGGAATCCCTTCTCCTTCAACTGGAGTGGCTTCATAAATTTTAAAGCGTTTTCCTTGATAAAGCGTATGGGCTACTGGCCACGGGTACATCCCTCTAATCTGATTAAAGAGCTCACGCGAACTCTTAGACCATTTCAAACTTTCCTCTTCTGCTGTGATATTAGGAGAAAACGTGGCCTGACTCTCATCTTGAGGCTCAGGCTTCAAATGACCCGCTATATAATCTGGAAGGGTATCAAGAAGCAAATCACGTCCAACTACTGCTAATTTGGCAAACATGGTCCCAACATTATCCTCATCTGTGATGGGAATGGCACGTTTTGAAATCATATCTCCGGCATCCATCTTCTTAACCATCTCCATAATGGTCACTCCGGCTTCTTTTTCCCCATTAATAATTGCATAGTGAATTGGGGCTCCTCCACGGTATTTGGGTAGAAGCGAAGCATGTACGTTAACTGAAAATGAAACAGATTGCAAGAGTTTTTCTGGTAAAAACTGTCCAAAAGCTGCTGTCACAATCCCATCTGCACCTAGCGCCATCAACTCATCCATCTCTGGACTGCCTGATAGTTTTTCTGGTTGATAGATTGGCAAACCTTTTTCAAGTGCCAACTCTTTGACAGGCGTCATCTTTATTTCTCTTTTACGTCCCACTGCGCGATCAGGTTGTGTCACCACAGCTAAAATCTGATAGTCTGAATGTGATAACAAGCCATCTAGGACCGTCGCAGAAAAATCTGGTGTTCCCATAAAAATCAATTTTGTCATATCATACCTCTAAATTCTTTTTTCTATTATACCACAGCCATGTATTAGACAAAATTCTGTGGCTCATGGTCAATAATCAAGCGTAAATCTTTTTGACCTGGAAGTTGAGTCCAAGCTAAAATCTGATTTAGAGCCTCCTCCAAATGATCCTCAAAACGATACTTGATCATGACTTGATAATGGTAAAGGTTGTGGGTCCTTGCAATAGGTTTTGGAGCTGGCCCTAAAAACTTGGCTTGCAAAGACAAATGTTCTTTCAACAAGGCTAATACCTCATAACTTTTTTGAGTCACCACTCCTTCATCTTTGTGAGATAAGGTAAGTCCAACTGTATAGTAGTAGGGAGGATACTGCATTTGATGGCGAATAGCCATCTCATGACGATAAAATGCCTCATAGTCCTGCTCTTTTGCTAGAGCAATGGCATAATGCTTTGGATTATAAGTTTGGATAAGAACTTCGCCAGCCTTGTCTGCACGACCAGCACGACCAGCTACTTGTGTTAAAAGTTGAAAAGTACGCTCACTTGATCTAAAATCTGGTAGATTTAAAGCTGTATCTGCATTTAGAACTCCTACTAAGGTCACATTAGGAAAATCCAAGCCCTTAGCAATCATCTGAGTTCCCAATAAAATATCAGCCTCTCCTTTTCCAAACTGATCCAACAAAGTCTCATGAGCCCCTTTTTGACGTGTTGTATCAACATCCATCCGAATGACCCTAGCACTCGGAAAAGCTTCTAATAACTCATCATAAGCCTTTTGAGTACCTGTTCCATAATAACGGATACTTCTAGAATGACAATTAGGGCATAGCCTTGGGATAGACTTTTCATAAGCACAATAATGGCAATTCATCGTCTTGGTATCCATGTGGAGCGTCAAGGAAATATCACAATTAGGACAAGTATCCACATAAGCACAATCACGACACATCACAAAACTGGAATAACCACGTCGATTTAGCATTAAGACAATCTGCTCTTTCTTAGCCAAACGCTCTCCTATCTTTTCTAACAAAGGAGGCGTGAAATTAGAGAGCTCTTGTTGTCCAATATAGTCCCTAAAATCAACAATAGCCACATCTGGAATCTGCGCCAAAGGATTGGCACGCTTGGTCAGTAAAAGATGACGATAGACCCCCTTACTGGCCCGTGCACGACTTTCAATGCTTGGTGTTGCACTCCCTAAAACCAAACTAGCCCCATGATAATTGGCACGTAAAATAGCAACATCACGAGCATGATATCTAGGATTAGACTCTTGTTTATAGGAGGCTTCATGCTCCTCGTCAATAATAATGGCACCAATATTATCTAAAGGTGCAAAGATTGCAGATCTAGCTCCAACCACTACTTGAGCCTCCTTATTTTTTATCTTGCGCCATTCATCATATTTCTCACCATCAGACAAGCCTGAGTGTAAAATCGCTACCTTTTCTCCAAATCGAGAAATAAAACGCTTGGTCATCTGAGGGGTTAGAGAAATCTCAGGAACCAGGACAATCGCTGTTTTCCCCATCCTCAGTACCCGATCAATAACATGAAGATAGACTTCTGTTTTGCCACTACCAGTAATCCCTTGTAAGAGAGTCGGACAATTTTCCCCTACTTGAGAAAGGATGGCTTCAACCGCTTGATTCTGCTCTTCATTTAAGGCAAGGAAAGTCTCTTTTTCTATCCCCTCAAAATAGATATCACTGCGGTTAACAGCAACCTCTACCACCTCTAGTAAACCTTCTTTGACAAAATAAGTCACGACATCACGAGAAAATAAGTCATATAATTCCTTTAAGGTTCCCTTATAAGAAGATTTTAGTAGAAGATAGTCCTTTAACTGCTGACGTTTCTTCGCCCGATTACTAATAGTGTGCTCCTGTAATCTAGACACCCTAACTTGATAGTGTTTTTCAGTTTTAATCGTTTGCTTATCTTTTGCCAGATAAGTCACCTTGATTTTCCCTTGGCTAACGAATTGCGCTGCTTTCTCTCTTAAAACAGGTGATAAGTCTGAAAATAAAATACCCGATTTTCCTTTAAAAAGTACACTCCTGTCCTCCTCGGATAAGATTTCTTCAGCTTCTAACCATTTGTCGTAGGTTGACTGTAGTAGATTTGGCAACATGGCTTTTAAGATGGAGATTTTATAAGAAAAAACAGTTTTTCTCATTTGATCTGCTAAAAAGAGCTGTTCTTGGCTCAAAACTGGTTCTAAATCAAGAACCTCACCAATCGTTTTTAACTCTTTCCCCTCATTGTCCTCCAAACCAACCACAAATCCTTGTAAAAGCCGATTGCCACGTCCAAATGGAACATGAACACGCATTCCCTCAGCAATAAAAGTCCCTTCTGGAACAAGGTAAGAGAAGGGTTTATCCGTCTGCTGTAGTGGAATATCCACAATAACTTTAGCAATTTTAGGCATCTCTCTCCTCCTATTCTTCCTTTAGCGATTGAATTGAAAAATCTAAGATTGAAACAACCTTAGATTTTTTCTCCTTCTTCTTCTTTTTCTTTTGCAATCTGTTCTTTGATTTTACGCTCTTCCTCTTCTGCTGCTAAGCGAGCCTCCTCTGCACGACGGCGGACAGCTTGACGCTTAGACTCTGGATCTGGATGAACTACAACATTACCAGACTCAATTTCCTCTAAGGCACGCAAGGTAGATTTCACAGATTTGAACTCTTGAGTAGGCTCTGCACCTGCTTCTAATTCATGTGCGCGTTTTGCTTGTAAAATTACAAGAGAGTACTTTGATGGTACCTTGTCCAACAACTTATCAATAGACGGTTTTAACATCATAACTTTTTACCACTTTTCTATTTTTATCTTTTTGTCTCAATAGCAACCATATCCGTATAACGTCCGATGACACGATCAACACGAAAATGTTCTGCTTCAATAATACGTTTCACACGCTCCGCTGCTAAAGGAACCTCATCGTTAACAACGGCATAATCATACTCACGCATCAAGGCAATCTCTTCTTTAGCACGTTCAATACGTTGGTGAATGACATCTGCGCTATCTGTACCACGTCCAACAAGACGACCTTTTAATTCTTCTAAATCAGGTGGCGTTAAAAAAATAAAGACACCATCTGGCACTTTTGATTTAACTTGAAGCGCTCCTTGTACTTCAATTTCAAGGAAAACATCAATCCCTTTATCTAAGGTCTCATTGACATAGGTTAAGGGCGTGCCATAATAATTTCCAACATACTCAGCATACTCTAACATCTGCCCTTGCTTGATGAGTTCTTCAAACTCTTCGCGCGTACGGAAATGATAGTCTACACCATCAACCTCACCTGGACGTTGTGGACGTGTCGTCATTGATACTGAATATTCAAATTTATTGCCTGGGTGACTAAAAATTTCTTGTCTGACTGTCCCTTTTCCCACACCTGATGGGCCTGAGAAAACAATCAATAAACCACGTTCCGTCATCTTGTCTCCTTAATTGTCTTTCTACCTAGTTTATCAAAAATCATCTATTTTTTCAATACTTATCTCTATGCTAGATACCTCTGGCCAATAAAAAAACAGCCAAAGCTGTCTTTTTATTTTGCATAATCTATCGCACGTAACTCGCGAATGACCGTTACCTTAATATTTCCTGGGTAATCCAAGTTTTGTTCAATCTTTTCACGAATCTTATGTGCTAAAATCGTCACTTGATCATCAGAGACTTTATTCGGTTGAACCATGATTCGAATTTCACGTCCTGCTTGGAGGGCAAAACTAGTTTGTACACCATCAAAACTTGTCGCAATCTCTTCTAAATCACGAAGACGCTTAATATAATTTTCCATTGATTCATTACGAGCTCCTGGACGAGCTGAACTCAAGGCATCTGCCGCGGCAACTAAAACCGCAATAACATTATCTGGTTCAACATCTCCATGGTGGCTAGCAATTGTATTCACTACAACAGGATGCTCTTTATATTTGCGGGCAAATTCTGTTCCAATCTCAACATGACTCCCCTCGACCTCACGATCAATAGCTTTCCCCATATCATGCAAGAAACCTGCTCGACGAGCTAGCGCAACATTCTCACCCAACTCACCTGCTAAAATACCAGCGAGCTTACCAACTTCTACAGAGTGACGGAGAACATTTTGCCCGTAGCTTGTCCTAAACTGTAACCGTCCCATGATTTTAATCAAATCAGGATGCAAATTCAAAGCACCAATCTCAAAAGCGGCCGCTTCTCCATATTCTCGGATACGGTGATCCATCTCTAGTCGATTTTTTTCAACCAACTCTTCGATACGGGCTGGATGAATCCGTCCATCTTGAATAAGAGCTTCAAGAGTCATTCGAGCAATCTCTCGGCGAATCGGATCAAATCCTGATAAAACAACCACCTCTGGTGTGTCATCGATGATAATATCAATACCAGTTAAACTCTCAAGAGTACGAATATTACGCCCTTCTCGACCGATAATCCGTCCTTTCATGCTATCATCTGGCAGGTGGACTGTTGTAATAGTATGCTCTGTCACATAATCACCAGCAAGGCGTTGCATCGCTTGAGATAACAAATCCTTAGCCATCTTATCAGACTTATCTTTAACCTCAAGCTCCGCTTCTTTTATGCGACTGGCAATCTCATGAGTTAAGTTATTCTCTGTCTCTGTTAAGATAATCTCACGCGCTTCTGCAATAGTCATGGCAGCAACGCGTTCTAATTCTGATTTCTTTTCTTCTTCTAATTGGGCAACTTGTTCTTCACGCTCATCAATGTATCTAGATTTATCTGAAAGACTTTGTTCTTTTTGTTCGAGTAGCTTTTCTTTTCCACTCAAATTTTCATCCTTACGATCAAGAGAAGAGGCACGTTCTGTTAGACGTGTTTCCATTTGTTTCAACTCTTGCTTTTCGGATTTAAACTCTTTTTCAATCTCTTCACGATATCTTCTAGCTTCTTCCTTTGCCTCTAAAAGTAACTCTTTTTTATAAGCTTTACCTTCTCTGTCTGCCGTTTGTTTAATCTGTTCAGCATCTACTTGAGCTTGACTTCTTAAATTAACAGCATCTTGTTCAGCATTTAAAAGCGTTAGTTCTGCTGCTTCTTTAGCCGACTTCAATCGAGCTGAAATAACAACATAACCAAGGACTAAACCAATGAGAGAAAAAACAAGTGCTAAAATCACATTTAGCATGTCTTCCTCCTTAATATCTTTTTTCTATTTCCGATAGAAAACCGAATTCTATTTTAACATAAATTAAGCCTTTTCACAATGAAAAAACCAACCCATTTACTGACAAAATATGATATGATAACTGTACCAATAAAAAAGGAGAAAAAACATGCCAAAAGATGTTACTGTCGAAAGCTTTGAGCTTGATCATACAATTGTAAAAGCCCCCTATATCCGATTGATTTCAGAAGAATTTGGTCCAAAGGGAGATGTCATTACTAACTTTGATGTCAGACTGGTTCAACCAAACGCAGATGCTATTCCTACGTCTGGCTTACACACTATCGAACACCTCTTAGCTAAATTGATTCGTCAACGTATGGACGGACTTATAGATTGCTCACCATTTGGGTGCCGAACAGGCTTTCACATGATTGTCTGGGGACAGCCTACAGCAACTGACATTGCTAAAGTTATCAAATCTAGTCTAGAAGAAATCGCCACAAAGACAACTTGGGAAGATGTCCCTGGAACAACTATTGAGTCCTGCGGTAATTACAAGGACCACAGCCTTTTTTCAGCAAAAGAATGGGCTAAACTTATTTTAGAACAAGGAATCTCAGATCAAGCTTTTGAGCGTCATATTATTTAAAAAAATACAGCCCACTTTATTAAGTGGACCTGTATTTTTTTTTAAAAATCTAGAGCATCTGAATTTCCTGAAGCATTACCAACAAAATAACCTGTCTTACAGTTAATAGAAAATAGGTAAGTGCCATCTGGTTTGTACATATTGTAGTAACCAACACCGTTAATAATGTTGACCGGCTCAAGAATAAATTCATTGCCTGTGATGTAACCTCTAGCTTGTGAGGTTGCAATAATTTTTTCCATTACTCCTGGGGTGAAAATCCAAGCTGCATTTGTTTTGTCTGCGACAGCCGCTTCGTTATAAGGAACACGGCTCATCTGACGTTGTAAAATTGCTGGATCATAATTTTGAATACCATAGCTAGTCGAAGCTATTGTTGTAGCTGATGCTGCTGGTACAGTTTGAGTCCCCTCACTGGTTTGAGAACTTGTTTCTGATGCTGTAGCTACTCCGTCACTTGTGACCACTGTGGCAGAATCTGCGACAGGAACACTGACACTTGTTGCACTGTCACCAGCCGTTGCAGTAGATACTCCTCCTGACTGTTGAGTTCTCCCACTTGTGATAACTTGCTGTAACAAGCTATCCAACGTAGCATTCCCTGTATTTTTCATATCGGTTGTAATACTATCAAAATTAGCATCAGATTTAACTGCTACATCTGCGACAGCCTCACCATCAACAATGGCTGCAGATTCAAACTGAGCATTCACAGCTTGTGTGGTTGCAATGGCTTTACTTAATTTGTCATACTTTGATTTAGCATCATCATAAGCCGTTGTTCCTTCAAGCTTTTTCAAAGCTTCCTCTAAAGATGAAAGATTAGCAAATTCGCTATTTTTTAGTTTTGTTTGCTCTTCATCTACAAAGAAGCTTTTATAAAGATTTTCAAAATTCGTCACATCTTCTTGGCTAGCTGTTTTCTCAGTTGAAGATGAACTGGTTTTACTTTTAGCTGTTGAACTCTTTGAAGTTGAGGAAGAGCTAGTATTTGTGGCTTGATTACTAAAATAATTTAAGCCATAAGCAATCCCAAAAATCCCTACTACAAGAGCCCCTAACAGAGCAAAAATCAATTTTTTATTTTTATAGACTGGATCTTGTTTGTCATCTGCTAAAGCCAGTAAATCCTCTTCAGACGCCACCAGTACTTCTTCTGGCGAAGCTGTCGCTTGCTCTTGGACGTCATCTGCTATAGTCGATTCAACGATCGGTGAGGGCACAATTTTAGTTTCTTGTTCATCCCCTGTCTCTGATAGGACAGCTTCGTTAATCAGACCAGCAGTAGCTAATTCTTCTTTTTGTTTTTTAATAAACTTATCAAGAGCAGATGTATCCAAATCCTTAAACGAAATATCATCTCCTGATCCTGTTGCGAACTTACGATCAGCAATTTCTTCTCTATGACGCTTGATATATTTATCTAAAACACTATCTTCCTCAGAAATACCAACTTGCAATTCTGAGCCTTTCCGTTTTGCTTCTTCGACTGTCATATTCTGAGCCTCTTTTAACTCCAAGACAGCTTCTTCTTGTTGTTGGTTTTGATCCTCTTTGTTAGACACCGCTATTCCCTTTCTATTTTACCTGACGTCTGACTCGTTCACCAAAATATTGATATAAATCAACTTTTAAAGTCCCGTTATAAAGTTTTCGTTTCTTATCAGCAAGACTACCATATTTTGTCTCAAACTGTTCATCACTTGTGAGGATAAACTTACTCCACGTTTTCAGCGGAGCAAAGGTTTGTCCCATTTCATTATACAAGATGTCCACTGCTTTGTCATCCAACAATCGCTCCCCATATGGAGGGTTTGAAATAATAACCCCATTGATTTTGTCGGTTTTTAGGTCTTGAAGACGCATTTGTTTCAATTTGATGACATCTGCAAGTCCAGCCTCCTCAGCATTTTTTTTAGCAATATCGATCATCCGTCCATCAATATCAAATCCCGAAATATCTAATTCGACATCATAATCAGCCTTACTTTCAGCTTCATCACGGACGGTTTGAACCAAATCAGGATCAACCCAGTTCCACTGTTCAAAAGCAAAGTCACGATTAAAGCCTGGTGCAATATTCATCCCAATCATCGCCGCCTCAATACAAAAGGTTCCTGATCCACAGGTTGGATCAATGAGAGGCTTGTCTGGATACCAGTTGGAGAGTTGGATAATCGCGGCAGCCATATTTTCCTTAATAGGTGCCCCACCCTTCTCCGTACGGTAACCACGTTTAAATAAGCTAGAGCCTGTTGTATCAAGTAATAATGTTGCTCTGTCTTTTAAAATTGAGACTTCTATTTTAAACTCTGCACCATTTTCTATCAAAGGAACCCCTTCTGGACGATGAAAATGTTTTTGCAACTTTTTAACAACGGCTTTTTTGGTTATAGCCTGCACACTAGGCTCATTATGTAGCTTAGATTTGACAGACTTTGCCTTAGAAATCGGAAAACGACATCCCAATGGAAGATAATTTTCCCAATCTAGAGCAAAAACTCCTTGGAATAATTCCTCGAACGTTCTAGCTGGAAACTCACCAACCACAATTTTGATGCGATCTGCTGATCGAAGCCAAAGATTCGTCTCGATGATTTCTCTAACGCCACCTTCAAAAATGACCTTTCCATTTTCTACTTGGCATTCCAAACCTAAATCACGAATCTCACGACCAACAACTGCCTCTAGCCCTGCCGCAGCTGTCGCTACCAATTTAAATTTTTTCTTCATTTTATCCTCTTTATATTAAATAAAGGAGCCAAAGATTTCTCCTAGCTCCAACCCTATTTATGCAATTTTCTATAAGCCATGTTTTGTTCCAGTGGTACTAGGTACTACCACCTTCGATAATCATCTGTCTACTGCCTAAACAGTCAGGATTTCTGTTCGTTTCCATCCATCCCATGCCCCGACCAAAGTTTGGGTTGCTAGCTTGAGGGGTTTACCGCGTTCCATTTTTTACGTTTCCATAAAAACTTCGTCACTGTGGCACTTTCAGACCTACTTTGGCATATCTAAAGACTTAGCCATTTTAGTCGCCGTAACGTCAAAGACGTCCCTAGGCTTATGCATTCGCCTAGCACAAACACTACCGGCATCACAGCCAGTGCTAGCATGGACTTTCCTCATGGTAGAAAACTACCACGCGATTATCCAAAAATTGCACGACACTCCTATTCAGTAATTTGTTTACCGAATACTTCCTTTTCTAAACGGCTAATTCGCTTCAAAATATCAAAATTTGTCACAGCAGTAGTTGCAGTTGCTGGACGAGGGGTTTCTGATTTAGGAGTTGACATAACTGTGCTTGTGCTAGCTCCCACAGACCCTGAAGTTGCCTGCGTAAAATTGACCTTCGGTGATACAGATGGTGCTGTTGAAGCAGAAACCGAACGCGTCTTTAGCTCCTCTTTTAATTTGCTATTTTCCTCACGCAGGGTCTTTACCAGCTCTTCGTAGGCCTCGTAATCTCTGATAACATCATCAAGAAATTCATCAACTTCCTCTTTGCTATACCCTCTCATACTGGTTTTAAAATCTTGTTCAAAAATATCTTTTGGTGAAAATTTAATGCTAGCCATCTTCTATTCTCCGTACTGTTCATTCTTAAAATAGATATTAAAAATATCCATCGTTATTTATATTACAAAAATTGATGCAAAATTGCAAGAATAAAGTCTCTTTCAAGATTATTCTTCGTAGGCAATTTCATTCAACTCATCAAAATCTAATATTTTAATGGGATAATTTTCTTTCTCCACCATCTTATCATAAAGATATTTCAAATTTGTTTCATGTTCATGACTATAAAAAAGATAAGCTCCATCGCTATTGTCAACCAAAAATTCATTATAAGTCCTAAATTGTGTAGGATTTTGATAAGCTTCATAGCTATATTTCACAAAATCTACTTGCTTAAAAGCAGCTAATTTCTCTCGGTTGCTGTCGTTCCAATTTTCTCCCTGATTAGCAAAACAAAAAACAGTTCCCATAGAAAAATCATACTCTTTCCTAAGCTCTTGAGCAACTTCTAACACCCAATATTCAAAGCCTAAATTCCCTGTAAAAATAAGCCATTGCAAGCCTGCATCTAAATAGCGTTCTAATTGCCTTTTGATTGCCTTTTTGATGATCACAATACGTGGATCATTGTCTTTAAAAATGCCTAGGTCAGTATTTTTATAGCCTGATACAAGAATTACAGTCATAAATGTTTGTCCTTTTAAAAAATATGGTATAATGAATAGGGTTTATTTTTAAAGTAAACCACAATATCATAAGTCAGAGGGAGGAAAATGGTAAAATACCCTCATACGATTTCAAGACGCTCTGTTGGTACCTCGTCCCAGAAAAAAAGCACTAACTTTGCTAATCGAGGGATGAACTTTGAAACAGCTATTAATGCCACTAATGATTATTACCTTCATCATGGTCTTGCTGTAATTCATAAGAAACCAACACCTGTTCAAATTGTCAAAGTAGATTACCCTAGACGAAGTCGTGCTAAGATTGTTGAAGCTTATTTTAGGCAGGCCTCAACCACTGACTACTCTGGTGTATATAAGGGACATTACTTAGATTTTGAAGCAAAAGAAACTAGACAAAAAACCTCTATGCCACTGAAAAACTTTCATGTCCATCAGATTCAACATATGGAAGCCGTTCTTAAACAAGGTGGTATTTCCTTTGTATTGCTTCATTTTTCAAGTCTTAAGCAAACTTATCTTTTACCCGCTAAAGCTTTGATAGACTTCTATCAAGCTGAAAAAGGAAATAAATCTATGCCTCTTGATTATATCAAAAAACAGGCATATCTTGTAAAGGAAGCTGCTTTTCCACAAGTTCCTTATCTAGACATTATTGAAAAAAATTTTTTAGGCGGTGATTAACATCAAAAAAGAAAGCATACTCAAATTTTTAAAATACGCTCTCAGTATTACTCTTAGTCTGACTATTTTTATAATTGTAGCGGGTGGTCTTCTCTTCCTCTTCTACATCAGCTCAACACCTAAACTATCTGAAAAGCAATTAAAAGCTACCAATCTCAGTATGGTTTATGATAGTGAAAACAACTTAATCGGTGAACTTGGTTCTGAAAACCGTGAAAGTGTTACAGCAGATAATATTCCTCTCGACTTGGTTAACGCCATTACTTCCATTGAGGACCATCGTTATTTTAAACATCGTGGAATAGATATCTTCCGTATCGCCAGCTCTGCGCTACACAATTTAACAAGTAGCACAACTCAAGGGGGATCGACACTTGATCAACAATTGATTAAACTGACTTATTTTTCAACCTCAGAAGAAGATCAAACCTTAAAACGTAAAGCACAAGAAGCTTGGCTCGCTCTTCAACTTGAGAGAAAATACACCAAACAGGAAATCCTAACATACTACATCAATAAAGTCTATATGGCAAACGGAACCTATGGGATGCTAACGGCTGCTAAAGAGTATTATCACAAAGATCTCAAAGATCTCTCCATCGCGCAATTAGCACTTCTTGCCGGAATGCCCCAAGCTCCTAACCAATACGATCCTTATACCAATCCTGATGCTGCAAAAGCTAGACGTGATACCGTTCTTCAAAGAATGTATGAATTTGAACACATTACCGAGGAAGAATACAAAACGGCTATCAATACTCCCGTCACAGATGGCTTACAAGAACTCGTTCAAGAATCTAGCTACCCAGCTTATATGGATAACTATCTTAAACAAGTTATTGAAGAGGTTCAAGAGCAGACAGGTGCTGATATCTTTAAATCTGGTATGAAAGTCTATACCAATGTTAACAGTGAAGCGCAGCAGCAACTTTATAACATCTTTAACACTTATGACTATGTTGCTTATCCAAATGATAGCCTTCAAGCAGCCTCTACAGTTATCGATGTTACTAATGGTAAAGTAATCGCACAACTTGGAGCACGTAATCAAGATGAAGCTGTCTCATTTGGAACCAACCAAGCCGTTCTAACCGATCGCGATTGGGGATCTGCCATGAAAACTATCTCCGCGTTCGCACCAGCTATTGATTACGGAGCTTACCGCTCAACTGGCCAACTGCTAAATGACTCTTATTATACTTGGCCTGGAACAGACATTCAACTATTCGACTGGGATCGTCAATATAACGGTTGGATGAGTATGCAAACAGCTATTCAACAGTCACGTAACGTCCCCGCTGCGCGTGCACTTGAGGCTGCAGGACTAGATAATGCCTTAGCTTTCTTGAACAAACTTGGTATTAATTATCCTGAAATGGTTTATGCCAATGCTATCTCAAGTAATACCAGCAGCACAGACTCTCAATACGGAGCAAGTAGCGAAAAGATGGCTGCTGCTTATGCCGCCTTCTCAAACGGTGGGATTTACTATAAACCTCAGTACGTTAATAAAATTGAATTTAATGACGGTAGCGTCAAAACATATGATCCTGTTGGAAACCGAGCAATGAAAGAAACAACTGCCTATATGATGACAGATATGATGAAAACTGTTCTCAGCTATGGTATAGGTACCAATGCGGCTATCTCTGGAGTCTTCCAAGCTGGTAAAACAGGGACATCAAACTATACAGACGATGAGTTAGTTCAAATTGCATACGATACAGGCATTCCAACAGACTCTGTTGGTACAATAGCTCCAGACGAGTCATTTGTCGGATATACTCCGCAGTACTCTATGGCAGTTTGGACGGGTTATAAAAATCGCCTTACTCCGCTATATGGTGATCAGCTCGATCTTGCAGCCGACATCTACCGTTCTATGATGACCTACCTCAACCCTTATGGTAATTCTGATTGGACAATGCCAGATGGTCTATACCGTAGTGGCGGCTATCTTTTCTTAGATGGTGCAAGCACAAGAAATACAGCCGTAGCCGACACAAGTAATGCAACTGCTGCTAGTCGTAATGCAACTTACACTAGCCAATCTGTTGAAAATGATGATGAGGAAGATACCACAACATTAACCAGTAGTACCCTAACAACTGATAACTCTTCAGCAGCAAGTTCAACAGAAGAACAAACCACAGCTAGTAGTCAAACCAATACCACGTCATCTAGTTCTACTGATGCCACTCAATAAAATGATCTCTTAATATACAAATAAGCATTCCCAATTGGGAATGCTTATTTTTTATATCAGGTAAAACTGATAAATCAAACGATTTTTATCCTAACCATTATGATTTTTAGACATTAAGCCAAAGCCCCCATAGGGTCCCAAGGGGCTAAAGAAATCGGTACTGCTTCATAAGCTGCTAACTCTTCAGCTGTCAGAAGATCTTTTCTTACCACAATTTGATAAGTGTATTGGTCCATCCAAGCATCACTGGCAACAAAATAACCTTTGTCACCAACCTTTTCTCCCCATGAATTTTCTACCTTCCACTTAAGCGCTTGTCCATTTTCATCTAAATCAACACCCGCAAGGACCATGGCATGTGTCATCAAACTCTCACTGTAATCAAGACGGCCAGCCTTATCTTGTTTTAGTTCAATATCCATACTGGAGGTGAAATCATATATTCCAGTAGCCATCACTCCTGTTTGACGATTGCTAGATTGTCCCACATCTGAGCCAAACCAAACCGTTTCACCCAATTTCATTTGAGCAATCGCTAATTCTTTAAGACGTTTCATTTCAACATTAAGGTAACGAACACTTGGGGCACCTACGACATTTCCCAATAATTCAACCGTGTAAGATTGATTGTAAGGTTTATCCTGTGTCGGAGCATTAATAATAGACACATAATCAGATAACTTCAGCCCGACATACTTTTTATAAAATTCTTGAGGGCTGATATCTGTTTCAGAATGGTACTGATTATCTTTATCCCGATAAGCAAAGGTAAAGTGACGAGGAGGCAATCCTAGAGTCATTGCTAAAAAGTTAAAAACTTCTTGTAATAACTCTTCTTTTTTAGCTTGTAGGATCTCAATAGCAGCTCCGCTTGCAACCAAGTCACGTAAAATCTGCGCATCTTGTCGTAACAGCTTGTTAAGATATTGGTTAAGCTCACGGCTATTGCTAGAAGCAACTGATTCTGGATAAACGGATTTGGGAACCACACCATATTTTTCAAAAAGAGCAACAACCATATCCCACTGGCCTCCATCCTGTTGCGGAACATCTAGTAAAAATTTTACTTTACGACTAGATAGCTCTTGGTCTGCTGTGGCTATAATCTGCTCTAAAAACCAATTTGATTTTTCATACTTATCCCAGAAAAAAGTGTGTGCTTGAGAAAGCTCAAAATTTTCCAGCTGATAATCACTAATCAGTTGGTGCCGAAAAGTGTTTAAAGCAGCAAACATCCAACAACGCCCAGAAGCCTTTTGATTGGTAACAGAATCTTTTGTAACATCCAGTGAAAAGACATAATCATTTTCAATACTAGACTGACGATTTTCTAACGACTTCAAAAGACCATTATGTGTTACAGCATTTTCTATTGCCTGATATTTCGCATTGGCCTCATAATTGTCAAATAAACGATCTGTAAATGATGATGTTAATTCAAACATAAATTCCTCCTTTGTCTTATCTTTATTATACTCTTTAAAAGAAAAAGAGACTAGCATTTGCTAATCCCTTAATATGATTTCCAAAAATCATCAAAGATAGTAATAGGCAAGTGACGCTTATGTTCACCCTTATGCCACCAAGCTTCAATTTTTTCTTGGGCATCTTGTGATACTGTTTTACCTTCTAGATAATCATCAATATCATGATAAGTCACTCCGAGAGCGACCTCATCTGCAATCCCTGGTTTATTTTCTTCAAGATCAGCAGTCGGCACCTTTTCATAAAGGGCAGGATCAGCTCCAAGCTCTACTAATAATTGTTTCCCTTGGCGTTTATTTAAACGATAAAGGGGAAGAATATCGGCACCACCATCACCAAACTTTGTAAAAAATCCCGTCAGATTTTCCGCAGCATGATCTGTTCCAATCACAGCTCCCTTATGTTCACCAGCAATGGCATACTGGCTAATCATACGCATACGAGCTTTAATATTACCTTTATTAAAATCAGAAACTAGAACTCCCGCCTGTGCTAAATCAGCCACAGCGCCATCCACACCTGCCTTAACATTAACTGTTAAACTCACATCAGGTTTAATAAAGGAAAGGGCGCGCTGGGCATCTGCCTCATCAGCTTGAATGCCATATGGCAAGCGAACAGCAATAAACTGATAAGTGTCATCTCCTGTTTCTTGACGTAGCTCTTCCATAGCTAGCTGGGCCAAACGTCCTGCTAAACTGGAATCTTGTCCACCTGAAATTCCTAAAACATAGGTTTTTAAAAACGGGTGCTTTAGCATATAGGCTTTTAAAAAATCAATTGACTTTCTAACTTCCTCTTTAGCGTCAATCTCTGGCTTAACCCCTAATTCTTTGATAATTTCTTCTTGTAAGCTCACTCTAGATCTCCTTTTTGATAGGCTTCTTTTCTGATGCGATCAATCAAATTCATTTTATTTTCCCAAACATCACGCGCTAAATCAACAGGATAATGTTGCGGGTTCAAGACACGCTTATACTCATCCCAAAGTTTATCAAATTCCTGACGTGCATATTGTTTAATCTCGCTTAGACTCGGTAAAGTATAAACACAGGTTCCCTTATCAAAAATATCAACTAATAACGGTACAGCATCAAAGTCTGTAACAGTTTTGTTAATATAGGTATAAACAGGGTGAAACATTTCAATCTCATCAAGCTGTGTCACATCTGCACCATCAAATGTCACATAGTCTCCCTCAGACTTTCCTTTGGCACGGCTAGTAATCCGCCAGACTTGTTTTTTCCCTGGGGTTGAAACCTTTTCAGCATTACTTGATAACTTGATGGTATCTTGCATCTCACCATTGTCATCCTCAATAGAAACAATTTTATAAACGGCACCTAAAGCGGGTTGGTCATAAGCTGTAATCAGTTTGGTTCCGACACCCCAGACATCAATCTTAGCCTTTTGCATCTTTAAGTTTAAAATGGTATTTTCATCCAAATCATTAGAAGCATAAATTTTAGCATCAGTGTAACCTGCTTCATCTAGTTGTTCACGAACTTTTTTAGAGATGTAAGCCATATCTCCTGAGTCAATACGAACCCCTCTAAAGTTAATCTTTTTACCAAACTCTTTAGCAACTTTGATGGCAGCAGGTACTCCTAAACGAAGAGTGTCATAAGTATCCACTAAAAAGACACAATTTTGATGGGTTTCTGCATAAGCTTTAAAAGCATCATAGTCGTTTCCATAAGCTTGAACAAAAGAGTGAGCGTGTGTTCCAGAAACAGGAATATCAAATAGTTTGCCTGCACGGACATTACTGGTAGCATCTGCTCCACCAATAACGGCTGCTCGTGTCCCCCAAATCGCCGCATCCATTTCTTGCGCACGCCGTGTACCAAACTCAAGCAAAGGCTCATCACCAATAACAGATTTAATCCTTGCAGCTTTTGTCGCAATCAGAGTTTGAAAGTTCACAATGTTTAAAATAGCTGTTTCAACTAACTGACACTGCCCTAATGGTCCTTCAATTTGCATAATGGGCTCATTAGCAAAGACAAGATCCCCTTCTTTAGCAGACCTTACTGATAACTCTAGTTGAAAATGACGCAAGTAATCAAGGAAATCCTCACGATAGCCTAAATCACGAAGATAAGCAATATCTTGATCTGTAAATCTTAAGTTTTCTAAATAGCGTACCACACGCTCCAGCCCAGCAAATACGGCATAACCATTTTTAAACGGTTGATTTCGGAAATAAACCTCAAAAACCGCCTTTTTATTGTGCATTCCTTTTTCAAAATAGACTTGCATCATATTGATTTGGTATAAATCAGTATGCAAGGTTAAACTGTCATCTAAATACATGACTCACTCCTTTAATCTAATGCTACTATTATAGCATAAATTTAAGTTTCAAGCTGAAAGTTCTCTCTAATCCTTTTTTCCTAAACAAAAAACAGGAGCCTATAGCTGTCTCCTGATTTATGTTAAGATTTAATCTAATCCTGCAATAAATTGATAAACCTGCTGTCCAGCCATAGCTCCATCACCCACAGCTGTTGTAATCTGGCGAAGATCTTTTTGACGAACATCACCAGTCGCATAAATTCCTTTACGGTTCGTTCTCATATGATCATCTGTGATGATCCAACCGTCCTCATCTGTAATGTCTAAATCAGCTACCATGTTAGAAACTGGATCTAAACCAACATAGATAAAGACACCACCAAATTCATGATTTGTCACCTCACCAGTTTTCACATTCTTGATGTCAACGCTGGTAACTTTCAGATCATTTCCTTTAATCTCTTCAACTACTGAATCCCAGATAAAATCAATCTTCTCATGCGCAAAAGCGCGATCTTGCAATAATTTTTGAGCTCGCAAGGCATCGCGACGGTGGACAATGGTAACTTTATTGGCAAAGCGGGTCAAAAAAAGTGCCTCTTCAACCGCAGAATCACCGCCTCCTACCACCAACAAATCTTGGTTTCTAAAAAAAGCACCATCACACACAGCACAATAAGAAACTCCTCGACTGCTATAGGTATCCTCACCCTTAACTTCCAGTAAGCGATGTTTTGCTCCTGTTGCAATAATCACGGTTTTCGTTTCATAAGTAGCATCTGAGGTGATGACTTTCTTGATGTCCCCTTCATCTTTTATGGCTTCCACAATACCATAAAGATTTTCAACACCCAACTTTTCAAGCGGTTCATACATTTTCATAGAAAGCTCTGGCCCAGAAATCATTTCAAAACCAGGATAGTTTTCAATATCTGATGTATTGTTCATCTGTCCACCTGGGGCTCCTTGCTCTAAAGTAGCCACTTTTAGGTTAGATCTGGCAGCATATAAGGCAGCTGTCATACCCGCAGGACCTGCACCAATCACAATTGTATCGTACATCTTTTTCTCCTCTTTGACTATAGATGTTCTACATTTTAAACATTCTTTTTATTTTTTGCAAGCCTTATGCTTTTAACATCAATATAATCCCTGTAAAAGCAAATGATAAGATAGGAATTGTCATAATAGCAATTAAAAGAATATCATATAAAAAAGCTTGTCTTTCTTTGACCGTTTTATCCATCTTTCGCAACATCCGATAAGCTGTCCAAGCGGCTAAAATCACGACCACAAAAATAGCGGCTGATAGCAAACCTTGTAAATAAAGGCTTAAAATCTCTGTTAACATGCCTTCTCCTATACTTTTCAGTTAAAAATCACCTTACTTTTAAGTGCTTTAAACACAAATGATAAGGCCAAGACAATTGTCTCAGCCCCCATTATATCAAATATAGGTTTTTTTGTAACTAGCAAAAAATTCTTTGGTTCGATCCTCTTTAGGATGATCAAAAATCTCATCTGGACTTCCTTGCTCCAAAATATGACCTTTTTCCAAAAATAAGACCTTATCTGCTACCTGACGAACAAAATTCATATCATGACTAACCAAGACCATAGTTTGACCGCTTTTTGCTGCATCTGCAATAGATTTTTCTACCTCGCCCACCAATTCTGGATCAAGTGCTGATGTGGGCTCATCTAAGAGCAAAACATCAGGTTTCATCGCAAGAGCACGTGCTAGGGCGACCCTTTGTTTTTGTCCACCAGATAGGTGACGCGGATAATGGTTTTCTCTATCTGACAAGCCTACCTTGGCTAACTCTTCTTTGGCGATACGAGTCGCCTCCTCATCAGATAGTTTTTTGACCACCTTCAATCCTTCTTTAACATTATCTAGTGCCGTACGACGCTCAAATAAGTTAAATTGTTGGAAAACCATCGCTAATTTACGACGTAAGACTAAAATATCTTCTTTGCTAATTTGGGAAAAATCTACTGAAAAATCACCAATTTTGATCGATCCAGAATCCGGCTTTTCTAAGTAGTTCATGGACCTTAAAAAAGTGGATTTCCCTGCACCTGAAGCACCAACTAGAGCAACTACTTCCCCTTTTTTGATCTCAAGATTAAGATTATCCAAAACTTTTTGCCCAGAAAATTCTTTGGTTAAATTTGAAATGGTAATCATTAACGTACCTCCCCTACTGGATGATTAGCAAGACGGTCTGGAGACTTAATTTCCATTTTCTTTTCAATTAAGCGACCAACTTGCTCAATCACAATACTGACAACCCAATATACAATAGCAACAGAGATAAACCGTTCAAAATAGCGGTAATCAGAACCACCTAAAATTTGTGCTTGGGCAAACATCTCGACAATCCCTGCGTTAAAAGCCAAAGATGTCCCTTTGGTCAAGCCGATCAAAGTATTAATTAGGGTAGGGGTTGCGACAACAGCTGCATTAGGAATAATGACACGTCGATAAACTTGTTGTGAGGTCATCCCTAAGCTCCTTGCAGCTTCAATTTCTCCAGGATTGACAGATTGAATCGCTGCACGCAACGTTTCACTGGTATAGGCCGCTTCATTGAAAGCAAAGGCAGTGATTGCAAAAACTTCTGCTGGAATAGCATTAATGTTAACATCCAATCCATATTTCTGTCTCATCGCTTTCAGAAGAAGAGGAATACCATAGTAGGTTAACATCAACTGAACCAAAACAGGTGTCCCGCGTAAAAAACTCACAAATAAGGCTTGAATAGGATAAAGAAACTTAACCTTATTGATTTTAACGATCGCAAATAATAAAGCCAACAAAAGACCAAATAGTGACCCAGCTAAAGTTAATCCCAAGGTTGTTGGTAATTTTTCAATAATGGTCGGCAAAGCATCAAAAACTGCTCGCCAACTAAATAATTGTCCATCTGGTATTTTTTCAAGTAGCTTGTCATACCAGCCAGTTGCTAAAAAAAGCGTCATGTTTTCTCCCTATCTAGATATTATTTTAAGGTTGAGACAAAATCATCACCAAAATACTTGATGCTGAGTTTTTTGAGTGTTCCATCTTCTTTTAAAGTTTTTAAACGTTGGTTAACAAAATTAGCAAGCTCTTTGCCTTCTTCATCTTTTGAAAATAAGAGGTATTCTAAACCATCCTTATCACCACCGACACTGTCTTTCAAAGCTGTGGTATCCAAATCAAGATCTTGATCATCAATGATGTAATCTAAAGAAATAGCATCATACAAGATAAAGTCACTCTTTCCTGTCTCTACTCCTTGTAAACGTGTTGAAATAGCTGTTGAACTAGCCACATAGTTGATTTCAATTGGTTTTTTATCGGCATGCTCTTTATTCCAATCTTCTAGCACCTGTGCATAATTAGAACCTGCCAAGGCTTCTGTCGATTTTCCAGACAAATCGTCTAAACTATCATAACTTGTCCCATCTTTTGATGCAATAGCATAATTGGATTTAGAAATAGGATCTGAAAAAATGTATTTCTCAGCACGCTCAGCATTGTAATTAAAATCATTTGCAGCTAATTGGTAACGTCCTGCATCTAGGCCTGTTAAAATGGAAGAAAAGGCAACGGTCTCATATTTAACCGTATATTTTTTAGAATCTTTAAAAATTGCCTTCACCACATCAATATCATAGCCTTTAAACTGATCGTCTTTCTTATAAGTAAAAGGAGCTGTATCCGAATCTGTTGCTACCGTGATGGTCTTGGTACTTGCTCCTGCTGTTTCATAAACTAAAACACTTAGTGTTAAAGCTGATAAAATAGTTAAACCTTTTAGAACTTTCTGATTCATCGTCATAAGATACTCTCCCCAATGATAATATCTTCCAGTTTATCATGTCCTAAAAGGTCTGTATAATACTTATTATCTATCGCCGTGATAAGATTTTTATATCACCTTTAGAAACTTTGTTTCTTAGCTTTACGTTCAGCACGTCCTTTAGCACGGGCTTCTGCACGCTTAGTCTTACGGCGTTTTTCATCCACAGCCCACTGAATTTTCTTTTTATAACCTGGCTTGATTTTTTTCTTTTTCTTTTTCACCAACCCAATCATCTCAGTGTCTAATTTTTCACGCGTCTTTTCACGGTTAACTCGTCGATCACGATCATAGGTCTCTTGAAACTCACCATCTTTTAAAACTTTAGGAACGAACTTAATTCCCATCTTCTCCAATTCACGAATATCGGAATCATCACTTGGTTGATAAAGCGTAATCGCTACTCCCGCCAAACCATTTCGCCCTGTTCGCCCTACACGATGAACAAAGAAGGAAAGATCTTGTGGAATAGCATCGTTAATTACATGACTAACACCTTCAATATCAATTCCACGTGCAGCAAGATCTGTTGCTACAATGTACTCAAATTCCAAGTTTTTAACTTGATTCATAATACGCTTGCGCTCACGTGGTGGCACACCGCCATGGATTTTCGCAACTTTGAGACCATTTGCAACTAAGAAACTATGTAAATCATCTGCTCGTTCTTTCGTATTAACAAAAATCATGGCAACATAGGGATTAAGAACTTTTGAAATAGATAAAATTTGAGCATTTT
Organism: Streptococcus sp. 11273D007BT; assembly: GCF_053547195.1. Classification (NCBI taxonomy): domain Bacteria; kingdom Bacillati; phylum Bacillota; class Bacilli; order Lactobacillales; family Streptococcaceae; genus Streptococcus; species Streptococcus sp. 11273D007BT. The sequence goes on along the minus strand of NZ_JBPWPE010000001.1, from coordinate 465,658 downwards.
TATCACGTCCCTTAGTAGAAATCAGCCAGTTATCAATGGTATCTGCAATGACCGTTGACGTTTTGATTTTCTCCATCACTGGATGAGTTAAATATTTTTTCAAGAAAGGCTGTAATTTTTGTGGGATTGTCGCTGAAAAGACCAAGATTTGAACATCTTTTGGTAGGCTAGCAGCAATCTTATCAACGGTATCTAAAAATCCCATATCAAGTGTCATATCTGCTTCATCAACTACAAAAGTATGGGCCTTATGGATCTCTAAATCACCTGATTTCACCAAATCATAGACACGACCTGGAGTTCCAATCACAATGTGAGGTTGACTAGCCTTTAACTTTTCAATTTGACGTAGCTTGTCCGTTCCTCCAACGTAGTTGACCACACGAATATCTGTTTCTGATTTTTCTGCAATCTGACGAGCAGCTAAATAAATTTGTGTGGCTAACTCACGACTAGGCGCTGTTATGACAACCTGAACCTGATCTAAATCTTCATTTATCTTTTGAAAAATTGGAAGTAAAAAAGTATGCGTCTTTCCTGATCCTGTCTTTGATTCCCCTACCAAATCACGTCCTGAAAGGACAACTGGAATCAATTTCTCTTGTACCTCCGTGGGAGCCTTAAAATTTAGTTCCTCCAAGGCGTCTTTGATATAGTTTTTAAATTTAAATTTTGTAAATGTCATAATGTAACCTCTTTTTTCATTCTCTTCTATTATAACACTAAAGAGAAAGAAATAGCAAAAAACACCGATTTCTCAGTGCTTTTGATTATAGATACAATAAAGCTAGGGCTAAGAGACTAGAAACTAGACCAAGTGTCCACAAGAAAGCATCTACTTTCCACTCACTCCATCTCTGTGCTTTGCCACTTAGACCTCCCAACTCAAGATGGTGATGGAAAGGAGTCATCCTAAAGATACGACGCCCTTCTCCATATTTTCTTTTAGTGTATTTAAAATAGCTAACTTGCAACATCACTGAAGAAGTTTCAATCACATACACTAGACCAATTAGTAACAAGGTCCACTCCACACGAAGCGCAATAGAGATCGTTGCTAGCATCCCTCCAAGAGCCAGACTCCCCACATCTCCCATAAAGATTTTAGCAGGCTTATGATTATACACAAAGAAGCCTAATAACGCTCCAATCATAGTGATACAAACCAGTAAAATATCATACTTATGATCTACAAAAGCAATGATAGAATACGCTACTAAACTGATCACAACCGATATAGAGGCCAACCCATCAATACCATCTGTGAGGTTGACCGCATTAGAAAATCCAACAAGCCAAAATAAAACAAAAGGAAGGTAAAGCACACCTAAATTAATGACATGTCCAAAAACATTCAGCTCACCTCCACCTGCCGCATTAACATGCGAAAGGTAAAAGACTAGACCACCTATAAGCTGGAGAGCCAATTTTTGTTTTGGATTGAGCCCTTCGTTAATCTTTCTAAAGACCTTTAAAAAATCATCTAAAAATCCTACCACACCGTAAAGCAATAAGATAAATAAAATCGCTAAAACGCCACCTGTCAGCATCTTCATGCTAGCTGCAAACACAAAACTCACCACAATAGCGACTAACAAGAAAACAACACCACCCATTGTCGGTGTTCCTGCCTTAGCTTGATGTTGCTTAACATCTTCGTGCATTTGTTGGCCACCAATTTTAGCCTTTTGATAAAATTTGATAAAGAATGGCATCACCAGTAGCGTTAAAAGAAAGGCTACCGCTCCTGCCGTTAAACTTGATAACATCTTATTCTCCTAAAGTTATTGTTAAATTTTTAAGGTCTTTTATTTTTGTTCCTGTATCTTTACTTTGCTTGATAACACGACCTGAGCTGCCTTTAATTTTGATATCAATACCAGTCCACTTAGCAAAAGTCTCAACATTTTGCTTAGTCCAACCATACATATCAGGAAGTGTTGTCAAGGTATTACTTAAAATTAAGATTTGTTTATTTTCTGGAAGATTTGTTCCTGCTTCCTCTGAAATTTTACTAATTTTTGTTCCAGTTCCTAAAACAATAGGTTGAACAAGATTTCGACGTAATTCATCTGCAACATCACCTGGATTTTCACCAATATAGTCTTTTAACTGATAGCTAGTTTGTTCTGCTTTTGGCGTTGCAACAGGTTCCTGTAAAGAATCCTTCATCAACATAGCCTCTTCTAAAACAGGATTGACAACATCTTGCCAGAACATTTCAGTCCAAGTTTCAGGCTGTTGGACAGTTGCATACATAATAAAATCAGGCTCATCTGACGGAACCATGGCCACAACAGAAAAAATATTGTCATTTTCACCTTTTAAATAACCTGATCCATCCTCAGCAGCAATTTCTGCCGTTCCTGATTTAACAGCGACAGATTCATTCCCTACTTGAATAATGGGAACACCATCCGCTTGAAGCGTACCGTAAGTAGGATCCGTTCCAACGGTCACCATATACTGCAATGTTTCTGATACGGCTTCTGCCGGAACAGGATTACCGACAATCTCTTTTTGAGCTGCGCGTGTCGTATTAGTGTTGGGATCATAAATTTTACTAATAAACTTAGGTTCCAACATAACACCATCATTTGAAATAGCTGTAAATGCTCGTAACATTTGAACTTGTGTTGTCGCAATCGCCTGTCCAAAAGCACTCATCGCAATAGAGACATAATTATCAGACGGCAGCAAACCATAGGCTTCTCCACCCATTCCAAACCGTGTTTGGAAACCAAATTTAAATTTAGCAAGGTAGGTTAACCATTTATCATTTCCCATAGCTTGCTCTAGCTTCGTCATCCCAACGTTAGAAGAAAAGGCAAACCCTTGCGCATAGGTCATGTACTCTCCCGTTGAAATCCCTTTGTTAACAGACCAGTCTTTAATCGTAGCATCTGCAATCGTTAAGCTAGCATTGTTAAAGACTTCATTAGGATTAAAGACCCCTTCATTTATAGCAGATGCTAGCAGCATCACTTTTAAGGTCGAACCTGGTTCGTAGTTAGTTTGATAAAGCTGACTTTGCCAAGTAAAATCTTCTCTGTCCAATCCTTCTTTAGTATCTGAATTGAAGCTTGGTCTCTGAGTCGTTGCTAAAATTTCACCTGTTTTAGCATTCACTAAGGTCGCACTGGCTTGCTTACCATTACTTTTTTCCTGAAAAACATCCATCTGGGTTTCCAAGTAAGTTTGAATTGGAGCAGAAATCGTGGTGTAAATATCTTTACCATCCACTACCTTTTGAACGGTTTTTGCCGTTCCAAGTAAAGTGTTACCATTCTTATCTTTTTGATAAGTCACTTGTCCATCTGTCCCAGACAAGATGCTGTCCATAGAAGCTTCTAAACCTGTTGAACCGACAAGGCTTTTTGAGCCATCTTCATTTTCTTGGAGTTGTGCCAAACCAATGAAATCAGAAGCAAACATCCCATTAGGATACATTCGTCCAGGACTGGTATCAAAGGCTACTCCCTTAATACCAGCTTTTTCCAAAGCATCAGACATCTCCTTCATGGTACTATAAGTAATGTTTGAACCTTTATTGCCAAAAGAAACTTGTGTCAAATTATTTTGGGAGAGTTGACTTCGTACATAATCTTCTTCTATATCTAAATATTGCTTAAAAATAGAAGCTACTGTATCATACTGGGAAGCTTGGACATAAAGCTTCTCTTTCAATGCTGAAACATAGGTTTTATCAATGATAGCATAAACACTATAGGTTGTAGAATCCTCAGCAATAGGATTACCACTGCGATCATAAATAGTCCCTCGCTTAGCTTGAACTGTACGGGTAGTTTGATAAACGGCCTGGGCACCTTTTGACAAATCAACACCAAATTTGGTATCTGTTCCAATAATAATCGCAAAATTGACAATAAAAACAAACAGGATAATGACAGAGAGATAAATCAGATACTTCCCTACCTGTTCTCTATTTCGAGCCGGCTGGCGACGGTTTTTAACTGAAAAATCCAAAAAATATTTTTTTAATCTTCGCATCACCTATTCCACCTTTTGAATATTATCATTTTGAACACTCAAACCAGCTTGATTGGCAATTTGTGCAATACGATCATAGCGACTTAATTCATTGATTTCTTGCTTGGCATTATTAACCTCAGTCTGTTGATCTGAAATTTGACTATTTAAGGAAGTAATTTCTTGTTGAAGTTGCAAATTTCGACTTTGTAAATAAATCACACTAACAGCTAAGGTAATCGCTGTCAAAACGATGGCACCATAAAAGCTCTTTTCAACTCTAGAAAAGGTTTTGACTCGGCGTTCAATGACTCTTAAGACAGCTTGATTTTGCCTTTCATTTTTATTTATTCTACTCATTTTATTACCCTTTTGGCTACTCTTAATTTGGCTGAATGGGCTCGGTTATTGAAATCCAACTCTTCTTGACTTGGTAAAATCGGCTTACGATTAACCAACTCAAAACGAGGTTTCAAATCATCTGGAATAAATGGCAGTCCCTTTGGTACTTCAACTGTGCTAGCTTCTTTAAAAAGTTGCTTGGTCAAACGATCCTCTAAGGAATGGAAGGTAATCACTGATATCCGACCATTGACAGCTAATAAATCCATGGCTTGTTGAATAGACTCATCCGCCGCCCCAAGCTCATCATTCACCTCAATTCGAATGGCTTGAAAAATTTGTTTTGCAGGATGTCCTTTTTTCTTCAACTCTTTTGCAGGTTTAGCTGATTTAATCAAATCAGCTAACTCTGTTGTTGTTTCAATTGGTTTAACCGCACGCGCCTGTTCAATCTTTCGAGCAATTTGTTTTGAAAACTTATCCTCACCATACTTAAAGAAAATGCGTACCAAATCATGATAGTCATAGCCATTAACAACATCATAAGCTGTTAATTTTGCCTCACGGTTCATTCTCATGTCTAAAGGAGCATCTTTTTTATAAGAGAATCCACGTTCACGCTCATCAAGCTGAGGACTAGAAACTCCTAGATCATAGAGAATACCATCGATTTCTGTCACCCCTTTTTCAGCCAAACGGGCCTTTAAATGTCTAAAGTTATCCTTGATAAAGGTCACCTGTCCTTTTTCAATAAAAGGCTTTAGACGAATGTTAGCATTGTCAATCGCTTTTTGGTCTTGATCAAAGGCATAAAGGTGTCCTTTTTCACTTAATTTTCCTAATAAATACTCACTGTGTCCTGCTCCTCCTAAAGTGGCATCAACATAAACCCCATCAGGCTTAATATCAAGCATATCTACGGTTTCATGCAACAGGACTGTGATATGATGAAATTCATTTGTCATAACCTCTATTTTACCATAATTTTTTAGAGATAGAAAAAGAAAAGAGGTTAGATCCTACTAACCCCTTAACGTGTCTTTGGCTTATTCTCTAATTTGCCCCTCACCATTGATATAAAATTTAGTACTGGTCAAAGCTTCCAATCCCATAGGCCCACGAGCATGCATTTTTTGTGTTGAAATCCCAATTTCTGCACCTAGTCCAAAGACAAATCCGTCTGTAAAACGTGTAGAGGCATTCACATAAACAGCTGCAGCATCCACTTGATCTTGAAAAGCTTCTGCATGCTTGAGATTTTGTGTAATAATACTCTCTGAATGGTGACTAGTATAGGTATTGATCCAATCAATTGCTTCTTGACAACTTGAAACCACCTTAACCGACATAATATAGTCTAAAAATTCGGTAGCAAAATCCTCTTCACAAGCTGGTTTGGAGTGTTCAAAAATAGCGGCTGCCTTCTCATCAGCTCGAAACTCCACCTCATGCACCTTTGCAATTTCTTTCTCAAGTTTTGGTAAAAATGATGAGGCAACTGCTTCATGTACCACCAAACTCTCTGCAGCATTGCAGACACTTGGACGCTGCGTTTTAGCATTAATGACAATTTTTGTTGCCATCTCAAGATCTGCAGACTCATCAACATAGATATGAACATTACCAACCCCTGTTTCAATAACAGGAACCTTTGCAGTTTCTTTCACACGGTTAATCAACCCCGCACCACCACGTGGAATTAAGACATCAATGTAATCTACAGCTTGCATCATCTCCTCAGCCACTGCATGACTCGTGTCTTCTACCAGCTGAACAACATTAGGATCAATTCCTTCACTCTCTAGAGTTTGACGAATAATATTGACCAAAGCCTTGTTGGAATTGATCGCATCACGGCCACCACGCAAGATAATGCTGTTACTCGTTTTAAAAGCAAGGCTAAAGGCATCAACGGTCACATTAGGACGACTCTCAAAAATCATGCCAACAACCCCTAAAGGCACACGCTTTTGAACAATTTTCAACCCATCAAGATTAGTATATCCGCGTACCACCTCACCAATAGGATCTGTTAAGTCGGCAACCTGGCGCAACCCTTCAGCCATAGCTTCAATACGATTGGCATCTAAACGTAAACGGTCCACCATGATGGAGGTAATTCCATTTTCTGCCGCATTTTCAAGGTCAAGCAAGTTTTCAGTTAAAATATAACTGGTCTGTGCGACCAGATGATTTGCGACTTGTTTTAACAAGTGATTTTTTTGTGCTGTCCCTAATCTCCATAAGGTCTGACTAGATTTTTTAGCTTTTTCCCCTAATTCATTAATATAACTCATCCTCTACTCCTTTCTAAAGAGCGTTCCTAGGTTTTCACCATCTAACACGCGAAGAATATCTCTAGGATTTTCACCATTCATCAAGACCATTTGTCCATTATTTTCAAAGACAATCTGGGCACTCTGTATTTTACTTAACATCCCACCTGTCCCAAATTTACTTCCTGCACCACCAGCAGATTGAATAATCTCATCTGTAATCTCAGGTACAAAGTGCCGCAATTTAGCATCATCATAAACATTAGGATTTTTATCAAATAAACCATCGATATCAGACAGCATAATCAATAAATCTGCTCCCACAATGTTAGCCACAATAGCAGATAGACGGTCGTTATCTCCAAATTTAGTGGTATGATCCATCTCATCGACACTAACAGAGTCATTTTCATTCACAATAGGAACAATCCCCATGGATAAAAGAGTCTCAAAAGCATTGGTCACATTAGATAGGCTCTCTGGAAATTCAACCACATCACGTGTCAACAAAATCTGTGAGACAGTTGTCTGATAGTGAGAAAAAATCTGAGCATAGAGATTCATCATGGCTACCTGTCCAACACTTGAAACAGCTTGTTGGCGTTCTACTTCTTGCGGTCGTTTATCAAGATTTAAAACATTTAAACCAAACCCCATAGCCCCTGAGGAAACTAGGACCAAATCCTTTCCTTGATTAATCAGACTTGAGATCACAAATCCTAGCTCATCAATTTTTTTTAAATTTATTTTTCCATTCGCTAAAACCAGTGAACTGGTGCCAATTTTAATAACAATACGGTTTACATCTTCAAAATTTCGCTTCATAAAGCTCATTATACCATACTTTTTTGTATTTTTCTGCTGATACTTACACCAAGCTCAAATCAGAAATAAAAACAGATCAAGCTGACTTAAAATCAGATGATCTGTATTGGTTTATAAAATATTATCCATTAACTGCTTCTGTGGACTTTTCTACAATCGCACCTGTCTCAGAATTAATCGAATAACTATAATCTTGATGATTATAAACAAAATCAATCTCAAAGGTTATAGGTGCTTGATCAACATCTTGCTCAACCACTAGATTCGTCACTTTGGATTCTGTTACCCCAGCATCATCAAAGGCAATTTTCTTTGCTTCATCCTGTGAAATTTTTGTAGAACTAGTCGTTGTCTCAGTAATCTCTGTTTCTTTTTCAATGATAGAACCACTTGTCGTATCAATCGTGTAACTATAATCTGTTCCCTTAGCAGAAAATTCTACATCATATTGACTTTGACCATTCTCTTGATCTAAGGTAATCGTCAAATTAGTAACCTCAGACTCTGATACTTCTGCATCATTAAAAGCTATTTCTTTAGCTTTTGTTTCTGAAATTTCTTGAGTAGTTGTTGTTTGACTGGATTGAACGGAGGATGTGCTATCATTACTATCCCAATCACAAGCAACAAGTGTCATCATTGAAAGAGCTATTAGCCCAAATGAAGTAAGCTTCTTAATAGACATAACATCACCTCTTTTTTATTATTTTAAACAATTTTATAGTTTTTGTCTAATAACTGTCAACAAAAAAGTCTTGGAGAACTCCAAGACTTTCTATTTATCTGATTTTATAAGGACTTGTAAAGATTAACAGCATTTTCTGCAGTGAAACCATATTCTTTAAAGATACGATCCCCTGGTGCTGATGCTCCCCAAGTATCAATCGTAAGGGTTTTACCTGTCAGACCAACGTATTTGCCCCAACCAAAGCTTGATCCTGCTTCAATGGCTAAACGTTTAGTGATAGCAGATGGCAGAACTTCTTCCTTGTAAGCTGAATCTTGCTCATCGAAGATATTTTGTGATGGCATTGATACCACACGAACAAAAATACCTTCTTTTTCTAACTCAGCTTGTGCATCAAGGGCTAATTTCACTTCTGATCCTGTTGCAATAAGGATACCATCTATCTCTCCCTTAGCTTCTGAAAGGACATAAGCTCCTTTATTAAGACCTGCTGCAGCTAGACTGGCTGTTCCTTCAAGGACTGGTAAGTTTTGACGTGTTAAAACAAGGGCCGTTGGACGTTTTGTTTCTGCAAGGGCACGTTTCCATGCTTCATTAACCTCATTACCATCAGCTGGTCGAATAACATTTAGGTTTGGCATAGAACGAACGCTGGCTAATTGTTCAACAGGCTCATGTGTCGGACCATCTTCACCAACCGCAATGGAATCATGTGTTAAGACATAGACAGTTGGTAACTCTTGAAGAGCTGCCATACGAACTGCTGGAAGAAGGTAGTTTGAAAAGACGAAGAAAGTTCCACCATAGACACGTGTTCCACCATGAAGTGCAATACCATTCATCGCGGCAGCCATCGCAAACTCACGGACACCAAACCAAATATTACGACCAGCATAGTTATCTGCTTGGAAATCAGAATCTGCCGCAACCATTGTATTGTTTGAAGCAGAAAGGTCTGCTGAACCACCCCAGAATGATGGCACTTGCGCAGAAATTTGCTGAATAGCTTGCTGACTAGAAACACGACTTGCCACACTTGAGCCAAGCTCATGTGCCGCTAAATCAACAGAAATCGGAGCATCTGTAAAGGCTTCTTTGTACTCTTTTGCTAATTCTGGATAAGCTTCTTCATAGTGCTTAAAGAGAGTATTCCATGCATTTTCTTTTTCTTCACCACGGAATTTAATGCCAACTTCAAAGCGACGTGCCACTTCTTCTGGAACAGTGAACTCTGGATAATCATAACCATAAACTTGCTTAGCATGAGCAATACCTTCTTCACCGATTGGTGCGCCATGAACAGCAGACGTTCCTTGTTTTTCAGCCCCATAACCAATAATAGTCTTCACTTCGATGATAGAAGGTTTCTCTGTTTCTGCTTTAGCTTCTTCAATAGCTTTTGCAATAGCTTCTAAATCATTACCATCCTCAACTAAAATATGCTGCCAACCATATGCTTCAAAGCGTCCTTTAACACTCTCAGTAAAGGCTTTTGAGGTTGGACCATCAAGTGAGATGTCATTCGAATCATAAAGAAGAACTAATTTCCCAAGCTTCAAGTGACCAGCCAAGCTTGCTGCTTCTTGAGAAACACCCTCCATCAAATCACCATCACCATTTAAGGCATAAGTATAGTGGTCCACAATGTCAAAACCTGGCTTATTGAATTTGGCTGCCAAATGTGCTTCAGCCATAGCCATTCCAACAGCATTAGCAATCCCTTGACCAAGTGGCCCTGATGTTGCTTCGACACCATCGGTATGGTTCACTTCAGGGTGACCAGGCGTTTTTGATCCCCATTGACGGAAGTTTTTAAGGTCTTCCATAGTCACGCCATATCCTGACAAGTGAAGGAGGCTATATAAAAGGGCACTACCATGTCCAGCTGAGAGGATAAAACGGTCACGGTTTGTCCATGAACGACTTGTTTTTGGGTTGACATTAAGGTACTTGTTAAAGAGTACATAAGCCATTGGGGCCGCTCCCATTGGAAGACCAGGGTGACCTGAGTTAGCTTTTTGAATCGCTTCGATTGAAAGCGTGCGGACAGTATTTACCGCTAATTGATCAATAGTGTCAAATGTCATTGTAAAGACCTTTCTAGATTGTTATCACTTTATTATATCACAATTTTCTGAATTTTTGAGAGGAAATCCTATGGAGATAATAAAAATCGAGTACCTGAGATCTCTGCCTCAAATACTCGATTGTTTATTATGAATTGGGATCGTCTAAACTACGCCCATGAAGACCTTTTTCACGTTGCACTTGACGAAGCTTTTCAGGGGTCACATCATTTCCCTCTTCATCAACAATCTTAATCCCTTCAACATGATGGCGAACAGCACGGCGATAACCTTCAATATACTCTTCACGAAGTTTAGCTTGCTCAACTTTTTCTTCTGCTGTTAGATTACCTTCCTTTTTCTTACGTGCCAATTCATTGATGCGTTCGATTTTTTTAGGATCCATCTTTTATTTCTCCTTACTTACTATTTAACTTATTAAAGACAGCAACACTGCTTGCCTTATCCGCCAAGGCTTTCAAGAGGGCCAAGCGGTTGGCTTTGACTGCTGCGTCATCTGCCATGACCATGGTATTGTCAAAGAAGGCTGCGATGACTGGGCTCAAAGCAAAAAGCTTGTTCAAGTTTTCTGTCATATCTTCCGTCAACTCTAAACCAACCACTGCTTCAAAGAGAGCTTTTTCTTCTGCATTTTCAAAGAGAGCTTCATCAATCGCAGTTGTTTCCGCCTTTTCAGCCAAGTTAAAGACACGTGACAAGTTTTCCACAGCTTCCTTGTAGTCAGCTTCTTTTGATTTTTGGAAAATAGCAGAGCTGGCTGCCAGTTGTAGTCTGACCACAAAGGTTGAGCTGGCAAGCACAGCCTCACGGATGTCTTTCGGAATCGCCTTATCCATCATCTTCTCTACACGCGCACGGATAAAGTCCATCACAGCTGGCTGGTTGTCATAGGTCAAGCTGGCAAAGTTCAAGCTATAGAGCTCCGCAATCAACTGATCCAATGGAATTTCCCAACCAAATGCTTCCAAGATCCGCACGATACCCTGTGTCGCACGACGAAGAGCATAAGGGTCGTTTGAACCAGATGGAATCAAACCTACTGAGAAGAAAGATAAAAGAGTGTCAAATTTATCAGCCAGTGCCAAGACCGCACCAACCTTGGTTTCAGGAAGATCTCCTTCTGCAGAGTTAGGAAGATAATGCTCACGGATTGCTGCTGCTACCGCAGGTTTTTCCCCTGCAAGAAGGGCATACTTCTCACCCATGATCCCTTGCAATTCATCAAATTCACCGACCATGCCAGTTAAAAGATCAAACTTGTAGATGCTTGCTGCACGTGCTACGTCAGCTTTTTCATCCACAGACAAACCTGCCAAGTCTGCCAGTTTTTCTGCGATAACTTTGGTGCGCTCCATGTGCTCGTAAAGCGAGCCGATTTTCTCATGGAAGGTCACGACTTTGAGGCGTTCTACCAAGTCAGTAATCTTGAGTTTTTGATCCTCACGCCAGAAGAATTCACCATCTTCCAATCGTGCCACCAAGACTTTTTCGTTTCCTTTGATGACATTATCAATATGTTGGTCATTTCCGTTTCGAACAGAGATGAAGTTTGGTAGAAGTTTACCAGATTTATCACGCACCACGAAGTAACGTTGGTGGTTTTTCATTGAAGTCACCAAAACTTCTTCTGGCACTTCCAAATACTTGGTATCAAAGGAGCCCATGAAGGCAGTTGGATACTCAACCAAGTTGAGAACTTCATTGAGCAGGTCTTGGTCAATCTCAACGGTCACATTGTGTTTATCCTCGATAGCCTTGATTTGCTTGACAATCATATTTTGACGCTCTGCGGGGTCTGTAATAACAAACTGTGCACGCAAGTCTGCCTCGTAAGAATCTGCACTTGCAATTTCTGTTTCTTTTCCAAGGAAACGATGACCACGGCTGGTGCGAGCTGACGAAATGTCCAAGAAGTCCATATCTAGTGCTTCATCATCTAACAAGACTGTCAAGGTATGAACAGGACGAATATAGGTGAAACTATTGTTAGCCCAAGCCATGCTCACAGGGAAAGTCAGGCTTTGCAAGAGTTCAGGAATAGCCACTAAAACGTCTTTAGCAGATTTTCCTTCTTCATTTTTAGTCACATAAACATACTCTTCACCCTTAATCTCACGAAACTCAATATCAGCGGTTGTTAAGCCTTTTCCACGAACAAAACCTTCTGCTGCTTTGGTGAAATTTCCATCTGCATCTAAGGCGATTTTCTTAGATGGACCTTTAAAATCTTCTGTTAAATCTGTCTGTTTATCTGCCAGACCACGAACGCGTACTGCCAAACGACGCGGTGTTGAGAAAGTCTCAATCGTCTCAAAAGACAAGCGATGCTCTGTCAAAAAAGCTTCCATTTTTTGACCCAGTTGTTTTTCACTAGGTTTAACAACATAGGCTGGTAATTCTTCTAGTCCGAGTTCTACTAACAAATTTTTGGTCATGATTTCTTCTCCTAGTGATTTATTCTGTTTCTTCTGCTAATAATTTAGCACGACTAGCTTCATCCAAAAGAGGATAACCTAATTTTTTACGCTCTGCCACAAAGGTTTTGGCCACCACACGCGCCAAGTTACGAATACGAGCAATGTAACCTGCACGCTCGGTTACAGATACAGCACCGCGTGCATCTAGCAAGTTAAAGGTATGTGAACATTTGAGTACATAATCAAAGGCTGGGTGAACCAATCCTTCTGCTAAAGCACGCTCTGCTTCTTTTTCAAATTTAGTAAAGTTTTCAAGAAGCATGTCTTGATCAGATACTTCAAATGAATATTTAGAATGCTCATATTCTGGCTGGATAAAAATCTCACCGTATTTTACCCCTGCAGCCCACTCAATGTCATAAACTGAATCAACTTCTTGGATATAAGACGCTAGGCGCTCTAAACCGTAGGTTACCTCAGCTGTGACAGGACCTGTCGCCAAACCACCAACTTGTTGGAAGTAGGTAAACTGAGTGATTTCCATACCATCCAACCAAACTTCCCAGCCTAGACCAGCTGAACCTGTTGATGGATTTTCCCAGTTGTCTTCAACGAAACGAATGTCATGTTCCAAAGGGTTAATCCCCAAACGCTCTAAAGACTCCAAATAGAGTTCTTGGATGTTAGAAGGTGACGGTTTCATCACCACTTGGAATTGGTGGTGCTGATACAAACGGTTTGGGTTTTCCCCATAACGACCATCTGCTGGACGACGAGATGGCTCTACATAAGCTGCATTCCATGGCTCAGGACCAATAGCACGCAAGAAAGTATAAGGACTCATAGTTCCAGCACCTTTTTCCGTATCATAGGCTTGCATCAACATACAACCTTGTTCATTCCAAAACTGTTGAAGGGTTAAAATAATCTCTTGAAAAGTAAGTTTTTTTGACATAACATTCTCTTTCTATTTTAAATATTCTTACGACGTGAGCCTTCCTAGCCGATATTGCCAGGAAAGACGAACTAGTACAGCATCTAGCTCAGCCGTCCCAGCGATGAGCGTGTGGCAATTCGACTGAAAGGAGACTATGCCACTGACGCTGTGAAAAGCTAATTTCTTAGACATATATTTTCTCTTTCCATTTATATTGCAAAATTGCTAGTTCTCCACACTGGGTACTGCTTCCACAAAGACTGCTTGTCCTGTCTTATCTAGATAAGAACAGGTCATGGCTTCTAGGTCAATGACCCACTTATAAACGCCTGCTTCTGCTGCTTCTTGGCAGAAGGTAGGAAAATCTGTCTCCCCAGCCTGATGATGACGTAAAATAGTCACAAACTGGTCCAGATTGACTTGGTCTGAAACAGATATCATCACTTGATAACCCATCTTTTCTAGAATCTTTCCTGTCTTTGAACGATAGGTAACCTGTCCAGACTGGATATCTACAGTATTTTCCACCATGCCCAAGTCTTTAAAATAAGCAATCAGATTTGGGAAATCAGGGCCTGTGAACTGCTCGTGACCTCGATCGATAACTTCTAAGGTAAACATTGCTCTCCTTTCTTGATAACAACCTTTCACCCTTTAGTAAAAAACAAAAAGAACCACATTCTCTTCCCTTGTCCGCAGACATAGGGGCGTTGAGAACGCGGTTCCACCCTAATTTATTACTTCATTTTTAATTGATAATAACCTCTGAAAGCGCCACTTCTTAAGATCACAATCTGGCTCCCACTCTCCCAGACTCGCTATATGTTAGAGCTTAAGTTGTCTCTTTCTATCTGTTTATTCTAGCAAAATATTTTTCATTTGTCTATGGAAAATACTAAGCTTTCTGATAAACCACTTGACCCGAAAGTTCTATAATGAAGTTAGCCACCTTACCTTAGTCAAGAATTAGATGTTTCACTATGTTTGAGTAAGTTGATGATTTCATTTGATAACAGGCTTGAAGCTGTTAGGCTAGGTGCCCAAGGCTAATCATAGCCTTGGTTTAGCTGAAAAAACAGCTTCAAGGGTTCCTGTTGTCAAATGAAATCTGATGTAAGGTATAAGAAAACACCTCTGTGCTATACTTGTTGTTCACCACAAACACAAGGAAAGGCACAGAGATGCAAAAGTATTATACACCAAAAGGGAAACATTTGACAATAGATAACCGTCGCTTGATTGAGCGGTGGAAACTTGAAAATAAGTCCAATCGTGAAATTGCAGGCTTGCTTGGAAAGGCTCCTCAAACAATTCATAATGAAATCAAGCGTGGGACAACCTTACAACAAGTGCGAAAAGGGGTCTACAAGAAAGTTTATTCTGCTGATTATGCACAAACTGTTTACCAATCCAATCGAAAACGGTCGGTTAAAAAGATAATCCTAACGAAAGAAATGAAAGAGAAGATTTTACACTATCATAAGCAAAAATTTTCGCCTGAAATGATGGTTAAGAAGAAGCAAGTGAAAGTTGGTATTTCAACTATCTACTATTGGTTTCATAATGGTCATTTAGGTTTGACAAAAGCGGATATGCTTTATCCTAGAAAATGGAAAGCTGTCAAGAAGCAAGCCAGTCCGAACTTTAAGCCAGCTGGTAAATCAATTGAAGAGCGACCGGAGGTCATCAATCTTCGATTGGAAAACGGTCATTATGAAATTGATACAGTTCTACTAACCAGAGCGAAAAATCAGTGTCTTTTAGTCTTAACCGACCGACGAAGTAGACACCAAATCATAAGATTAATTCCAAATAAAACTGCTGAATCTGTCAATCAGGCACTTAGGTTACTAATAGCTGAGTATCATATTTTATCAATAACTGCAGATAATGGTTCGGAATTTAGTCGATTGGTTGAAGTGTTTCCTGAGGAACATATCTACTATGCACATCCCTACTCTTCATGGGAAAGAGGTTCAAATGAAAACCATAATCGATTGATTCGGAGATGGTTACCTAAAGGAACCAAGAAAACGACTCCGAAAGAAGTCGCTTTTATCGAAAATTGGATTAATAACTACCCTAAAAAATGCTTGGACTACAAGTCGCCAAGTGAATTTCTTTTGGGTGGCTAACTTCAACTTGAAATTTGGGAAACCACTTGACCTGCTAGATAAGTGGCACAAAGGTTAAGCTCACTATCTAAAATAATAAAATCTGCTGGTAAACCTTTTTTTAATTGACCACATTGCTCTTCTATCTTCATAGAAAGTGCTGGAATAAAGCTAGCCATACGAACAGCCTCTAAAGGACTCGCTAAGCCCCAATCTACAATGTTTTTTAATCCATCTTTCAATTTTAAGATGGAGCCTGCCAAGCTCCCTCCCTCTTTCAAACGTGCTGTTCCATTTGAAACCACTACTGGATATTCTCCTAGCATATAATCACCATCTTCTAAGCCCCCTGCACTCATACAGTCTGTAATCAAGGCAACATGGTTATGCCCTTTTTGACGAAGTAAAATATCACAAGCAGAAGGATGAACATGGTAGCCATCGCAAATCAACTCCGCATAAGTATTTGGCAACTCATAAACCGCACCTACCATACCAGGTTCTCTATGATTCAGACCACTCATGCCATTATAAGCATGCACCCATACCGTTGCACCTGCTTCCACTGCACGAGTCGCCTCTTCAAAGGTCGCATCAGAATGCCCCAAGGCCACCACTAGCCCTTTGGATTTAGCATAAGCTACAAAATCCTCTACCCCCTCACGCTCTGGGGCAACCGCTATTTTTTTTAACCAGCCTTGACTTGACGCTAGCCAAGTATCCAATTCTTCCTTGCTAGGGTTTCGCATATACTTAGGATTTTGAGCCCCCTTATATTTTTCAGTAAAATAAGGACCTTCAAAATAAAGACCTTGAATACGAGCGCCTGTTTCTGTTCCGGCTACTTCAGCTACCATCTGACAAACCTGATTTAAATCCTCAAAAGACGCTGTTAAACCTGTTGGTAAAAAAGAGGTGACACCTGTTTCTAGCAAGTGCTGACTCATCTGGTAAAGACTATCTGTCTTTAGATCCATAACATCGGCTCCTGCATAGCCATGAACATGGGTATCCACCAACCCAGGTGCAACCTGATAACCGGTATAATCTAAAATCTCCCCATCATCAGGAACCTGACTAAACCAGCTTCCAAATCGACCATCACAAACCTCTAAATACCCTGCTGGCTTGATTTGATAAGGATAATAAAAAGCATCTGCTTTGATATAGTGTTTCATCGAAAACGCCTCCATTCTTTCTTTCATTATACTCTTTCCCCTTTATTTTGTAAACGGTATATACCAATTTGCTTTTAAAAAAGTTATTGAAATTTTTTTCATTAGAACATATAATAGAAATGATAGCTCTCTTAGCTAAACTCTATAAAAAAAGGAAATATTATGAAATCTTCAAAAAATGAGTTACTCTACCTTATTTTAACTATCTTAGTTTTAATTGGGGGAGTTGGGATTTATGCTCTTTTTGGTCAACAGTCACAAAAAAGTACGGCTTCTGTGCAACAAAGTCAATCAACTAAGGCGACAAGCTCAAGCAGTTCTAAAGAAAGCAATCCTGAATTAGATAATCTGCTAAAAGAATTAGAAAAAGAAGCTACTCCTGACGACATTAAACGTGCTCAAGAAGCCATTGATAAGATGAACGATGGAGAGCTTAAAACTGAGTTCCAAAAACGTTTAGATGCCATCAAAGCAGATTTGGCGCACCAAACAGCCGCCGAAGATGCTGTAACGACACTAGAAGCCGAACAAACACAAGAAAATGTCGATAAAGCTCAAAAAGCGGTTGATAAAGTTAAAAATGCTGATAAGAAAAAAGCACTCCAAGAACGAATTGATGCTGTACAAGAAGCAATTGATGCAACAGCAGCATTAGCAAGTAGCTCCAGCAGCAGTCTTGAAACAAGTGTTTCATCTTCAACTGTCAGTGAAGTAGCCCCTACTACTGCTACCGAAACAGCAACTTATGTTGAACCAACTTATGCTTCAACTTATACGCCAACCTATGCTCCTACAGAGTCAGCTACTACCACAACCGTCACACCTAGCTCAAACACCACAGTAGCCAGTGACAATACAGCAACTTCAAGTGCTGACGATACCACAACTACTGTTACCCCTTAACTCAAAAAAATTCCAAAACATTTTTGTTTTGGAATTTTTTTTGATTAAATTTCATACCCCATTAAGATGCCACCATCTTCTGCATAAAAACTGCACAAACCTGAGGTTGGAAGAATACGAACATCAGCCTTTGGAAAATCTGCCTTAATGGTCTTAGAAAATTGTTCAGCCAGCTTATCATTATAAGCATGAGATAGCATCACACGTCCTCCTTGATAGCCTGCTTTTAGCATTTCAGCATAACCTGAGCTAATTGATTTTTTCTGACCACGTGCTTTATGAAGAAGTTCTAAGGTTCCTTCGGAACTAGCCTCTCCCACAAGTCGAATATTCAACATTCCCACTACTTTTCCTGCCAGTTTACTCAAGCGACCATTTTTGACCAAATTGTCGACTTTTTCTAAAATAAATAATAGTTTTGTTTTTTCTTGGTAAGCTGTGATAGCTGTGACCACTTGATCAAAAGATAAGCCTTGTGCTATCAATTCCACTAATTTTAAAACCAGTAAATCATTTTCTCCACCAGCTGATAGGGAGTCAATCACATGTACTTCTGTGTCAGGTTTTTCTTCTAATAAGAGATTTTTCGCCAGCTGAGCAGCATTGTGACTACCTGATAAGGCACCTGTAATGGTGAGAACAATCACACGATCGGCTCCTCTATAAGCAGACAAAAAGGCATCTGGGCTAGGGCAGGCAGAACTGGCTGCAGCTTGAGTAGAATAGAGCTTTTCCATCATAGCTGGAATATCGATCTTCTCATCATCAATATAAACTTCATTGCCGATTTGAAGCGTTAAGGGAACACTTTCAAATCGCACATTTTCTGGTAGATTCTCTAGCTGTTTCAAGTTACAACCTGAATCTACAACAATCTTCCACGTCATAGCAACCTCCTTAGGTTCACTGTTTTTATCGAAATATATTTTGATTATCAAAGTATATTCCTATTATACCATGATTACACTCTTCCTGCATTAAAAAGATGTGTTAAAGGACATATTTCTCAATAGCTAAACCCACACCTGCTTGATCATGGTCGGCTGTTTCTACTGTTGCAAGTGCTTTGATGGTTGGAGTAGCATTTCCCATCGCCACACTTAAACCTGCATAAGCTAACATCTCTGCATCATTTCCAGCATCTCCTAAAGCCATAATTTCTGAAGGTGCAATAGAAAGATGTTCAGCTAATTGTTTTAGACCACTTGCTTTTGTCACACCTTTTGGCATCACTTCAAAAATATAGGGCTGGCTACGAACCACACTGTAACGTTCTGCCAAAGTTGCTTCCTCTTTAGCTTGAAAGGCATCAATTGCTTCGGGGTCTCCCATGAACATGGCTTGAAAAACTAGCTTATCTGCCTGCTGGGCTTTTTGACTAGAGATAGATACAGGCTCTGCAAAAACTAAGCTCGCATCATAACGTACAAGCTCTGAAGGCTCCTCGTCAACCACTAAAAAATCTTCCTTTTCCGTCAACACTAGCTGAACCTGTGGATAAGCCTTGACCTTATCTGCCAAAAAAGCAATATCGGAGGCTTCAAGATAAGCATAGTCCACCAAAGACCAATCAGATGTTTGATGAATTGAACACCCGTTATTTAAAATAGCATACTCTTCCTTAGCTGAAAGACCTAGCTCCTCATAAAAAGGGACAACTCCTGATTGGGCACGACCTGTACAAATAACAATCTTAACCCCTTTTTCAGCCGCTGCTTGAATGGCAACCTGATTTTGTTTAGGAATCTCTTTTTTACTATTTAGCAGAGTACCATCCATATCAATCGCAATAAGTTTAATCATAACTTTCTCCTTTGGAGTTTTTCTCTAGTGTATCACGAAATCAACAAAATAAAAAGAGACTACTGTGCTCTAAAAAGTAGTCTCTAGTGAAGCTTATGATTTATGAAGTTGAAATTTAGTTCCCTTTAAGGCTGCCTTTAACAGCAAAGTTGGGGCAAAACCTTCAATGGTAGCCTCTGACTTTTCTAAGTCCACTGATACGGACTTAACCCCTACAACCGAACTCAAGCGCTCTGTCACTGTATTAACACATCCTTGGCATTTCATTCCACTAATTGTAACTGTTTTTCTCATTTGTTTACCTTTCTCATTTTTAAACGTAGGGCATTTAAGACCACTGATACGGAACTAAAACTCATGGCTAGACCTGCTAACATCGGATTTAAAAGCGGACCACCAAAAAGGTAAAGAACACCCATCGCAACAGGAATCGCTAAAATATTGTAAATAAAAGCCCAAAATAGATTTTCTTTTATCGTTGAAAGGGTCAGCTGACTGATGCGTAAACTTTTGACAAGGCTAGAAAGCTCTTGCTGCATCAAGACCACATCTGCTGACTCGATAGCAATATCTGCTCCCTGTCCCATGGCAATCCCAATGTCTGCCAAGGCCAGAGCTGGCGCATCATTGATCCCATCTCCTATCATAGCCACCCGATGCCCCTTAGCTTTTAGTTTGGCAATAGCATCTGCTTTTTGATCTGGTAAGACCTGACTCATCACTTGATTGATTCCCAATTGTTGAGCAACGGCTTGGGCTGTCTGTTCGTTATCCCCTGTTAACATAATTAACTGATAACCTAAACTGTTAAGTTGAGAGAGAGATTTTGGACTATCTGATTTGATCTGATCTGCCACCGTAATTAAACCAAGTAAGGTCTGATTTTTAGCCACATAGACGAGGCTCTGACCTTGTTGGCTAGCAGTTTGACCATCATTTTCTGCCGCCTCAACCGAGATGCCAGCCTCCAACATCAAGGCCTGATTACCAATCAAAATCTCTTGTCCTAAAACATTTCCCTTTAAGCCATAGCCCGCCAAAGAGTGAAAAGCTTCCACTTCTGGAAAAGCGTAGCCTTTTTCCACAAACTCATCCACAAGAGCCCGACTAATCGGATGTTGTGATAAGTTTTCCACAGCACCTGCCCAAAAAAGACTATCCTCATCACCATAGTTATAAACAGCTGCAACCTGCGGATGACCTTGAGTTAAGGTTCCTGTTTTATCAAAAACGAGAGTATCGACTTGATGTGCCAACTCCAAGCTCTCCCCGTTTTTATACAAGATTCCATTTTCAGCGGCTAATCCTGTTCCCACCATAATAGCTGTTGGTGTTGCAAGTCCCAAAGCGCAGGGACAAGCAATTACTAAGACCGCTAAGGCTGTTGTCAAAGCAAACGAAAAGCTTTCTCCCATGATGACAAACCAAAACAAACCTGTCAAAAGAGCTAGGACCATCACCAGAGGAACAAAAATTGCCGATACCTTATCAGCTATTTTAGCAATCGGAGCCTTGGTACCTTGTGCTTCTTCTACCAAATGGATAATCTGTGCCAGCAAGGTTTCAGACCCAACCTTTTGAGCTGTCATCTCAATTAAACCTTGACCATTGATAGAGCCCCCATAAACCAAACTATCTTTTGACTTATCCACAGGAATGGGCTCACCTGTTAACATAGACTCATCAATGGCAGACTGCCCTGTGACAATCACCCCATCCACAGGAATTTTTTCCTCTGGCTTAACCAATAAACGGTCTCCCACTTCTACGGCCTCAATCGGTAAATCTTGCCACATCTCATCACGAAAGACATGAGCTGTCTTAGCTGAGAGCTGCATGAGCTTTTTAATGGTTTGAGAAGTTTTCCCTTTGGAGAGGGCCTCAAAATATTTTCCCAGAGTGATTAAGGTTAGAATAACCGCCACCGATTCAAAATAAAGTTCATGAGCAAAATGGTGATGCCCATTAAAAATATGATAACTGCCATACAAACTATAGATAAAAGCGGCGCTGGTCGCTAAGGCAACTAATGAATCCATATTAGGATGCCCTTTTAGTAAGGCTTTAAAACCTGACCCATAAAACTGACGGTTTAAGAACATGACAGGTAAGGTTAAAGCGATATTAGCCAAAGCATATCGCCAACTGGAACTCCCATGAGGAGCTAAGCCCTCAAAAATAGGGAGGCCCAGCATCGACCCCATTGTGAGATAAAACAAAGGAAGCGTAAACAGACTAGAATAAGCTAAACGCCGTTTTAAAGTCTGTAACTTTTGCTCT
This sequence comes from Streptococcus sp. 11273D007BT, assembly GCF_053547195.1. Taxonomy (NCBI): domain Bacteria; kingdom Bacillati; phylum Bacillota; class Bacilli; order Lactobacillales; family Streptococcaceae; genus Streptococcus; species Streptococcus sp. 11273D007BT. Next base: position 443,818 of record NZ_JBPWPE010000001.1, on the reverse strand, counting down.
TCTCTTTTTTCTGGCCTTTCTAGCGGATCAGCCGTTTTTAAATGATAACCTGCCTCCTCAACAGCTTTAAACAAATCTTCTTCTTTTATCGAATGCTCTGTTTCCACTGTCAATTTTTCAGTTGCTAAGTTGACCACAGCCTTATCCACAAAATCCAGTTTTTGCACAGCTTTTTCCACATTAGCGACACAAGAGGCACAGGTCATGCCTTCTACAAGATATTCTGCTTTCATTTTAGCCCTCCAAATGTTCTAAACACTGACATTGGCCTTTGATACAATTACAGGTGACCTCATCTACTGCTGATCCTTTTTTTGCCAATAAAAGCACTTCCATCGCTTTAATATCAGATAAAGTCATGGGGGTTTCTTTGATTAACTGATAAAGAACTGCTTGATGCTTAGTCAAACAGAACCGATCAAAAACTTGCTGAATTTCTTCATGAATGGCTTCTTTTTCAGATAGATTGGCTTGATAAAAAAAGCGATTCCCAACCTTTCTTGTCTTTAAATGTTCTTTTTCCACCAAACGAGCCAGTAAGGTCTTGATGGTCGAGACAGACCAGCCTTGCTTATCCTGCAAGATGGAGACGATTTCTTTACTGGTCGTTTCCTCTTTCGTCCAAACCACACGCATCACTTCCCACTCTGCTTGTGATATATGTGCCATAGCTTCCCCCTCTTTTTAGTTGTTTACATTTGTAGATATAGTATAAAATAAACGATGACATTTGTCAACGACTTTTATTTAAATGAGAATTTACCTAAAAATTAGAACACCCCTTCAATCCCCCCTCTCCCCTTGAGAGAGTAAGGAGGGCAATGAGTTTAATGTATAATATGTGAGTATTATACATTAAACTCTCTTGAAAAGAGAGAGAGTTTAAAAATTTTTTGGAGGTTATATATGGTATATGAAAATTTGAGTCTTCCTTTTCTAAAAATTTATCTAGAAAAAACTAAGGCATTTGATGTAACTGAGGAATCTTTCCAACCAACTGGAAAGATTGTTGACCGCATCCGACTAAAAACTGGAGATGTTATCAATCGTTACAATAACGAAACGCTCCAGCTACAAGGAAACTCTCAGGATTTAAAAGATTGTCTCAATCATCTTGATCAAGAATTAAAAAAGTTTAAGGAGGATGCTCCAAAAATTTTTATTGTCTATGCTTTTAAAAACGGAGAGAATAAAAATAAGGTTCAAAAACTTTTAAAAGCTTGGGGATTTGACGTACTGGTCATGGAAGATCATCCTGAAAATGGACTTCATCTTACTAAAAAACTAGAGAATGATATCTATGAAACTAACTATGGCATTGTTCTTCTCAGCAAAGATGAGGAATTGGCAGAGAATGGTAAATTCATCCCTAGACCTAATGTGATGATTGAGTTAGGTATGTTAATGGCGACTCTAAAAGAACATGAGAAACGTTTTTCTATCCTCAACTATGCTCCAGACGACATCTTAATTCCTAGTGATATTCTTGGAGTAGCCTACACACCAGTTGAAGGTCTAGACGACCATACCTTTGAGGATAAGCTAATGAACGAGGTCTATCACCTCTACGAAAAGCACTTAGATATCTAACGTCATCCCTTAAACGATAAGAAAGGAACAGCTACTAACAATGAAAAAGAATCTTATTAAATCACTAACTCTCTCAACTGCGACACTTGCAGCTTTTAGCTTGGCAAATACGGTCTTGGCAGATGAAACAACTACCACCAACACCCCTGAACAAGCCAGCCAGGTCAATACGACCAGCTCACAAGAGCTTGAAAAACAGGTGGCTCAAGCTGAAACCACAGCTACTACAGCTAAAAGCAATCTTGAGCAATCTCAACAAGCGCTAGCACAAGAAGAAAAAGCACTTGCTGAGGCACAAGCACAGACAACATCAGCTCAAGCTGATGCAGATACTGCTACAGACAACCTCGCTAAAGCTAGTGAAACAGCTAAACAAGCCACAGATGAAAACATCGCTTCGGCACAAAAAGACATCGACACAGCAAGCACAACGGTTGCTCAAGCGACTAGCCAAATTGATGCGACAGAAAAGGCGCAAAAGCAAGCACAAGATGCTTATACACAACAAGCTAACCAAGTGGCTAATGCCCAGTCTAACCTAGATGCCAAAACAGCAACTTATCAAGCCACTCAAGAAACTATCAACAACACCCAAGAGCAAGAAGATCAAGCAAAAGCGCAACTCCAGAAAGACCTCAGCACTAGTCAAACAGAAGTGACAACTCTTGAAAACAAGATCTCAACCAACTCTAGTCAACTAGACAGCGCAAAAACAGTGCTTGATGCCCTAAAAAACAGTGCTAATGTCGATGAGCTAGCGCAAGCCCATCTAGATAAAGTTGGGGAAGTCATGACAGCTGAAAAGGAGCTAAAAAGCGCTCAAGCACAGCATGACAAACTCCAAAAACGCTCAGAAAAACTGCTAAATGCTCAAGCAGCAGTTACCCTCACTACCCAAACCCCTACTGTTGTAGAGGAGAAACATAAACATCCAGAGATGTCAGCTACCATCTACTCTGGTGAACGGACAGAGACCATCTACCTAACCGCAGAGCAAGCCAAAGAGTATGCTGAAAAAGGCACAGTCACTTATGTCCCAAATAGCACCAAGATTACCGAATACTTTGTTGCCTACCTCAACGAGCTTAAACGCCTCAATGGTATGACCGATACCGTCGATGCAAGTAGTTCAGACCTCATCGCTTACGCGGCTGCCCGAGCAGAAGAAAATGCCGCTAGAGGACTACTAACCCATCAGACCGATTTAAATCTTTCTGATTTTAATTTAAGACAAGCTTACGACGTATCAAGCTACGACCCTAACAAACTTGCTCATTGGTTAGAAAATGCTGCAGGAGGCTATGGCAACTTATCCTATGACTCCGACTCATATCTAGATGTCAATTACACTTACTTATCTGACCAAGCTGTCGCTTACAACCTACTGTTGGGGTGGTTTACAGATTATAATAATATCGGTCGTACTGAAACAAGTAGTGAAAAATCGAACTATGGTCACCGTATTACTGAACTTATGGCAGCAGGTCCTATCGGTATCGGTCTCTCAGCTGATGGTAGTCAGGCAACATTACAAACTAGTCGTACATTTGACTCCATTGGTACAGATACTTCTAACTTTGAACCTGACTTTATCACTAACGACAAGGGGGAAACCGTCATGGTTAGACAAGGCACAGAGACGCCTGTCGTCTTTTTACCAGCTGTAACCTTTAACTTTGTCTATGATAAAGCCGTCCTCGGTCAAGAAACAACAGAAGCTGTTGATGCCATTTTAAAATCAGCATTAAACGAAAGTCAAGCAAATATCACAAGTAAACAGACAGTACTAAGTGAAGTGAGCGATGCTGCGGACAAAGCTCGTGCCGCCTACGTCTTTGCCCTTAAAAACCAAGCTAACCTAGCAGAAAAAACAGCTGAAAAAGAAGCAGAGATTAGTAGCCTTGAAACTAACCTAAAAACGGCACAAACTGATCTCAGCACTGCCAAGGCTAAGCTAGCTCAAACCCAAGAAAAACTCACTCAACTCGCACAAAACAGCCAGTTGGATAACTTAAAAGAACAACTAGCTAGCCAAGAAAAAGCTGTCCAAGAAGCGCAGGCAAACCTTGATACGCAAAAAGCAGAGCTTAACCAACGCCAAACAGCACTCACACAAGCAACAAACCTTACAGAAACAGCTAAACAAGACCTAGCAAACGCCCAAGTGCAGCTTGAAACCGCTAAAACAAACTATCAAGCACTAATCACAGCACAAGAAAACCTGGCTAGCGCACAAAAAGCTGACCAAGAAGCCAAAGACAAGCTCACTCAAGCAAAAACCGAGCTAGAAGCAGCTAAGAGCAAGCTCACTCAACTTCAAAAAGAAGTTGATGAAGCACAACTTGCCTATGATACAGCTAAAGCAAACTACGACAAGCTCCTTGCTGACTACAAAGTAGCCAAAGACTTAGAAGACAAGGCAAAAGATAACACTATCTCAACTCTCCCAGACGGCACTATCATCGCTGTGCCAAAAGATAGCCCTAGCACGGACAAACCAAGTCTTGACATCGACAAAATCAAAGACACTACTAAACCTAGCGAGACAGAAAAAACTGAACCAACAAAACCTACAGTAGATAATAAACCTACAGTAGATAACAAACCTACAGTAGATAACAAACCTACAGTAGATAACAAACCTACAGTAGATAACAAACCTACGGTAGATAATAAACCAGAACTTGATGAGCCTAAAGGCAGTGAACAAGCTAAACCTAACAAGCCAGAAAACACTGAAAAAACTGACTCTCCTCAAGTTATCAAACCAGCTAAACCACAAGCACCTACAGCTAAGCAAATCCAAACAGCCCACAAGGCAAGTGTGACACAACAAGAAAGCCAAAAAGTTCTTGAGCGCCGTGGCACATCTGCTCACTACACCCCACAACTACCAACCACAGGGGAAAACCATTCTATGACATATGTCCTCACAGGACTAGCCCTTATCGGATCAGGACTAGTATTCTGGAAACGTAAAGAAAACTAAACATCAATAAAACCTGATAAGCTAGCTTATCAGGTTTTATGACAATATTGCTGCATTCAGTAGAGAAACCCAAAAATGACCTCAATTTTGAGGTCATTTTTCTTAATCACGTTTTTCTAAGTCACGCAACATTTGGTCAATCTTATTGCCGTAAGCAATAGATTCGTCTTTTTCAAATGTTAGGTCAGGAATTTTATAAAGTGTGAGGTTTTTCCCAAGCTCGCGCTTGATAGTCCCTTTGGCTTTTTCTAGACCAATTTGTGCTTTTTGATTATCAGAAGCCAAATCACTCATAATGGTATAATACACCTTAGCCATTGAGAGATCTCCCAGCATCTGCACATCCGTGATGGTCACACCAGCTACGCGTGGATCACGAACTTTCTTTTGAAGGATCTCATTGACTTCACGTTTGATCTCCATCCCTACACGGTCTGTACGAAATGAATTTGCCATATCTTTATCCTTTCTCTTGATTTAATCGAAGAGACCAGGAGAGGCTCCCAGTCTCTTTTTTATCTTGCTTAACGCTTGATTTCTTCCATGATGTAAGCTTCAATGACGTCGTCCACTTTAAGGTCATTATAGTTTTCAACCATAAGACCACCTTCACGACCATTGGTAACTTCTTTAACATCATCTTTGTAGTGTTTCAGACTGGCTAAAGCACCATCAAAGACAACCACACCGTCACGGATCACACGAACTTTAGAGTCACGAGTGACTTTACCATTGATAACCATAAATCCACCAATAGTTCCAACTTTGGATACTTTGAAGGTTTCACGGATAAGGGCTTCCCCGATGACTTTTTCTTGATACTCAGGATCAAGCATTCCTTTCATCGCATCCTCTACTTCTTCAATCACTTTGTAGATAATGCTGTGTGAACGGATTTCTACTTCATCTGTTTCTGCTTGTTGACGTGCTTGTGGGGTAGGACGAACGTTAAAGCCAATGATAACGGCATTACTTGCTTCAGCAAGAGTGACGTCAGACTCATTGATTGCTCCTACTGCTGAGTGAACAACATTGACACGTACACCTTCAACATCAATCTTGAGAAGGGAAGCAGCAAGGGCTTCTACCGAACCTTGAACATCTGCCTTGATGATAACGTTAACAGATTTCACCTCACCTGCTTTAAGCGTATCAAAGAGGTTCTCTAAGCTAACACGTTGCGTGTTTTGACGTTGTTTGAGAAGGGCACGTTTGGCACGCTCTTCACCCGCTGCACGCGCAGCTTTTTCATCTTCATAAACCGCAAAATGATCGCCTGCCATTGGAGCTTCATTAAGACCTGTAATGGAAACAGGTGTAGATGGTGCAGCTGTTTTAACACGACGGCCAAGGTCATTGGTCATGGCACGAACACGTCCAAAAGTATTTCCCACAACAATTGGGTCTTGAACATTAAGTGTTCCTTGTTGAACAAGAAGAGTAGCCACTGCACCTTTTCCTTTATCAAGACGAGCCTCGATAACCGTACCGATGGCACGAACTGTAGGATCAGCTTTAAGCTCTTCCATTTCAGCCACTAAAAGAACAGTGTCCAGTAATTCTTCAATATTTTGACCAAACTTGGCAGAAATCTCAACAAACTCAGAATCACCACCCCATGCTGTTGAAATAACACCATGTTCTGCCAACTCACCAATCACACGTTCTGGGTTAGCCCCCGGCTTATCAATTTTGTTAATCGCAACAATGATTGGAACACCAGCTGCTTTAGAGTGGTTGATGGCCTCAATCGTCTGTGGCATCACCCCATCATCTGCGGCAACAATCAAGATGGTAATATCCGTTACAGAAGCACCACGGGCACGCATTGAAGTAAAGGCAGCGTGACCAGGTGTATCAAGGAAAGTAATCATCTTACCATTTTCTTCAATCTGGTAAGCTCCGATATGCTGTGTGATACCACCAGCTTCTCCTGTTGCCACACGTGAATTACGAAGGGTATCCAAAAGAGTGGTTTTACCATGGTCAACGTGTCCCATAATGGTAACGACTGGGGCACGCTCTACCATGTTTTCTGGATTGAGGTAATCCTCATCCACAAAGAAACGCTCGATATCAGCATTATCGACTTCAACCTTAGCCTTAGCTTCAATCCCATAATCCACCATCAAGAGTTCAATGGTATCTCCATCAAGAGATTGGTTTTGAGTTGCCATAACGCCCATCATAAAGAGCTTTTTAACAATCTCTGCTGGCTCGCGTTTGATACGTTTTGCAATTTCAGCAACCGTCATGCCTTCAGTATATTCAAACTCTTTTGGCAATTCGTGGAATTTGCGCTCCGTTACTGGTTTTGGAGCTTGGTTGCTATTACGGTTATTCTTACCTTTTTTGTTCTTATTCCAGTTACTATTTCTTTGATTTCTCACTTGGTTTTGACTATTCCAATTTTTCTTATTTTTGCTTGGTTTTGGTCCATCTTCATTCTCACGACTAAAGTCACGTGATTTTTCTGGACGCACCTGTTTTTTACGACGATTATCTGTGACCTGTACTGGTTTTTCTACCACTACTGGTGCTGGTTTTACAGCTACCTTTTTAGCCTCAGCCGCTTTTTGAGCAGCTTCGCGTTCGCGTTTTTCTTTTTCTTGACGCGCTTGCTCTGCTTTTTGAGCTTCTAAACGTTTAGCTTCTTGCTCTTTACGGAAGCGCTCCTCACTTTGACGTGAGTACTCCGCATTTTGCTCGGCTTTTAACGCTGCGGCACGAGCCTTAAAGTCAATCTTAGTTTTAACTTCTTGTGATTTAGGTGGCTGTTTAGCAGGTTGAGGTTTTGCTGTTGCTTGAAGTGATTCAGAGCCTTTACGATGATCGTGACGTTTTTTATTGCGGTCTCTATCTTTATTGAATTGACCTTTTTGTTGTTTTTGACGCTCTGCTTGCGCTTTTGCTTTAGCTTCACGCTCTGCTTTAAAATTCCTGCTTTTTGGTTTAGCAGAAACTGTCGTCTCAGATGGTGAGGCTACAGCTTTTTCCTCTTTTTTCACCTCTACTTGAGGAGCTGGTTGTTTTTTGACCACAGTGCTTGACTCAGCCTGTTTAGCTGAAAAACTTTCCACTAAACGTTTAGCTTGATCAGCTTCTAGACCAGAAGCATGACTTTTAACTTCAAAGCCTAAACTCTGTGCTTTTTCAACAACTTCTTTACTTGTTTTGCCAAGTTCTTTGGCAATTTCATATAATCTTTTCTTAGACAAATCTTGTCCTCCTATTTCCGTTATGCCATAAGAGTCCTCATTTTCTTTGAAAATCCAGCATCACTAATGGCGATCGTCTTACGACTCTTGCCAATGGCAATGCTTAAATCAAGTGCAGTAAACACTTGAGAGACTTCTATTTCATAGTAGTGACATTTATCTGTGATCTTTTTTGTCAAATTTGGTCCAGCATCTGAAGCCAGAAATACCAATTTTGCCTGACCTGTTTGAATGGCTTTCACCACCAGTTCTTCGCCAGAAATGACCTTTCCTGCCCTCTGAGCCAAACCTAAAAGATTTGACAATTGTTGTGAATTATTCAAGACCTAACTCTCTTCTTTTTACTTTATGATCTACATAAGCAATCAACTCATCATAAAAGCTCTCAGGAACTTCTAGTGAAAAACTGCGGTTGAAAACTTGTTTTTTCTTAGCTAAAAGAGCTTCTTCATTGTCCAACTTAATATAAGCACCACGCCCATTTTTTTTACCCGTCGGATCAATAAAAATTTCACCTTCCTTAGTTTTTACAATACGAAGGAGATCACGTTTATCAATAATTTCACCAGATACAACAGATTTTCTTAAAGGTATTTTTCTTGTTTTTGCCATAAAACACCTCTCTTTATCTTAATCTTCAGAGCTTATTTCGCTAACTTCTGTTAAAACTTCCTCTGTAGCTGGCTCTTCTAAAGCTTCAGCTTCTAGTGCTTCATACTCACTAGCTGATTTAATATCAATTCTAAATCCTGTTAAGTGAGCAGCTAAGCGCACGTTTTGACCACGACGTCCAATGGCTAATGACAGCTTATTATCAGGTACGACAACTGTGGCACGCTTGCTATTTTCATCATCAAAGATTACTTGATCCACTTCAGCAGGAGCAATCGCATTGTAGATAAACTCAGCTGGATCGGCTACCCATTGGATGACATCAATATTTTCCTCAACAGGCACCAAGAGACCTGTCTTTTGATCCAAACGTTTTGGATGGAAACGACTAATGACTTTTTTGATATTTGAGCCTTGTTTCCCAACAATCGTTCCGATTGCATCTACATTAGGGTTGTGGCTGACAACCGCAACTTTTGTCCGATCTCCTGCTTCACGCGCCACACTTTTAATCTCAACTGTCCCATCAAAGACTTCAGGAATTTCTTGTTCCATGATACGTTTGATAAATTCTGGATGGCTACGGCTCACAAAAACGTTAACACCCTTAGGATTGTTTTCTACTTTATACACATAAACATCGATGCGATCATGAGATTTGAACGTCTCACCTGGAATTTGATCTTGACGTGAGAGCTGTGCTTCAATGCTGCCGAGATTGACATAGATGAAACGATCATCAAAACGCTCCACTGTTCCAGACATGATTTCACTTTCATGTTGTTTATACTCATTGAAAGTAATCTCACGCGTTTGACGACGCATTTTTTCCATGATAGTTTGTTTGGCAGACTGAGCAGCTACACGACCAAATTCTTTTGGAGACTCTTCAAAACGAATACGATCACCTAGTTCATAAACACTGTTGATGGCAAGTGCATCTTTTAAGCTAATTTCTAGTCGGCTATCAAAAACTTCCTCAACAACCTCACGGACTGTATATACTTGAAAATCACCAGTCTTTTCATCAAAAGTGATATCTGCACTTTCTGATTGGCCATAACGACGTTTATAAGCTGATCTCAATGATTCTTTAACGGCATCAATGATGTCGTCTTTTTTAATGCCCTTATCTTCTTCCAAAATACGGAAGGCTTCTAACATTTCTTTGCTCATAGTTTTATACCCGACCTAATGCTGGCGGGTCATTCCTTTCTTAAAGTTTAACCGCAAGACGAGCTTTTGCAACCGTCTTATAGGGAATCTCAACAGTTTTTTTACGCGTTTTATCCATATAATCCATCGTCAAGGTTTCACCATCAAAGGCAACTAAGTCCCCTTCAAAAATCTTGACTTTATCAATTGCCTTATAGAGACTCACATTGATATATTGACCAATCGCAGCTTCTAGGCTTTCTTTTGTTTTAAGCGGACGCTCCAAACCAGGGCTAGAAATCTCTAGAAAATACTGCTCTGGAAATGGATCAGGCTTGATAGTATCTAACAAGGGACTGATAATCTCTGTTAAATCTGCTGTATCTTCAACCGTAATCCCTTCTGGCTTGTCAACCAAGATGCTGAGAATATAGTCTCCTCCCATCTTTTCATACTCGACATCAACCAACTCAAAGGGCTCAACAATAGCAGGTGCAACAATTTCTGTTACAATGTCAACAATTGTAGCGATGACATCTCCCTCCTTTTCTTACTTTTTGAACACAGATAGAGGCGAAGTTCTTACTCCGCCCCTTTCTCATATGATTTTTACATATTATATCACAATATCCCAAGATTGCAAGTAAAAAGATTAATAACAGACTGAGAGCTGTTTTTAATGCCCTACTTCCCTTCTTTGGTTTGTGCTTTCTCTAAAGCAGCAGCAATGTTATCAACATAATAACCTGATGCGAGCGCTAGCATCTCATAATCTTCAAACCCAACTTCGTGATCAAAGTGCACCTTGTCTGTTCCTTCCCAAATTTCAGGGTGCTCTTTAGCAACCTTAGACCAATCTGCCACAGTGATATACGAATATTTTTTTGCTAACTGTAATTCATATTCTTTTAATTGATTAACCGTAGCTGTCGGCTCATCCACATAATTTCCATTATAAGGCGTGACTAAAACCAAGCGTTTCCCACTAGGTAACTGGGCTAACAAATCATCTAAGACTTCCTTGAAATTTGTGATTTCATTCACGCCAACAGCTAAGACCAAATTCTTTGGTAAACTACCATTAGCAATATAATTTTTCACAATTTCTACCGCATCTGCTAAATTACGGTTAGACTGGCTATCAATGATAGCCGTTGGAAATTTGGCAGTCAGAGCATCTCCAGCATGAACAGCCACTGAGTCACCAACAATCAAGGTACTATCTAAAACTGTGCCTTCCCCTCCTGTTTTAAAGGGAGCAAGGGCATCTTTAATGGTTTGGATAAACAAATCTGACCCTTTAAGACTGGTTTCTGCGGTATGAGAAAAGTGCATCCCATCTGAACCCTCCCAAATTTCAGGATAATCAATAGCTGTTTGATACCAGTCTGCAATGCTCACACGGTCATACTGACCAACAAGGCTCCGCTCAAACTCTACCGTTGCCTTTGTTTCCTCTGGATACTCATCACGGCTATAAGGGGTTACCAATACTAAGTGCTTGTCTTCTGGCAACGCATTGACAAATTGCATCACATCATTTTCATAGTCATAAACAGAATTTGCCCCCACTGCTAAAACGACAAAATCAGGCAAAGTTCCATTATCAATATGGTTTTGATAGATCTCATAAGCCATATCAAAACTACGACTCACCTGAGTATCAATAATGGCATTTCCCAAAGCGCCAGGCATGGTTTCAAAGGCATCTAAGGCAACTGAATCGCCAATCACCATGACATTGTCATAGTTTTCTGCCACCACTGTAGAACTTGACTGTCCTGAGACCTCTACTAAGCGCCGTGTCGTGGCTAAACTGGTTGCTGATTGGCGTAAGCCTTTATCTAACATCCCAGACTCAAAATGTCCTAATTTTGGAGCCTTTTGAGCAATAGTGATCGTTGTGATGGTTGATAATAACACAACCGTGACCATCAATAACATCAAGGTCTGATTTAACCATTTCGGATTTTGTTTCAGAAAATCTGGTTTTCTCCCCATCAACAAGGGTTCGATGACATAAAAGGAAATCGCAGCCAAAAGACTGGAAAAAATGAGTGTGACAAACACCGCTATTTCATGTGGCATCAGTTCTTTGGTAATTTGATAAATTGGCCAATGAAAGAGGTAAATACCATAGGAAATTGCAGCTAAAATAGTTGCCCAGACAGGCTCTGATGTCTTCGGTAACTTATCATTTAAAACTCTAGTGCATACAATAAACAGAGTCGCCAACAAGCTAGCAGCTAAAAAGCCAACACTATATGTAATAGGATTGGTGAAACTAAGAAAAAGCGCTAAACTCACTAACCCCATAAGACTAAGACCTAGTCCGATGATAATTGTCTTTATTGGTAAAATTTGAGCTAGTTTTTGATAATAGACACTTTTTTCACGAATCCCAACAACAGTCGCTAGAAAGCTTCCTAAAAATAGCGGATAAGCGTGACTGAAGCTAGAATAATAAAGCACAGATTGCTCTACCCCAGTCTGCTGACCAAAAACCATCAGCGCCCAGCTAGCTAAACCTAACAGAATGGATAAAAAAGCCACAACTTTTTTAAAGTTTTTTTTAACCCACTTGAGCTGACCAAGTAAAACCAAGGCGATAGCCCATAAAATATAGTAATGCACCTCCACAGCCAAACTCCACGTATGCAACAGCAAATGGGGAGCAAACTGCGCCTCATAATGACTTCCTAAACGTATTTCATAAAAATTAGTGACAAATCCAAGCGCAGCTAAGATTTGGTTTCCAATAGAAGCTCTAAAGTCATCACGAAGGGCTAAGGTCAACGGGACACACATTAAAATCATAAAGAGCAAGGGAGGAACAATCCTGTAAAAACGCCGTCTAAAATAGCCAAGTAAGTCAATCTTTCCCTTTTTTTGAAACTCATCAATCAACAAAGCCGTAATAAGATAGCCTGAAAAGGTAAAGAAAATATCAACGCCTATAAAACCTCCAGGTAAAAAATCTTTATAAAAATGGTAAACCAAGACAAAAACTAAACCGATGATACGGACAAAAGAAAACCACTGTATTCTCATTTTTGATACATCCCTTGCTTAAACTTTCCTTCAAAAACACGCCCATCCTCAAGGGTTAACTTTCCTTGACCATGAGCTTGCCCTTTTTTAAAATCACCTTGATACGACCAACCTGCTGCTGAGGTAAAGGTTCCTTTTCCATCAAAACTACCATGGCTAAAATTCCCTTCATACCGATCTCCTGTATCGTAAACCAGACTACCTTGACCGTTTAGCCGATCATCTTGGACATAACCTGTGTAGTGAATTTTACCTTGATCTAAGGTTAGGCTTGTTTTTTTAGGTGCTTGCCCTAAACTAAAAAGAGCTGCTCCTAATATCCCAAAAACACACCCTAACTCCAATGAACTTTTCAAAAATCTCTGTTTCATTTCCTTCCTTTTTCTAGTAAAAAAAGCTAGTGATGAGCTAGCTTTTTTTTCATATTGTTATCCTTACTAGTCGTCAGCTTTTATACTAGTAATTTCACTAAAGGAGAGGAGGGGATTCGAACCCCCGAGCCCCGTTAAGGACTACACGCTTTCCAAGCGTGCGCACTCGGCCACTATGCGACCTCTCCATCAATAATAAGAACAAAATTTGCCCCTATTATATCTCATTTTGATAATATTAGCAAGCTAATTTTAAAATTGAGCTTCCACACGATAAATCACTTGACCCTTGTTAGAGAATTTTTCCTCATACTCTGTCATAACATTACCTTCATAGTCACTAGCATGTAAATCCAACCAAACTTGTTTTAATAACATACCATATTGTGAAAAACTTGCCAGACTATACTCAAATAAACCACGATTATCTGTCTTAAAATGAATTTCACCGTTTTCAGGTAAGATTTGTTTATAGGTATCTAGAAAACTCTTATAAGTCAAACGACGCTTCTCATGACGTTTTTTAGGCCAAGGATCACTAAAGTTAAGATACATCAAATCAACTTCACCATCAGCAAAATAATTAGTCAAGCTAGAACCATCAACTAATAACAACTTCACATTTGGCAAATCAGCTTCCAAAACCTTGTCTAAAGCATAACTCAAAACCGATAATTGAATATCAATTCCAATATAATTAATATGAGGATTTTGTGCTGCCATCCCTGTGATAAAACGTCCTTTACCTGATCCAACTTCAATATGAATAGGATGATCATTGCCAAAAACCTCATGCCAATGGCCCTTAGCTTCTTCTGGTTTTGTAATAACGTACTGAGGATGATTAGCTAATAAATCCTCAGCACCTTTACGTTTTCTCATGCGCATAATTAAAACTGCTCCCTAAATTTGCGTAATGCATAAATTTTCTTGTTAACGTATTCCATATCTCCAATTGCAAAAAATTTCACAATTTCAGACAGATAATTAAATTGTCCATACCACTTAACCTTACTCAAAACCTCTTCAGGAGTATGGTAGCCATAATAGTGTAGCCAACTCTTCCAATTCTGACGTGGGATATAGTGGCTGAGCAAATAAGCAATGTCATACATACGATCTGTTAGACGAACAGAATCCCAATCAACCAAATAAATCAGACCACTTGTGGTAATCACCCAATTGCTATGTTTCACATCACCATGAACAATAGTAGCTTGATCTTGCTCAAACTCTGGCAAGGTTTTTCTTAATTCTTGAGCGACAGATTGTAAAAAGGAATTTTTTTGAATGTCAATTGGTGCACTAGCTTGCCAACTTGTTAGCAAATCATATGGATTTTCGATTTTATAGTTTAGTTGTAACAACTGATTCACAAGATGACGTGATTTATGTAAACGTAACAAAATATGCACAATTTGCTTACTAGTCATATCCTCTTTGGTTAAAATCCGTCCTTGTAACCATTCTTGAGCCGTCATCATGCCACCATTAGCTTGACGTTTTGCCCATAATAGTTGAGGAGCAATTTGTTCTTTGGCTAGGGCTGCTAAGATTGGTGTCGTATCCATTTTAACAAAGATGCGCTGACCGTCTGGATAAGTCCCAATAAAGGCTTTACCACTTTTGCCTTTTAAAGGCGTCAATTCTAAATTATTTTCTTCCAATGACACCTACTCCTCCTTCTAAAACAACAGTATTATTTATTTTACTCGTTTTGACGAACTTAGTCAACAATCTTTCTGATTTTATAAGCTAAATAGATTTCAACCAGTACCACTTGGCCTAAAATCAACCCTAAACTAAACCATGAAAAACCTGTAGCCATTACTTCAAAAAGAACAAGGACATAAGCTAAGCCTCTTAGGACATTCAACAAGCCCTTCTTTTTATCAGATATTTCTAATGAAAATAAACGCGGAGCATAGGTGTAATCATAAACATGATATAAGCCTAAAAGCTGGAATAATAGTAAATAATTTAGTGTCAGAGTCAGACCAACTGCCAGTAATTTTTGAGGAAGAAAAAGTAACACTAAGAGGGAGATAAAAAACAGGCGAAGGGTCAAACCAAAATAATCTCCTGTACGAAATAAGGCTCTAATCAGAAGATTTTCCCAAGTAAAGCGGTGAGCTTGAGGCATAAAAGATAAGAGCCAATCTAAATAAGCCCTTCTTTTAACACTTGTTTTGACGCCCTTAACTGTTGTAAACAAGGCAAAAAAACTTAAAATTCTACGTTGACGCTTATTCTCAATCGCTATTACTCGATCCCAGTTCAAGAAGTCACCCTCAACACTTGCTTTTTTTCTATAATGACTGATGATGTAACGTAAAATAATCAGACTCATCACAAACAAAATAAAATGGATAAGCGATAAACCTAATTTTAAAAATAAAGGTAAGACTAAAACTAAGATTGCCGTTTGAAGGGATGAATAAGTCCAAAAACTACTCCGATAGGCCTTACGAACTTCTTTTAATACCTCTTCTTCTTTTGTCAAAAAGTAGAGCTTATCGGCTTTCTGAACATAAGTGGCAGGTCCACCTAAAAAAGGTAATAGCAAGGAGACGGAAAATAAAACAAGCGCAATAGGATACGGATTCTTAGGAAAGTTTTGCAATAATTGGCTGTATTGTACCAATACAAATCCTAGTAGAAGCATTAAGACTAAAACAAAGTGATCATTCAAGACATACCGCAGATACTTCAAGGATTGCTGTCTAAAAACGTGTCGCCTTTTTCTAAAAGCATTTTCTACCATTTTAAGCCTCTTTCGTCAATTTCATATAAATGGCCGTCAAATCTGCTTCAGGATCTCCAAATTGTTGACGAAGTTCTTCCAAACTACCATTAGCTCTAACTTCTCCTTTATGAAGAATGACAAAGCGATCGCACATTTTCTCCGCTGAATCCAGCACATGAGTGGACATTAAGATAGACTTGCCAGCTTTCTTTTTTTCAGCTAATAACCTTGTCAAATCGGCGATGGCAATGGGATCTAATCCCAAGAACGGCTCATCCACAATCAACAAACTAGGATCAACCAATAAGGCGCAGATAATCATCACCTTTTGCTTCATTCCCTTAGAAAAATTAACAGGAAACCAATCAAGACGATCGGTCAAGCGAAAAAGATTAAGCAGCTCCTTTGCTTGGTCCATGGCTTTTTCATAGTCTAGATCATAAGCCATAATGACCGTTTCAAGATGCTCTTTTAACGTCAATTCTTCATATAAAATTGGGGTTTCTGGGATCAAAGCTACTTTCTTTCGATAAGCTGCTAAATCATCAGACAAACGTAATCCATCAATACTAATCGTTCCTTGATAAGGTTGTAATAATCCGATAATTTCATTTATGGTGGTTGATTTTCCCGCCCCGTTCAAACCAATCAGGCCAACTAATTCTCCATCTGCTACTTCAAAAGAAATATTTTTTAAAACAGGAATATTGACATATCCCCCTGTTAGATTTTCGATTTTTAACATAAGTTTTCTCACTAAAATTTGATATAATCATTATAACAAAAAGACTTAACTAAAGGAGAAATCAATATGGAGAATTGTATTTTTTGTCAAATTATTGCTGGAGAAATTCCATCATCTAAAATTTATGAAGATGATCAAGTGCTAGCTTTTTTAGATATTTCTCAAACAACCAAAGGTCACACCTTAGTGGTTCCAAAAACACATGCTAGAAATACACTTGAGATGACTGAAGAGGCTGCAGCACAGTTATTTAGTCGTATCCCTAAAATTGCCCGCGCCGTTCAATCTGCTACACAGGCTAAGGGAATGAATATTATTGCTAATAACGAGGAAATTGCAGGTCAAACCGTTTTTCATACACATATCCACCTTGTTCCTCGATTTGATGAAAACGATGGCATCGCTATTCACTACACTACACACGAGCCTGACTTTACAGCCCTAGCTGAGTTAGCTAAAACAATTTCCAAAGAGGTGATTTAATTGAAACTATCCCATTTTGCCTTAATCAGTGGGTCAGCTGTTCTTGCCTATACCCTTTATAAAAAAAGAGACCACATCACACAATTTGCTCAAGAAGGTCTTAAAAATTTAGATGAAGCTAAAACGGATTTAGATAATATCCAAAATAACCTTGTTATTATCCAAGAGCAAACACAATTACTCCAAAAATACGGTCAAGATTTTCAGCAAAAATGGCGGTATTTTGAAAAGGAAAAAGATGCCCACATCTCTGAAATTAATCGCATTCTAGGACACTATCAAAAAACAAACTCATAAAAATATCCCCTAACAGAAAATTCTGTCAGGGGATATTTTTATAAAAGACTACTGAATCGGTTGTAAAGTAGTTGTATCTTGATAAGTTTGTTGATATTGACCAACTGATGACGGAGCCTCTTGATAAACAGTGCTTGGAGTATAAGTCTGATCGGCTACAGTCTGATCTGAAGAATACGAATCTGTTACAAAATCCTCTGAATAAGCACTGCTACCCTCTAAACTTCCACCATAGTAATCTTCATATAAGATTGCCGTCGTTGTCAAAGTTTTACTAGTTTTAAGTCCTAGTGCTTTCTTAATGCGATTTTGAACAGTTAATAAATGTTCAGAAGTGACTAGCTGATAAGAACCGCCATTAATGGTAGCATCTTCACCTTTTAGCTGGTAGGTCTTGATATTTTTCAAAGCATCACTATAGCCTAACAAGCTTGGAATGGTTGAAGAGCTAATTTCAATATTAGTCTGCATATTGCCACTAACTGCTTTTAAAATGTCCTTGTACTTGCTCACACTATCTAAAGCTAAGACCTTCTTGACCACTTTTGCGATGACCTCTCGTTGACGACGTTGACGACCATAGTCTCCCTCAGGATCATCATAACGCATGCGCGCATAAACCAAAGCTTGATCTCCATTGATATGATGTGTCCCTGGTTCAACAGTTGCCGTATAAGCAGGTTCATTTGCTTCAATAGAAATAGGGAAATCAAAATCATTTGTCACGGTGATACCACCTACGGCATCAACAAGCTGTACCAAACCTTCCATGTTAATCTGAACATACTTGTCAATTGTAATATCTAACATATCTTGAATGGTCATAATTGCCATTTGGGCTCCTCCAGCCGCATAGGCTTCATTTAGCTTCGCCTCAGAATTTGTGGCTTCATTATTTTTAGGTCCAGAAAGATTAATTAAAATATCACGCTCTAAACTTGTCATAGTTGTCTGATTCGTTTTAGGATTTATGGTCAATAGGATCATTGAATCACTATTTCCTTCCCATTTCGATGTTCTATCAGCAGAGCCTGTATCAACTCCCATTAACAAGATAGAAAAAGGCTTTGTCTGCTTAATAACATCCTGACTCCCCGAATTTTCTGAGGTATTAAAATCCTTAAACGTTTTTGACAACTCCTCTGTTGAAAAACCATAAATATTAGAAGTATAGACTCCTAGTGCAACCAAACTAAGTGTAAAAATTGCACCCAACATTAACAAAATTTTTCTACCAATTTTCATACGACTCTCTAATTTATCAGCTTACTCATCAAGTAAACATCTAAAAACTCCCCATCTTTTGTTCTTATGCCACGTTTTTTCAAACCTTCTATCTCAAAACCAAACTTTTCATAAATATGGATAGCCCGTTTATTGCGCTTTTGAACTGTCAGCTCCAAGCGTCTAATCTCTCTTGTTTCTAATGCCCAATTGACAGCCGTTTCCAAAAGAACTTGCCCTATACCGTACCCCCAATAATCTCTTTTAACAGCAATAAAAACATCACCTATATGAGATAAGGCAGGATCTTCTTCTCCTTTAATATTAATCAGTCCCAAAATAGTCTCTGGTGTTTTAGCCACGAGACAAATATTATTAGTCGACGCACTAGACCATTCTAGAAAATCTTTCAATGCTTCTTTTGTAAAGGAATCGCTAGAAGTCTGCCAAGCAATGTAGTCCGTCTCTTCCTTAATGAGTAATAAGGCTTCTAATAATGCTTCTGCATCAAGTGGACTTGCTTCTATAATATCTAAGGTTGTTTCTGTCATCCAAGGTCTCCAATAACTTCTTTTGAACGTGGGCCACTTGCAGATAAACTCACACAACGACCATCATCAACCTTGCGGATTACAACCTCCAGATAATCACTTGGTAAGCTATCATTAAGAAGCTCTCCCCACTCAATCACTGTGACACCCTGACCAAAAAGAAATTCATCTAAATCAATAGAATCAGGATCTTCTCCAATACGATAGACGTCTAAATGATATAAGGGAAGTCGCCCCTCATATTCACGAACTATAGTGTAAGTGGGGCTTTTAATCATTTGGGTGATCCCCAAACCACGCGCCAAGCCTTTGGTCAAGGTTGTCTTTCCAGCACCCAGATCTCCTGTTAATACTACTACATCTTGTTTTTTAAGAACTTGACCTATTTTTTGACCAATAGCCATTAGTTCTTCTTCGTTATGACTTTTAAACATAAGGAAATTATATCAGAATTCTCTTTCTAATGCCACAGCTAAAAGAAAGCAAGGAAAAAAGAGAAGCTTGAGCTTCTCTCCAAACATCCTATAAGATGGCTAAGATAACAAAGTTTAAAATAAATAAACCGGTTGCCACCCACAAAATAGGATGGATATCTTTAGATTTTCCAGTAGCGACTTTAACCAAGCAATAGAAAATAAATGCGGCTGCAATCCCGTATGAAATCGAGTAGCAAAGTGCCATAAAGAAGGCTGCAAAGAAAGCTGGAAGAGCTTCTTCAAAGTTTTGCCAATCAACATCTAGGAATGAAGATACCATCATCACACCAACAATGATTAAGGCTGGTGCAGTCGCCGCTGCTGGCACAACACCAATGAATGGCAAGATAAGAATAGAAAGTAGGAAACAAACTGCTGTAGAAACAGCTGTTAAACCAGTACGTCCACCAGCTGAGATACCTGCTGCTGATTCAACATAAGTCGTCGTATTAGATGTTCCAAAAATAGCACCGATAGATGTTCCAATCGCATCTGCGAAAAGAGCACGGTCCATCTTGGAATTAAACCCTGTGCTATTTTCAAGTGCTGCTTCATCTTCTGCTGAGAAGATTCCTGTTTTACGGCCTGTTCCAATAAAGGTTCCTAGAGTATCAAAGGTATCTGAAAGACTAAAGGCAAAAATCGTCATCAAAACAAGAGGTAAACGACTAGAATCACTAAAGAGTGAGCTCATGCCGCCAAAGGCTGCAAGGAAAGTTGTCCCCAACTCTTTAAACCCTGTACCAATATGATTGTTAGCAAAATCAATTGCTGATAGGTCAACTACTCCCATAGGAATACCGATCAATGTCGTCACAACAATCCCCAAAAGAATACCACCACGAACATTTTTAATGACTAAAAATGCTGTTAAAATTAACCCAATGACTGCCAGTAAAACACTTGGATCCGTAAAGGTTGAAATAGCTGGGACAACACCACCATTACCAAAAACAGATGACACACCATTTTCAAATGTTTTTGCCGTTGCATCTGCTGGTGCGACACCATTGACTGTAATGATGTTACTTGCAGAGGTTGAGAAGGTAATTAAATTAGCATTTTTAAATCCTAGGTAGGCAACAAAAACACCGATCCCTCCACCAATAGCATGTTGTAAACTAACTGGTATGGCCTTAATAATGCTTTTACGCACCTTAGTTACTGTGATAAAGATGTTAAACAAACCACAGATAAAGACCATAGCTAGCGCTTCTTGCCAAGAAAAGCCTAAACCAAAAACAACCGTATAAGTAAAGAAAGCATTTAACCCCATACCTGGTGCTAAAGCATAAGGGACATTAGCAAAGAGTCCCATAATTAAGGTTGAAATAAC
Organism: Streptococcus sp. 11273D007BT; assembly: GCF_053547195.1. Classification (NCBI taxonomy): domain Bacteria; kingdom Bacillati; phylum Bacillota; class Bacilli; order Lactobacillales; family Streptococcaceae; genus Streptococcus; species Streptococcus sp. 11273D007BT. The sequence continues at coordinate 422,974 of NZ_JBPWPE010000001.1, read as the reverse complement.
ACTAGCAATAATCGTTGCTAGAAAAACAGCTTGTGTCGGCATCCCTGCTGCACCCAAAATAGATGGGTTGATAAAGAGAATGTACGACATTGCAAAGAAAGTAGTAATACCAGCAAAAATTTCTGTACGAACTGTGGTATTATGCTCTTTTAAGTTAAAAAACTTTTCCATTTGATTTGGATTCTCCTTTTTTCCGAACATTATTCAATTATACAAAAAAAACATTCCTTTTTCAAGGAATGTTTCTCCTTTTTTATTCTTTCTCTGCAAATACCAAGACCATTATCTGGATAAAGGTAAATCCTAAAATAAAAGGTAGCGCCTCCCACGAAACCACTTCTACTATTTCCTTAACAACAATCATCGGACGGGTAAAAATATCCCATGAATTTAATCTAGCATAACGTCCAATATGAATCGCAAAACTCGAAATAAATGATAAGCCACCAATGGCCAACAATCGTAAAACATAAGACTGTAGCTTAAACGCTTCAAAAATTAAGCGAACACTTTCAACACCAGCCATAACCCCAAAAAAGATACTAGGCACATAGAGCATAAATAAAATCATACTCTCTCTTTGCCACAAAACGGTGCTGGCAAAGTGCATATGTACAATATCTGTTACCATATAAAACGTATTAGGATAAAAAAATAGCCACAGTCCTGTCGCAATAACCTTTAAAATCCCTTGTTTACTCCAATGCGCTATCACTGCAAAATCTAGTGCCACTAAGGCTAAAAACATATTCCAAATAAGGTTTGGTCCTTGCAAATTATAACGTAAAATACTTGCTGAAATCAGCATAAAAAATAAATGAATCAATAAATTTTTCTTCATATTTAATTACTCCTAAACGAACCTTTCTTTAATAGATATTATAACACACTTCATCTAACTTTATCTTCATCCTTATTTTTGATATAATAAGCCCATGACAAAAAAAGTAATTGCTATTGACTTGGATGGTACCTTATTACAAAGTGATAATACCATCTCTGACTATACTATCGAAACCATTAAGAAAATCCAAGAACAAGGACACCTCGTCATTATTACCACGGGCCGTCCTTACCGCATGGCTATTGAATATTACAAAATATTAGGCTTAACAACTCCTATGATTAATTTCAATGGCTCACTGACTCATATTCCTGAAAAAAAATGGGAATGGGAGCATAGCATCAAAATTGATAAGAAGTATCTCTTTGAAGTTCTAAAACACGAAAAAAGTTTTGAGATGGACTTCATTGCCAGTGAATACCGCAAAAATTTCTACGTCACTAACCATCACCCAGATACTATAAAACCAGAACTATTTGGTGTTAAGAAAGTGACACCAAATATGGTATTGATTCCAGAAAAAATTACTCGTGATCCTAATGCTCTTTTGATGCAAACGCGTGCTAAAGATAAATACCAATTGGCTTTAGATATTAAAAAGCACTTAAATGATGCTATCGAAGTTGATTCTTGGGGTGGGCCACTTAATATTCTTGAATGCTCTCCTAAAGGAGTCCACAAAGCATACGCACTCCATTATCTCTTAAAAGCCTTAAATAAATCTCAAGATGATTTGATTGCCTTTGGTGACGAGCATAATGACACCGAGATGCTAGCTTTTGCCAAAGTAGGTTATGCTATGAAAAATGCTAACAAGATCCTTCTTCCTTACGCAGACCAAATGACAGATTTTGATAATAATCAAGATGGTGTTGCCAAACAATTAGAAAAGTTATTTTTGTAGAATATTTTTAATATTTTATTTTTTTCTCTGAAATAGGCTTAATAAAGGACTTTTTCCAACTTTATTAAGTCTATTTTTCTGTCATCATTTTGATAATTTATGAAATAATTTGCAAAACTTCTTGACTTTTTATTGAAAACGCTTTAGAATTGTTTTGTTCTCATCTTTCATTAGGATCTCTAAGAATTGCCTTGATTGGTGACTGGAGATTATTTTTAGATATTCTAGTGAAAAAATTTTTAATAAGGAGGAAGAACAAGAATGGGTATCGGAATCGTTATCGCAAGCCATGGTGAATTTGCTGCTGGCATTCATCAATCTGGTTCTATGATCTTTGGCGATCAAGAAAAAGTACAAGTTGTCACTTTTATGCCAAGCGAAGGACCTGATGATTTATATGCTAAGTTCAACACTGCCATTGCTGCATTTGATGCTGATGATGAGGTATTAGTTCTAGCTGACCTTTGGAGCGGGTCTCCATTTAACCAAGCTAGCCGTGTCGCAGGAGAGAATCCCGACCGAAAATTTGCCATCATCACAGGTCTCAACTTACCTATGCTGATTCAAGCTTACACTGAGCGTATGATGGATGCCAACGCTGGTGTAGAGCAAGTCGCAGCAAACATCATCAAAGAAGCTAAGGATGGTATCAAAGTCCTTCCTGAAGAACTTCAACCGGAAGAAGCTAGTGCTGCCCCTACAGAAACTGCCGCACCTCAAGGAGCTATCCCTGAAGGAACAGTTATTGGAGATGGTAAGCTAAAAATCAATCTTGCCCGTATCGACACACGTCTTTTACATGGTCAGGTTGCAACAGGATGGACACCTGCTTCTAAAGCAGACCGTATCATTGTGGCTTCAGACTCTGTCGCAAAAGATGATCTTCGTAAGCAACTGATTAAACAAGCTGCTCCTGGTAATGTCAAAGCTAATGTTGTTCCAATTAAGAAATTGATTGAGGTCTCAAAAGATCCTCGTTTTGGGAATACACATGCTCTCATTCTCTTTGAAACACCTCAAGAAGCCCTCGAAGCGATTGAAGGTGGAGTTGATATCAAAGAGCTAAACGTCGGCTCAATGGCACACTCCACAGGAAAAACAATGGTCAACAACGTTCTCTCTATGGATAAGGATGATGTTGCAACCTTTGAAAAACTCCGTGATTTAGGTGTCGAATTTGATGTCCGTAAAGTACCGAATGACTCTAAAAAAGACTTGTTTGAACTCATCAATAAAGCTAACGTTCAATAAATTTTTCATCTACCAAAACGAAAGGATTACATAACATGTCAGATATTTCAATTATTTCTGCAATTTTGGTCGTTGTTGTTGCCTTCTTAGCAGGTCTTGAAGGTATCCTCGACCAATTCCAATTCCACCAACCAATTATTGCCTGTACCCTTATCGGTCTTGTAACAGGACACCTCGAAGCTGGAGTTATGCTTGGTGGATCACTTCAATTAATTGCTCTTGGATGGGCTAATATCGGAGCTGCTGTAGCTCCTGATGCTGCACTAGCATCTGTAGCAGCTGCTATTATCCTTATTAAAGGTGGAGACTTCTCACGTGATGCTATCGGTGTGGCGCAAGGGGTTGCTATCCCACTTGCCGTTGCAGGTCTTTTCCTCACAACACTTGTTCGTACAGTATCTGTTTCACTTGTTCATGGTGCAGATAAAGCGGCTAAAGAAGGAAATATTGCTGGTGTAGAACGTTTCCACTTAATGGCACTTGCTCTTCAAGGTCTTCGTATCGCCATCCCAGCAGCTCTTCTTCTTGCTATTCCTACTGAAGCAGTCCAATCAGCTCTTGAAGCGATGCCTGATTGGTTGATTGGTGGTATGAACGTTGGTGGTGGTATGGTGGTTGCCGTAGGTTATGCTATGGTTATCAACATGATGGCTACCCGTGAAGTATGGCCATTCTTTGCACTTGGTTTTGTATTTGCTGCTATCGGTGACATCACCCTTATCGGTCTTGGTGCTATCGGTGTTGCCATCGCTCTTATCTACCTCAATCTTTCTAAAAAAGGTGGATCAGGTAATGGCGGTGGATCTGCTTCAAATGATCCAATCGGCGACATTTTAGAAGATTACTAAGAGAAGGGAGATCTATCATGTCAGAAAAAATTCAACTTTCAGTAGCTGATCGTAAAAAAGTTTGGTGGCGTTCTACCTTCCTTCAAGGTTCTTGGAACTATGAACGTATGCAAAACTTGGGTTGGGCCTACGCACTTATCCCAGCTATTAAAAAACTCTATACTACTAAAGAAGAACAAGCGGCTGCACTTGAGCGCCATATGGAATTCTTTAACACACACCCATATGTTGCTGCTCCTATTATGGGGGTAACCCTTGCTTTTGAAGAAGAAAAAGCAAACGGAGCTGAAATTGATGATGCTGCTATCCAAGGGGTTAAAATCGGGATGATGGGACCTCTTGCTGGTATCGGAGATCCAGTATTCTGGTTTACAGTACGTCCTATCCTTGGTGCACTGGGTGCTTCACTTGCTGTCAGTGGTAATATCATGGGACCTATCCTCTTCTTCGTTCTATGGAATGCTATCCGTATGGCTTTCTTATGGTACACTCAAGAATTTGGTTATAAAGCTGGTTCTGAAATTACTAAAGATATGTCTGGTGGTATCCTACAAGATGTTACCAAAGGAGCTTCTATCCTAGGGATGTTTATCTTGGCTGCACTGGTACAACGTTGGGTATCTATCAACTTTGCCTTCAACGTTTCATCTGTACAATTAGATGAAAAAGCTTATATCCACTGGGATGAGCTCCCTGAAGGTGGAGAAGGTATTCGTCAAGCCTTTGAACAAGTTGGTCAAGGATTGTCTCAAACGCCTGAAAAAGTGACAACTTTCCAACAAAACTTAGACTCACTTATTCCTGGTTTGATGGGACTTCTTCTAACTTTCCTATGTATGTGGTTGCTTAAGAAAAAAGTATCACCAATTACTATTATTATTGCACTCTTTATCGTTGGTATCGCAGCGCGTTTCTTCGGTATCATGTAATTAAAAGAGATTGGAACTTTATGCTCCAATCTCTTTTTGTTCCCCTAGTATTTTTGGTAAAATAGATAAAAACGAAAGGAGTACATATGGCACAATCACTCAATAAAACAGTTAGCCTACAAACAACAGGGGTTTCTTATATGACCGCTGCAGGAGGTAAGGTCGGAAAATTCCTTCTTGGTGATAAAGCCTTAGAATTTTATCCAGATAGTAATGTCGAGCGCTACATTCAAATTCCTTGGAATACTATCATTCAAATTGGAGCTAACGTTAGTGGCAAAAAAGTTAGCCGACATTTTGAAGTTTATACAGATAGTGGCAAGTTTCTCTTTGCCTCTAAAGACTCAGGTAAAATTTTAAAGATTGCTCGTGATGCTATTGGAAATGATAAGGTTGTTCGTTTCCCTACACTCTTACAAAAAATTGGACAGCTGTTTGCAAAAAAAGAAAAAAATTAGTATAATGGTAGAAACGGATAAGTAACTCTGCTACTTTTGCAGAAAGCCTGCGGTTGCTGCGAGCAGGTAAAGGAAACGAGTGAAATTCTACCGTTCATTTAACAATATGATAACCATTAAGTGCACTAAGGTGAAGCTGGATGGAACCGCGCATGAGCGTTCCAGCAACTAACTTGAGTGTGCTTATTTTTATATAAAATAGAAAGGATGATTCCATTACCCCTACGAGAGAAAATGGAATCAGGGCTATAACAAAATCCTAAAAAGCCCTAGGTAGTATACTTTATGCTAGATCTTAAACGTATCCGCAGTGACTTTGATACGGTTTCTAAAAAATTAGCAACTCGTGGTGTTGAAGAGAAAACACTACTAGAATTAAAAGCACTTGATGAAAAACGTCGTGAATTATTAGTCAAAGCTGAGAGCGCTAAAGCTGAACGTAATCTTGCATCTGATGCTATTGCCCAAGCTAAACGTAACAAAGAAGATGCTAGTCAGCAAATTGCTGCCATGCAAACCTTATCCGCTGACATTAAAGCTATTGATACTGAGTTAGCTACTATTGATGAGCAACTCAACCAAATCATCACAATTCTTCCTAATACACCACACGATTCTGTTCCTGTCGGCGCTGACGAGGAAGATAATGTCGAAGTTCGTCGTTGGGGAACTCCTCGTGAATTTACCTTTGAACCTAAAGCACACTGGGACTTAGGAGAAGACCTTGATATTTTGGACTGGGAACGTGGTGCAAAAGTAACAGGCGCCCGCTTCCTCTTTTATAAGAACTTAGGTGCTCGTTTAGAGCGCGCTCTCTACAACTTCATGTTGGATGAACATATTGCAGAAGGCTACCAAGAAATCATTACACCTTATATGGTCAATCATGACTCTATGTTTGGTACAGGACAGTATCCAAAATTCAAAGAAGATACTTTTGAGCTAGATGGAACTAACTTCGTTCTTATCCCAACAGCTGAAGTCCCACTAACAAACTACTATCGTAATGAAATTTTAGATAGTAAAGAGCTTCCTATCTACTTTACTGCTATGAGCCCATCATTTCGTTCTGAAGCAGGATCTGCTGGGCGTGACACACGTGGTCTGATTCGACTCCACCAATTCCATAAAGTTGAGATGGTTAAATTTGCTAAACCAGAAGAATCCTACGAAGAATTGGAAAAAATGACTGCCAATGCAGAGAATATCCTTCAAAAACTTGGCTTACCTTACCGTGTTTTAGCTCTCTGTACAGGAGATATGGGCTTTTCAGCTGCTAAAACTTACGATCTAGAAGTGTGGATTCCAGCCCAAAACACTTATCGTGAAATCTCAAGTTGCTCAAACACCGAAGATTTCCAAGCTCGTCGTGCTCAAATTCGCTACCGAGATGAAGCTGATGGTAAAGTGAAACTTCTTCACACCTTAAACGGTTCAGGACTTGCTGTTGGCCGTACCGTTGCTGCTATTCTTGAAAACTATCAAAATGAAGATGGTTCTGTCACAATTCCTGAAGTACTTCGTCCATATATGGGAGGCATCTCTGTCATCTCTCCTAATTAAGTAAACATCCAGATTTGGCTCATTAAGCCAGTCTGGTTTTTTATTACCATCGACCATGAGTTTTAATAGAGCAAAAAAGACTGGATTCAAATCCCAGTCTCTCAATATTTTCTAAATCTTTGATAACGCGCATCAACTAAATCTTCTGCACTTAAGGCTTGTAACTCCTTAAAAGTTTCGATTAGATCTGATTTCAACATGGTAATCACCTCAGATGAAAAATAGCCACGTTCAGGAATCACCTTATCAATCACTCCCATACGTAGAAGTTCGCCTGCTGTTATTTTCATCAATTCCGCTGCTTCCGCTGCTCGAGTGCCATCTTTCCATAAAATAGAAGCAAATCCCTCAGGACTTAAAACGGCATAAATACTATGTTCTAACATCCAAACCTTATCTGCTACAGCCAAGGCAAGTGCCCCACCAGAGCCACCTTCACCAATAATAATAGCAATAATAGGAACCTTTAAATCACTCATTTCTAGTAAATTCCGAGCAATTGCTTCTCCTTGTCCTCGCTCCTCGGCACCAATACCAGGATAAGCTCCTGCAGTATTGATAAAGGTAACGACAGGACGATTAAACTTCTCTGCTTGTTTCATCAAGCGTAAGGCTTTACGATACCCTTCAGGATGAGGTTGACCAAAATTACGATTGAGATTATCTTGAAGGTTTTTTCCTTTTTGAATCCCAACAACCGTCACTGCCTGACCATCTAGCCGCCCAATTCCACCTATAATAGCACCATCATCACGAAAATTACGATCCCCATGTAGTTCTATAAAATCATCAAAGATAGCCTTAGCATAATCAAGACTGGTTAAACGCCCTTGATCTCTTGCTTCTTTTAAAATATAGCTAACATCATTCATTAGCATCCTCCATGAAATCCTAGTAGTGTCGCAATGGTTTCTGGTAATTCCGTTCGTTTTACAATAGCATCAACAAAACCATGATCTAGTAAAAATTCTGCCTTTTGAAACTCATCTGGCAAATTTTCTCGAACCGTTGTTTCTATCACTCGACGTCCTGCAAACCCAATCAGTGTCTGTGGCTCAGCTAAGATGATATCTCCTTCCATAGCAAAGCTAGCAGTAACCCCCCCTGTTGTAGGATCTGTTAGTACCACCAAGTAAAACAAGCCTGCATTAGAATGTCGCTTAACCGCCGCCGAAACTTTTGCCATCTGCATCAAACTCATAATTCCCTCTTGCATTCTTGCACCACCTGAGGCGGTAAAAATAACAACAGGTAATTTTTCTGATATCGCATATTCAAATAAACGCGTTAATTTTTCACCAACAACGGTCCCCATACTAGCCATGATAAAATTGGAGTCCATAATAGCCAATGCTGTTTCTTTCCCCTTAATCCTTGCACGCCCTGTTAAAACTGCTTCATCCAGACCTGTTTTTTCTTGAGTTAAACGTAACTTTTCTTCATAATTTGGAAAGTCAAGGGGATTTTTGGTTTGAATATCTGTAAAAAGTTCCTCAAAACTCCCTTCATCAACTGTAATACAGAGACGTTCTTGAGCTGAAATTCTAAAATTATAAGAACATTGAGGACATATTTTGGCCACTCCGAGATCTTTTTGGTAAATCATGACCTTGCAAGAAGGACATTTGGCAAACAACTCATCTGGAACTTCAGGAACCTCACGCTTGGGGTGCCTTACTGAGCGATTAGGATTGATACGAATGTACTTATCTTTTCTATTAAATAAAGCCATCTTAACTCCTATTCTTCAATTTTATTATAGTTTGGTAAGAAAGTCTCCATCAAGAAAGAGGTATCATAATCTCCCGCCACAACATTAGGATTAGAGATAAGATCAAATTGAAAATCTGCATTTGTTTTAACACCTTCAATATCTAGCTCATACAAAGCCCGTTGCATTTTCATCAAAGCATCAAAACGGTTATCACCATGGACAATAATTTTTGCAATCATGCTGTCATAATAAGGTGGAATGGTATAGCCCGTATAAACGGCTGAATCAACACGGACACCTACACCCCCACTAGGCAGATATAAATCAGTGATGGTACCTGGACTTGGTGCAAAATTAAAATCAGGATTTTCTGCATTAATACGACACTCAATAGCATGACCAGAGATAGTCACATCCTCTTGTTTAAAACTCAAAGCCTGACCAGCAGCAATACGAATTTGCTCTTTGACAATATCCACACCTGTCACAAATTCTGTTACTGGATGCTCTACTTGAACACGCGTATTCATCTCCATGAAATAAAATTCACCACTGCTTTCATCCAGTAAGAACTCAATAGTTCCAGCATTTTCATACTGAACAGCCTTAGCAGCACGTACCGCAGCATTCCCCATCTCTTGACGAAGTGTTTTTCCAATTGCAATAGAAGGACTTTCTTCTAGAACTTTTTGATTATGGCGCTGTAGCGAGCAATCACGTTCACCTAGATGCACAATATTTCCATGACGGTCCCCTAAAATTTGTACTTCAATATGTCGAGCAGGGTAAATCACCTTCTCAATATACATGGCACCGTTTCCAAAGGCAGATTGTGCCTCTTGTGACGCAGATTCAAAGGCAGCAATAAGATCTGCCTCTTTTTCAACTTTACGGATTCCTTTACCACCTCCACCTGCGGAGGCTTTTAACATCACAGGATAACCAATCGTATTTGCAATCTGAAGCGCTTCTTCAGCTGTCTCCACTTGACCATCAGATCCTGGAATAACTGGCACACCTGCTTTAATCATCTCTGCACGCGCATTGATTTTATCTCCCATCATATCCATTACCTGACCAGATGGACCAATAAATTGAAGATTCATCTCTTCACACATGGTTGCAAATTTAGAATTTTCACTCAAAAAGCCAAAACCTGGATGAATCGCTTCTGCTCCTGTGACAATCGCTGCAGATAAAACAGCATTCATATTGAGATAAGAATCTGTTGAGCGCGCTGGTCCGATACAAATGGCTTCATCAGCTAAAAGGACATGTAGGGCTTCTTTATCTGCTTCTGAGTAAACTGCAACAGTTGCAATTCCCAATTCTCTAGCAGCACGAATAATACGAACTGCAATTTCTCCACGATTGGCAATCAATAGCTTCTTAAACATTATTTCTCCCTTAGGTTCGCCCAACTAGTTCCCAATAGCAAATGTTAATATTCCACTCGCTGCTAATTTACCATCAACCTCTGCTTTTGCTTCAACCACCGCAATAGAGCCACGGCGTTTAATAAATTTAGCCGTCATCACCAACTGATCTCCTGGAACAACTTGTTTTTTAAACTTCACCTTATCCATGCCAGCATAAAAAACTAATTTTCCTTTATTTTCATCCTTAGATAATTCAAGGACTCCTGCTGTCTGAGCTAATGCTTCCATAATTAAAACACCAGGCATCACTGGATAGTCAGGGAAATGACCATTAAAGAACGGCTCATTAATGGTAACATTTTTAAGTGCTACAATTTCATCTTCTGAGACCTCTAACACACGATCAACCAAAAGCATAGGATAACGATGTGGAAGGGCTTCTTTTATCTTTTGGATATCTATCATTTAATGCGTACCAATCCTTTTCCAAAATCAACCACTTCTTCATTATTCACAAGAATTTCTGTAATGGTACCATCTTTTGGTGCTGGGACTTCATTCATCACTTTCATAGCTTCAATAATTAAAAGTGTCTGACCTTTTTTTACCGTATCACCAACAGAAACAAAATTAGGTTTATCTGGTGCTGGTGCTAAATAAGCTACCCCAACTAGAGGACTATCAACAATATCGCCCTCACTCTCTCCGCTAACTGTCTCACTAATGGTTTCATTCAAAGCAGATTCTTCAACTTGAACGGTTGGAACAGGCGCTACTGTAGCAGGAGAAACAGCTGGAGTATCTGAGACGACTTGACGGTCGTTTTTACTGAACACCAACTCTCCTTCGCTTGTTTTATATGAAAATTCTCTGAGACTTGATGTGTCAAACTGTGCCATCAAATCTTTAATTTCCGTAATATTCACGCTTCATCCTCCCAACGTTTAAAGGCAACCACTGCATTATGCCCACCAAAACCAAAAGTATTTGAAATCGCATAAGTTAGTTCTTTTTCTAATCCTTGCCCATAGATAACATTTGCTTCAATATAATCTGACAACTCTTTTGTTCCTGCTGTCATAGGAACATAGGCATGTCGAATTGCTTCAATCGTAGCAATAGCTTCAACCGCGCCTGCAGCACCTAATAAATGACCTGTGAATGACTTGGTTGAAGATACTGGAACATCTTTTCCAAATACTGAAACAATCGCAGCACTTTCCCCTTTTTCATTAGCTGGTGTTGATGTACCGTGAGCATTCACATAATCAACTTGACTAGGAGAGATGCCAGCCTCATCAATTGCTAGTTTCATCGCTTTAATGGCTCCTAATCCTTCTGGATGCGGAGATGTCATATGATAAGCATCACAAGTATTGCCATAACCTACTACTTCTGCTAAAATAGTTGCCCCTCGTTTTTGAGCATGTTCCAAGCTTTCAAGTATCAACATCCCTGATCCTTCTCCCATCACAAATCCATTTCTATCCTTATCAAATGGAATAGAAGAACGATTTGGATCTTCTGTTGTCGATAAAGCAGTTAAAGCTTGGAAACCAGCAATAGCAAATTTTGTGATGGAACTTTCAGATCCACCAACCAGCATGACATCTTGAAGTCCAAACTTGATAGTTCTAAATGCTTCACCAATCGCATCATTGGATGAGGCACAAGCTGTATTAACCGATTTACATATACCATTGGCACCTACTTTCATGGCTACATTTCCTGCTGCCATATTTGGAAGAGCTTTAGGAAGTGTCATAGGTTTAACACGTTTGGCACCTTTTTCATGAAGACGAATGACCTGATCTTCAATTTCGTAGATTCCACCAATTCCTGATGCAACAATCACGCCAAAGCGATCATGATCAAGATTCTCAAGATCTAGCTTAGCATTTTCAACAGCTTCTAGTGAAGCATATAAAGCATATAGTGAATATTGATCATAACGATTGGTATCTTTTTTTACAAAATATTTATCAAATGGAAAATCTGAGATTTCACCTGCATTGTGAACATTGTAACCCTCTAAATCAAAACGTGTAATCGGCCCGATTCCAATATGACCTTCTTTTAGGTTATTCCAAAATACTTCTGGTGTGTTACCGATTGGCGATGTGACACCGTATCCTGTTACAACAACTCGCTTATTTGTCATTTTTTACCTCAATCTCTCAAAAACTTATTTTAGTTCATCATTAGACAATAGAATTACATGGTCATCCCACCATCAATAGCAATCGTTTGACCTGTCAAATATTCTTGTCCAGCTAAATAAGCAACTAACTCAGCCACTTCTTCTGGCTTTCCGATGCGCTTCATTGGAATCTGAGCTACCATTGCATCTTTCATCTTATCAGGAATAGCATCTGTCATATCTGATTCAATAAAACCTGGTGCAACAACATTCACACGAATTCCTCTACTAGCCACCTCACGCGCAACAGATTTTGTAAAACCAATTAGACCAGCTTTTGAAGCAGCATAATTTGCTTGACCAATATTACCAGTTAAGCCAACCACACTCGATATGTTGATGATAGCACCTTCTCTAGCTTTTGTCATCGGTTTCAAGACGGATTGTGTCATATTAAATGCTCCTGTTAAATTAATCTTGAGAACAGCTTCAAAATCTTCCTCAGTCATTTTTAACATCAGCTTATCACGTGTCACCCCTGCATTATTGATTAAAACATCAACTGAGCCTAGCTGTTGGATAGCTTCTTCTACCATTCGCTTGGCATCAGTATAGTCTGAAACATCTCCTGAAACAGCAATGACTTTAACACCATAATGAGCAAATTGCTCAATAATATCTGAGCTGACTTCTGATCGACCATTCAATACCACATTAGCTCCCAGACTTGCAAATCGATGGGCAATGGCAAGACCAATCCCTCGAGTTGAACCTGTTATAAAAACATTTTTTTGGTTGATTTCCATTACCCTTTCTCCTGTTCTAAAAATGTTACTAAACTTTCACAATCTTCTACTTGCGCCATTTGAGCGGATGGATCAATTTTTTTAATAAAACCTGATAAAACCTTCCCTGGACCAATTTCAACAAATTGACTAGCGCCCATTTCTTTTAATACGCCAATAGATTCATAAAAACGAACGGGTTCTTTCACTTGACGTGCCAATAATGTTTTTATATCACAATCTGACATGACCTTAGCTTCCGTGTTGCCAACAAGGGGAATCTGAAAAGGATTAAATGAAATCATTTCTAATTCTTTAGCCAAAGCTTGACTAGCCGACTCAAGTAGATCCGTATGGAAAGGACCAGACACATTCAGAGGAATCAAACGTTTAACACCTTCTAATTTTAAAAGCTCCACTGCTTCATTGACCGCAGCTACTTCTCCTCCGATAACAATTTGCCCAGGTGTATTATAATTAGCTGGTGTTACAATTCCTTTGACACTAGCTTTTTGACAAGCTGCCTCAATGACCTCAGGTGCTGTATTCATCACCGCTACCATCTTACCACTCCCTTTTGGAGCAGCAATTTCCATAAACTCACCACGCTTAGCCACCAAAGGAAGTGCTTCTTCAAAAGACAAAGCACCACTAGCAACCAAAGCTGAGTACTCTCCTAAAGAAAGACCAGCTACCATATCAGGTCGAATCCCTTTTTCTAACAGTAAGCGATAGATAGCCACAGATGTCGTGAGAATAGCAGGTTGAGTAAAACGTGTTTGATGTAATTTGTCCTCATCTTCATCGATCAATTGACGTAAATCATACCCCAATAATCGACTGGCTTGATTAAAGGTTTCCTTCACAATAGGATAGTGATCATATAAATCTCTAGCCATGCCCACTTTTTGAGCCCCTTGGCCAGCAAATAAAAATGCTGTTTTCATCTCCTAGTCCTCAATTACATTAGCCCAACGGCTTGCTTGCTCTTTAATTACTTCAGCCGCACCATAATAAAGATCTTTTAAAATCTCTTCACAAGTTTCTTCTCTTTTAACTAAACCAGCAATTTGTCCAGCCATTACAGAACCATTAGCTACATCTCCATCAACAACAGCGTCACGAAGAGCTCCAGCTCCTAATTCTTCAATCGAGTCTGCACTAATTTTACCAGCTAGAAAATCTTTTTCTGCTGCTGCATAAGCACTAGATAATTTATTCTTGATTGCACGTACAGGATGCCCTACAATTGATGCTGACACAACTGTATCAATATCTTTAGCTTTTAGAATCTTATCTTTATAAGCTTGATGAGCATTGGATTCTTTAGCTACTACAAATCGTGTCCCTACTTGCACTGCCTCAGCTCCTAACATAAATGCTGCTGCAACACCTGATCCATCAGCGATTCCTCCTGCTACAATAACAGGAATATCAACAGCATCAACAACTTGTCTTGCCAAAGTCATAGTGGTCAATTTTCCAATATGACCGCCAGCCTCCATCCCTTCTGTAATCACAGCATCAACACCCAATTTTTCCATACGCTTAGCTAAAGCGACACTAGGAACAACAGGAATCACTGTAATACCTGCATCATGGAAACGTTGCATATATTTTCCAGGATTTCCCGCTCCAGTAGTAACAACTTTAACACCTTCTTCAATGACCAAGTCAACAATATCATCAACAAAAGGGGATAAAAGCATAATATTAACGCCAAATGGCTTATCTGTCATTGACTTAATTTTATCAATATTAGCCTTTACAACCTCTTTAGGCGCATTACCGCCACCAATAATACCTAGACCACCAGCTTTGGAAACAGCTCCTGCTAGATCACCATCCGCTACCCAAGCCATACCACCTTGGAAGATAGGATATTTAATACCTAATAATTCTGTTATACGCGTTTTCATTTCTTGTGCTTTCTAGTTTTAGATTTAAATAATTTGACTATCAAACTATAACTTATAAGAAGAGAGAATATCCTAAAGAATACTCTCTACTCAATTATTTTGTTTTTTCTTCAACGTAAGCAACAAGGTCACCTACAGTGTTAAGTCCATCTTCAGTTTCAATTTGGATATCAAAAGCATCCTCAATTTCTGAGATTACTTGGAAGACATCAAGTGAATCTGCATCCAAATCATCAAAAGTTGTCGTTAATTGAACTTCTTCTGCTTCTTTACCAAGTTCTTCTACAATAATTTCTTGTACCTTTTCAAATACTGCCATTTTAAAACTCCTTAAATATTTTTATAAATTTGTGCTTAGCACATGATAACTAAATTTTAACGATTAAATTGCCCCATGTCAAGCCTCCACCAAATCCTGAGAGCAATACAGTTTGACACCCTTCCAAGCGAATGGTACCATCTTCTACCAATTCTGATAACAAAATAGGAATACTAGCTGCACTTGTATTACCATAAGACATCAAATTAGCAGGGAACTTTTCTCTCGGTACACCAATCTTCTTAGCCATTTTATCCAAAATACGAATATTGGCCTGATGTAACAAAAAGTAATCGATTTGTTCATGAGCAATACCACTCTGAGACAGGGTCATCAAAATACTTTTTGAAACATCACGAATGGCAAAATCAAAGATTGCACGACCATCCATTTTGATGTACTGAGTCAATAAATCATCCTCTTGTCTAGAAAAAGGAGACGTCAAACCTTTTTGACCAGATACCAATCCTCCTCTAGAACCATCTGTATTCAGTGATTCCGCTAAGAAGCGACAATCATCACTAGCTTCTAGCAGAACGCCTCCAGCACCATCTCCAAATAAAACAGCAGTTGACCTATCATTCCAATCTAAACTTTTTGAAAAGACCTCAGCACCGATTACTATACCTTTTTTATAGAGACCTGACTGAATAAATTTATCTGCCGTTGCAAGAGCAAAAACAAATCCACTACAGGCAGCAGTCATATCAAAAGCAAATGCTTGTGTTGCACCAATCTTCCCTTGAACAAGAGCTGCCGTTGATGGCATCATGCTATCTGGCGTGATGGTCGCAACAATGATAAAATCTAGATCCTCTGGTGTTAGATTTGCCTTGTCTAATAATTTTTGTGCTACTTGACTGGCTAAATCACTCGTATTTTCATCGTAAGAAATACGACGTTCTCTAATACCTGTACGACTGGCTATCCAGTCATCACTCGTATCCATGATTTGAGATAAGTCATTATTCGTTACCACCTGCTTGGGAACATAATGTGCTACTTGACTGATTTTTGTATATACCATTACATTAACCTCTCAAGAAAGCTATGAAGATTTTTTAGCCCTCTCTCAAGAGCCAAGACTTCACTTTCATCCATCTCATCCACAATTTGTGCAACCATATTTTTATGGAATTTTTGATGTAATCGGAACAAAAGCTTGCCTTTTTTGGTCAAAGTAATGTACACTACTCGTCGATCAACTTTTGACCTAGTACGCTCAATATAACCCTTTTTCTCCAGTTTATTTAAACTAGTCGTAACAGTCCCAAGTGTCAACATCAATTCACGAGCAATATCACTAGGTGTCACATTTTCAGTTTTACCAATGATATCAATGGTATGCATTTCTTTTAGAGATACCTCACTAAATCGACTAGTTCTCAAACTATTTTCTTCCACAATCAATACTCGATTAAAAATATCAACTAGATAGCTATTAATTTGATGATAGTCCATGATGCACCTCCTAAAATAAAACTTTGACTATCAAAGTTTATCAAAAGAAATGCATTTTGGCAAGTAAAATACTGATATTTTCAAAAAAATAAAGGAGATTGACAGCCAAAAAGTAGCTCAAAAGCCCATAATATCAGCTCTTTTAGACTATAATTTAAATATAAAATTATTTTATCTTCAAACTATTAGACCTATTTCCCTTCAAATTTTGGACGGCGTTTTTCAGTATAGGATCTGACACCTTCTTTAAAATCATCTGTAAAAGCTAAAGATTTTTGAAGATCTAACTCAAGGTCTGTATAATATTCCCACTGTGAAAATTCACTCTCCCAGACCATCTGCTTGATAGCAGCATAAGAATTAAAAGATCCTCTCTGTAATCTCGTTACAAGACGTTCTACTGTTTTGTCTAATTTCTCAGAAGGACACATGCGATAAACAAAACCATACTCCACAGCCTTCTCAGCCGTAACTGGATCTGCTGTCATTGTTAATTGTGTTGCACGATTAACCCCTATCGAACGTGTCAATAAATAAATTCCCCCTGCATCTGGAGCCAAACCAACATTCACAAAGGCTTGAATAAAACGAGATTTCTCAGAAGCAATACAAAAATCCGCTGCTACAACCATGTTAAAGGCCGCTCCAGCTACTGCACCATCCACACTCATAATGACGGGCTTTGGCAGTTTTTTTAATCGAAATGAAATCACATTGACCAATTCTGCAATTTTTACTAAAGAATCAATATCATCCTCATCCACAGCTCTTTGCATTTCAGCTAAATCTCCACCAACTGAGAAGACTTTGCCAACAGCATCCACAATGAGTAGTTGAACTTGCTGATTAGCCTCGACCTCATCTAGCACTGCCAAAATTTCTTGACAAAATGGAATATTAAATCCATTTGAAACCAAAGGACGATTGAAGGTCAGTTTAGCAATACCGTCATTAACAGTATAAATTAAATTTTGAAAGTTCATCAATTTCTCCCAGTGGGTCATAAAAGGGTTACGACTATTGAGACCTATTATATCTTAAAAAATTTTTTAATCAAGGCTTATTTTAGTTTCATCTATCTAACTAATAGAATCAATCACTTGATAGCACTAGATTTTCTACTCAAAATTTTTAGAAGATTTTTTCACTCAATACCACATATTTATACCTCAAAACCAAAAGAAAAGAGTAAGTATCACGACTTACTCTTTTGCTTACTAATTGAAAAATGCTTCATAAAGTGCTTTAATAGCCGCTTTTTCCTGTTCTGTCTTAATAACAAACATAACAGACACTTCGCTTGACCCTTGAGAAATCATCTCAAGATTGATTCGCTTATCTGATAAAGCCTTAGTAGCAGTTGCTGTCACACCAATATGACTCTTCATATTTTCCCCAACAATCATAATAATAGACAGACCATGTTCTATTTCAAGCTCATCAACCCCCAGGTCTCTAGTCAATCTAGAAATAATCTCTTGTTCCTTAATCGGCGTTAACTCACGCTCTCTAAGAACGATTGACATATCATCAATTCCTGTTGGCATATGCTCCCATCTAATATTCAATTCTTCTAAAATTTGGAGTACTTTACGACCAAAACCAACTTCACGGTTCATCAAGTACTTAGAAATATTAATACTAACAAATTTATCATCACCAGCAATACCAACAACTGGAATCGTTTCTCCAGTATGCTCCAATACAATACGAGTTCCAGGATGGGTTGGATTATTCGTGTTTTTAATAACCAAAGGAATTTTTCCACGATAAGCAGGAATCAAGGCTTCATCATGCAAAACTGAAAAACCAGCATAAGCCAATTCTCGCATCTCACGATAGGTAAGTTCAGGAATTGAGTGTGGGTGGTGAACAACCCCAGGGTGAGCAGCAAAAATACCATCAACATCAGTAAAATTCTCATAAAGATCTGCTTTGACACCTGCAGCAACAATTGAGCCAGTGATGTCAGATCCACCTCTAGAAAATGTACAAATTTGATCATCAATTGTAACACCAAAGAAACCAGGAATGACTAAAATCTCATCACTATCAATTAATTCCTCTAGTTTATCATAGCTCGATGGTAAGATACGTGCATTTCCGGGCTCACTGGTAACAAATAGGCCAGCTTGTCTAGGATGAATATATTTAGCTGATAAACCATTTTTCTTAAAATATTCTGCAATCAATTTTGCATTATTATCTTCTCCTGCCGCTAAGAAAGCGTCATACAAAAAATCGTTATGTTCAATAGGCAAACTAGCCAATTCAATAATCGCAGTTGAAATTTTCTCTAAAATCTTAGTCCCTAAATCTAGTTCATCAATAATAGACTGGTAACGTTTAATAATCCATTCTTGATGTTCTGTGACATCTTTTTCGGATGTATAAGCTTTATAATACTTGATTAAGGCATCAGTCACTTTAGTGTCCTCAAGAGAACGCTTTCCGGGGGCAGAAACCACAATAAAACGACGATCAGAATCAGATTGAACAATATCTAATACCTTTTGCAATTGAGTCGCAGAGGCTAAAGAACTACCTCCAAATTTCACAACTTTCATAAGCACTCCTAAAATAAATAATATGTAAATTATAGCAAAATTCTGACAATATGTCAGCAAGTATTTTTCTATACCTCCGACACTTTCACTTTTCTTCAGTAAAGCCATAACACCACTCCTGTTTTATTTGAGCATGGCTTTTCTTTATAAAGATGATAATTTGTGTTAAAATAAAAATATGACTTATAAAGCAATTATTTTTGACATGGATGGTGTTTTATTTGATACTGAGAAATTTTACTACGACCGTAGGAAAGAATTTCTTGACCAAAAAGGAATTAGTATTATACATCTTCCACCAACCTTTTTTATCGGTGGTAACATGCAACAAGTTTGGCAACATATTTTACGCGATGATTACGACAAGTGGAATATCGATGCCCTTCAAAAAGAATACATTGATTACAAAAAGAAACATCCCCTTCCATACCGTTATCTTATTTTTAACGATGTTAGACAGACTTTACACTGGGCTCACACAGAAGGATACAAGATCGGATTGGCCTCTAGCTCAAGTAAATATGACATCTTAAAAGCCCTGTCTGAGACACACTTAACCGATTATTTTGATATTATTTTATCCGGTGAAGAATTCCCAGAAACTAAACCTAACCCTGAAATCTACAATACTGCCGCAAAACTATTAGGAGTGAAAAAAGAGGAGTGTCTAATTATTGAAGATAGTGAAAAAGGGATTTCAGCTGCAGTCAATGCTCAGATTGATGTTTATGCCATTAAAGATATCCATTTTGGCATCGATCAATCAAAAGCAAAGAAAACAATTAATAACCTTACCGAATTAGTAGGACAACTGACACTTAATCAATATTTTTACTAGCCCCTTATCACTCTTGTTATATAAACATTATGGACGATAATAGGAAGAGAAGGCACTAACCATCTAGAGGCGACCAACAGCCTTCTCTTTAGTATATTTAAAACAAGTCTCCTCCCTTAAATAATAACCGCAATATCCCACTGATAAATATTCGGCTACATAAAACTGTTATGATTTCATTTAACTCTAAAGTATAGAAAAAATCCAATGTTAACCATTTTATAGATTTAAACACAAAAGAGAAGACCATCAGGTCTTCTCTTTACTTTTATAGTCCGTACGGAATTCGAACCCATGTTACCGCCGTGAAAAGGCGGTGTCTTAACCCCTTGACTAACTAACCATATACAAGATATAAGCGAACGACGGGATTCGAACCCGCGACCCCCACCTTGGCAAGGTGGTGTTCTACCACTGAACTACGTTCGCATATAAATGCCGGCTACATGACTTGAACACGCGACCCTCTGATTACAAATCAGATGCTCTACCAACTGAGCTAAGCCGGCTAACTTCTCTAATGCGGGTTAAGGGACTTGAACCCCCACGCCGTTAAGCGCCAGATCCTAAATCTGGTGCGTCTGCCAATTCCGCCAAACCCGCATATGACCCGTACTGGGCTCGAACCAGTGACCCATTGATTAAAAGTCAATTGCTCTACCAACTGAGCTAACGAGTCATACCTTCAACTTTCATTGAACGGTCCCGACGGGAATCGAACCCGCGATCTTCGCCGTGACAGGGCGACGTGATAACCGCTACACTACGGGACCTATTGTATTTCTACAACTGATGGGAGTTAACGGGATCGAACCGCTGACCCTCTGCTTGTAAGGCAGATGCTCTCCCAGCTGAGCTAAACTCCCCTTTGCTAAGCGACTTCCTTATCTCACAGGGGGCAACCCCCAACTACATCAGGCGTACTAGGGCTTAACTGCTGTGTTCGGCATGGGAACAGGTGTATCTCCTAGGCTATCGTCACTTAACTATCGAATGGTTTGACCACTCAAAATTGAATATCTATACTCTATCAAGAAAACCGCACGCTGTCAATACTGACTTCGTTGAATTTTATCAATTGTATTCGAACTAAAAAGCTAGTGATTTAGACAAATCGCCTTGAAGTCTCAACGACTTCCGCGTTGATTTTCTAAAATCATACGCTTTTCTTTACGTTCTCATTACTTAGTTTGGATAAGTCCTCGAGCTATTAGTATTAGTCCGCTACACATGTCACCATGCTTCCACTTCTAACCTATCTACCTGATCATCTCTCAGGGCTCTTACTGATATAAAATCATGGGAAATCTCATCTTGAGGTGGGCTTCACACTTAGATGCTTTCAGCGTTTATCCCTTCCCTACATAGCTACCCAGCGATGCCTTTGGCAAGACAACTGGTACACCAGCGGTAAGTCCACTCTGGTCCTCTCGTACTAGGAGCAGATCCTCTCAAATTTCCTACGCCCGCGACGGATAGGGACCGAACTGTCTCACGACGTTCTGAACCCAGCTCGCGTGCCGCTTTAATGGGCGAACAGCCCAACCCTTGGGACCGACTACAGCCCCAGGATGCGACGAGCCGACATCGAGGTGCCAAACCTCCCCGTCGATGTGAACTCTTGGGGGAGATAAGCCTGTTATCCCCAGGGTAGCTTTTATCCGTTGAGCGATGGCCCTTCCATACGGAACCACCGGATCACTAAGCCCGACTTTCGTCCCTGCTCGAGTTGTAGCTCTCGCAGTCAAGCTCCCTTATACCTTTACACTCTACGACTGATTTCCAACCAGTCTGAGGGAACCTTTGGGCGCCTCCGTTACCTTTTAGGAGGCGACCGCCCCAGTCAAACTGCCCGTCAGACACTGTCTCCATTGACGATTAGCCAATCGGGTTAGAGTAGCCATAACACAAGGGTAGTATCCCAACAACGCCTCTGTTGAAACTGGCGTCCCAACTTCATAGGCTCCTACCTATCCTGTACATGTGGTACAGATACTCAATATCAAACTGCAGTAAAGCTCCATGGGGTCTTTCCGTCCTGTCGCGGGTAACCTGCATCTTCACAGGTACTAAAATTTCACCGAGTCTCTCGTTGAGACAGTGCCCAAATCATTACGCCTTTCGTGCGGGTCGGAACTTACCCGACAAGGAATTTCGCTACCTTAGGACCGTTATAGTTACGGCCGCCGTTTACTGGGGCTTCAATTCATACCTTCGCTTGCGCTAAGCACTCCTCTTAACCTTCCAGCACCGGGCAGGCGTCACCCCCTATACATCATCTTACGATTTAGCAGAGAGCTGTGTTTTTGATAAACAGTTGCTTGGGCCTATTCACTGCGGCTGACCTTAAGTCAGCACCCCTTCTCCCGAAGTTACGGGGTCATTTTGCCGAGTTCCTTAACGAGAGTTCTCTCGCTCACCTGAGGCTACTCGCCTCGACTACCTGTGTCGGTTTGCGGTACGGGTAGAGTATGATACAACGCTAGAAGCTTTTCTCGGCAGTGTGACGTCACTAACTTCGCTACTAAACTTCGCTCCCCATCACAGCTCAATGTTATAGGTATAAGCATTTGACTCATACCACACCTCACTGCTTAGACGTGCACTTCCAATCGCACGCTTTAGTTAGCCTACTGCGTCCCTCCATCACTTCATACTCTAGTACAGGAATATCAACCTGTTGGCCATCGGATACACCGTTCGGTCTCTCCTTAGGTCCCGACTAACCCAGGGCGGACGAGCCTTCCCCTGGAAACCTTAGTCTTACGGTGGATGGGATTCTCACCCATCTTTCGCTACTCATACCGGCATTCTCACTTCTATGCGTTCCAGCGCTCCTCACGGTACACCTTCATCACCCATAGAACGCTCTCCTACCATACCTATAAAGGTATCCACAGCTTCGGTAATATGTTTTAGCCCCGGTACATTTTCGGCGCAGGGTCACTCGACTAGTGAGCTATTACGCACTCTTTGAATGAATAGCTGCTTCTAAGCTAACATCCTAGTTGTCTGTGCAACCCCACATCCTTTTCCACTTAACATATATTTTGGGACCTTAGCTGGTGGTCTGGGCTGTTTCCCTTTCGACTACGGATCTTAGCACTCGCAGTCTGACTGCCGACCATAAATCAATGGCATTCGGAGTTTATCTGAGATTGGTAATCCGGGATGGACCCCTCACCCAAACAGTGCTCTACCTCCATGATTCTTAATGTCGACGCTAGCCCTAAAGCTATTTCGGAGAGAACCAGCTATCTCCAAGTTCGTTTGGAATTTCTCCGCTACCCACAAGTCATCCAAGCACTTTTCAACGTGCCCTGGTTCGGTCCTCCAGTGCGTCTTACCGCACCTTCAACCTGCTCATGGGTAGGTCACATGGTTTCGGGTCTACGTCCACGTACTCATTCGCCCTATTCAGACTCGGTTTCCCTACGGCTCCGTCTCTTCAACTTAACCTCGCACGTAAACGTAACTCGCCGGTTCATTCTACAAAAGGCACGCTCTCACCCATTAACGGGCTCGAACTTGTTGTAGGCACACGGTTTCAGGTTCTATTTCACTCCCCTCCCGGGGTGCTTTTCACCTTTCCCTCACGGTACTGGTTCACTATCGGTCACTAGGGAGTATTTAGGGTTGGGAGATGGTCCTCCCAGATTCCGACGAGATTCCACGTGTCTCGCCGTACTCAGGATACTGCTAGGTATAAAGACTATTTCAAATACGAGGCTATTACTCTCTTTGGCCTACCTTCCCAGGTAGTTCTTCTATACTCTTTAAGTCCATATTGCAGTCCTACAACCCCAGAGAGTAAACTCTCTGGTTTGCCCTCCTGCCGTTTCGCTCGCCGCTACTCAGGCAATCGCTTTTGCTTTCTCTTCCTGCAGCTACTTAGATGTTTCAGTTCACTGCGTCTTCCCTCCTCTACCCTTAACAGGTAGGGATACTAGCCATTAGCTAGTGGGTTCCCCCATTCGGACATCTCTGGATCAAAGCTTACTTACAGCTCCCCAAAGCATTTCGTCGTTAGTCACGTCCTTCATCGGCTCCTAGTGCCAAGGCATCCACCGTGCGCCCTTATTAACTTAACCTTATTAACCTAGTTTTTTAAAACTAGAAAACTCATTAAATATTCACAGCGTTTTCGGTTTATTTTCTTGTTACTATTTCATATATTTCTATATGGAATTTGATAGATATTCAATTTTCAATGATCAAACTTGAATCCGTAGATTCAATGGAGCCTAGCGGGATCGAACCGCTGACCTCCTGCGTGCAAAGCAGGCGCTCTCCCAGCTGAGCTAAGGCCCCACAAGACCTCTCAAAACTAAACAAGACGACAAACGGCATTCCGTTATTTTCCTTAGAAAGGAGGTGATCCAGCCGCACCTTCCGATACGGCTACCTTGTTACGACTTCACCCCAATCATCTATCCCACCTTAGGCGGCTGGCTCCTAAAAGGTTACCTCACCGACTTCGGGTGTTACAAACTCTCGTGGTGTGACGGGCGGTGTGTACAAGGCCCGGGAACGTATTCACCGCGGCGTGCTGATCCGCGATTACTAGCGATTCCGACTTCATGTAGGCGAGTTGCAGCCTACAATCCGAACTGAGACTGGCTTTAAGAGATTAGCTTGTCGTCACCGACTTGCGACTCGTTGTACCAGCCATTGTAGCACGTGTGTAGCCCAGGTCATAAGGGGCATGATGATTTGACGTCATCCCCACCTTCCTCCGGTTTATTACCGGCAGTCTCGCTAGAGTGCCCAACTGAATGATGGCAACTAACAATAGGGGTTGCGCTCGTTGCGGGACTTAACCCAACATCTCACGACACGAGCTGACGACAACCATGCACCACCTGTCACCGATGTACCGAAGTAAAACTCTATCTCTAGAGCGGGCATCGGGATGTCAAGACCTGGTAAGGTTCTTCGCGTTGCTTCGAATTAAACCACATGCTCCACCGCTTGTGCGGGCCCCCGTCAATTCCTTTGAGTTTCAACCTTGCGGTCGTACTCCCCAGGCGGAGTGCTTAATGCGTTAGCTGCGGCACTAAGCCCCGGAAAGGGCCTAACACCTAGCACTCATCGTTTACGGCGTGGACTACCAGGGTATCTAATCCTGTTCGCTACCCACGCTTTCGAGCCTCAGCGTCAGTTACAGACCAGAGAGCCGCTTTCGCCACCGGTGTTCCTCCATATATCTACGCATTTCACCGCTACACATGGAATTCCACTCTCCCCTTCTGCACTCAAGTTTGACAGTTTCCAAAGCGTACTATGGTTGAGCCACAGCCTTTAACTTCAGACTTATCAAACCGCCTGCGCTCGCTTTACGCCCAATAAATCCGGACAACGCTCGGGACCTACGTATTACCGCGGCTGCTGGCACGTAGTTAGCCGTCCCTTTCTGGTAAGATACCGTCACTGTGTGAACTTTCCACTCTCACACACGTTCTTCTCTTACAACAGAGCTTTACGATCCGAAAACCTTCTTCACTCACGCGGCGTTGCTCGGTCAGGGTTGCCCCCATTGCCGAAGATTCCCTACTGCTGCCTCCCGTAGGAGTCTGGGCCGTGTCTCAGTCCCAGTGTGGCCGATCACCCTCTCAGGTCGGCTATGTATCGTCGCCTTGGTGAGCCGTTACCTCACCAACTAGCTAATACAACGCAGGTCCATCTCATAGTGAAGCAATTGCCCCTTTTAAGTCTCTAACATGTGTCAAAGACTCTTATGCGGTATTAGCTATCGTTTCCAATAGTTATCCCCCGCTATGAGGTAGGTTACCTACGCGTTACTCACCCGTTCGCAACTCATCCATCCGGTGCAAGCACCAGACTTCAGCGTTCTACTTGCATGTATTAGGCACGCCGCCAGCGTTCGTCCTGAGCCAGGATCAAACTCTCATTAAAAAAGTTCGAGCTTCGCTCTTCTTGTCATCGCTGACTTATTGTTATTGACAGGTTACTTTCGTAACCCTGCACGTTTGGTTCGTCTTGTTCAGTTTTCAAAGGTCTTTGCCGCTCTCTCGCGACAACTATATTAGTATAGCATGACACTTGATGGATTGTCAACACTTTTTTTGTAAAAAGTGAAATTTCTTTTAAAAAACTATCTAAACCCAAATTTCAAGTTGAAGTTAGCCACCCAAAAGAAATTCACTTGGCGACTTGTAGTCCAAGCATTTTTTAGGGTAGTTATTAATCCAATTTTCGATAAAAGCGACTTCTTTCGGAGTCGTTTTCTTGGTTCCTTTAGGTAACCATCTCCGAATCAATCGATTATGGTTTTCATTTGAACCTCTTTCCCATGAAGAGTAGGGATGTGCATAGTAGATATGTTCCTCAGGAAACACTTCAACCAATCGACTAAATTCCGAACCATTATCTGCAGTTATTGATAAAATATGATACTCAGCTATTAGTAACCTAAGTGCCTGATTGACAGATTCAGCAGTTTTATTTGGAATTAATCTTATGATTTGGTGTCTACTTCGTCGGTCGGTTAAGACTAAAAGACACTGATTTTTCGCTCTGGTTAGTAGAACTGTATCAATTTCATAATGACCGTTTTCCAATCGAAGATTGATGACCTCCGGTCGCTCTTCAATTGATTTACCAGCTGGCTTAAAGTTCGGACTGGCTTGCTTCTTGACAGCTTTCCATTTTCTAGGATAAAGCATATCCGCTTTTGTCAAACCTAAATGACCATTATGAAACCAATAGTAGATAGTTGAAATACCAACTTTCACTTGCTTCTTCTTAACCATCATTTCAGGCGAAAATTTTTGCTTATGATAGTGTAAAATCTTCTCTTTCATTTCTTTCGTTAGGATTATCTTTTTAACCGACCGTTTTCGATTGGATTGGTAAACAGTTTGTGCATAATCAGCAGAATAAACTTTCTTGTAGACCCCTTTTCGCACTTGTTGTAAGGTTGTCCCACGCTTGATTTCATTATGAATTGTTTGAGGAGCCTTTCCAAGCAAGCCTGCAATTTCACGATTGGACTTATTTTCAAGTTTCCACCGCTCAATCAAGCGACGGTTATCTATTGTCAAATGTTTCCCTTTTGGTGTATAATACTTTTGCATCTCTGTGCCTTTCCTTGTGTTTGTGGTGAACAACAAGTATAGCACAGAGGTGTTTTCTTATACCTTACATCAGATTTCATTTGACAACAGGAACCCTTGAAGCTGTTTTTTCAGCTAAACCAAGGCTATGATTAGCCTTGGGCACCTAGCCTAACAGCTTCAAGCCTGTTATCAAATGAAATCATCAACTTACTCAAACATAGTGAAACATCTAATTCTTGACTAAGGTAAGGTGGCTAACTTCATTATAGAACTTTCGAAAAACTATCTAAAATTAAAAGAAAAAATAGAGGACAAAGTCTGTCCTCTATTTTTAAATGGTTATCTTACTGTTTTTGACTATCATAGCTTTTAAGAAATACCTTGGCTTGCTAATTCTTTTTTATATTGTTCTGCTTCTTCAACTGTTGAAAGCACAAAATGACCTGGTTGAATTTCATGCATTTCTCTTTCTTGACCATCCAATTCTGCGGTAGGGTCATAAATCTGATGAACTCTTGTACGCTCAATTTCTGGGTCTGGTTCAGGAATCGCAGATAAAAGACTCTTAGTATAAGGATGAATCGGATGGTTATAAACGTCATCTGATGTCCCTACTTCAAGAAGTTTCCCCCAGTGCATAACCCCTATACGATCCGAAATATATTTGACCATTGATAAATCATGGGCAATAAACAAATAGGTTAATCCTTGTTCTCTTTGTAATTCCTGCATTAAATTGACAACTTGAGCTTGAATAGAGACGTCCAAAGCTGAAATCGGTTCATCTGCAATAATAAATTTAGGTTCCACTGCTAGCGCACGTGCAATTCCTATCCTTTGCCTTTGTCCTCCAGAAAATTCATGTGGGTAGCGAGTGAGATGATCTTTGTTAAGACCAACTAAATCTAGCAGCTCCTCCACTCGCTTCTCACACTCTGCTTTAGAAGCTGCGAGTTTGTGAATATCTAGCCCTTCTGCCACAATATCTCGTATCTTCATTCGACCATTTAAACTAGCTTGAGGGTCTTGAAAAATCATCTGGGCATCTTTTCGAAATTCTTTAAGTTCTTTCCCTTTTAAATTAGAGATTGTTTTTCCTGAAAAATCGATTTCACCGCCATCGATATCATATAATTTTAAAATAGCACGCCCAACAGTCGTTTTCCCTGAACCTGATTCCCCCACAAGTCCAAAAACTTCTCCCTCATAAATATCAAAACTAACATTATTAATCGCTTTAACTTCGTTAGATTTTCCTTTATTGAAAGTGAGGGATACATTTTTAAGTTCTACTAACTTTTTTCGACTTTCTGTCATCTTAAGCTTCTCCCTTCATCTTTTTCCATTTTTCCCAACGTTTTAATATCGGAGTAGGCGGTGTCACTTTTGGCGCTCTCTCATCTAATAACCAAGTAGCGGCATAATGAGTCTCTGATACTTTAAAAAAGGGTGGTTCTTCCTCATGGTCAATATCCAAGGCAAAGGCATTTCGAGCTGCAAAAGCATCACCTTTTGGCGGATTTAATAAATCTGGTGGCGTTCCTGGAATAGACTGTAAGCTACCTGATACTGTGTCGGTTGTAGGCATTGAATTGAGTAAGCCCCAAGTATATGGATGCTGAGGATTATAAAAAACTTCATCAACTGTCCCATACTCAATAACTTTCCCCGCATACATGACGGCTACACGATCTGCCATTCCAGCCACCACTCCTAAATCATGAGTGATAAAAATAATGGAAGAGTCTGTTTCTTTCTGGATCTGCTTCATCAAATTAAGGATTTGAGCTTGAATTGTAACATCTAAAGCGGTTGTCGGTTCATCTGCAATCAAAATCTCTGGATTAGTTGCTAGAGCAATTGCAATAACCGCCCGTTGACGCATTCCTCCAGACCATTGATGTGGATAATCATTAATATGCTCTTCAGCATTTGGAATTCCCACATTTTTCATAATCTGTAATGCTCGTTCTAAGGCAACTTTCTTATCAACTTTTTCATGCTTAATAATTGGTTCTGCAATTTGCATCCCAATTTTCATTGTAGGATCTAAACTGGTCATTGGATCTTGGAAAATCATTGCAATTTCATTTCCTCGAATCTCCACCCAGTCTTCTTCTTTTAGGGCATTAAGATTCCGTCCTTTAAACTGTATATCTCCTGTAATTTCAGCATTTTTAGCAGAGAGACCCATTAAAGTACGAGTTGTCACAGATTTCCCTGAGCCTGACTCTCCTACAATTGCAAGGGTTTCTCCTTTATTAAGATGGAAGTTGACATCACGAATGGCTCGAACTTCACCTGCATAGGTATGAAAACTAACATGAAGATTATTGACTTCTAAAATTTTTTCTTGACTCATTCCACTCCCCCCTTAGTCTTGACTTGATTTAGGATCAAAGGCATCACGTAAACCATCTCCTAAAAGAATGAAGGCTAAAGAAATCAACACCAATGCCACTGATGGTAAAATAATTTGATATGGATAATATTGTAAATTTTCAATAGAATCAGAAATTAAGGTTCCAAGTGAGGCAACAGGTGGTTTTACACCAAGGTTAATAGCAGATAGCACCGCCTCGTACATGATTGCAGATGGCACTGTCATCATAACTTGTACAATGATAATTCCTGAAATATTAGGTAGGATATGTTTAAAAGCAATCACAGGACCAGACTCACCTAGTGAGCGGGCTGCTAATACAAACTCTCGCTCCCTATAAGACAAGGTCATATTGCGGACTTGACGTGCCATAGACGTCCATCCTGTCAGTCCAATAGACAAGACGATAGAGAAAATTCCATTTCCGAGTAATAGACCTAGCATGGTAACAATAATCAAATTAGGAACAGACGAAATGATTTCGATAATCCTTTGCATTACTAGGTCGGTTTTTCCACCAATATAACCAGAAATTAAGCCATAAATCACACCTATAGACAAGTCGATAAGAGTTGCTGCAATCGCAACTAAAAGCGAAATACGCACCCCTACGATAATACGTTTCCCTAAGCTACGTCCTAAACTATCTGTCCCGAACAAAAAACGTTCTCCATCTGGTACAGATTGATCTGCATAAACATCTGACACATAGTCCGATCCAGGTGTTTGTAATTTACCATCCCAGCCTGGAAGATTGAAGGCGCTTTTAGGTGGTAAATTACCATAGGTTGCTACCTTATCGGGATCAAAAGCATTAGCAGATTTTTGTGGCACAAAAATGGTTGAAGCTAGTGAAAACAAGATAAGCCCCACTAGAAACCACATTGAAATGACTGCTAATTTATTTTTTTTCAAACGTCGCCAAGCATCTTGTAGAAAAGAAAGCGTCGGCTTTTCAATTTTTTCTTGTGTACTTGTATTGCCAACTCCAACAAGTACAAATTTTTCTTTTTTATCTGCCATCATTTCCTCCTACTTCAGACGAACACGTGGATCAACAATACTAGTCACAATATCTGTTAAAAGAATCATTACCATTAACATCAATGAGTAAACAATTGTTGTTCCCATAATAACTGGATAATCTTTGGTTGGGATAGAACTCACAAACTGTTGTCCAATACCTGGAATTGAAAACATGGTCTCAATCAAGACAGATCCTGTCAAAAGATTGGCTGCTAAAGGACCCACCAGTGTCAAAACTGGAATCATTGAGTTTCTATAAGCATGTCGTCTCACAACTTGTCTTTCTGTTAAACCTTTTGCACGCGCCAATTGGATATAATCTGAATTGAGTGTCTCAATCATTTCACTACGTACAAATCGGGTCACTGTAGCAAAGGTTGGAATTCCTAAAGCGACACTCGGTAAAACTGTTTGTGAAAACGTCCCCCATCCAGATACCGGAAATAGTTGCAAACGATAACCTAAGATATTTAATAAAAAAACAGCTGTTACAAAAGAAGGAATAGAATATCCTAAAGTTGAAATCACACTCAATACGGCATCAATTTTATCATTTTTATGTCTTGCTGAAATCGCACCAACGACTATTCCTGTTACAAGACCAAATAACAGAGCTTGAAGACCTAGTTGAGCAGAAACACCTAAGCGTTGTGAGATTAACATACTAACCGGTTGGTTGGCATATTGATAACTTGTTCCAAAATCACCTTGCAAGATATCTGTTAAATATTTTAGGTATTGTTGCCAAACAGGCTTATCTAAGCCATATTGTTCACTTAATTGTGCAAGCATTTCTGGTGTCAATTTTGGGTTATTAAAGGGTGTTCCAGGCATCACTTGCATCATAAAAAATGAAACAGTAATGATCACCCACAACGTTATGGATAATATCCCCAAACGTTTCAATATATATTTAATCATATCAATTCCTTTTCTTGATTTTTATTAGGCTTATTTAAGCAAAAACAAGAACTGGCGAAAGCCAATTCTTGCCATTGAAAATCTAATTCATGTGATTAGATTTATTCTTTGTATGCATAAATGTAATCAACATTCAAACCAGTTGTGTTGCGAATAACGCCTTTAAGTTTTGGATTTTGGAGCGATTTACCACCACGGAAATAAAGTGGGTTAATATTTGCTTCATCAAATAACGCTTTTTCCGCCGCTTTATAGTTTTCCGCTGCTTTCACTGTATCTAGAGCATTTGTTGTAATCGCTTCTTTATAAGCTTTATCGTAGGCTGCATTGCTAAATTTACCATCATTATTGGCTGAGTCTGATGTAAACAAACCATAGAAAGTTGATCCTTCTGGATAATCTCCACCCCACAATGAGACAACAATATCAAAGTTCTGTGAACGAGAATCTTGAATGCGTTGCTTAAATGGTACAAATTTTGTCTCAATGGTTAAACCAGGAAGGGCTTTTTGCCATGCTCCTTGAATATATTCAAGAGTTGATTTAGCTGCTGGGGAGTCTGCATCACCTGTAATCGTTAAGGTAACAGAACTTTCGCCGATTTCTTTCAAGCCTTCTTCAAACAACTGTTTAGCTTTTGCTTCATCATAAGTATAACCTGGCGCAACCATTTCTGAAAGATCCTTACCATCTACTTTAGCTAAATCATAAGGTGCCAACCCTGTTGCAGGACGAGAACCAGTTGGTACAACTGTATTGACCAAACCTTCACGGTTTGTAGCTAAGTTCAAGGCTTGACGAATTTTCTTATTAGCTAAAGCTTTATTAGTTCCAGTTTGGTTATATTGCATATAAGCTGTAACTGCTTCTGGGACTGGTACCAAGTTTTTATCTTTTTGGTTTGCCTTGTAAGTCGCTGGAGTATTTGAAATATTAGCTGCATCCAGTTGACCTTGTTTATACATTTGAACAGCTGTTTCTGGTTTTTTAACGACTTGGTAGTTAATCGTCTCTGTTTTAACTTTATCTGCGTTCCAATAGTTTTTATTTTTAACCAGTTTGAAGGAGTTGTTTGTTCCATTCCAACCTTCAAAAACATATGGACCTGAATAAATTTGATTTTCAGAAGTTGTTCCATATTTATCGCCAGCTTTTTCCACAAATGATTTTTTCTGTGGAAGGAAACTTGTAAATGAAAGGAAATACTTCATTTGAGGTGATGGCGCAGACAAGGTAAAGATGACTTTATTCCCCTCAGCCTTAACACCAAGCTCATCTAAATTCTTAACAGTTCCTTCATTAATTTCTTTAGCATTTTTGACATTAGACTCTACTGCAAGATAGGCATACTCTGAAGCTGTCTTAGGATCTAAGATACGTTGCCAAGAATAAACAAAGTCTTCTGCTGTCAAATCAGAACCATCTGACCACTTAAGGCCATCACGAAGAGTAGCTGTATAAGTTAGACCATCTTCTGAAATATCTAGCTTCTCTGCCAAATCAGGCACTAATTCTCCTTTTTCGTCAACGCGTAGAAGGTTACCACCTGTATTTCCCAAAATAAGACCTGAATAAGTGTCAGTGTATTTTGAGGTATCTAGTGTTGTAATCTCTGTCGGCATTGAGACATTGATTGCTTTGTCGTCAGATGTTGATTTTCCACCGCAAGCCACTAAGACTGTAGTAGAAACAAGTGCGATAGCACCGAAAGCTAGACGCTTCCATGTTTTTGTTGAAACCATTGTACTTCCCCCAATAAACTTTTTCTTATAGAAAATTATACCATATTTTTCAGAATGTAAACGGTATTATTCTGAAAATTTTTAGTATTTTTAAAGATTTAACTTTGAAATGGTCAAAAAAGCTGAAATGAGAACATGATCTATTTTATGATATAATGGATAAGATTGAAAAAAAGGAAATAAATGATGAAAAAAATAGTACTCTTCTTAACCGTTTTGTTGTCTTCATTTTTAGCAGTATCGACATCTGCTGACTCATTTGATGTCTCTGCTAAACACGCTATCGCCATTGAGACAACAACTGGAAAAATTCTCTATGAAAAAAAGGCTGAACAAACAGCTCCTATCGCTTCTATTACAAAACTCTTAACCATCTATTTGGTCTATCAAGAAATTGATCAAGGAAATCTAACTTGGGAAACCAAGGTTCCCATCTCAGACTATGCTTATAATCTCACCACTAATTCAGAAGCTAGTAATGTTCCCCTAGAAGCTAGAGAATACACTGTTAAACAACTGGTTACTGCTAGTTTAGTTGCCAGCGCTAATAGTGCTGCGATTGCTTTGGCTGAACAAATCGCTGGGTCCGAACCACAATTTGTGGATAAAATGCGCGCCCAACTAGAAGAATGGGGAATTACAGATTATCAAATCGTTAACGCTTCTGGACTGAACAACGAAGTTTTAGGGGATAATATTTACCCAGGTACAGCCAAGGATGCTGAAAATCGCTTGTCAGCAAAAAGTCTGGCTATTATTGCTCAACATCTCATTACAGAATACCCTGATGTCTTATCTATAACATCAAAACCTACTGCTCAATTTGCTGGAATGACCTTAACATCAACCAACTACATGTTAAAAGATCAACCTTACTACCGAGAAGGAGTGGATGGTCTAAAAACTGGAACAACTGATGCTGCTGGTCAATCTTTCGTTGCCAGTTCGACAGAAAACAATATGTCTATCATCACGGTTGTTCTCAACGCCGATAACTCTGATAGCAACGATTTTGCGCGTTTTGTGGCGACTAATGAATTACTAAACTACGTTAATTTAAACTATGAAATGACCACCGTCCTAGGAAAAGGTAAGTCCTTTAAAACCAGTCAAGCTACTGTTGTTGATGGTAAGCAAAAAACCATTACCGCCGTTGCCAAAGAGGACTTAAAAGCTGTCCAACTCAAACACAGTGAGTCTAAAAATAATCTCAACTTTTCTAGTAGTAGCGAAGGATACCTTGCTCCCATTCAACAAGGACAAGTTGTTGGAAAAGCAATTTTTAAAGATGATGACATTGTAGGCTCTGGCTATATCGGAGAGGCCCCTAGTGTTGAGATGGTTGCTCAAGAAAATTTAAAACGTAGTATCTTTTTCAAAGTTTGGTGGAATCATTTTGTTAAATATGTTAATGAAAAACTTTAAAAAATATAGCCTCATTTTTATCCTATACTTTTGTAGCATCTGTTTTCCTATCATCACTAAAGCATCTGAGCTACCAACCATTAAAGCTGAACAAGCATTAGCGGTTGAGATGTCAACGGGAAAAATTCTTTATCAAAAAAATGCTGATAAAAAAGTACCTATAGCCAGTATCACAAAACTCCTTACCATCTATTTGGTTTATCAAGATATTGAGCGTCACAAACTGAGCTGGTCTACTAAGGTAAGCATCTCAGACTATGCTTATCAACTTTTAGACAATAAAGAACTCAGCAATGTTCCTATGTCTAAACGTGAGTACACAGTTAAAGAACTTGTTGAAGCCGCTCTTGTTTCTAGTTCAAATACCGCAGCCATTGCCTTGGCCGAGCATATTTCAGGTTCTGAAAGTCAATTTGTTAATCGCATGCGAGACCAATTGGATAGTTGGGGGATTACCAATCATCTGATTGTGAATGCTTCTGGATTAAATAATAAATATCTTGGTAAAAATATCTATCCTGGCAGCAAAACTTCCGATGAAAATCTTCTTTCTGCCAAAGATTTAGCCACTATAGCTAGGCATCTCTTAACTGACTTCCCTGAAATTCTCACTATTACAAGCCAAGCTAAGATTTCCTTTGACGGACAAACCGTAACGTCCTCTAATCAAATGCTACCAAGCATGGCTAAAGCTTATAGTGGCATTGATGGCTTAAAAACGGGAACAACTGAACAATCTGGTCCTTCCTTTATAGCTACCGCTACCATCAATCAGATGCGTGTTTTTACCATCATCTTACATGCTACAGATAACGACGATGACTACAATCGCTTCACTGAAACAGCTCATCTTTTAGACTATATCAAACAGCATTTTGAACTCAGCACTATCCTAAAAAAAGGCCAAGCAAAACAAAGTACCGTCACTATTTTGGATGGCAAGACTAATAAAGTTACCCTAGTAGCACAAAGTAATCTTACTATTGTCAAAGAAAAAGATAAAACGCTAGAAAAACTGACCTTTACTCCCCTAAAATCAGTCATTACCGCACCTATTGAAAAAAATCAAACCTTAGGAAAAGTGACTTATGGAGATGATCAAAAAGATTATCTTGAAGAACAACTGGTCAGTGTTAATATGAACAGTCCAATAGTCATCGAAGAATCTGATTTTGGTAAGATTTTTCCATTAGACCTCCAGTCCTCTTTATAAATCAAAAAAGTCAAACATTTATTTGTTTGACTTTTTGTTTTGCCTAAAAGGCTCTATTATTTATCCGACAGATCCTTCCATTTCATAGCTGATCAAACGGTTAAGCTCAACAGCATATTCCATCGGAAGTTCCTTAGTAAATGGTTCAACAAATCCCATAACAATCATCTCTGTCGCTTCTTGCTCTGACAAGCCTCGACTCATGAGATAATAAAGTTGTTCCTCTGAAATTTTTGAAACTTTCGCTTCGTGCTCAAGGGCAACTTGAGAGTTATGAATTTCATTAAATGGGATAGTATCAGATTTTGATAAGTCATCCATAATAATCGTATCACACTCAATATGACTGACCGATTTTGCTGAATTTTTAGCAAAAGTGACCTGTCCACGATAATTGACTTCACCTCCACCTTTTGCAATCGATTTTGACACAATAGATGATGATGTACGTGGCGCATTATGGATCATCTTAGCACCTGTATCTTGATTTTGCCCTGCATTAGCAAATGCAATCGAAAGCATGGTTCCACGAGCTCCCTCACCATCCAAATAAACAGATGGGTATTTCATAGTAGTCTTAGCTCCAAGGTTACCATCGATCCACTCGACCGTCGCATCTTTTGTCGCACGTGCACGTTTGGTTACTAAGTTGTAAACATTATCAGACCAGTTTTGAATAGTCGTATAGCGCATATAAGCACCATCTAATGCAAAAATTTCTACAATAGCAGCATGGAGACTGTTACTAGAGTAAGTTGGAGCTGTACATCCTTCAACATAATGAACACTTGCACCTTCATCAACAATAATCAAAGTCCGTTCAAATTGTCCAGTATTTTCATTGTTAATACGGAAATACGTTTGAAGTGGAATATCCACCTTAACGCCTTTTGGAACATAAATAAACGTCCCACCAGACCATACAGCTGAGTTTAGAGCAGCTAACTTATTATCAGTTGGCGGCACCAATTTTGCAAAATACTGCTTAAACAAATCTGGATATTCTTTCAAAGCAGAGTCTGTATCTGTAAAGATAATGCCTAACTTTTCAAACTCTTCTTTCATGTTGTGGTAAACAACTTCAGATTCATACTGAGCAGAAGCTCCTGCTAGATAAGCACGTTCTGCTTCTGGAATCCCAATGCGCTCAAAAGTCTCCTTAATTTTTTCTGGAACATCTTCCCATGAACGCGCTGGTCTGTCAGATGCTTTTTGATAATAAATAATATCATCAAAATTAATATCAGAAAGATCTGGTCCCCATTCTTGCATGGGCATTTTATTAAAGGTTTCAAGAGATTTCAAACGGAAATCTAACATCCACTCAGGTTCATTTTTAGCAGCTGATAACTCACGGACAACTGCTTCTGTCAATCCCTTACCTGTTGAGATAAGAGGAGTGACATCGTCATGAAAGCCAAATTTATATTCACCAAGATCAATCGGCTTTGGCTCTACCTTTTCATTTTCAGACATAACAATCCTTTCTTATCATCCGACAAAATCTTTAAACAGAAAACAAAAGAGTTTTGTCAGTTGCGTTTTTTATGATTAAAATCTATAAGATTTTTTATCGGTTAATTTTCTTCAAGTGCTTTTCGCAAGGCATTCCAAGCTAGTGTCGAGCATTTGATTCGTTGAGGAAACTTAGAAACTCCCGCTAATAAGGAAGCTTCTCCCAAAGATTTTTGTCTGCTGTCCACCTTTCCTTGAACCATCTTAGAAAAAATATCCGCTAACTCTAAAGCTTCAGCTCTGCTTTTTCCTAAAACAGCATCCGTCATCATACTAGAAGAGGCTGTTGAAATCGTACACCCATCTCCTGCAAAAGCAATATCTGCAATACGATCATCCTCTAGTTTAACAGATAAACTAATCACATCTCCACAGGTCGGGTTGTTCAGATTAATCTGCTCAACTCCTTCTAAAAAACCATGATGATGGGGGTGTTTAGAATGATCAGCCACTACTGCCATATAAAGAGAGTCTAATTTAGAAAGTGCCATGGAAAAACTCCTTTGTCTTTTCTATTGCTTCAACCAACTTGTCACAATCTTCTTTGGTATTATAAATATAAAAACTAGCTCTGGCAGCCGATGAAATTCCTAGATGATGAATCAAAGGTTGGGCACAATGGTGTCCTGCTCGTACTGCAACACCCTCGTAATCAAGAGCTGTTGCGACATCATGAGGATGTAGCCCATCTAGATTAAATGCTATCACACCACTGTGCTCTTTGGTTTCTTGTGGTCCATAAACTGTTAGCCCTTCAATCGCTTGAAGTTTTGGTAAGACATAATCCACTAACTCTTGTTCATAAGCATGAATAGCATCCATACCGATGCCTGTTAAATAATCCACCGCAGCTCCTAAAGCAATTGCCCCAGCAATGTTAGGAGTTCCAGCTTCAAATTTCCAAGGCAACTCTTTCCATGTTGCTTCTTGTTCATAAACAAAGTCAATCATCTCTCCACCAAATTCAACAGGTGACATGGTATTCAATAGCTCTTGCTTACCATAGAGAACTCCAATTCCCGTTGGACCCATCATCTTATGGCCAGAAAAAGCAAAGAAATCACAGTCTAAATCCTGAACATCAATCTTCATATGAGGAATAGACTGAGCCCCATCCACAATCATGTAGGCTCCTACTTGATGAGCTAACTCAGCAATCTCTTTAACAGGATTCGTACAACCAAGAACATTTGAAACATGAGCAATGCTAACAAATTTTGTTTTAGAGCTTAACTTTGATCGTAAATCATCCAAATCTAATTGGCCATCTTTTAGATAGACATAGGTCAGCTTCGCACCTGTTTTGCGGCAGACTTCTTGCCAAGGAATGATATTAGAATGATGCTCCATAATAGAAATCATCACCTCATCTCCTTTTGATAGTTGTTCTGTTGCAAATTGTGCAACCCAGTTTAGACCAGTTGTCGTCCCTCTGGTAAAAAGGATTTCCTTTGAAGTTTTGGCATTGATGAAAGCACGTATTTTTTCACGCGCAGCTTCATAGTCTGCAGTCGCCCGCTCTGCCAAGGTATGAACTCCACGGTGAACATTAGCATTATTAGTTTCATAGTAATGGGTCAATATCTCCAAAACTTGTTTGGGTTTTTGTGTTGTGGCGGCATTATCAAGGTAAACTAAAGGCTCATCATGAACCGATTGGTCTAAAATTGGAAAATCCTCTCGGATATGGTAACTATCAAATTGGCTCATCTTTTATCTCTTATCTAATTTTTTATCCAAGACAGCAATCATTTCATCACGAACTTCTTTGACAGGAATCTCTGTAATGACTGCTCCTAGGAAACCGCGGATAACCAAGCGTTCTGCAGTAACTTGATCAATACCACGACTCATCAGGTAATACATATCTTCAGGATCAACCTGACCAATAGAAGCAGCATGGCCTGCTGTCACTTCATTTTCATCAATTAAAAGAATCGGATTGGCATCACTTCGTGCCTTATCTGATAACATCAAGACACGGCTTTCTTGTTGTGCATCTGCTCCTTTTGCTCCTTTAATGATATGACCAATTCCATTAAATGTCAATGTCCCACGTTCTAAGATAACCCCATGTTGCAAAATATGCCCTACAGAATTGTGTCCATAGTTGGTCACACGGGTATCAATCCCTTGAACTTGACGACCGCTTGATGCAGCAACCACTTTAAGATTAGCGTGACTGCCGTTTCCAATAAGATCACTATCAAAATCTGCGACGACATTTCCTTCATTCATCACACCAAGTGCCCAGTCAATGCTAGCATCATTGCCTAGACGTCCTCTACGACTAATAAAAGTTGTAACATTTTCACCTAAGCGGTCAATAGCAGAAAACTTCACTTGACTACCCGCTTCAGCAATAACTTCTACTGAAATATTTGCTGAAACTGGTACATCACCTAAACCAATCGTTTCAAAACGTTCTAAGTAATTCACTTTAGAGTGTTTTCCTGCAATCAGTAAAATGTGCTTATTAAAAGGAACAGAAGATGTGCTATCTTGTAGAAAAATTCCCTCTATAGGAAGGTCAATCTCAACATTATCTGGCACATAAAGCACAGCTGCACTATTAAAGTAAGCCGTATGATAAGCCGCAAGCTTATGTTCATCAAAGGCAACCGCAGATCCAAAGTGTTTTTCAATAATCTCTGGAATTTCATCTAGTGCAGAATAAAAATCTGTAAAGACTACCCCTTTTGCTATTAAGTCTGGTGATAATTGCTCCATAACAGTCTGTGTTCCCACTTGAACCAGTTTAGGATTTTCTCCTAAAGCAGTAAAATCTGGAACTGTACCGACTACATCTGTCTCTGTTAATGTCCCATCACCTAAATTCCAGCGTTGAAACTTGACACGTTCAATTACTGGAAGTGCCAACTCCTCAAGTTTATCAAAAGCTGCTAAACGGCGCTCTTGAAGCCAAATAGGTTCGGCTTTACTTTGTGAGAAGTTTAAAATATTATCTCTTGTCATGTTTACTCCTTATAGAATAAAGGCTGGATTCTTAAACTTCCTCTGTATATTCCAGACCAAGTTCTTCAGCAATTTTAGCATAACCTTCTTTTTCAAGACGCGCTGCCAATTCGGCACCACCTGAGAGAACCACACGTCCATCCATCATAACGTGAACGACATCTGGAGTAATATAATTCAACAAACGTTGGTAGTGTGTAATAATCATGGCACCAAAACCTTCACCACGCATCGCATTAACACCTTTTGAAACGACTTTAAGGGCATCAATATCTAAACCAGAGTCAATCTCATCAAGAAGGGCAAACTTAGGTTCAAGCATCAATAATTGCAAAATCTCATTTCGTTTTTTCTCACCACCTGAGAAACCTTCGTTGAGATAGCGCTCTGCCATTTCTTCTTTCATACCAAGCAATTCCATTTTTTCATCCAACTTGGTGATAAAATCCATGACTGAAATCTTCTCGTCATCTTCTTTACCAGCATTCATGGCCGCACGAATAAACTCTGCATTAGTAATACCTGGAATCTCAGAAGGATATTGCATGGCAAGAAACAAGCCTAGACGTGCACGTTCGTCAACTTCTAATTCTAGAATATTTTCACCATCAAAAAGAATCTCACCCTGAGTGACCTCAAAATTGGGATTTCCCATGATTGCTGCAGATAGCGTGGATTTCCCTGTTCCATTAGGCCCCATGATCGCTGCTACTTCTCCAGTTTTAAGTGTTAAATTCACACCTTTTAAGATTTCTTTATCTTCAATAGAAACATGAAGATCTTTTATTTCAAGTACAGACATTGTACGCTCCTTTCTTGTTTAACAAGAATCATTATAACAAAAAATCACTACTTTCTCTATCAATCGGCTTATGAAAAAGTTGATTTCCCTTATATCGTCACAAAACCTCCTCTATCTTTCAACATCAAAAAAAGCTCCAAATTGGAGCTTTTAATAACATTATCATTTTCTTTGCTTGCGTTTTTCAAGCACCTCTTGACGATAAGAGCTATTGCCGATAAATTTCAACAGATTCAAAACGGGTGTTCTTCCTTCACCTAAAATCTCTAAGTTTTCTACAAAAAGTTCCACAATAATTCCCATTCCAAGAAGAAGTAAAATTCCTCCAATACGACTTGAAACATTGAGCAAAAGAGACGTCAAAGAAAATAACATAGCAATGCCATAGACTACCAAAACAGCACCTCGGTGAGTAAAGCCCATAGCAAGCAATCTATGATGGAGATGCATGCGGTCAGCTTCTGAAATTTTCTTTCCAGAAAGCTTACGTCTTAAAATAGCTACTGCGGTGTCAACAATAGGAACTCCCAAAACTAAAACTGGTGATAGAACGGCTACAGCCGTTGCATTTTTTAACCCTTGTAAAGATAAAACACCAATCATAAATCCAATAAAGAGAGCACCAGTATCCCCTAAATAAATGATAGCTGGATTGTAATTATAAGGAAAAAAGCCTGCAATAGACATAATCAAGACGAAAATGGTGAGCGTCAAATAAATGTCTGACTTAAAAAGAAAGAAATTAGAAATTAATCCCATTGTCGTCAAAGAAATAATCGCTACTCCTGAAACCAAGCCATCTAAACCATCTAAAAAATTAACAGCATTTGTAATACCTACAATCCAAATCACCGTCACAATAAAAGTGAGTATGGGACTAAACTGAATTAATGGACCACCAAACGGAATTTTAAAACTATCGAACCGAAACTCCGTGAAGTACCAAACTAAAACAGCGGCTAATACAATTCCTATCATCTTTAGTTTTGGCTTTAATTCATAAATATCATCTATAAATCCAGTAATCACAATGATTACTCCTCCCAATACAACAGGTAAAATATAGTGAAAGTAAGACTGCTCCCAGTTTTTCAAAACAAGTGGCATTAAAATAAGAGTCGCAATCAAGAAAGAAAAAAATATTGCTAACCCCCCAGCACTAGGCATGGGAACCTTATTGATACGTCTAGCATTGGGATTGTCAACTGCTCCCACTCTAAAGGATAAAAATCGAACTATAGGCGTCAGAATAAGAGACATCATAAATGCAGCGATTAAAACTAAAATATAATCAAGTGTAAAAGCCGTCATAACTTAGTCAATCTCCAGTTGATACTTGAGAGCACTTAGTTGCTCAACAGCTTCATTAGCTAAAATCAATTGAGCATGCTCTGCAAGATAAGGACGTGTTTTTGTAGTATCACTAGAAAATTCTAAAAACCTTGCTTTAACCCATTCTGCATAATAAGAACGTTTTCCTGACAAATCCATTAGAATTGCTAAATAATAGCCTGTCTTATCCTTGTATAATTCTGATAAAGTAATTTCTTCTTGATTTGAGTGAGCAAATCGAATTGCATCTCTAATATCTGAAAAATGTAAAACATAAGCATGGACACTCAAAACCTCTTCTTCCTCTGACTCTTCATCCGCGGAAGAAGACAACCGTTCTTGTTTTTCAGCCTCCTCTAAACGCGCTTGAGCTTCTGGATCACTGACATCTTTCATAGCTTTTTCCAATGTTTTCAAAAGATCTTCAGGTGTCATATCTGAAACGTCATCCAGATCTGCCAAGTCGGGTAAATCCTCCAATTTCATTTCTTTATTAAAATCAGATTTAGTCACAAAAACATCAATATGTTTTGGTTTTGGTGTTACTCTAAAACTTAACATCCCACTATTTTTAAAACTCTCTGGGAGCTCAATTTCATCTAAGATAGAGTAAAAAAATTCCTCTGTTTTTTCTTGTGGTACTAAAAAGTCACTCAACTCCATATCACGTTCTTCCAAATCTTCTAGAGTAATCGTGATTTTAACCGTTGAGTCACTGATAATCTTCATTTCCATAACTTATCTATTCCTCGCACTGTTTATTCATTTTATTATACAGGAAAGCCCAACTTTTTTCAATTTTAAGCAGAAAAGGCTAGGAATATCAATCCTAGCCCTACATTTAGGTTATGCAAGAAAAATACTAAAAGCATAGTAAATCAACAAAAGCAATCCCAAAACAATGCGGTAATAACCAAAAATCTTGAAATCATGTTTTTTAACAAAGTTAGTTAAGAAACGGATAGCAAATAGACTCACCACAAAAGCAACAATCATAGCAAAGCTCAAAATTAACAATTGATCCACTACAAAATGATGTCCATCTTTAATAAATTTTACAATTTTTAACAAACTTGCCCCAAACATGACAGGAATCCCTAAAAAGAACGTAAATTCTGTCACAACTGCACGGCTAGTCCCTAACAAAAGCCCTCCAATAATCGTTGCTCCAGAACGACTTGTCCCTGGCATAAGACTTAACAATTGGAATAATCCAATAAAAAGAGCCGTCTGGTAAGATAACTCAGATAAACTAGTGATTTTTGGTTTCACACCCTTTTGACGATTTTCAATCCAAATAAAAATAAAAC
The DNA here is from genome assembly GCF_053547195.1 of Streptococcus sp. 11273D007BT. Lineage (NCBI taxonomy): Bacteria > Bacillati > Bacillota > Bacilli > Lactobacillales > Streptococcaceae > Streptococcus > Streptococcus sp. 11273D007BT. Next base: position 379,331 of record NZ_JBPWPE010000001.1, on the reverse strand, counting down.
CATATAAAATTAGCATCAAAGCTACTGAAACAAAGTTATAAAAGTGCGCCTCAAACCAATCGTCCCATAACAAGCCAGCAATCATCACAGGAATAATAGCAATCACGACTTTAAGCCATAGTTGAAATGTTTCTGCCATCTCAAGCTTTGTCTTGCCTGGTTGAAATGGATTAAGACGCTTAAAGTAAACCACTACCACCGCCATAATAGCACCTAGCTGAATAACAACATTAAATACATCTAAAAAAGCCTTATCTTGCCCAGAGAAGTTAATAAACTCTTGAACCAAAATCAAATGCCCCGTACTAGAAACGGGTAGCCACTCAGTGATCCCTTCCACTACTCCAAAAATGAGAGCTTTTAACAATTCAATAATTAGCATGATTTCTCCTTATTTTTTTTCATCGCCTTATTATAGCAAATTCCAAAAACATTTAAAAGAGAGAGGACCTTTTATTATTATATCCTATCTTGTCTAAAACCGCTCTTATTTTTTATAGTCACTTATATTGAAATACCCTCTATTTTCCTGTAAAATAGTAAGGTAATACATTTTAATAGGAGTACTTAATGAAAAAAATACTAATGACCTTACTTATCGCTTTAGCGGTCACCTTCGGAGGAATGACGTCTGCTCAAGCCGATGAGTACTTGCGTGTCGGTATGGAGGCGGCTTATGCACCATTTAACTGGACGCAAGATGACAACTCCAACGGAGCTGTTAAAATTGAAGGTACCAATCAATACGCCAACGGATACGACGTTCAAGTTGCTAAAAAGATAGCTGAAGCGCTCGGCAAAGAACCTTTAGTCGTAAAAACAAAATGGGAAGGTCTAGTCCCTGCCTTAACATCTGGTAAAATCGATCTCATCATCGCTGGCATGAGTCCCACTGAAGAACGTAAAAAAGAGATTAACTTTACAAATAGCTACTATACCAGTGAGCCAGTTTTAGTCGTTAAATCTGATGGAAACTATGCCAATGCTACTAAATTATCCGATTTTTCTGGAGCTAAAGTAACTTCTCAACAAGGTGTTTACCTCTATAACCTGATTAGCCAAATCCCTGATGTTAATCAACAAACGGCAATGGGAGACTTTGGACAAATGCGTCAAGCTTTAAAATCAGGAGTAATTGATGCCTACGTTTCAGAACGTCCAGACGGTATCTCAGCTCAACTCGCTGATAGTAGTTTTAAGATGATCTCTCTAAAAGAAGGGTTTGAAGTTAGCGAATCAGATGTCGCCCTGGCAATTGGAGTCCGTAAGGGTGACGACCTGGTGAATCAAGTTAATAACGTATTAGCTACTTTCAGTAAAGAAGAACAAACTCAACTGATGGATAGCATTATCCCCAAACAACCTATAGAAAAAGAAGCTGAACAAGAAAATCCGAACTTCTTAACACAAGCATGGAACATCTTGACCAACAACTGGAAGGCTCTTCTACGTGGAACAGGGATGACACTCCTCATTTCTATTATCGGAACAATCGTAGGAACTTTAATTGGTCTTTTAATCGGTGTTTATCGTACAGCACCTGTTGCCAGCAACAAAGTCTTAGCTTTCTTACAAAAATTATTTGGCTGGTTCTTAAATGTCTATATCGAAGTTTTCCGTGGAACACCGATGATCGTTCAATCAATGGTCATTTATTATGGTACCGCTCAAGCTTTTGGTATCTCACTTGATCGTACCCTTGCTGCTATTTTTATCGTTTCCATCAACACAGGTGCCTACATGAGTGAAATTGTCCGCGGTGGAATTTTCGCTGTTGACAAGGGACAATTTGAAGCAGCTACTGCACTAGGAATGAATCACGGTCAAACCATGCGCAAAGTTGTCTTACCTCAGGTTATCCGAAATATTCTTCCTGCAACAGGAAATGAGTTTGTCATCAACATTAAGGACACCTCTGTATTGAACGTTATCTCTGTGGTGGAACTTTATTTCTCAGGAAATACTGTAGCGACTCAAACCTACCAATACTTCCAAACTTTCTTTATCATTGCAGTGATTTACTTCGTATTGACCTTCACTGTCACACGAATTCTACGCTATGTTGAAAAGAGATTTGACCAAGATAATTACACTAGTCTAGACGGAGGAGCACACTAATGGCTGACACTATTTTAGAAATCAAGCACTTAAAAAAATCCTTCGGGAAAAATGAAGTTTTAAAAGATATTTCTTTAACCGTTGAAAAAGGGGAAGTCATTTCAATTATCGGATCATCAGGTTCTGGTAAATCAACTTTTCTTCGCTCTATCAACCTTTTAGAAGCACCAACAGAAGGTGAGATTCTCTATCATGGACAAAATGTTTTGGAAAAAGGTTACGATTTAACAACTTACCGTGAAAAACTAGGAATGGTGTTTCAAAGTTTTAACCTCTTTAATAACCTCAATGTCCTTGAAAATGCCATTGTTGCACAAACCACAGTCCTAAAACGTGAGCGTAGTGAAGCTGAAAAAATTGCTAAAGCCAACCTTGAAAAAGTCGGTATGGGAGAGCGCTACTGGAAAGCTAAACCCTCACAATTATCTGGTGGACAAAAGCAACGTGTTGCCATTGCCCGCGCCCTTTCTGTCGATCCCGAAGCTATTCTTTTTGATGAGCCTACTTCCGCACTGGATCCTGAAATGGTGGGAGAAGTTCTTAAAACCATGCAAGAACTCGCTGAGTCTGGTCTCACCATGATTATTGTCACTCATGAGATGGAATTTGCAAAAGAAGTCTCTGACCGTGTGATTTTCATGGATAAAGGAGTTATCGCCGAACAAGGTTCTCCAGAACAACTCTTTGAAAATCCTCAAGAAGAACGAACAAAAGAGTTTTTAAAACGTTTCTTAAAATAAAAATAATCCGTTAGGGAAAAACCTAACGGATTATTTTTATTTAGCTTTTAAAGCAGACAAAATTTGGGTACGAATATCTTCAACCCCTTCTGGATGAGAAGGAAGAAAAAGAGTACTATTCCCTTTACTAGCAAAGGTATTCAGAGTATCCAAATATTGATTGGTTAGAAGAATAGACATGATTTGCTCTTCACTCAAACTCACATTAGAATCTTTCAACTCTTTAATAGATTCCGCCAAACCATCCACAATAGCCTTACGTTGTTGGGCAATCCCTACACCATGCAGACGATCTTTTTCAGCCTCTGCTTCTGCTGCCGTTACAATTTTAATCTTATCAGCCTCAGCTAATTCTTGAGCAGCAACACGCTTTCTTTGTGCCGCATTAATCTCATTCATTGACTGTTTGACCTCAGCATCAGGCTCAACTTTTGTGATCAAAGTCTTCACAATAATATACCCATAAGTGGACATTTCTTCCGCCACTTGATGTTGAACTTCTAGGGCGATTTCATCTTTTTTCTCAAAAAGTTCATCCAAGGTCAATTTAGGGACGGAAGAGCGAAGAGCATCTTCAATATAAGACTTAATTTGAGATTCTGGTTTCATCAATTTATAATAAGCATCTGTTACATTTTGCTCATTAACACGGTACTGAGTAGCGACATTCAACGTCACAAAAACATTGTCTTTTGTTTTAGTCTCAACCACAATTTCACTTTGCAACAATCGTAATTGCACACGCGCAGCAATACGATCTATCCCAAACGGAAGACGAATGTTGATACCACTAGTTGCTGTTCGTTGGTAGCGCCCAAACCGCTCCACAATAGCAACAGACTGTTGCTTAACGACGTAAAGAGAACTCAACAACACAATGATAAACACTAGGACAATAAACATTGGAATTAAACTCACAAATAGCATAAAAATCATCTCCTTTTTATTTTTATTATACCATGATTAAAAAACTTGTAAAGAAAAATAAGGTTACTTAGTAACCTTATCATTAGACTAACATATTATAGAGACTCTCATTACCATGTAAATTAATATAGCTTGAATCAAACGCTGATAGGCGATCAATAAAAGCTGCATAATCATTTTTATCTCCCAAGGTAATCCCAATCAAAACTGGTCCAGTTCCCTTGTTGGCACGTTTGATATATTCAAAACGTGTAATATCATCATTAGGACCCAAAATATCATTCACAAACTCTCGCAAAGCACCTGGACGTTGTGGAAAATTCACGACAAAGTAGTGCTTAACGCCATCGTAAATGAGGGCACGTTCTTCCATTTCTTGCATACGGTTGATATCATTGTTTCCACCTGAAATAATGCAAACCAAAGTTTTTCCTTGGATCTCATCTTTTAACACTTCCAGAGCTGCAATGCTCGCTGCACCTGCCGGCTCTGCAATAATTCCTTGTTTAGAGTACATATCAATCAAGGTTTCAGAGATTAACCCCTCATCCACTCCTATCAAACGATCAACCGTCTTTCTTGCAACTTCATAAGTTTTAAGCCCTACTTTTTGAACAGCAATACCGTCAGCAAATTTATCAATTTTCTCTAACTTAACAGGATGTCCTTTAGAAAAAGCAGCCTTCATACTACGGGCACCACTAGCTTCAACACCAATGATTTCTGTATCAGGGACAACATCTTTAAAATAGGTTGCAACTCCTGAGATTAATCCCCCACCACCAACAGGTACTAAGATAGAATCGAAAACAACTCCCTCTTCTTGAGCTTGCTCATAAATTTCATAAGCAACTGTTCCTTGCCCAGCTTGTACCGCATCATCATCAAAAGGATCAATAAAGGTTTTTCCTTCTGCTTTTGTATAATCTTGCGCTGCTTTAGCTGATGCATCAAAGGTATCTCCAACTAATTTAATTGTTACAAAAGAACCACCAAAAAATTGAACTTGCCCAATCTTTTGTTGAGGTGTTGTAACAGGCATAAAAATTGTGGCATGAATCTTCATCTCATTGCAAGTATAAGCAACTCCTTGCGCATGATTTCCCGCACTAGCACAAACAACCCCGCGTTGTTTATCCTCATCAGACAGTTTCCAAATCGCGTAATAAGCTCCTCTAAGTTTAAATGAGCGAACCTTTTGCATATTTTCACGCTTCAAATAAATCGTTGCTCCATATTTTTCTGATAAATAACGGTCAAAATCCAATGGTGTACGAACAACAACATCTTTTAGGACAGCATTTGCTTTTAGAATATCCTTTGCTGTAATCATTTTACCCCTCTATTATCTAAATTTTCTGTCTTTTATTATAGCAGAAAAAACGCTGTTTTAACAGCGTTTTTCAATTGTTTCGATTAGTTGTAGATTTTGAAAGCATCGTCATCGTTTTGACCAACGAATGGCATTGCTTTACGAAGTTCTGCACCAACTTTTTCGATTTCAAGATCAGCTGCTGCTTCACGGTAAGCAGTCAATTTAGGACGACCATTTTTGTAGTCTGTTACGAAATCATCTGCAAATTTACCAGATTGGATGTCAGCAAGTACACCTTTCATGTTTTCTTTCACTTGTTCAGTGATCACACGTGGACCAGCGACATAGTCACCAAATTCAGCTGTGTTTGAGATTGATTGACGCATTTTCTTGAAACCACCTTCATAGCAAAGGTCCACAATCAATTTCATTTCATGAAGAACTTCAAAGTAAGCCAATTCGGGAGCATAGCCTGCTTCAGTAAGCACTTCAAAACCTGCTTGAATAAGAGCAGTCAAGCCACCACAAAGAACAGCTTGCTCACCAAAAAGATCTTCTTCTGTTTCTTCTTTAAATGTTGTTTCCATAAGACCTACACGAGCAGATCCTACACCTTTAGCCCATGACATCGCGATGTCTTTTGCGTTACCTGTTGCATCTTGGTAGACTGCATAAAGTGCTGGTACACCAAATCCTTCAGTGTAAGTACGACGTACCAAGTGACCTGGTCCTTTAGGCGCACACATGAAAACGTCAACGCTTTCTGGTGCTTTGATGTAACCAAAGTGGATGTTGAAACCATGTGCAAAACCAAGAGCTGCACCATCTTTAAGGTTTGGAGCTACTTCATTTTCATAAATATCAGCTTGGATTTCATCTGGTGCCAAGATCATAACAACATCTGCTTGTTTTACAGCATCTGCAACTTCAAAAGTCTCAAAACCATCTTCTTTTGCTTTATCAAATGATTTACCAGCACGAACACCGATAATCACATCTTGACCTGAATCACGCAAGTTTTGCGCATGCGCATGACCTTGTGATCCATAACCAATAACGGCAATTTTTTTGCCATCAAGTGCTGCTACTTTTACATCGTTTTCATATTCCATTTTTACTGCCATAAGTAAAGTCTCTTTTCTAAAAATAATTTATTATATGCCTTTAGGCAAGTCTTAACAAAGTTATAAAATCAGATTTACGAGAAATCTCGTGTAAATCCTGTTGCTCCTGTTCGAGCAATGTTCTTAATACCATACGGTTGGACAACTCGGATAAGGGCTGAGATCTTATCAGCATCTCCTGTCAACTGAATAGTAATCGTCTTAGGAGCCACATCAACAACACTTGCACGGAAGGGTTGAATAATGGCTAATATTTCAGCACGTTTTGCTGGGGGAGCAGAAAGTTTAATCAAAATGACTTCTCTTTCCAAATGAGGCATATCCGTAATATCTCTAACACGAATCACATCAATCAAGCGATTCAATTGCTTGATGATTTGCTCAACTTCCTCAAGTGTTTCAACATCAATAATAATCGTAATTCTAGAAACCCCAGGCGCTTCTGTATGACCAACTGAGATAGACTCAATATTAACTTGTCGACGAGATAAAACACCCGTAAAGCGATTCAAAACACCCGTTGAGTTTTGAAGCTTAGCTGTCAACATTCTACGCATTAAACTTCACCCCCAACATTTCTGAATTTGATTTTCCTGAAGGAACCATCGGATAAACATGCTCACGATTAGAAATACTAATTTCTATTAACATAGGTTTATTTTCTTTAATCACCTCAAGATCCCTATCCAATGTCTTTGGATCTGTGAAATGATAATGCTCAATCCCATAAGCTGCTGCCAAAAGTTGGAAATTTGGCTCATCATCAAAGGTTGACTCACTACGTCTTTCGTCGTAGAACGACTCTTGCCATTGGCGTACCATTCCAAGAGAATGGTTATTGATGAGAACCACTTTAATAGGGACACCGTAGCCATTTAAAATTGCCAATTCTTGATTGGTCATCTGGAAACCACCATCTCCAACAAAAAGAATCACCTCTTTATCTGGGTTGGCAAATTTTGCTCCAATAGCTGCTGGGATACCGAATCCCATAGTCCCCATCCCACCAGAGGTCACCAACTGTCTTGGGTGCTTATACGGATAAAATTGAGCTGCCCACATCTGATGCTGTCCAACATCTGTTACGACTATGGCATCACCATTAGTAATCTCACCAATCAGCTCAATTGCTTTTTGTGGCTTAATAGTCGTGTCATCAAGATCATACCAAAACGGTGCTCGAGCTTTATTTTTTAAAACTTCTTGCGTCCAATCAGCATAATCTGTCTCCACTTTATCTAAATCAAGTAAAGCTTTAAGAGCTCTTTTAGCATCAGAAACGACAGGGATCGCTGTATTAACCACTTTTCCAATCTCAGCAGGATCAATATCTACATGAGCCACCACTGCATTTTGAGCGAATGTTGAAATATTACCAGTCAAACGATCATCAAAACGAGAGCCAAAATTGATAATAAAATCAGCATCTGTAAGAGCCATATTGGCCGCATAAGAACCATGCATGCCTCCCATCGCTAGAGCCAACTGGTGATTAACAGGAATCGCCCCTAGTCCAAGAAGAGTTGATACAACAGGAATCTGATATTTTTCTGCAAATGCCACTAAGTCTTCTGAGGCATCTGCATAATTAACTCCTCCTCCCGCTAAGATGAGAGGCTTCTTAGACTGAGATAGTTGTGATAAGATTTTCTTAATCTGTAAAAGGTTAGGTTCAATGGTAGGTTGGTAGCTTGGCAGATTGATGTTAGTATCATAATAAAAATCTGTCTTGGCTTCTGCAATATCCTTTGGTAAGTCAATCACAACAGGACCTGGGCGACCAGTGGTTGCAATATGAACGGCCTCTACAATAATACGAGGAATATCCTCAGTATGACGAATCTGGTAATTATACTTGGTAATTGGCATCGTGACACCAATAATATCAGCCTCCTGAAAGGCATCCTTACCGATTCCTCTTGTAGCAACCTGACCAGTGAACACCAATAAAGGAACACTGTCCCCCATAGCATCTGCAATTCCTGTAATAGCATTCGTTGCACCTGGACCACTGGTTACCAAAGCAACACCTATACGACCAGTTGACTTGGCATAACCTTCAGCTTTATGGAGGGCTCCTTGCTCATGACGAGACAAGACGTGTTTAACAGCATCCTGCTGATAGATAGCATCATATACTGGCAAGACTGCTCCACCTGGATAACCAAAGATGGTTTTAATTTCTAGACTAGCTAGAGTTTCAAGAACTAATTCTGCTCCTGATTTAGGTGTTTCAAGATGTATTTTTTCCACGCTTGTCCTCCTTTACTTTCTTTTTTGGAAATTTTCAAAAAATTCAAATACCTTAGATAATATGATAACATTTTTACAAAATAATGCAAGTTAATTTTAAATTTGTTTGCGTTTTCAACCAGCTTTTCTTTCTCACTAAAACCCCAAAATAAGTCTTAAATTTGATTTACACTCAAGCTTCACGCTCAGCTTTTCTTTCTTCAAATTCTTCTTCTGTCATCATAGAGCCACCGAAGTTAGCTGAGGAGGCAAAGTGGGTGTAACGACGAAGCCAGCCGCTTGAGATTTTCGGTTTAAAAGGTTTTAGCGACTTACGGCGCTCAGCCAAGGTGTGATCATCTACTAATAAATCAAGTGTTCGATTAGTCAAATCAATCACAATCTCATCACCATCTTCAATTAAAGCAATATTACCACCTGCAGCAGCTTCTGGTGAGACATGCCCAATAGCAATACCACGTGTCGCTCCAGAAAAGCGACCATCTGTAATCAAGGCGACATCTTTTCCAAGACCACGACCAACAATCTTAGAGGTTGGCGCTAACATTTCTGGCATCCCTGGGCCACCTTGAGGACCTTCATAGCGAATCACGACAACATGTCCTTTTTGAACAGTACCATTATCAATCAACTCTAAAGCCTCATCTTGTGAATCGCAACAGAGTGCCTTACCACGAAAAGTTTTTACTGAAGGGTCTACTCCACCAACTTTGATAACCGATCCATCTTGTGCAATATTTCCATAAAGAATTGATAGCCCTCCTACAGGCGAATAAGGATTATCTAAAGGATGGATTACTTCTTCATTTAAAATCTCACATCCCGCAACATTTTCTTTCAATGTTTTTCCAGTAACAGTGATACGATCACCTTTTATAGAGCCATTTTTAATTAACTGATTGATAATAGCGGATACTCCACCAGCTTCATGAACATCGTGCATCGTGTAAGCTGACGATGGTGATAATTTAGAAATATAAGGTGTCTTTTTCGCAATCTCGTTAATATCTTTAAGATCATACTCAATCCCTGCTTCACGCGCAATGGCTAAAGTATGAAGAACAGTATTCGTTGATCCTCCCATTGCCATATCTAATGCAAAGGCATCATCAATAGCTTCTTTAGTCACAATATCACGTGGTTTGATATTATTTTTAACATTTTCCATCAAGTGTTTTGCTGCTTGACGCACCAATTCACGACGTGCATCAGATACCGCTAAAGTTGTTCCATTGCCTGGTAGAGCTAATCCCATCACTTCCATCAAACAATTCATCGAATTAGCAGTAAACATACCTGAACAAGAGCCACAAGTAGGACAAGCATTTTTTTCTAAAAATTCAAATTCTTCCTTACTCATCTCTCCTGCTTGATAGGTTCCTACCGCTTCAAACAAACTAGATAGACTGGCATGATGCCCCGTCATATCCACTCCACCCTTCATAGGACCACCTGAGCAAAATACCGCAGGAACATTAGTTCGCATAGCAGCTAAAATCATACCTGGAGTAATTTTATCACAGTTTGGAATATAAAAAACACCATCAAACCAATGAGCGTTGATAACCGTTTCTGCCGCATCGGCAATCAATTCACGAGAGGGTAAACTATAGCGCATCCCAATGTGTCCCATGGCAATCCCATCATCTACTCCAATAGTATTAAACTCAAATGGAATTCCACCAGCCTCACGAATGGCTTCTTTGGCGACATCTGCCAATTCACGTAAATGAACATGACCTGGTACAATATCAATATACGAGTTACAAATGGCAATAAAAGGTTTTTGCATGTCACGAGCTGACTTAACCTGACCTGTAGCATACAGTAAGCCGCGTGCAGGTGCCTTATCAATTCCAAGTTTAATCATATCACTTCTCATTAGTTTAACCTCTATTTCCAAACAGAATTATTACATTCCATGTTATCATTTTTGAAAATATTGTCAAGGAATTTTCAGAAAATTTTGTATTTAATAAACTAAAAAAAGAAAAGTTGATCAACAACCTTTCTTTTATGTCATTATTCCACGCTCATTAGGTAAGGATAGACAGGTTGATCTCCTTGATGGATTTCAACTTCGATATCCTCATATTTTTCTTCTAATTGAGCAGCAATCTTCTCTGCTAACTCTTCTTGTCCATCTTCACCGACAAAAATAGTCACAATCTCGCTATCATCATCTAGCATTTTTTCAAAAGTAGAAAGCAAGGCTTCTTCCATATTAGGTGTAGAGACCAAAATTTTACCATCAACCATACCTAAAACATCATTTTCATGAATCTCTAATCCATCAATGCTAGTATCACGAACAGCTAAAGTCACGCTACCACTAACAACATCTGTCAGCACTGATGACATAGCAGAAGCATTATTTTCTATTGACTGTGTTGGGTCAAAGGCAAGTAAACTTGTTAATCCTTGTGGAACTGTCCGTGTTTCTATCACAGCTGCTGGAATTTCCACAACATCTGCAGCTGATTGCGCTGCCATAAAGATATTTTTATTATTCGGTAAGATGATGACACGCTCTGCATTAACCGTCTCAACTGCTTTTACAATATCTTCTGTTGATGGGTTCATCGTTTGACCGCCAGAAATCACATAATCTACACCTTGCGCTTTAAAAATTTCAGCTAGTCCTTCCCCAGCTACCACCGCAATAATACCATAATCTTTTTTAGGTTGACTTTGCTCTTTGGCTGCTTCTTGTTGAACTTGTGCATCGTGTTGTTGACGCATATTATCAACTTTAACTTTTACCAAAGCCCCATATTTCAACCCCTCTTGCATCACAAGACCAGGATCTTCTGTGTGGACATGGACCTTGACAATCTCGTCATCATTAACAACCAATAAGGAATCACCTAAACCACTAAGATAAGTTTGGAAATCCTCGTAGTCAAAATCCTTCACATAAGTCGGACCTTGTTTCAAACCGACCATGATTTCTGTACAGTAACCAAAGGTAATATCTTCTGTCGCAATGTGTCCCGCAATAGATTTATGATGCTCCGCATTAATCATCTCTGTCATGGTTGCTGGCGTTGCTTGAAACTCCTCAGAAGCTATATACTCTCCCGTTAAAGCAGATAAGAAACCTTCATAGATGTAAACAAGACCTTGACCACCTGAATCGACAACACCAACTTCTTTTAAAACAGGAAGCATATCTGGTGTTTTAGCAAGAGCCGCTTTAGCTCCCTCCACGGTTGCACGCATCACTTCGATAGCATCGTCTGTTTCTTCTGATTTTTTTAGTGCTGCTGTCGCTGCCCCACGAGAAACAGTTAAAATCGTCCCTTCAACAGGTTTCATGACAGCCTTATAGGCAACTTCTACACCTGCTTGTAAAGCATGGGCTAAATCAACACCTGTCATCTCCTCAAGATCTTTAACACTTTGTCCAAAACCACGGAAAAGTTGAGAAGTGATGACACCTGAGTTTCCACGCGCCCCCATCAAAAGACCTTTGGAAAGAATTTGAGCTACTTCTCCAACCGTATTAGCTGGCTTATCAGCAACTTCCTTTGCACCATTTTCAATCGTCATTCCCATATTGGTTCCAGTATCACCATCTGGAACAGGAAAAACATTTAATGAATTTACATATTCTGATTGTTTATTCAAACGAGTGGAGGCTGCTTGCACCATCTCTTGTAACAAACTGGTTGTGATATTTGCCACGATTATTCTCCTACAACTTTAATATTTTGAACGTAAACATTTACAGTATTAGCTGTGATACCGAGTTGATTTTCAAGGTTAAATTTAACACGTTCTTGGATATTTTTTGATACTTCACTAATCTTTACACCATAACTCATGACAGTGTAAACATCAACAGAAATCCCTTCCTCTGTTGACTTGACGACAACACCTTTCGCGTAGTTTTCTTTACGTAACAGCGCTTGGAAATTATCCTTGAAGGCACTCTTACTTGCCATTCCAACAACGCCAAAAATTTCTGTCGCAGAGCCCCCAACAACTGTTGCGATAACGTCATCTGACAATTCGATTTGACCATCTTTTGTATTGATTTTCACAGTCATAATTACTACCTCAAAAAGTTTTTATCACTCTATTTTAGCATACTTTAAAGATATTGTAAAAGATATAGTGATAAGGAAGTAAAATAGAAAAAGAGATGAGAAATCCTCAACTCTTTTTTATCGTCTTAAACACGCTCTACTTTACCAGATTTAAGTGCACGAGCTGAAGCCCAAACTTTTTTAGGTTTACCGTCGATAAGAACAGTAACTTTTTGAAGGTTTGGTTTTGCTGTACGTTTTGTTTTGTTCATAGCGTGTGAACGGTTATTAGCTGATACAGTTTTACGTCCTGTGAAATAACATACTTTAGCCATTGTCAACTGATCCTCCTATGTGTATTTTTTTACGGATGTGCTAGCACCACATACCAAAATATTATATCACATTAGATTAATCAACGCAAGCATTATTTTTTATTTCTCTCCTGCCTTCTGATAGCTAAACCATTGAATCTTTTCAAGGTTTTATGTTAGAATAAAGCTAATGCTATCGAAAAGAGAAAGTAATATGAGAGAAGATATTAAGATAAATGATCGCGTCAAAGATTTTGAAGATCAATTCATTTCTATTTTGCAAAGTGTCTATGATCCTGAAATTGAACTAGATATTTATAATCTAGGATTAATTTATGAATTAACTCTAGATCAAAATGGACACTGCAAAGTGGTTATGACCTTTACTGATGCAGGGTGTAGCTGTGCTGACACTATGCCAGACGAGTTAGTCCGTCGCTTAAAAGAGATTGATGCTGTCAAAAGCGTGCAAGTGGAAATCGTTTGGTCTCCTGCTTGGAAGATGACTCGAATCTCACGATACGGTCGTATCGCCCTTAGAATTAATCCAAAATAAAAAAGCCGATACTGGCTTTTTTATTTTGAAATGATTTTACTGACTATCTTTTTTCCAAAAATCTGTCACCGCCCCTTTTGAAGCCGAGGAAACAATATGAGCGTATTTCCCAAGAACACCGCGTGAGTAAAGTGGTGGAAGCGTAGTCTCTGACTGACGTTTAGCTAGCTCTTCATCAGAGATTTTAACCGTCAATTCTTTTGTATCTTGGTCAACAATCACAATATCCCCATCGCGTAGGTAAGCAATTGGACCCCCATCTTGAGCTTCTGGTGCAATATGTCCCACTACTAAACCATAGGTTCCTCCTGAGAAACGTCCATCTGTTAGAAGGGCAACAGATTCACCTTGTCCTTTACCAACCAAAATAGAAGAAAGCGAAAGCATCTCAGGCATACCTGGTCCACCTTTTGGTCCGACAAATCGAACCACTACGACATCCCCATCAACTACTTCATCTGCTAAAACAGCCTTAACAGCATCTTCTTCTGTATTGAAGACCTTAGCAGGACCTTCATGGCGACGAACCTTAACACCAGATACTTTAGCAACAGCTCCTTCTGGAGCTAAGTTTCCATGAAGCACAATCAATGGACCATCCGCACGTTTTGGTGCTTCTAAAGGCATGATTACTTTTTGACCTTCTTTCAAATCAGGAGCTTCTGCCAAGTTTTCTGCTAATGTTTTACCTGTACATGTTAAAACGTCACCATGAAGGAAACCATTTTGATACAGATATTTCATAACTGCTTGAACACCACCAACATGGTATAAATCTTGGAAAACATACTGACCACTAGGTTTTAAATCCGCCAAATGTGGCACACGCTCTTGAAAATCATTAAAATCATCCAAAGTTAATTCCACATTAGCCGCATGAGCAATAGCCATCAAATGTAAAATAGCATTTGTTGACCCACCTAGAGCCATGACAACCGTGATCGCATTTTCAAATGCTTTTCTTGTCATAATATCTTTTGGAGTAATGCCCATTTCCATCAACTTAACAACTGCACGTCCTGCCGCCTCAACATCAGCTTTTTTCTCTGGCGACTCGGCTGGATGTGAAGATGAACCTGGCAAACTCATTCCCATAGCTTCAATTGCAGATGCCATTGTATTTGCTGTGTACATTCCACCACAACCACCAGGACCTGGACAAGCATTGCATTCAATCCGACGAACTTCTTCTTCTGTCAAATCACCATGATTCCAACGTCCAACACCTTCAAAAACAGAAACTAAATCAATATCCTTACCATCAAGATTTCCTGGCGCAATCGTTCCACCATAAACAAAGATAGCTGGAATACCAGTATTAGCAATCGCAATCATAGAGCCTGGCATATTTTTATCACAACCACCAATCGCTACCAAGGCATCACAGTTATGACCTGATATGGCAGCCTCAATCGAGTCTGCAATAATATCACGAGAAGGCAGAGAAAAACGCATCCCTGGTGTTCCCATAGCAATACCGTCGGCAACGGTGATTGTCCCAAATTGAACAGGCCAAGCCCCTTCTGCTTTAACGCCTTCTTTTGCCAACTTTCCAAAATCATGAAGATGAATATTACAAGGGGTATTTTCAGCCCATGTCGAGATGACACCGACAATAGGTGTCTCAAAGTTTTCATCCGTCATTCCTGTCGCGCGAAGCATCGCTCGGTTAGGCGATTTCACCATCCCATCATAGATACTTGAGCGAGTGCGTAATTCCTTGAGTGTCGTTTTCTCTACCATGTCATCCTACTTTCCATCACTTATTTTTTACATTATAACATTTCTTTAAAATACTGACCATTAAATAAGATTTTTATCAGGTGTTTAATCAAAAAAAAGGTTTATCCTTAAGGATAAACCTTTTGTCAACGTATCAAGCAAAATTATGCTTTATTTGCTGAACCGAATACGTCGATACGCTCTTCAACAGCACCTTGGACAGCTTTGATACCTGGAGCCAAGAATTTACGTGGATCAAAGAGTTTTTTAGCATCGTATTCTGCTTCGTTTGCATCGTAGTTACGAGCAAATTCGCGAGTTGCATTTGAGAATGCGATTTGACTTTCTGTGTTAACGTTGATTTTAGCAACACCAAGACGGATAGCTTCTTTGATTTGCTCATCAGGAATACCTGAACCACCGTGAAGAACGATTGGGAAACCTGGGATAGCTTCAGCCAATTTTTCAAGGTGATCAAGTGCAAGACCTTCCCAGTTTGCTGGGTATGGACCGTGGATGTTACCGATACCTGCAGCCAAGAAGTCAACTCCAGTTTCAACCATTGCTTTAGCATCTTCGATTGGTGCCAATTCACCTTTACCGATGATACCATCTTCTTCACCACCGATAGTACCAACTTCAGCTTCTACTGAGATACCTTTAGCATGTGCTTTTTCAACAACATCTTTAGCCAATTTAAGGTTTTCTTCGATTGGAAGGTGTGACCCGTCAAACATAACTGAAGTGTAACCAACTTCGATACACTCAAGAACGTCTTCATAGTGACCGTGGTCAAGGTGAATCGCAACTGGTACAGTGATACCCATTGACTCAACAAGGTTTTCAATCATGTTTTTACATACTTTGTAACCACCCATGTACTTACCAGCACCCATAGATGTTTGGATAAGAACTGGAGCTTGTTTAGCTTCTGCTGCACGCAAGATAGCTTGTGTCCACTCAAGGTTGTTTGTGTTGAATCCACCAACTGCATAGCCGTTATCACGAGCTGCTTGGACGAATTTTTCTGCTGAAACGATTGCCATTTAAAAGGCCTCCTTTTATTTTTTGGGAAAAACCCATTTACATTGTTCATTTTATCACGTTTAGAGTAAAAATTCCAGTCTTTCATTAAAATTTCACTGATTTCTCCCTAAAATCAAAAAAAGCTAGCCTAAGCTAGCTTACTCTGCGGAGAAAGGGACTTGAACCCTTACGACCTAAAGCGGTCACAGGATCCTTAATCCTGCGCGTCTGCCAATTCCGCCACCCCCGCGTCAACATAATATAGTATAGCATCTTACTATATTAGTTGTCAATATTATTTTTCGTATTTTTTCAAAAATTTTTCAATCTGCTCTCGGTAAGCTAACTTATCTTTTGCCAATGTTTTAGCGTGTCCTGCACCTTTGACGATATACAATTCCTTAGGTCCTTTAGTCGCATGATAATTTTCATAAACCATCTCTGTAGGAACAAAATCATCTGCATCCCCATGAATAAATAAGGTTGGTCTAGTATTTTTAGATAATTGATTAACTGCGCTAGCTTGTCCATAAGAAAAACCTGCACGTAATTTAGAAATGCTAGAGACACCATATAAAATTGGAAAGGCTGGGAGACCATACATATCCTTTGCTTGATACTTCAATTCATCCCAAACACTGGTATAACCTGCATCTTCAATAATGGTTTTAACTTGTGCTGGCAGCTTTTCACCACTAGCCATCATCACAGTAGCTGCTCCCATAGACAGGCCATACAAGGTAATCTGACTATTAGGTTGACGCTCCAGTAAAATATCAATCCACTTTATTAAATTTAGACGGTCATTCCATCCATATCCTATAATACGACCGCCACTATCACCTGAAGCAACATTGTCAGGCATCAGAACATTATAGCCTAGTTCATGAAATAGCCAGCCATAAGCTTTCATTTTTTCTTTACTTTGAGTAAAACCATGTACAATAATAACCGTTTTATCTGTTTCTTGATCTGCTTCGACATACCAAGCATCTTGTTTAACCCCTTGATGATTCATCCAAAGTATTTCTTTGAACAGTTGATCAAACTTCTGTTCGTCTTCATAAAGCGGATCTGATTTGGCTGTCGGCGCATTATTAATAAAGCTCTTTTCAGCTCTTACTTGCGCTACATGAAAGAAATAAAAACTAGCCACTCCAGTACCTAGTAGGCTAATCGCTAATAAACCTAGTACAATACGTTTTATCCATAATTTTCTCATAGGATTTATTATACACTTTTTGGCAACTGAAAAAAAGAGGGCTGAGCCTCTTTCTTATTTTGTATTTTCAACTGCCGCTGTTACAAAGGCTGTGTAGAGTTCCTCTGGACGATTTGGACGAGAGTGCAACTCTGGATGATATTGTGCTGCAACAAAGAATTTTTTATCTGGCAACTCAACGACTTCCATCAAACGATTATCTGGTGAGACACCTGAGAAAACAAAACCAGCCGCTTCAAATTGCTCACGGAAAGCTGTGTTAAACTCATAACGATGACGGTGGCGACGTTGAACAACTTCTTGATTGTTATAAGCTGCTGCAGCACGACTTCCTGCTTTTAGCTTACATGGGTACAAACCTAAACGAAGTGTTCCCCCCATATCTTCAATATCAATTTGATCACGCATAATATCAATAATTGGATAATTGGTTTCTGGATCAAGTTCAGCGGAATTAGCACCTTCTAAATTAAGAACATGACGAGCAAACTCAACACACGTCAACTGCATCCCCAAACAAACCCCTAGCATAGGGACGTCATTTTCACGCGCATAACGAATCGCTTGAATTTTACCTTCTGTTCCACGATGACCAAATCCACCAGGAACAATAATACCATCGGCATCACCTAAAAGGTCAGAAACATTCTCTTTAGTAACCTCAGCTGCATTGACCCAATTCAAGTCAATTGCCGAATCATTGGTATAACCTGAGTGTTTAAGCGCTTCTACAACTGAAAGATAAGCATCAGGCAATTCAACATATTTCCCAACAAGAGCAATCTTTGTTGTCTTTTTAAGGTTCATCACCTTATCTACCATCGCAGACCACTCTGTCATATCCGCTTTAGGGGCATCAATCTTCAAATGATCACAAACAATTTGATCCATATTTTGCGCCTGCATGTTTAGCGGAATTTGATAAATATGCTCTACATCTCGCGATTCAATAACAGCTTCTGGTGCGACATCACAAAATTGAGCTAATTTATTCTTAACGCCTTGTTCAACAGGTTGCTCCGTACGAATAACTAACATATTAGGTTGGATACCCAGTCCACGTAACTCTTTAACTGAATGTTGTGTGGGTTTAGTTTTCATCTCGCCCGCTGCTTTTAAATAAGGCAGAAGAGTGGTATGAATATACATCACATTATCCGACCCCACATCAGCCTTCATTTGACGAAGAGCCTCAAGGAAAGGAAGACTTTCAATATCACCAACTGTCCCACCTACCTCGGTAATAATAACATCTGAGTCTGTTGTTGTCGCTGCTCGCTTAATTTTTTCTTTCAAAGCATCAGTGATATGTGGAATAACCTGAACAGTAGCTCCAAGATACTCTCCTCTACGCTCCTTGCGAAGCACTTCACTATAGATTTTACCTGTAGTGACATTAGAGTATTTATTAAGATTAATATCAATAAAACGTTCATAGTGTCCTAAATCAAGATCGGTTTCAGCACCATCATCAGTAACATACACTTCACCATGTTGATAAGGACTCATGGTTCCTGGATCAATATTGATATAAGGATCAAATTTTTGAATAGTCACCTTCAGGCCTCTGTTTTTTAACAAACGGCCTAAACTTGCTGCTACAATCCCCTTACCAATAGATGATACAACACCACCCGTTACGAAAATATACTTTGTCATTTTCTTTCCTCTTCCTAAAAATAATCACTGAAATTTGGAGTTTTTGCTTATAAAAACAAAAAATACTCCCTAAAAACTTAGGGAGCTTATCCGACCTCAAAAAGAGGTGCCCGATAAATACTATAAACCATCCATCAGATTTTGTCAAATTGAAAATGTTTATCCCAAATCTTCAGACTCATCATCCTCTGAAAACTCATCATCCTCTTCATTGATTTCTACATCTTCTTCCAAATCATCATCTGGGATAATTTCATTGATTTCAGAATCATATGATTCTACTTCTGATTTTTCATCATCTGGATTTTCTTCGTCATATCCTATTTCATCATTACGTGTGTAAGATTCATCTTCTGGATCATCATCGTTGTAATCAATGGCATCTTCATCGCCATCCATAAAGGCGTTAACACGTTTTTTCTTACGTTTAGGCGCCCCTTCATCATCTTCTTCAAGCGTAATAATTTCTTCATCAATTTCATCAATGGCATACCACGAACGAAGACCCCATTTATTTTCACCCAACGGAATAAAACTACCATCAGTGTTCAAATCTGAGTAGAAATATGGAAGTGCTTCACGGATTTCTAAATCTGATTTTCCAAGATAAGTTTGAATTTCATTAACTAAGTCACTGAAATACATCTCTTTATCACGACCACGTAATTCTAAGATTGCCCGTGCCACTTCAATCATTGATAATTCACTTTTTTCTTGACCAGCAAATACGTCTAATTCCAAAACAGTTCTCCTTAATTAGATGATAGAACGACCTTAAAACAAGTCACGCTAAATACCTAAAGCAGTGATCTTGTTGGCCATCTTTAATAACACTACGCAAGAGGTTACTTACCTACTATGCGCTCTACTTAGTCATATATGACAAATCACCCATCATATCTTTATAAACTAATAGCATTACTATTTTACGCTAAATTTTTGCATTCGTCAAAATATTTCTCATAATTTGTGTAAAAAATAAAAGACTGGAAACTTCCAATCTTTTATCATTTTATTACTTCACTTTAGCGGTGCTTGTGATCACTTCTACTGCTTTTTTCATTGCGATATCATGCTTCAACATGTCAGCTGATAAAAGTGAACGAACTTGTTCAACTGGCATTTTGTACTCAGTAGCCAAGTCAGTGATTTCTTTTTCGATCTCTTCTTCAGATGCTTCAAAACCTTCTGCTTTAGCAATTGCTTCAATCACAAGGTTTGTGCGTGTACGACGATCTGCATCTGCTTCGTATTGCTTGTGAAGGTCTTCTTCACTTGTACCTGTTAATTGGAAGTACATTTCAGGAGAGATTCCTTGACGTTGCATATTACCCACGAACTCTTGCATAGCACGGTGTACTTCTTCATGAACCATCTCTTCTGGCAATTCAACGATTTCAGCGTTTGCAACTGCTAACTCAAGTGCTGCACCTTCTACTGCATCATCAAATGCAATCTCTTTTGCTGCTTCAAGTTCTTTACGATATTTAGCTTTTAATTCATCAAGTGTTGCTACTTCATCATCAATATCTTTTGCTAATTCATCATCAAGCGCAGGAACTTCTTTAGCTTTAACATCGTGAACAGTTGTCACAAATTTAGCTGCTTTACCTGCAAGATCTGAAGCTTGATAATCTTCTGGGAAAGTAACGTTTACTTCAACTGTTTCACCAGCTTTTGCACCAACTAATTGGTCTTCAAAACCTGGGATGAATTGACCGCTACCAAGTTCAAGTGAGAAGTTATCGCCTTTACCACCGTCAAATTCAACACCGTCAACTGAACCAACAAAGTCAATCACAACAGTATCGCCTTGCTCAGCAGCTCCATCTTTAATAACAAGTTCAGCCAAGTTATTACGCTCACGTTCAACCTTAGCATCAACTTCTTCATCAGTAACTTCTTTTGAAACTTCTACAGAAACTTCAAGGTCTTTATAGTCACCCAATTTAACTTCTGGTTTTGTCACAACTTCAGCTGTTACTGTCCAGTCTTGACCTTTTTCCATTGAAACCACGTCAATTTTTGGTTGTGCAACGATATCAAGTCCAAGCTCTTCAACAGCTGCAGCATAAGCTGATGGCAAAATGCTGTTCAAAGCATCTTCAAAAAGTGCTTCTTCACCAAAACGTTGGTTAAAGACAGGGCGTGGCATATGACCTTTACGGAAACCTGGCACATTCAAATCTTTCTTTACTTTATTAAAAGCTTGGTCAAGGGCTGGTTTGATTTTATCTTGACCAATCGTGATGGTAATCACACCACGGTTTGTCGCTTTGTTTTCAAATGATGTAGACATTAAGTCAATTCTCCTTAAAAATTTTATTTCACCTTTCATTTTATCACATTTAATAGTAAATTCAAACTTTTTTTATCTTGTTTCACCTTTAAGAACAAACTTTTTCTTCTATTTTTTTACTCAGACTTCTACAGGAACACGTAGAAGCTTTTTTTTGCTAAACTATAATCAAAGGAGGAATTATGACATTTATCACAAAATACTGGAATAGCCTTGACATAGAAAGTTTAGCCATTTCTCTTACCTCAAAATTATTAGCTATTATAGCTTTACTGATAGCTTATAGTTTAGTCAAGCGTTTTGCCCACTATGCCTTTAAAAAAACCATCGTTAAATCGGTTAACTTCTCTGGTCAAACCAAGGGACGACAAGAAACTCTTATTAAATTATCCCAAAATGTGATGGACTACACTTTAGGATTCTTTGTCCTGTATTGGATTTTGTCTTTATTAGGATTGCCTATATCTAGCCTTCTTGCTGGTGCAGGAATAGCTGGAATAGCTGTGGGCCTTGGAGCACAAGGTTTTTTGACCGATCTTGTTAATGGATTTTTTATCCTTTTTGAACGTCAATTCGATGTTGGTGACAGCATACAAGTCTCCACCATTACAGGGACTGTTACCAGTGTTGGCTTGCGAACAACTCAGGTTAAAAGTGTCGATGGCACGGTTTACTTTATCCCAAATCGAAACATCACCATTGTCGGCAACCAATCACGCGGGCAAATGAAAGCTCAAATCGACCTCCCTCTCCCTTTTGATTCTGACTTAGAACAGGTCACTGACATTATTCACCAAGTCAATCAGAAAGAAGTCGGACACTATCCAGAAATCATCGGTAGTCCTATTATCCTTGGCGGCCGAACGACAACAACAGGGACTTTTGTTTTTAGAATTGACATTATCACTGAAAATGGAAAACAAAACGAGATTTACTATACTTTTTATAAACTCTACCAAGAGGCCCTAAAGGAACAAAATCTTATCACACCATCAGACCCCGTCACCTAGAGACACATTGCAGAGTTTACTTTATTAAGAACAACATCAAAAGCACTCTCAACTGATCAAGGCACCGCTACTTTAACCTAAATAAAAATAGGCTAGAAAAGACATCATAACTGTCTTTGCTAGCCTATTTCTTTACTTACTTTTCGTTTTTTCACTCTCTTAGTATTTTCTAATAGGATCGTCATGATAAGTAGCCCTTGCACCACCAATTAACTTAGGTCGTGTGGTTAGAGCAGTCACATGAGCACCGCCCAACTCACGATAAATTGGTCTAAGCGGAACTTGGACACGTTTGATGTGCATCCCAATGGAGGTGTCCCCAATGTCCAAACCAGAATGTGCAACCACTTCTTCCACCTCAACTGGATCTGACATATACTTAAAGGCCGCCAATTGGCCACTACCTCCTGCATGAAGGTTGGGTAAAACATTAACAATTTCAAGATCTTTATCTTCTGCTAATTGACGCTCTACTACCAAAGCTCGATTGAGATGTTCACAACCTTGAACCGCTAAATAAATCCCACGCGGGGTTAGCTCATCCAACAAAGTCTTTACAATCACTTCACCTATTTTTTGGCTCGAAGCCGTCCCAATGATTTCACCAGCCACTTCACTAGAAGATAACCCTAAAACAAAAATATGGTTAGCTTTAATCTTTGATCGATCAAGAATGTCTAAAATAAGTGCTCTAGTTTCTTTTTCTAACCGTTGTAAATCCATCACAGACTCCTCCTATCCTACACGTTCCTTTAAGATGCGAGCTAAGAAATAACCAACTGCCATTCCAACAAAATTCTGCATCACATTTCCTAAAACTCCTGCAAGAGCCTCTCCTAAATTATAAAAGAAAATAGAAAATAAAAAGTAGGTCCCTACCATCACAAGAGAAGCGATACTTAAGCTAAGTACTTTGTTTTTATGCCATGTCGCAAAGTAACCTTGTCCCCCATGCGCCAATAAGCTGATAAACATCCACTGCGGATAGCCTAAAATCAAGTCAATCAAAAAACCAGATAAAGCACCGACAATAGCACCTTCTTTTTTACCAAAGTAAAAAGCACTAAAATAAATCCCAGCATCTAACAAGGTTAGAAAACCAGTCGGCGTCTTAATTTGAACATAAATCCCCAAAATAATACTTAGCGCTGTAATAATAGCCAATTGTGCTAGCAAATTGATATTAGTTTTCTTCATATTGTACCACTCCATACTGATCAGATGATTGAATCGCTTGATAAACAAAGTCTTTAGATACAGCAACGGCTTCTAAGACAGATTTTCCTAAAACCAGTTGACTGGCAATACTTGAAGCAAAGGTACAACCTGCTCCAATATTATTTTGTGGCAAAACAGGATATTCTAGTATCTTGTAATCTTGACCGTCATAAAAGACATCAGTCGCTTGTTCTTGATGGAAACGATTCCCCCCCTTAATGACAACATATCTAGCTCCTAAATCGTATAAGATTTTAGCTGCAGCTTTCATCTCCTCAAGATTTGTAATCCTTGTTTGGGTCAAAAGCTGCGCTTCTGCTAAATTCGGCGTGACAATAGTCACATAGGGGAAAAACTTAATCAACTCATCTCTTAGCTGACTCACTTCCAAATCATGATTTTCCTTACACACTAAAACAGGATCTAAAACAACTGGACGGTCAGAATGGCTTTTGATAAAGTCCAAAGCTTTTTGTGCGATTTCAACATTTGGCAA
Organism: Streptococcus sp. 11273D007BT; assembly: GCF_053547195.1. Lineage (NCBI taxonomy): Bacteria > Bacillati > Bacillota > Bacilli > Lactobacillales > Streptococcaceae > Streptococcus > Streptococcus sp. 11273D007BT. Next base: position 355,301 of record NZ_JBPWPE010000001.1, on the reverse strand, counting down.
AAGGCCAATCTTAATAGCTGAAAAATCAACATCTTTCAAACTGTTTAATTGGGCCGAGAATATCTCTTTGTCAATTGGGAAAACCTCAAAACCATTTTCCGTTACTGCTGTCAAACACGTCACAGCTACAAAGCCATGCAATTTATTAACAGTATAGGTCGTCAAATCTGCATGCAAGCCCCCACCACTGAAAATATCATTTCCCGATAGAGCCAAAATAAATTTATTCTTCATAGCTAATCTCCTTTAAATACAAACCTTCTGGAGCCGCAGTTGGTCCAGCTAAATCACGATTTTTTGATGTTAAGACTGTCTTAATTTGTGATACTGGCATACGAGCATTTCCGATTTTTAAAAGGGTTCCAACCATATTTCTTACCTGTTTATATAAAAAACCATTTCCTTTAAAAGTAAAGATAAAAAACTGAGGACTATCTCCCTGACGAACACTGGCTTCTGTGATTGTCCTAACCTTATTTTCAACACTGGTACCTGATGCAGTGAAACCTGTAAAATCATGTGTTCCAATCAAATCTTGAATAGCTTCTTGCATTAAAGCCAAATCTAAAGGATAAGGATAGGCGGTTGCGTAATGGCGCATCATGGGATTTTTAGGGCGCCCACTATCCACAAGAAATTCATAAGTCTTACTATGTTTATTGTACCTTGCATGAAATTGCTCATCAACTACCTCAACCTTAACGATATCAATATCCTCTGGACACTGCGTATCTAAGCCAAAACGTAATTTCTCAACATCTCGTAATTGTGGCAGATCAAAATGAATGACTTGACCGTAAGCATGGACACCAGCATCCGTTCGCCCTGCGCCATAGATCGTTACTTCTTGACCACTATTTAGTCTTTTTAATGTTTTTTCTATTTCTTCTTGAACGCTACGTGCATGAGGCTGACGCTGAAAACCAGAAAATGCAGAGCCATCGTAAGAAACAATTGCTTTATATCTTGTCATGTTATTCATTATAACACTCTAAAAATAGCAGAACAAGAGACTCTCATAAAAACTGTACGGGGACAAAAATACTCCCTCCGAAAGCGAAGGAAGTTAGATTGATTAGCCAAAAATATGGAACCAATGTACTAAAAGAACACCTAAAAACATTTTCATTTTATAATCTCCTCTCTTGATTTATTGAATCCATTATAACTTAGAAATTAGCAAAACAACATGACATAAATGTCATGTTGTCAAATCATTTTTCATTTCTTGGGAAATTTTTTTCTCTAAAACTTGCTCTCCAAATGTTTTTGCTAGAAAAATTCCCAACTTATATAATTCCTCAGCTTTTAATTTGTCTTGAAACACTTTCAAATGATACTTTGCCTCTAACATTAAGACAACTGGTTTTAGACTATGTTGTCCTGTCCAATCAATAATAGTATTCATTTTTTCCGTTAAATTCCCAATATCCTCAAATTTTTCCATAAGAACATAGTGCACTGCCACTGAAGACATCGCCCCCAATAAAGCAAAGCTATATTCATCAGATGCTTTCAGCGGCTGAGCTAAAATAGTGTCAATGATTAATTTTATGTCAGCTTGTTTTTTACTATTCTGCCCAGATTGCATCAAATAATAACTTGACAACAAAAGATCATTCAACTGGTAGTGTTGTTTAGTTAATAATTGTGAGAAGTAATCTTCAAAAATCACTTCTGCTTCTACACTATTACCTGTAATGCGATGCTCTTGGATATTTTCTAATAGCTCCAAAGTAAACAGCTCATCTTCAGGTAAGATATCCAGATAAGTATCATAAATACTAGTAATTAGCTCTGACTTTTGTTGCATTCTCTCAGAATCTCCATAACTTGGAAACTTTAATAATTTATATTTTAATTCAAAGTAGGATTCGGGAATAGTCAGGTTATCACCTTCTAGCAAATCAACCATGTCCATTTCTAAGATATCTGAAATATACTTTAATTTAACAATCGAGGGAAGAGATTGCCCTAATTCAATTCTAGCCAACTGCCTTACTGTCAATTGACTTTCATCTCGACAAAGTTGCTCACGCGATAAACTGCTTTTCTCCCTCGCTTCTCTAATTCGTCTACCCAACCTTTTCTTTAACGTATCCATCATCAACCTCTATTTTTAAATTTTCTGAAAATTTTCATAAGTATTACACTATTATATTCATTATAACAAAAGAGAAGCATCTGAACAATAATGTTGATTTCAAAAAAAAGAGTAGAGCTCAAGCTCTACTCTCCTTCAAAAGCATCTTTCATTTTATCAAAGAAGCCTTTTTTCTTAGGATGGACTGCTTTATCTCCACCCGCTGCTGCAAAAGCTTTTAACGCTTCTTTTTGTGCGTCATTGAGCTTAGTTGGAGTCACAACTGTCACTGTTACATGCTGATCACCTTGACCATTACCACGTAGTCGCGGTGCCCCTTTCCCTCTAAGGCGGAAGGTCTTACCAGTTTGTGTTCCTGCTGGAATCGCTAACTCAACTGGACCGTGGACAGTAGGAACTTCTATAGTATCCCCAAGGGCGGCTTGAACAAATGATAGGTTCAAACTATAGTAAATCGTTGAGCCTTCTCGTTCAAATTTATCACTTGCTAAAACATTCACAACAACGTAAAGATCACCATAAGGACCACCATTATAGCCTGCCTCACCTTGTCCTGATAAACGAATTTGTTGCCCAGTTTCAATCCCTGCTGGAATTTTCACTGAAACATTATGCGCTTGTTTCTCACGACCAGTACCACGACATGTTTGACATGGATCTTTAATTTCTTGACCAGTACCATGACAGACATCACAGGTAACTTGACGGCGCATCATACCAAGTGGGGTTTGAGTATCAACATTAATAATCCCTGAACCATGACAGCGCCCACAAGTGACAGGGCTAGTCCCTGGTTTAGCACCTGAACCATCACAAGTATGACAAGATGCTTCGCGATGGTAACGTACCTCTTTTTCAGCACCAAAAACTGCCTCTTCAAATGTTAAATCAACACGATATTGAAGATCATCTCCTTGACGAGGAGCATTCGGATTACGACTAGCACCCCCACCTCCAAAGAAACTTGAGAAGATATCCTCAAAACCGCCAAAGCCACCAGCTCCATCAAAACCGCCAAAACCACCAGCTCCGCCACCAAAGCCTCCTTGAGCTCCTGCAGCACCAAATTGATCATAGTTAGCCCGCTTTTGACTATCACTTAGCGTTTCATAAGCCTCCTGAACATCCTTATACTTCTGTTCAGCGCCAGGCTCTTTATTGATGTCTGGGTGATACTTTTTAGACATCTTACGATAAGCTTTTTTTATCTCGTCCTGAGAAGCATCCTTAGATACCCCCAGACGATCGTAAAATTCAGTATTGTTCATATAAGATACCAAGCCCGTGAAAAGCAAAGTGAAAATAGGAAATCGGCAGAAAATCCTGATTTTCTAGGCGATTTATCTTTTTCACACAGCTTTTAGGGCGGGTTCAATTCCTTTCGTTAAATAATAGACGAATTTCAGAAAGTAGCCCGTGTTCAATTACGAACACTTTCCTTTCTGTAAAATCGAGACAGGAAGTATAGTAATACCAATCCTCGCTAGAAGTTACTTAGCAAGCGTTTGGCAACTGCCCTACCTGACATGGGATTTTGACCAGTCACAAAACGATCATCTTGTATGGCAAAAGAAGTGTAGGGAAGTTTCTTTTGAAAATCGGCTCCACGTTTTTTGACCTCAGTTTCCGTGATAAAGGGAACTTTTTTCAGTTTTCCACTTAGAATCTCTTCCCATTTGGTGAAACCAGTTATCTTCTTACCTTCGATAAGATAACGACCATCCCTAGCACGAATATTTAACAAACCTGAAACACCGTGGCAAACCGAGGAAATATATCCACCTTGTTCATAAATAGAATTAGCAATTTCTTGCAATTCCTTGTTGTCCGGAAAATCCCAAATCACACCGTGTCCACCTGTATAGTAGATAGCAATGTAGTCCTCAGGTTGAACATCTTCTGGTTTAAGAGAATGTAGCAAGGCACGCTCCTTAAAATCAGCGCTTTCAGATAATTGTAAATCTTCTTTCGAAACATAGATATTTTTCAAGCTGCGAGGATCGATTGGAACACTTCCTCCTTTTGGACTGACATAATCCACTTCAAATCCTGATTTGGTAACTTCATCTACAAATTCTGTCGCTTCTGCTAGCCACAGACCTGTTTTTTCTTCATCATTTTTGTATTGAGATACATTGGTCAAGACGACCAGTATTTTTTTCGTATTCATTTTATCCCATTTTCTATTTACCCAAAAACAGAGGCTGGGTTGCAACCTCTGTGATTGGAATTTTTAGTGACGAATGATTTCTATTCTCAAGAAAATAAGAACTGAGTTCGAGCTAAGAACCTTAACCGTTCACTTCTAGTTTCAAGCTCACAGGCTAAAACACTCCCCGAACGTTTTTACTACTTCTCAGTAAATTCCCCATCCACGACGTCATCGCCTGCGTTATCAGCAGTTTGTGTGCCTTCTGCACCTGCTTGGGCTTGTTGTGCTGCTGCGGCTTGCTCATACATTTTAACAGCAAGAGCTTGAGCTTTTTCGTTAAGGGCTTCAAGTTTTGCTTTCATATCATCAAGGTTGTTAGCTTCTTGAGCAGCTTTCAACTCATCAAGAGCTGCTTGTGCGGCGTCACGTTCTGTGTCAAAGCCTTTACCTTCGGTTTCTTTGATAGTTTTTTCTGTTGCAAAGATAGCTTGATCAACTTCATTGCGAAGGTCAACTTCTTCTTTACGTTTTGCATCTGCTTCTGCGTTAGCTTCTGCATCTTTCATCATACGCTCGATTTCTTCTTCTGAAAGACCATCGTTAGACTTGATAACGATATGTTGCTCTTTTTGTGTACCAAGATCTTTAGCTTTTACAGACACGATACCATTTTTATCAATGTCAAATGTAACTTCGATTTGTGGGATACCACGAGGTGCTGCTGGGATGTCTGTCAATTGGAAGCGACCAAGAGTCTTGTTGTCTGCTGCCATTGGACGCTCACCTTGAAGCACGTGGATGTCAACAGCTGGCTGATTGTCTGCTGCAGTTGAGAAGACTTGTGACTTAGACGTTGGGATAGTTGTGTTGCGATCGATAAGTTTTGTAAAGACACCACCCATTGTTTCAATACCAAGTGACAATGGTGTCACGTCAAGAAGAACAACATCTTTCACATCACCAGTGATGACACCACCTTGAATAGCCGCACCCATAGCAACCACTTCGTCAGGGTTAACAGATTTGTTTGGCTCTTTACCAGTTTCAGCTTTAACAGCTTCTACAACGGCTGGGATACGTGTTGAACCACCAACAAGGATAACCTCATCAATTTCTGAAATAGACAAGCCTGCATCTGAAAGAGCTTGACGAACTGGTGTTTTAGTACGTTCTACAAGGTCATGTGTCAATTCATCAAACTTAGCACGCGTCAATGTCATTTCCAAATGAAGCGGACCTGCTGCACCTGCAGTAATGAACGGCAAGCTGATTTGAGTTGAAGTCACTCCTGACAAGTCTTTCTTCGCTTTTTCAGCCGCATCTTTCAAACGTTGGAGCGCCATTTTATCAGCTGCTAAGTCAATGCCGTTTTCTTTTTTGAACTCATCAACCATGTGGTCGATAATTTTTTGGTCAAAGTCATCACCACCAAGTTTGTTGTCACCTGCTGTTGCAAGTACATCAAAGACACCATCACCAAGTTCAAGAATAGAAACGTCGAAAGTACCACCACCAAGGTCGAATACCAAGATTTTCTCGTCTTTGTCTGTCTTGTCCAAACCATAAGCAAGAGCTGCTGCAGTTGGCTCGTTGACGATACGTTCTACTTCAAGACCAGCGATTTTACCAGCATCTTTAGTTGCTTGACGTTGGGCATCATTGAAGTAAGCAGGAACGGTGATAACCGCTTTGGTTACTTTTTCACCAAGGTAATCTTCTGCATAGCCTTTAAGATATTGAAGAATCATGGCTGAGATTTCTTGTGGTGTATATTCTTTACCGTTTGCTGAAACTTTTTCAGACGTTCCCATTTTTGATTTGATTGAGATAATGGTATCTGGGTTGGTTACTGCTTGGCGTTTTGCCGCGTCACCAACGATGATTTCACCATTTTTGAAAGACACAACAGACGGCGTTGTGCGGTTACCTTCTGGGTTTGCAATGATTTTGCTTTCTGTTCCTTCAAGAACTGCAACTGCTGAGTTTGTTGTCCCTAAGTCAATACCGATAATTTTACTCATGTGTTTTACCTCTTATTTTAGTTTTCTTTTTATTCATTCATAGTTTACCGTCATTGCAGACGAGGTTTTTTCATAGTTTTCGAGTAACTCTTGTCGCTTTAGCGACCTTAGAGTTACCGACACAAGGTTTGCCCAAGAGCTAGGAGCCTCTCGACGAAGCGATTGGTTGCAAACTACTGTGCATGACATTTCGGTCAAGTTTTTGTTTAGTTATAGACCACAACCATCGCTGGTCTTAAGAGACGATCGTGAAGTTTGTAACCTTTTTGGAAGACTTCTGCGATGGTATCTGCTGGGTGATCATCATCTGCTGGTAAAGTTTGAACAGCCATATGAAGATTATGGTCAAAAGTGTCAACAACAACTTCTTCAACACCTTCTTCTTTAAGAGCTTGAATCAAACTTTCTTGTACCATCTCAATCCCTTTTTTAACATCGTCTGATAAGCCTTCAACTTGAAGTGCACGCTCTAAGTTATCTAAGCTTGGTAACACTTTTTTCGCCAAGTCTTGTGAACGATAGCGTTGTAAGCTTTGACGCTCCTCGCTAGCACGACGTTGAATGTTTTGCATCTCAGCATGCGCACGCAAGTACTTGTTCTCAAACTCATCCGCGCGTTCGTTAGCAAGCTCTAGTTCTGATTTCTCCGCTGTTTCAGCTGTCTCTTCAGCGACTTCTTCTGCTGCCGCCTCAACTGCTTCTTCAACAACTTCTTCGTTTTTAATTTCTTCTGACACGCTATTACCTCTTTATTTTCTAATTTTACTATTTAATTGACCTCGTAGTGATTGCTATTAAGATAGCGGAAAAAGTCTCCCAACTTAGCCGTTAATACCTGAGCAATAATATTCATCAAACTCATAATTCTACGATAATCCAACTCAACTGGACCAATCAAGGTAATAATCCCAAGTCCCCTATAAGGAATAAGGAAATGCTGATGAATCACTGTCAAGTCTGACAAACTTTTTTCCTTACTTTCAGCTATCTGAACAGCTTGTTTATGATTTTGATCTAAGCTAGAACGAATTTCAAGTGCTAAGGATTGATCATTGTCCAAAAACTGATAAGTCTCTAAACCTGCAAAGGTAAGAACATTTCCTTTACCTGCCAATATGAGATTTTCTCTAAACATAGCAGAAAAAATATAATCAAATAAATCCAAGACATGATCTGTCCGCTTAAAATAACGTTGCATCACTTGAGGAAGCTCTGTCCTTAGACGATAATGAATATCTAAGACACGCTCACCCACAAATCGTTCAATGACTACCGTCTTCAAAGTATTCAAGTCACTATCTAAGAAACTTTTAGGAATCGCAAATTGAACCGTTACAGGAGTGGTATCATCTAGCGTCAAAACTGCCAGAGCATCGTGATGACTGAGTTTCACTACTTCAAAAGAAGTTAAGACTTGACGACTAGGCTCCACATCCAGTACAACCGCCGTATAACCTGTTAGTTGCGATAAAATCTGAGCCGCCTGTGATAAAATATCCTCCAATTTGAAAAACTCATGATCAAAATCTTTTACAACTTGATAAACATCTTGTTCATCGATTTGATCCAAAGTCAAGGAGTGTTCAACAAAATAACGAAAACCTTCCTGACTAGGCAAGCGACCACTTGAAGTATGTGCTTTTTCCAAAAGACCAATCTTCTCTAGAGCTGCCATGTCATTTCTAATCGTTGCACTACTGGAGTTGATAGAGGCCTGAAGCGCTTTTGAACCAACAGGCTCACGAGTTTGCGTGAAGATATCAACTATCAGATTTAAAATATCACTTTGACGTTGAGTGATCACTTGACTCGCCTCCTATCTCTTGTTAGCACTCTACCACCGCGACTGCTAACTTTATGTTTCTATTATACTCCTTAGTTAAATAAAGTCAAGCGAAAAACTCAAAAAATTAGCACTCTTTTGTAAAGAGTGCTAAAAATCCGTCTAGAGACTGAGATTTTCTTGAAAATAGAATCTCATCAGCTATATGCCGCCCTAGAAATAATGAAATCTACTCAATATAAAAAACAGCTAAAGCTGTTTTTTACTGATCATATTGGTCCAAGCCATGTTTTTTAATAAGCTTAACTAACTTACTAGCATAATCGGGATCGGTTGAGTATCCTCCATCTTGTAAAGCTTGTGCTGCCTTTTGATAACTGCTAGCTGTGACAACATTCTTATATAAATCTGTACTCCAGTAAGTTCCACCACGCAACAGTTCCATATAAGATGTCATAGCTTCCTCATAAGATTTATAAACCACAAAGTCTTCTGTCGCCTGAGTCCACTTACTATTAACATAAACCTTGGTACCTAACTCAATGTGGGGTTCCCCAAAAGAAGCTTTTATACCATAAAGATTGTGGTATTTTACAGCTAAAAGATAGTTTCCATAACCCGAATCTAAGCAAGCTTGCCCTAATATAATAGAAGTTCTCACACCATAACTGTCAGATAGTTCTTTAGCATAAGGTAAGACTGTTTCTATAAACTGTTTCTCTGTGTATCTCGTTCCCATACTTTTTTGCGCTAAGGGTCGCTCATGATTTAGTGCCAAAGGTAAAATGAGAAAGAAAACAAGGCTTGTTATTACAACACCTAAAAAACGTAAACTAATCCTTCTTCTCATTTACCATTCTCCTTTAACAAATCTAAATAAGCTTCCAGAGAAAGATTATGCTCTGTCATATAAGCTGCCGACTCTTTTCCAACATAACGATAATGCCAATCCTCATAGCCAATTCCTGTCTCATCTTGTGTTGTATCAGAAAAACGTAAAACAAAGCCATATTGTGGCGCTAAAGCTTTCACTTTCTCTACTAAAGCAGGGTCGCTTTGATTAAGACTATCTACAGTGCTCATATCAATTGCAAGACCTGTCTGGTGCTCACTTGCCCCTGCAGGCTGTGAATAGGTTTGAACCTTTTTTTCTGCCTCTTCACGACTAAGTCCCGTTGCCATCTCCTGTTGCACATAACCTTCATAAACCTGCTCTTGATACGCTACACTACGATAACCAGAAATCAAATGTTCAGCCGAATCTAGTGCTTGAGCTGCTACTAAAAACTGCTGTACAGCATCCGCAATTCTAGCATCCACTTGAATATTTCCGACAGTCGCTAACTCAGGGTTCAACTCTGCAGTGATGTGATCTCTATTTACTAAAATCAGCTCCCAATCACTAGAGGAAACATCTGGTAAGGTACTTGTTGTAGCTGACTTAGACTGACTCGTCTGCACCGTGCTACTTTTTGCAGTTGTTGATTGACTTGTTTTAGCAGTCGTTGGCTGCTCCCCTTTTATAAAGTAGAAAATTGAGGTTAAAAATGTAATCACAATCCCCAATCCTAATACCAACCTGATTATTTTTTTAGTCATGTTTCTTTTCTAACATCTCTCTCCCTTTTAGTCTATAAGATAAATCGGCAACAGCCTCTATGGTAAATTGACCATCTTCATAGGTCACCACTGTAACACTACCATTTTCAATCATTTGTTTTTTCTGATGATGATCAATCAACCATAAAAAAGTACCAATGGTCATACCATGGCTGACAACAATAGCATTGCCACCACCAGATGCTTGGATAGATTTTGCCATATCTTCAAATCCTGAGTAAATACGGTGACGTAAAATCTCCCAAGGTTCTGCCCAATTGGCAGTATCTACCTCTACTATACTATTCGCAATTTCTTCATAAGAAATATCTTCTAAATCACGCCCATCTTGGAAAGCTTTGGTTCTTGGAAGTACACCTTGAAAAAGCTCCCCATCATATCCACCGTCAAGACTACCAAAACACCACTCACGAATTCGCTTATCATAAGTATAAGGGAGGTCTTGATATCCGGTCTCCTCAAGGATAATCCCCATGGTTTGGATCGTTCGTCCACTATCACTTGAAAAAGCAGCTTTAAAAGATATATCTGCAGCTTTTAAACCAAGCCCTAATTCACGGATACCAGCTTCCCCCTCTTTTGTTAACGGGGTGTCACTCCACCCTTGCGCACGACCAATTGTATTAAACATAGTTTTCCCGTGACGAGCAATATACAAACGTGTCTTAACCATAAGTCTCTCTCCTTTGGGCTATTATTTCACTATTATAACAAAAAGCACTTCTCTTTAACACAAAAAACACTTATCTCTAGGACAAGTGTCATCAAAATTTAATTTTTAAAACTATGAATTGGTGCTGGGATCTGACCACCACGCGCAATAAAATCTGCCGATGAGGCTTGATTAACTTTCATAACAGGTGCTGTTCCTAATAGTCCACCAAACTCAATCATATCGCCTTCTTTTCCTTTTGGAATAATCCGAACAGCTGTTGTTTTTTGATTGATAACCCCGATAGCAGCCTCATCTGCAATCATGGCAGCAATCGTTTCTGACGGTGTGTCTTCTGGAATCGCAATCATATCTAACCCAACAGAACAAATAGCCGTCATAGCTTCTAACTTCTCAAGATTCAAAGAACCAGACTGGACAGCTGCAATCATCCCTTCATCTTCTGAAACAGGAATAAAAGCACCAGAAAGACCACCAACTTGATTACAAGCCATGACACCACCTTTTTTGACCTGATCATTCAAGAGGGCCAAGGCAGCGGTTGTTCCATGTGTCCCAACGGTTTCTAATCCCATCTCTTCTAAAACACGAGCAACAGAATCACCTACAGCTGGAGTTGGAGCAAGCGAAAGATCAACAATCCCAAATTTAACTCCTAGGCGCTCACTCGCCATTTGTCCAACCAATTGACCAATACGGGTGATCTTAAAGGCTGTTTTTTTGACTGTTTCTGCCACCACATCAAAGCTTTCACCACGAACTTTTTCAAGAGCACGCTTCACCACTCCTGGACCAGATACGCCAACGTTGATCACTACATCAGCTTCACCAACACCATGGAAGGCCCCTGCCATAAAAGGATTATCCTCAACAGCATTCGCAAACACCACTAGTTTTGCAGCTCCCATATCAGAAGCCTCTGCTGTTTCCTTAATAATCCGCCCCATGTCACGAACAGCGGTCATGTTAATTCCTGTCTTGGTCGATCCGATATTGACTGACGAACACACTTTGGACGTTTCTGCCAAGGCTCGTGGAATAGAGTTGATAAGGATATCATCTCCTTTTTGATAACCTTTTTGAACCAAAGCAGAAAAACCACCAATAAAATCAATTCCAATTTCCTGAGCAGCTCTGTCCAGTGCGTGTGCTAAAGGAAGGTAGTCCGTCGCATCCGTTGCTGCACCAATCAATGAAATCGGTGTCACTGAAACACGCTTATTCACAATTGGAATCCCTAATTCTGCTGCAATCTCATCTCCAACAGCTACCAAGTTTTGCGCCTTTGTTACAATTTTTTGGTAAACTTTTTCTGCAGCCTTATCAATATCAGGGTCAATACAATCTAACAATGAGATCCCCATCGTGATGGTACGGATATCAAAATTTTGCTCCTCAATCATCGCAATTGTTTCAGTAACCTGTCTAATGTCCATGAGTGTCTCCTATCTTATAAGTTGTGCATGGCATCAAAAATTGCTGCACTTTGAATATTGATTTTAACATTCAAGCTATCGCCATAAGCTTCTAATTCTGAACGTAAGTGTGTAAAGTCTTTTTTCTCATCTGATGACACAATAGCCATCATTGTAAAGAAGTCATCCAATACCGTTTGTGAAATGTCATCAATATTTAGACCTAACTCAGCTACCTTAGTGGCAACTCCCGCTACAATTCCTGCCTTATCGCGTCCAACCACTGTAATAATTGCCTTCATTTTCAACCTCCAAAAAGTTTTTAACTATTTTATCATAAACGAACAAAAAATACCACTTTTAACTAAAACGTTCTGTATTTTACAACAATAGTTTCTCTTTTCTCAAAAAAAGATTGGATTTCCCTTTCCACCATGATAAAATAACATATAAAAGGAGAATTTTATGCCTACTGGGATTATTATCAACAGCCTATCTATCATCTTAGGGGGAGTGGCTGGTGGTTTTCTGGGTCACCACCTTAAAGAAGAATTTAAAACTCAGATTAATCTTATTTTTGCCATTTGTTCGATGGGAATGGGGATAGCTTCTATCACTCAAATGAAAGCTATGCCAGCCGTTGTCTTTGCTATTGTCATTGGAACAAGCATCGGTCTTGCTCTTCATTTTGGAGACTTCGTTTATCAAATGGGCATTAGGATGCAAAAGGTGATGAGCAAACTTCTTCCTCATCAAGAAAATACCTTAGACAAGGACAAGCTTAATCAACTTGTCACTATTATTGTCTTATTTTGCATTAGTGGAACAGGAATCTATGGCAGCCTTGAAGCTGGAATGACAGGAGACTCCAGTCTTTTAATCTCTAAATCTATCTTAGACTTTTTTACTGCTGCTATCTTTGCCACCAATCTCGGCTTTGTCGTCTCAAGTATCGCCCTACCCCAGTTTGTTATTTTTTATAGCCTATTTTTATTAGCGAAGCTGATCCTTCCTCTGACTACCCCTGATATGATCGCAGACTTTAAGGCCTGCGGAGGATTTTTAATGTTAGCCACAGGCTTTCGTATCGCCAATATTAAGCTCTTTCCTTCCGCAGATATGATTCCTGCTATGATTTTAATCCTTCCTTGTAGTTGGATTTGGACTAATATTATCTTGCCTTTACTGTAAAAAAGAAGCTGTTCAAAACAGCTTCTTTTTGATTGAAGAGATAATCTGTCATGCCACAACAATCTCAGATAAAAGCAACTTCTCTTAGATTGACCCATAGCGCTAATAACTTACATCTCACCACGCTCTATTTTATTATCTAACAAAAATTGATATAAGGCGCCGTAAAGGTTGGCATCATTACCAAACTGTGCCGACACAATCTCTGGACGACTAATATTGAAAGCAGTGATGGGATCTGATTGTAACAGACGATTGTACTGATGGTTAATTTCATCTATTACAATAGTTTGTGCACTAATGCCTCCCCCTATCGCTACTTTTTCAACATCTAATATAGCTTGACTGTTTAATATCAAAATAGCAATATAGCGACAATAGTCTTCAAAAAATTGTTTAGCTGGGGATTGTGCTGATAAAATAGCTTGAAAAGCAGCCCTACCATCTTTCACATCCCCGTATCCCATAGCCATATTGATACGTTCAACTAAAGAAACAGCAGAACCTATACTTCCTGACATTTTATCAAATCCGACACCTGCTGGATTAAGCAACATAAAACTCAATTCTCCAGCTTGATCATGAAATCCTTGTCTTAAGTGACCATCTAAAATTAAACCCCCACCAATTCCTGTACCAAGTACCAAAGCTAGTGCTTGTTGACAATCCTTTAAACTCCCCAACCAAGCTTCAGCCAAAGCAGCAGCCTTACCATCATTTTGGAGACTCGTTTTTAAACCAAATTTCTTCTCCATACGTTCTCTAATAGGAGCTTCATGAAGATAAGTCAAACTGCCTCCAAGATATACTACTCCTTCTTTAACATCCACGCGACCAGGTAAACTGAATGCTAAGCCAGATACCCTCAACCGATAAGAATCAACTAGCTCATCCAGTACTAGCCAAAATTCCTCTAAACTATCTGGGCTATCTTTTTCCCCTTTTTCTTTAACCCTTGCATCATCCCCCATAAGAGCAAACTTTATCTTAGTCCCACCAACATCTATCACGAGATAATCAGCCATATCCTTTATTTCCTCCTTTGTTCCAAACGAATAGCTCTAGCATTTTGTGAAAACTCTTTTTCCAATGCACGATTCATTGATCGTAAGCCACTAAATCCATTTTTTATAGCAATACTTGTAAAACTCAGTGAAGTCTCTAATAAATCCTCCTTAGCTTTATGAGCCCTTACGGTATTGATGTATTCCCCAACTGTTGCATCCATATAACGTTTAAAAAATCTAGCCATATACGATTTAGATAAATGACAAACTTCAGCTAATTCATCCAACCCTATCACCTCTGTATAGTGCTCATGAATATATTGATTCATCACCTGTATCCTCTCTGCAACTTCTAGTTTACTTTCCAGGTTCTTTTGCTCTCGTTTTACTAAAAAATACTCTAATAAAATAGATAAAATTTCCAAAAGGAGAATATTCATCCTAATAGTAGAAAATGAATGACTCTTTTTATAATAAGCAACCAAAAGCTCCAACTTATTCTGCAACAAAGCATATTGCTGATGTTGCTCTGAACTAAATGTTTCTGTATGATTAATACAACATTCATAAGCCGCCAAATCGCTAAACTGACTTAAAACAAAAGAATAAGGGTAAGTAATCGTAAAAGTTTCTTCCTTAACATGTTCATTTTTATGTACCCTAATGCTATGAACCTCTTGCGAGTTAACTACTAAGATGGTCCCTGGAGAAGTCTTGAATACCTCATCACCAATTGTAAATTGGTCAATTTTACCAGCTATCGTATAGCTTAACTCAATCCCCCTATGCCAATGCGGTGGTATCCAGTCAACATCAGAGTTCTCATGAAGATAGACCCAAGACAATAATTTTTCACTAGGATTAATAAATTCGTGCCGCCATCTCTCCATAGTTCCCTCCAAATGATATCTTACTTTATTATACAACTAACTTATGGACTTTAACATAATGGAACAAAGAATAAATAAAAATTAAAGCAAATCCAATTGTAGAAACATAAAAAACAGCACGCGCATCTGTAACAGTTAAAAAGCCAGATAAAAAGCCCATTAAACTAGGAGATAAGAAACAACCGATATTAACCATAATCAAAACTAAGGTTGTTGCCAAATTAATGGAACCTTGTGGAGCTGCCCAACCAAGCCAATTGTACATATATGGAATTGCTAACCCAAAACCTAAACCAATCAGCAAAACCCCTACAATCAACAACCATAACTGACTTGATAAACTGACAACAAGAAAACTACAAGTTACAATTAAAAATCCAAGCGGAAAGATTTTATCTCTTAAAACCTTAAATACTAATCCAAAACTAGCTCCAATAGGAATACCAATCAAAGTAGTCACTCCAGAAATCAAGGCAGACGTACTCAAATCTCCCATCCTCTCCTGTACAATTAGAGATGGAATTTTAAACGTTATAGGCATAAATAGTAGAAAGATAGTAAACATTAGGCTCGCAATCAGTGTAACTTTTCCATTTATTTCTTGTTTTTCTTTATGACCTCTTTGGGTTTGAGAACCTCCTTCATCCAGAGGAACAAATATTGTAAAAGCAATTAAAACTGGGATAATTAAAAAGAAGATAGCAAAAGCAGCATGCCAGCTAACTGTCACTAAATAACCTACCAAAAAAGAAGATAAAGCTGCTCCAATACTTCCCATAACATTTTGAAAACCTAACATACTAGCACATTCTTCTTCACTATCTTGATAAAATTGTGGGATCAAACTAACCGCTAGGGAATTAAAGAGACCTATCCCCACACCCACCAAAAATCTCGATATTAGAATCAAAACATATTGATCAGCATAAATCGGAAATGTTCCTGCTACTAAGGCTACAATAAGTCCACTAAGAATTGTTTTTTTCTGACCAATATAACGGATGACAATTGGACTTAAAAATAAACCTGCCATGATTCCAAAATTGGGAATTGTCACCAAAGTCTCAATTGCTGCCTTACTAATCTTTGGAAAAGCTTCATACATAAGAGGGATAGCTGAGGCAATCTGAGGTGCCATCATTAAAAATAAAGACAAGGATAAAAGTGAAACTTTAAAACTAAGTTTTTCTTTAGGTTGTTTCATAAGAACACCCTCCATTCATTTATAGTGATTTTGATGCTTTCATTATATCATTCTCCTTTCTTTTTATTTATTCTGTCAGTAACTAAAAACAGGCGCATATTGACCTTATTTTATTTCATTAATTAAGGTTCTGAGCGCCTGTTTTTGGGTGATAAAAAACTAGAAGTATCCTTTCAAGGATTCTATAATAACATTAAATAAATAAGGAGGAGACTACAATGAACAAAAAAGATATTCTAGAGCAAGCTCTCACATTAAGACGCCTCTTTAAAGAGGGTGATGATTTAAGGGATAAAGGCCTTCCAACACGACTAACTGATATTGAACGCTTTGATAACATCTCGTACGGTCCCGACCCCAAATGGCATCTCCTTGATATCTATAAACCTAAAAAAGCACTCCAATATCCCGTACCAACTATCATCAATATCCACGGAGGAGGTTGGGTATATGGCACGAAAGAAACCTATCAGTTTTATTGCATGAACTTGGCACAAAAAGGATTTGCCGTTATTAACTTCAACTATCGTTTAGCCCCAGGCATTGTTTTTCCTCAGGAACTAGATGATGTTAACCGTGCCATTCACTGGGTTGCTAATCACGCAAATCATTATGAACTTGATTCTAATAATATGTTTATTATCGGTGATAGCGCCGGAGGACAAATGGCCATGCAATACTTAGCCATTCTAACCAATTCCAACTTCAGAAAATTATTTCATTACCAACTCCCTCAATTAACTATTAGGGCAGCTGCGATTAATTGCGGAGCTGCTTTCATTACCATTCCAGGAAGCATCGAGGGAGGTCCGCAAGCTTACTTTACAGATGAAGTATTAGCACATCAGCAGGACAGGTTACAAACTGAACGTTATCTTACCACAGATTTGCCACCACTCTTTTTGATGACTTCTAACCAAGATTTTATTAGAGATTGTACTATCCGACTACACGGCTATTGTCTAGCTAAAGGCATACAGGCAGAGTTTCACTCTTACGGTACTGCAGATCATCCAAAATCCCATGTCTTTCACTGTGATATCAGAGACCCTATCGCACAACAATGTAATCAAGATGAGATTGATTTCTTTAAACAATACGTATCACCCTCTCTATAGTATTCTTAAAGCCAAGATTCACCTTGGCTTTTTTAAGCTTCTTTAACATAGCCTACTTTTAAGTAAGCTCCCTCTTTAAAAAATCAGTCTTAAGTCTGATTTTGTTGTACTACTAAAATGATACAATAGAGGTAAGAAAAAGAGGTTATTGTTATGGAAAAAGTGAAACAAAATCAATTAAACCACAAACAAATCATCCAAGTCATCACGATTTTAGGGATTGTGCTAGCACTTATTGGTGCCATCTATATCAAGTCTAACCCTAATATTTTTGCTGTTGGAGGACCATTTCAAAGTTTTCTCCATCGCATCGGAATCTGGGGACCTCTGATTTTCATCCTTATTCAAATCATACAAGTGATTTATCCCTTTATCCCTGGGGGTCTTACCTGTGTTGTCGGGCATGCTCTTTTTGGCTCCCTCTATGGTTTTATTTTTAACTTCACAGGAATATTCCTTGGCTCTATTTTAGCTTTCTTGTTAGCCCGTCGATATGGAGAATCTTTTGCAAAGGCATTTGTCTCCCAAGAGACCTACGACAAATATATTCCCTATTTAGATAAAGGGAATTACTTTGATTGGTTTTTAGCCACAGCCTTTATCCTACCTGGATTTCCTGATGATTTTCTTTGCATGGTTGCTGGCTTAAGTAAAATGTCTCTCAAACGCTTTATAGTCATCACCCTCCTATCAAAACCAGCAACTCTTTATCTTTATACTTATCTCACTTACCAAAGCCTTATCGCCATCAATCACTTTGTTTAAAATAATAAGTAAGAGCCTCAAATCAATAATTTGAGGCTCTTGTGTATTTTTATAAAAAATAGGATAAATTTTCTTTATTTGACTTTCTCACCAATATTTCTAACTGTAACCTATACCAAGTTTAATAATGGGTACATTTTTTAGTTAGTAGAAAATATTATATTTCTCCACCAATCCCCTTAAATTTTTCAACCAAGGCACTGATTTTTTGGAAAACTGTCTGCTTCTTTGTATGATACTGAGGATTGAGGGGGCTCATCTTTGGCAAGGTTTCATTGAGAGCATTCCCATTTTCGCTGGCATATTCCCTCCTCAAAGAAAGTTGAATATACCGCTTGGCACTCTCTTCATTCAAGCCTTCTTTCTGAATAAGCTCCGCAACTTCTGTTTTCTGTTCCTCCCGAGCAAACAAGAAAAATTTTTCGATAATGTCCGTCTTATCCACAAAACTATCCAAATCACTTCGATGAATAAACTTCACAATCAGGTCTTCCTTGGCTCGATTTCCAAGACTGGCACGAATTGTCCGTGTGATTTCTTCTACCAGCACATCCTTGTCCGATAATTTTTTATTGGTTTCAAAAATCAATTCCAAGATGTAGTCTAGATTGATTTCTTGTGATTTCAACAATTCAACCTCAAAAACTACCGAATCCCAGTCTACTGTTGATTTGCTGTCTTGCTGATTCTGGCGTTCTCGTGTATACCAATCTCTGATGTCATTGTAGGCAGAACGATAATCTTGAATTTCCCGAACTGTCGGCAAGGGGAGCTGAGCCAGCTCTTCCATCGTTTCAAAATCCATCTGGTATTTGGCTTGAAAAGTAGCCACTTCCTCAAGATTTTCAAAATCAACCATCTGAACAGCCTGTAAACGCACAAAGTCATCGTAGTTTTGGAGAATATTATCCAGCTTCAAAAACTTCCCAAACAAGTCTACAAAGGCTTTTTTATCGCTCTCTTTGACAATCTCCCTCGGATCTGGGAAACACTCCATAAGCTCCTGGGCAACAGCCAAATAACCTGCTTCTTGTTCACCAGCTTCGTCGTAACCCTCTAAGTAATCTGTATAGGAACGTTCCAACAAGACCTCTGCTGTTTCCGTTTTTCCGAAAAGCTTGATAGCATCCGTCGTCGCCTTCTCCAAATCTCGAAATGTTACGATATTGCCAAAAGACTTAGTCGCATCATAAATCCGATTGGTTCGTGAAAAGGCTTGAATTAGTCCATGATAACGGAGATTTTTATCCACAAATAAGGTATTTAAAGTAGGGGCATCAAAACCTGTCAAGAACATTCCCACTACAATCAATAAATCGACCTCACCCGTCTTCACTCGCTTGGCTAAGTCACGGTAATAATTCTGGAAATCATTGCCGTTGATGGTATAGTTAGTTTGATACAGTTGATTGTAATCATGTACGCAGCGACTTAAAAACTCCTTACTGCTGAGGTCTGGTAAATCATTAGGAGTAAAATTCTCATCATCAATTTCCCCAATCGCAGCCTGGGCCTCGTTAGCCGCAAAAGAGAAAATCGTCGCGATTTTTAGTGGCTTTTCTCGTCCGACTTGCTGCTCCTGCAATTCCTGATAATAAGCTTTGGCAGCTTCAACACTCGAAACGGCAAACATCGCATTAAAGCCTTTTCCTGACTGGCGATGTGTTTTTTGATTGAAATGCTCCAAGATATAGCTGGAAATTTCTGAGATGCGAGTTGGGTGTAAAAGAGCTTTCTTGGTCTCAGCAGCACTCAACTTTTCCAAATCCTGCTCTGTTTCATAGGCCTTGAATTGTGGGCGGACATCATTGTAATCCACCATGAATTTCAAGACCTTCTGATCCCGTATGGCATCCGTGATAACGTAAGAATGGAGTTCTTTTCCAAAGACAGATTGAGTGGTTTCTGCACCTAAAGCATTCTCCACCTTAATCGGTGTTCCTGTAAAGCCAAATTGACAATATTTCTTGAATTTTTGCTTCAGGCGTTTTTGGGCTTCACCAAACTGCGAGCGGTGGCACTCATCAAAGATGAATACCACTTGCTTGTCATAGATTTCGTGCTCCTGCTCACTTGTCATGAAATGATTGAGCTTTTGAATGGTGGTCACCACAATTTTATTGTCATCTTTTTCAATATTTCGCTTGAGCCCTGCAGTACTGTTGGAGCCATTGACCGAATCTGGCGAGAACCGCTGGTACTCCTTCATGGTCTGATAATCCAAGTCCTTGCGGTCCACCACGAAAAAGACCTTGTCCACTTCGGCCATCTCTGTCGCCAAGCGGGCTGCTTTAAAACTAGTCAAGGTCTTTCCAGATCCAGTCGTATGCCAGATATAGCCTCCTGTTTCCGGTCCACTCTTGATTTTTGAAGCAATAGCAGAGCGAATTTTCCAGATAATCCTCTCAGTCGCCGCAATCTGATAAGGACGCATGATGAGCAGGGTATCACTGGTATCAAAAACAGAATAGTTGATCAAGACATTTAACAAAGTCTGCTTGCTTAAGAAAGTTGCCGTGAAGTCCTTCAAATCCTTAATCGGATTATTATTCTTCAAGGCCCAATTCATAGTGAAATCAAAGGAATTCTTGTTCCGCTTGGTCGTATTAGCAAAGTAGCGGGTATCAGTTCCGTTTGAAATAATAAAGAGTTGCAGGTACTTAAAGAGAGAATTTTCTTCGTTAAAACTTTCCTTGCTGTAGCGATGAACCTGGTTAAAAGCCTCCCGAATGGCAACTCCACGTTTTTTCAACTCAATCTGAACCAAGGGCAACCCATTGACCAGGAGGGTCACGTCGTACCGATTGGCACTCGTTCCCGTCTGCTTCATCTGGTTAATGACCTGCAATTTATTTCGACTGATGTTCTTCTTATCCCATAGGTAGATATTTTGAATATGCCCGTCATCAAAAATAAAGTCATAGACATGATCATCATGAAGCTTACGCGTCCGATCAATCAAGCTCTCGCTTGGTTTATTCAAATACTCATCCAAAAACCGTTGCCACTCTGCGTCTCTAAATCTGACACGATTGAGCGTTTCCATCTGCGTCCGAAGATTTCCCAACAATGCTTCATGGGTGGTCAGGTAGTTCAGATACTCATAACCTTGCTGCTGCAAATCCGCAATCAGCTCCTTCTCCAAATCAGCTTCTGTCTGGTAATGACCTGGCTGCACTGACTTCACATACTTGTCCAAAACGATGAAGTTGTTGGATTCGATAATCGGGTCTGTTTGAATAATATCAGTCATGGTTGCTCCTCTTTAAATCGATAGATTGAATCAAAGCTATTAAATAATTCTATAAGTGTATTTTTTTCTTGGGGAGATAGTTCTCTATATTCTAAATCAGCGTGTCTATTATGGGTATATAAATCAATAAGCTGTGTGTATGGTTTGATATTTTCAGGCGTTATAAT
Source organism: Streptococcus sp. 11273D007BT (assembly GCF_053547195.1). NCBI lineage: Bacteria > Bacillati > Bacillota > Bacilli > Lactobacillales > Streptococcaceae > Streptococcus > Streptococcus sp. 11273D007BT. The sequence continues at coordinate 333,938 of NZ_JBPWPE010000001.1, read as the reverse complement.
ATATCCAGCAACATCTAAACCTAATAATACGTTTTCCCAACGACCATATCCTAAAAATGTTGCTGTTTTTTCTGCTAAATTTCTGAATAGTGCAAAATGAAATTTCTCAACTTTATCATCTTGAATTGCTTTTCGCAACTCCTCTCTCACTCTGAGATGGTATCCAAATGGAGAATCGCCTTCGACATCTGTCAACAAATAATTATATTGCTTCTCATCATCAGTTTCATTGATAGATTTCATCACATGGAACACTTTTCTCTTAATTCTTCTATCAAAACGAATTTCATTATAGAGAACATTATAGAACAGAGCCTGATGAGTAGAAATAATAAATTTTAAGTCTGTATTTTCAGCACTTCCTATAACATCATTTAAATAGAGTGCGGCATTAATAATATTCTGGTCATCCAGTGATGATATTGGGTCGTCAATAAAAATGTATTGTAAATTTGAAAATTCTGATGTCTCTGCAGACTCAGTCAAATCTTCAATGACGATTTCTAAAAGTGTTAGGAAGATAGCCCAAATAAAAATTCTTTCTTCACCTCTAGACACCTTTATTGTCTGCCCGTCTACTTTAAAACGTATACTCTTTTTATTGCTTATAGTTATTGGATTGCTCTTATTATCATATTGTACATTTCCAAACTCATCTTTAACTGTCTCAACAATATCTGTAAACTCGATTTCAATCGTTTTACCAACATATTTTTGAAAGTTTTCTACAGATCGATTAAAAAGTTGTTGTTCTTCTAGGAAATTCCCAAAATACGTTCGTTTGTCATAAATCAAGTAACGATCTTCATCATTTTCTAAATCGTTATCCCAAGTAAATAAGTCTTCTGTGAATGAATTAAAATATAGAATATGCTTGATAACATTTTCATTGCTATCAACCTCATTCACCTTATTTTTCAACTCCATAGAAAGTCTAGTCTTCCCAGTTGCATTATAAGCATAAAGTAAGTGAACTTTTTTATCACTTGCAATAATACTATCTGCAATCTGTGATAAACTTTCAAATTTGAGAACATTTCCCATCTTTCTTCTTTCTCCTATGAAAAGTTAAGCAATTGATCCCTAAAATACTCATACTGCTTCTGCCGTAGCTCAATTTCTTTTGGCAAGCCTTCCGCAATCGAGCTAGTCAGGTTGTCAAAGGTATCAAGGATGGAGACGATACGGGATTGGTCTTCAAGTGAAGGGATATTGATAACAAATTTCCCCATATCCTTAGCATTGATACGAATAACCTTTGTTCCAGTGACTTTCTTTTCCTTCTGACTTTGGAAGTGGACGGATTTAAAGAAATAGTTTAGGTATCTGGCATTTTGCGATGTTTGAATGATGTAAGAATCACCTGACACTCCGATTACTTCCTCTCCTTCCCAAACAACCGCCTTACCAACATCCTCAACATTTTCTGATGTTGTTGCCATAACAATGTCATTTGACTGGGCTTTTTTCAGCTTATCAAAGACAGTTTGACTGGTAAAAGAAACGGTATCTTTGGTTGAAAAACCATAACGGGTGTAGATTTGACCATAATGGATAACTGGGAAACCTTCCTCCGTAAAATCTTTCTTTTGGAGACCGTTTCCTCGCGTGAATTCGCAAATTGCCCCCAACTCTACCCGTATCGGACCAAAGACCCAGTTTAAGAGCCTAATCAGGTCTTGTCTGTACTGTACTGTACTGTCAGTGTACACGCCTTCGGCGGTGAAGGTCAAGAGCTTATCTCTAAAATAGTCGTATTGTTTTTGACGTTGCTCAATCTCCTTGGGCAGTCCGATATTGAGGTCGTTACAAACTGTATCAAAGTTATCAAGAACCTGAACGATGCGTTCTTGGATAGGGAGAGAAGGAACGGGGAGGGGGATTTTATCTAGAATAGCTTGGGTCAAACTTGGTCTTGTTGGATTTGTTGCCATACTCTCCAAATCAATGGTAGTTAAGTAATAATATAAATATCTTGGCACAACCTGACTTTCATCAATTTCAGTATAGTAAATTGTATCAACATTCCAAAAAGGTTTTTCGAGATAAAATAGATTAGATATCGACCCTTTTCTAGGAATTAAGACAGTCGGTTTATTATACGCATATTCTGAGACGAACTCTCCCATCGCACCACCACTACCATAGACCGGAACATCACCAACAGAAAGACTTTTCCAATCTTTTCCATTTTTCAATTTTGCAATATCCTTAAGCGTCTTCCACTCAACCTGATAAACTTTATTGTTCGCCCCCCCCGAACTATCACTATCAAAGTTCAACAAATAATCTCTAAAATAATTATATTGCTTCTGTCGGAGGGCCAATTCTGCGGTCAATTCTGTAACATATTCCGTGAATTTGTCAAGTATTTGCACTATTTCTTCCTGAATTTTTAGGGGTGGGATGGGGATTGGAGTAGTTCTTGCAACACTCCAATGTCTCTTATAATTACCTTCTTTTTTATAAAAATTGCAGAAACAGTAATACAGAAATTTTGGAATCACTCCCTGTCTAGATTTGAGAATTTTCAAACCATCCGCTCCTTGAACAAATGGAAAATTCACAAATTTAATGTGTTCTGAATGATCTCCAAAAATAACATATTCATCTTTGGGGAGATATTTTTCAATATCAATATATCCCGCAACAAACTCCTCACCTTGATCAATTATTGCGATTGCTCCATTACTTTGATATTCATTTCTCTTCAATTTTATTGGACTTACAACAGTATCACATACTTCCCCCAACTCTTTCCACTCTACACCATTAGGACAGAGGTCAGCTATCATTTCTTCTATTTTGGTCATTTTTTCTCTCCCTCTTGAGCTATTTTTTCTAGGTGTTTGATGTGGGCTAGGTAGTCTTTTTCAACTTGACTGAGGGTCTTGGCTTTATATTTTCGGTACTCTTGACTGACTTTTTCCGTCATCTGCTCGCGGGATATGGTTCCTGCATGGGTCAGAAGGTCCTCACCCGTTGCCAGTAAAATCCGATCCACGTGCTGAATCCAATCTGCCATGGTCATGACAATCTGACGCTGGGCCTGCCTCTCAGCAAAGTCCAAATACCCCGATACCAACTGATTGAGGCCTTGCAACTCTTGCTCGGTCAGATAGTTTTTGGCAACCCTAGCCTCCGACAAGGATGGCAATTCACCCTTGAAGGTCTTCAAGCCCATAAATTCCTTCTCACTATCCACTCTAGTGTAAATCAGCTCGCTAGCGATATGGTGATGAATGGCATAGTGCAACTTATTCTGTACTGTTACAAAAAATTGCTGGGCTTCACTACTTCTTGCATTATAGTCACTTGAGGTCGCAAACAAGTCTAAAATCTGACGATAAAAAACTTTTTCGCTTGAACGAATATCTCGAATGCGGTCAAGGAGTTCCTTGAAATAAGACCCGCCGCCCAAATTTTTCAAACGGTCGTCGTCCATAGCAAAGCCTTTGATCAAGTACTCTTTTAAAACCGTTGAAGCGTAGTTCCGAAATTGTACCCCACGAGGTGACCGTACCCGGTAGCCGATAGCCAGTATCATATCCAGATTATAATAGACTACCTGTCTTTGAACATTTCTACTACCCTCTTTTTGAACTGTCAACTTATAGTTGACAGTTGCCTCTTCCATCAGTTCGCCGTCCTCAAAAATGGCCTTAATATGCTTGCTGATATTTTGTTTGGAAGTCTGAAAAAGTTCCGCCAACTCCAACTGGGTCAGCCAGACTGTCCCATTGTCCAGATGAAGTTCAATTGATGCCTTGCCGTCATCTGTTGTGTAGATGATGATATCATTGGTCATGACTCAGCTCCTCCACAATCTTGTCAATCTCAGCACGTAGACGGTCAATATTTTTCACAGTTTCAGCGATATCTTTGTTCAACTGAACGATGTCAATCTTCTCACGCGTATCTTCCTTTTCTACATAGGTCGAAACAGACAGGTTGTAATCATTTTCAACAATCTTCTCATGTGATACAACTGAAACAAAGTATTCCTTATCTTCTCCCTTGTCAAATCCCTCTAAAATATTCTGGATATTGTCTTCTGTCAGAACATTGTTATTGGTTTCTTTTTTAAATTCCCGACTGGCATCGATAAAGAGTGTGTCTGTCATATTCTTATTTTTAGCCAAAACTAGAATACAGGTGGCAATAGAGGTTCCAAAAAAGAGATTGTCTGGTAGCTGAATAACAGCCTCCACAAAGTTTCCGTCTACCAAATATTGACGGATTTTTTGCTCCGCACCTCCACGATAAAAAATACCAGGGAAGGTCACGATGGCTGCTCTGCCTTTTGACGAAAGATAGGAAAGACTGTGCATGATGAAGGCAAAGTCAGCCTTGGACTTAGGAGCCAAAATCCCAGCTGGTGCAAAGCGATCATCATTGATTAAGGTCGGGTCATCACTGCCAATCCACTTGATAGAATATGGTGGGTTAGACACGATGGCATCAAAAGGTTTGTCGTTGCCGTGCTTGGGGTCCAACAGGGTATTGCCACGCTCAATGCTAAATTTATCATAGTTGATGTTGTGAAGAAACATATTCATCCGAGCCAGGTTATAGGTGGTCATATTGATTTCCTGCCCATAAAAACCATCTTCAATAATGTGCTCGGTAAACTGCTTCTTGGCCTGAAGTAAGAGAGAGCCTGATCCACATGCAGGGTCGTAGATTTTGTTAATCTTATTCTTCTCATCTTTCCCCAGCATGACAATCTTAGCCAGCAACTTGGACACGCTTTGAGGGGTGAAAAATTCTCCACCTGACTTACCAGCATTCGAGGCATAGTTTGAAATCAAGAACTCATAGGCATCACCAAAAAGGTCGATTTGGTTATCCTCGAAATCCCCAAAATCAAGATTTGCAATCTCTTCTAAAATATCCACCAAACGCTGATTTCTTTCTGCAACGGTATTGCCCAGACGGTTACTCCGCGTATCCACATCATCAAAGAGCCCTTTGATGTCGTGCTCACTGTCATAACCAACGGCACTGGACTCAATGGCGTCAAAAATATCCCTCAACTCCGTGTTAAGATTCTCATTACCTCTAGCTTGTTTCACCACATTTGAAAACAGCTGTGACGGATAGATAAAATATCCCTTAGTTTTGACCGCATCATCTTTGATAATATCAGTTATCTGTTCTTCTGGAAAACTGGCATAATCTACATCCGGATCTCCACCTTCAATATAATTCTTAAAGTTCTCACTGATAAAACGGTAAAACAGAATCCCCAAAACATATTGCTTGAAATCCCAGCCATCTACTGCTCCCCGTACCTTATCGGCAATCGCCCAAATTTTTCGATGAAGTTCCTGTCTTTGTGCTTGTTCTGACATAGTATCCCTATTCCAATCTAAGTATAACAAAAAACACTTCCCATTTGGAAAGTGTTTTGTAAAGTAATCCCAAATGAATTAACGTTTTGAGAATTTCGCTATTGAAAACGAAGAATTCTCACCCCTTACAAATCCCGCTATATCAACATTTACGAAAATGAAACTTCCATGAAAATGGACTAAAATCCACTGATTTGGATAAAATTGACACCAATTAACACCATAAAATAGACTAGTCGGCCATCTCATATATGAGGTGGTTTTATTTGAGAAAATGCTCTCCGTAGTTCATGAATATTGCCAAATCTCTTACTAAAATCTGGATTTATGCCTTGATTAATAAATTTCTCTAAATTACTATATTCAAATTTAGTAAAATCTTTATACCTACCTGTCAAAACAAAATACAGTAACTTAGACAAAGCAAAACCTTCAAAATAAAAATTATAATTACTATATCCTACTCGTTGAAGTCCCGAATAATCATTAAATGCTCCTCGTATTTCTGTATCAAGAGATGTTAATATGCTTTCGTTTAGCTTTACATTACCTAAATCGGCAATCTTAATAATTCTGGCATCCTCATATTGTTTTATTAAAATATTATTTGGAGAAATATCTCTATGGAGTATATCTTTTTCAGCTAAGTACTCAAACCCTTTAATAATTTGATTACACAATGACTTTCTCTCCTCAAAAGTCAATTTTTGATTGTGAGTAGTAATGTATTTAAAAAGAGTGGTATCGGCATATTCCATAACATACTCATTTTTCTTTTTATCAATAGAATAGACTTCTAGTATATATGGTGAACTTAGCTTTTTCATCGTGTCAAATTCTAAATAGAATCTTTCTAAGTCTTTGGGCGCAATAGTTTTACTAGCACGTTTTAATGCAAAAAGTTTATTATAGTTTTCATCAAAATAACTAAAAACAGATGCATATGAACCATTACCAACTGGTTTTAATTGAAACTTTTGTAAGGAATTATTAGGTAATTGAACTACAGCAGATGTTTCAAAAATAGGGAGTTCATAGTATATTTCAACTTCCATCATATCATTCGGCACTGAACTTCCACCAGATGATGATAGAAAATCATTGCATTTTTTTAATATTTTATCGTAGTATTCAACTATAACAACGTTCTCCCCAGAATTCTTAAGGTTATTAACAAATCTGTTGGATAGTGAAATAGCTTTTATCAAATCTCTACTTGGGGCAGCCCAGAAATGTCTCCCTCCGTTTATACTATCATTTAATATTCTTAATGCCTCCACTAACTGATGGTGTAAGCTAGAACATAATTGACTCAGTCTTTCATCAAACCCCTCTTTGTAAAGATGTTCATAATCAATAGCAAACCCTTTCCCAAAGTAACTAATATAATCTCTTTCAATACTCACTATGCCATTCAATAATTTTGCATTGTTATTTACAGAAATCAATTTTTACCAGCTCCATTCTTTAGACAATCAAAAATAGCCAATTTCAAGTGCATCTACTTCATTTATTTCAATTTCTGTAAAATTTTCTTTCACCAATTTATAAAATCTTTGAAAGAGGGATTCATCAAATGGATGATTATTTAGAAATTGCATATACCATTCTCGTTCTGAAATTCTCCCTTCTCTAGTAGAAAAATTTCTCCTTTTATTTGAACTAATCCTTTTTCCTTTACGTAATATCAACACTTCATCTATATTAGTAGTAGTCGAACTGATTGGTGTCATATCTAAAAATTCACAAAGTAAGTAATACTTAGCACCTGTCACTGCCATCTTTACATCTCTTGCCGTGGCTGATGCTTCTTGGAACATCGTTTTATCTAAATTTGTTTTTATTTCTGCTAATATAAATCCAATTTTAGTTTCAATGTTGGAACTATTGCTAAAATCCGAAGCGTAAGAAGCTTTTAAAAACAGTGATTTAGATATTGAAAAGTCTTGGTCTTTAACCTTAACGGTCATCCCTGTACTTGTTTGAGAATCTGGTCGCTGTAAATCTGTATCAAAATAAAGTGAAGAGAATACTTTGGCTTGCGAAGAAATATCGATCCCTTCTCCCAACTTTTCAAACTCTAAACATCGTTTTATAAAAATAGTAAGAAACTCTTCCAATACAGTATTATCAATTTTTAATTGACCTTTCTGCCTATATAAGAAGTCCTCCTCACTATCAAATATCAACTCTAAATCAATGTAAAGTTTATACCGATTTAATAAAATCACCATTTTACGAATAAGCTCATCAACTGTATCAGCCTCAATATTGTCTAAATCATGAATCCAATCATCATACCTACTAATTGCATTTTCTAAACGAGCAATATCTGATGAAGGCAATTTTTCATTTAACTTTGCTGCAACTAACTTTTCGCCATGTACTCCTCTTTGGACAGTTTGACAATCTATTTTCGTAATTTCTCCCATTTTACACATATTCTTCTCCCATTATTTTAGATGGTTCTACAAATTTTATTTTATTTATAGCTTGTTTTAATAACTCTACATTTTTATCTTGAACAGAGCTGAGTTCAATTGAAGTTAACTCTCCATATGCAATTTCTCTAGCCTTTTGCACTACTTCTGATTCATCTAATTTTGGCAAATCAACAAAATCAATATGCAAAATATCTTCAACAATTTGTTGCCCAAATCTATTTTTAAATTTTCTTTCCTGTCTCTGACTTACTTTTTGGCTGAAAATATCCTCAAATATCCTAACAATCAATTCACTATTATAAAATTCTACACCAAGTACCTTAGATAACCTACCTACAATAAAAATAATTTTAGCATCAACTGAAGCTACTCTCAATAACTCTGAAATAATCAGACTCATATCAATAAGATATTGAATGACTGTCAGAAACCTATTCCCTCGGTTCTTTCTGTTTGCTCCAACTTCACTTTTAGCGACATCTAGTATATTGAATCCTAATATTTCAGCAGATTGCCTATAATTTTCGTGGTAATTGAAAACATTTATATATGGAGGAGATGTTAATATTAAATCAAATTTCCTAGTTTGTAGTTTACTATTCCGAAAATCACTATTATATACTCTAATATTACTTCCTTCTACTAAATTAAGGAAATTACTTTTTACCATTAACCATGATTTAAAAAAATCGTTTAGTCGAATTATCTCGCCCTTTTTAACATTCGTAAGTATAACAATAAGGCTAAAAATATCTTTCTTTATTCCTTTCATACTTGATATTTTATTTGTTAAATCTAGTAAATCTTCCTCCAGTAATAAGTTATCTATTGTTGCTTGAATTTCTAAAATAATTTTATCTTGCTCCAATTTAGTTAGGTTGCCTAACTCATAAAATTTTGACATATAGTACGCAGAGGGATTTAATTCAACGCCTACTGCCTCCATTCCAATGAGAGAAGCCTCATATAATACTGTACCGGAACCTGAAAAAGGGTCTAATACTCGTTGCCTCCCTTTCCCATATTGCCTAAGCATAGCTTCTATAAATTGGGGAGAAAATTGTCCTTTCCAAGCAAAGTTACTTGTTCTATGACGATTTTCAACATTTAATATTTCTTGAGATACATTATCAACATTTAGAGGAATCTCAAAAAGCCTAGTTAAATTACTCATTTTATATTACTCAACACACTCTATTTTAGCCTATCATAATCTAGGCCTAAATAACTTTCTAATTAGATGTTACTTACTATTATACCATTATTTAAGCGAAGTAATGTCAAAAAATGAAGGCAGAAACACCCCTCCACAATCATATTTTTGTCCACTATTTGTAAACAATACTGTCAAAGTTTCAAATACATAGAGGTATTTATCTAAGTCATATTTCCCTTGTTGACTTTTTAAACGGTCTAACTCATAGAAATCTTCTAACCTCTTTACAGTTGATGGATAGGTTCTACCTAGTTTTTTTATTTGTTTGAATTTTCTTTGACTAATGAAAATTTTTGAATCATAGCTCTGAAGAAATTATGACCAATCATACGCTCTATTAAGAATTGGTCTTTTAGATAAATATTATTTAACAACTCCGTAAATTCATGCCCAGAAACAATGTATTGCTATAATCATTAGAAATCTGTTTCAAGCTCTAATTAAAAATATTTTCTGAGAAAAAATCCACAAATAATTCTAAATGCAATTCTAAAAATTCATTAGGTAGCTCATTTTTTTCAAAGTATAGATTTAGTATAGCATTAGAACCATTATGTTTAAATGTTTGTCTGTTCAAAATACTAGAAAAACTTTATTATGCGAGCAATCTTCGCGAGCAGGTTTTGCGCGGTTCGCAAAACATCGGTTCGTTAGAACCGACTGCAAGGAAAAAAGAAAGCATCGAGCTTTCTTTTTGGGCTGCAAGCCTACGTGTTTAGCGTGAGTAAACTATCGTTACTCACGCTAAACACGTATCTCATCAAAAATGAGATTATCTCAATAATAACATCAATAGAATAAATAAAAATAGGCAGAAAATATCGAAATCTCCTGCCCTTTACTTATTCCACTGACTTCTTTACTATTCCACTTTTTGAGAAAAAATGGATGGTTATATTCGTCCATAAACATAAACTAAGCGGCAGTTTTAAGTTAGCCATCTTTTACGACTGAATCGGTTACTTTACTGGCTCATCTTTCATAGAAAAATGGATTTCTCTATGAACCAACAAGTCAAGTTTTCATGGTTTTCTTTAGTATTCCAACATTACTGAAAATATGGATTATTCTAAAAGTCCATATCGCAAATCAAAGTGGGCTACTCTAATACACCATTATTTCTATCATAATGGACCTCTATTCAAATCCACTTTTTAAGAAAACTTAGACTTCTTTACTATTCCACATTTAGCGATAAAATGGGAAACTCTACTTAACCATCTTTTAGCTAGTAATGGACTAGTTTCACTATCAATTGATTCGTTAAGGTAATGGATTTTTGAAAAGTCATCTTTTACCTTTTTAAGTTATACTATTTCCTTTCTACAGAATTGGCATGTCGAATACTTTTCAGCTTCTTATCTATTCACAGAAAAATATTTCTGTGTTTTTTTGATTTTGAAAATGTGGCATAGTAATATCGTAAAAATTGAATGACTAGAGCTAAACACTATCTGGTGTTTTTTCAACATCAGATAGACAGGAGGAAATAGTGCGATTTCATATTCGTAAGGTTCAATTATTTCAAAAATAATGACTCAGTTATTCAACTAACAAAATATAGAAAGGAGTTTTTAGGCCGTAGGTCCAGATAAAGTAACAAAGATATAGTCACAATCAAATTGAAATATTATTAAATAAATTCTGCATCATAAAGGAGGAAATATTACTGAGTCCATAGTTATAATCCAGTTTTACGAATAGCGAAACCAAAGCAAGAAATCGTTCAAATCGAAAAAATACAAAAAATAAACGTTATAAAGCGTTTCAATTATTCAAGCTCTAGAATCCAAATTGAGCATTGGAGTAGTCTTCTCCAATCAAAAAAACATAAAGAACACCTGCCGCAGCAGGAAGACACTGTTTTCGGAAGTATCGCGTTAATCGAAAACACCTCAACCATTGGTACAAAAAAGAAAGGAGTCAGTTATGACTAAAAATAAAAAAAGACGATCACGTTCAGATCGTAGAAAAATGAAAAAACATGCGATAGAAAAACAAAACAAAGCGCTAAAAACACCAGAAGGCCGACTTCAGTTTGTCAATTCTCAAGGAGTTTCAAGTTTAAAGAAACGATTCAAAAAAGGAAAAGGCATTAAGCGTAAAGAGGCCAAAGAAACAGGAGATGACATTGAGTTAATCCACACTCATCGTACACTCCATAACTATTCGGGTTCATGGCATTGTTTTGCAAAATGGGTTTCAATTCACATTTCACCAGAACAGTTAATGGTATTAGGTAATGTTGAAAAAGATACGGAAGGTTGGATAGAACTTATCAATCAATACTTACAATATTGTATAGAGATTGGTTTAAGTCCATATACACAAGCAACCTACAAAGCAGCATTGGCCAAAGTTCTCGGAGTTTCCTCAACTAATTTTATCGCTACACAACCACGTACACGTGCAAATCGCATGAACAATCGTGTATTACATACAGACTATCGTTTATCTAACAAAAATAACGACTACTGGCATAAAGTAGTTGCCTCAACAGGCTTACGTAAAAGTGAACTGATCCACGTCACTGGTGACGCTATGCAACGTGGCCGTGATGGCCGTTGGTATTTAAATTTAGACGGCCATAAGCATCACACAAAAGGACGCAGAGATCGCTGGTCTCCCATCATGGCCACTAGTCAAGAGGAGGAAGAGTGGCTAGTCGCTATTTTCCAACGAGCAGGAAAAAAGAGAGTGTTTCATGTTCCCAAAGATTTAATTCTCGACGATTTTGATGGAAAGAAAGTTCCCACTGCATTAAAGCCACATAAGTATCGTGCTGAGTATGCAGAGCGTGTTTATCGCAGTGTAGCACGCGAAATTTCCAAGATTAGAAATCGTAAAGAAGTTATCCATCTACGTAAAGAGTTAGTTGGCATCTCACTCGACAGAAAAGCTTGTAAAATTGTGACAAAGGCTCTGGGACACAATAGACCAGAGGAATTTCCTCGTTCCTACGCTTATATTTTATTGAAACGCTAGGCAACATTGCACATTTTTCAAAAATCTAGCCTCAATTCATTACACATGTGGCATAATACTTGTATCTAGAAAATGAAAGGAATTCTATATGTTACCTCAAAATAATTCTCCTCTTCTGTTAAATAGACAACAAGCAGCGGAACTACTTGGAATAGATCCTAAATCATTTGATAAGTACATCAGAAGTCACCCAGACTTTCAATGCTTTATGGTAGGAAAACAAGAGCGCTATTTGAAGTCAAAACTGATTAAATTTATTGAAAGCCACTGCGATTGACGGATAATGATTGATAAAATTAGATTTTTCATATATCCTATATGTGACTAGTCTATTTTATCAATCATTTTTTATAGAAAGGCTGATAAAATGGCAACAATAACAAAACGTGGTAACTCTTACCGTGCAACTGTATCACTTTATAAGAAAGGACAATATAAACGAGAAACCAAAACCTTTAGCAACAGAAAAGATGCTGAGCTTTGGACATTAGAAATGGAACTTGAAAAAGGTCGTGGCAAGAACATTGCCGAACGATCCACCTTATTTCCTGATTTTTATAGAAATTGGGTCCATACGGTCAAGAAAAATGATGTTCGCGAAGCCACCTTTATAAACTATAAACGAACTCTCGTAGTAGTTGATGACCTTTTTGATGGTATTCAACTTAAACACCTTGACGATCTCGTCATGCAAAAGAAAATCGACCAATATGCTGAAACCCACTCTAAAAAAACAGTAAAAGAACTTGTTCTTAAAATCCGTGGTTCATTGAAATATGCGTATGCTCGTGGTTTGATTAGCAATGACTTTGGTCATCTTTTAAAAGCAAAAGGGCAAGAACAAGCTAAACGAAATATTCCACTATCTATCACAGAATTTAAAAAACTCAGACAATACTGCCTAAGTCATACTGAGGATGAATTTAATGTTCTTGTTGCTCTCGCCCTTGAGACAGGAGCAAGGCGTGGAGAACTTTTAGGAATTAAAAAAGAAGATATTTTTGAATATGGTATCAAAATTCTTCGATCAATTAGTCCAACTAATGACGATACCCAGCTTAAAACCAAACATTCAAAGCGTGATATTTCCATCAACGAAGATGTTTATCAAGCTGTGACAAAACTTGCACAAACAAAAGAAGGCTATATCTTTGATTGGAATGGATTCAAGCAAGCTGGTCAACTTCAAAAGCTGTTAAAACAGTTGGGATTAACAAAAACGACATTTCATGGACTTCGTGACACGCATGCCTCATTTCTCTTTTCAAAAGATATTAGCCTAGACTATATTTCTCGTCGTCTAGGTCATAACTCAATCTTAACAACACAACAGTATTATCTAGAATTGATGCCAGAAAAAAAGCACCAGCAAGATGCCGATGCTTTAAGTCTCTTAAACGACTTATCACTATAATTAACACCAACTGACACCAAAAAGGTGCCACAATCGTTGGTATAATAAGGTTTTGATTAACGTTTTGAGAATTGTGATGCTTTACGTGCTTTCTTAAGACCTGGTTTGAAAGATTTTTATTTGAATAAATTTCAAAATCCTTTAAAATCAACGTTTTCACGGATTTTCAAAACTCAAAATTTCATCCAATTTCAACTAATTTCATCTGAATGGTGTGAATTTTACCCCCAAAATACACGAATTGAGCTAATTTATACCGAAAAGTTCACACCATTAATTTTCATTTTCTAAGGCTTTTTGAAAGTGATTTTGTTTTAATATTTCAGCCATAATATTTGGCTGTTTTTTATTCTCTAAAATGTACTTTTTGACAGTTCTCCCCCTTATTATTCTATAGGGAATTGAAATTGAGGATGACTTTCTATTAAAGGAATATCTAGGCAAGTCATCAAATTGCAAGTCATCAAATTCATGTTCATCTAGGTATTCTTGATATGCTTCATACTCCCATAATGCTTTCTTAAACTCTATAATGTATTCCTCAATAGGCAAATCATCTTTCGTTTTTAAAATAGGCAATATAAATCCAATAATTCGAAGCAACCGTGTTCCTCTTAGTTCATAACAAGTTCTTAAGAACATTTGTTCCGATTGATTGAAAATTGAATTTGAAATGTTCTTTAAATAATATTCATTAAACAACTTTTCAGTTGCAAGCATCTTACGAAAAATATCAAAATACTTGGATTGTAAACCATTTTTAAGATTTTTTTTGCGCCACCTTCTATAAGTCCTTTCATCTATAAAGAACCCCTCTGATTCGAAATATTTTTCCAAAAATTCTTTTCGATTAGATATTTTTCCAGCCTGTCTGTCTACAGAATATTGCCTTTCCAAAATTTCGGCATAATTCTCTTTAATAAACTCATTTATTGAATCCACGTTATATTTACTATTAAGTTTAGCAATTAAATTTTGAAAATAAATAAAGTGTTCCAAGTCACCCCAACCTCTCTCAATTAAAAACGGACATTTTTTATGCCGTCTTTTTATATCTACCACTTCAGTATATAATAAAATCAATAAATGAACAAGTTGCAACACGGACATTTATATTCGTTTGGATGCTGATTTCAGAACTACTTCCAATTCAGCAGGTAAATTATCTATTTGGAAGCACTTTAGCCAAGGAGGATTTCTATGGCATTCAATAATTTATCACACTTCACTGAGTTTAACGCTCATCTATTTCTTGCACACAAAGAACTTCGTTTTGTTTCCGCAATCCCTTGGATTGAAAAAAGCGATTCGGGAACAGAGATTGAGAAAGGAGTAAAGGTTGCACTATTTATCATTAAAGATGATAGTGAGTATCCAAATGAAAAGAACAATCTAGGTGAAAAACTGATTGTTAAGGTTCCATTCAGTTCTCTTGATGACTATGCATCACTCAAACCAATGGTCACCGTCTGCGAAATCACTGAGATTGAAAAAGCCAGCGTTTACGGTGATTACCGCAATCAACTTAGTTTGACTGGTACAGTTATAGCAACTGATGAAGTTCTAGACTTGTAATTGTGGGAGGTTGCCAATGCTTATATTTCTTCTAAAATCTTTTAGTATTTTCTTCACTATTTACATGGGACTTGTAGCAACAAACCTTGCAATTTTGTGGCTTGATAACCAAGTTAAGCTGTCTAATCAACAAGTGGGATACCAATCCTTCGAATCACTGGTAAAGCGAGCATTTCTCAACACTCACATTCAGTTAGCAAAACTAAAATTTTGGTCTAGAAAAGGTGCAGAAAAACTTATCGAACACCAAAATAAGCAACTCCAATTAGAACGCTACAATATCGCACTAAACGGTATTGTGAATGAACTTACTTATAATTTTGAGAGTTCTACAAATCTCAAGTTGACTAATAAGGTCTGGTTCAACGGTTGGTATCTGTATATTCCTATAACTAAGGAAATTTCTTTAAACCTGTTATCAGAGGTAGAGAGTTACTTGTTAGGGGTTGCAAGCAAGTATACTCAAGAGTTCTCTCCTGACTCACTAACTTGCCAAAACCTTCAAAACATTGGATGGTGCTTAGTTCTACAACTAAACTATGACCAAACTGCAAAATTCAATCGTCTTGCACGTCAACAAGAAATCGCTAACCCTAATGATTTCGATGAAGAAGATGAGGTGTTCTAATGGATAAGGCTGTAATACAGCCCTTCCTAAAACAAGGTGGTGGGTATGTAGGATGGAACTTACGTACCCATTACCATTTTAATGTACTAGGAGGGACAGGAAGTTTCAAAACAGGAACGTGTAAATTAATTTTAGCATGTCTGGCTACTCAAACAAAAAATACTTGCCTCATGATTGGAGACCCAAAAGGCGAAGACTTTAGGTTTGCAATTTCATCCACAAATGTATTTATTGGTTCTGAAAGTTATAAGGTAATTGATACAGCCTTTGAGGAATTCCAAAAAAGAAAATCAGATACACATAGGAAACGCCCCTTTCTTATAATTTATATTGATGAACTTGTCTCAATGTTCGAAGAATTTGATGACAAAAAAACTAAAGACATTTATAAGAAAAAACTTCGGCTACTCTTATTTCAAGGTCGCTCTTTAAATATTCGTTTACTTATTAGTACTCAAGTACTCATGGCTGATGTACTTGGAGGCGATGCGAGAGCTCAGTTTTCTGGATTTTTGAATTTGGGTCACCTTAAATCATCCGTTGCCAAGTCCATGTTTGACTTAGATGAAGGTCAAACTCTTGAAAAGAACCTATCTGCTGGTTATGGTTGGCTACAATGGGATGGACAACCAGTTCAGAAAATCAAAGTCAGACATGTTAGAGATTTCAACAATGTTCATAATGAAATTATCACTATGTTAGAACGACCACTGTCAGATGATTAAATTTTTATGCCGTGAAAGTTTGTTGACAGTAGGCTAAGATAAATTAGACTGGTTGGGGCGGTGCGGTCGAACTCTGTTCGTCCGTGCCGACTCAATCAGCTTAATCATCTTAGGGAACCTGTTGTCAATAAATCATGGAATAAATCTAAATTTAATCATCGTAAATTTGACGCCCTTAACTTGATAAGCGTCAAACATTAGCGCAACGAAAGGAGCTAGTATGACCCAAATTGATTTCAATAAACTAGTTAAATCTTACATATACGGTGATACTGTTGAAATAACTACTGCTAACGGTCAACAAGAACAGACTATAAAAGTGATTGAGGGCAAACGTTATGTGAATCTTGAAACAGGAGAAATTCATGACATGGACACTTCTAATAGCACCCGTTCAGACAACCTGAAGTCAACGAAACAAACTATGAAAAGATTGCGCCGTCTAGTTGCTCATAATTTTACTGGAGGAAATAACCAACTTTGGATAACTCTAACTTATCGTGAACATATCACGAAGCCAGATATTGTCTATAAAGATTTCAAAGCATTTATGCGCCGTCTTCGTACTGCATTTGGAAATATTGATTACATAGCAGTAATTGAACCACAAGCAAGTGGGAGGTGGCACCTACACGTACTCTTAAAGAATGATTCGGATTTAACAATTCCCAATAATGTTCTTGCTAAGATGTGGGGCAAAGGTTTTACAAAAACCAAACGCTTGAGACAAGCTGATAAAATCGGGAATTATCTAATTGCCTATCTTTCCAATTTAGCTCTAGGTGATGAACAGTCTGATAAGAAAGCAATTGTAAAAGGAGCTCGCTTGTATATGTATCCCAAGGGCATTCGAATTTACCGCACAAGCAGAGGAATTAAAAATCCGTTAGAAGTAACCTCTACCAAGGGAGAAATTATGAAGAACTTTAATATAAATAGCCCACCAAATTTTTCACGGACTACAAAACACGAAACTCCATATGGAATGAAAGAATACACTACGGAGTTTTACGATAATGTAAAAAGCCTGTCAGATACTTTTAGTGGAGCAACTGACAGACCTAAATAGTAGTGAAGATAACCTCACTACTTCTATTTTAACACAGATAGGAGTATTTTATGCAAGTTATTCTACCAGCTGAACAAATTCATCAAATTCAACTATTGATTGCTGACTTGATTAAGCAAGAAATTGAAAATCGACTAAACAATAGCGATATTGAAACTCCATTTTTGAATAAGCAACAAACCTGTAAGTATCTAGGTATTTCAAACAATACCCTTGATAGTTGGATACTGAAAGGACTACCTGCTATTCGAGTTGGAAAAACAATCCGATTTGATAAGACTGAAGTCAATCGTTGGCTACAAAATCAATAGTATTTCTACCGTGGTTTGTTATAATAAAGTCACGGTATTTTCTAGCTCAATTCAAAAGGAGAATACTATGTCAATAACAAAAACAAAAAACGGAACTTATCGCTTACGTGTCTATATTCCAGAAGAAGCCAAATCTTCACTTGGAACAGATAAGAAAGTGATTGAAAAACGGTTCAAATTAAGGAGTGAGGCTAAAAAATACGAACTCGAATTACAAAACAAGATTGATAAAATTCTAAGTGGAGAATCCGCTTCATTAGACAACAACGGTTCAATTCTCTTTTCAAATTTTTTCCGTAATGTCTGGTGGGAATCCTATAAAGTAGGTCAAACAACATCTGCAACTAGACCGCCTTCACAAGCTACCATTGACGGTACAGAAATAGTCTTTAGAAAACATATTCTGCCTATGCTCGGAAATTATTCGATTGATTTTCTAAATCAAAATAAGCAAGTCATTTTGAATCTATTAACTGCAAAGGCTGAAGAATACGCAAATTTCAAAGTCATCAGAAGTTATGTCAATTCAATCTTTGATTGGGCTGAGGAATTAGAATATATCGAAACTAACCGCCTTTCCAAAACGATAAGTCGTATAAAGGCAACTAAGAAAATTAAATTACAAGAATCTAAAAACGATGAGGATTTATATCTATCACAAGCAGAGCTTCAAGCATGGTTCATAGCTTTTGAGGAAGATTTAGAGAGTGACAAACTCTTATTTAAAGATTACGTGCTCTTCTATACTACTTTCTTCTTAGGAGATAGAAAGTCCGAAAGCTACGCTCTACAATGGAAGCACATCAACACTAAAAAACAGGAAATTCGATTAGTGCAAGCCTTGGATAAATATAAAAATGTAAAATCAACCAAAGGAAACAAAAAGACTACTTTCCAAATCCCTATTGAACTCGCTGACTTACTTCAAGCATGGAAAAAACAGCAAAAAGCTGAACTAGCAAAATTTGGTATTATCCAATCTGATGAACAATATGTCTTTACTTATATAGACATGAAAGGTAATGTGAATAGTCCTCTACATGCTGATTATCTTAATAACAAGATGAAGTCCGTAAAACGTCGCCACCCAGAACTTACACACGCCACACCACACAAGTTACGCCACACTGGGGCAACTCTTGCTAAGCAAGCAGGAACATCACTAGAAGCCATTTCAGAGGCTCTGACTCATAGTGATACCCTCACAACCAAGACTTATGTCAACAATTCAAACGTTGTACCAATGGCAGTTGGAGAAATTGCATATCGCAATCTTAAAAAGTAATGGTGTGAATTTGGTGTGAAAAGTGGTGTGAATTTTGCTAAAAATCTATCAAAAAACACCCCATGGTGTGAACCATGAAGTGTTGTAAAGTCTGTATTGTAGCTGGTTCTTAACGTTTTGAGAACTGGCTAGCTTTACGAGCTTTCTTAAGACCTGGTTTTTTACGTTCAACCATACGTGCGTCACGTGTAAGAAGACCAGCGCGTTTCAATGAATCACGGAAATCTGGATCAACTTGAAGAAGTGCACGCGCGATACCATGACGGATCGCACCTGATTGACCAGCATATCCACCACCTACAACGTTAACGAAAACGTCATATGAACCTGCAGTTGATGTTACTGCAAATGGTTGGTTGATAACCAAACGAAGGTCAGCGTGTGGGATGTACTCTTCTACATCTTTTTTGTTAATAGTGATTTTACCAGTACCTGGAACCAAACGTACGCGTGCAACCGCGTTTTTACGACGACCAGTACCTGTGTATTGTGCTTGTGCCATTACTTAGATGCTCCTTTCCTCTTAGATAAGACCTGTAATATCAAGTACTTCTGGTTGTTGTGCAGCGTGTGTATGCTCACCACCTACAAATACTTTCAATTTCATACCTTGCGCACGTCCAAGAGTGTTGTGCGGAAGCATACCTTTAACAGATTTTTCAATCAAACGAACAGCATTTTTAGAACGCAATTCACCTGCTGAGATTTGTTTCAATCCACCTGGGTAAAGTGAGTGAGTGTAGTAGATTTTATCTGTTGCTTTTTTACCAGTCAATTTAACTTTTTCAGCATTGATAACGATAACAAAGTCACCTGTATCAGTGTGAGGTGTAAATGTTGGTTTGTTTTTACCACGAAGTACGCTAGCAACTACTGCTGAAAGGCGTCCAAGAGGTACATCAGTAGCGTCAACTACATACCATTTGCGTTCAACTTCACCTGGCTTAGCCATGTATGTTGTTTTGTTCATGATTTCTCCTATATAATCGTTTTTGTTTACTAGGCGGATGTTCCGGTCCGCGAGTTATTTGAAGGGTTCCGGGGCCTTTCAAATGGGGTAAACAATACCGCTTATAATCATACCAAAATTTAACCTCAATCGTCAAGTCATTTGCTAGGAAATTTTTACTTTTCACCAAATTAAATCTGTTGTTTGCACTATCAAACTATTCTCTAGCATATCGTATATAAAACAAGCATTAAACCTTCCATTTTTGGCTTCATTTTTTAAAATCAATAGCGTTTAACGTGAAACAAAAACGGCTGGAGCATTTCCAACCGTTTTTTCGTAACCATTAATTAATTGTAGTCATCATTATTTTATTTTCCCAACTCGTCTAACATATCTTGTAGTTGATCTAGTTGGTCTGCATTCCAAGAACGTAAAGGGGGCTTGGTTAAGTCCAAATCCTTTTTAAAACTTGCGACGTCTTTTTTTAATTGGTTAACATCTTTTTCCAACTCTCTGGCTGAAACCCTCAAGGCTCCTTGGGAAAAGATTAACCATTGTTCATTCAAATCACTAGTGGCTACAGATACACGCGTTGTGAGGCGATTAAACTGACCTGCCAAACGTTCAATATAGGCATCAGCAGTTTCCCCTTCTTCTGTAAAAACAACCTGTAGCTGATAGTGATCGTAAACCTGTCTAACACCTGGGACATATTGGGCATCAAAAACACAGATAATCTCTAACTCTTCAAATCCAGCATAATGACTCAGTTTTTTCAACAACAGATCACGCGCTTCTTCCAATTGATTGGTTTTAAAAAAGTGCTTAGTCTCTTGCCAATAAGCAATCATATTATAACCATCAACAATCAAAATACGACGTTTCATCTTAGCCACGATTTCTAAAAACCTCATACATCAACAAGGCTGCTGCTACACTAGCATTGAGACTTTGGACATGTCCATTCATAGGAATCGTCACCATCTCATCTACCTGTTTTTTGATATTAGCAGAAATCCCCTTGCCTTCATTTCCAATGATAAGAGCAAGTTTTCCTGATGTGTTCCATTGATGTGATGGTGTGCCATCCATATCAGTCCCAAAAACCCAGAAACCTGCTGCTTTAAGCTGATCAAGAGTCTGACTAAGATTGGTGACACGAGCAATAGGGATATGTTCCACTGCACCTGTTGATGTTTTAGCAACAACTGGAGTAACACCGACGGCACGATGTTTAGGGATAATCACACCACAAACATTAGTCGCATCTGCTGTTCGCAAGATAGAACCGAAGTTGTGTGGGTCATTAAGACCATCTAAAATGAGAATAAGGGGGTTATCTTCCTGCTCTGCTTTTTCTAAAATCACAGACAGCTCACTATAAGCAAATTCGGATACCCGAAGAACAAATCCTTGATGGACAGCTCCTTCTGTCATCTCAGACAATGTTTTTTTAGGAGTCCAGGAGATGGAAACTTTTTTTTCTGCTGCTAGTTGTTTGATTTTCTCCACATTTTTCCCACGAAGGTCATCTTGTAGATAGAGTTTATTTCCTGTGTTGGCAAGCAAGCTTTCTGTCACTGCATGCACACCATATACGATATCATTTTGTTCCATGCCCTTATTATAGCACAGTTTTAACTCACTAGGAGCTCCAAAGCCTATCCATTCTAAAAAAGCTGGAGAAAATCCCCAGCTTTCTGCTCAAGCATCATCTTTTAATAGGACTAGCTTAGACTACATTTTATGTTTTGGATGGTAAGTTTTAAACAAACCAACAAGACCTGCAATTAAGAAGCTAACAAAGCCAGCATAAGTAAGGTAAACAGAAGTTTCTTCTCCTGTTTTTGGTAGAACAGATTTACCCGCACGTGTGACAGGTTTAGTCGCTCCTTTTGTCGCTCCGCTAACACTTGATGCACTGACTTTAGCTGCAGCTTGACTAGCAGTCTGTTGACTTGCTGATACTTCTGAAGTTGAAGAAGCTGTACTAGTAGCGGCTGTAGATGTTGCAGTGGATTGACTAGCTGAAGTGCTAGCAGCTACCTGAGTTGATTGGCTTTCAGAAGCAGCTTGGCTAGCTGAGGTACTAGTAACTACTTGAGTTGATTGACTTTCAGAAGCGGCCTGGCTAGCTGAGACACTTTCTGATGCAGCCACACTAGTAGAGGTAGAGCTTGCTGCCACTTGACTTTCAGAGCTTGCTACAGTGCTAGTAGATGTCGCAACACTATCGCTGACAGATGCAGAAGCCACAGTAGAACTAGCCTGACTGGCTACTTCTGAACTGGCTGTAGTTGATGTTGCTGTAGGTTGATAGGTAAACATAGTGGTACCACTACGTAATCCCACACCTGCTTCATCTAGGTTAGCCTTGATAACATAATCCCCTGCTGGCATTCCTTTCATTGTAAACCAAAAATTAAATGTGGTACTACCTTTTGGAACAGCATAAGTGATGTCAGAAACCACTGTACCTGAACTATTTAGCAAATCTACCTTAAGATTTCCGCCAGCAGTTAGGGCGCTAGGTAAGGTAACAATCATTTTTGTCCGATCGTTTTCACTTACTGTTTCAATCAAAAAGTTCACATTATCAGTGGTAACAGTTGCCATAGATGCTGTATCAGAAGTTGTAGCATTATCAGCAAAAGCCACAACTGACGGACTTCCAGCCAACAAAGCCATAGTAGCTAAAGATGTTACAAATAATTTGCGTGATTTCATCATTCTCTCCTCCTCATTTTAGTACTCTTTATACTTCTATTATATACCTTTGTAAGCGTTTTTCAAGTAATTATACAAGATTTTTTACTTTTTTATGACAAATTATTACAAAATATTACAAAACAAAAAAACGGATGCTTATCATCCGTTTTTCGTTTCATTTTCTTGCGACTCGATCGTTTGAATTGCCCACTGAATCAACTCTTCTAAACGCTCAATACGCTCTAACATGTGAAGATAGCCCATAACTGCTTCAAAGCCTGTGGACATCCGATAGGTAATCACATCTGCATTTTTTGCTTTTGTATGACTAGTAGCATTACGGCCACGCTTGTAAATTGCTTCTTCTTCTTCTGTCAAAAGGTTTTGTGCCATCCATTGAGTCGCTAAGTAAGCTTGTGCTTTGGCTGAAACGTACCTTGTAGCCTCACGATGTAATTGATTGGGCTTGGTCTGACCCTTAAAGATTAAATACTTTCTAACATAGGTGGAATAGATGGCATCCCCCTCAAAAGCCAAGGCGATACCGTTAATCAATTTGACATCAATCACGTGTCCACCTCACACCATCTTTGGTATCAAGAAGTTTTATCCCTTTTTCTGCCAATTGGTCACGGATGCGATCAGCAGTTGCAAAATCACGATTGGTACGCGCTACTTGACGCTCCTCAATTAATCTTTCAATATCAGTATCAAGTTCCTCTTCTTCAAAGACAATGCCAAATACAGCCAACATTTTCTCAAATGCTACTTTGATAGCCTCAGTATAGTGACCTGAATTGATCCACTTAGCCATATCAAAAATCGCTGTAATCCCATTAGCTGCATTAAAATCATCATCCATGGCTGATGTAAAGGCTGAAATATACTGATCCAAAGCCTCTATATCGGTATTATCCATAAAGGGTTGTTGGTAAGTATTTTTGAGGTATTTCAAATTTACCTCCGCATCATGAATGGCCTTGTCTGTATAATTTAAAGGGCGACGATAGTGCTGAGTAGCCAAAAAGAAGCGTAAGATCTGCCCATCAATTTCTTGAAGCATGTCATGAGCCGTCAAAAAATTACCTAGTGACTTGGACATCTTTTCATCATTGATGTTAAGCATAGCATTGTGCATCCAATAATTTGCAAATTTTTTGCCTGTTTTTGCTTCTGACTGTGCAATTTCATTGGTATGATGCGGAAATTCAAGATCTGCACCGCCACCATGAATATCAATAGTATCTCCTAATAATTCTGTCGCCATCACAGAACACTCGATATGCCAACCTGGACGCCCAGCTCCCCAAGGGCTCTCCCATGAGACTTCACCTGCTTTAGCAGTCTTCCAAAGTGCAAAATCAAAGGGGTGTTCCTTCAAATCAGCCTCATTGTCCACACGTCCAGAAGCACCTGCTTCCAGATCAGCTAAAGTTTTATTGGCTAACTTTGCATAGTTGTCTGATTTTGCCACACGAAAATAAACATCTCCTTTTGACACATAGGCAAAATCTTTTTCAATCAACTCTTCCACAAATGAGATAATCTCATCCATATAATCAATCACGCGCGGATTGCTAGTAGCAGGCTTGACCCCTAGGGCTTTGACATCTTCTTTAAATGCAGCAATAAACTGATCTGACAATTCCTTAGTTGTCACACCTGCTTCATTTGCCGCTTTGATAATTTTGTCATCTACATCTGTAAAGTTAGAAACATAGGCCACTTCAAATCCACGGTATTCAAAGTAACGACGGATAGTGTCAAAAGCCACCACACTACGTGCATTACCAATATGAATATAGTTATAAACCGTTGGTCCACAGACATACATCTTAACTTGCCCTTCTGTCAAAGGAGAAAACTCACGTAGGGAACGTGTTAAGGTATCATAGATTTTTATTGTCATCTCTTATTATCCTCTTTCATCATCCTTTAAAAGATGATCTAGTTTACGCTTTTTGACAAAGGCTAAAGCTACACTTGCCCCAGAAAAAACAAGCCAAAACAAACCAAGTTGCCACTGATGATCTTTAAAATGTAAGAGCATCAACACCAAAGCTAACCCAACTGTCAAAATATTGATCCAATAATTTTTCCAAATCATCTTAATCACCTAAAATAGCTTAAAGCCTAGCAGAATGATAACTTTCTTCACGCCTTTGCTCAATCGTTTTAATAGCAGTTTCATTTTTTTGCCCATGAACACGGACCACCTTAGCAGGAACGCCAACCACTGTCACATCAGCTGGAACATCAGACAAGACTACTGCAGCCGCTCCAACCTTAGCATTTTCTCCAATCTCAATAGGACCAATTAACTGAGAATGGGCAGAAATTAAGGCGCCTCTTCGGACTGTCGGATGGCGCTTACCAACATCTTTTCCTGTCCCTCCAAGCGTCACACCATGATAAAGCATGACACCTGACTCAACAATAGCGGTTTCACCAACCACCAAACCGGCACCATGGTCAATAAAAACACCCGGTGCAATCTGAGCTCCTGGATGAATTTCAATATTGGTCCAAAAACGCCAAAATTGACTGTGCATTCTAGCCAGTAGTTTAAAATGATGATTCCACAAAAAATGGGATAAGCGATGGGCCGCTAAAGCCTTGACACCAGGGTAAGTTAAGAGAACCTCCAAGCTTGTTCTCGCTGCTGGATCATTTTGTTTTACAATATCAATCGTTTCTCTCCACCACCCCATAGTGTCTCCTTTATCTTTACTGTTTAATCATTTCCCAAGTCAGCATCACCATGTCCTCATTAAAAGGATCAATCACAATGCCCTTGGTATCATCAATATCATTTTCACCCATTTCTGGATGGATCAAATCTGCTATTTTCCAAGTCATCACACGCCCTTGGGCTTGCCTAAAGTTCCCACCGAAATCGTCTTGATTGTACCATTTAGCAAAGCTCATCAAATCTGAAAAGACCGGCACATAACTCTCGCCATCTGGATTAGACATAGTTGGAAACAAACGATCCTCGCTTCCATCCTCAGTTGGATGAATGAAAGCTGGAATCAAATAGTATTTCTCTAACTGATCTGCCGCCTTATTTTTCTCCCCCATAATATGATTCAAGGTTAGGGTAAAACTATTTACAAACTGAATCATGTCATGGCTAGCAAAAAAAGTTGAATTACCAGCATCTCCTCTTTGCTTTAAGTTAAACACTAAACCAGCTAAACCTAGCTCAATCACCTCACGCAAAACATCAAGAGCCGAGCGTAATACCCACTCTTGATTTTTAGCACTGGCTTGACTTTCTTGAAAGGCTAGGCAGTCTTCCTCATCTGTAAAAACAGGGGTCACACGCTTGCCCTCAATCTCCACTGCATAAGCTTCTTTACTAGCTAGGACAGGAAAAGCATGGAAACAATTGACGAGACCAATACTTTCTAAATAGTTATCTGGTGCATTGATAAAGGCACGCAAACGCAGATCAAATTCTTTATTTAATTTATTTGTCATGGCTTTCTTCTTTTTTCTCTACTTTTGGTGGACGTGGTAAAAGAGCTTTCATTGAAGCATCGACACGTCCTTTATCGTCAACTTTGATAACTTTAACGGTAACCACATCTCCAACCTCAACAAGGTCCTCAACACGATTAACACGGCTCCAAGCCATCTCTGAAATATGAACAAGGGCATCCGTCTTATCAAACAAGTTGACAAAGGCTCCGAATTTTTCGATCCGCACCACTTTAGCTTCATATACTTCACCAACCTTAGCTTCACGTACAAGGTTAGCAATAATCTCTTTAGTTCGATCAATGGCTGCTTGATCAGAAGAGTAAATTGAAACATTACCTTCTTCATCGATATCAATCTTGACACCTGTTTCAGCAATAATCTTATCAATCGTTTCGCCACCTTTACCGATAACAATCTTGATCTTATCTACATCAATCTTGATGGTATCAATTTTTGGTGCTGTTGGTGCCAATTGAGGACGAACTTCTGGAATGGCTGTATGAAGGACATCCAAAATTTCAAAACGGGCTTTCTTGGCTTGAGCTAAGGCTTCTTCTAAGATTTGTGGTGTAATTCCTTCAATCTTGATATCCATTTGAAGGGCTGTAATCCCCTCACGCGTTCCCGCTACTTTAAAGTCCATATCACCAAAATGATCTTCAAGACCTTGAATATCCGTTAGGATCGTATAGTTTTGACCATCTGAAATCAAGCCCATTGCAATCCCAGCAACAGGGGCTTTAATCGGAACACCTCCAGCCATCAAAGCCAAGGTGCCAGCACAAATAGAGGCTTGAGAGGATGAACCGTTAGACTCTAACACTTCTGCAACCAAGCGGATGGCATAAGGAAACTCTTCCAAGCTCGGTAAAACTTGCTCAAGGGCACGCTCACCTAAAGCACCATGACCAATTTCACGGCGACCAGGAGCCCCATAACGCCCTGTCTCACCAACAGAATATTGTGGGAAGTTGTAGTGATGCATAAAGCGCTTTTTGTACTCGTCATCAAGACCATCTACAATTTGAGTTTCCCCCATCGGAGCAAGTGTCAAAACAGATAAAGCCTGCGTTTGCCCACGGGTAAAGAGACCTGAACCATGAACTTTAGGAAGGAAATCCACCTCTGCATCCAAAGGTCGAATCTCATCGACACGACGGCCATCAGGACGAATCTTATCTTCTGTGATTAAGCGACGTACCTCAGCATGTTCCATTTGCTCAAGAATTTCTGCAACATCACGCATGATACGCTCTAACTCTTCTGACTCAGCAAATTTTTCTTGGTACTCAGCTGTCACTTGATCTTTGACAGCCTGAGTGGCAGCTTCACGCGCCAACTTTTCTTCTACTTGAACGGCTTGTTGGAGGTCAGCATTGTACTGAGCCACAATCTCTTTTTGTAAGTCAGCATCAACTTGCAAAAGTTCAACATCCGCTTT
The DNA here is from genome assembly GCF_053547195.1 of Streptococcus sp. 11273D007BT. Classification (NCBI taxonomy): domain Bacteria; kingdom Bacillati; phylum Bacillota; class Bacilli; order Lactobacillales; family Streptococcaceae; genus Streptococcus; species Streptococcus sp. 11273D007BT. Next base: position 306,344 of record NZ_JBPWPE010000001.1, on the reverse strand, counting down.
TTCCTTACCAACAGCTCTAACGATTTCTTCTTGGAAGGCAATTAAATCTTGAATGGCCTCATGACCTTTTAAGAGGGCCTCAAGCATAACCTCTTCACTCAATTCCTTAGCCCCTGATTCCACCATGTTGATGGCCTCTTTGGTACCTGCTACCGTTAGTTCTAAAGCAGAAGCTTCTTGCTCAGCCTTGCTTGGATTGATGATAAAATCTCCATCAACATAAGCCACTTGCACGCCTGCAATCGGTCCGTTAAAGGGAATATCTGAGATAGATAAAGCCAGTGAACTTCCAAACATAGCTGCCATTGGGGCAGAGGCATTTTCGTCGTAAGAAAGAACCGTGTTAATCACCTGAACTTCATTGCGAAAACCTTCTGCAAACATCGGACGAATCGGACGGTCGATTAAGCGAGCTGTCAGGGTAGCATCTGTTGTTGGACGTCCTTCACGCTTGTTGAAGCCACCTGGAAATTTCCCTGCAGCATACATCTTTTCTTCATAGTTGACTTGAAGTGGGAAAAAATCACCTGTTGCCATCTTTTTAGACATGACCGCTGCTGTGAGTACCGTAGACTCTCCATAGCGGACAAGAACAGAGCCATTAGCTTGCTTGGCCACTTGTCCAATCTCAACGACTAAAGGCTTCCCTGCAAACCTTGTTTCAAATACTTGTTTTGACATAAATTGTCTCTCCTCAATTTGATTTCAGATACGTCCGTTTTCTACAAAGACCAATTCAAAGCTACTTTTGAACTCGGCTTTGCATAAAACCACGTATCTCGTCTATTTTACCATAATTTTCAGAAAAATGTAGAAGGATTAAGACTTAGACACAAAAAAGAGTAGAAAAGCGGCCCGAAACGATGTATTTCAAGTTCTTTTCTACTCTAAAACTTAACTAAAGTTTTTCCTAGTCTCTCTTTGAATGTTTAAACACTACCCCAGTAAAGTTTGGTAGTCTTTTTCTGTCGCAATAGACAAGGCAGCATTTTGCTCTAAAACAAGATCAGGCAGATTTTTTTGATGCGATAGGACAGACTGTAACACCGCTATCATATCAGCGACATCAGTTAGCTGATAGATATGATGTTTAGCAACATATTTTGGTTGATGAAGCGTATTAGTAAAGGCTAAAATCAACATCTGATTTTCAAATGCAGAGCGAACTGCAGATAAGATTTCACCACCTTGGTTAATATCCAAATAGATATCACACTTAGCTTGTAAGTGTTGCACCATAGGGGTCGAAATATTAGGATAGAGGGTCACATTGTCATATTTTCCTAAATCCATTAAGCGACTAGACATCTCAGTAACCGCTCCAATATGGAAATGTAAGCCCGGAAGCTGTGTCACTAAATCGCTAATATGTTCGATTTGATCGGAATTAGTAAAAATAAGAGCTTCTTTACGATTATGATTATCTCTCGCTGAAGGATACATCAAACCGAGATAAGACACCACTTCTTTTTGCTCCTCTGATAATAGCGGTAGCATTCTTTGATAGGCTTCCTTGTCTTGGACCATAACTTTGGTATGATGTGGCCCTTTTTTCACCAAGAGCTGCATATTACCTGGAATAGCATCTTTGATATCTTCTTGCCAAAAGAGCACATCTTGTCTTTCCCCTTCTAAATAATAAGCAACTAAAAATGGCGTTGACAGAGAATTATAGAAAATACCATCTAGCTTAAAGCCAGCCTCTTTTAAATAGAAGATAATAAAGTCTGTCTTGGATTTGAAAATATAAACTTTCCCTTGATAATTCAAGGTGATGTCACCTGTGTGATGATTCTCCACGATAACTTCTTGATTTTTAGCGTTAAAATAAGAGGTCAACGAAGCTTGTGCGCTGGCATTATAGACAGTTTGTGCAAACCGATAACCTTGTTTATTATAACGATCCGTTACGCGAGTAACACCTTTTTTATCATACCAGTCAACAGATTTTACCAAGCGTTTATGAGCAGGAGTTGCATAATGAATGTGCCCCTTTTTTTCTGCATAGTCATAAATTTCACCTTGACTATTGTTGCCTCTAATCTCCCAAAATTCTGGAACAGTAATCTGGTTAAAATATAAAGGAGTTTCTTCTGCCTTGGGATCAAAACCTGTAAAAAAGAGATAAGGGGACGTGACATCATTAGGAAGATACCCGTCATCATTGATGACAATGGTTGGGTTATTATAGCCTGCTACCAAAAGAGAATAATGCAGGTCCCAACTCGCTTGTGTATATGTGTCAAATAAATTTATCATCCTTTTGTCATCTCCTCAATTAGCTTATCCCAGCGTTTTTCAATATTTGTTGTTAAATAATCTTCTGCTATGCGATAAGAAAGCTCACGCATGGCTTGACGATCTTGACGTTCAAAGAAAGTAATCAAATGATCTGAAAAGGCTTTTACAATGCTTGATTCATCATCTGTTTCTGATATTGGCAATAAGTAGCCATTGTTTCTATCAGAAATAAAAGTTTGATTACCATAACGCACATCAAAGCCAATAATCGGTAAACCTGAGCCGACAGCTTCTAGCAAGGTTAAACCAAATCCCTCACTTTTTGAGGCAGATAAATACAGTTCATAGTCTTGATAAACCTCTTCTAACTCCCTGTGTCCTTTTAGGTGAATGTAGTCTTGGGCTTGTCCTTCCTCAATAATCTTATTGATTTTAGCACTTTCCCCACCAGCACCATAAATATCAAAATTCAATGCTGGAATGACTTTTTTGGCTTCAATGACTGCTCGAACTAGCCAGTCCACATGTTTTTCAGCTGCCAAACGCGAAGCTGTAATGATACTATAAGGTTTACGCTCTTGTAGTGGGCGATGTAATTGTTCTAGACTCCCAACAGGAATGGAGACAATTTTAGGAACCCATCCAACATATTGCTCAAACTGCTGGCTTAACACTTCTTTCTGACGTTCCGTAGCAGTGACAAAAAAATCAACCTTATCTGCATTAGTAAACTGATATTCATAGTAATTATTCCACAAAATCGTTTGATCTGTCACAGCATTTTCACTAAAATGTTCCGCATGAATCACAACTCCTAATTTAGCTGGCTTTGTATAGCGAAAAACACCCTGTCCTGTCTCTGTTGCACGATCCAAAATCACCACATCATCAGCCTGTAAGGCTAATTTTTGCATAAAATAGGCAATAAATTCTTCTTTTGAATTTAAGATAGCATCTGGCATACGGTAAACACGACTGTCACCATCAACCAACTCATCATAGGCAACAGAGCCATCTTCATTAAAAAATCTTCTCTGATAAAGATGGGCTTTATTATCACGAGGAGCATAATATTCAGTAAACATCTTAGTGTAAGAATAATAATCTTTTCTAATTAGGCTACCGCGTGACACGTATTCCACACGATGAACAAGGTCCTGGTCTTCCTTAATTAGGTAAGCTGTTAGGAAGGTATCGTTTTCATCATAGAAGAAACGCACTACTTTTCCATTTCTTTCTTGACGAGTCAAGTTACCATGATATTGCGCCTCTAAATCTGCTAAGGTAAATGTTGTTGGTGCTACTTTTAAATCTGTAAAAAAACCATAAAGCCAGATAATTTCATCATCCTTAAACCCGATATTACGTGTCAAGTCAGATAAGTTATCTTGGACAAAGCAATCTGTAAAGACAAACTTTGCTGGGATATTTAAATTTCTAAAAAGGTTAGCACGATAAGCTTGAGCATACTCAACACCACTACTAGCCCAACCGATACCACGATTAATGTTATAGACTGTCATTTCAATCCTTCCCTAACTTTCTACCATTTAGCATCACACTAAACTTAGTTTTCAGAAATTATACCATAAATTTAACCTAACTGAAAGTTTTGTCACATTTTCCCTCTCATTCTCCCTAGTAAAATTTCGAAAATGGACAAAAATAAAAATGAGCCATTTACCAAGAGAAATTAATCTCTTAGTAAATCACCCATTTTAATGATGCAAGAGCTCTTCAACTGAACACGACCTAAAAGCAACGAAAAAAAGATAAATTTCCTTGTGTGTATTACACACTACGTCAATTTCCTATTTTCTTCTTGCTTTCTTAACGGTCTTTGTATCTTGATTAACGACGTAATCCAAGTGAGCTAATCAATTCACGGTAACGGTTAACATCTGTACGACGTAGGTATGCTAACAAGTTACGACGGTGACCGATTTTTTTCATCAAACCACGGTAAGTAGCGTGGTCTTTTTTGTGTTGTTTGATGTGGTCGTTAAGGTGGTTGATTTCCCAAGTCAATACTGCTACTTGAACTTCAACTGAACCAGTATCACCTTCGTGACGTGCGTATTGTGCAATGATTTCATTTTTTTTCTCTTTTGAGATTGCCATGATATTTCTCCTTTTATTGCTTAATCCGAGTTTTAGGGTTTGGCTAGCCTAAAACCAAGAAAAAGTTGGTATGTCTTTTAGACATCTGTAATTGTATCAAAACTATCTATTTTTTGTCAACTGATTTTCTCCGATGCTTTAAAGCCACTCTCACGTAACTTACTAAAGAAAAACTCGCACTTAAAAACAAAAGGTAGGCAAAACTAATTCGAGGATCCTTAGAAAATTGAGCTAAATAGTGATCTACTAGAGCAGACAGACCACCACCAAGATTACACCCCAACAAAACACCTGTGGTAGCTAAGGTCAACTGAGGTTGAGGTAAGTTTTCAGAGATGTTTTGAAAAACTGACACAACTCCTGTAGTATAGATGAAACCGACTACTAAAGCTCCTAAACCCAAAAGCCAAATTGTCGTTGACTGCCACATGATATATAAACCTAGACTCAACACTAACAAAACAAAAGGCATCAAATAATCTTTAAAATACACTGATAAATAACTAAACAACATTCCTGCTGCAATCCCCATCAACATCATCAAACTTAATACCAGACTAGCTTGACGACTGCTGCCTAGATGAAACTGACTCACAACTAAAGGAATCCGCAATACGCTGACACTATTAATTAAAATCACAAAACCCGCATAAGCTGCCATAGCAAGAAGGTACAAACGTTGATGCCATGAAAAACGCGATCTCTGTATTGTCTGTTCTAGCACTTGCGTAGTCTTTTGTTTAGGCACAAAACTTAGATATAAGAGCAAAACGGCTAAAGCAAAACTATAAATCAAATATGCTAAAGGCCAATCATGTTCTGCTAGCATTCCTGCTAGGTAGGTTAAAACAGCAGAACCCAATACCTCTGTCGCCCCCCTTATTCCTAACATTTTCACCCTTTCTCTACCAGAAAAGCGCTCACTAATCAAATTGATGGCTTTAGCATTAATGAAACCAATCCCCAATCCAAGAACCAATCTCCCTAAAAAGACCATACCGTAGGATTGAGAAAAAACTGGTAACGTCCCTCCCACAGTTATTAACACTAAGCCTAAGATGATGATAAACTTATCTGATAAAGATTTACTCAAGCTAGGCATCAACAACAATACCGATAAAATCGCAAAAGAAGGCACTGAAAATAAAAAACTAACCTGACCTGCTGTATAGCCCAATCCCTGATAATACTCTAGCATCTTAGGAAGAGCAGGTGAAACCGCAAAGGTGGAAACCAACATAAACGATAAGGAGAGAAGGCTAATCTTCTCTAGCAATTGTTTCATACAAACTCCTAAACTTGTTTTTTCTACTATATTCAGTATAATCAATAGTAGAAACATCACCTATGACATCTGTCACATTTGAGGAGATAACATGAAAGAAATTGAAAAACTATTAAAAGAGTTTCAAGTAGAAACCCTATTTCCCAAACACTACTTTCCTCACCTTATCCTAAAAGAATTTTCCAAATTCGACTACCTCTGTCATCAAGATGAAGAGCTAACCACTATTTCTTACGTCTTAACAGGACGCATTAAAATCGTTAAAAAGTTAGCAAATGGAAAAGACTATATCTTGGATATCAAAAACCCTCCAACCATTATCGGAGATATTGAACTTCTAACCAACCAAACAGCCTCCTCATCTGTCATCGCTGAAACCAAAGGACTCATGCTCTCTCTTTCTTTAAATCAACAAAAAGAGGTCCTTTTATCTGATCCAAGCTTTCTACTAAGATTAGCTAAGGGCCTAGCTAACGCCTTGCATGAGCAAAACACCAAAACTTCTACCAACCTCTCTTACACCTTAAAAGAGCGTTTGGCCAGCTATATTCTCACGCTTGAGGAAGATAAACCCTTTACTCTACCACTAGCTACCCTAGCAGATTCTTTTGGTGTTAGCTACCGCCATCTTCTGAGAGTTCTAAAAGAACTCATTACCGACGGGGCACTTCGTAAGGAAAACAATCGCTACTGCATCAACGACCGAAAACGCTTAGAAAAATGGCAAATCCATGCTTAGTGGCTCACCCTTTCTTTATCCCCTATTTTGTGATAAACTGAATAAGAAATGAACAAGGAGAAACACATGTCTGTTATAAAAAAACTTACCAAAGCTAGTCATCTTATCGATATGAATGATATCATCCGTGAAGGCAATCCAACACTTCGTGCGGTGGCAAAAGAAGTGAGCCTACCACTTAGTGATGAGGATATCATTTTAGGTGAAAAAATGATGCAATTTTTAAAACATTCTCAAGATCCTGTTATGGCTGAAAAGATGGGATTACGTGGAGGAGTTGGCTTGGCGGCTCCTCAGCTAGATATTTCTAAACGCATTATCGCTGTTTTAGTCCCTAACCTAGAAGATGAAGAGGGAAATCCTCCTGCTGAGGCTTACAGCTTACAGGAAATCATGTATAATCCTAAGATTGTCTCGCATTCTGTTCAAAATGCTGCGCTTTCAGATGGAGAAGGTTGCTTATCTGTTGATCGCCCCGTTGAGGGTTACGTCATCCGCCATTCACGTGTGACCGTGGAGTATGTTGATAAAAATGGTGAAAAACAACGCATTAAATTAAAAGGTTATAACTCAATTGTGGTCCAACATGAAATCGATCATATCAATGGTATCATGTTCTACGATCGTATCAATGAAAAAGAACCTTTCAAAGTTGAAGATGGTCTGCTTTTAATTGACTAAAAATAAAGGAGCGTCATGACACAATTGGATCTTCTAAACCTCATAGCATCTAATCCTTATTTCATGACTATTTTAAACATCATCGAATCTCTTCAACTCAAGGACTGCTGGCTAGCAGCTGGTAGCATTCGAAATGCTATTTGGAACCATCTTGAGCAAAGCCCCCTCTTTGATCGAGAAACTGATCTAGATGTTGTCTTTTTTGACCCTGATCTATCTTATGAGGATACCTTATGTCTTGAGCAAAACCTCATCAAGCGCTACCCTCATTACCATTGGGAATTGAAAAATCAGGTCTATATGCATCACCATAACCCTAACACCAAGCCCTATACTAGTGCTCGTGATGCTATTTCAAAATATCCTGAAAAAGCAACTGCCCTAGCAGTACGTCTGACAGATGGTCAACTAGAGCTGTTTGCCCCTTATGGGTTAGATGATGTTACACACTTTATTTTAAGTCCTACTCCTCACTTTAGCCAAGATTCTGAACGCCTAGCCTTATTTCACAAACGGCTTCAAAAGAAAGATTGGCAGAAAAAATGGCCTAAACTAACGATAATAAATAGCGATTAGAAAAATCTAATCGCTATTTTTATATAAAACCAGCCTTGTCTTAATCCCATCAACATCAACAAATGCCACTTTGTGGCTGGACAAGTGAAGATCAAGACCAGCTGCTTGAGCTCTTTTAATCACCTCGTGAAAATGGGAGAAATCACTATAATAAATAGTATAGTAAGCTAATCCTGGCATCCCTTCCTCACGCTTGGTTAGATTTTTTCCTCCCCATTCATTGACGGCAAGGTGGTGGTGGTAGTTACCAGAAGCCAACCAAGAGGCAGATGGAACAGTGAAATTATCTCTGACAGCTAGAACTTCTTGGTAAAATTTGCTAGAAGCAGCGCTTTCTCGGACAGATAGATGGACATGGCCCATACGACTACCAGCAGGCATCTGATAGGCTGCGTCAGCTTTTTTCCCTAAAGCATAAATCGTTTCAGCATCCATTGGCTCAGATTTTCCAACAATTTGACCGTCAGCTCGAACATCCCATGCATCTTGTGGCAGGTCACGGTAAACTTCGATGCCGTTACCTTCGGTGTCGGCTAGGTAAATGGCTTCGCTGTAACCGTGGTCGCTGGCGCCTTGGAGGGGAATCTTATTGTCGATAAAGTGGCGGAAAATAGTACCTAGATCCTCACGGCTTGGTAGGACAATAGCCAAGTGGTAGAGGCCGTAGCTTTGGCTAACTTCGCCTTTCTGCTCTGTTTGAATCAGGCGGACAAGGGTGGTTTTTCCAACGCCAAGGTCAATCTGGTTAGGGCTTTGGGAGAGAACTTGGAGCCCCAAGACTTGTTGGTAAAACAGGCTTTGGAGTTCTAAATTACGGACATTGAGGGCAACATGGCCCAGTTCAAATTGGGAATTATACATGGAAATACCTGACTTTCTTAATTAAATAAAATGTATAAACATCATGAATTATTCATATACTTATTATAGAAGTTACATCTTAAAAAACAAGTACTTAATTTTAGTAAAGCTAGTATCTTTTTATGAAGTATTGTGCTAAGATAGGTAATTTGAACGAATATTTTTAACTGAAATACATTCTTTCTGATATTTTCATCAACTGAATAGGTTGCAAGCTACTTGGAAGTTTTTTTCTAAGTCATCTACTGTACGAACTTGATGAATCAGATTAAAGAATTTTCCGTCTTTTTCAAGTAACAAGGTTGGGAATGAGGAAATCTCCATTTCATAAGCTTTGATAAAGTCTGGATGTAGATTTTCTGCTTGTTTCAAGGTACTTGACAAGTCTTCCATAGCTTTTTGGGGTAACTGATAAGTGTCGATGATGCTGGCATAACTATCTGCTTGACTGAGATCTAGCCCATGTTCGAAAAACAATGTTTGAATATCCAATGTCAGCTGAGCAAGCTTGTGTGGTTCAACATAGTTTTTCAAAACGGAGTAGGCTCTAGCGGGACCAAGGGAGTCCATGGTAAAGTCCTTATCCTTAAACAATTGATTATAAGCTTCACCAAAAGTCATTTGGTAATAGGTTTCGATTTGTTTGTTGATGGTCTGTGCTTGCTTAAAATCAGCCATTTTCTTTTTATTATCTCCGACAAACAAGCCTCCGTTAATGACTTCTATCTCTAGGTCAGGATGGTGTTGCATAAATGTTGTGAAAATATGGTTAAACCCGTAGGTCCAACCGCAATAAGCATCTATGATGTAATAGAGTTTCATATGAAATTCCTTCCTAATGTTTAATATACAACTAGTATAGTCGATACATTGTTTTTTACAAGTACGATTTTTTTGAAAAGCCAGTATCTTTTTCTAAAGAATTGTTTCATATCAAGGCAAAATTTAGTTTAATTTTTCACACAAAAAAACTAGAACCGAAGTTCTAGTTGCACCTTATTCTCCTTTTAGATTGGATAGCACGGCTTCAACTTGGACTACTTGCGCAAAGGCATTGCCCCATACTGTTTCATGGTGTTTACGGATGGTTGGTGCAGATACCGTTTCTGTGTCAAAGGTATTGGTCAAGCCTTCTGGCACAATGATCTTATAACCATGCTCAAAGGCTACACGAAGAGTGGTGTCCACGCAGTATTCTGTCTACATTCCAGTGATTAGCGGTTGCTCAATGTCTTGCTGATCCAGATAGTTTTTGAGGTCTGTGTCCTTAAAGCTACTTGCAAATGTTTTATCAATGATTTTTTCATCATTTTGTGGTGCAATCTGATGGTGAACTTGCCATTCAGGTGTACCATTTTTCATATTGCCATCATTGTGACGAACATAGATGACTTCAATGCTTGCTTCACGCGTTTGGTGGATAAAAGTCTCAAGTTGATTTAAATAATCTTGAGCGTGATAAGGATTGAGTCCAATTAGAAATTCTTGCACATCAATAACCATAAGGGCAGTTTTAGGGTGTTTATTTGCCATATCTTTTCTCCATTCTTTTCTGCTTTTGCAGTTTATGGTATTATTGTAATAAGTACAACAACTAATACAAGTACGTTTTTTTAGACTAGTCACTATCTTTTTGGATAGTATCACGTTAAATAAAGGAGAAATGATGCCAACTTTTACATCTCATACCGTGCCAGAGTGTCCTTATGTGGCGACTCAAAGTGTTTTATCAGGGAAATGGAGTATGCTACTTTTGCACCACATCGAAGAAGGGCCGATTCGTTTTAATGAATTGCACCGTCGATTAACAGGGATTTCCCAAGCAACCTCGACCAAGCAATTACGTCAATTAGAAGACGATGGCTTAATTACGCGTAAGGTCTATGCGCAAGTTCCACCAAAAGTGGAGTATGAATTAAGCGAGATCGGTCAAGAATTTAAGCTAGTTCTTCAACAAATTGAAAGCTTTGGAGACAAATATATCAACTTTGTTAAATCTAAACAAGATTAACCCTCCTAGACTGACAAATAAACTAACAGGTACTATTTTTATGATCAGAAAACTTCCAGGATTTTTATCTTGTCTTCTCTTAGCTCTCCCAGCTTGGATGTTAGGTCAGGTTTTTCCTTTGATAGGAGGGCCTGTTTTTGCGATTTTTATTGGAATGGGAGCTAGCCCTTTTCTAACAAAACAGGATCAGCTAAAAGAGGGCATCGCTTTTTCTTCTAAAATCATTTTGCAATTAGCAGTGGTTTTATTAGGATTTGGACTCAATCTTCAACATATTTTAACAGTTGGTATCAGCTCACTCCCCATTATTTTGACAACTATTCTCACTGCCTTAGGTGTCGCTTATCTCTTTTTTAAAACCAATAAAATCAACTCCCACCTTGCCACACTCATTGGAGTTGGCTCATCTATCTGTGGAGGGTCTGCCATTGCTGCAACGGCTCCTGTCATTGAAGCAGATGAAGAAGAGGTGGCTCAAGCTATTTCTGTCATCTTCCTTTTTAACATCTTGGCCGCTCTGCTTTTTCCAAGTCTTGGGCAAGCCCTAAACCTCTCTCACGAAGGGTTTGCCATCTTTGCTGGAACAGCTGTCAATGATACCTCATCTGTCACAGCCACAGCTAGCGCTTGGGATAGCCTTCATCATAGTCACACTTTGGAAGCTGCCACTATTGTCAAACTAACACGAACTCTTGCCATTATCCCTATCACCTTTGGATTGGCCTTGTTAAAACAAAGAAAAAATCAAGGCTACCAAGGAAAATTTCAGCTCAAGAACGCATTTCCGAATTTTCTTCTTTATTTTATCTTAGCTTCTCTTACAACCAGTTTATTAAGTGCCCTAGGTTTTGAGTTAACACTTTTTGATTCCCTCAAGACCCTCTCTAAATTTTTTATTGTTGTTGCTATGGTGGCCATTGGAGTGAAAACCAATTTCCCCAAACTTCTTAAAACGGGGTCAACAGCCATCATTCTTGGCGCTTTTTGCTGGCTAGCTATAATCTGTATGGATCTTTTGGTCCAATGGTTACTAGGGATTTGGTAAATCAAAAAAACTAGGTCGTCCACCTAGTTTTTTTTAATAAGAGAAGATTATGCTTCAATCAATGCCAATGCTTGTTTTTCTAAGCTTTCAATCACATCAGCTGACAATGTCAACTCACCTGTCGCCCAAGCTTCATCATTAACACGGCTAGCGGTAAAGTCACCGACCACTTGAGTACGAATAAACGGAAGAAGGGCTTGATAAGCTGCAAACAATTGATCATGTCCACCATTAGCTACAGAGGATACTGTAACGATTTTATCTTGAAGGGCTGATGCTCCTGTTGTATCTGAAAGATCAAGAGCGCGGCTCAACCAGTCTAATAAGTTTTTCACAACACCTGGAATAGCAAAGTTGTAGATTGGAGAGAAGATCCAAATCGCATCTGCTTCTACCACTGCATCACGCGCTGCTTGAACAGCTGGTAAAACAGGTGTTTCTAAATCTTGGTTAAACAAAGGTACTTCCTTATAGTTCAAATAGCTCACTTGCGCTTTTCCTGCCAAAGCTTTTTCAGCTTCTTTTGCCATTTGGTGGTTGAATGATCCCTCACGAAGTGAACCAACGATAAATAATACTTTTTTCATCTGTTTGTCTCTCATTTCTTTTTATAATATTACTATATAGTAGTATATAGCTCGAATAAGGTTTTGTAAACTATTTTGCCTCAGATTTTTTAAATTTTTTTAAAATCGTAATCAGACTTGACTTTTCCTCATCTGTCAAATGAGCAAAAACTTGATTAACACTGGCAATATGCTGAGGTAAAATAGCCTCAATCAAATCTCGACCAGTCTCTGTCAATCCTACAACAGACGCCCTACGATCATCTGGTGAAACCTGACGATAGATCCAACCATGACGTTCCATATTTTTAATCACCACTGTCATATTTCCTGATGTCGCCAACATGCTATCAATTAAACGACAGATTTTCATCTCTCCCTTAGTATAAAGCACATCTAAAACACCAAATTGAGTAGGCGTAATACCATAATCTTTAAATTCTGAATAAACCTGACTATCAATACTTCTCATCGCTTTACGCAAGACAACCATTGTTTTGACGGATAAATTCTTATCCAATTCCTCTCCCATGATATCCTCCTTTTTCTCTTGCTATTCTTTTCTATTATATCATTTATATTACCACTAATTAGTATCAATTACAAGAAAAAGCAAACTGAATTCAGCTTGCTTTTCATTTTTTATTCCTGTTAAAGGGAGATTTAGTTCCCAAAAACTTTAACGCGATCAGAATCTACCATGTATTCTTTTTCTGCTGCTGGAGCTGCAATGCTACCGAATGGTGCTTGGGCACGGAGTTTCCAGTTGGCTGGAATACCGTATTTTTCAGCAACTTGTGCATCTACCAATGGATTGTAGTGTTGGACGTTCATGCCGATATTTTTCTCAGCAAATGCCAACCATACTGCGTACAAGTTGATACCGTGTGCTTGCTCAGACCAGATTGGGAAATTTTCAGCGTAGAGTGGGAAGTTCGCTTGAAGCCCTTCAACAACGGCTTGATCCTCAAAGAAGAGAATAGTACCAGCACCAGCTGCAAAGCCAGCCAAGCGTTCTTTTGTCGCTTCAAAAGCTTCTGCAGGAGTTACTTTTTCCAATTCGCTGTAAGCAATTTCATTCCAGAAAGCGTCTGACTCAGCACCGAAAAGTACAACGGCACGGCTTGATTGTGAGTTGAAAGCTGATGGAGATTCTTTCATTGCTTTCTCAACGATAGCCACTACTTCTTCATTTGACACTGGTAGGTCTTTACCAAGTGCATAGATAGAACGGCGTTTTTCTTGTAAATCTGTAAAGTTTGACATAGGATTTCCTCTTTCTTTTTATACTAATTAGTGATTAAAAATACTATATAGTAATATTACGCCTTTTAAAAATATTTGTCAATCGTTTTGACTATTATTTTTTCTTCTAGAAAAAAACGAGTTCCCCTTACTTCCAACCAGGTCAGTTAGGGGAACTCGTTGATCTCTCTATCTTATAATAGGACACTAGACTCTCAACACCAATACCACTACATTGAGAAATGGTGCTAAACTTTTTTACGCTACCTCTCTTAGCTATTGCTTTTGAAATTAATGATTTTTACGACGTAATTGTCCAAAACCAAGAACACTTAGCAAGGCCAAGCCCAATGCTCCTAGAGGTGAAGACTGATCTTCGCCTGTTTTTGGCAATTGTTTTTCTTTGTTTGATGCAACCAAGTTAGTTGATTGAGATGGCGAACCAAGTGTCTGAACTTTTTCCTCAGATTTTTTAAGACTTGTTAGAGAAGTCACTTGTTTCGGCTCTGTATGACCTTTTTCTTCAAGAACAAGGTCTTCACGGACCAAAGGTTTTTCAGGTGTAGGGGTCTGAGCCACTCCTTCTTCAACAGCTGGCTGATCTTGTGATGGTGTTTCTTTAGGAATCTCTTTAATGACAACCTCATTAAATTTTTGACTGATGGTATTTAAAGATCCTCCGCTAGCAATAATAGCTTCTACTTCCTCTGGTGTGTAGATAGACTCTAAATACCAAAGACTAATACTTTGATTTGGAGTCAAACTCACAGCAGGTGTTAAATAACGAATAGCTGAGTCAACACTGCTTGTCATACGACGATCTGCTGGTAAATTAGCACCCTTAACCTGTTGACCCAAAACACTGCCTCGATTTCTCCAGTTTAATGCATAAGAAGTACCATCTGACAACATACGGGTAGATAAAAATGTTTCTCGATCAGAGAAGTACGCACCTCCACTACCATCAGAATAAAGGTTAATATCATCGTCGGCATTTAACATTGTATCTAGTAAAACATAGTACTGTTGTTTGGCGTAAGTTAAATCGCTCTTATTGGTAAAGGTTGTGCGGTGAATAATGTTACCAGATGTTGTCAAACTAGCAACTTCTTCAATTTGTAGATTAGGAGCTAGTGGATTAGTTGTTAAAATCGTAGATTTGATTAAAGCTGTGCCACTCGTGTTTTTCGCGCTATAATAATCACGATTCACATGTTCCTCACCTACTGCAACAAAACTGCCTTCACCTGAACTGCCTGTTTGTGTCACACCGTATTCAGATGTCCTAGACGAACCATCCAAGTACGAATAAGTGTAAGGTGTTTCTTTGGTTTCAGTGGTCACAAAGTTTGAAAAAAGTGGGTCATCAGATTCAGATGTTTTATGCGCATTCACCGTAAAGTTAGTATTGTTACGATCCACCTCTACACTAACGACGGCTTCGTTGGCACTAGTAGCAGGGTCAACCTTGCTCCAAGTAGCTTGATCAATCTCATTGTTAAAATGATTGATCACTTCCGCATTGGTCTGTAAGGTCACCTCTTTTTCCACATTGGTCACAACTGTTTCTGTTTCTACTGGACTTGTCTCAGTCACAGTAGTCTCAGCTCCAGAACTAGGAACAGCTCCACTATCAGAAACAGTGGTTGAAACTCCCTCAACTGGTGCTGCTACAGGTGCAGAATCAGTTGTTGTACTCGTTGAAGCTACAGCCGGCTGAGAGACTTCTTCTGCTTTAGCAAGGCTCACATTAAGTCCACCAACAGCGACAGTCGCTAATCCTAAAACAGCCCATCTAGATAATTTAGCTGACCGTTTCAAATGATGCCTAAATTTCTTTTCTCTTCTCATAAACACTCCTCCTTTTACTTTCCCCATCATTTTATACTAAGTTTTATAATATGTCCAATGATTTTGTGCTTTTAGATTTATTTTATCCACATGTATTCGGATACAATTTAATATTGTGATCTGATAAATAAAAAGCATAACACTTTATTTCAAGTGCTATGCTTTTTAAACCATTTGATTTAGTGCAAATAAGTAACTTATCACATCGAATGTCTGCTACAAGCCCTGAGAAAGTGATAGATTTTCTCTTTGACTTTCTATGCTCTTAGTATCTTATGTTTAAAAGAAGTCATCAAAGAGGCTGAGTTGGTTGTCTTCTGGCATGTTGCCTAGAATGCCCATATCTGACATTTTTTCGACAAGGGTACTTGAGAGACCACCACGTTTTCTGAGTTCGGTTTTTGATAAGAACTCACCTTCACTTCTTGCTTTGACCAATTGTTTCGCA
Organism: Streptococcus sp. 11273D007BT; assembly: GCF_053547195.1. Taxonomy (NCBI): domain Bacteria; kingdom Bacillati; phylum Bacillota; class Bacilli; order Lactobacillales; family Streptococcaceae; genus Streptococcus; species Streptococcus sp. 11273D007BT. Next base: position 290,674 of record NZ_JBPWPE010000001.1, on the reverse strand, counting down.
ACGTTTTCACCTAAACCATCCATAGCCACAAATGGTGGGATAAGGGTCTTGTCCTCAATTTGAAACTCTGTGGCATGGCTCTTATAGAGGTCTAACTTCCCAAACTCGTACCCTCTCTCTAGCATTTCATTAACAAGCTCAAGCGTGGTATAGAGGTCTTGCTCGACATTTGAAGCTTCGTTGTTTTTCTTTTTCTCAGCAATTTCTGCCATCTTAGCTTTGACAGCTTCAAGACCGCCACTCATGGTTTTGAGATCAAAGGCTTTGGCACGAATGGAGAAATAAGCACAATAATAATAAATCGGATGATGAACTTTAAAGTAGGCCACGCGCAAGGCCATCATCACATAAGCTGCTGCATGGGCTTTGGGGAACATGTACTTGATTTTTCCACAAGACTCGATGTACCAGTCTGGCACATGATTATCTCGCATGGCTTGGATATAACCGTCACGCTCTTCTTCAGAGATTTTCAACCACAACCCTTTCCGCACGCGCTCCATGATGTTAAAAGCCATCTTAGGTGGGAGACCTGCGTGCATCAAATAAACCATAATATCATCACGACAACCGATAACGGTTGACAGGTTGGCAATCCCTTGCTTAATCAAATCCTGTGCATTTCCTAACCAAACATCTGTACCGTGTGACAAGCCTGATAACTGCAAAAGCTCCGCAAAGGTAGTAGGATGTGTCTCATCCACCATTCCACGAACAAAGTTCGTCCCAAACTCTGGAATCCCCAGCATCCCTGTTGAAGTGCCAATTTGCTCTGGTGTGACCCCTAAAACCTCTGTGCCAGAAAAGAGCTGCATCACCCCAGGGTCATCAGCTGGAATATCTTTAGGATCAATCCCTGATAAATCCTGTAATTTCCGAATCATGGTCGGATCATCATGTCCCAGAATATCGAGCTTCAAGACGTTTTCATCAATATCGTGGAAGTTAAAGTGGGTCGTCTGCCACTCTGCTGATAAGTCATCAGCTGGGTATTGAACAGGGGTAAAATCATAGACATCCATATAGTTTGGAATAACAACAATCCCCCCTGGGTGCTGACCTGTAGTACGCTTAACCCCCGCAGCTCCCATAGCCAGACGATCAATCTCAGCATCACGGTAAAACTTACCATAATCACGTTCATAGCCTTTAACAAAGCCATAAGCTGTTTTTTCAGCGACCGTACCAACTGTCCCTGCACGAAAGGCATACTCTGCCCCAAAAATATCTCGAACATCCAAATGGGCAGAAGGTTGATCATCCCCTGAAAAGTTCAAGTCAATATCAGGTACCTTGTCCCCATCAAAACCAAGGAAGGTTTCAAAGGGAATATCTTGACCATCTTTTTTATAAAGAGTCCCACAGCTCGGACAGGCTTTATTGGGTAAGTCAAACCCTGATCCGTAGGAGCCGTCTGTAATAAACTCTGATGCCTGACAGTTAGGACAGACATAGTGCGGTGGCATGGGGTTAACCTCTGTAATACCAATCATGGTTGCCACAAAACTTGAGCCAACCGAACCACGAGATCCCACCAGATAACCCCGTTCATTTGAGCGATTCACCAGCATCTGTGATGCCAGATAGATCACGGCAAAGCCATTCCCCAAGATAGAGGTCAGCTCTTTTTCAATCCTTAAATCAATAATATCAGGTAAAGGATTGCCATAAATCTCAAAGGCTTTTTGATAGGTCAACTCAGCGACCGTTTCTTCTGCTTTTTCAATATAAGGCGTGTAAAGGTCGCCCTTAACCACTTCAACCTCATCAAAACGCTCAAGCATGGCATTGGGATTGGTCACTACCACCTCATAGGCTAACTCTTTTCCTAAAAAGGCAAACTCATCTAACATTTCATTGGTTGTTCTAAAATGCGCTTTAGGCAAAGGAGCAGGTTGGGCATCTTCTCCTCGTCCAATGGTACGGTTAATCATCGCCCCTTGTCCCAGACTACGCACGATAATCTCACGATAGATTTCTTCTTCAGGATCAAGATAATGGACATTACCTGTCGCTAGAACAGGCTTATCGAGTGTCTTAGCGACCGTAATCAGATCACGGATAATGTTTTGAATCGCTTCTTCATCGGCGACCTGCTCTTTAGCGATAAGAGGAGCATAAAGGGCTGGTGGCATGATTTCAATAAAATCATAATACTTAGCCACTTGGATGGCTTCTTCAACCCCTTTAGATAGCACCGTATCAAAAACTTCTCCATCAGCACAAGCTGTCCCTAAAATCAGACCCTCTCGATGCGCATCTAGAACTGTTCGAGGGATTCGTGCCACGCCTTCAAAGTATTTCACGTTAGACAGACTGACAAGCTTGAAAATATTTTTTAAACCAACCTGATTTTGAACATAGATGGTCGCATGTTTAACTCGTGCTTTTTTATAAGAATCCTCAGCCACCAAATCAGTATTCAGCGATAAAAGATTGGTCAGACCACGTTGTTCTCTTGCTTCTTTTAAAAAGATAAAAAGCAAACGTCCTGTCGCTTCGGCATCGTAGTTTGCCATGTGGTGATGTTCCAAGGACACCCCAAAGCGTTTGGTCAAAGGCCCCAAACCATGTCGCTTGTACTCTGGATATAGGTTTCTTGCAAACTCAAGGGTGTCAATCACAGGCTGACTAATCTTAGGCAGACCATAACGTTCATAGTTGGCATCCATGAAACCAACGTCAAAGGTCGCATTGTGGGCCACCAGTACAGTATCTTGACAAAAGCTCTGAAACTCTGCCAACACCTGTTCAATAGGCTTTGAGCCCTTGACATGCTGATCGGTGATCCCTGTCAACTCGGTTGTAAACTGACTCAGAGGGTGCCCTGGATCAATAAACTCATCAAATTGCTCAATGATATTCCCCTTATACATCTTTGATGCTGCAATCTGAATCAACTGATTGTGCATGGCAGAAAGACCTGTCGTTTCCACGTCAAAGACCACATAAGTCGCCTCATGCAAGTCCAAATCAACCTCATTATAAGTAATAGGGACACGATCCTCAACAATATTAGCTTCTAAACCAAAGAGGGCCTTGATCCCTGCCTTTTTAGCTGCATGATAACCATGTGGGAAAGACTGAACATTACCATGATCGGTGATGGCAATGGCTGGATGTCCCCAACTCGCTGCACGTGCAATCAAGGCCTCAACAGTCGGTAGAGCATCCATGGTGGACATATTGGTATGGGCGTGAAATTCCACACGCTTTTGATCCTCAGGCATCAGGTCCTTACGATCATAGTGGACAATCTCTTTGACATCTTGCACGTTCATTGTCAAGGTCTTGGTAAAGGGATTGTTTTCAATATTTCCTCTAACCCGCAACCAAGCACCTTTGGCAATCATGTCATACTTCTTCAGCTCTTCATCATCTTTTGCCCACTTTTGCATAGCAAAGCTTGAAGTATAGTCAGTCATCTTAAAGTTGATGATATGGCGACCTGTCCGCGTGGTTTTCTTTTCAACATCAAAGACCATGCCCTCAAAGACAATGCGATTCTCCTCCATCTCCACCTCAATCATAGGTGTGATCTCTGCCTTTTCAAAGCCTGCCTGACGTGCCTGTACCTGCTCTTTATAGTTAAAGCTTGGGCTAGGCTTCTCCTCTTGCGGTGGCATAGAAGCCTCTAGTGATTTCTGAGCTTCTAGGGCCTGGTCTACCGCCTCTTGTAAGCGACTCTCTCTTGTTGAGACAAAATCATCCTTCAACTGCTCGGTCATCTCTTGGTCTGACTCCATCAAAAAGCTGACGCTCCCAAAGCCAAACCGGTCAAACTGTTGGACAAGTTTTGGCAGATGATTTTTCTTAAAATGCGTATTGTTAACAAACTGGGGTGCAGCAATGATGATTTTTTCCCCATCAAAATGAACCTTCAGCTGACTAAAGGAGCTCTTAAAGCTAGCGACCTCACAAAGCGGAAGAGTAAAAGCCTCTTGATAGTAACTTTGAAGCAACTCATCTGAAAAATCTATACGATTGGCCTTAATAGCAAACTCCGCCTTGATCTCAGCCTGCTCAAAAGTCTCCACCAACCGCTGACGCAACTCTCTATAAAGCGCAATAGGCAAAATAGTGTCAAAACGAAAATGAAAATCCCAAACTCGTGTCTTAGGATTCACCTTAACCTCTTCAATCTCTGCAGATGAAAAAGCCTCTGATTCCCTAAGATCCAGTGGCATTTCAATCTGTTCCATCAATTTTTTAAATAAGTCTGACATGGCTTTTCCTCATATTATTCTGACCTTTATTTTACCATATTTTAGGAGAATACGTAAAAATCTTCCTACTCCTAAAGAGTAAGAAGATTTTTTAGGTTATCCTTTACGTTTTCGTAACCCTCCAGCTAAACCAATGACCATTAGTCCCATCAGTGAGAAGATAGCAGTTTGGTCATCTCCTGTATTTGGCAGGCTAGCTGATTTAGCTTGATAGTTTGCTTGTGGTTTTTCTTTTAGGACTTTAGCTGAGACTTGTTTAGTGACAGCTTTGTTGTAAGCTGTTTGGATAGCTTGTTTCTCATCTGCTTTACCATCTACATAAGCAACAATAACGCCGTTTTCATCCTTGATAGCAACTGGTTGACCACCGTTTTTGATGATGGCATCGCGTTGAGCTTGGACTTCTTGCGTTTGGTATTGAGCAAGCAGATCTTCATAGATAGCAAGGGCTTCATCTGCGATAGCTTCTAGGTCTGCTAGATTTTCCTCTTCTGTAGCTAAGAGCGCTTCTAACTCTTCTAACTTAGCCTGTGCTTGAGTGAGTTGTTCCACTAGACTTGGCAAGTTAGCTTGAGCTGTTTTCATAGCCTCTAGTTGAGCTTTGGCTGTCTCAAGAGTAGCTTGAGCATTGGTGTAAGCTGTTTTAGCATCTGCGGTAGCACTTTGAGATTGACTGAGTTCTGCTTTTAATTGCGCTAGAGTAGCCTGAGCCTCAGCTAAAGTTGACTGAGCAAGAGTATCCGCCTCTTTTGCAGAAGTAAGGATTGCCTGAGCCTTAGAGAGAGCAATAGCCTTGTCAGTAGCACTAGCCTTAGCAAGAGCAAGGGTTTCCTTAGCAGACTGCAAAGCTTGCTCGTCTTGAGATAGGGTTGCTTGAGCTTCGGTAAGGACTTGTTCGTAAGGGGTTAAATCTACAAAACTACTCATTAGTGAAGATAAGTTATTCTCAGCATTTTGTAATTCTGCTTTAGCCTTAGAAACCACTGTTTGTGCCTCGTTGTAACCAGAAAGAGCAGTATCATAAGATGCCTGAGCCTGAGACAAATTAGTTGCTGCAACAGTTTGCTCTGACCTAGCTTGGTTTAAAGAAGTTTGTGCAGTTTTAATGGCAGTCTCTTTTTGATTCATTGTGTTAGTAGTTACTTTGATGAAAGTCGATACTAAACCTTTAGTATCCATAGGGTCTGTACTTTGCTCAGCCCACAAGTTTCGTACAGGATACCATCCAATATTAGCTCTTGTATAAGGGTCATAAGCGTAAGTAGAACCGTTTGAATACCCCTTCAAGACAAGCTCATGCGTACCCCCATACGGTGTGAATTTGTCTTTTTCCACTGCTACCAGCAAAGTATGTCCTTGTTTAAGAGCAGTTTCAACCTCAGATACATTAGCTAAGTTGGTAGGAGTTAACCCCCAGTTTTGTAATGCTAAATAAACACCAGTAGATGAAGCTCCTACCCCAGTTTTATTAAATTCATTTGTATTGTTGTAAAGGTAGCTTGCTACTTCTGTAGGTAGAACAGTTCTGCCAGTTAAACTTGTGATAACGTTAGCTACAGATGCAGGCACACACCCTGATAACCCCATAGTAGAAGTACCAAAGTACATAGAACTCCAACGTGGGTCAGCCTGATTAAAATAGGACATATTTTGAGGGGCTGGAGTAGATGCCATTAAGTTAGCAAAGTCATTATTTGCTGAGTTGAGAGCAGATTGACTAGAAGATACCTTAGTGTCTGCATTATTTTTATTTGCCTGAGCGGTAGATAAAGAACCTTGAGCAGAAGAAACAACAGAACCTTTGGATATAGCTTCAATCTCAGCAGTTGCTAAACTAGACTTAGCATCATCTACGGCAACTTTTGCTTGTTCTTGGTTATTTTTCAAAACAGTGCCGTCTTTAGCCGACTCAAGAGCTGACTGGGCAGAAGATACCGCATCTTTGTCGCTAGCTACCTTAGTTGTAAGGTCAGCAACGTTCTGTTCAAGAGCCGTAGTGTCCGTAGAACTACTCAAAGCATCTACTTTCGATTGAGCCTCAGCCACCGCACTAGCCGTCTCGCTAGCCTTCGTTTGGGCATCAGCGACTAGGCTTTCTTGAGAAGATACCTTATCTTGTGCAGTCGTCTCTGTCTCTTGAGCGGTTTTTAAGGCTTCTGAGGTTGCCGTTACCTGTCCTTGTGCGCTCTCAATAGTAGCTTGAGCATTGCTCAAATCTTGCTCTGTCACATTGGCTTTTGCCACTTCTGAGGTAAGAGAAGACACCACGGCTGATTGCGAGGCAACTTCTGATGAAGCTTTCGCTACCACGCTTGCTTGACTGTCTGCACTTGCTTGTGTGCTTGTCACCACCTCTGAGGCTTGCGCTAACACCTCTGTCGTCACCTTGGTCTCAGTTGCTTCCTGAGCGGTTGTTACAGGTGTTTCAGTGGTAATTGGTGCTGTTACCTCTTCTGCTTGGGCATTGGCGCTGATTGCGACCGTCCCTGCAACAAGAGCCAAACCTGATAAAACTTTTGTTTTCTTAGACATATTTTTCTCCATATTAAAAAACTTTTAGAAAGCCTTGGCTGTAAAGTCAAGGCTTGTTATATGTAGTATAACAAGCGATTTGTCAAGTATTTTAATGAAAAAAATGACGATTTTTGAAGATTTTTTTAATTCCTTATCCCTTAAAACTTAAGTTTTACGAAAGGTTGTGTTAAGCCTCGCTTAAGCTGAGCAACTTATACTATAAACATCCTAAAACTTTTCTTTTTCATAAATCTCCTTGATCAGGTAGGGCTTTCAGCTCCTGCCTGATCTTTTTTTACTTACCGCTAGATGACAAAAACACTAGTAAGCAAAAAAACTTCCCTCACAAATGTAAGGGAAGTTAGGAGATTTATGAAAAAGAAAAGTTTTAGGATGACTATAGTATAGCCATAGGAACTTAAAACAAGCTTAAAAAATCGAAAAAAGATTTGGTAGCTTTAATTGAACTGTGAGCGGAAGACTGTGAGAAAATGATAGATCTTCCTTGGACTGAAATGTCCTGTGTCAAATCTCCTATTTCTTCTTGCTCTATCAGTATCTTATAATTGAACTCGCCCTAAAATCCTTGTGAAAATGATGCTCGCTCTTGTGTCATGCGACACGGCGGTTGAGCCCTATTTTCATACGGATTTTTTACGGGCTTAGTATCTTGGTTTAACGCAAAAGTATCTTATTTTTACTCTACACTTTTTAGGGCTTCGAGCATGTCGATTTTTTTGAGCCATTGGTTGACAATGATGCCTAAAATGATGAGAATCAAGATAACAACACCAGCTGGTACAGCATAGATAAGCCAACCGACTGCGGGGTTAAACATGACCGTATCTGGTGGGATAATGAGAAGCATATAGCTGTGTAAGGCATACCCCATACCAAAGCCTACTAAAATCCCGATTAAGGAAAGGTACATGGTTTCACGATAGATATACATGGTCACTTCCTTATCATAAAAACCAAGTACTTTAATGGTGGATAACTCACGGATGCGCTCTGCTACATTGACATTAGTCAGGTTATAAAGAATGACAACTGCAAGTAAGACAGAGGTAATGATCATAATATACATAACACGGTTAAGAGAATCCACAATGGTGTTAACTTGCTCTTTAAGAGTGGTATTTTGAACAACACCTTTAACGGCTGCAAGGTCCATAAAATCTGTGGCAACAGCATTGGTGTTTTTAGTAGAGTCATCTTTTAGCATCAGCAGATCAGCGTTGTAGTCAACAGATGTGCCAAAGGCTTTTTCATAATAGTCTTGACTCATAAAGATAAAGTGACTCATGTACATCTCTGCAATACCTGAAATCTTAAGTTTGATACTTTTTCCATCAGCATTCTTAACAGTGAGGGTATCCCCTACTTTAACACCTGTCAAATCAGCTAATTTTTCTGAAATCACCACACCATCTTGGTCTAAATGCAAAGCCTTGCCATCTGTACGATTCACCAAATTGATGTATTTTCTAAATGTCGCATCATCTTTCCCATCTGTGACAAGGGTGGTGATGCTTTGTTCATCATTATTGTCTCCTGCGACTTTTGTTAGGGTTTCATAATGAACAGATAAGTGGCTCTTGACATCATCTGAGTTTAACAGTTGATTCAAGTCCTTTTCTTGACTACTACTTAAATGATTATTTTCAGCCACGATCATATCATACTTGATGATGTCATTAAACTGACGATTATTAAGGTCAGCAATAGAAGATCGGACACCCAATCCTGCAAATAAGAGGGCAATGGAGCCACAAACGCCAAAAATGGTCATCAACATCCGTTGTTTATAACGGAAAATATTTCTAGCGGTCACCTTTTGTGTAAAGCTCATACGAGACCAGATCGGTGTGATGCGCTCCATCAAGATTTTTGAGCCAGATGCTGGTGGTTTAGGGAGAAGAAGCTGGGCTGGCTTTTCAGCCAACTCTTTACGCGCTACCAGTAAAGCTGGCACCACGCTACTCAGTAAACCAAGTAGGATAGCTAGTAAGGTTTTTACTGGGTAAAAATGAAGCTCAATCGGAGCGACAACCAACTTAGAGGCGTAGGTACTGTAGATGATACTTGGTAAAAGCAAGTGCCCAGCCAATATTCCGATGGCTGTTCCGATCATACTGGTCACAAAACCATAGAGAACAAACTTCCGAACAATAGAGCGGTTATCGTAGCCTAGAGCTTTGAGTGTTCCTGCTTTTAGGCGCTCCTCATCTACAAAGCGCGCCATCGTTGTAAAGGTAACAAGCGCCGCAATGAAATAAAGCACAACAGGGAAGATATTGCCGACTGCATCAATCACTGAGGCGTTATTTTCATAAGAAACATAGCCTTCTGATCCTGGGATTTCTCGGCGTGTATAGGTTTCATAGGTTGGTTGTTCAAGATTATCTAGGCTATCTTGCGCCTCCTCTAGAGCAGCTTCTTTTTCAGCTAGCTCTTTATCAGCCTGGGCTTTTTTGCTGTGATAAGCCTTGGTTTTTTCTGCTAGACTCTCTTTGGCGGCTTGAAGTTGGCTTTCTTGCTCTGCCACGGCAGCTGCACCATAAACAGCCTTGGCAGCATTTAATTGGTTTTCTTGCTCAGTGATTTGCGCTTGCGCCTGATTGAGTTGCGCCTTTGCATCACTGAGTTCTTTTTTAGTAGCTGTGATTTTAGCATACCCTTCATCAATGGTTTTTTGCCCCTCTTCTTTAAGCTCTGCTAAACGAACACTCGGTTGGTTTTCCAAAAGTTTAGTGACAGCTTTTTTATCTTCATAGACTTGATCGATGTAGATTTGCTCATAAGGGCTAATGCTTCGTAAATCATCATAAGCAACCCGTGCTATCATATAAACATCTGAATCAAAGCTTGTATCAGTCACCACACCGTAACCATTTAGCTCACCACTACCTGCTGTCGTTTGTCCAAGATTAACACGAGACAACAACTCTGAGGAGTTGACAAAACCAACAATTTTATAACTGTGATCTTTTAGGACCTTTTCCCCATTTTGACCCGCTTTTTCTGTAAAGTCAATGGTATCTCCTATCTTATAATCATCTTGATAGGCTGCAGAAAGGGCGATTTCACCACGTTTTATTGGTAATTTTCCCTCAACTAAGTCATAGGTCGATAAGGTTTCTGGTTTTGAAAAAAGGCGAAATGCACTCGTGCTATCTTTAACCACAACATCTTTGAAATAGCCATACTCAACCGTCGCTTCATCATCTAAACCATCCAAAATTTTAGTGTCTGAGCTATCCAAACCATAATTATTAATAACAAAAAGATCTGCTGTTTGGTGTTCTCTAAAAAAGTCCTCTCCAGTTGTTCTAATATCTGGTCCTGATACTTTAAGCCCAATCAAAGCAAAAGAGCCTAAAGCCATTAAGGAAACTATGGATAACACACGACCTTTTGAAGTTGAGAAGGATTGTCTAAGATCCTTCCAATACGTTTTTCCAACCACTTGACGACCTCCTTAATACTCTAAGTCTTCAATCTTTTGAGGATTAGGATTGATATCAATACTTTGCACACGCGCATCATGCATCCGAATGACACGATCTGCAATCGGTGCCAAAGCTCCATTATGGGTAACAATAATAACGGTTGACCCTTTAACACGTGCCATGTCTTGTAAGATTTTTAACACTTGTTTACCTGTCTTATAATCTAAGGCACCCGTCGGCTCATCACACAAAAGGATTTTAGGATTTTTAGCAACTGCTCGTGCAATCGCTACCCTTTGTTGCTCCCCACCAGATAATTGCGCTGGAAAGTTATTAATCCTCTGACCCAGACCAACATCTTCTAAAGTTGCTGTTGCATCCCGTGCGTCTTTGACAATCTCAGATGCCAACTCAACATTTTCCTTAGCTGTCAGATTAGATACCAAGTTATAAAATTGAAACACAAAGCCCACATCTTCTCGGCGATAGGTTGTTAACTGCTTGGCATTATAATTAGAAATATCTACCCCATCAATGATGACATTTCCCTCATCGTTTGTGTCCATTCCACCTAAAATATTGAGAACCGTTGACTTACCAGCTCCTGAAGAACCCAAGATAATCACTAGCTCTCCTTTTTCTATGTCAAAATTAATATCGTTATTGGCAATGATTTCTGTCTCACCCATCTGATAACGTTTATAAGAATGTTTTACTTCAATGTAAGCCATGATAATCTCCTTTGTTTTATATCAACAACATGTTGATTTAATTACTGAAATAGTATATAATGACGAGAAAGAAAAAGCAACCATCACTTTTGAACAAAGTGTTGATTTAAGAGGTTCCTATGCAAAAAAGACAAACACAAACCAAAACTATCATCAAAGACAGCCTGGCTAGCTTATTGTTAGAAGAAAAGTTTGAAGATATCTCTGTCAGTAAACTCACCAGAAAAGCTGGCATCAACCGAGGTACCTTTTACCTTCACTACATTGATAAATATGACATGATGGATCAGCTCAAAGCAGAGACACTGGCTCAACTGACTCAGATATTAGAAGATACAGACCTTAATCCCAAAGCAACCATAAAAGCGGCGCTAGATTACCTCAAAAATGACTTTACCTTTATCTATGCCATTTCAAAAAGTAGTTTTACAGACTTTTCTCAGACTATCACCATCTTTTTAAAAAATATGATTAAAAACTCCCCAATGGTCGTTTCAGACTTAGCCAATAGCTACCATATCCCAGAGAAATATGCCCTTGAAATGCTGGTAGCTAGTATAGAGAGTATCATCACCCTCTGGATAGCTGACGGTGCTACAGAAAGCACCGAAGAAATGACGGAGATTATTTTTAATGTCTCATATTTTGACAAATGGTGTTGATGGCGCTTTCATCACTTTTATTGTAACACAGTTGCAAGATTTCCCATCAAAAAAGCCTCTTTAACAGAGAGAACAGACAAAAGGCTAGGTAAGACATCTCTGATGTCTTACCTAGCCTTTTTGCATTACTATTACTGCTCTTTCTCACGATAAAAAACAGCTTGGTTGGCAACCGTGACAATCCTATCACGACTAGCATCTGAAGATGAGTAGGCTATTCCTCTTGGGATAAAATAAAGGGCTTCTATACTCAATCTGTTTTCAGCTACCACAAAACCTGTCGCTCTTCCTTTGACAGCATCGTTAACCGCAAAAGACTCTGGAATAAGGACATGGTCCCCAAGGAAGATCTGGTTTCCTATTAGGTCTGAAAGATGATCTGTAGCCGATTGATGATCAATTGTAAGAAGACCAGCTGCACTAAATTCTAACTGATGCCCATCTTTAGACTCCCACTGTCCTTTGATAGAGGAAAAATCACCTTTTACCATATCATCTACTGCCATGCTCACCAAATCAGAAACATCAAAAGCTGTCCATTGCCCTTGTCTTGTGTCATCATTAGATAAGTGAATCAGATCAGCAGGTAATTTTTTCAAACCGTAAAAGGCAACGGTATAAGCAGCTAACACTTCGACCTCATCTGAACCATCATGAAAGGCAATAATCAACTCATCAATACCGTCCCCTTCTAAATCCATATATTGATAAGAAGGATTGCGACTGGGAGATTGTAGCACTTTCAGATTCACATCACCTGTTGTGGCTTTTAAAGGCAGACCTGTGGCGTATTCCTCAATAGCAGATTGATAATTGTTCAGCACCACTTGATAAAGTGATTTATAATCTACCGTGCTGGCATAGTACTTTTTTAGAAAAGGAAAAAGAACTAAAGAGAAAAGCATCATAGCCACTAAAAGTATTATGACCTTTAATCTAGCCATCAAACAAGCTTTTAGACTCTCCCTATTATCCCAAGACACTCCCGTAAACATACCCTCTCCCAAGTTCAATGTATTTTTACTATTATACCTTATTTCAAATGAGTTTCCAAAAGTTTTTTAATAAAAAAGTGAGAACAACCGTTAACATACGATTTGTTCTCACTTTTTAAAATCCATTTATGACTAGGCTTTAGCCGTCAAAATTTCTAGTGTTTCAATCAAGTTTTCAGCATTAACCTCAATGGTATCACCAGTCGCTTTAATCTTGACTTCAACAATACCTTCGGATGCTTTTTTCCCGATAGTGACACGAATTGGAAGACCAATCAGATCACTATCTGAGAATTTAGAGCCGACACGTTCGTTGCGGTCATCTGTCAACACCTCATATTTAGCAGCCATCAGGTCTTTTTCAATACGAGCGGTCAATTCTTGAGCAGCCTCATCTTTGACATTAACAGTAATCAAGTGAACATCAAACGGTGCCAATTCTTCAGGGAAATTAATTCCCCAAGCATAACGGAAATCACCTTTTGGTGTTTTATTAACAAAGATACGAGCGTGTTGCTCTAAGACCGCTGACAAGATACGGCTAACACCGATACCATAACATCCCATAACCATAGGAGTTGCCTTGCCATTTTCATCAAGGATCGTAGCCCCCATACTATCTGAGTAACGTGTCCCTAGTTTGAAGATATGACCAACTTCGATACCACGCGCAAACTTCAAGACACCTTGACCATCTGGTGAAAGTTCTCCTTCACGAACTTCACGAATATCGACATATTCTGCTGTAAAGTCACGTCCTGGGTTAACTCCTGTCAAATGGAAACCATCTTCGTTAGCTCCTGTTACAGCATTGCGACTATCCTGTACCTTACGGTCAGCGATAATTTTAACTGTATCTGGTAAGTTAACAGGACCAAGTGAGCCAAAGCTTGCCCCAAAGATAGTTTGTGCTTCTGCTTCTGTTGCTGGCTCTAAGAAATCTGCTCCAAGGTAGTTTTTCAACTTCACATCATTGACTTGGTCATTGCCCACTAAAAGTGCAACAACTGGTTGACCATCTGCCATAAAGAGAAGAGTTTTGATGGTTTGTGTTTCCTCAACTTCCAAGAAAGCTGCAACATCATCAATAGACTTACAATCTGGTGTGGCAACTTTGACAACTTCTTCTTCTGCCACAACCACTGTACTTGGCTTATAGAGATCTGTCGCCATCTCAAGATTGGCAGCATAGTTAGATTCGCTAGAGTAAGCAATGGTATCCTCACCAGCAACTAACCATGATGTTAGCTCTGCTTTAATCTCTTCTAAAACATCTGTCGGGATCTCATCAATAGAGCTAATCGCTTTATCAAGTACCAACCAGTGATCAAGGTCTGTACGATCAGCTGTAATCGCCATAAACTCTTGGCTATCTTTTCCGCCCATAGCACCACCATCACCGATGATTCCTTTAAACTCTAAGCCTGTGCGTGTAAAGATAGCTTCATAAGCCTTTCTATAGTCCTCATAGGTCGCATCCAAACTGTCATAGTTAGGGTGGAAACTATAGGCATCTTTCATGATGAACTCACGTGTACGGAGCAGACCATAACGTGGACGTTTTTCATCGCGGTATTTTGGCTGAATTTGATAAAGGCTAAGTGGTAATTGCTTATAAGATTTCACCGCATCACGCACAAGAGCGGTAAAAGTCTCTTCGTGGGTTGGACCCAAGATAAAGTCAGACTTGTCTCGGTTTTTTAATTTGTAAAGGTCCTCGCCATAAGTTTCATAGCGTCCTGATTCGCGCCAAAGGTCAGCGGTTAAAAGAGCTGGTGCTAACATCTCGATAGCTCCAATTTTTTCAAACTCTTCTCGCATGATATTTTTTGCTTTTTCAATCACTCGATTAGCAAGTGGAAGATAAGCATAAATCCCTGCTGAAATCTGGCGAACATAGCCCGCACGCACCATCAAGGCATGGCTGATAACTTGGGCATCACTTGGCATTTCGCGAAGTGTTGGAATAAGCATTTGACTTTGTTTCATTGTTTTATTAAATCTCCATTTCACTTTTTTAGAAAAAGGCACGCACAATATCGTTCCATGTCACAGCAACCATCAACAAGACCATAAAAACAACTCCTGCCAAGGTAATATAGGTTTCGGTTTCTTGTTTAAGAGGTTTTTTACGAATGGCTTCTAAGATATTCATCACTAGCTTTCCACCATCAAGGGCTGGAATGGGAAAGAGGTTAAAAATTCCCAAGTTAATGGACAAAAGCCCCATCAAATTCAAAACAGCTATCAATCCTGACTGGGCTGCACTGCTTGTCATCTGATACATGGCAACTGGCCCACCTAATTTGTTAAGATCTGGTTGTAAAATTAAATTTTTAAAAGCATCTAGGATGAGGAAGGCGCGATCCCAAGCTAGCGTTATCCCACCAACGATTTTCTCAAAAAATCCTGTTTTCAGACCTGGTGAGACACCTAAGAGATAGCGATCGCCTGATTTTTTAGGAGCAACTTCTATTTCCTTATCCGTATTGTCAGACTTCACCGTTAAATGAAGCACTTGATCAGACTTCATATTTTTTGTCGTCTCATCTACAGCTGACACGAGATCCTCCCAGTTACTAATTTTAATCCCCTCGATAGCTAATATCTGGTCATTATTTTTAAGACCTGCTTGAGCAAGAGCCCCATTTTCAACCACTTGGACATGGTTTGTGGTCACATCTTGAACCCCACCTTGAGCAAACATCAAAAGGATATAAACCAAAACCCCTAAAATGAAATTATTTAAAGGACCTGCAAAGTTAGTAATCATCCGTCCAAAAACACTAGCATTTTGATATTGAACATCTAAAGGAGCGATACGGACCTCTGTCCCATCCTCTTCAATAATAGTGGCATCATGATCAACCTGATAGGTCTTTGTTTCTTCTAAGACCAAACCTGTGATAGTCAGTTTATCCTCTAAATCATAAGAGATGACATTCATCGGAAGAGCAGTTGGATCAATTTGCTTTCCTGATAGGTTAATCCGCGTGACCAAGCCATCTGGATTAACCGTCAAGCTTGCGGGTGTTCCTGTCTTAATCTCCGTTTTGTCCTCACCCCATCCAGCCATACGGACATAACCACCTAAAGGCAAGATGCGAATGGTATAAGCTGTGCCATCTTTTCCAATATGGGCAAAGATTTTTGGTCCCATACCGACGGCAAATTCACGCACCAGAATCCCTGATTTTTTGGCAAAATAGAAGTGACCAAACTCATGGACGACTACAATAATACCAAAAACTAATATGAAAGTTAAAATCCCTAACATCAACTGCCTCCTTAAAATAAACCAAAGAAGTGCATAATCGGAAAGACAAAAATCATACTATCAAAACGATCTAAAATTCCACCATGACCTGGGATAAGATTTCCAGAATCCTTCACACCATAGTGACGTTTAATCGCACTTTCAACTAAATCACCAAATTGGGCAAATACTGAAAATAAGGCTACTAAAATTAACATCACAAAAAAGTTATGAGGGGCGTAAACACTCTTATCAACCAACATAAACACAAAAGAGACCAAAACAGCGCTGGCTATCCCTCCAAGACTACCTTCAACTGTCTTGTTAGGAGATACCCTTGGCAATAATTTTCGACGGCCAATTTGTCGCCCAATCATATAAGCTCCTGTATCTGTCGCCCAGACGATGAATAGAGCCAACAGTACCTTATCTAGTCCTGAGATGCGAGCTAGGGCGAGATTATGAAATCCGATACCAATATAAAAGCTCGATGCAATCGCAAAAGTAGCATCATCAAAAGAATACTCTCTGCTATTTAAAACCGTTCCTGCCAAAATCAGAAAAACGACCAAAGCATAACTGATAAAACTACTGTCTGTAGGAAGGAAGGTCAGGTATTGATCCATCGGAATGGTCATCACAATCGCTGCCAACATGGCTAAAATTCCTTCAAATGAAAAGGGCTCTAACTGCTTCATCCTTAACATTTCAAATACACCAATAGCAGCTAAAGCTCCTAATAGTAATTGGAAAGAAAGTCCACCAATAAAAACAAATGGCAGGAAAATAGCCAAAGCTATTCCTCCATAAATCACTCTTTGTTGCATGATATCTCCTTAATTAAACCCCACCAAAGCGACGATGGCGTTGATTGAAATCTGAAATAGCTTTTTCTAACTCCTCTGCGTTAAAATCTGGCCACAAAACATCTGTAAAGTAAAACTCACTATAAGCAGTTTGCCAAGGTAAAAAATTACTAAGGCGAAGCTCACCGCTAGTACGAATCACCAAGTCTGGATCACGATAAAGATAAGGCAAATGATTGGTCATCAAATAATTAGCCACCAAGTCCTCATCAATATCTCCAGGATTAAAACGCGCCTCTAAAACATCTTGTGCAATCAACTTAATCGCACTGGTGATCTCAGCTCGACCACCATAATTCAAAGCAAAGTTTAACACTAAACCTGAGTTATGTTTGGTTTTTTCAATGGCACGCTCTAAAGCCGATAGGGTTTCTTTGGGTAAGCGATTAAGCTCACCAATCATTTGGACACGAACATTATTGCGATGGAGTTCTGGGACATATTTATCAAAAAATTCCACAGGAAGATTCATAATAAACTTGACCTCATCTTCTGGGCGAGACCAGTTTTCTGTCGAAAAGGCATAAACCGTTAAGACCTTAACACCTAACTCTGAAGCTTTAATGGTCACATTTTGAAGAGCATCCATACCTGCCTTATGCCCAAACACACGAGGCTGCATCCGCTTTTTAGCCCACCGACCATTACCATCCATAATAATCCCAATATGATGTGGAATGTGTTCTAAATTGAGTATTTTCTTTTTTCTTTTAAAATTAAACATAATCGTGATATCCTAAAATTGTGCTATTGGTATTTTACCATAATTTAGGCGGTTTTGATAATTTTTCTAATGTGATCCCTGAGAAGACTTTCTCTCTTTCTTTTGATAAAATAAAACAAAAAGGAGATGTCATGACAACCTTTGGAATTATCGGATCAAGTCAAACCGCCTTACTACTTTGCCTTGAAATGCAAAAAATGGGGATTTGGGTTAATTGTTTAACACGGCACCAAAATTCTAGGATTTATCAGGTAGCCGATAGTCGTTATCAGGCACGTGATATTCAATCTATTATTAACTTTGCTATGGATAGTGATAAGGTTTTTATTGTGGATAGGGAGTTACAAGTGGGTATATTAAAAGAGTTGGAAAACCTTACTCAGTTTGTTCAAAATTTAGACCTCTACCATTACCTATCTCAAACCGATACGATTAACCTCAAACTCAATAGTATCTCAGATATTATCACCAAAGGAAATAAAATCCAAAAAGACTTACATATCTTATTTTTAGCAGATATTAAGAGTCAAATTTTAGCCATTAGTCAAAATAGCTACCAGCACCAAGAACTCAAAGAAAGTTTGGTGTCCCCTCCAATCAGCCATACCCTTTATCAAAAGTTGGAGACAAAATTAGCTCACCTAAGCAACCTACTCAACCTGCATGAAGTGATCAGTATTCGAGCGCTTATTTTTGAAGGCGAGGAGGTTATCTTCCAACAGATAACACAAGGTGTCCACCAAAGCTTTGAACCAAGTTACCTTGCTTGGCAAACTAACATTTATCATCTCATGATCAAGCAGGCACTCGATTATCCTATGGATCTCCATCTTAAAAAAGAAAAAAATTACTATGCGACTTGGCTGGATCACACTGAATTAAGCAAGCTCAAAAAACAAATTCCCTATTTCCCTGAATTTCAACTGTATGCTCCCTACCGAGCAACATCAGGCTACCTCGTTTTAAGCGAGCCTTATCTTAGTGATAAACTACAAAAACTCAAAAAACTCATGGACTAGCCATGAGTTTTTACTTATTCTTGAATGGCAGCATCATCTGCTTCAACTTCGCTAGTGACAGCACTTTCTGCAGTGTCACTCGTTTTTTTGACAACGCGTTTAATAGCTGACAATTCAAAGGTCAAATAAACACCTTCAACATCCAAGACAACCTTCTGCGCTTCTTGATCAATCTCATCAATCAAGGCATACATACCACCAATCGTCACTACCTCATCCCCTTTAACGAGGGCATTAAGTTGATTTTGACGCTCTGTTGCCTGTTTTTTTTGTTGGCGTGAGGTGAAATACATCATCCCTACCATCATGACTAAAATAATAATTAAGCTAAAGTTCATCTTATCCTCCAAAATACTAAAGTCATAAACTACTATAGCAAAATTACAGGCTTTGAGCAAGAAGAAGCTCGGTTTCTGATTAGTTGATGAAGGCTGTAATAGCTTCCTCAGATAGTGAGGAATCGCAAACAACTTTAACCTGACCAGCTTTTGCAACTAAAAGCCCTGGAACAGTTTTCACACCATAGGCATCACGCAAGGCCTGTGTTTCCACTAAATCAGCTGGATTTTGACTATGTAAAAAATAAACCTTGACACCCTTTTCTTTGGCCACACGAGATAACTTAGGCGCAAAACGTTGGCAATAAGGACAGGTTTCACGTCCAATAAAGACCACCACATCTTGCTGAGTCGCCAACAGGTCTTTGAGATCCTTGGCTAAAATCGGGGTAAAATCTTGAATCGCTTCTTGAAATGTAAACATCTGCTTTCTCCTTTTTTTATGATAAGTCTATCATATAGAAAATTCTATTAAAGCACAAAAATTTTTAACGAAAATCAAAAAAATTGTGACAAGGCATTAGCTGTCCTTATCACAATTGTCATATGATTATTCTTAGTCTCGGTCATCATAGCCATTTGGATGACTTGAATGCCATGCCCAAGCTGTCTCAATGATTTTCTCAATATCATCAAATTGTGGCTTCCAGCCCAAAACCTCACGTGCCTTAGCTGAGCTTGCAATCAAGGTATCTGGGTCTCCTGGACGACGATCAGCCAGTTCTGCTGGGATTTCTTTTCCAGTTACTCGACGTGCAGCCTCTAGGATTTCAAGGTTTGAAAAACCAGTCGATGATCCTAGGTTAAAGGCTGACGATGGATTTCCTTTACGGAGATAATCCACTGCCAATAGATGAGCATCTGCCAAGTCAAAAGGATGCACATAATCACGCACATTAGTACCATCTGGCGTCTGATAATCATCACCAAAAATCATGATCTTATCACGTTTGCCTTGCGCCACCTGTAAAATAATAGGCAATAAGTGAGTTTCAGGACCGTGATCTTCTCCGATAGAGCCATCTGGTTTTGCACCTGCCACATTAAAGTAACGCAAAGCAACAAAACTGATACCGTAAGCTTCATCTGACCACTTCATGATGGTTTCCATCATGAGCTTACTTTCCCCATAAGGATTGATGGGACGTTGTGGTGTTGTCTCCAAGATAGGAATTTCTTCTGGAATGCCGTAAGTTGCTGCTGTTGATGAAAAGACAATGTGCTTCACTTCAAACTCACGCATCACTTCAAGGAGATTGACCATCCCTGATGTATTATTCTCAAAGTATTTTAGGGGTTCAATCATAGACTCTGCTACAAGAGAGTAGGCTGCAAAGTGGATCACCGCATCTACTTTTGGATTTTCCTTGAAGACCTGACGCATAAAGTCCTTATCTGCCAAGTCACCCTCATAAAACTTAGCCTCAGGGTGAAGGGCTGCACGGTGGCCTGTGACCAAATTATCCACTACCACCACGTCTTCTTGACCTTGTTCAATCAAGCGGTCAACCATGTGAGAGCCAATATAACCTGCCCCACCTAAAATCAAAACTGCCATATCTTCTCCTTTTTCTATCTACGGAATATTGCACCCATCTGTTTGAGCAAACGGACAAAACCTGCCTGTCCCTCAGCATCCATCTTGTAAACACCTGCATCCTCTAAGACACGCAAGAAACGATAACCGATTTCTTGTTTGACAATAGCAGACACCGTAGCTACATCACAAGTTGGGTACTTCGCTTTTAAGCTATCTGCCCAATCCTTATGATAATCTTTAATAGCATTATACTCATCTAAGAGATATTTTTCAACCTCAAGCATCTCATCTTTTAGTCGTGGTGGCAAAATAGCCAAGCCCATCACTTCAATCAAGCCGATATTTTCTTTTTTAATGTGCTGAACATCCTGATGAGGATGAAACACACCATCTGGATAAGATTCACTGGTGTGATTGTCCCTTAAAACCAGATCAAGCTCATAAAGGTTTCCTTTTTTTCGTGCAATCGGGGTGATGGTGTGATGCGGCTGATCTCCTGTATAAGCTAAAATATCTAAAGACAAATCAGAATAATCTTTCCAAACTGCCATGACCTTTTCAGCTAAAGTACAAAGAGTCGTCTTATCAGAAGCTTGTAAACGGATCACAGACATAGGCCAGTTGAGAATACCTGCCCTAACCTCACTATAACCTTCAAAAGTAAACTCTTGTAGTAGCTCTGCTTTTTCCATCGGAAAAATATGACGACCTGCTTGATAGTGGTTGTGGCTTAGGATAGACCCTCCAACAATCGGTAAATCCGCATTGCTACCAACAAAATAGCCTGGGAAAATATCTACCAAGTCCAACAACTGAGAAAAAGTCTCTGGAGTAATCACCATTGGTCTATGTCTGGTATCTAATACAATACTATGCTCTGTAAAGTAGGCATAGGGAGAGTATTGAAAGCCCCATTCTTCGCCATTCAAGTCGAGACGAATCAAGCGATGGTTAGCTCTTGCAGGATGATCTATCCGACCTTGATAACCTTCATTTTCTACGCATAAGAGACAAGTTGGGTAGCTAGAGCTGGTCATGGTTTTTGCTTTTGCGATATCTTTGGGATCTTTTTCGGGTTTAGAAAGATTGATAGTGATTTCTAGATCCCCAAAATCTGTTGGAACTTTATAGGCAATATTTTTAGCAATAGCTTCTTGCTTAATGACATCATTGTCTTGACTCAATTGATAAAAATCTAGTATGGCTTGTTCTGGTGAACTTTGATAGGTAGACCAGAAGTTCTGGTTAACTTGGCTAGGAATTGGGGTAATGAAGTTCATCAACTCCGCCCCCAACATCTCTTTTTCTGCTCCACTATCTTCAATCTTACCATTTTGAATAGCCTGATCAACCAGTGCCTCTTTTAACTCCAATAAGCTCTTTTCTGAGGTTGATTCCAAGCTAGTTTCTCCTACTAGATGAAAGAGACGATTGACAAGATACACCCGATCCATCTCTTGATACTGGCTTCTTTTGATAATTTCTGTGACAAAGTCTTGCACTACCGTCATCTTCTCTTCTCCTTATTCTAAACGCTTAGCACCTGAAGCAATTTCTGCCAGATAAAAACTTGGCGCATAACCCACGACCTCAGTATAAGTTTTTCCTAGTTGCTCTTTAAAATCTTCAACTGCTTCCTTAGCTACAATAGCAATGGCACAACCACCAAAACCAGCACCAGTCATCCGAGCCCCTAAGACCCCTTTTTGTTCCCAAGCAGTATGAACAAGGGTGTCAAGCTCAAGTCCTGTCACTTCATAGTCATGCTCTAAAGAAACGTGTGAGGCATTCATCAAGCGACCAAACTGTTCTAAATCCCCTTTTTCTAGCGCTGCTCTAGCTTTTAAGGTTCGTTGATTTTCTAAGACGGCATGGCGAGCCCTTTTCAGACGATTGCTGTCTTTAATTAAATAAGCATATTGATCAAAGCTTGCTTCGTCCAATTCTCCCAAACTTTTAATGGCTAGCTTACGATTAAGCTCCTCTACAGCTTTTTCACATTCCAAACGACGCTCATTATATTTTGAATCTGCCAATTCACGACGTTTATTGGTATTCATAATAACAATCACATAAGATCCTAAATCAAGTGGAACCAAATCATAATCTAGCGTATTGGTATCTAGATAGATAGCACGCTGGTCTGCTCCCATCCCAATGGCAAACTGGTCCATGATTCCTGAATTTACGCCAATAAAATCGTTCTCTGTCTTTTTCCCAATTTTAACTAAATCAAGGCGCTCTAACTTGAGTGCAAATAAATGCTCTAGCATAATCCCTATTAACAGCTCCAAAGAAGCTGAAGAGGATAAGCCTGAGCCATTTGGAATATTACCATAAACATAAACATCCATCCCAGACGAAATCTGATGCCCTGCTTCTTGCAAGAACTTGATAACCCCTTTGGGATAATTGGTCCAGGAGTCTTTTTTATCAAAGACCAAGTGGTTAAGATCCACCTCAATGATGCCTTCTTTTTCAAAATTACCAGAATAAAAGCGTAATTTTTGATCTAGACGTTTTTTGGCAGCCCCATAAGTCCCTAAACTAATAGCTGCTGGAAAAACATGTCCACCATTATAGTCTGTATGCTCACCAATAAGATTAATTCGACCGGGTGAAAAGAAGCAAGCATCGGGCTGATAGCCAAAAACTTCCTCAAATTTAGTCTTTAATTCTTCTGTTTTCATAAGCGACCTCCTTTTTTGAAAACCCTTTCTTATTTACCTTCATTATATTACAAATACGTAAACGCGTCAATCGTTTTTAGTAAAATTTTACTAAAAAATTTTACTCATTTTAGAAGATATTGTTCAAATATGATATAATAAAGAAAAAATAGTAGAAACGAGGTTATGATGGCAACTCTAAAAGATATTGCTCAGTTAGCTCAGGTCTCTAGTGCGACAGTGTCACGGGTCCTCAATCAAGACCAAACTCTCTCGGTTAGTCCTGAAACCAAAGAAAAGATCCTCAGCATTGCTAGAGACTTAGGATATAGCAAACAAAGGAAAACAACATCAAGACAGAAAAAACGTTCACTAGCTATCGTTCAGTGGTACACTCAAGATGAGGAACTTGATGACCTCTACTACTACTCGATCCGTATCGGTTTAGAAAGACGTGCCCAAGAACTTAATTTCGAGATTTATCGATTTTTCCAAGATCAAAAATGGGACTTAGAGTTGAAAGTAGATGGTATTATTGCCATTGGAAAATTCAGTTTAGAACACATCAACCTCCTAGAGACTTGGTCTTCCCACATCGTTTTTATCGATAGTGACACCCTTGCTCTTGGGCACTCTTGTGTCACAACTGACTTTATTCATTCTGTAGAGGGAGTCATCGATCACTTCTTTAGCAAAAATTTGACAAAAATCGGTATGATTGCCGGAGAGGAAAAATCTAGCGATCATAGAACACCCCTACTAGACCCTCGCTTCCAAGCTTTTCAAAACTATCTTAATAAAAAGCAATCTTATCAGCCACAGTATATCTTTATTGGGGATTTTTCTAGTCAAGCAGGCTATGATTTAATGAAAAAAGCAATTAATGACTTGAAAGATAATCTCCCTGGTGCTTTTTTCATCGCTAACGACAGCCTTGCTTTAGGTGCCTTAAAAGCTTTACAAGAAGCTAAGATACCTGTCCCTGAACGTGTTAGTTTAATTTCTTTTAACGACACTACGATTACACGTCAAGTCTTCCCCAGCTTATCTAGTGTCACTGTCTTCACAGAAGAAATGGGGAAAAAAGCAGTTGAACTGCTCTATGACGAGCTAAAATCTTCTCCTTTAGTCCCACAACTAATTAGATTAGGAACTAAACTGACATTACGTGATAGTAGTAAATAAACAAAATAGCCATTCAAAGCCTCTACGTAAAAAACGCATGGAATCATTTATTAAGAATGATTCCATGCGTTTTTTAGTAGGAAGATTTATATCTTCTCAATCTCTTTAGGATGAATAGGAGATTAATGTCATCCCTTCTCTGATCATTAGTAAAGAATATTTCTATCTGTTTCCCTGTCAAAAAAGTGAGCCTTGTTTAAATCAAAACCAAAGACCAACTCTTGATTAGGAGCAATATAATCACGCGCATTAACTTTAGCGACAAATTCAGTTTGTCCAACCGTACAATAAAGGTGCGATTCAGCTCCCAGTAGCTCTGACAAACCAACTGTTGCCGATACAACTGCTTTTGGAAAGGCTTCTAAAAAAGCAGGTTCCAAATGTAAATCCTCCGCTCTAATCCCCAAAGTTATCTTCTTACCATCATAACCTTTTTCTTTCAAGACTTTAAGACAACCTTCTGGAACCTCTAGTTCAAAGTCATTACCTTTACCTATAACCTTTTCACCTTTTAAAGTTACCTCAAAGAAATTCATAGCTGGGCTTCCAATAAAGCCTGCAACAAATTTACTAACAGGTTTATTATAGAGTTCTTGCGGTGTTCCAATTTGCTCAATACGACCGATAGAGCCTGATTTATCTGGGTTTTTAGTGGCACTCATGATGACAATACGGTCTGCCAAAGTCATTGCTTCTGTTTGGTCATGTGTCACGTAGATGGTTGTCGCTCCAATACGACGGTGAATCTTGGCGATCTCTGCACGCATAGAGACACGCAATTTGGCATCCAAGTTAGACAATGGCTCATCCATCAAGAAAACTTTCGCATCACGAACAATGGCACGCCCCATGGCAACACGTTGGCGTTGTCCACCAGATAGATCTGCTGGCTTACGTTGTAAAAATTCTGTCAAACCAAGAATTTCAGCTGCCTCTTTGACACGCTTATCAATTTCATCTTTGGAGTACTTACGTAGTTTTAGGCCAAATGCCATATTTTCATAAACACTCATGTGTGGATAGAGGGCATAGTTTTGGAAGACCATAGCGATATCACGATCTTTCGGCGCTTGGTCATTCATGAGTTTACCATCAATATAAAACTCACCTTCGGTAATGTCCTCAAGTCCTGCAATCATACGAAGAGTCGTTGATTTACCACAACCAGATGGGCCAACAAAAACAATAAACTCTTTGTCTTTAATATCAAGATTGAAATCTTCAACAGAGTAATACGTTGCATTTGGATACTTTTTATTGATATGTTTTAAATTTAATTCAACCATAAAATGCTCTTTCTATTCTTCAAAGTATATGTCTTGTCCATTTTCAACCACACGATAAGTTAACTGTTTCAAGTTAATCTCTGCCTGTGCTTGACAAGTTTTCGCCTGATTACTTCGTTTAATCATAATAGTGTTATCGTCTATTTCTTCAATCTCAATATGTCCGTCTAAATCAAAAGCCTCTGACTGATTACGATAAGTAAATAGGTTTAATAAAGCCTTGACAATAGGACGTTGAACTTCACTTGCAATTTCCTCACTAGTGTAGTAATGACGATTGATATTACGTCCTTCTTTAGTTGATTCTAGTAAATCCAGATCATTTTTTCCTGCTAAAAATCCAACATAGTAAACTTGTGGAATCCCAGGAGCAAAAGCTTGAATTAGACGTGCCAAAAAGTATTTTTTATCATTGTCTCCTAGAGCAGAATAGTAGGTTGAGTTAATTTGATAAATATCCAAATTATTATATTCTGCTGAAGAATACTTTCTCTTCACATTAGCTCCAACCTTATAAAGCTCATTTGAAGCAAAATCAATTTCATCATCTGTCAGAATATCTTTAACATCTACTACACCTATGCCATCGTGAGTATCTAAGGTTGTAAACTGTTTCATTGGGCTCATCTTCAGCCACTTAGCCAGACGGTTAACCTTTCCACTATAGAGAGAGTAAAGCGTTACCATTGGGAGAGCAAAATCATAAACATAATAATCATGATCAGCAATCTTAAATTGAATGCTGTAATGTTCATGAATCTCTGGTAATAACTCCACACCTGATGCTGCTGCTATATCCCTAACTTTAGCGAGTAAATCCCAAATATCTGGTTCAACAAAGAAATCATTTGTATCTAATTTTTTGATTGCATAAGCAAAAGCATCCAAGCGAATTAAATCACAACCATTAGCAGCAAGGTGCTCAATTGTTTTCGTTATGAAATCCATCGTCACTGCTTTAGTCACATCTAAATCAATCTGTTCCTCACCAAATGTATTCCACAAGTATTCCTTACTACCGTCTGCAAAAATAATTTCTTGTTTAGGAGCGCGATCCTTACGTTTATATATTAAATCAACATCAGCTGCTGTTGGACGATTTTCAGGCCAAAACTTATCCCAGCGCAGGAAAAGATCTGCATATGGACTCTCATCTTTCTTCTCTTGGAAATCTTTATAATACTTCGATTGGCGTGAAATATGATTAATCATAAAATCAAACATTAGATAATATTTTTCACCTAATCGTTTCACATCTTCCCAATCTCCAAAAGCCTCATCAACCTCTTCATAATCTACTGGTGCAAAACCTCTGTCACCTGTTGATGGAAAGAATGGTAAAAGATGGACACCTCCAACTGCTTCACCAAAATAATTAACCAGATTAGCTTCTAATTCTCTCAAATTTTTTCCCAGACTATCTGAATAAGTAATTAGCATTGTTTTATTTTCAATTGCCATAATAACTCCTCTATCTTATCCTTATAAACAAATATTCATCTTATTTCACTGCACCATTACTCATCCCAGCAATAATATTTTTTTGGAAAATCAAGTAAACAATCGTAATCGTAATGATTCCAACAATATAAGAAGCAAAACTTGGGCCATAATCATTAAAATATTGACCTGTATAGTTGTATTGGAAAAGTGGCAGTGACCACATGTTTGAATCTTTATTTAAAATCAAAAGTGGCAACATAAAGTCATTCCAAAACCACAATGCATTGATAATCAATGTTGTTGCATGCATCGGTTTTAACATAGGATAAACAATTTTACTATAGGTTGTGAACTTATCTGCCCCATCAATTTCCGCTGCTTCATCCAAACTATCTGGAACACTCATCTTGATATAGCCGACATATAAAAACAAGGTCTGAGGTACAGCGTAGGTTAAATAAAGTAAAATCAATCCCCAGATATTGGCAATCCCAAGTTTATTCATCATCACGGTAATCGGAATCATAATAACTTGGAAAGGAACAAAAATCCCCAATATTAATAAACTATACATGATAGCATAAGCTTTATTTTTAGACATATTTCGTGCAATTGAATACGCTGCAGCAGGGATAAAGGCCATGACCGCTATAATTGAGATGACTGTAATTAGGGTTGAGTTTAAAAAATAATCCCCTATACCATCCGCTAATAGTCGATTATAGTTTTCAAAAGTGACTGGATTCGGTAAAGAAAAGAAGTTCTCTACAATATCTTTTGTTGTTTTAAAAGAACTAGAAACTGTCACTAAAAGAGGGATAAAAATTAAGATAGCACCAACTCCTAAAAGAGCATACTTCCAAAAGCGACTAAGCTGTTCTTCTTTTTTCATAAATAGTGACCTCCATCAAATTTCAAAACGCTTTGAGAGTCTAATTTGTAAAATTGAAATTAAACCAATAATCACAAATAAGACAAGGGCAATAGCATTGGCATAACCATATTGATTACTTTTAAAGGCATAATTATAGACTAATAATCCTAAAGAAGTCGTTGCATTATTTGGACCTCCTCCAGTAAGAGCAAAAATTTGGTCAAAAGCTGTCAACCCTGCTTTTAAAGCCATGATAAATACCATAGAAACACTTGGTAAAAGATAAGGTAACTCAATGCTCCAAAATCTTTGCCTACTATTTGCACCATCAATCTCTGCTGCTTCTACAATTTCAGAAGGAATACTTTGCAAACCTGATAAAAAGATAATAATAGGCATTGCAACACCTTGCCAAAGAAGAACGAAGATTACTGCTATCGTTGCCCCAACGTTAGTTCCCAAAAGACTTGTTTCTAAAAAGCTGATTCCTAAAGTTTTCCCTAAAGCTGGCAAACCATAGTTAAATACTTGTTTAAAAATCAAGGACACTGTCAAGCCTGACAACACTGCTGGAAAGAAGAACCACGCCCTAAAGAAAGTTTGACCTTTTAACTTTGTATTCAATGCTTTTGCAATTAAAATTCCTAAGCCAATTTCTCCAACAATTAAACTAACTGTCAAAACGAGTGTAAAGCTAATAGCTTGCATGAATTTAGTATCGGTTAATAAAATGGCATAGTTATTGAGACCAACAAAGTCAAAATTATAGGTTAAACCTGTCCAATTGGTCAAGCTATAAAAAGCCCCCTGAACCATAGGAAAATAAAAGAATATTACCTGTAAAATTAGAGGAACTGCTAAAAAAGTCCAACCCCAATATTTATTTAAAAACGTTCTCATTCCAACCTCCTAGTTGACATCTGATTTCATAGGATTAAAGAAAGCATTTAAATCATTTGCTAGAGCTTTACCATCACCTGTTGATAAATAGTTTGTAGTCAGAGTAAAAAAGTCATTTTCACTATTCCAATGTTGACCCAACCAAACCAAATGGCGATCTGTGAAAGCAAGACTTGTTAAACCACCTAGCTCAGAGTCTGCTCCTCTAGTAACAACACCTTTAACGGCAACAGGCCCCCCATCTACATCATAATATTTTTGCATGGCTTTTGCTGTAGTCATATAAGCTACAAACTTATTAGCTTCTTCCTTATAAGGGGTTTTAGAAGAAATAGATAGCGCCAGATCTCCTGCTCCAATTGTAAAACTTTCTCCTTTTTTCTCACCTGGAAAAGCAAAAGTTCCAATCTCAAAATCAGGTTTCTGTTCCTTGATACTTGGCAAGGCCCATGAACCATTAGGTGTTATTAGGGCTTCTCCTTTAGCAAAAGTCGCTAAGGCGTCCACATACCCTGCACCTTGCCAGTTTTTCTGCATTGCTCCTTTTTGTCGAAGAAGATCAATACGTTCCATATCTTCTTTTAAGACATCGTCTTTAGCAGAGATACTATTTGGTTTTGAAAAACGCAAATATTGGTTAGCTTCATCATCTCCACCAGTAATGGTTGCTAGCGATAGCTGATGGTACCCATTTAAAGTCCAACTCTCAGATCCCGCTATCGCAAACGGTGTTTGCCCATCCTTAATCATTTTAGCTACTAAAGCTTGGAAGTCTGCCCATGTTTCTGGCACATGGTATCCTAACTCTTTGAAAGCTGTCTTATTGTAATAAAAACCATAAGCATTAGCTGTCAAAGGGACATTGTATATTTTACCTTCTACAGCATATTTAGAGGCGTAATTATTAGCAATATGATCAAGATAATCTTTATTGGTTAAATCTTCAAAGTAACCTGCCTTAGCCCATTCTTGAAAATCAATATTTTGAGGGTAAAGACCAACAACATCTGGAATATCTCCTGCTAACATTCTAGTTTTTAGAACCTCACCAGGCGCAGGAACATCAACTACTTTGACATGAATTTTAGGATTTTCCTTTTCAAAATCTTTAATGATTTCTTTTATCGTAGCCGACATTTCTTTTTTCTGGTTAAAATACTCTATAGTCACTCGCCCATTATCTGATTTCGTCTTTTCTTGACTACAAGCACCTAGACTAATTACAGAAAATGCTAAGAGACCCAATCCTACTAGCTTATGAGACCATTTCATACTGGAATCCTTTCTTTATAGCGCTTGAAAATGTAATTGTTGACTGATATAATCCCCTTGCACAAGAGACATTGTCAGTCCTGCATACATCAACTCTGCTCCTGAGTAAACTTGTCCACTTCCAACCAATTGATAAAGTCTACCTTCCTCTAAATCTTTTAATTTTAGAGTTGTTTCCATTGTCTCAATCTGGGATTGAATGCGCACATAAGTCACAAGAACGTTATCTTGATAATTAAATTGTACAGCTACCTCATTACTTACTTCGTCTGGATTGATAAGACGATAGTGTTGTCCAAATTGAACAATCGGACGAAGTTGTTTATAATGACTCACCTGCGCTTTGATTAATTCTTTTTCTGATTGAGATAGGCTCGTCAAATCCAACTCATACCCAAGATTTCCCATCATAGCAACATGTCCTCTTGTATCTAGAGGTGTAGTTCTTCCCATTTGGTGATTTGGACTGGCTGACACATGGGCTCCCATAGAGATTGTCGGATAAAGATAGCTAGAGCCATATTGGATAGGAAGTCGAGCAATCGCATCAGTATTATCACTCGCCCAAACCTGAGGGAAGTAGCGCATCATTCCTAAGTCATTTCGTCCACCTCCGCCAGCGCAACTCTCAAATAAAACATGAGGATAACTTTCAGTCAAATAACTCACCAACTCATATAGCCCTAACATATAACGATGAGATTGCATCTGAGTTTCTAAATAATAGGAACCATTCCCAATATTAGTAATATTTCGGTTCATATCCCACTTGATGTAATCAATATCATGGTTTGCTAAAAGTGTATCAAATGTTGTCTTTAAATAGGCTACAACCTCTTTATTAGCTAAATTAAGTACAAGTTGATTTCGAGAATAGGTATGAGAACGATTAGGTACTTGTATACACCAGTCAGGATGCTGGCGGTAAAGATCACTATTTTCAGATATCATTTCTGGTTCTACCCACAGACCAAATTTTAACCCTTTCGCATGCACCTCATCAATGAGATTAGCCAAAGTTCCGCCTAATTTTTCTTCATTAACAACCCAATCTCCAAGTGAGCGATTATCATCAAAACGATTCCCAAACCAGCCATCATCTAAAACGAATAACTCTATTCCTAATTGTGCTGCATCATCAGCTAACTCGAGAAGCCTGTCTTTTGTAAAATCAAAATACGTAGCTTCCCAGTTATTAATTAAAACAGGTCGTTCCTGATGTGCATAGACCGGAGACATGATTTCGTCTCTAACAAAGACCTGACTCTCCTGACTTAGCTGTGTTAACCCCTGATTAGAATAAGTGATTAGAGCAAGCGGACTTGAAAAACTAGACTGTGGCTGAAGTTCCCAAGAAAAATTATCATCATTAATACCAATACCTAAACGGACTTCTCCAAGCTGATTCTCCTGAATAAAAGCTTGAAAATTTCCACTATACATCAATTGTAAAGCTAGAGCCTCTCCACTATCTTCTTGGCTCCCCTCTTGACACAAAATTAATGCAGGAGTTTGAGCGTGACCTGAGGCACCACGATTAGATGCAATCGAAAAAATCCCTTGACTAACTTTTTGACGACGGACTGTTTTTTCCCGTGCATAAGCGCCTTGAAACGTTAGCAACTCATAGTTTGATTTAGGTAAGTCTAGCATAGTGCTAAGTTGACGATGAATGACTACCTGATCTGACCCTACATTTTCTAAACGATTAAAGCTAGTGATCGTATCATAGTCTTCATAAGCTGTATAATAAAGGTAAAGACGAAGCTTGGTCACTACATCTTCCAATACTAACTCTAACGTTTCTGCCTTATCTGTGACATAAGGACTAGGAAGTCCCTCAACCTCTAAACTACCTGAAATAATCCGATCAGCCACTAACTTAAACTCTGTTACCGAATGATTGCCACACTCGACAACCAGTGAGGGCTTTCTAAAATCTCCTAGCCCATGTAAGCCAATCACCTGACGTTGTGTATCTAAACTAAAAGTACGGATATTGGGATCTGGATTTCCTGAAAAAGCATGATCGCGTTCATAAATACTATTGGAAAAATGATAACTTCCAATTTTTTTCCCAATATGCTTTAACAATAGGTAACCTTCTCGATTTTCTAAAATCATACTGAATTGTTTAGCTTCAATATAGTATAAATTCTCTTCTTTACGAATTCCCATATTTCTTCTCCTTTATTTCTTCTCTCATTTTACAACATGAAAGCGATAACAAAAATAGAATATTGTTAACTATATATGGTAAAATGTTAGGTAAGGAGGTTCTTTGCACTTATGTTTTCAGAATACCAAACCGGAACAATTGATCTAGCTGTTGACTTTTATGGCTATGAGGACTGTCCAAAAAACTATAGTTTTGGACCAGCTGTTAGGGAGCAGTTTGTTTTACACTATATCAGTAAAGGAAAAGGAAGTTTTCACTATGATAATCAGATTTATCACCTTAAAAAGGGAGATCTCTTTTTATTAAAACCCAACGAATCCACTTTTTATCAAGCAGATGCAAAACAACCTTGGTCTTATTATTGGATTGGGATTAGTGGCACCAAAGCAGAAGACTACTTCCGACTTTCTCAATTATATGAGACTGGTATTATCCAAAATTTAGATACTAGAACTATCGGAAAATTAATTATCCAAAGTATTTCTCAGACCCATGGATTAAAGTCTGACAATCACTTGCATCTCTTAGGACAACTTTACGAACTCCTACATCTTCTGGCCTTGTTGAATCCTACAACAAAACTTAAGCAAGAGAGTCCTACTCAAGAACTCTATCATCGCTCTAAACGTATCATCGAAACTCACTATACTATAGCTGACCTCAGCATTCAAGGGATTGCTGATGAACTAAACGTTAATCGCTCCTACCTCACAACTGTTTTTAAACATTTCAACTCCTCATCTCCAAAAGAATTTCTCCATCATGTTCGCATGGAAAGAGCTAAACAATTATTAGAAACCACATCTGTCCCTGTAAAAACTGTAGCTTTATCCGTTGGCTTTTCCGACCCTTTGTATTTTTCCAAAGCCTTCAAACAATTTTTTCAGTTAACGCCTACTCAAGTACGAGATAGAGCTTAATATTCTAAGAGTAAATTTTGAGAGAGCAGATATACTAATTTTTTCTTAAAAATATAAAAATTGGAGATGTTTGCGAAAGATGACAAGTTATCAAACTCTCAGAATGCTTGATATTCCAATGTTTCTGAGAGTTTTTATTTTCAACATAAAGAAAAAAGATTGAAGAAAATTGTCCAAAATGGACTTTTTCTTCAATCTGAAGACTGGACAAAATTTTTGTCCAGTCTTTTCTTTATTTCACTACAATATTAACCAGTTTATTTGGTACTGCAATGACTTTGACAATGGTCTTGCCTGCTGTTTCTTCTTGGATTTTCGTATCAGAAAGGGCTACTTTTTCCAAGTCTTCACGTGACATATCCTTAGCCACGACTAACTTCGCACGGACTTTACCGTTGATTTGAGCAACGATTTCAATCTCGTTTTCAACTAACTTAGCCTCATCCCATGTTGGCCAAGCGACATAGCTGATTGATTCACCAGTATTTACTAGACCTTGCCATAACTCTTCTGCTAAGTGTGGCGCAAATGGGGCAATCAATTGGATAAAGCCTTTAGCGTAGTCAACATAGAGTTTGTC
Organism: Streptococcus sp. 11273D007BT; assembly: GCF_053547195.1. Classification (NCBI taxonomy): domain Bacteria; kingdom Bacillati; phylum Bacillota; class Bacilli; order Lactobacillales; family Streptococcaceae; genus Streptococcus; species Streptococcus sp. 11273D007BT. The sequence goes on along the minus strand of NZ_JBPWPE010000001.1, from coordinate 257,043 downwards.
TTCTTTGTTGGCTGCATTGACAAAGACCATGAGCTGAGCGATAGCCGTGTTGAATTTCAAGCTCTCAATCTGCTCAGTGACAGCTTTAACTGTTTCATTGTAAACCTTGTCCAAAGCGCCGCTATTTTCCGCCACAATCTCTTTAGTCGTCAAGAGACGGTAAACACGGTCAAGGAACTTACGACTACCTTCAAGACCTTCTTCTGACCAGGCGATTGACGCATCAAGTGGGCCCATAAACATCTCGTAAACACGGAGGGTATCCGCACCAAACTGCTCGACTACATCGTCTGGGTTGACCACGTTTTTAAGGGACTTAGACATCTTAGCAGGTGCCTGCTCCAACTCTTCACCAGTTTCGATGTTGAAGAAGGAACCATCACGTTTTTCAACCTTATCTGTCGCCACAAGCGCCCCACGGCTGTCGCGGTAGCTAGTTCCCAAAATCATCCCTTGGTTAAAGAGTTTTTGGAAAGGCTCTTTGGTCGGCACAACACCGATGTCATAGAGGAACTTGTGCCAGAAACGAGCGTAGAGCAGGTGAAGGACTGCGTGCTCAGCACCACCGATGTAGATGTCCACTGGCAACCAAGCTTTAAGAAGCTCTTCGTCTGCCAATTTCTCGTCGTTGTGTGGGTCAATGTAGCGGAGGTAGTACCAGCTTGAGCCCGCCCATTGTGGCATGGTGTTGGTCTCACGGCGACCTTTGACGCCATCTTCACGTGTCACTTCTAACCAGTCTGTCAAGTTAGCAAGTGGTGACTCACCTGTACCTGACGGCTTGATGTCTGAGGTTTTTGGCAATACCAGAGGTAACTCATTTTCAGGTACTGCTGTGGAAGTACCGTCTTCCCAGTGAATGATTGGAATTGGTTCACCCCAATAACGCTGACGGCTGAAGAGCCAGTCACGGAGGCGGTAAGAAATTTTCTCCTGACCGACACCATTTTCTTCCAACCAAGCCACCATTTTGGCAATAGCTTCTTCCTTGTTAAGACCATCTAGGAAGTCAGAATTGATATGGGCACCATCTTCTGCGTAAGGAGCTTCTTCTACATTGCCACCTTCCAGAACTGGAATGATGTCCAAACCAAACTGCTTGGCAAATTCCCAGTCACGCTCGTCATGGGCAGGAACCGCCATGATAGCACCTGTTCCGTAACTTGCCAACACATAATCCGCAATCCAGATTGGAATCTCTTTGCCGTTGACAGGGTTAATGGCATAGGCACCAGTCCAAACACCTGTCTTGTCTTTGGCTAGGTCTGTACGGGCTAGGTCTGATTTGAGAGAGGCTTGGCGTTTGTATTCTGCCACAGCTTCTGCCTGCTCAGGCGATGTAATGCTATCAACCAAGTCGTGCTCAGGAGCAAGAACAGCGTAAGTCGCACCAAAAAGAGTGTCTGGACGAGTGGTAAAGACAGTGAAGTCCTTGTCTGTGTCCTTAATCTTGAAGGTCACATTGGCACCAATTGACTTGCCAATCCAGTTGCGCTGCATGTCCTTGATTGACTCTGGCCAATCAACTTCTTCCAAATCATTGAGCAACCGCTCTGCATAGGCCGTGATTTTCAACATCCATTGACGCATTGGTTTGCGAACAACAGGGTAGCCACCACGTTCAGACGTTCCGTCAGGAAGGACCTCTTCATTGGCGATAGCTGTTCCCAATTCCTCCACCCAGTTTACAGGCACTTCTGCCTCGTAGGCTAGGCCTTTTTCATACAACTTGGTGAAAATCCACTGGGTCCACTTGTAGTAGTTAGGGTCAGTCGTATTGACCTCGCGGTCCCAGTCGTAAGAAAAGCCAAGGGCGTTAATCTGACGCTTGAAGTTGGCAATATTTTCTGCTGTAAAGTCAGCTGGGTCATTTCCCGTGTCCATTGCGTATTGCTCTGCTGGCAAACCAAAGGCATCCCAACCCATCGGATGAAGGACATTGTAGCCTTGGGCACGCTTGTAACGGCTGAGAATGTCTGTCGCAGTATAGCCCTCAGGGTGACCAACGTGCAAGCCTGCACCAGATGGATAAGGGAACATGTCTAGGGCATAAAAGTTTGGCTTTTCTGCATCTGTCCCTGTCTTAAAGGTGTGGTTCTTTGCCCAAAATTCCTGCCATTTGGGCTCGATTTCCTTGTGATTATAGAAACTCATGTGTTTTCTCCATGTCAATAAATTATCCTCACTATTATATCACGAAATAGGGAAAGAAAAAAGATAGAAAACTAGGCTGACAGACTTAAAACTCGAAAACACTCTGAACAACATGACGTTACCAATCAATCGCTTCTTCCTCACTCACAAGCAAGATGGGTAGTTTTTACTCCTTAAAAAAGACCCCAATCATTAGGCGGTAAACCTAACAATTGGGGTATCAAACGATGTCGAAAGCTTAGAGATTTAATGATTTGACTAGCTCACCTAACTCCTCTCACAAGAGGGGATCACATTATTTTTCATCACGTCTGCGACGTCTCTTCGCAAGTAATCCTGCACCAAAGAGCAAGCCTAGTCCTGACAAAAGACCTGTGTTATTTTCTTCTGTACCAGTATTTGGGAGACGGCGTTTAGCTTTTTCTGACATAGACTCAGAGACAGAGGCGATAACTGATTCTGAAACTGACTCAGATACGGATTCTGAGATAGATTCACTAATAGACGTTGAGGTTGAAGCCGATGCACTATCTGAAAGCGACACTGATGTTGATGCAGATGCCGAATCAGACAAGGAAATGCTCGTTGACTCTGACGCAAAAACAGACAAGCTTGTTGAAGCTGAAGTAGATGCACTTGTGGTGTCAGCTGCTTCTGTTGTCGTAGCTGTTGTTGCTGAAGCAGCGTCTGTTGAAGCTACTGTTGTATCAGACAAGGCTACCGTATCAGTAGTTGCCAAGGTACTAGTGCTAGTCTCTGAGGCGATAGTAGTTTCTTCTGCAAAAGCATTCTCAGTCACCATCGTACCACCTGCCAAGGCTCCTGCTGAGGCTAAACCGCGTAAAAGAGCTGTTGGAACAGAGTAATCCTTCACCTCTTTTTCTAGACGTTCAACCTTAACTTCATGTTGACCTGAACCACCTTTAAACAGGCGAACAAGGTTAATCTGTGACATCACTGTACGAACCCAGTGTTTACCAGATTTGTGCATCTTAACACGGCTCTTACGCGACGATTCCGTATAATCTTTGCGTAATCTCTTATTTCTCATTGAGATAAATCCTCTCCCCTTAATATTTACTTTAAGTTAGTATAGATAGACTATTTTAATTTAAATAAGCATCAGTTTTTGTCAAAAATCCTTAATATTCTAATCTAAAATTTTCTATCAAGACTATCACATACTATAATATATATTGTCAAGTTTTATGATCATTGATTTTGCAGTTATTATTTTAATATTTCGTTTTTATTTTCATCAAAATTAAAACTTTTATCATAGCTCACCATATCCTCCAGATTATTTTGTATTTGAAGATAGAAAAAAATCCCGCTTGCGCGAGATTTAAACATTTTTATAGCTCTGCAATTTGGTAAAGTTCAACTTCTGCAGCCGTCTCTGAACCAAACATATTGATCATAATCTTAACTTTATTGTTTTCAATTTCAACAACACGCCCTTCTTGTCCCATAAAGGCACCATCAATGATTTGAACCACATCGCCCTCTTTGATATTGGTATCAAAGACATCTACAGTTTGTCCCATTGACAATAAGATTGCACGAATCTCTTCTTCAAGAAGTGGAGTTGGTTTAGAACGGTTACCATGTGAGCCGACAAATCCTGTAACGTTTGGAGTATTACGAACCACAAACCAAGCTTCATCTGTCATCACCATCTCAACCAAAACATAACCTGGGAAACGATTTTCTTCTACTTCTTTTGTTTTCCCATTTTTTTCAATATTCACAGTCTGGGTTGGAATCTCCACGCGCAAAATATTATCCAACATATTATAAGTTTGCGCACGCTGTAAAAGATTTTCCTTAACCTTGTTTTCATAACCTGAATAAGTTTGTAAAACAAACCAGCCTTTATCAAAACTATCTAACATCTACTATTTCCTTTCATTATAAAAAAGCCGTTAAAACGGCTTTCTTGATTTCTTACCTGTATTATACCACAAAAGCCTTGAAAGTGTGCTATTTTAGAAAATATTTATCAATTCGATTAGACCTAATGTCAACAATTTATCGAAGATAAAGATAATCACTGTAAAAAAGGCAGTGTATTCAAGAATTGCGATATAGTCGCGCCAAACTTGCTTACGCGTTGGCCAAGTTGTGTCCTTCAATACTTTGAAGATCCCAGCGATAAACTTCACTTTCTCTCTCCTATCTTGTTTCTTTATGTAGGGTGTACTGTTTGCAATATTTACAAAACTTCTTAACTTCTAGACGTGTTGGTTTAGGGTTGCTACTTACTGAAATAGAATAGTTACGAGACCCACAATCCGTACACGCTAAACTTGCTTTTTTCTGTGCCATAACGCCTCCGTAACCTTTATTTTATCATTTTTTTATAAGACTGACAAGCTATCTGAAATAGTTAACAACATTATCCCATAACTCTTGGGCTTTTTGACCGATGTTAGCATTTTCAACAGCATCGGTCACTTGTTGTGAGGCCGACTGGGCAGATTCGCGTAAGCTATCTAAGATAGACTTAGACTCCGTGTTGGTAACTTCCTCGCTACCACCGTAATCAAGGGCGATACCATTAGCTGTATAAGCATTTTCAACTGAGAAAGTGTTGCCGTCAGTATAAGGAAGAATATAGCTTGCTTGGGTACTAAAGATGTAAGAAGCTGTTCCAGCGCTTGAGTCTGATAAATAGTGATTCTCATCGGTCTTATCAAAACCAACCCACTGACTGATGACAACATCAGGCGTATAACCAATCACCCACTGATCACTTGAAACATCTGCATTAAACTCTGCTTCAGCCGTTCCTGTCTTTCCAGCTAGCGTATAACCATAGACATTAGCGTTCACTCCCGTTCCATTTGAAAATGTTCCTAACATCATGCTGGTCATTTTATCTGCTACTGATTGACTGATAACCCTTTTAGCCTTGTTTTCAAAGGTTTTTAAAACCTTACCATTAGCTGTTTCAATACGAGTAATGAGGTGAGCTGTGTTCATCACCCCGCCATTAGCAAAAGTGGCATAGGCTTGTGCCATCTCAAGTGGGTTAGTCGTCACGCTACCCCCCAGAGCAACTCCCAGCTCTTGATTAGCAGAATCCATATTCAAGCCAAAACGTTTGCCATAACTAAACGCCTTATCAATTCCAAGCTTATCAATCGTATAAACAGCAGGAATATTATAGGAATTCGCTAAAGCTTGATACATCGGAACGCTCTCAGACTCAAAACCACCATAGTTATGTGGCTGATAACCATTAAAGTTGGTCAGCATATTAGGTAGCTCTTTATTCATGGACCAACCAGATGCAATAGCAGGTGTGTAAACCACCAGAGGTTTAATGGTCGAGGCTGGGCTACGTTTGGATTGCGTAGCATAGTTAAAACTTCTAAAGGTAGGATCCTCTGTGCTATTAACCCGACCCACTAAACCACGAACTGCCCCTGTTTTAGGATCTAAGGCAACACTGGCAGCTTGAGCTGTTGTGCCATCATACTCTGATACAGGAAATAAATCATCGTTATCAAACGTCAACTGCATACCAGCCTGATAATTTTGATCCAGTTCAGTATAAATTTTATACCCATTATTGACAATATCTTTTTCCGTCAGACCATATTTTGAAATCGCTTCATTGATTACTGCATCAAAATAAGACGGGTACTTGTAATCATCAACCTTACCTGCATAGGTGTCATTCAGAACGCTTGCCATATCTACAGCCTTATACTGATCAGCTTGTTCTTGAGTCAATGTTCCTGCATCTACCATAACTTGCAAAATCGTATCACGACGATTAGTCGCATTTTCTATCGAATAAAGCGGATTATAAATCTCAGGACCTTTCAACATTCCAGCCAAAGTAGCCGCTTCATCAACAGTTAATTGACTAGCGGAGACGCCAAAGTATTTTTGACTCGCATCCTCAACACCCCAGACACCATTTCCAAAGTAAGCATTATTGAGATACATGGTCAAAATCTCATCCTTACTGTACTTTTTGGTCAACTCCAGCGCCAAGAAAAACTCACGCGCCTTACGCTTAATCGTCTGATCTTGACTCAAATAAGCATTTTTAGCTAACTGCTGCGTAATGGTTGAGCCACCTCCTGAACGCCCCAGCGTTAAAATCGCCAACAAATAACGTTTGATATTGATTCCGTTATTTTCGTAAAACGTGCGGTCTTCTGTATCAATCACTGCTTTTTCCAAATCATCAGAAATAGCATCTAGCTCAACATAGGTCCCTTTTTGCCCACTCAGACTACCAGCCTCAGCTTCATTTTTGTCATAAATAACGGTCGTTGCCTTTAATGCAGCTTGCAAGTCAGAGACATTAGCTGTTTTAGCCAGATAAAAGAGGTAGGTTCCTGTTAACAAAACAAAGACCCCAATCATAATCAATAAGATCTTTGTTAGGTGAAAGCGACGCCAAAAACGACGAAACCAATGATTCTTAGGAAGACGCAACTTGGATAAAAAGACCAAGATAGGATGACGTTTCTTGTCAGGTACTTTTTCTTCCTTTTGACGACTACGATGATAGTGAGCCGCCTCCTGATCTAACTCTTCTTTAACGTCATCATCGTCAAATTGAAACGAAATGGTATCTTCTAAATCTTGTCCATCTTCAATTGTTTTCTTTCGGCCAAAAGGCCATTTTTTCCATTTATCTTTCATACTCATATCCTCATTATACCAATTTTGTCAAAAATGCTATAATATTAGCATGTTAATCGAGATTGAAATTCCTAAAAAAATGCCTGAAACCACTGTTAAAACCCTCTTAGAAGAGTATTTTCTAATTCCTCGTAAGATTCGTCATTTTTTAAGAACTAAAAAGCATGTCCTTGTCAACGGACAGACCATTAACTGGCAGAGCCCTATCAAAGCTGGTGACCTCTTACAGCTTACCTTTGATCAAGACGATTATCCTCTAAAGACGATTCCTTTGGGCAACCCTTCCTTGGTGGACTGTCTTTATGAAGACGAACACCTTATCATCGTCAACAAGGCTGAAGGGATGAAGACCCATGGTAATGACCCCACAGAAATCGCCCTCTTAAATCATGTCTCTGCCTATGTTGGGCAGACCTGCTATGTCGTCCACAGACTAGATATGGAGACTAGCGGTGCAATTTTATTTGCTAAAAATCCTTTTATTCTTCCTATTCTAAATCGTCTTCTTGAAGATCGAAAAATATCACGTCAATATTGGGCTATTGCAAGAGGCCATTTCCCAAAAAAGGAGTTAACTTACACTGACATGATTGGAAGAGACCGACATGATCGTCGCAAACGACGTGTGGACGCTCATCATGGACAGAAAGCCACCACTTTGGTTACTGTTAAAAAAGTACTTCCTCGCCATAGCCTCGTTAATTGTCGCCTTAAAACAGGGCGCACACATCAAATTCGTGTCCACCTTTCTCATCATGGTCATGCAATTTTAGGAGACCCTCTTTACAGCAATGAAAAAGCTCCTCGACTCCTCCTACACGCTCACAGGCTTAGTTTCACTCACCCCTTAACCTTAAAAGACATCACCGTCAATGCCTCATCAGAAAGTTTTGAAAGCCACCTCAAAAGCCTTAAATAGAGCCTAACAGCTTATTTTTCATTTAAGTTTTATGAAAGGTTACGTTAAGCCTAGCTTAAGCTAAGCAACTTATACTATAAACATCCTAAAACTTTTCTTTTTCATAAATCTCCTACAGCTCTTCATTCCGAGGGGCTGTTTTTATGATAAAAGGGAATTTAAGTTTCTCGAAAGGTTGTTTTAAGTCTAACTTAAGATAAGCAACTTATACTATAAACATCCTAAAACTTTTCTTTTTCATAAATCTCCTACAGCTCCTCATTCCGAGGGGCTGTTTTTGTGATAAAAGGGAATTTAAGTTTCTCGAAAGGTTGTTTTAAGTCTAACTTAAGCTAAGCAACTTATACTATAAATATCCTAAAACTTTTCTTTTTCATAAATCTCCTACAGCTCCTCAATCTGAGGGGCTGTTTTTGGTGCAAATGACTTTAAGTGACCCCACTCTCTTCTTTGTGACTTAGAAGTTTTAGGGTTTATGGGGAAATAAAAAGACCAAGTAGAACTTTCACGTCCTACCTGATCAGGAGATTTATGAAAAAGAAAAGTTTTAGGATAAATATAGTATAGCTGTGAGAACTTAAAAGAAACTTAATCCATTTTTTGATTTCTTTTATCCTCACTTCTCCAATTCTGTTAAACTTTCTTGATAGTCCTCTAAGAGCGCTTTTTCAATCTCTAGTTCGGACTCTAATTCAGCTAATTTTACCTCTGCCTCATGTAAAGCATTAGATGCTGACGAATCTCTGACATACTCATCAGTTGTGGCTACTACAGCTGGTGGGGAATAGACCAGTTTTTCTGTCGTTGACTCAGTTTCTGGATAAAAGACAAAACTAGCCATTCCAAGTGGAGTGCCATCATTCCCCCTAAATTGGTAGCCCCCATTCATCTCTTGAACAAACTTCACAGAAGTTGATAAGCTCCCCACAGAAAGACGTCCCGAAGCATCTATAGAGATTTCCTTTGAACTCGTCTTCCATAGCCCTGCTACACTTGAAAAATCACCTGATTTCATCGCACTGATATCCATTATACTTTTTGCTTTCAAAGCTTCAACTTGAGAGACTTGCTCATCTACCTGCGCTTGTATGTCTTCGACTAAATCTGACTGACTGCTAACACTCGCCCTTGCTTCAAAAATAGAGGAACTCGTATCTTCCAAAGAGGCGGCATTAGAATTGGAAGCTGTTTTTTCTTGACGCATAGAAAAAAATGCAACTACGATGATCACCGTCACGGCTAAAAGCAGAGCTCCTAAAAACATCTTACCGATAGAACGTTTGACTTCTCCTCGTTTGATGGCATCTTTTACTTCATCAGGGCTCGGCGAGCGATGATTGATTTCTTCAAAATACTTTTTCCATTCTTTTTGATTCATGTCCTCTCCTTTGTAAAAATCCACCCTCTAGTCATTAGAGGGTGGAGTTTTGTGTTATTTTATGAAACGCTACCAAAATCAGAAATCAATAAGGTCCCACCTGAACGTTTCAAAGTGTAATGTCTTGTGCTTGAAAAAGTTGAACTCGTCCCATCGGTATAGTAGGTTCGTGTTTTATAGGCCACATCACAGGTAACGGTATCACCAGATTCTTGAATATTGGTAATGCTATCAGTATAAGAATCATAGCGTGCTACGCCCTCGTTGGCAGAACTATTGATAATCCAGTCACGCACATCAAAATAACTCTGACTACCAGACGTAAAGTTAGCAGACACATAATCCTGTCGAGCTGCTAGCGAACGATTCAGGTCTGAGCGGTAGGAGTTGATGCGGCTTTCGATCTGACTTCTCAATAAAGCTGTGTCGGTTGTAGAGGAAGGTGCAGGCGCTGGAGCAGCTGAGCTAGCTTGAGGGACCTCCGAACTACTGCTTGAGCTACTACTAGATGAACTGCTTGATGAGCTACTAGTTGACGAAGACGAACTCGTCGATGAGCTTTCTTTTTCACTACTACTCACAACAGTAGTCTGTTGACTGGCTTGATCTGATGATTTTTTATCAAAGTAGAAATACCCCACCACAATAACAGCCAATAAAGCTAAGGCAAGCAAAGGCCAAAACTTACTCGCCCCTTTTTGTGTGTAAGTTGGAAGAGGCTGTGGCGCTACTCCTCCAGTCTGGATGGTTCCGTTTTGCAAAGCTTGTGCCAGTTCGGCTGGTGTCGGTTTTCTACCATTAATTGTCTCAAAGTAGGCTATCCATTCTTCTTTATTCATCATGTTCCCCTAAAACTTATTTTTTTATCATTATCCTTATACTATAGCAAATATTCTTTTAAATTTCAAGGTCTATTCTTCATAAGAATGTTAATAAATGAATAGTTTATAAAATGCTATAGACAGTCAAAAATACTTAATAAGTTGACAAACTAATAGCTTACCTTTAGCTTTTCTCAATAAGTTCAATTGCACCGTTGTAAACCCTAGAATCTTTTAAAATAGTTCTAAAATCCTCTCCGCCCTTTTTAATCCCAATATAGTTTTTCCACTCCGACTTAGGGAGTTCCTTCACATTTTCTAATACGTACCAATTGTATTTCTGTTCCTTTTCGTCTTCATTTAGCTTTTCCCATTGAGAAGGAACTTTAGCATCTTGAAAATTTGGCTCATCGGGATAAGTACCTAATTCTTTAATATCAGCTATAAATGCTTTTTCTTCATCTTTCAAAGCAAAGATAAAGCGTTTTGCCTCAGGTAACGACTTACTATCTGTAGTAAACAAAACAACTCCACAATGATCAACAGCATGAAAATAATGCGAATAAAAATTAACAACTTTAGAACATTTAGTGTTACACCGTAATCGCCTCTCAGCAACTCTATACATAACAGTTTTAGTCATTCTATTCTCCTTTACGTCTCACTCCCACACCTGCAAGTCCTAGCATAGCCAGTTCCATCAGTGAGAAGATAGCAGTTTGGTCATCTCCTGTATTTGGCAGGCTAGCTGATTTAGCTTGATAGTTTGCTTGTGGTTTTTCTTTTAGGACTTTAGCTGAGACTTGTTTAGTGACAGCTTTGTTGTAAGCTGTTTGGATAGCTTGTTTCTCGTCCGCTCTGCCGTCAACATAAGCAACAATAACGCCATTTTCATCCTTGATAGCTACTGGTTGACCACCGTTTTTGATGATGGCATCGTGTTGAGCTTGTGCTTCTTGTGTTTGGTACTGAGCAAGCAGAGCTTCATAGATAGCAAGGGCTTTATCTGCGATAGCTTCTAGGTCTGCTAGATTTGCCTCTTCTGTAGCTAAGAGCGCCTCTAACTCTTCTAACTTAGCCTGTGCTTGAGTGAGTTGTTCCACTAGACTTGGTAAGTTAGCTTTAGCTGTTTTCATAGCCTCTAGTTGGGCTTTAGCTGTCTCGAGAGTAGCTTGTGCATTAGTATAAGCAGTTTTAGCATCTGCGGTAGCACTTTGAGCTTGACTGAGTTCTGCTTTTAATTGAGCTAGAGTCGCCTGAGCAGAAGCAAGAGCTGATTGAGCAAGGGCATCCGCCTCTTTTGCAGAAGTAAGGACTGCCTGAGCCTTAGAAAGAGCAACAGCCTTGTCAGTAGCACTAGCCTTAGCAAGAGCAAGAGTTTCCTTAGCAGACTGCAAAGCTTGCTCATCTTGAGATAGGGTTGCTTGAGCTTCGGTAAGGGCTGTTTCTAAAGATGCAAGGTCAACCGTACCATTGATAAGGTCAGCTAAAGTTGATTGGGCATCCTTAAGGTTCTCTTGAGCTAACTCATAAACTGACTGAATTGTGCTGTAGTTGGACAGAGCCTCTTGATTGGCAGTAACTGCCAAATCATAATTCTTTTGTGCTTCATCCAATTTAGACTTTGCCTCAACAGAACTAGCTGGGACGTCTATCGTATGTTGCTTACCTGAGAATGTAGTAAACTTTCTTGCATCTTCTGTAATAGTATTAAACCTAAACTCAACAGAGTTAGAAGAGCCACTACTCTTTGTGTTAAAAGCAATACCGAAATCCTTCCCAGAGTAAGAAAGAACTTTTGTATGGATCCAGTTACTATGTGCATCATTATAGAACATATGTAGCAAACTATCCAACACCCTACTCTTAAGCCCTGCCATAGTTATATAGTCAGCATAATAAAGGAAACCTTCGGCCTCATTTACAAGGTTGACAGGAGATACTTGAACCGTATATCCACCCACTGAGTACCCATTTTTTAAGGTAGAAAACTCATGAGAAGCCGCTATCATTGCATCAACATCATGACCATAAAAATACTCTGGACGAGTCAAAGCCGTAATACGCTGAGATAGTGCTAGCATATCTTCATCAACTACCAACTGCTCCTGACCTAAATCTCTACGAACCTCACTAAGAGCCGTAGCAATAAACTTAGCAATATCAATCTTATCCTCTAGACTAAGGTTTTTAGGGTCAATAACCTTCTGCTCATCCTCCTGACTAAAATAAGTTGAAAGTAACCCACCTTTATCTGAAGCTGAGACAGAGGAATCAGTGACAATAATACCCCAATCTTGTTCTAATATCTGACGACCAAGAACAGTCAACTTATCAGATACCTCTTGACTAGGATTCTCAAAATATTGTTTTAGTAGGGCAGTGTATTCTGAGTTAGCTTTTAAGATATTGCTACCCACTGTTGCATAGTTAGTTTTAGCAGTTTCAAGAACTGACTGAGCTTCTGAAAGAGCTGATTGGGCATTGTCCTTAGTAGAAGTTGCCTCAACAAGAGCCTTGGCAGACGAATCTACGGCTTGTTCAGCCTCAGCCACTACCTTTTGTTGCTGAGATACGGCTTCAGCCTTGTTACTCTCAGCCAACTTAGCCGACTCAAGAGCTGACTGGGCAGAAGATACTGCATCTTTGTCGCTAGCTACCTTAGTTGTAAGGTCAGCAACGTTCTGTTCAAGAGCCGTAGTGTCTGTAGAACTACTCAAAGCATCAACCTTAGATTGAGCCTCAGACACCGCACTAGCCGTCTCGCTAGCCTTCGTTTGAGCATCAGCTACTAGGCTTTCTTGAGAAGAGACCTTAGCTTGTGCAGTCGTCTCTGTCCCTTGAGCGGTTTTCAAGGCTTCTGAGGTTGCCGTTACCTGTCCTTGTGCGCTCTCAATAGTAGCTTGAGCATTGCTCAAATCTTGCTCTGTCACATTGGCTTTTGCCACTTCTGAGGTAAGAGAAGACACCACCGCTGATTGCGAGGTAACTTCTGATGAAGCTGTCGCTACCACACTTGCTTGACTGTCTGCATTTGCTTGTGTGCTTGTCGCCACCTCTGAGGCTTGCGCTAACGCCTCTGTCGTCACCTTTGTCTCAGTTGCTTCCTGAGCGGTTGTTACAGGTGTTTCAGTGGTAACTTGTGCTGTCACCTCTTCTGCTTGAGTATTAGCGCTGATTGCGACCGTCCCTGCAACAAGAGCCAAACCTGATAAAACTTTTGTTTTCTTAGACATCCTTTTTCTCCATATTAAAAAACTTTTAGAAAGCCTTGGCTGTAAAGTCAAGGCTTGTTATATGTAGTATAACAAGCGATTTGTCAAGTATTTTAATGAAAAAAATGACGATTTTTGAAGATTTTTTTAATCCCTCATCCCTTAAAAACTTCAGTTTCACAAAAGGTTGTGTTAAGCCTCGCTTAAGCTGAGAGGCCTATACTATAAACATCCTAATAAACTTTTACTGGGCATAGCCCAGTATCGTCATCTCTAAGGGCTAAAGCCCAAAGAGCTGGCATATCTTTTTCATAAATCTCCTACAGCTCCTCATTCTGAGGGGCTGTTTTTGTGACAAGATGAGCTTTAAGTTTTATGAAAGGTTACGTTAAGTATCCTTTAAGCTGAGCAACTTATACTATAAACATCCTAATAAACTTTCTTTTTCATAAATCTCCTGATCAGGTAGGGCTTTCAGCTCCTGCCTGATCTTTTTTGCTTACCGCTAAATGGCAAAAAAACTTCCCTCACAAATGTAAGGGAAGTTAGGAGATTTATGAAAAAGAAAAGTTTTAGGATGACTATAGTATAGCCATAATAACTTAAAACAAGCTTAAAGAATCTAAAAAAGATTTGGTAGCTTTAATTGAACTGCAAGCGGAAGACTGTGAGAAAATGATAGATTTTCCTTGGACTGAAATATCCTGTGTCAAATCTCCTATTTTTCCTCTTGGTCTTCTTACGTTATCAGTATCTTGTAATTGAACTCGCCCTAAAATCCTTGTGAAAATGATGCTCGCTCTTGTGTCATGCGACACGGCGGTTGAGCCCTATTTTCATACGGATTTTTACGGGATTAGTATCTTGATTTAATTGAACTCGCCCTAAAATCCTTGTGAAAATGATGCTCGCTCTTGTGTCATGCGACACGGCGGTCGAGCTCTATTTTCATACGGATTTTTACGGGCTTAGTATCTTGGTATCAAGTTCCTATTTTTGTTGGGCTTTGTTTAACGTAAAAGTATCTTGGTTACATCATGCCACCCATCATGTTTGGATCCATAGCTGGAGCTGGTGCAGCTGGCTCTGGTTTGTTGGCAACTACGGCTTCGGTTGTTAAGATAAGGCTAGCAACAGAGGCTGCATTTTGAAGAGCAGAGCGTGTCACTTTGACAGGATCGATAATACCTGCTTCAATCATATTCACCCACTCACCGTCTGCAGCGTTAAAGCCTGTGCCAGCTGGGCTGTTTTTTAACTTATCAATAACAACGGAACCTTCATATCCTGCATTGTAAGCAATTTGACGAACAGGCTCTTCGAGGGCACGTTTAACAATGTTACGACCTGTCGCTTCATCTCCATCTAACTCAAGGCTTGCCACTTTATCAATAACATTGACAAGGGCAGTTCCTCCACCAGCGACAATTCCCTCTTCAACAGCAGCACGAGTAGCGTTTAAAGCATCTTCAATACGGAGTTTCATTTCTTTCAACTCTGTCTCTGTGGCAGCACCAACTTTGATAACCGCTACGCCTCCTGCTAACTTAGCTAAACGCTCTTGCAATTTTTCGCGGTCAAATTCTGATGTTGTCGTCTCAATTTGTGATTTGATGATACCAACACGGTTAGCAATCGCTGTTGCTTCACCTGCTCCTTCAACAATGACTGTTGAGTCCTTATCAACCGTTACACGCGCAGCTTGTCCAAGAACCTGCATGGTCGCATCTTTAAGATCCAGACCCAAATCTTCTGTAATCACTGTCCCGCCTGTTAGGATGGCAATATCCTCAAGCATAGCTTTTCGACGATCACCAAAACCAGGAGCTTTCACTGCCACAACGTTAAACGTGCCACGAATTTTGTTTAAAACAAGAGTTGGAAGAGCTTCTCCATCTACATCATCTGCAATAATTAAAAGCGGACGGTTTGTTTTTAGAATTTCTTCTAAAAGAGGAAGAATATCTTGAATATTAGAGATTTTCTTATCTGTCATTAAAATAAATGGATTTTCAAGGTCAGCTACCATTTTTTCGTTGTCTGTCACCATATATTGTGAAAGATAGCCACGATCAAACTGCATGCCTTCTACCACTTCAAGCTCTGTCTCCATACCACGAGACTCTTCGATAGTGATCACACCCTCTTTACCAACACGGTCCATCGCTTCTGATATGTAATCTCCAACCTTTTGACTACGAGAAGAAACTGCTCCAACTTGAGCAATGGCTTCCTTAGTTTCAACTTGTTGTGCTTGCGCTTTTAGCTCATCAACGGCAACGGTAACGGCTGCTTCGATCCCACGGCGGATACCAATTGGATTAGCACCAGCTGTGACGTTTTTCAAACCTTCACGCACAATAGCTTGTGTCAAAATCGTTGCTGTTGTCGTCCCATCTCCTGCGATATCATTGGTTTTTGAAGCTACTTCAGAAACTAATTTAGCTCCCATATTTTCAAAATGATCTTCCAGTTCGATTTCTTTAGCGATGGTCACACCGTCATTTGTGATAAGAGGTGAGCCAAAAGCTTTTTCAAGAACGACATTACGTCCCTTAGGACCTAAGGTTACTTTGACCGTATCTGCTAAAATATCAACTCCACGTACCATACTTTCGCGGGCATCTGCTGAAAATTTAATCTCTTTTGCCATTATATTTCTCTCCTCTTACTCTACAATTGCTAATACATCTGCTTCTCGGATAATGCTTAGTTTTTCACCGTCTTCTTTGACTTCAATACCAGCTAGGCTATCCACTAAAACAGTTTGACCGACAGCAACACTAGGGGCAATCAACTCACCTGTCAAGGTACGAATCCCTTCACCTACGGCTAGTACTTGAGCTTTTTTAGTCTTTTCTTGACTAGCACCTGCTAGGACAAAGCCACCAACAGTTTCTTCTTTTTCTTCTACAAATTTGACCACTAAACGGTCTCCTAAAGGTTTTAACATCTGTATCCTCCATTCGTTTTAGCACTCATTGATAAAGAGTGCTAATCTTTACCTTTCTTATTGTATCACTTGGTCAAAAATAGTCAAGAAAAAAACATTACAAAAATAGGATAGGAAATTAGCTAAATCTTTAGCCTTTCCTACCCTATCTTTAGTGTAGCCGTTGTCGCTGTTGCTCAAAATCTGCTACCAATTTTTGAAGGTTTAATCTTCCCTTATAGATGCCGTATCCAAAGACTAGCATAGCTAGCCCTGACAGGATTGCCAAAATCCATCCAAAGATTGACAAGATAATATAGTTAGAATGAAAGGAGTATGCAAGGACAATACCTAAACTTGTTAGACTAAAGAGAAGGGTTAGCCATCTCCCTAGATTATCTAACATATGTTGTTGGTATTTGATTTCTTGTTCATAACCTTGGATTAATTCTTGTTGACGCATCATTTCACCTTTTCTTAGTAAGACAAACCTGGGTTAAAGAAGCCTGTAATAACCCCAACAAAAGCAATGAGAACTAGAAGCAACATCACTTTAATTGGTGATAGATTTTTCTTAGCCATTAACCACCAGCAAAGGAAGATAAAGAGAGCTGTTAAGAGACCTGGGTAAACTCCATCAAGTTGATCTTGAAGAACAAGGAAGGCTTCTCCTTTAGCATTTTTCAATTGGAAAGCTGTTTTTACAGGTACCCATGTTGCAGCAACGGCACCAATAACCATACCTCCAACGATAGAAACAGATTTGCGGATAGCTTGCCCTTGAGCACCAACAAGAAACTCAACTGCTTTATCTCCTAATTCGTAACCTTTAAAGTAAGCAAACTTCATCCCAAAGTAAGCTAAAAGGTTCCAAACAATAATATAGAAAATCGCACCTACTGGAGAACCACCATTAGATAAACCTAGTGCAATTCCTAAGATAATAGGAATCAAGGTCCCAACGATAAGAGAGTCACCGATACCTGCAACAGGCCCCATCAAGCCAGCACGAAGACCGTTAATGGTTTCATCATTGACACCAGCTGCTCCATTGGCACGCGCTTCTTCAAGACCTGCAGTAATCCCCACGACCAGTGAACCTAGTTGTGGCTCAGTATTAAAGAAGGCAGTATAGGTTTTAATGGCTTCTGCTTGATCTTCTTTTTTATCATAAAGCTCTTCCACAATTGGAAGCATAGAAGTCAAGTAACCAAAGGTTTGCATATGCTCTTGTGAAAAACAAGTCAGATGTCCATAATACCAGTGGTGGAATGATTTTGTTAAAGTTTTTTGAGAAATTTTCTTTTGAGCCATCTTAGATATCCTCCTCGTCATCATCTTCAAAATCAACACCTGCTGGCGCAGCTGCTTTCATATTACGCACACTTGCAATTTCATAGAAAATCACTGCAAAAATAAGTGAAATCACCGCACTTGACACCAAGTTGAGGCCAAGGGATGCTGCAAGGGTAAAACCTACAAAAAATGGAATAAAGTCAACTGCTTTTTCAACAATTTGTTTTAATAAAATGGCAATCCCTACACATGGTAATAGTGAACCAACAGTAAAGAGTGTTTTCATTGGGATACCATCCATCGGAAGAGCTTCTTTAAGAGCTGTTACCGCATCTGCCCCCAATTTACACATGATCAAGGTTGGAATAAATGAGAACAACACATGAGAAATCCAAGGATAAACCCAGTCAACTTTATAGAGTTTCTTAAAGTTTCCTTCCTCAACAGCCTTCCAACCAATATGTTGCCACAAAAGGTTCATTGTAGCTGTCCCATAAAAGAGAACAGTTCCCACTGTACCAACCAAGGTTCCCATAGATTTAGCCAAGTTAGCAGCATCAGCAGAGTCTGCTGAAAGCCCTTGTGAATGAATAGCCACCATGGCTAGAGGAATACCGATATAAGATACCGCACGGACATCAGCTGAAACAGTCCCCCCTGGTGTTACCAAGGCAATGTAAACCAACTGCATGGCAACCCCACAAATGATCCCTGTCTTAAGATCTCCTAAGACCAAACCACAAATTAAACCACCTACCAAAGGACGACCCAAGGTATAGTTCCCAATACTTGAGCCTCCCATACCAGGCATAGAAGACAAACTCGCAAACAACCCTAAAATTGCCGCCTGTAACCAAGAAATAGTCATAACAAACCTCCCTTTATACCAAGATACTAAGCCCGTTTTAAAATCCGTAAGAAAATAGGAATCTGACGCAGTGTCAGCAGACACAAGGAAAGAATAATATTTTCAATAGAATTTTTTTACAGGTATCTCTATGATTCTAAACATCTTAGAAACCAAATTTTGCTTTGAAATCAGACCAATAACCAATAGAAACATCTGGAAGGAGCTGGAATTTCACACGATAACCTGCTTTTTCAATAGCCTCAATAGCTTCTGCTTCCTCTTGAGTGATAGACTGGTTATTTCCTAATTTTACGGCACCTGGGCGATCATTAGCTGGTCCTACAATGATTTCTTTAACATCACCTGGTACAAATCCTTGATCCACCAAAAGCTCTTTCATATCAATAGGATTTTTTGTAATCACAAAATAACGTGTATCTGAATCTAAAACTTTCTGTGATTTTTGTCCAAAAGCTTCCTTGGTCCAAACAAATGTCTTTTTATCTGAAGCTCCCTTATAAGCTTGGGTCAAAACCTTATTACCTGCCGCGGCATCATTCACGGCAATCAAACCATCACAAGGATACTCTTTTGCCCAACGTGTTACGGTTTGTCCATGAATCATACGGTCATCAATACGTACAAATGATACTGTCATGTGTCTTCCTCCTACTTAAATATCATCATCGTCTGCATCTACATCGCTAGCTAAACTAAACTCTTGTAAGGCTGTGGCGCTCTCAGCTAGTACAGCTTGGACTAAAGCTGAGCCCTCTAGCAGATCTTTCATGACCACTGTGGTTAGAGCCATGGTTAGATTCATCCCACCTAGGACCGTTGCCGTCTCAAGTTTCCCTCTCTCAGCCAGAACCTCTAGAGCGGTTGTCAACGGGCTTCCACCAACAATGTCCGCAAGTACCACGAACTCTGCCTCATCAGGTAGTTCTGCTAAAAGCGATTGAACACGCTCACCAAAAGCATCAACTCCCTCGCCCTCCTTTAGACCAATCGCCAACACCTGATCCATCTGATCTCCTGCAAACATGGCAAGAGAGGTCCGTAGGCCTTCAGCTAGCCCGCCATGACTAATCAATAATAGATACTTCATAAGCATTTCTCCTTTATTTGTCTTTATTGTAATACAATTGTAACCGATTTCAAATTGTTGTTTGTCACTTCTATCCCCTAACATTTATCATAAAGAAAATGACAAATGTCACATCATCAAAAAAATCCGACAAAGTCGGACTTTAATATCAATTCATACTGAGTGCTGATCTTAACTTTTTATTGGCTTCTTTCTAGTTCTTTTTGGATATTGGCAAGCTCTGTGTCTATGGTGTCATTTTCTAAAGCTTGTGTCACCAGATAATCTGCTTTTTCCAGTTGACGCTGATAGTTCTTAAACTTAGGTAAGCTATAAGCGCTCATCTCTATCTGAGATAAGGTTGTCACACTCAAGGCATCTGAACCAAACTTATCAGCTTTCAGCAGAGACACAATAGCATCACTTTCAACCACTTTAGGTAAAACTGACATGCCTTGTGATTTTTTCATTAGCCATTCTTGAGCCGATGGATCTCGTGAAAGGAAGTTTAGAAATTGCCAAGCCAAGGCTGATTTCTTTGTTTTCGCTGATATCCCCACTAAGGTATGTGCCACCTTACTGGTGTTTAAAAGGTCTCCATTTTTAGGCATTTGGACACAAGTCCAAGAAAAATTAGAGTACTTGGCAATATGGTATGGATAGGGCTTATAGGTACGGTACTGAGCCAAGGTCATGGGCATAAAAGCCACCTTTCCTTGATCAAAATCATCAGATGTCACTTTCACCTGTTTGGTCAAGGCTGAAAGCTTTGTATAAAAAGCAAGCGCTTCACGATTAGACTGGCTGTTGAGGAAAACTTCTTCACCATCTGAAGAAAAACTATCACTGCCATAAGCCAAGAGGGCATCTTGCCAAGTGTAGCCAACTAACCCAAACTGATCCAAACTACCGTCTCCATCAATATCTTTTGTCAGACGATGGCACAATTGATAAAACTCAGATAAGGTCAGTGGTTCTTTGGGAAGAGAGATTCCCTCTTTTTGTAGTAACTCTTGATTGACACAAAGCAAGGTAGGATTGGCTTCAAGAGGAAGGGCATACTGTCTGGTCTGATATTGACCTGCTAGTAAGGCTGAAGGATAATAATCTGTGCTAATTTTTCCCTCTTTAACCATAGCCGTTAAATCCATCAAACTATCTGAGGATACCAACAAATTAAAGTCTTCTTGAGTGACCATGAACACATCTAAGTCTTGCCCTGTAATCAGTTTTTCTGCCAACCAATCTGAATAATCCTCTTTTGGAATACCTGATTCATAGACCACATCGATAAGAGGGTATTTTTCTTCAAAACGCTTAATCACATCATCAAGGTAGTCATTATCCTGACCGTTTGGCACATCCCAACTACTTCCTGCATAAGTCCCTAGATAAAGGACCTGCTTTTTAGGACGCATTTGTAACCAAGTTAAACCAAGGAGTAAAGAAATGGTGAAAAGAATAGGAAAAAGTTGCTTTAACTTAGTCATCAGACACCCCAAAATCTCTTAAGGTAACACCTGATTGAACAGCCCAAATAGCCAGTTGTGTCCGATCACGCAAGTGTAGCTTTGCCAAAATAATGGATAAGTAATTCCTAACAGTTCCTTCTGATAAAAATAATTTTGCCGCGATTTCCTTATTAGAGAGCCCAAAGCCAATCTGCTGAATAATTTTCCACTCCGTTTGTGATACTTCTCCTAAGTTTTCCTCTTTAATCGCAATGGTGTAGTTCGATTGTGCCATCTGAGAAAAAATTTTAAACACTTTTGTCGCAATATCAGGGTTAATCATGGCTTGTCCTTGATGAACGGTCACAATAGCGTGATGCAAATCATCCATCGAAACTCCTTTTAACAAGTAGCCTGATGCACCATATTTTAAAGCACTAAAAATAAAATCATCGTCATCAAAAGTGGTTAAAATAATAATTTTGATATTCGGATACAAGGACTTCACTGCCTTAGTGCATAAAACACCATCCATATGAGGCATCCTGATATCCATCAAGATAACATCAGGCTTACTGTCTTTAATAGCCTCCAAAACTTGATCGCCATCACTAACAGCTGCGACAACATCGATATCCTCATAGCTCGCTAGAACAATCCGCAAAGACTCACGAATGAGTTCTTGATCATCTGCCAGTAGTACTTTAATCATACTGCTCTCCTTCTAACTTAGGAATAATAATTTTCGTTTCAAAGCCGCTACGTCCATCAAAACGGGCATAACCTCCAATAATAGCTAAGCGTTCTGTTATTTGCTTCAGACCGTAACCATATACAATTTCTGGGCTTCCTTGCCCGTCATCTTTAATCCGAATTTGATAATAAGTATCATAAGTCATCTCAATCGTAATCGTTTTAGCATGACCATGTCTGAGTGAATTGGTGATAGATTCCTGAATCACCCTAAAAATAACATCCTCTTTCATGCTGTCCAGATCGACATTCCCCCAATGATAATCGAGCTTAATCTTTAAATACGACACCTCTTCATACTCAGAAATCATCTTCTTCAAGGCTTCCTGCAAGGTTTGGTTTTCCAGTGCACCTGGACGCAACTTATTGATCGAACGTCTGACATCCGTAATCCCTTCTCTAACAACTTTTGAAACGGTATCCAGCTGAGCTTTAGCCAGATCTGTATCCCTATCTACCAAGACCCGTACCGCATCAACCCCCGCAGAAATACCTGTTAAAGCATGACCAAGCGTATCATGAATTTCACGAGCAATGCGTTTTCTTTCTCTATCCTCTACAATTTTTTCAGATAAGGCGACATAATGATTCAACTCATCATTCACACTCGACACCTTCTCCAGTTCTTCTTGAACTTTTTGACGCTCCGCAAAAGCTTGCGCAATATAAAAAACAAGACATAAAAGAAAGACAATCATATTTAAAGACACAAGCCCATTTTTTATAAAAAATAAAGGGAGTTGCCAACTTGATGGCGCAAAAGAAATATAAGTATCGATAGAAGGTGAGGAAATCACCAGAGATAAAATAGCTGTATCCGTTAAAAGTAGGATCAAAAAGCTAATCATTAGCAAAGCTAACCAATAGCGATTACGCACGGTCTGATGCCACTCTTTTTTATGATAAAAAATATCTGCAAAAACCAATAAAAAGATACCATTATAAGAGCGTTGTAAGACAAGAAACAAAAAGACCGTTAACAAGAGTTGCACCATGATAAAGACTAACTCAAACTCTTCAAAGCGTTGACCATATTGTTTGCGCACCCACATGAACAACAACAATAAACCGTAAAGTAAGAAAGATCCCCAAAAAATAAACTCTGGAGCATCAGGTAAACTCTCTAACTGCGTTAAAAGTGCATAACTTAGTCCCTTATTCACAACATAGGATGGAACAAATAAATAGATCGAAGCATTAAATAAAACCGCTAGGAAATTGATGACAATTAAACCGTACTGGGCATAACCTATACTTTTTATGGACATCATTGCCACCCCACTGGATATTGATCAAGATTAGTCCGTGTCACCAAGCCTACTCCGACTTTGATGTCCTTATCAACTGATTTTCCATTTAAGAGATCATAAGTTGTTGCAATAGCCTTTTCTCCCATCGTCATCGGCGATTGGTAAACACTTGCCTTCACTAAGGATTCTGTTGCTAAAAGTTCCTTGATGTCTGGCGAGCCATCCACGCTATAGATGCCAACATCTGATTTCCCTGATTTTTTAACAGCAGCTAGGGCACCGATAGCGCTTCTATCATTAATCGCCATAATCGTATCAAATGTTACTCCTTCTTTTATAACTTTTGAAACCAATGGCATACTCAATTCCGTTTGTCCTAGACCATTTTGCTCTGAAATGATATGATAGCCCTCATCATCCCCTAAGCCGTCCTTAAAGCCTCGAAGGCGCTCTTTGGTTGATAGGACATTAGGATGCTCTAAGACCAAAATGTTAGCTGATGATTTTTGACGCTTCAACTCCTGAGATAAAAGAAGCCCTGCTTGGTAATTATCAGACTGAATCGTACTATCTGCCACAGAAGAGTCCGACAGTTGATTATCTACAACAATCAGTTTAATCCCTTGTTTTTTAGCACGTTTTAATGTTTTGAGTAGCAAGGCATGGTCACTCTGAACAGGATTTAAAATAATAGCATCCACCTTTTCATCCATAAAATACTCGATTTGCTGAACTTGCTTATCAATATTCAAAGCAGGATCTCTTAAATATAATTTATCTCCTGAAAGAGCCACTGCCTTTTCAATTTCAGAGTTCACCATCTGATAAAACTCATTATTTAAGGTCATATAGGAAACCCCTATTTTTTCTTGAGTAGAATAAACCTCTTGAAAACGATAGGTCAGATAAATCCAGCCAACCACTACTATAGACAACAACAAGCTAAACCCTATCAAAACTTTTTTCACAAGATCCCCTTTCTTTTGATTTACTCATTTTATTATAACACGTTTTTAAGAGGAAAAATCAAAGACAAAAAAGAGGTTTAACACCTCTTTTTGTCTTATCGTTAGTTTTGATTGTCCTAAAAATCTGATGATATTTTTAAAATAGTCGGAATTTACCTTCATTGAGATGATGGATAGTAAAACTCTTTACCTAGATCCCTCCCTTATGATTAAAAGGGGAGGTCTTCTCCTTCCAAAACAAGATCTGCTAAATCATCTTGTCCTTTATTTTCTCGCATCGCACGCTGTGCTCGACTTTCCAGAAGTTGATAACTTTGACCTAAGACCTCCGTGACATAGTGTGTTGTACCATTTTTGTCATACTTTCTTGTCCTAATCTCACCATCAAGAGAAATTAAGCTTCCTTTACTCGCATAACTAGCTAGGCTCTCTGCAGTTTTACCCCAGAAGACGACATTCACAAAGTCCGCCTCTCGCTCACCATTTGCTCCTTTATAACGGCGATTAACTGCTAGTGTCAAGCGTGTCACACTTTTATCTGTACTCGTTTTTACCATCTCTGGTGTCGCTGTCAAACGACCAATCATAATCACTTTATTATACATTTTTCATCCTCCTACTAATTTATTCGAAAATGAAAAAGAAAAAGGAAAAGATCTCACTCTTTTCCTTATCATTTGAACACTTTATCCCTGCTAGGTTATGCCGTCCAATGCTTTTGAGGATCAAAAGCCTCACCCACGACTGCCTGATCATCTAGCTCAATAATACCTCGTTTTTGTGGAGCATTTGGCAAGGCTAACTCACGTGGCGCACACATCATACCAAAACTCTCAACGCCTCGCAATTGTCCTGGAAAAATCAAGCTACCACTTGGCATCATAGCACCTGGAAGAGCTACAATAGTTTTTAAACCAACAGCAGCATTAGGAGCTCCAGCTACAATTTGCACAGTTTTATCAGAACCAACTTGCACCTGACAGATATTTAAATGATCACTGTCTGCATGTGCTTGCATTGAAACAATTTGCCCAACCACAAATTTAGGATCCTTATCATTCTCAAGTTTCTCTGTGAAGCCCTCTGCCTCTAAAACCTTATTAAAAGCAGCCACAGCTTCATCACTTAGAAAGACTTGACCATTTCCTTTAATCTCAGCAATCTCTGAAGCTTCAAAGATATTCCAAGCCACTGTTTTTCCTGATGCCTCAAGATAAACACGCGCAACCTGACCTTTTTTCTCAACCGCTACTTCTTGGTTTTTGCTATCTGCCACAATTACCATCAAAACATCACCAACATGAGCTTTATTGTATGTAAAAATCATATTTCCTCCACTATTTCCATTCAGCTAAAAAGTTATTGATTTCATCTTTAGTTTTACGTTTTTTATTAACTAGACGAGCTATTTCGACACCATTTTCTAAAATTAGGAGACTAGGGATACCAAAAATATCCCATTTTTGTGCTACAGGCATAAAGGCATCACGATCCACCTGTACAAATGTAAACTCTGGATTTTCAGCTTCAATTTCTGGTAAAACAGGATAAATGAAGCGACAATCACCACACCAATCTGCCGTAAACAAGAGTACTGTCTTCCCAACTTGACTCACATAAGAGGCCAACTCCTCCATATTAGTTGGTTTTTTCATCTCCATCCTCCTTGTAATCAATGTCTCCTTGACGATAAACAAAAACAAAACGCGAATCATCCTCAAAAATGACACCGCCTGTCACCTCTTTATCATTGTCCTCATAATCATTCAAATAAACCACCTGAATCGGACCAAAACTATCAAAAAAAGTACGAATCTCTTTAATGATTTGCTCTTTTTTCCTATCCTGTTGCTTGTGATAAGTCGAATAACCTGCCACAGCTAGTCCAACAAAGCCTAATAAACTCGAAAAAATCGCTACCTTTTTATATCTCATAATAACCATTATACCATAAGAACAAGCTACCAAGAACGGAAAAATCCTTCTAACAACAAAGGTCTCGGATTGCTGAACAAGGAGCGTTTTAAAAATCTCGCTACAAATACCACCCTCAAAATATGATATAATAATAGCATAGAATCGAGGTAAATTATGGTATTATTCGATAAAATCAAAGAAGTCACCGAACTTTCGGCTATAGCTGGTTATGAAGCTCCTGTTCGTCAATTTTTACGTCAAAAGATTACCCCTTTGGTAGATGATGTTGAAACTGATGGACTAGGAGGTATTTTTGGGATTAGAAAAAGCCAAGATAAAGATGCCCCTCGCATCATGGTCGCTGCTCACATGGATGAAGTTGGCTTCATGATTAGTGACATTAAACCAGATGGAACCTTTCGTGTTGTAGAAATCGGAGGATGGAATCCTCTTGTGGTCAGTTCTCAACGCTTCACTCTCCACACACGATCAGGAGCAAAAATTCCAGTTATTTCTGGATCAGTCCCTCCTCATCTTCTAAGGGGAACAGGGAACAGTCTTCCAAAAATTTCTGATATTATCTTTGATGCTGGTTTTACAGACAAGGCAGAAGCTGAAAGCTTTGGTGTCCTTCCAGGAGATATGATTATTCCAGACAGTCAAGCCATTCTAACCGCCAATCAAAAAAATATCATTTCTAAAGCTTGGGACAACCGCTATGGTGTCTTAATGGTAACTGAATTATTAGAGCACCTAAAAGGACAAAACCTTCCAAATACCCTGATTGCAGGAGCTAATGTCCAAGAAGAAGTGGGATTACGTGGTGCACATGTGTCAACGACAAAATTTGATCCCGAATTATTTTTTGCCGTAGATTGTTCACCAGCTGGAGATGTCTATGGCGATCAAGGAAAAATTGGGGAGGGTACCTTGATTCGTTTTTACGATCCAGGTCATGTGATGCTAAAAGAGATGCGGGACTTCCTATTAGATACTGCTGAAGAAGCTGGGATTAAATATCAATTTTATTGTGGAAAAGGAGGCACAGATGCAGGGGCTGCCCATCTTAAGAATAGCGGTGTTCCATCAACAACTATTGGTGTTTGCGCTCGCTACATTCACTCACACCAAACCCTCTATGCCATGGATGATTTCTTAGAAGCCCAAGCTTTCTTACAAGCTATTGTCAAAAAATTAGATCGTTCCACTGTGGATTTATTAAAACATTATTAAGGAGACCTTATGAAAATCGGATTTATCGGAGCTGGAAAAATGGCTTCTGCCATTATTACGGGACTTAAGGCTGCAGACAAAGGATTTGAAATTATCTTGTCTGAGGTCAACTTAGATTTTAGTAAAGAACGTGCACAAGCACTTGGAGTAGGTTATGCTAAGAGCCATGCTGAGTTGATTGCTGAGGCTGACCTAATAGTGTTAGGCATCAAGCCCCAAGTCCTAGTGACAGCATTAGGGCAAGTCCAAATTACGAAACCTATCTTGTCTATGGCAGCTGGAACCTCTCTAGAAACCTTAGCTCATCTCACGCAACAAGATCTCCCAATTATCCGCATCATGCCAAACCTCAATGCTCAAATTCTTAAAAGTACCACAGCCATTTGTCGCAATGCCTACGTTTCTGACGAGCTATTTGAGATTGCAAAAACCATTACCGACTCATTTGGAGAGACCTTTGATATTCCTGAAAAAGATTTTGACACCTTCACTGCTTTAGCTGGATCCAGCCCAGCTTATATCGCTCTTTTTATCGAAGCCTTGGCAAAAGCAGGTGTGAAATACGGATTTAGCAAAGACCTAGCCCTTGCTATTGTCACTCAAACTACTCTTGCTACCAGCCAAAATTTATTGACTCATGATGATAGCCCTCATACCTTTATTGATAAGGTTTCAAGCCCTGGGGGCACAACAGTTGCAGGTATCTTAGATCTTGAAAAAACAGGCTTCACAGCTAGTGTTGTATCTGCCATTGATGCCACTATCGAAAAATCAAAAAATATGTAAAACAAAAAAGTTCTTGGAATTTACTCCAAGAACTTTTTATTATTTTTGTAGGAAAGCTATGGCTAAAAAACCAATAAAATTATTAAAAGCATGTAATGAAACACTGTAAAGAATATTATCAGTCTTATAAACGACTACAGCCAGAACCGCAGACATCCCAGCGTATAGTACAAAACTTCCAATATTAGTCGGACCATGACTAAGAGCAAAAAGAAGACTCCCTATAGCTAAACCTAAAACTTTATTTTTAAATAAAAATTTAGGAACAAACCCTCTAAACAAAAGCTCTTCCATAATAGGCGCCCCAAGGACAATCATCACAAACAAGACTCCAAGAGGAACAGACTTAGCCATCTCTTCGATCGCTGATTGATTCGCTGTATTATTAGCCCCTTCAACAGTCATAATCAGCGTTCCAATAATATTAGTTAGAATAATGCTACCATAACCTACCCCAACTGATAACACTAAGGTTCTAAGATCAAGTTTTTTATCAGTATCTAGCACCTTTTGTTTTCTAGCCAACCAGATATAAAATAAAATAGCCAACAAAAATGCACCTATCACGATAAAACTCTGTCCTTCGGTAAATCCTTTTTTACCATAGATGATAGCAGTTAGAGGAACTTGAGGAAGGGTCAGTACAATCCATAATCCAATCACTGCAAAAAAACGCAGAAGCCATGACAATACCTTATTCATACTTTCTCCTTAATCCATTTTAATATTACCAGTCTATCAGAAGATTAAGGATTATTCAAGCTGGTCCAAGTCAATTCTCTATTTTTAATAAAACATACTTTTCTATCGCTGTTGAGACACCATGATAATCATTAGATAAGGTTTTGGTATCGACTTGACTGATTACTTCTTCAGGAGCATTTCCCATAGCAATGCCAAGCCCAGCTGCCTTTAGCATAGGAAGATCGTTAAAGTTATCCCCCACTGCCATAACTTGCTCCAAAAAAAGACCATAATAATCTGTCAAAAAATGCAAAGCTTGCTCTTTAGACACCTCTTTATGCGTCACTTCTAGATAGTTACTCTTAGATAAATAAAAACTAGTTTCTAAAAACGACTGCTCTTGTAAAAACGCAAAACAGGACCCAATCTCTGCTTCATCACCTATCAATAACAACTTATGAACAGAAGGGGATTTTTTGACAAATTCTTCTAACTGACAGACATAAGGAGTCTCCCCTGTAATAGCAGCCTCACTTTTTACCCACTGATCCGCAGTAGCAACCAACCAATCCATTCCTGAATACAAATTTACCGAAATAGTCGGAAAATATTTCTTTAATAAGTCTAAAATACAGCGTAACTCATGTCCACTAATCGTCTGCTCACTTAATACCTGAAATACCTCATCTTCTAGATAGCCAATTAGGGCACCATTATAAGCCACCAAAGGAAATTCTAGCATATCTAAGTCTTTGACGAGAGGAATGATGCCTTTAGGGGAACGCGCTGAGGCTAAAACTAAAGGAATATTCTGTTCTTTTAAAAGCTTAACGACTTTTTGCAATTTAGGATCTAACCGATGGTGACTATCTAAAATCGTCCCGTCGATGTCACTCACAATCAATTTGATTTCATTCTTCATCCTATCCTCCTATCTCCCTTGCCATCCTTTCTTCTCTTTAAAGTATATCTCTTTTGGAAAGCGGATTCAACAAAATAAGTAAAAAATAAAAGATGAGCCTATCTCAACAGTAGATCTAAAATCTAACCATTGAGAGAAACCCAGCTTTTTTTATTTTATACCTTTTTCAACTTTTCAACATCACGCGCAATAACCAATTCTTCATCTGTTGGAATCACAAGGACTTTCACACGCGAATCTTCTGGAGAAATGATGCCCTCAGCCCCAAAAATATTTTTGTCTGGGTCAATATCAAAACCTAGCCAAGTCAATCCTTCAACCACACTGGCACGAACATCGCTCGCATTCTCTCCAATCCCTGCTGTAAAGATAAGCGCATCAACACCATTCATAACGGCGATATATTGTCCAATATACTTCCGTAAACGGTCAATAAACATCTCGTAAGCTAATGTTGAATCATGATCACCTGACTCTACTCCAGCCAAAATATCACGCATATCACTAGATTGACCAGATATACCCAATAAACCAGATTGGCGATTGAGGAGATTACTAATAGCTGTTGCATCTTTAAAAGTCTCGTCACGATCCATGAGATAAGGGATAATAGCAGGGTCAATATCACCTGTGCGTGTCCCCATCATAGGACCTGCAAGGGGAGTAAAGCCCATTGAGGTATCCACAGACCGACCACCGTCAACAGCTGTAATTGAAACACCATTTCCAATATGTGCTGTAATGAGCTTTAACTCTTCAAGTGGTTTTCCTAAAACCTTAGCCGCTTCACCTGCAACATACTGATGGCTTGTCCCATGCGCCCCATATTTACGGATTTTAAAGTCTTCATAGTATTTTTTAGGAAGAGGATAACGATAAGCAACCTCTGGCATACTAGTATGAAAAGCAGTGTCAAAAACAACGACGCTAGTAATATCTGGCAAGATTTCTCTAAAAGCACGAATCCCAGCAGCATTTGCTGGATTATGAAGAGGAGCTAATAAAGCCAGTTCTTCAACTTGTGCTAAAACTTCATCTGTTACAAGTGCTGACTCTTTAAAATACTCTCCACCGGCAACGACACGATGCCCAACACCTGTGATCTCTGAAAAATCAGCTATGATACCAAAACGGCTTAAATCTTCAAGTAAAATCTTTACAGCTTGCGTATGATCTTCAATATCTAATGTTTGCGACTCAGATCTATCATCAAACTTGACTGTTGACACTGAATCTTTAAGCCCAATACGCTCAATTAACCCCTTTGCTAACACGCGTTCTTCTGGCATTTGGTAAAGTTGCCACTTTAAACTAGAGCTTCCTGCGTTAATTGCAATTGTTTTTGACATAATATACCTCTTTTGAAATCGTTTTCTTATATATTATATCAGAATTTTCCTCTTAAATCTTATTATCTGCTCTCCATTTTTTGAAATTTTCCGTAAAGGCTAACAGAACATCACGATCTTGTAAATCACTCAAGGGATAAACAAAGGTTTCTGGGACATGCTCTGCTTTTTTCTGAAGAATGAAAATTGATTTCATATTTTTGACATGCCCAAAAGTATTTTCTGGCAGTGTAATAACCGCTACAACACTCGCATAATCTTTCAACCAAGATTTTAGATAATCACTTTGTGGACTGGTCAACAAATCAACCGGTGCCAATAAGAGAGCATAACCTCCTTTTTTGAGATACTTCAATGATTGCTCCATCAAAAGGTGATGAGCATAAGTATGCTCATCGCTACTAGCAACTTGATAGCGTTTCGCAATGTCATCATTTGGATAATATCCGACAGGAAGATCTCCAATAATGACATCACTTTCTTTCAAAATCTGAGGACGAACGGCATCTTCTTGCAAAAATTGAGCAGAAGATCCCATAACTTCAGCAATACTAGCAGATAAATCAATCAAAAGATCATCGACCTCAATCCCTAAATAATCCAAATCTTTTCGACTATTGTTGAGAAGAGTTTGTCCAAGATTACCCGTCCCACTTCCAATTTCAAGAATATCTAGACTATCTTTTGTGGTCAGTTCTTCTAGTAAAAAGAGGAGAATAAACCCAATCGCATCTGGGGTAAACTGATGATTAGCTTGTAATTTTTCTGTCTGAGCAGCCTTGATAAAAATAAACTGAAACGTTCGACGCCACTCCTCTTTATCTAAGGCCAATTGATGCAAAATGGCATTATTTTCTTTTACCTTCTCATCCGAACACTCACTACCAAGATAAAAACTATTTTGTTCAATCAAAGCATCATAAAGATTGGTTTTAATCTGGTTTTCAATCAACTGGATATTTTCTAAAATAAGGCTATAAGCCTGTTCAATCTTTTCAAAATTCATACCTCTATCATATCAAAAATCCCTATTTTTCGCTATTCATAGGAAGAACATAACTATAAGTCTGACCTGTTTTTAAAATAACACGCACATGGATTTTCTTGTCCTTAACTTGATAAGCACAGCTTCCCTTATCACACTGCAGTTGACCAGATGGGATCTGCTTGGTCACATTTTCTCTCGCTAAATAAGCAATAAAATATGCAGTCTGTGACTGTCGCATCTCTGTTAATTTTTTTTGATTAGCCTCTAGACGACTACTATAGAACTGCAAGAAAAGAGCAAACAAACTCACCATTATAAGAGCGTATAATAAGACACCTGCTTTAAGACGTTTTTTCAAAAACATAAGTAAAAGTCCTCTCCATTTGATGATGAAAGACCACAGAAATCGTTACAAGCTGACCAGACTGTTGGATATGGCTTGAACTTAGACCGTACAACATAGGTTGATAGCCTCTTCCATCTGAAGCTGTCTTTCTAAAATCATCTGACCGTGATTGACCAAAAGCAATATCCTTTCCAGCTTTTTTAACATAAAGTTTATTTCCTTCCACTTTGATAAGCTGAGCACCCTCCAGCTCATACCGCAACTGTTCAGAAAACAAGAGCCACTCTTCTCTCGGACTTTGTGATAAGACTGCTACTTCGTGACTTAAAACTTGGCTCATACTTTGAAAAAGTAAGACACTGCCTGATATAACGAGTAAAGCCAGTAAACACTCTATTAAAGTAAACCCTCTTAGTCTAATATTTGACCACGTGCCACATTTCTTTACCATTTTCATATACCATAATCTGAGTTGTACTCAAACGTACCTCCACTTCTCCTTTTTCTCCCGTCTGGATAGCCATCTTAGCTTGGTTGAGCATCTCTGCCTCTTGTAACTGCTCTTGATAATGGCTTCGACTATTACGAATTTGAGTTAAAGTTAAACTAGCAATAGCCACAAAAATACTCATCGCCACCATACTCTCAAGAAGGATGTAAGCCTTAATTCTCTGTTTTTTTATATTTTCCACTCCCCATATACAATTGATAGCGTATTGTTTTTTGACGTGTTTGAAAGCTAATTTTTTTCATAGAGGAATTTCCGCCCCTGTGATCAAACCTTAAGTTGAGACCATTTTCAACTGTTACTCCCTTAGGAAGAGCAAGACTGGTTTGACCATTTGAAATAACACCATCCGATAACACTAGCTGAACGGGCTCTGAACGTAAAGCTGATAAAGATTGACTATCTCTATAAAGATGTTCAAAAGAAATAAAAAACAAATCCTCCTCTACTTGAGATAGCACTCCTTTAAAAGTTGCACTAAAACTAAGGACCACAAAACTAGTGACGGATAAAACCAAAAGACTTTCAAGAAGGGTAAAGCCTTTAATTCGGAATTTTTTGCTCTTCAGCATAGTGACGATAACTTTCTGCTTGTTTTTCAGTAATATACCCTTCTGACGTCAATTTAGAGAGGGTAGCCGTTTCTCCGTTTAAGGCATATAGCTCTGCTTGGCTTTCAACAACTTTAACCACCGCTGCATTTCCTGTCTTTTCGACCTTTTCTTTTTGTTTGGTCAGATTAGGGACAAAAAGAAGTAGTAAGACACTGATAATTAGAAGAACCACCAACATCTCTATAAGTGTAAACGCTTGAAGCTTCTTTTGTTTCATATTAAACTTCTTTAAAACGTTTTGTAAATTTTTCATTTAAAATTGAACCTCCATATTTTGATACATAGGCAGTAACATTGCTGCATAAATCATCACAATCATTAGTGCTACAAAAATAAAAACTATGGGCTGAATAATTTGCATACTGGCATTAATTTTTTGAAAAAATGTTTCCCATTTTTCCTGAGCATAAATCTCTAATTCACTGCCCAGCTTGGCTTTGATTTGTCCATATTCAATCATCAAACTCAATTCAGGCAGAAAAAAGGAGTAACTTAAAATTTGCTCATGAAAGGAATGACCTGACAAAAAAGCTTTTTCTAAATCCTCTCCTACCTCTTTAAACAAAGACTTTGGCTGATCTGTCATAATCTTAATAATTTGAGGAATCTCCAGTCCCTGCCCCAGTAAATTTCCCCACTCTCTAGCATAGTAAGCGGTCAAATAAAGCCTAACATAAGATCTAATCACTGGAACCTTCGACCAAAATGTCACAGATGCCAGACGGCTCTTTCGCTTAAAGTACCATCTCGCTAGGATAACTGTGAAAAAAAGACACATCACAGTCATCAAAAAAATTTGTGGGAGTTGATTAAGGACCTTTACTGCAAGATTATCCCCTTCCAATTGTGGTAAAAGATACTGACGTAATCCAAGCATAATCACAACAAGAAAGATCAATAAGATAAAAGGATAACTTGCTACCTCAAACAATTTTTTTCTAACAGATATTATCTGCTCTAGATGGCTCTCAATTTTCTCCAAACTAAGTGAAACATTTCCATGAATTTCAGATAAGGATAATTGTGTCACAACCGCTTCAGAAAAAGAGAGCTCCGCCATAATTTGTGACAAATTCTTACCAGCTACTAAAGAAGACTGCATCCTCTTAATATAAACTGGTGCTAACAAACGACTATGCTCTAAAAACGTTACAACTTCTGATAAATGAAAACCACTAGAATAAAGATTACTAAAAAGCTGAATAATCTTTTTTTGTTGCTCAATCTTTAATGCTTTCTGTGATTTTTTCTGAAAGAGTGATCTCTCCTTGGTCAAAAAGTTTTTCAAGGCTTTGATTCCAAACTCTTGCTGAGTGCTGTTGGAAATTTTCTTTTGCCACATCAACTAACCCTCCTCCTTTAATTAAACGTTGATAAAAAATAGCCTGTAAACTATTTTTTAACTCTGATTCTGAAACGCCCAGCTCTAGTAGCCTTGCATACACTCCTTTGATACTCTTAGCATGAACGGTTGAAAAAATCGTAGTCCCTGTTAAGCTAGCTCTAACAACCGCACGGGCTGTTTCATAATCTCTAATTTCACCAATAATCAATAAATCAGGACGATGCCTAAGAGACAACTTAATCAAACTATCATAAGTCATTCCAATACTTTCATTAAGCTGTAGTTGTAACATCTCTTTCTGTTTGATTTCAACTGGGTCCTCAATTGTAATAATCTGCTGGTTAGAAAATTTTTCCTTAGCTAATTGGTACATCAAGCTGGTTTTTCCACTACCTACAGGACCCGAAAAAAGATACAACCCTCTCCCACTGACAGCTTCCCCGACTTTTTTATCACTATCGTCCCAAAATTTTAAATCAGACTGACCATCATGAAGTAATCTAATCACTAAACTTTCTTGTCCTTTATAATCCCCAACGCTGGATAGACGCAAGGCAACTGATTTTCCTTGCTCATAAACATAATCACAAGAACCTAGTTGTGGGCGACGTTGCTCACCAACATTCATTCCTGCCATAAATTTAAAGTGACTAATAAGATGAGACAAATCAAGATGATCATCATATTGCAAATACTCCTTCTTTTCTCCTGATCGGATAAAAATATTATAGTTGGCCCCACAAGGTAATAAATATAGATCTTGGGCCTGTTTTGCTACAGCAAATGAAATTAACTCTTTTCCAAAATTCTGTATCATATCTCCTCCTACTAATTTATTCGGAAAGACAAAATAAAAAAACCGCTAATTAACGGTTTTTTCTTTCTTTATTTGACAGGTTTGATGCTTAATTTGGCAATTTTTCTTTTTATAGCCAGGTCTGCACCAAGAGTCTGGAATTTTTTCCCAATCGGATAATAATAAAATAGAGTGGTACTGTTGGAGGTATTCATCACATTCCTCACACCATCTTTGCTCTGTTTCATCCCAAAAAGCTGACATGAGATCACTACGGCTATTAAAATGAGGAAATTCCGCATACAGACGACGCCAAGCTACCTTATACCATTTTAATGCCTCATAGTAATCATCAAATTCCTGGACTTTTACAATATCTTCTTGCCAATCTTCTAAAAACCACCAGGGTTCAAAATCCCCCTTCATCTCTACTACATGATACATCTGCTCATACCTTCCTTACTTTGGCTTCTATTATATAAAAAAGAAGGATAATTTTGAAAGATTTTGCTCAACTAAAACCAAAAGCTAAAACGATTAAGACATAAAAAAGAGATTGGATCAACCAATCTCTCTGTTTATTATTCTGTCACTGTCACAGATTCTTCTTCAAGTGTTTCAATCTCATTGACAGCTTGTGGTTCAATATTACGGTAACGTGCCATACCAGTACCAGCTGGAATGATTTTACCGATAATAACATTTTCTTTAAGACCAAGTAAATGATCTTTCTTACCACGGATAGCCGCATCTGTCAGAACACGTGTTGTTTCTTGGAATGAAGCTGCCGACAAGAATGAATTTGTCTCAAGTGAAGCTTTAGTAATTCCCATAAGCACTGGACGACTTGTTGCAGGAATACCACCTGAAATAACAGTATCTTTGTTAGCATCTGTAAAGTCTGAGATGTCCATCAAAGTACCTGGTAGAAGATCTGTATCCCCTGGATCCATGACACGAACCTTACGAAGCATCTGACGTACCATAACCTCAACGTGTTTGTCTCCGATTTCTACCCCTTGGCTACGGTAAACTTTTTGTACCTCAGCAAGAAGATAAGTTTCTACTGAAAGGGCATCACGCACCTCAAGCAAACGTTTTGGTTGAATAGAACCTTCTGTCAGAGCAGCACCACGTGCAATTTGGTCCCCAACTTCGACTTTCATACGCGCTGTGAATGGTACCACATATTCACCTTTACCAGTTTGTCCCTCGACATAAACTTTCTTCGTACGCGTTGCGGCATCTTCTTCAATTTTAACAACTTCACCTTTAACTTCAGTGATAACCGCTTCCCCTTTAGGATTACGAGCTTCAAAGATCTCTTGGATACGAGGAAGACCTTGAGTTATATCTGTATTTGAGGCAACCCCTCCCGTGTGGAAGGTACGCATGGTAAGCTGTGTACCTGGCTCACCGATAGATTGAGCGGCGATCGTTCCAACTGCTTCTCCGACCTCAACCGCATCTCCTGTTGCCAAGTTAATACCATAACAGTGACGGCAAACACCATGACGTGTATTACATGTAAAGACAGAACGGATTGTCACTTCTTCTACACCAGCCTTGACAATCTCAACAGCCTTATCTTCAGTGATCAGTTTATTTGGACCGATAAGTAATTCGCCTGTTTCAGGATGTTTAACAGATTTCTTAGTATAACGACCTGTCAAGCGCTCTTCAAGTGTTTCTGTGACCTCTTTACCATCTGTAATGGCTGTAATGGTCAAACCACGATCAGTGCCACAATCATCCTCACGGATAATAACATCTTGAGCCACATCAACCAAACGACGAGTAAGGTATCCTGAATCGGCAGTCTTAAGGGCTGTATCGGTCATACCTTTACGAGCACCGTGAGTTGAGAAGAACATTTCCAATACCGAAAGTCCTTCACGGAAGTTTGACAGGATCGGAAGTTCCATGATGCGTCCGTTAGGAGCTGCCATCAGACCACGCATACCGGCAAGCTGTGAGAAGTTTGAGATGTTACCACGCGCTCCAGAGTCCATCATCATAACGATTGGGTTCTTAGGATCTTGTGTTTCAATCAAGCGTTTTTCAAGAGCTTCTTTTGCTTCACGCCAAGTTGTTGTGACTGCTACATAACGGTCATCATCCGTCATCAAACCACGACGGAATGCTTTATTGATTTCTTCAACTTTGTGGTGAGCAGCATCAATGATTTCTTGTTTATTATCAATCACTGGGATATCTGCAATACCCACTGTAAGACCTGCTAAGGTTGAGTGATAATATCCAAGGTCTTTTAGACGATCAAGGAAGGCAGAAGTCTCAGTTGTACGAAGACGTTTAAAGGTCTCTGCAATAATATTTCCAAGATTTTTCTTCTTGAATGGAACATTTAACTCTAAGTCTGCAATAGCAGCTTTAATGTCTGAACCTGGCTCAAGGAAGTATTTATCTGGTGTTCCTTCTGTCAAGTTAGCATTATTTGGTTCTTGAAGATATGGAAGATCATCTGGAATAACCGCATTGAAAAGAATTTTACCAACTGTTGTGATCATAATTTTATGACGTTGGTTATCTTTCCAAGGTTTATTTGGCATACTATCAACAGCAATTCCCACACGTGAATGCAAATGAACATAACCATTACGATAAGCCATCACCGCTTCATCTGCATCCTTGAAGACCATTCCTTCACCCTCACGACCAGCATCTTCCATGGTCAAGTAATAGTTCCCCAATACCATATCCTGAGATGGAGTAACAACAGGTTTACCATCTTTAGGGTTCAAGATATGTTCAGCCGCAAGCATCAAAAGACGTGCTTCAGCTTGAGCTTCTTCTGACAATGGAACGTGAATCGCCATTTGGTCACCGTCAAAGTCCGCGTTGTAGGCTTCACAGACAAGTGGGTGCAAGCGAAGGGCTTTACCATCGATAAGGACTGGTTCAAAAGCTTGAATACCCAAACGGTGAAGAGTTGGTGCGCGGTTCAACAGAACAGGGTGCTCTTTGATCACTTCTTCCAAGATATCCCAAATGCGATCATCCCCACGTTCAATCAAACGTTTTGCTGCTTTAACGTTTTGCGCAATATTTTTAGCTACAATTTCACGCATTACAAACGGCTTAAAGAGCTCAATGGCCATTTCACGTGGCACACCACACTGATACATTTTCAGAGTTGGACCAACAGCGATAACGGAACGTCCTGAGAAGTCAACACGCTTACCAAGCAAGTTTTGACGGAAACGTCCTTGCTTACCTTTAAGCATGTGACTGAGTGATTTAAGCGGACGGCTACCTGGTCCTGTAATAGGACGACCACGGCGACCATTATCAATCAAAGCATCTACCGCTTCTTGAAGCATACGCTTCTCATTTTGTACGATGATACCTGGAGCATTAAGCTCTAAAAGACGAGCCAAACGGTTATTACGGTTAATCACACGACGATAAAGGTCGTTTAAATCTGATGCTGCAAAACGACCACCATCCAATTGTACCATCGGACGAAGATCAGGTGGAATGACTGGCAAAATATTTAAAATCATCCACTCCGGTTTATTACCAGATTTATAGAAAGCATCTAAAACGTCTAAACGACGGACTGCTTTAATACGTTTTTGGCCAGAAGCTGTTTTAAGTTCTTCTTTTAACGTCGCAATTTCTGACTCAAGGTCAACACGCTTAAGAAGATCTTGAATAGCCTCAGCTCCCATCTTAGCGATAAAAGATCCTTGACCGTACTCTTGTAACTTTTCACGGTATTCTCTTTCTGTCAAGAGAGATTTTGCCTCCAGTGGGGTATCCATTGGATCAATCACCACATAGGCTGCAAAATAGATAACCTCTTCAAGCGCACGTGGACTCATATCAAGTGTTAATCCCATACGTGATGGAATTCCTTTAAAGTACCAGATATGTGAAACTGGAGCTTTTAACTCAATATGCCCCATACGTTCACGACGAACCTTAGCTCGTGTTACCTCTACACCACAGCGGTCACAGACAATACCTTTGTAACGAATACGCTTGTATTTTCCACACGAACATTCCCAGTCTTTTGTTGGACCAAAAATAACTTCATCAAAAAGTCCTTCACGTTCTGGTTTCAATGTACGGTAGTTGATAGTTTCAGGTTTTTTAACTTCACCATAAGACCATGAACGGACTTTATTTGGTGAGGCTAATGTGATTTGCATACTTTTAAAACGATTTACGTCAACCACTATTTATTACCTTTCTAAATCGAATCAAGAGGTTACCCTCTAAACTATTTCTTCATAACTAAATCAGACAGAAGAGAGTTTTTCCTCTCTTCTATCTTTAGTTAGCGTTAGTCTCTTTTCTCTTCTTCGCTTGCAAATTCAGCAGCTTCACGCGCTTGCTTTTCACGTGCTTTTTCAAGATCATCAACGTGCATCACGTCATCATCTTCTCCTTCATCAAGATCACGAAGTTCTACTTCATTATCATCTTCATCAAGGACACGCATATCAAGACCGAGTGATTGCAATTCTTTAACAAGAACGCGGAATGATTCTGGTACACCAGGTTTTGGAATTGGCTTACCTTTTGTAATGGCTTCATAGGCTTTCAAACGACCAGTCACATCATCTGACTTGTAAGTCAAGATTTCTTGAAGAACATTTGATGCACCATAAGCCTCAAGAGCCCAAACCTCCATCTCACCGAAACGCTGTCCACCAAACTGAGCTTTACCTCCGAGTGGCTGTTGTGTGACAAGTGAGTATGGTCCGACTGAACGGGCATGGAGTTTATCATCAACCATGTGGTGGAGCTTGATCATGTACATGACCCCAACAGACACACGGTTATCAAAAGGCTCACCTGTACGACCATCATAAAGGACTGTCTTAGCATCTGAATCCATACCTGCTTCACGAACAGTGTCCCAAAGATCCTCTGATGAAGCTCCATCAAAGACTGGTGTAGCAACATGAATGCCCAAGTTACGTGCAGCCATACCTAAGTGAAGTTCCATAACCTGACCGATGTTCATACGTGATGGTACCCCAAGAGGGTTCAGCATGATATCCACTGGTGTTCCGTCTGGAAGATACGGCATATCCTCAACAGGTACAATACGTGACACGACACCCTTGTTACCGTGACGACCGGCCATCTTATCTCCAACTTTGATTTTACGTTTTTGAGCGATGTAAACACGCACCAGCATATTGACACCAGATTGTAGTTCATCACCATTAGCACGTGTAAAGATTTTAACATCACGAACAACACCATCACCACCGTGTGGAACACGAAGTGATGTATCACGTACTTCACGTGACTTATCTCCAAAGATGGCATGTAATAAGCGCTCTTCGGCTGAGAGGTCCTTTTCACCTTTAGGCGTTACTTTACCAACAAGAATATCGCCCTCTTTAACCTCTGCACCAATACGAATAATTCCCATTTCATCGAGATCTTTAAGGGCTTCTTCACCAACGTTTGGAATTTCACGCGTAATTTCTTCAGGTCCTAACTTAGTATCACGTGTTTCACTTTCAAACTCCTCCAGGTGAACAGATGTGTAAACATCTTCTTTCACCAATCGTTCACTCATGATAACAGCATCCTCAAAGTTATAACCTTCCCAAGTCATGTAAGCGACAATTGGGTTTTGACCAAGAGCCATCTCACCTTTTTCCATGGAAGGACCATCTGCGATAAAGTCACCTTTTTCAACAATATCTCCCTCTTTAACCAAGGTACGTTGGTTATAGGCAGTACCAGAGTTAGAACGACGGAATTTTGTCACTTTGTAAACATCAAGTGAGCCATCCTCACGACGAACTTCAACACGATCAGCATCAGAATAGATAACTTTACCAGCATGTTGCGCAATCACAGCTGCTCCTGAATCATGTGCAGCTTGATATTCCATACCTGTACCAACATACGGTGCTTGTGGGTTGATCAATGGAACCGCCTGACGTTGCATGTTGGCACCCATGAGGGCACGGTTAGAGTCATCGTTTTCAAGGAAAGGAATACATGCTGTCGCAACCGCAACTACCTGTTTAGGTGAAACATCCATATAATCTACAACACTTGATGGGAATTCTTGGTTATTACCTTGATGACGTCCCATAACGATTTCCTCTGCAAAAGTACCATCTTCATTTAGTTTTGAATTAGCCTGTGCAACAGTGTATTCATCTTCTTCATCGGCTGTCAACCATACAATCTCATTTGTTACGGCACGCGTTTCTGGGTCAACCTTACGATACGGTGTTTGGATAAAGCCGTATTTGTTTAAA
This sequence comes from Streptococcus sp. 11273D007BT, assembly GCF_053547195.1. NCBI lineage: Bacteria > Bacillati > Bacillota > Bacilli > Lactobacillales > Streptococcaceae > Streptococcus > Streptococcus sp. 11273D007BT. Next base: position 215,553 of record NZ_JBPWPE010000001.1, on the reverse strand, counting down.
TGACCATAAGACGACAAGTTGTTAATCAAACCAATGTTTGGTCCCTCAGGTGTCTCAATGGGACACATACGACCATAGTGAGTATAGTGAACGTCTCGAACTTCATATCCCGCACGATCACGTGTCAAACCTCCAGGTCCTAAGGCTGATAAACGACGTTTGTGAGACAACTCAGAAAGTGGGTTATGTTGGTCCATGAACTGTGACAACTGTGATGAACCAAAGAACTCTTTAATAGCTGCTGTAACTGGACGGATGTTAATGATTTGCTGTGGCGTCAAAACATCATTATCTTGCACAGACATACGCTCACGAACGTTACGTTCCATACGTGCAAGACCAATACGGAATTGGTTAGCAAGGAGCTCACCAACGGCACGAATGCGACGATTTCCTAGATGGTCGATATCATCCACTTTTCCAAGACCTTCTGCTAAGTTCAAGAAGTAGTTGATTTCAGCTAAGATATCAGCAGGAGTTACGATACGAACTTTATCATCTGGATTACCATTACCGATAATGGTGATGACGCGATCTGGATCATTTGGTGCCACCACTTTAAATTTTTGAAGGATAACCGGCTCTGTTAAAACAGCATAATCATTTGGAGTATAAACTAATTTATTCAAATCTCCATCCAAATGCTCTGCAATAGAATCAATGACTTTGCGTGTCATCACAGTTCCTGCCTCAACAAGAATCTCTCCTGTTTCAGGATCCACCAAATTCTCTGCAATCGTTTGGTTTAAAAGACGGGTCTTGACACTAAGCTTTTTATTGATTTTATAGCGTCCAACTGCTGCCAAATCATAACGACGTGCATCAAAGAATCGAGCTATCAACAAACTACGTGAACTATCGGCAGTTTTAGGCTCTCCTGGACGAAGACGTTCATAAATTTCTTTAAGTGCTTCATCTGTGCGAGAATCATTTGGATTTTTATGCGTATCTTTTTCAATCGTGTTACGAACCAAGTCGCCATCACCAAAGATATCAATAATTTCGTCGTCACCTGAAAAACCAAGTGCTCGCACAAGTGTTGTAAATGGAATTTTACGAGTGCGATCAATACGCGTATAAGCAATATCTTTTGAGTCAGTTTCTAATTCCAACCAAGCTCCACGGTTTGGGATAACAGTTGAGCCGTAACCGACCTTCCCATTTTTATCCACTTTATCATGGAAATAAACACCTGGTGAGCGAACCAACTGCGATACAATAATACGCTCAGCACCATTGATAATAAATGTTCCCATCTCTGTCATCAATGGGAAATCTCCAAAGAACACTTCCTGCGTCTTAATCTCTCCCGTTTCCTTGTTCACTAAGCGGAAAGTGACAAAAATTGGGGCTGAATAGTTTGCATCATGAGCACGCGCTTCTTCTAGAGTATATTTAGGCTCTTTTAGCTCATAACCAACAAATTCAAGCTCCATAGTGTCTGTAAAGTTTGACACTGGAAGCACATCTTCAAATACCTCTTTCAAACCTTGATCAAGGAAATCTTGGAATGAATCGGTTTGAATTTCAATCAAGTTTGGTAAATCAAGAACTTCTTTGATTCTTGAAAAGCTACGACGTGTACGGTGTTTCCCGTATTGAACTTCATGTCCTGCCAAGTTTTTAGCTCCTTTTTCTCTCAAAAATTTACTGAATCAGTAAACCACTATTTTCCAATTCTTTGTCCTAATTGTGAATTTTTAGAATCTTTATTTTTATGTTACAAAACATCATTTTCCTAAAAATAGGCACAAAAAGAGCAGCTAAATCTCCTTTATGAAAGTTTGATTTAACTGCTGTAAGCCCTGATTGGACAATATTTCAATCAAAGCAGACGACAAATACTCCATAGTATTATACCCTATTTTGATCATTTTGACAAGATTTCTAGTTGTTATTTGTAGAGGAACTTGAGGTACGAGATGACCTTGTGCTACTTGAGTTAGATGAGCCAACAATACTAGCCCACGCGCTTTGACGATCAGCATCTGTCCCACCAATCATAAAGTCATAAGTGGTAACAGGTGCGCCATTTTTTGCCCAATAACTAGTGGTTGTTTCTCCATTAACGGTTACGCTCCGTCCATTGACTGAGACAGTTCCTGGTTTTTGTCCTGTTGACTTGAGAACCGTTGATTTAATCACGCTATCATCTAGCTGGAACTTCTGTCCAATTCCAAAAATGTTACTATCTGCTTGGTAAATACTATTAACCAAATTAGAGACATAGCGCGCTTGATTGCTATAAGAGGTTGAGGACATTGGCGTATTGTCATCATGTCCTGTCCATGATCCTAGAGTCACCGTTGGAGTTGATAACATTAACCATGAGTCAACATAGGTATTACTTGTCCCCGTTTTACCAACCCAATCAGCACCTGCTAAAGTTGGATTAATCGATTTTAGATTATCTAAGAAAGGAGTCGTTGTCCCAGAGGTAATCACACCACGCATTAGGTCAACCATGATAGTCGCTGCCGCTGCTGAATAAACTTGGGTTGGAGTTGTATCGTACTCATAAATAACTGTCCCATCAGCTGCCGTAATTTTATCTACCATATGTTTCTCGTGATATTCCCCTTTATTCGCCAGAGTTTGGTAGCCATTAGTTTGTTGAGCAACAGTCATATCAGCTCCCCCACCCATTGGGAGACTTTCAATACTATAATCTGGGATGTCATAGCCCATTTTTTCCATGTAGCCTTGAACATTGACACCACTGGATTGAAGCAATTTATACGTCCAAAAAGTAGGGATATTCCAAGACGTATTTAAAGCATCTTGAAGTGTCATGGCAGCTGTCCCCTTACTATCGTCGTGCATAATAGATTCCCCGCTAGAGAAGGTTGTCGGATAATTCGACAAAATACTTGCTGATCCCATTAAGCCTTGATCAATAGCTGGTGCATATGCCAAAATTGGCTTAATACTTGAACCTGGTGAGCGTTCCGTATCAAATGCATGGTTATTTTGGTTAGTGCTATAATCACGACCGCCAACAAAACCTAGAATAGCTCCTGTGCTATTATCCATAAGAACATTTCCCATTTCAACAGTACCGGTCCCATCATCCAAAAGACTACCATATTGAGCTGCTGCTGTCTGCATAGCTTCGTAAATCCCTTTATTAATGGTTGTAGAAACGGTATAGCCTCCTAAACGTAGGGCTTGGGCTGCTTTTTCCACATATGAACTTTGAACATCTTCATTTTTCAAATCAGCTTCTGAAACATTATCTTCCTTGATCAGATAGTCATACATGATTGTCTGTGCTTCAGAGAAGACCTCATGGTAAAGATAATCATGGCTAACAGCCTCTGCAGCTTCTGGTTGTCTAAAGTCCTGTTTTATATCATATGCTTTGTAACTTTCATAGTCTGATTGAGACAATACTCCTGCACGATACATACTGTATAAAACATTTTGTGAGCGTTTGATTCCTAAAGCCATTTCCTCATCACTTTTAAAACTACCATCAGCATTATAAGGAGAATAGACGATTGGACTTTGTGGCAATCCGGCTAAAAATGCGGCTTGTGGAAGCGTTAAATCTGCAGCAGATTTTCCGAAAATCCCTTGAGCAGCTTCTTCGATCCCAGCAATATTACGCCCTTGATAATTACGCCCAAAAGGAGAGACATTAAGGTAATCGGTTAAAATATTATCCTTATCCGTATAGCGTTCCAGGGCTAAAGCATAGATAATTTCTTTCGATTTACGACTGAAAGTAGGATCATCTCCTAACACCTGTTGTTTGATTAATTGTTGCGTCAAAGTTGATCCACCACTGGTTTCACCCAAGCCAAGAACAGAGGTTAAAGTTGCTCTAAACACTGCCTTAGGCACTACACCATTATGGCTTTCAAAATTTTCATCCTCAGTTGCAATAACAGCTTTTTTGACATTTTCTGAAATAGCAGAGCTTTCAACTGGAGTACGTAATAAATCGGTATCAATATTCGCAATCAAACTCCCATCAGAGTAATTCATTTTTGAAATACGGGTCAAGGCATCAACCTGTGATACCAAAGACGTCTTACTTGGAATCTTGACATTTTCAATTTGGCTACCAAGATAGCCAAAAGCCATCCCCAGCCCTAACATAAATAATAAAAGTAATAACACATGAACGAAGTTAGACATCAACTTCATTGTCCGTAAAATAATAGCTCCAATATCTGACAAAGTAAACCTGTCCTTTGATTCTTTAGGAGCGGATGATTTTTTTAATTTAGACATAAAAACACCTCATTTTACATTATAGCAAAATTGCGAAAACCTTGCACTCACCAAGTTTTTTCTGCTATAATGGTCTAGAAACATTATAGAAATGGAGAAAGCTCATGAATATTTTCGAAGAACTCAAAGCACGTGGCTTGGTCTTTCAAACGACTGATGAAGAAGCCCTAGTAAAAGCATTAACAGAAGGGCAAGTATCCTATTATTCTGGCTACGACCCAACTGCCGACAGCCTGCATTTGGGGCATTTGGTACCAATCCTCGTCTGCCGTCACTTGCAATTAGCAGGGCACAAACCTTACGCTCTAGTTGGTGGAGCTACTGGTCTGATCGGTGATCCCTCTTTCAAAGACGCAGAGCGCAGCCTTCAAACCAAAGAAACGGTAGAGGGATGGGTTACTAAAATCCAAGGTCAACTCTCTCGTTTCCTCAATTTTGAAAATGGTGACAATAAAGCCGAAATGGTTAACAACTACGACTGGTTTGGAACTATTAGCTTTATCGACTTCTTACGTGATGTCGGAAAATACTTTACCGTTAACTACATGATGAGTAAAGACTCTGTCAAAAAACGTATCGAAACAGGGATTTCTTACACCGAATTCGCCTACCAAATCATGCAAGGCTATGATTTTTACGAACTCAATCGTACCCATAATGTTACCCTCCAAATCGGTGGTTCTGACCAATGGGGCAACATGACAGCAGGTACTGAATTGCTTCGCCGTAAAGCAGATAAAATAGGACATGTCATGACTGTTCCACTCATCACAGACTCAACTGGAAAGAAATTTGGTAAATCAGAAGGTAACGCCGTTTGGTTAGATGCCGATAAAACATCTCCTTACCAAATGTACCAGTTCTGGCTCAATGTCATGGACGATGATGCTGTCCGTTTCTTGAAAATCTTTACTTTCTTATCCCTTGATGAGATTGCAGAGATTGAGGAACAATTTAACGCTGCCCGTCATGAACGTTTAGCCCAAAAAATCTTGGCTAAAGAAGTTGTAACACTTGTACACGGTGAGGAAGCTTACAAGCAAGCTCTCAACATCACAGAGCAACTATTTGCAGGAAATATCAAAAACCTCTCTGCTAAGGAACTTAAACAAGGTCTTAGCAATGTACCAAACTACGCCGTACAAGCTGACGATAACCTTAATATCGTCGACATCTTAGTGACTGCTGGTATTAGTCCATCTAAGCGCCAAGCTCGAGAAGATGTCCAAAACGGTGCCATCTACATCAATGGAGAACGTGTACAAGATCTAGATTACAGCCTTTCTGACAGTGACAAGATTGACAACGAATTAACAGTTATCCGCCGTGGGAAGAAAAAATATTCTGTCTTGACCTACTAGGAGAACGACATGCAGAAGGTGAAAGAAAAGACAGAAAAACAAAAGGATTGGAATGACTACTTTGAACAAATGGCACAAGAGGCCAGCCTCCTTCATCCCGAGTTAGAGAAGCTATCTGCCAAGGAACGGCAAAAGGCTCTAGAACAAGTCTATCACGATGATAAAATACGTCGTGCCAAACGCTTGAAAGAACATATAGAGGTCTTCTCTGATGCTGTTATCGGAGTGATTATCACCATGATGTTATTAGAAATTCCGCTACCAAGCGATACCATTGATTTACATCATTTTTAACAGGTATCCTTATCTTCTTTGTATCCTTTTTCATCGTAGCGGATTTTTGGTATGATAACCACAAGATTCTCGGCCAGATTGAACATGCAACTAGCAAAATCTTAATTGTTCAATTCAATTTTATGGCAACACTTGCTCTCATTCCCCTCTTTACAAGATGGATGATGGAAGGTATTACAACAAGTGCAGTTGTTGGATATGGTATTGTCACGATTGCAGTCAATCTTTGCCAGTCAATCTTAAATTATTTTGTCATACAAGAAAAGTTTTCTGGAACGACTTACACGCGCAAATTTGCCTCTGTCGCTCATTTACGTCAACTACTAACAGTTGCTATTTTCAACCTTACAGTTATTATATTTGCCTACTTTAACCCAACAGTTGCCTTTTATTTCTATATCTTAAGGCCAATAGTCTCCTTCTTAGGAGCTGCTTTCTTTGAAAAGAAACGCCAAGAACGACGAGAAAAATTTAAATCCCTTTACCAATAAAACGAGAGCCAAATAGCTCTCGTTTTTATTATACTCTGTTGCATAAAGAAAGAGATAGGATGAAGATCCGACCTCTCACCATTTTATATTACCAAACTTACGTTAGATTTTTAGTAGTCGATTAACTAGACTCACAAAAACAAATAAAATAATCAAAATCATAGTAATCGTGGCGCTAGCAGGAGTCTCAGCCCAGTAAGACAAGAAGATTCCTCCAATCATGGCAATCACACTAATCAACATCCCAATAAAAATAACAGCCTTAAAACTCCGACCCAATCTCATAGCAATACTAGCTGGTAAAACCATGATAGTAGAAACAAGTAATGCTCCCGCTGCTGGTATCATTAAGGCGATTGCAACACCAGTCACAATATTAAAGGCAATTGACATCGCCCGAACTGGTAATCCATCAACAAAAGCAGTGTCTTCATCAAAAGTTAAAATATACATGGGACGAATAAATAAAAATGTCAGTAGAACAATAGTAGCTGCAATAAGAAATAAAGCTATTACTTGTTCTTGACTAATCGTAATAACAGAGCCAAACAAATATTGATCCAAACTTAAACTGCTAGAATTATCTGCCTTACTCATAATAATAAGAGATAATGCCAGTCCCATCGACATCAAAATAGCTGTTGAAATTTCCATGTAATGCTTATAAACTGTTCTCAGATACTCCAGCACAATTGCTGCAATAACAACAACTATAATAGTCGTCCAAGTGGGAGAAACTCCTAAAACCACACCAACAGCCACACCTGATAAAGAAACATGGCTTAAGGTATCACTCATCAAGCTCTGGCGACGCAAAATCAAAAAAATTCCTAATATAGGCGCAAAAATGCTCATAGCAGCCACAGCCAGCAAAGCTCGCTGCATAAAATCATAAGCTAAAATATCCATCATGCTTCCTCACCTCTTTCATCTCTATCGTGGACATTAAAACAACGCCATGGTAGATCTTGATTTCGTACGAGGTGGATATTACGATTAGTGTAATCACTCACTTCATCGGGATCATGTGTGATCATCAAAACAGATTTTCCATGATTTTTCACACTATGTGACATCAATTGATAAAATGTTTTTGCCGTACCAGCATCCATTCCCGTTGTTGGTTCATCTAGCACAAAAATATCGGGATCACTGGCAAACATACGTGCAATCACGACACGTTGTTTTTGACCACCACTAAGAGCACCAATTCGCTTATGACGATTTTCCCACATTCCAACTGATTCTAAACTAACTTTGATATGCTCTTCATCATGTTGCGTCAACCGTCGAAACCAGCCCTGTCTAGGGTAGCGTCCAGATTTAACAAATTCATAAACTGTCGAAGGGAAGCCGGCATTAAAGCTAGCAATTTGTTGTGGCAAATAAGCAATGCGCAATTTTTTTCCACTAGTATTGTGCTTTGCAATTTCAACCAAACCTACCTTAGGTTTTAAGATTCCCAAAGTCGCTTTAATCAAGGTAGATTTTGCCGCACCATTTTCTCCTGTTAAAGTAACAAACTCCCCACTATCCAAATGATAATTAATATGCTCTAATACAGGATCAGCATCATATTGAAATGACAAATCTGTTACAGTTATATATCTCATGATTCCCCTAACTCCTTACTTAAATCATCTAAAAATCGATAAATAATACTCTTTTCACTATTTGAATATCTTTTTAACAATTCCCCATATGCTCCCAAAGTCTCCTCGTGATGATGACGATGCTCTTCTGCAATAGGTCTCGCTTCATCCGTCAACACAAAATATGTCACTCGAGCATCCTTAGTATCCTTCTGAGTCTCTAAAAGCCCCATACGCACTAAAGATTTTACTGCCTTAGTCACAGCTGCCTGAGAAATATGTAAATGTTTCGCCAGCTCCGAGTTAGTCAACTGCTTTTCAGATAATAGCATTAAAATATGCTCCTGAGTATTGGTCACCTTAACGTCACTACGACAATCTCCAATCAACAGCTCATGTTGATTTTCAGCCTTTAACAAAATATAATTCAGCGTCTGATCCAATTTAATTGATAATTTTTCCACAGCCTATTTCCTTAACCAGTTAATTTAATACTCCTACATCATAACATAAAAATAGTAAGGTAGCAATGATGTTTCGTCTATTTCTTGCTCTCTGAGTGTAAAAATAGGCAAAAGTAATTTTGAAAGATCAACTACTTATTAGTAATAGTAGTTCTGACAATCAATCCCTAAGTCACACAAGTTCTCAAAACTAAGTATTCTTATTTAAAACTCTACCTCTTTTTTCAAATCCCAATTTGTAAAATTAAGCTAGACAGAAAAAAGCCATCTATGTTAGGTTCAGATAAACTACCACATTTGTCTGAAAGGAACTAACATAAATGACCTACACTCATGAACCACAAATGAACTCGTCATGATAGAGGCTTACTACAAAGAAGGTATAAAAGTTACAGATATCATGATAGCTCTTGGAAGATCAAAGCAGGCCGTCTATCATGTTATCAACTTTCTCAAAGACGGACATTCTGCCTACGACTATTATGAACACTATAAAGCCAATAAGAAACGCTGCGGTCGGAGGAAAATAAGTCTGTCGCAAGCAGAAAAAGACGTTATTCAAACTTATTTAGATCGAAGCTGGAGCCTTGATGTCATTAAAGGAACTTATCCAGATAGGATTTCTTGTTCTAGGAGAACTCTCTATCGGCTAGCAGACCCTGGTATTTTCAAGAAGGAAGACCTCCCTTGAAAAGGAAAACGAAAACCAAATGGTTATAGCAAAAAAAGTGGAAAACAAGCCTTTCGCAGAGATTTACGGGAAAGAGCTGAACTCTATCCTGATTTTCATTCAGAGTTCGGACACCTAGAAGGAGATACCATTGTTGGCGAGAAACACAAAAGTGCGGTCATTACCTTAGTAGAACGCCTCTCAAAAGCCATCATTACACTGAAAACTAAGGGACGAAAAGCAAGTGATATTGAGGAAGCCATCAATCAATGGCTGTCTCAAGTTCCCAGTCATCTCTTTAAGTCGATTACTTTTGATTGTGGGAAAGAGTTTTCCAATTGGAAGTCTATTTCGAATGCACATGACGTTAATATTTTCTTTGCCGATCCAGGTTGTCCCGGTCAACGAGGTCTCAATGAACACTCCAATGGTTTACTAAGACTAAACGGATTGCCTAACCAGAAGGATTTTACCTATATTTCGCGGCAAGTTTTATCAGCTATAGCTGATAAGAGGAATAAGATTCCTATAAAGTCTTTGAATTATCAAACACCATACCAAGTTTTTCTGAGTTACGTGAAAAAGTCTAGCTTAATTTGACAATTTGGGAATTTTAGTCCCTACCAATTAACAAGTAAATTCTGAAAATCACAGCTGCCTCAGACAATTGCCGTGAGATAGGTTCTCACGACTCAGTAGTATTACCTATAATCGACTTCTCTATTTCTAACTATAAGACTTAAACTTCTTTTAAAGTGTTCTGACTTTATACACTTCTTTACAAAAGCCTCTCATACTATTTACTACACGATTAGCTTGCTTCTCACTACGACAAACAGCAAAAACTGTCGGACCACTTCCTGTCATCAAAGCCACATCTGCCCCAGCTTCTACCATTTTCTCCTTAATACGATTAATAAAGGGTTTCTTAGCAATACTAATAGATTCAAGGGAATTCCCCATGTAATTCACCATGGCATCATAATCTTTTTCTAAAATAGAAACTCTTAAATTTTCAATATCAACATGGCTTAGAGAATCCATACTTAGATTAGAAAAAACTGTTCGTGTTGAAATACCAAAATTTGGCTTGACTAATACTACCCAAAATTTAGGAACACATTCTAAAAGTGATACCTCATTACCCCAACCTGAGACTAATGCGCACCCACCATATATGCAATAAGGAACATCTGTTCCAATTTTTCCACCAATTTCAGCTAACTCTTCCAACGACAAATTTAAGTTCCACAATTCATTTAAAGCGCGTAAAGTTGCCGCAGCATTACTAGAACCTCCTCCCATACCAGCACAAACCGGTATTTTTTTCTCTAACACTATTTTAACACCCGATGTAATATTATACTTCTCCTTAAGTAATTGACAGGCCTTATAAACATCATTTTTAGAATCCGAAGGAATTCGAGTAGAATTAGTTTCAATCACAATCTCATCTTCACTCAAGCTAGAAACCATAACATAATCATTCAGATCAACACTCATCATAATCATTGATAGTTCGTGAAGCCCATCTTGTCGCTTACCAACAATATCCAAACCGAGATTTATTTTTGCTGGTGCCTTCTCAATAACCTGCATCTCATATTTGTCCTCCATCAAGTAATATTTTCCATTATAACAAATTATCATTCTTTATAGTAGCCCCAAGCAAACATCAACTTATTATCTCGTACAGTTGATAATGAGGCAAAATAACTAACGAGCAAATTAGAACTAGTAGTATTAACAGTAAACAAAAGAAACGCTGTTTTTTACAGCGTTTCTTTTATTTAAACTATACCGGCGGCCGGGGTCGAACCGGCACGTCCTTAAGGACACTGGATTTTGAGTCTAACATTATTAGTTTTAAATATCAGAAATATTGATTTTATAAGCTTTTTTCTATAATATGTTTTTAAACTTAGTATCACTTCCAAATTTTAGATACTTTTTAGTAACTATAAAATGCTAGAAAGTATACTCCTTATTAAAAAGAGTTTTGGACTAGTTTTGTGCGATTTTATTATCCATATCCGTAATAAGAGAGGCTAAATTAATTGCCTTTAATGATTGTAGAAATTGGGTGTGAATCTCATTTAGACGGGGATCAAGAACAGAGTGAACAACACGCCCAACTTCACAATTTGGATTGGTATCATCATGTGGTTTAAAAATGGTTTTATGAGGATCTTCAACAGCTAAAAAAATATCCCAGAGAGTAAGGTCTTCTGGTTGTTTTGTTAAATGAGCTCCACCTATTCCAGCTTCAACTTTTACAAGCCCAGATTTTTGTAATTTTCCTAATAAGTTTCGGACAATTACGGGATTAGTTTGAATACTGTTAGCAAGAAAAGTAGAAGTTACCTTCTCTTTATTTTCAAAATGATATATAGCTAGTAGGATATGAACTGAAGTAGCTAATCGTGTAGAATATGGCATCTTTTCTTCCTTCTTTAATTTTCTTATACTAATTATATCATATTTTCGATGTAACAAAAAAAGTTACAACTTTTTCGGTGTAACTATTGACATTACATCTAAAACTTGCTATACTGTGAACATAGGTTGTAACAATTATGATTACATCTAATAAATAAATTTTTGGAGGAAAAAATAATGTCAAAAGTTGCAGTAATTAGTTCAAATGGTCGTGTTGCTCGTTTAATCATCGAAGAGCTTGTAGGTCGTGGATACGATGTTACAGGTTTTAGTCGTGAAGAAACAAACGCTTCAAAAGCGCAAACATATATTCAAAAAGACTTATTTGCCATCACAAAGGAAGATGTAGCTGATTTTGAAGTTGTCGTTAGCGCATTTGGTACTTGGGCTCCTGAAACTCTTCATCTGCATGTTGAAGTGATTAATCACTTATCAGATATCATGGCTAATTCAGATGCTCGTTTTGTAGTTGTCGGTGGTGCAGGTAGCTTATATGTTGATCCAGAGCTAACCGTTCAATTGGTAGATACTCCAGATTTTCCGAAAGAATACTATGCACTTGCTAAAGCACAAACGGATGCACTTGATGTTCTTCGCAAACGCAATGATGTCAAATGGACATTTGTCAGCCCAGCTGCAGACTTCCAAGCCGAAGGTGAGCGTACAGGTCAATATATTCTTGCAGGTGATCAATTCACATTAAATGAACGGGGTGAAAGTATCCTTAGTTATGCTGATTACGCTCTTGCTTTTGCAGACGAAATCGAAAAAGGGAACCACATCCAAGAACGTATCAGTATCGTTCGTAAATAATCAATAAAAGCAGAGTACTTTGATAATAAAAAGCGAGATTGAGATTTTCTCAGTCTCGCTTTAACAATTAATTAAGGAGGGAATAATGAACCAAGAACAAAGGCGATTGTATTTAATAAAGATACTCTTATCAGAAAAAGCAGAATATGCAGGTATAGTAATCCCTGATGAAGTTGAACAGCAAAAAGTACTTTTACGAGCTTTGGTTAACGTTCGCCCACCAGAAACTGTGTCAGCTGAGTTTTTAGATATTCAAAATGCCTACCTTCAAGAAGAGTTAACACAAAAAACAGTCACAAAATTGACTGATTTGACTCCGAGTTCTGGTCAATTATACCTATGGAGAGGTGATATTACGACCTTAAAAGTAGATGGCATTGTTAATGCTGCTAATAGCCAACTTTTGGGTTGTTTTTATCCGAATCACAAGTGTATTGATAATGCTATTCATACTTTTGCAGGTGTTCAATTACGGCAGGAATGTTATCGGCAGATGAAAGAGCAAGGACACTTAGAAAAGACGGGTGAGGCGAAGATAACCCCTGCTTATAATTTGCCGAGTCAATCTGTTTTACATACAGTTGGGCCTATTGTTGATGGTGGATTACGATCTCATCATGAAAAAGATTTAATGAGTAGTTATCGCTCTTGTTTAGAATTAGCAGATGCTAATGGTTTAAACAGTTTAGCATTTTGCTGTATTTCAACAGGAGAATTTCATTTTCCACATGAGAGAGCAGCAGAACTGGCAGTAGCAACTGTTCAAGAATATTTAAAAGAGACAGATAGCAAGATGAAGGTGGTATTCAATGTTTTTAAAGAAGAAGATGAAAAAATCTACAAAAGATTACTCGGAGCAAATTAATGACATCGTAAAAAAATTAGAAAAAGCAGATGCTGTTCTCATTGGTATTGGCGCAGGATTATCAGCCTCTGCAGGTCTAACTTATTATGGTGAACGTTTTGAACACTATTTTTCTGATTTTAAAGAAAAGTATGGTATCGAAGACATGTATTCTGGTGGCTTTTATCCTTTTGCTACAAAGGAAGAATATTGGGCATGGTGGAGTCGTCATATTTTTATTAATCGCTATGAAGCACCAGTTGGTCAACCCTATATCGATTTATTAGACATTGTTAAACATAAGGATTATTTTATTTTATCAACGAATGTCGATCATCAAGTACAAAAAGCGGGATTTGATAAAAAAAGGTTTTTTTATACACAAGGGGATTATGGTTTAATGCAATGTTCGGTTCCTTGTCATTATACCAACTATGACAACAAAGAGTTGATTTATCAGATGGTTGAATCTGAAATGGAAATGAAAATCTCTTCTAATCTTATACCAACTTGTCCTAGGTGTGGTGCTCCTATGACGAATAATCTAAGGATAGATAATCGTTTTGTTGAAGATGAAGGATGGCATAAAGCTCAAAAAAGGTATAGCGAATTTTTGGAAGAAAATAGCAAAAAAGCAATCATTTATTTAGAACTTGGTGTAGGCATGAATACACCAGGTATCATTAAATATCCTTTTTTGCAAATGACCTATACTAATCCCCAAGCAACGTTTATTACATTAAATCAAGAAACGTTTACATATCCTGATGAACTTTCAAAGCAATTAATACAGCTTAATGGTGATATTGGTAAAAATCTACAAGCAATTCGCCAAAGAATAGAATCAAAATCTATAAGTAATTATGTAAACTAAAAAGAGTTTGGGACAAAACTAGTCCTAGCCCCAAGCTCTTTTTTAGTTTTTTTGTTTGAGAATTTTTTCGGTTTATAGTATATGTTATTGTAATAAAATACCATCACTTTATAAAGTTTTCAATAATTATTTATCTTTTAATATAGACCCCTTAAACAAATCACATCTATCTGCTCGCTATAAAAATAAGTTAGTCATTGGTCGGATAATTATCATCACCAATTATAAATCACTTAAAAGTTTCTTTGGTAAAATTCAGCATGAAGATTTGAATCAGTATATTAGACGGTTTAACAATGTCCTTGAAATTTCTAAGAAGAATGAGAAATCGGAAAAGGACAGATTCTTCAATCTATCACAAATTCAAGAATTGAGAGAAGCTCATGACTATTTAGGAGAATCATCACTACTTTTTGGAGAAGAAAAAGTTTATTCAACTGATGATAAAGAAGCATTTATCAATCATGTGTTAGAATACTATATCTTTCCCAGAATATTACCCGAAACAAAAAGCGCCCCTCTAGACCAATAAAAGGAAACGCTTTTAGCTCTTAGGACAAAAGGGAGCGACAACTCCCCTTAGCTTGTCCTTATTATAACATAATTTATAAGAAGAACAACTATTATGATTACAACTGTTACAAAAGATGACCTTGTTGCCCTTGGTTTTTCCGAAGGAACTTCTCGACAAATTATCCGTAAAGGAAAACTTGTCTTGATTGAACGAGGCTTTCCCATTTATAACAATAAACGAATTGGTACTATTCCTGCGACTATCGTAGAAGAGCTTCTTAATATCAAATTTTAGAAAGCAGTAGAGCTATGGTCGTTAAAAAGAATGGAAATAACGGATGGTTGGTTGATGTTAGTAATGGTTTTAATCCTGTCACTTTAAAGCAAAGACGAATTATTCGTAAAGGTTTTAAAACAAAGAAAGAGGCTCTTGAAGCAGAACAATATTTACGAAGTGTCGAACTTAAAGAACGCTACTTTGGGGCAAAAATAACCATGGATATGTTATATGCCTTTCTTAGAGAAGAAGACATTATTAATCATAGAAAACAAAGTTACATTAACACACAAGAAAATAATTATAATCGTCATATTAAGCATTACTTTGAAAAAGTCGCTGATGTCAGTAAGCTACAATATGATGATTTCTATGATTTTAGAGAACATCTCACTGTAACAATTTCTAAAAATACAAAAAAGCCTTTGAGTTCAAACACTATTAATAAAATCATGATTTTACTAAAGAAGATTATGGATGTCGGTGTTCGCAAGGGATTCTATCCTTCTAACCCCGTAATACTTATCAAAAAACTGCCTATTAATAAGCCAAAGCTAAACTATTGGACTATTTCAGAATTTAAAGACTTTTTAGAATTATTTACTCCAGAAGAATATCACTATCAACTATTATTTAAAGTTTTATACTTCACTGGCATGCGACTAGGAGAGGTTTTGGCTCTTAATTGGAATGATATTGATTTTTCCAGAAATACAATAGCTGTTTCAAAGTCAGTCTACTTCAAAAAAGGAGTTAGTTATATCAGTACCCCTAAAACAAAAGCTAGTATTAGGCAGATTGTCATTAACGCTAAATTAATGAACGAACTAGAAGTATGGCAGCAAAAACAATATGAGTTGCTGAAGCAATTTTCAAATGATAATTGCACAGATTTACAACTATTTCAAGATAGTCCTATTCCAATTACTAAAGATAGTATTGAAAAGTATTATCATAGTGTATTAAAACGTAATCCTAAGCTTAAAAAAATAAGAATACATGATTTAAGACATTCCCATGCTTCACTTTTAATCAACCAAGGCGAAGATTACCTTGTTGTCAAAGAACGTCTCGGACATGCGTCTATAACAACTACAATTGACACTTACTCACATTTATATCCAAGTAAACAAGTTGCATTGGCAGATAAACTTGATAGTTTGTTTTAAATCGTTGGGAAAAATCATTTGTGTTTTTGAACAATATATGCTATCATGGAGGTACAATGAAGAAGCCGATATTTGAATTCTATACAAGACCGAATGGTCATAATGAATTTGTAGAGTTTTATAAATCCTTACCACAGAAAGATAGAGAAAAACTACTGGCAACTATTAGCATGATACAAGAACATGGGCTATTAACAGCTCAACGTATGGAGTGGATAAAGAAATTAAATAGTGATATTTTTGAAATCCGTTCCAAGGTATCATCTAATATCCAACGTGCCCTTTATTTTCACGCTGTAGATAATAGATATATTATTACACATGGATTTACCAAAAAAACTCAAAAAACGCCAATTACTGAAATTAAAAAGGCACAGCTCATCAAAAAAGAATTTGAAGGGGAACAAAAGAATGAAAACTATTAAATTTGATGATTTCTTAAATGAACAACTTAAAGATAATTCTTTTAAAGAGGGTTACCAAGCTGAAAAAGCTATTCTACAGAGTGCACTTGCTGTTGCCAATGCTCGCTCAAAAGCAGGCTTAACTCAACGTCAACTTTCAGAGTTATCGCATGTTCCTCAATCAACTATCGCTCGAATTGAAAGAGGTCATAATACCAGCATTGAAACTATGAGTAAACTAGCTGTAGCTCTTAACCAAGAATTAAAAATTAGTATTAGTTAGTTTATTTTAAAGAGAAGAAAGATGAAATTTCTTCTCTTTTTTGATGCCTAAAATTACCAACCAAAAAATAAACTAGAAATTTTTAGTAACTTTAGTCTCAAATTTTGAAAAAAAAAGAAAAGACAAGGCTCACGAACCTTGTCAAATCAACTATACCGGCGGCCGGGGTCGAACCGGCACGTCCTTGCGGACACTGGATTTTGAGTCCAGCGCGTCTGCCAATTCCGCCACGCCGGCATAAGTAACTGGGGTAGCTGGATTCGAACCAACGCATGAGGGAGTCAAAGTCCCTTGCCTTACCGCTTGGCTATACCCCAATAAAGGCGAGTGAGGGGAATCGAACCCCCGAATGTCAGAGCCACAATCTGATGTGTTAACCACTTCACCACACCCGCCATAGTTATTACACGGACAGTAGGAATTGAACCCACACTGAAGGTTTTGGAGACCTTAGTTCTACCTTTAAACTATGCCCGTATATGGAAAGAGAGGGATTCGAACCCCCGAACCCGAAGGAGCGGATTTACAGTCCGCCGCGTTTAGCCTCTTCGCTATCTTTCCAAATATTAAATTATAATGGCGCGAGACGGAATCGAACCGCCGACACATGGAGCTTCAATCCATTGCTCTACCAACTGAGCTACCGAGCCATGTCCACAATAGGATATTGCGGGAGCAGGATTTGAACCTACGACCTTCGGGTTATGAGCCCGACGAGCTACCTAGCTGCTCCATCCCGCGATGTAGAAATAAAGGAGGATGTGGGATTCGAACCCACGCACGCTTTTACACGCCTGACGGTTTTCAAGACCGTTCCCTTCAGCCGGACTTGGGTAATCCTCCAAATTTTATAGTCCGTACGGGATTCGAACCCGTGTTACCGCCGTGAAAAGGCGGTGTCTTAACCCCTTGACCAACGGACCATATCATATAATGGGCACGAGTGGACTCGAACCACCGACCTCACGCTTATCAGGCGTGCGCTCTAACCACCTGAGCTACGCGCCCAAGCAATATGCTTGGATAGAACAAAGTGTTCAAGCGGGTGACGAGAATCGAACTCGCGACAACAGTTTGGAAGACTGTAGTTTTACCACTAAACTACACCCGCATATTATGGGAGTTAACGGGATCGAACCGCTGACCCTCTGCTTGTAAGGCAGATGCTCTCCCAGCTGAGCTAAACTCCCCTTTGCTAAGCGACTTCCTTATCTCACAGGGGGCAACCCCCAACTACATCAGGCGTACTAGGGCTTAACTGCTGTGTTCGGCATGGGAACAGGTGTATCTCCTAGGCTATCGTCACTTAACTATCGAATGGTTTGACCACTCAAAATTGAATATCTATACTCTATCAAGAAAACCGCACGCTGTCAATACTGACTTCGTTGAATTTTATCAATTGTATTCGAACTAAAAAGCTAGTGATTTAGACAAATCGCCTTGAAGTCTCAACGACTTCCGCGTTGATTTTCTAAAATCATACGCTTTTCTTTACGTTCTCATTACTTAGTTTGGATAAGTCCTCGAGCTATTAGTATTAGTCCGCTACACATGTCACCATGCTTCCACTTCTAACCTATCTACCTGATCATCTCTCAGGGCTCTTACTGATATAAAATCATGGGAAATCTCATCTTGAGGTGGGCTTCACACTTAGATGCTTTCAGCGTTTATCCCTTCCCTACATAGCTACCCAGCGATGCCTTTGGCAAGACAACTGGTACACCAGCGGTAAGTCCACTCTGGTCCTCTCGTACTAGGAGCAGATCCTCTCAAATTTCCTACGCCCGCGACGGATAGGGACCGAACTGTCTCACGACGTTCTGAACCCAGCTCGCGTGCCGCTTTAATGGGCGAACAGCCCAACCCTTGGGACCGACTACAGCCCCAGGATGCGACGAGCCGACATCGAGGTGCCAAACCTCCCCGTCGATGTGAACTCTTGGGGGAGATAAGCCTGTTATCCCCAGGGTAGCTTTTATCCGTTGAGCGATGGCCCTTCCATACGGAACCACCGGATCACTAAGCCCGACTTTCGTCCCTGCTCGAGTTGTAGCTCTCGCAGTCAAGCTCCCTTATACCTTTACACTCTACGACTGATTTCCAACCAGTCTGAGGGAACCTTTGGGCGCCTCCGTTACCTTTTAGGAGGCGACCGCCCCAGTCAAACTGCCCGTCAGACACTGTCTCCATTGACGATTAGCCAATCGGGTTAGAGTAGCCATAACACAAGGGTAGTATCCCAACAACGCCTCTGTTGAAACTGGCGTCCCAACTTCATAGGCTCCTACCTATCCTGTACATGTGGTACAGATACTCAATATCAAACTGCAGTAAAGCTCCATGGGGTCTTTCCGTCCTGTCGCGGGTAACCTGCATCTTCACAGGTACTAAAATTTCACCGAGTCTCTCGTTGAGACAGTGCCCAAATCATTACGCCTTTCGTGCGGGTCGGAACTTACCCGACAAGGAATTTCGCTACCTTAGGACCGTTATAGTTACGGCCGCCGTTTACTGGGGCTTCAATTCATACCTTCGCTTGCGCTAAGCACTCCTCTTAACCTTCCAGCACCGGGCAGGCGTCACCCCCTATACATCATCTTACGATTTAGCAGAGAGCTGTGTTTTTGATAAACAGTTGCTTGGGCCTATTCACTGCGGCTGACCTTAAGTCAGCACCCCTTCTCCCGAAGTTACGGGGTCATTTTGCCGAGTTCCTTAACGAGAGTTCTCTCGCTCACCTGAGGCTACTCGCCTCGACTACCTGTGTCGGTTTGCGGTACGGGTAGAGTATGATACAACGCTAGAAGCTTTTCTCGGCAGTGTGACGTCACTAACTTCGCTACTAAACTTCGCTCCCCATCACAGCTCAATGTTATAGGTATAAGCATTTGACTCATACCACACCTCACTGCTTAGACGTGCACTTCCAATCGCACGCTTTAGTTAGCCTACTGCGTCCCTCCATCACTTCATACTCTAGTACAGGAATATCAACCTGTTGGCCATCGGATACACCGTTCGGTCTCTCCTTAGGTCCCGACTAACCCAGGGCGGACGAGCCTTCCCCTGGAAACCTTAGTCTTACGGTGGATGGGATTCTCACCCATCTTTCGCTACTCATACCGGCATTCTCACTTCTATGCGTTCCAGCGCTCCTCACGGTACACCTTCATCACCCATAGAACGCTCTCCTACCATACCTATAAAGGTATCCACAGCTTCGGTAATATGTTTTAGCCCCGGTACATTTTCGGCGCAGGGTCACTCGACTAGTGAGCTATTACGCACTCTTTGAATGAATAGCTGCTTCTAAGCTAACATCCTAGTTGTCTGTGCAACCCCACATCCTTTTCCACTTAACATATATTTTGGGACCTTAGCTGGTGGTCTGGGCTGTTTCCCTTTCGACTACGGATCTTAGCACTCGCAGTCTGACTGCCGACCATAAATCAATGGCATTCGGAGTTTATCTGAGATTGGTAATCCGGGATGGACCCCTCACCCAAACAGTGCTCTACCTCCATGATTCTTAATGTCGACGCTAGCCCTAAAGCTATTTCGGAGAGAACCAGCTATCTCCAAGTTCGTTTGGAATTTCTCCGCTACCCACAAGTCATCCAAGCACTTTTCAACGTGCCCTGGTTCGGTCCTCCAGTGCGTCTTACCGCACCTTCAACCTGCTCATGGGTAGGTCACATGGTTTCGGGTCTACGTCCACGTACTCATTCGCCCTATTCAGACTCGGTTTCCCTACGGCTCCGTCTCTTCAACTTAACCTCGCACGTAAACGTAACTCGCCGGTTCATTCTACAAAAGGCACGCTCTCACCCATTAACGGGCTCGAACTTGTTGTAGGCACACGGTTTCAGGTTCTATTTCACTCCCCTCCCGGGGTGCTTTTCACCTTTCCCTCACGGTACTGGTTCACTATCGGTCACTAGGGAGTATTTAGGGTTGGGAGATGGTCCTCCCAGATTCCGACGAGATTCCACGTGTCTCGCCGTACTCAGGATACTGCTAGGTATAAAGACTATTTCAAATACGAGGCTATTACTCTCTTTGGCCTACCTTCCCAGGTAGTTCTTCTATAATCTTTAAGTCCATATTGCAGTCCTACAACCCCAGAGAGTAAACTCTCTGGTTTGCCCTCCTGCCGTTTCGCTCGCCGCTACTCAGGCAATCGCTTTTGCTTTCTCTTCCTGCAGCTACTTAGATGTTTCAGTTCACTGCGTCTTCCCTCCTCTACCCTTAACAGGTAGGGATACTAGCCATTAGCTAGTGGGTTCCCCCATTCGGACATCTCTGGATCAAAGCTTACTTACAGCTCCCCAAAGCATTTCGTCGTTAGTCACGTCCTTCATCGGCTCCTAGTGCCAAGGCATCCACCGTGCGCCCTTATTAACTTAACCTTATTAACCTAGTTTTTTAAAACTAGAAAACTCATTAAATATTCACAGCGTTTTCGGTTTATTTTCTTGTTACTATTTCATATATTTCTATATGGAATTTGATAGATATTCAATTTTCAATGATCAAACTTGAATCCGTAGATTCAATGGAGCCTAGCGGGATCGAACCGCTGACCTCCTGCGTGCAAAGCAGGCGCTCTCCCAGCTGAGCTAAGGCCCCACAAGACCTCTCAAAACTAAACAAGACGACAAACGGCATTCCGTTATTTTCCTTAGAAAGGAGGTGATCCAGCCGCACCTTCCGATACGGCTACCTTGTTACGACTTCACCCCAATCATCTATCCCACCTTAGGCGGCTGGCTCCTAAAAGGTTACCTCACCGACTTCGGGTGTTACAAACTCTCGTGGTGTGACGGGCGGTGTGTACAAGGCCCGGGAACGTATTCACCGCGGCGTGCTGATCCGCGATTACTAGCGATTCCGACTTCATGTAGGCGAGTTGCAGCCTACAATCCGAACTGAGACTGGCTTTAAGAGATTAGCTTGTCGTCACCGACTTGCGACTCGTTGTACCAGCCATTGTAGCACGTGTGTAGCCCAGGTCATAAGGGGCATGATGATTTGACGTCATCCCCACCTTCCTCCGGTTTATTACCGGCAGTCTCGCTAGAGTGCCCAACTGAATGATGGCAACTAACAATAGGGGTTGCGCTCGTTGCGGGACTTAACCCAACATCTCACGACACGAGCTGACGACAACCATGCACCACCTGTCACCGATGTACCGAAGTAAAACTCTATCTCTAGAGCGGGCATCGGGATGTCAAGACCTGGTAAGGTTCTTCGCGTTGCTTCGAATTAAACCACATGCTCCACCGCTTGTGCGGGCCCCCGTCAATTCCTTTGAGTTTCAACCTTGCGGTCGTACTCCCCAGGCGGAGTGCTTAATGCGTTAGCTGCGGCACTAAGCCCCGGAAAGGGCCTAACACCTAGCACTCATCGTTTACGGCGTGGACTACCAGGGTATCTAATCCTGTTCGCTACCCACGCTTTCGAGCCTCAGCGTCAGTTACAGACCAGAGAGCCGCTTTCGCCACCGGTGTTCCTCCATATATCTACGCATTTCACCGCTACACATGGAATTCCACTCTCCCCTTCTGCACTCAAGTTTGACAGTTTCCAAAGCGTACTATGGTTGAGCCACAGCCTTTAACTTCAGACTTATCAAACCGCCTGCGCTCGCTTTACGCCCAATAAATCCGGACAACGCTCGGGACCTACGTATTACCGCGGCTGCTGGCACGTAGTTAGCCGTCCCTTTCTGGTAAGATACCGTCACTGTGTGAACTTTCCACTCTCACACACGTTCTTCTCTTACAACAGAGCTTTACGATCCGAAAACCTTCTTCACTCACGCGGCGTTGCTCGGTCAGGGTTGCCCCCATTGCCGAAGATTCCCTACTGCTGCCTCCCGTAGGAGTCTGGGCCGTGTCTCAGTCCCAGTGTGGCCGATCACCCTCTCAGGTCGGCTATGTATCGTCGCCTTGGTGAGCCGTTACCTCACCAACTAGCTAATACAACGCAGGTCCATCTCATAGTGAAGCAATTGCCCCTTTCAAGCCTCTAACATGTGTCAAAGACTCTTATGCGGTATTAGCTATCGTTTCCAATAGTTATCCCCCGCTATGAGGTAGGTTACCTACGCGTTACTCACCCGTTCGCAACTCATCCATCCGGTGCAAGCACCAGACTTCAGCGTTCTACTTGCATGTATTAGGCACGCCGCCAGCGTTCGTCCTGAGCCAGGATCAAACTCTCATTAAAAAAGTTCGAGCTTCGCTCTTCTTGTCATCGCTGACTTATTGTTATTGACAGGTTACTTTCGTAACCCTGCACGTTTGGTTCGTCTTGTTCAGTTTTCAAAGGTCTTTGTCGCTCTCTCGCGACAACTATTATAGTATATCAGCTTATCTATTAAGTGTCAACACTTTTTTGTGTTTTTTTTTATTTTTTTCAAAAAAGTGTTCAACACTCAATCTCACCTATATTATACTACTGCTTATTAACTTACTTCAACGGACTAAAACCTAATTTTTGAAATCAGATAGGTAACTCTGTAACCGTAATCTCATAACTTTTTGCCCTCTAAATCTTTCCCCTCTTAAAAATTGTCTATATTGCACTTTTTCCTTATGATTTAAGGTAGACTCAAAACGAGATAAGGCATCTTCAAAAGCGACTAATTCATCTAAAAATAGTCTATCTTGACAAATACTATCGCCCATTTCTCCAATTTCTTCATAGGCCATTTTACTAAAACGACGCTTCTGGCTTTCTTGCGCTCTAACAACATCATTAGCGTGGTTGATAAATTTTGTTTTGAAATAGGTAAATAGTTTGGGATCATCCTCTCTAAACTCTGGAAAGTCTCTCAGTAACCGATATAATATGATTCTCCCTTCTTGGTGCCAGTCGTCATAGTCCCACAGTTTAATATAGTAATTCTGACGTACTTTATTCACTATAGCCGCAACTTTTTTGTAGATAGCTTCAAAATCTTTCTGATTTTCTTCTTGCATTGTACTACACTCCTTATGATCATTTTGTAAGCTCTAAAACTTACTAAATTATCATATAAAATTTTTTATCATTTCAACATGACATTTATGTCATGTTGAAATGAAGTCTAGCTATATAATAGGTCATAAAAAGGAAACAGGACTCCTTATTATAAAAATAGGACGCTTAGACATTAATAAATGGGTTTTAGGACTTAGCCATTTGAAAAACAAATCGAAAAGGACTTTAACTTTTTTTAGTTCAAGTCATAGCTAGGCGAAGAGCTACTTCCTAATTGATAATTAAGAACCCTAAACTTCGAATATCCACCACAGCTAACAATGAGCAGATTTAAACACAAAAGAGAAGACCAGCAGGCCTTCTCTTTACTTTTATAGTCCGTACGGGATTCGAACCCGTGTTACCGCCGTGAAAAGGCGGTGTCTTAACCCCTTGACCAACGGACCATATCATATAATGGGCACGAGTGGACTCGAACCACCGACCTCACGCTTATCAGGCGTGCGCTCTAACCACCTGAGCTACGCGCCCAATTTATAAATGCCGGCTACATGACTTGAACACGCGACCCTCTGATTACAAATCAGATGCTCTACCAACTGAGCTAAGCCGGCTAACTTCTCTAATGCGGGTTAAGGGACTTGAACCCCCACGCCGTTAAGCGCCAGATCCTAAATCTGGTGCGTCTGCCAATTCCGCCAAACCCGCATATGACCCGTACTGGGCTCGAACCAGTGACCCATTGATTAAAAGTCAATTGCTCTACCAACTGAGCTAACGAGTCATACCTTCAACTTTCATTGAACGGTCCCGACGGGAATCGAACCCGCGATCTTCGCCGTGACAGGGCGACGTGATAACCGCTACACTACGGGACCTATTGTATTTCTACAACTAATGGGAGTTAACGGGATCGAACCGCTGACCCTCTGCTTGTAAGGCAGATGCTCTCCCAGCTGAGCTAAACTCCCCTTTGCTAAGCGACTTCCTTATCTCACAGGGGGCAACCCCCAACTACATCAGGCGTACTAGGGCTTAACTGCTGTGTTCGGCATGGGAACAGGTGTATCTCCTAGGCTATCGTCACTTAACTATCGAATGGTTTGACCACTCAAAATTGAATATCTATACTCTATCAAGAAAACCGCACGCTGTCAATACTGACTTCGTTGAATTTTATCAATTGTATTCGAACTAAAAAGCTAGTGATTTAGACAAATCGCCTTGAAGTCTCAACGACTTCCGCGTTGATTTTCTAAAATCATACGCTTTTCTTTACGTTCTCATTACTTAGTTTGGATAAGTCCTCGAGCTATTAGTATTAGTCCGCTACACATGTCACCATGCTTCCACTTCTAACCTATCTACCTGATCATCTCTCAGGGCTCTTACTGATATAAAATCATGGGAAATCTCATCTTGAGGTGGGCTTCACACTTAGATGCTTTCAGCGTTTATCCCTTCCCTACATAGCTACCCAGCGATGCCTTTGGCAAGACAACTGGTACACCAGCGGTAAGTCCACTCTGGTCCTCTCGTACTAGGAGCAGATCCTCTCAAATTTCCTACGCCCGCGACGGATAGGGACCGAACTGTCTCACGACGTTCTGAACCCAGCTCGCGTGCCGCTTTAATGGGCGAACAGCCCAACCCTTGGGACCGACTACAGCCCCAGGATGCGACGAGCCGACATCGAGGTGCCAAACCTCCCCGTCGATGTGAACTCTTGGGGGAGATAAGCCTGTTATCCCCAGGGTAGCTTTTATCCGTTGAGCGATGGCCCTTCCATACGGAACCACCGGATCACTAAGCCCGACTTTCGTCCCTGCTCGAGTTGTAGCTCTCGCAGTCAAGCTCCCTTATACCTTTACACTCTACGACTGATTTCCAACCAGTCTGAGGGAACCTTTGGGCGCCTCCGTTACCTTTTAGGAGGCGACCGCCCCAGTCAAACTGCCCGTCAGACACTGTCTCCATTGACGATTAGCCAATCGGGTTAGAGTAGCCATAACACAAGGGTAGTATCCCAACAACGCCTCTGTTGAAACTGGCGTCCCAACTTCATAGGCTCCTACCTATCCTGTACATGTGGTACAGATACTCAATATCAAACTGCAGTAAAGCTCCATGGGGTCTTTCCGTCCTGTCGCGGGTAACCTGCATCTTCACAGGTACTAAAATTTCACCGAGTCTCTCGTTGAGACAGTGCCCAAATCATTACGCCTTTCGTGCGGGTCGGAACTTACCCGACAAGGAATTTCGCTACCTTAGGACCGTTATAGTTACGGCCGCCGTTTACTGGGGCTTCAATTCATACCTTCGCTTGCGCTAAGCACTCCTCTTAACCTTCCAGCACCGGGCAGGCGTCACCCCCTATACATCATCTTACGATTTAGCAGAGAGCTGTGTTTTTGATAAACAGTTGCTTGGGCCTATTCACTGCGGCTGACCTTAAGTCAGCACCCCTTCTCCCGAAGTTACGGGGTCATTTTGCCGAGTTCCTTAACGAGAGTTCTCTCGCTCACCTGAGGCTACTCGCCTCGACTACCTGTGTCGGTTTGCGGTACGGGTAGAGTATGATACAACGCTAGAAGCTTTTCTCGGCAGTGTGACGTCACTAACTTCGCTACTAAACTTCGCTCCCCATCACAGCTCAATGTTATAGGTATAAGCATTTGACTCATACCACACCTCACTGCTTAGACGTGCACTTCCAATCGCACGCTTTAGTTAGCCTACTGCGTCCCTCCATCACTTCATACTCTAGTACAGGAATATCAACCTGTTGGCCATCGGATACACCGTTCGGTCTCTCCTTAGGTCCCGACTAACCCAGGGCGGACGAGCCTTCCCCTGGAAACCTTAGTCTTACGGTGGATGGGATTCTCACCCATCTTTCGCTACTCATACCGGCATTCTCACTTCTATGCGTTCCAGCGCTCCTCACGGTACACCTTCATCACCCATAGAACGCTCTCCTACCATACCTATAAAGGTATCCACAGCTTCGGTAATATGTTTTAGCCCCGGTACATTTTCGGCGCAGGGTCACTCGACTAGTGAGCTATTACGCACTCTTTGAATGAATAGCTGCTTCTAAGCTAACATCCTAGTTGTCTGTGCAACCCCACATCCTTTTCCACTTAACATATATTTTGGGACCTTAGCTGGTGGTCTGGGCTGTTTCCCTTTCGACTACGGATCTTAGCACTCGCAGTCTGACTGCCGACCATAAATCAATGGCATTCGGAGTTTATCTGAGATTGGTAATCCGGGATGGACCCCTCACCCAAACAGTGCTCTACCTCCATGATTCTTAATGTCGACGCTAGCCCTAAAGCTATTTCGGAGAGAACCAGCTATCTCCAAGTTCGTTTGGAATTTCTCCGCTACCCACAAGTCATCCAAGCACTTTTCAACGTGCCCTGGTTCGGTCCTCCAGTGCGTCTTACCGCACCTTCAACCTGCTCATGGGTAGGTCACATGGTTTCGGGTCTACGTCCACGTACTCATTCGCCCTATTCAGACTCGGTTTCCCTACGGCTCCGTCTCTTCAACTTAACCTCGCACGTAAACGTAACTCGCCGGTTCATTCTACAAAAGGCACGCTCTCACCCATTAACGGGCTCGAACTTGTTGTAGGCACACGGTTTCAGGTTCTATTTCACTCCCCTCCCGGGGTGCTTTTCACCTTTCCCTCACGGTACTGGTTCACTATCGGTCACTAGGGAGTATTTAGGGTTGGGAGATGGTCCTCCCAGATTCCGACGAGATTCCACGTGTCTCGCCGTACTCAGGATACTGCTAGGTATAAAGACTATTTCAAATACGAGGCTATTACTCTCTTTGGCCTACCTTCCCAGGTAGTTCTTCTATAATCTTTAAGTCCATATTGCAGTCCTACAACCCCAGAGAGTAAACTCTCTGGTTTGCCCTCCTGCCGTTTCGCTCGCCGCTACTCAGGCAATCGCTTTTGCTTTCTCTTCCTGCAGCTACTTAGATGTTTCAGTTCACTGCGTCTTCCCTCCTCTACCCTTAACAGGTAGGGATACTAGCCATTAGCTAGTGGGTTCCCCCATTCGGACATCTCTGGATCAAAGCTTACTTACAGCTCCCCAAAGCATTTCGTCGTTAGTCACGTCCTTCATCGGCTCCTAGTGCCAAGGCATCCACCGTGCGCCCTTATTAACTTAACCTTATTAACCTAGTTTTTTAAAACTAGAAAACTCATTAAATATTCACAGCGTTTTCGGTTTATTTTCTTGTTACTATTTCATATATTTCTATATGGAATTTGATAGATATTCAATTTTCAATGATCAAACTTGAATCCGTAGATTCAATGGAGCCTAGCGGGATCGAACCGCTGACCTCCTGCGTGCAAAGCAGGCGCTCTCCCAGCTGAGCTAAGGCCCCACAAGACCTCTCAAAACTAAACAAGACGACAAACGGCATTCCGTTATTTTCCTTAGAAAGGAGGTGATCCAGCCGCACCTTCCGATACGGCTACCTTGTTACGACTTCACCCCAATCATCTATCCCACCTTAGGCGGCTGGCTCCTAAAAGGTTACCTCACCGACTTCGGGTGTTACAAACTCTCGTGGTGTGACGGGCGGTGTGTACAAGGCCCGGGAACGTATTCACCGCGGCGTGCTGATCCGCGATTACTAGCGATTCCGACTTCATGTAGGCGAGTTGCAGCCTACAATCCGAACTGAGACTGGCTTTAAGAGATTAGCTTGTCGTCACCGACTTGCGACTCGTTGTACCAGCCATTGTAGCACGTGTGTAGCCCAGGTCATAAGGGGCATGATGATTTGACGTCATCCCCACCTTCCTCCGGTTTATTACCGGCAGTCTCGCTAGAGTGCCCAACTGAATGATGGCAACTAACAATAGGGGTTGCGCTCGTTGCGGGACTTAACCCAACATCTCACGACACGAGCTGACGACAACCATGCACCACCTGTCACCGATGTACCGAAGTAAAACTCTATCTCTAGAGCGGGCATCGGGATGTCAAGACCTGGTAAGGTTCTTCGCGTTGCTTCGAATTAAACCACATGCTCCACCGCTTGTGCGGGCCCCCGTCAATTCCTTTGAGTTTCAACCTTGCGGTCGTACTCCCCAGGCGGAGTGCTTAATGCGTTAGCTGCGGCACTAAGCCCCGGAAAGGGCCTAACACCTAGCACTCATCGTTTACGGCGTGGACTACCAGGGTATCTAATCCTGTTCGCTACCCACGCTTTCGAGCCTCAGCGTCAGTTACAGACCAGAGAGCCGCTTTCGCCACCGGTGTTCCTCCATATATCTACGCATTTCACCGCTACACATGGAATTCCACTCTCCCCTTCTGCACTCAAGTTTGACAGTTTCCAAAGCGTACTATGGTTGAGCCACAGCCTTTAACTTCAGACTTATCAAACCGCCTGCGCTCGCTTTACGCCCAATAAATCCGGACAACGCTCGGGACCTACGTATTACCGCGGCTGCTGGCACGTAGTTAGCCGTCCCTTTCTGGTAAGATACCGTCACTGTGTGAACTTTCCACTCTCACACACGTTCTTCTCTTACAACAGAGCTTTACGATCCGAAAACCTTCTTCACTCACGCGGCGTTGCTCGGTCAGGGTTGCCCCCATTGCCGAAGATTCCCTACTGCTGCCTCCCGTAGGAGTCTGGGCCGTGTCTCAGTCCCAGTGTGGCCGATCACCCTCTCAGGTCGGCTATGTATCGTCGCCTTGGTGAGCCGTTACCTCACCAACTAGCTAATACAACGCAGGTCCATCTCATAGTGAAGCAATTGCCCCTTTCAAGCCTCTAACATGAGTTAAAGACTGTTATGCGGTATTAGCTATCGTTTCCAATAGTTATCCCCCGCTATGAGGTAGGTTACCTACGCGTTACTCACCCGTTCGCAACTCATCCATCCGGTGCAAGCACCAGATTTCAGCGTTCTACTTGCATGTATTAGGCACGCCGCCAGCGTTCGTCCTGAGCCAGGATCAAACTCTCATTAAAAAAGTTCGAGCTTCGCTCTTCTTGTCATCGCTGACTTATTGTTATTGACAGGTTACTTTCGTAACCCTGCACGTTTGGTTCGTCTTGTTCAGTTTTCAAAGGTCTTTGCCGCTCTCTCGCGACAACTATATTAGTATAGCATGACACTTGATGGATTGTCAACACTTTTTTTGATTTTTTTATATCTCAGTAAATTAGTAAATTCCCAAAGTAAGTTCTAGTCTAACACCAAAACTGGAAATTAGATTGAGACAAGGAAATAAGATAGAACTTACTATGGGACAAGTTGGTAACTGACAATGAAAAACAAACACTTAGCTCTCTCTGATCGCAACGATATTCAAATAGAAATTGAGTATCTAAAGCCCTACTCAGCTATCGCTGCTAAGCTTGGAAAAGACCCTTCTACAATCTCAAAAGAAGTTCGGAGAAATAAGGTGATAAAAGAGAACTCTAGTACAGCCAATTGTGAGACCTGCCCTCTACTCAAAAAGTCTCCCTACGTTTGTAATGTCTGTCCGAAAAAGAGAAGCAACTGCGGATACCAGATACAGTTCTACTATGCCAAAAGAGCTCAGCTTGATTATGAAGCTAAGCTCTCAGATTCAAGAACGGGTGTTGCCCTAAACAAAGAAGAATTCTATCGTACGGACGAGATCGTCTCTTCAGCCATCCAAAAGGGACAACACCTCAAACGAACTTTCGGCATCCAGAGCTTCTATCTACCGATACCTCGAAAAAGGATATCTTTCCACAAAACCTATCGATTTCCCTCGTGTCGCGAAATTCAGAAAACGGAGAACAAGAAACCTCCCACCCATTCCTAAAACTGCCAGAGATGGACGTTCTTACGAGGACTTTCAACGCTTTCTCACAGAGAAAGGAACCAACTATTGGCTGGAAATGGACCCCCTTACTGGTCGGATCGGCGGAAAGCTACTTCTCACCTTCAACCTCTCCTTCTGTCACTTTATCTTCGCTCGATTACTTGATCATAAAACAGCTAATGAGATGGACTTCTGCGAACTATTCTCTGTTATTCTGACCGATAATGGTGGTGAGTTCACTAGAGTGAACAACATCGAAAGGGATGTTCGCGAAGAATCTAAGCTATTCTTCTGTAACCCCCAATCGTTCTGACCAGAAAGGAAGAATTGAGAAGAATCACACACTTATCAGAGATATTCTTCCTATAGGAAGTTCTTTTGACAACTTGACACGAGGACATCAACCTGGTTTGTTCACATGTCAACAGCGTCAAACGAGCTTCTTTCATCGAAAAATCAGCTTATGAACTAACTCTTTACATTTACCTACGGTGAAGAATTGGCAACACTTTTGGGGATTACTAAAATTGACCCTGAGAATATCATCCAATCGCCTCGATTATTAGATAAGTAATCGCTCGCTTTTATCATAAATCGGAGATGGTTACCTAAAGGAACCAAGAAAACGACTCCGAAGAAGTTGCTTTTATAGAAAATTAGATAAACAACTACCCTAAAAAATGCTTGGGCTACAAGTCGCCGAGTGAATTTCTTTTGGGTGGCTAATTTCAACTTGAAATTTAGGAATTTAGAAAAATGAATAAACAAGCAATTCTATTTTGCATTTGATATATAGAGAAACTAAATGACAGAAATGCCTTGATTTAAACATCAAAAAAAGAGAAGACCTTGAGCAAGGCCACTGAAAAAATCATCAATTTGATGGCTTTTTTATTATACTAGACTTGTTCGCTAACTACATCATCTCATGGTTAATGATGCCACAAATCAACTCAGCTCTTAATTCAAACCGTTTTCTACGATTACGATAGGGCTGTGCCATGATTTGAAAGGTTTTAAATTTGGCATTAAAGTGTTCAACTTCAATACGGATTTTAGCTATCTCTCGATTCAACCGTCTATCCTCTTGGGTTAAGAGGTGATGTTTAGAACACTTAGTAGGAATAAAGGTATTTTCGTGAAATTTCAAGAGGCCTAAATACCCTAAATCTACGAAAATAAGGGTACTTTGGAGCAAACTATAGCCAATGCTTTCCTTAAAAAGGGTAAAATCATGCGTATGGCCATTTGAAAAAGCCAATTGACAAGCACGATGGCTAGTCAAATCAAGCATGATTTGAGTTTTTATGGTATGTCTTTTCTTTTTACCAGAATAATTCTTGCTTTGTTTTTTTTTAGGGCATTGAATAGGACTTTCAGTGACATCAATGGCAACAGTGGCGCTAGGTGCTTCCAAGTGGTCTAAATCAAAGAGACCTGAAAAACAAAGGGTGTCCTCTACCCATGTAATGGTCTCATTGACAATTGCCACACCTACACCAAAATCAAATGCCAACAAGCGTTGAGTGGGGGAATAGCTAAGTAGCGCAAGGTCCTGATGAGCTGCTCTTCCATACTTAGACTTAGACCGCGTGGGCGTCCTCCTTTTCGGTGTTGCTCTTGATAAGCGTCAGTGAGACAATCAAGCATCAGTTGAAACGTCGCTTTTTAACACCTATCAACAATTTGAAATTCTCTGAGTTGAATTTTAAGGCTTTTTCGTATGTTGTTTCCATAGCTTTAGTATACCACCTTTGAGTTACCGAACAAGCCTACTAGAGTTGAGGTGAGATGATGCTTGATAATCAGTTAATTTTGAAGTCAGTCCATATTCTAGTTTATAGATATCGTGGTTCCTAAAACTCATTTTTTACGTCAGCTAGCTGAGCTCTAGGTTTTTATTTATGATGAATTGGAAAAGAATTATCGTCTTGATTTTGGACGAAAAGTCTATTCACCTATTATGCTGTTCAAGTATATCTCATTGAAAGACATTTACAAATTATCTGATATGGATGTGGTTTAGCGCTCTTTTTTCAGATATGGCTTTTAAATTTTTTCTTACCCTAGCTCATGAGGACTCTATCATTGAACCTTCTTCTCTGACCAAATTTAGAAAGCTTCAGCTTGAAGATGAGAAACCACTCGATTTATTGATTTATAAATCTGTTCAAATTGTCATTGAACACAATTTAATTAAAAGTAAGATTCTCATTACGGATGCCATTCACACTAAATCTCATTACAACCATAAGAAACCTCAAGAAGTCCTTAGAGAACGCTCAAAAGCTTTATAAAGAACTATCTAACAGTATTCTGAAGACATCAAAACGAATTTTCTAAATAAACCTCAGGAAGATACCCTTGAAGCAGAATTGACTTTATACCAATGAGCTCATTGCTGTGGTAGAAAAACACGAAGACATCTTGGCTCTACCTACAGTCTTACAAAAGTATAATTACCTCAAAGAAGCTGTCGATGATGTTGTTGTTAAACACTCGGAAGCCTCTGTTAAAGAAGAAGCTAGAGCTGGGCATAAGACAGTGAATAGTTCCTTCTATGGTTATAAAAGCCATATCGTTATGACGGATGAGCGTATTATCACTGCCTGCGTAGTGACTTCAGGTGAGTAAAGTGACGGAAAATACCTTCCTGATTTGTATGAGAAAACAAAGAAAAACGGTGTTGAAATAGACACTATTATTGATGATGCCGCTTATTCAGGAAAAGAGAATGTTCATTCAATCTTAAGACTTAACCCTTCTGTTTCAAAAGGATACATTAAAGAAGAGGATGCGTTTGAATTTAATAAAGACGCAGGGCTATTTGTCTGTCCAGAAGGGTACATAGCTGTTCGCAAAGCAAAGAGAGGAAAGAAAGATCAAGTTGTTACTCATGAGTTTGATATTGAGATAGGCAAGATTCGCCCTTCTAAAAAAGGGTGTTACAAAGATGGTGCTAAGTCTAAAACCTATTCCATATCCATAAAGAGTGACAACCATCTTTTCCAGAAGAGATTTCAGGAAATGGCAAGACAGTATTACAAAATCGAAGCAAAGAATGTGGAACTCAAACAAAAATATGGCTTTGATGTCGCTAGGGCATCCGGTCTTTTCAACATGGAATTACAACAGCCACAACCATATTTGCGGTTAATATGAAAAGACTAATGACCATCATCAACCAAAAATAATCAAAAAGAAACGAGGAATCTACTATAATTGCAGAGAGATTCCTCGTTTTATGTTTAATTAAAATAGATTAGGGTAACTTTTTCAGTGGCCTCCCTTGAGCCCCCCTCTTTTTTGATGTTCTACCTGCCATAGCTAGCAAAGAAACTCTATTTTAGAAACGGAGATAAAAATCGATATCTATTTCATATTTGAATCAACTTAATTTTTCGTACAGTGGAGTAAGATAGTTTTCTTCTTTCCATTTACGACGACTTAAACCTTCATAAGCACAATCTAACAAAATTCTGGCAAAATCATTCACTAATTGTTCATCCTCATCTGAAATATTTATACCAGAAAACTTTTTACGTAAAAATTTATAATCACGGCCTGACACATCATAAAATCTGTTAGATTTGATAATATTTTCAAATGCATCTAAATTAGTCAATAAACCTAAATGAAATGCTGCCACAGAAAATGTCTCTGAGAATTTTTGTGCGCAAACACTCCTAAACTCTATCGTTCCTCTTGTCGTCAAATCCTGATACTGGTAACTTCTATGATGCTCTAAATCATTTATCATAGGAAAAATAACCTGTGTTTCCCCTTGTAAGTTATACGCTGTTATTGAAGCACATGACATGTAGTCCTTTACCTTTATTGGAGGAAAATAATAAATTTCTCCTTCCCTTTGGACAGTAAAAAGGGCACTATTTGATAAATAATCAAAAAAATCTTCCTCAGATTGAAATTCCCTTGAATTTACCCCAACATTTTCTTCAAACAAGCCATGCATTGATTTTTCCCAAAATACATCTCGTGAAATAGAGGTACTCCAACTTGAGTCAGTAAAGCGAGAATTCGCAAACAAATAAGCTTTGACGGGTTCTATCGCATTAAATAAATTGATGACTTTGATATAGTTACTTCTTGATACATCTAATTGTACTTGATTCCCACAAATAAAAGCACCATATTGAGGATAGTGATGACATTGTTTGTATTCCTCTTTTTCTGATAAGGCAAGATAAGACATTAGCATTTTGTAACGATCAGTTTTTACAGGACTGTTGTCATTTTTATCCCAATTAGGATTTACACCTATTCCTACAATCTCATGATTATAACGATCAAGGTATGACTGAATGACGGATAAATATCGTTGAAACCTCATATCAACTTCTTGAATATGTTCAACTTTTCCAAAAGCTATTTCAATTGTTGTATAGGATACTTCAAATAATATCCTATCCTCATTTACTTTTGAAAATAATTGAATAGGAAACTTATCATCATCATATTTTTCTATCTCGAAACCTAAATTACTGATCAAATGAACAAATAAAGACTTGCAAACCTCAATATTAGTAGCTTGTCGTTTCTTACTTACAATGGGAAATTCTAATTCAACACCAATAAATAAAGTGGGATCTTCCTTCAGAGAGCTTAGGTAACGTTCCTTTAAAAATTCTACTGCATATTTTTTTTCCATAAGTCATTATAGCAAATTTCATAAGAAATTAAAAACGCCTGCTTACGAAAAGATTCAAAACTTAAACCATTTCGTAAACAAGCGTTACTATTAACAATATGATGAGTGTTACCGCTGAGAATATCTCAGCGGTAGACCAGAGCTAGACTAAGGGTTTAACCCCCATCATCATAACACTCAACAAAATTGATGAATTAAACCAACTCGATGATTGCCATTGGGGCTGCATCACCACGACGTGGTTCAGTTTTTAGGATACGAGTGTATCCACCGTTACGTTCTGCATAACGAGGTGCGATTTCTGAGAAAAGTTTTTGAAGCGCAGTAGTCGATGTGTACTTATCTGTTGCTTCATCGTAGTTCTCAGATGCAATTTCGTTACGAACAAATGCTGCTGCTTGACGACGTGCATGAAGATCACCACGTTTACCAAGAGTAATCATTTTTTCAACTGTTTTGCGGATTTCTTTTGCACGAGCTTCAGTTGTTACGATTGATTCATTGATCAAAAGATCAGTAGTCAAATCACGAAGCATTGCTTTACGTTGTGAGCTAGTGCGTCCTAGTTTACGGTAAGCCATTTTGTCCTCCTATATTATTTATCGTTTTTAAGCCCTAAACCAAGGTCTGATAGTTTTACTTTAACTTCTTCTAGACTCTTACGGCCAAGGTTTCTTACTTTCATCATTTCAGGCTCTGTTTTCTCTGTTAAATCAAGTACTGTATTGATACCTGCTCGTTTTAAACAGTTATATGAGCGCACAGACAAATCAAGTTCCTCAATAGTGCGATCCAACACTTTATCATCTGACACTTTTTCTGTTTCTTTCATAACATCCGTTACCATGGCAACTTCTGTTAAATCAGTAAATAGATTTAAGTGCTCAATCAAGACGCGTGCTGATAAACCTAGCGCATCCTCAGGAATGATTGTTCCATTTGTCATGATTTCAATTGTTAATTTATCAAAACCATCATTGCTACCTACACGAGCAGGTTCAACTTGATAATTAACTTTCTTAACTGGCGTATAGATTGAATCTACTGCCAATGTCCCTACTGGTGCATCATCTTTTTTATTTTCTTCGGCAGGAATATAACCGCGATTTTTATTTACTGTCAATTGCATTTGGACACTGTGGCCTTCAGCAATTGTAAAAAGATAATGATCAGGGTTAACAATTTCGATATCACTATCTGTCAAGATATCTCCAGCAGTTACTGCTGTCGGTCCTTGAACATCCAGTTCAATAATCTTTTCGTCTTCGACGTAAGATTTTACAGCAAGCCCTTTCACATTAAGGATAATTTGCATCACATCTTCGCGGACACCTGGTACAGTATCAAATTCGTGGAGTACTCCATCAATTTTAATTGATGTTACAGCCGCACCTGGAAGGGAGGACAATAGTACACGACGAAGTGAATTACCTAAAGTCGTACCGTACCCACGCTCAAGAGGTTCGATTACAAACTTGCCATAATCTTTATTTTCATCAATTTTTGTTATTATTGGTTTTTCAAACTCAATCATTTATATACTCCCTCTTAAACGAAAAGTTGTGTAATCTATTATTACTGATTATACACGACGACGTTTTGGAGGACGAGCACCATTATGTGGTACAGGAGTCACATCACGGATTGCCGTTACTTCAAGACCAGCAGCAGCAAGAGCACGAATAGCTGACTCACGACCTGAACCAGGACCTTTTACAGTTACTTCAACTGTTTTAAGACCATGTTCTTGTGCAGATTTAGCAGCAGCCTCTGATGCCATTTGTGCTGCAAATGGTGTAGATTTTTTAGAACCTTTAAAACCAAGAGCACCTGCAGATGACCAAGCAAGAGCGTTACCATGCACATCAGTAATCATAACAATAGTGTTATTAAAAGTTGCGTGAATATGAGCAATACCAGATTCGATATTCTTTTTCACACGACGTTTACGTGTTGGTTTAGCCAATTTTTTTACCTCCTTATTTTAATTATTTTTTCTTACCTGCAATCGCAACAGCTTTACCTTTACGAGTGCGAGCATTGTTTTTAGTATTTTGTCCACGGACAGGAAGTCCACGACGATGACGGATTCCACGATATGAACCGATTTCCATCAAACGTTTAATGTTTAAGTTAACCTCACGACGAAGATCACCTTCAACTTTGATTGCATCTACTTCACGACGGATAGCATCTTCTTGATCAGATGTTAAATCTTTAACACGGATATCTTCTGAAACGCCTGCAGCTGCTAAGATTTTTTTAGATGTTGCAAGTCCGATACCGTACACATAAGTCAATGAAATTACTACGCGTTTATCATTTGGAATATCAACTCCAGCAATACGTGCCATTTTTTCTCCTTTCTACTCTCTTATCCTTGACGTTGTTTGTGTTTTGGATTTGTTGGACAAATAACCAT
Source organism: Streptococcus sp. 11273D007BT (assembly GCF_053547195.1). Lineage (NCBI taxonomy): Bacteria > Bacillati > Bacillota > Bacilli > Lactobacillales > Streptococcaceae > Streptococcus > Streptococcus sp. 11273D007BT. The sequence continues at coordinate 177,891 of NZ_JBPWPE010000001.1, read as the reverse complement.
AACACGACCGTTACGACGAATAACTTTGCAGTATTCGCAAATTGGTTTAACCGATGGTCTTACCTTCATGTTTTAATCCCTCCAATTATTTCGATTATTTAAAGCGGTATGTGATGCGTCCACGTGTCAAATCATACGGACTCAACTCAACTGTAACGCGGTCACCTACCAAAATACGAATGTAATTTTTGCGGATTTTTCCTGATACGGTTGCTAGAATCTGATGCCCATTTTCTAATTCAACAGTAAACATGGCATTAGGCATGGTTTCCACAACCTTACCTTCAATTTCAATCACATCTTCTTTTGCCACGCAAAAGTACCCCCTAAATTTCGATTTGATTTCCTCTGGTGACAGAGGTAACAATTATAAGTCAGACTAAACTAGTATATCATGAGTCTTGTCTTTATGCAAGCAGGAACTCGCTATTATTTTAAACCAGATAAAGCTTTTTCAATGTCTGAGAAAACAGCAGTAATTTCTTGGTCTCCCTCGATATCATGCACTAAACCTTTAGTACGATAATGTTCAATAATGGGTTGCCCTTGAGCAATATTAACCTCTAAACGACGTTTTACAGATTCTGGTTTATCGTCTTCACGTTGATAAAAATCAGCTTCATTGTAACCTTCTGCTGGTGGATTAAATACTTTATGGAAAGTTTCTCCTGTCTCACGATGAATGATTCGTCCGCTTAAGCGCTCCACTAATTTACTTGAGTCAATATCAATATTAATAACACCTTGTAAATTAATACCTAACTTAGCTAGAGTTTCATCTAAGGCATGTGCTTGCTCAATAGTACGTGGATAGCCATCTAAAAGGAAGCCTTTTTCTTTGATGTCAGCTTGCTCTAAGCGCTCTCTAACAATACCATTTGTTACTTCATCAGGAACTAGATCCCCTTTATCGATAAAACCTTTAGCTAAAATTCCCATTTCAGTTTGATTCGCCATTGCTGCACGGAACATATCCCCAGTTGAAATGTGAATCACACCAAATTCTTCAACGATTTTTGCTGCTTGAGTTCCTTTACCTGCTCCTGGTAAACCCATGATTAAAAGATTCATGTTGTCTCTCCTTATTTTGTTTTTAAATAAATTTATCAGCTATCGATAAATTTATTTAAAAACAAAATAGAAGGTTGACAAGGTCAACCTATATTCTATTCTGTTACATTCATAAATCCAACATACTTTCTCTTAAGAAGATACCCTTCCAATTGTTTCATACCCTCAATACCTGTTGAAATCAAGATTAATAAACTTGTTCCTCCCAATCCAAGAATCGAAGGCAAATCAAACATATATTGAGCAATAATTGGAACTAGGGCAATAAAGGCCAGGAAAAGTGACCCGATAGTTGCTAATTTTTTCAATAAAGAGGATAAGAATTTTTCTGTTTCTTGTCCTGGACGAACACTGTGAATATAAGAGCCATTTTTTTGTAAGTTCTCTGCAGTCTTTTCAGGATTAACCTGTACAAATGTATAAAAGAACGAGAATAACACAATCAAAGCTGCATAAACAAGCATTCCACTAATCGTTTGATATGAGAAAAAGTTTTGCAAACTATCTAACCACGGAATATCTTTATTTCCATTTCTAAAAAACTGCAAAATTGAAATAGGAGCAGTTGTTATAGAACTGGCAAAAATAACTGGAATAACCCCTGCAGGGTTTACTTTAAGAGGTAAGTACGAACTCGTTGGAGCTCCTTGAACTAATTTAGTATATTGAATTGGAATTTTATATTCTGCTTGTTGAACAAATGTTGTAAAGAAAATGATCAGCAGAATAGAGAGAATTAAAATCCCGACAAAAATATAGGAGTTATTTAATTCACTTGGGCGAATATTCACAAATTTATCTTGATATATTTGTGAAATCATACTTGGAATTGATGAGATTATCCCTGAGAAGATAATCATTGATACACCATTTCCAAACCCTTTATCTGTAATCTGTTCTCCCAACCAAGTGACAATAACACTTCCTGTTGTTAATATCGAACCAATCAACAGATAAGTTCTTATATTAGGAGTTGAAACAAGTGATGTACTAGATAAGGCATTAAACCCTGCTGTAATAGTAATAGATTGAATCATTGCTAATACTAGAGAAATATATCTCGTCGCTTGGTTTAATTTTCGTCTCCCAACTTCACCTTGTTTACTCCACTCAACAAACTTAGGTAAAATGTCCATTTGCAATAACTGCACAATGATAGAAGCCGTAATATATGGACTCACTCCCATTGAAAAAACAGAAAAGTTGCTCATGGCATTTCCACTAACTAAGTTCAACATATTCAAGAAAGGTAGATCACTCAATTGTTCCAAGCTTTTAGCGTTGATACCAGGTACTGTAATATGTGTACCTAATCGAAATACAAAAATGATAAAAATAGTAAATAGAATCTTAGATCTCACATTTTTTATCTTTAATGCATCTTTTAGTAATTTAAAGAACATAATGAGTTACTCCTCATTAGATAGTTTCTACAGAACCACCTTTTGCAGTAATTGCTGCTTCTGCTGATTTAGAGAATTTAGCTGCTTTAACAGTTAATTTCTTAGTCAATTCACCGTTACCCAAGATTTTTACACCTGATTTTTCAGCTTTAACAATTCCAGCTTCAATAAGTACTGTTGGAGTTACTTCTGCACCATCTTCAAAAACATTTAATTGATCAAGGTTTACAAGTGCATACTCTTTAGCATTGATGTTAGTAAATCCGCGTTTTGGAAGGCGACGGAACAATGGTGTTTGACCACCTTCAAAACCTGGACGAACTCCGCCACCTGAACGAGCTTTTTGACCTTTTTGACCGCGACCTGAAGTCTTACCGTTACCTGATGATGTACCACGACCAACGCGGTTGCGAACTTTACGTGAACCTTCTGCAGGTTTTAATTCATGAAGTTTCATTATTCTATTTTCTCCTTATTTGTAAAATGCTAGCGCCTTTGAGCCGGGTAAGGACTCGAACTCAAAAACTCGCCTATACTCAAAATTACTTTTAAGTCGCAAAGAGTTTCTTTGCGACTTAAAAGTTCTTATTTAACGTCTTCAACAGTTACCAAGTGTGAAATAGCATTAACCATACCAAGAATAGCTGGGTTAGCTTCTTTTACAACTGAACTGTTTAATTTACCAAGTCCAAGAGCAACAACTGTTTTACGTTGTTCTGGTTTGCGTCCGATTGGAGACTTAGTCAAAGTAATTTTAATTTGAGCCATGTTAATCTCCTTTCTTATGCTAAGTCAGAAACTGAGATGCCACGTAAAGCAGCAACTTCTTCTGCACGTTTAAGTTGTTTCAAACCTTCAACAGTTGCACGAACAATATTGATTGGAGTGTTTGAACCAAGTGATTTTGAAGTAATGTCATGTACACCAGCCAATTCGATGACCGCACGAACAGCACCACCAGCTGCAACTCCAGCCCCTTCCACAGCAGGTTTCAACAATACTTTTGCCCCACCAAATTCTGAACGAACTTCATGAGGAATTGTTGTACCAACCATAGGAACTTCAATCATGTTCTTCTTAGCAGCTTCAACTGCTTTACGAATAGCTTCAGGTACTTCTTGAGCTTTACCAGTACCGAAACCAACGCGACCGTTACGATCTCCAACAACCACTAAAGCTGCAAAACGAAGACGACGTCCACCTTTAACAACTTTAGTAACACGGTTGATGGCAACAACGCGTTCTTCAATTTCAACTGCATTATCTTTAAATGCCATTTTTCAGTGTCCTCCCTATTAGAATTTCAATCCGTTTTCACGAGCTGAGTCAGCCAAAGCTTTAACACGTCCGTGATAGAGATATCCACCGCGGTCAAACACCACTTCAGAAATACCTTTAGCTACTGCGCGTTCAGCAACAAGTTTACCAACAACAACGGCTTGTTCTGTTTTCGTTCCTTTTGAAACTTCTTTGTCAAGAGTTGAAGCACTTGCGAGCGTTACACCCGCTACGTCATCAATCACTTGAGCGTAGATGCCTGTATTAGAACGGAAAATGTTCAAACGTGGGCGATCAGCAGTTCCAGAGAGTTTACCGCGAACGCGACGGTGGCGTTTTTGGCGGATTTTATTTTTATCTGGTTTCGAAATCACAATTTTCACCTCTTAAAATTTAATCAATTGTCTCAATGACAAGTTGTAAATTTTAGTTGAGTGAGTGAAGATGGGGAGTACCCAATCTTCCACCATACAACTATTATTTACCTGTTTTACCTTCTTTACGGCGAACAAATTCACCAACGTAACGAATACCTTTACCTTTGTATGGTTCTGGTGAACGAAGGCTACGGATATAAGCTGCTGTTTGACCAACAACTTCTTTGTTGATTCCCTCAACAACGATTGAAGTAGGGTTAGCTACTGTGAAAGTGATACCTTCTGGAGCTTCTACTTCATCTTGGTGAGATTTACCAACTGAAAGTACAAGTTTTGTACCTTGGAGTTGAGCACGGTATCCGACCCCGCGCATCTCAAGTTCTTTTTTGAAACCTTCAGAAACACCAACAACCATGTTATTCAAGTTAGCACGTGATGTTCCGTGGATTGTTTTCATTTCTTTTGAGTCATTTGGACGGTGAAGTGTTACTTCAGTCCCTTCAACTTTGATTTCAATATTTTTATTAAACTCACGAGTGAGTTCGCCTTTAGGTCCTTTTACAGTAACAACGTTGTCATTGTTTGTAATTTCAACACCAGCAGGCAAGTTGATAATTTTATTACCAATACGTGACATAGTAGTTATATTCTCCTGTTAAATTGTCAGGCCACAATTTTGTGACGAGTTTTCACGGGAACTCATAAATAGATAGAACTTTCGCTCTGTCAATTATAAGTCAGATGTAATAGCAGTCTCTTAAGAGATTACCATACGTAAGCCAATACTTCTCCACCAACGTTCTTTTGACGTGCTTCTTTATCTGTCAAAAGACCTTCTGATGTTGAAACGATTGCGATTCCAAGTCCGTTAAGAACTTTTGGCATATCTTCACGTTTTGTATAAACACGAAGACCTGGTTTTGAAACACGTTTCAAGTTTGTGATAACACGCTCACCGTTTTGACCATATTTAAGGAAAACACGGATGATGCCTTGTTTGTCATCTTCAATAACTTCAACGTTTTTTACAAACCCTTCGCGTTTAAGGATTTCAGCGATGCCTTTTTTAATGTTTGATGCAGGTACTTCAAGCACTTCGTGTTTTGCTTGGTTAGCGTTACGAATACGTGTCAAAAAGTCTGCAATTGGGTCAGTCATAACCATTTTATAGTTTCTCCTCTTACTAGTAGTTTGCAAGATGCACTTGCTAGTTAATTCATGATACAAAGGGTGCTAAAAGCTAACGAGAACTCGATAAGCATGCTTTGTATCGGGTTTATTTATAAAATCGAGTTCGAGCTACAACCTTAGCAAAGAAGATAGATTTTCTTATTTTTGCTAAGGTTGCTTAACGCTCTCACATCTTATTTTTACCAAGATGCTTTAGTTACACCTGGGATTTGACCTTTGTATGCTAATTCACGGAAGCAAACACGGCAAAGTTTAAATTTGCGGTAAACTGAATGTGGACGGCCACATTTTTCGCAACGAGTGTAAGCTTGCGTAGAGAACTTCGCTGGGCGTTTGTTCTTAGCAATCATAGATTTTTTAGCCATTAAATTTACCTCCTATTTTATTTTGCAAAAGGCATACCAAGGCCTTTAAGCAATTCGCGACCTTCTTCGTCAGTGTTCGCAGTTGTAACGATAACGATATCCATACCGCGTACTTTATCAACATCATCAAAGTTGATTTCAGGGAAGATCAATTGTTCTTTAACACCAAGTGTGTAGTTACCGCGTCCATCAAAAGATTTTGTTGGAACCCCGTGGAAGTCACGAACACGTGGAAGTGAAACTGATACCAATTTATCTAAAAATTCGTACATACGCTCACCACGAAGAGTAACTTTAGCACCGATCGCAACACCTTCACGAAGACGGAAGCCGGCGATTGATTTTTTAGCTTTAGTGATAAGTGGCTTTTGACCTGAGATAAGTGCCAACTCAGCAGCAGCTTTTTCAAGGTTTTTAGCATTTGATACTGCATCACCAACACCCATGTTAAGAACGATTTTCTCAACTTTAGGGACAGCCATAACTGATGAATAGTTAAATTGTTCTGTCAAAGCAGGAACTACTTCATTAAGATATTTTTCTTTTAAGCGATTTGCCATTATACTTCTCCTTTCCTTCGTGATTAATCAAGCACTTCGCCTGATTTTTTGTTGTAGCGAACTTTTTTGCCATCTACAAACTTATAACCCACACGTCCTGCAACACCGTTTTTGTCAAGAACTTGAACGTTTGATGCATGGATTGGTGCTTCTTTTTCCACGATAGCACCTTGAGGGTTTTCGTTATTTGGTTTCTGATGTTTTTTGATGATGTTAACACCTTCAACAATAACTTTGTTTACTTTTGGAAGAGCTGTTACGACAACGGCTTCTTTACCTTTGTCTTTACCAGCGATTACGCGAACTTTATCGCCTTTTTTTACAAACATTGAGTTTATCTCCTTAAAATTTCTTACGCCCTAAAGGGCACCCTAGGATAACCTAGGGGACTAGTTTGTTATAAATTAAAGCACTTCTGGTGCAAGTGAAACGATCTTCATGTAACCACCTTCACGCAATTCACGTGCAACAGGTCCGAAGATACGAGTTCCGCGAGGAGTTTTATCTTCACGGATAATAACAGCTGCATTCTCGTCAAATTTGATGTATGAACCATCTGGGCGACGAGCACCTGATTTAGTGCGGACGATAACGGCTTTCACAACGTCACCTTTTTTAACAGCACCACCAGGAGTAGCTTGTTTTACAGATGCAACGATAACGTCACCGATGTTAGCGAATTTACGACCTGAACCACCAAGAACTTTGATAGTCAAGATTTCGCGTGCGCCACTGTTATCAGCAACTTTCAAACGAGATTCTTGTTGAATCATTCCAATTTTCTCCTTTCAGGTTTATTAGATAATGACAGCTTCTTCAACCACTTCTACAAGACGGAAACGTTTTGTAGCTGAAAGTGGGCGAGTTTCCATGATACGAACGATATCGCCTTCTTTAGCGATGTTTTTCTCATCATGAGCTTTGTATTTTTTAGAGTAGTTAATACGCTTACCATAGACTGGGTGGTTACGTTTAGTTTCAACTACAACAGTGATTGTTTTGTCCATTTTGTCAGATACAACACGTCCAACAAGGGTTTTACGTTGATTACGTTCCATTATTAGAATTTCTCCTTTCCCAATCTATTATTTCATTTCAGATTGCACAGTTTTAACGCGTGCAATTTGTTTTTTAACTTCGTTCAAACGAGCAGTTTGATCAAGTTGACCTGCTGCAGCTTGGAAACGAAGATCAAACAATTCTTTTTTGAGTTCGTTTTCTTTTTTAGCAAGCTCTTCTTGAGACAAGCCACGAAGCTCAGCAACAAACTTTTTGATTTCTTCAAGTTTCATGTCTTCTCCTTACTCTGCGTCGCGTTTTACGAATTTAACTTTTACTGGAAGTTTGTGGCCAGCAAGGCGGAAAGCTTCACGAGCGATTTCTTCTGAAACGCCTGCAACTTCAAACATTACTTTACCACGTTTAACTGGTGCTACCCAACCTTCAGGTGCCCCTTTACCAGATCCCATACGTACACCGATAGCTTTAGCAGTGTATGATTTGTGTGGGAAGATTTTAATCCAAACTTTACCACCACGTTTCATGTAACGCGTCATAGCGATACGGGCAGCTTCAATTTGGCGGTTAGTGATCCATGAGCTAGTTGTAGCTTGAAGACCGTATTCACCGAAGTCTACTTGTTTTCCACCTTTAGCTTCACCGCGCATTTTTCCACGGAATTCACGACGGTGTTTAACACGTTTAGGTACTAACATTTGTTATTTACCTCCCTTAGCGTTTTTACGAGCTGGTAGAACTTCACCACGGTAAATCCAAACTTTAACACCTAGTTTACCATAAGTTGTATCAGCTTCTTCCCAAGCGTAATCGATATCAGCACGAAGTGTGTGAAGTGGAACTGTACCTTCAGAATATCCTTCTGCACGAGCGATGTCAGCACCGTTCAAACGACCAGATACTTGAGTTTTGATTCCTTTAGCTCCAGCACGCATAGCACGTTGGATAGCTTGTTTTTGAGCACGACGGAAAGCAACACGTTGCTCAAGTTGACGAGCAATTCCTTCACCAACAAGGTGAGCATCAAGATCTGGAGATTTGATTTCAACGATATTGATGTGTACTTGTTTTCCAGTCAATTTGTTGAGTTTAGCACGAAGTGCATCAACGTTTGCACCACCTTTACCGATAACCATACCTGGTTTAGCAGTGTGAAGTGATACGATAACTTTATTTACTGCACGTTCAATTTCGATAGTTGAAACTGAAGCGTCTGCCAATTCTTTTTGGATGAATTTGCGGATTGCAAGATCTTCATGAAGGTAATCCGCGTATTCTTTTTCAGCATACCATTTCGCATCCCAGTCACGGATGATTCCGACACGCATACCAATTGGATGTACTTTTTGACCCACGATTTTACCTCCTTATTTTTCTGACACAACAACTGTGATGTGTGTTGTGCGTTTGTTGATTGGTGAAGCTGAACCTTTGGCACGTGGACGGAAACGTTTCATAGTTGGTCCTTCATTTGCGAAAGTTTCAGATACTACCAAGTTAGCTTTTTCCAAACCAAAGTTGTTTTCAGCATTTGCAATTGCTGAGTTAAGTGTTTTTTCAATCACACGAGCAGCTTTGTTTGGAGTGAATTTCAAGATTGCGATTGCGTCTGCAACGTTTTTACCGCGGATAAGGTCAAGTACAAGACGTGTTTTACGAGGTGAAACACGGACTGTACGAGCCATTGCTTTAGCTGAAGTAATTTCTGCCATTGTGTCCTCCTCCTATTAACGACGTGTCTTCTTATCGTCAGCAGCGTGACCTTTGTAAGTACGAGTTGGTGCAAATTCACCAAGTTTGTGACCTACCATGTCTTCTTGAACGTACACAGGAACGTGTTTACGTCCATCATAAACTGCGATTGTATAACCGATGAAACTTGGGAAAATCGTTGAACGACGTGACCAAGTTTTAATTACTTTTTTCTTTTCGTCATTTGCTTGAGCTTCGATTTTTTTCATCAAATGCTCATCGACGAAAGGTCCTTTTTTAAGACTGCGTCCCATTTTTAAGTTTTCTCCTTTAAATACTGTACCACAGCGGCTTGTGCTGCCTAAGCAGCACTACCGAGCTGGCGGATGTTTGATCTTTTTATCTTATTTTTCGTTACGACGACGAACAATAAGTTTGTCTGATTTAGCTTTTTTGTTACGAGTTTTAAGTCCAAGCGCAGGTTTACCCCATGGAGTAGATGGCGCTTTACGACCAACTGGTGCTTTACCTTCACCACCACCGTGTGGGTGATCGTTAGGGTTCATTACAGAACCACGAACTGTTGGGCGGATACCTCTCCAACGGCTACGTCCTGCTTTACCATAGTTAACAAGTGAGTGTTCACCGTTACCTACAACACCGATAGTTGCACGGCAGCTAGCAAGGATCATACGAACTTCACCTGATTGAAGACGAACAAGAACGTATTTCCCTTCAGCACCAAGTACTTGAGCTGAAGTACCAGCAGCACGAACAAGTTCAGCACCTTTACCAGGCTTCAACTCGATGTTATGGATAACTGTACCAACTGGGATGTTAGCAAGTGGAAGAGCATTACCAACTTTGATATCTGCTTCTGGACCTGAGATGATACGTTGACCAACTTCAAGACCTTTAGGAGCGATAATGTAAGCTTTAACACCGTCAGTGTAGTGTACAAGAGCGATGTTAGCTGAACGGTTTGGATCGTACTCGATAGTTTTAACAACTGCTTCGATACCGTCTTTGTTACGTTTGAAGTCGATCAAACGGTAATGACGTTTGTGACCGCCACCTTGGTGACGAACTGTGATGCGACCGTTGTTGTTACGACCAGCTTTGCTTTTAAGTGAAACAAGCAAAGATTTCTCAGGAGTGCTTGTTGTGATTTCAGCAAAATCCAAAGAAGTCATGTTACGACGGCCATTTGTCGTTGGTTTATAAACTTTAATACCCACGTTATTTCCTCCTTAGATTATTCAGCTTCAGCTGCGAACAACTCGATTGCTTTTGAATCAGCTGTAAGCGTAATGATAGCTTTTTTAGTTTTGCTTGTGAAACCAGCATAACGACCAACGCGTTTTGCTTTTGGTTTTACGTTAACAGTTTTAACACTAGCAACTTTAACACCGTCAAATGCTGCTTCAACAGCTTGTTTGATCAAGAGTTTGTGTGCACGAGTGTCAACTTCAAATGTGTATTTTCCTTCTTCAAGGGCATACATTGATTTTTCCGTAATAACTGGTTTTTTAATTACGTCGTACAAGTTCATTATGCAAGAACCTCCTCGATTGTAGAGATTGCTTCTTTCGTTACAAGAAGTTTGTCTGCGTTTACGATATCAAGAACACTTGCAGTTGTTGCAGTTGCAACTTTAACGTTTGGAAGGTTACGTGCTGATAGTTCAGCAAATTTGTTTCCTTCTTCAATGATTACAAGTACTTTTGAGTCGATGCTAAGAGCTGAAAGAACGTTTGCGAATTCAGCAGTTTTTGGAGCTGCGAATGACAAGCTTTCTACAGCTACAAATTTATCTTCAGCAACTTTAGCTGAATAAACTGATTTCAAAGCAAGGCGACGAACTTTTTGTGGAAGTTTGTAACCGTATGAACGTGGAGTTGGTCCAAAGACAACACCACCACCACGCCATTGTGGTGAACGGATAGAACCTTGACGCGCACGTCCAGTTCCTTTTTGACGCCATGGTTTACGTCCGCCACCTGATACTGCTGAACGGTTTTTAACCGCGTGAGTACCTTGACGAAGGCTAGCACGTTGGCTAATGATAACATCAAATACTACTGATTCGTTTGGTTCGATACCGAAGATTGCGTCGTTAAGAACAACTTCACTAACTTCTTTACCAGTTTGGTCAAATAGTTTTACGTTTGCCATTTTAACTGTTTTCCCCTTTCCTTAATTATTTAGCAGCTTTAATTGCTGATTTGATAGTGATAAGAGATTTCTTAGCACCTGGTACATTACCTTTGATAAGGATAACGTTTTTCTCTGGGATAACTTGAACAATCTCAAGGTTTTGGATTGTCACACGGTTACCACCCATACGTCCTGCCAAGCGTTTGTTTTTGAAAACGCGGTTAGGCGCAACAGGTCCCATAGAACCTGGACGACGATGGTAGCGTGAACCGTGAGCCATAGGTCCGCGTGATTGTCCGTGGCGTTTGATAACACCTTGGAAACCTTTACCTTTAGAAGTTCCAGTTACGTCAACAACATCGCCAGCTGCGAAAGTGTCAACAGTGATTTCTGCACCAACTTCCAAGCCTTCAATGTTTTTGAATTCACGAATGAAGCGCTTAGGAGCAGTGTTAGCTTTAGCTACATGGCCTTTGGCAGGTTTGTTACTCAATACTTCGCGTTTGTCATCAAAACCAACTTGAACAGCTTGGTAACCATCAGTTTCAACAGTCTTAACTTGAAGTACTACGTTTGGAGTTGCTTCGATGACTGTTACAGGGATGAATTCACCAGCTTCAGTGAAGATTTGAGTCATTCCCACTTTTTTCCCTAAGATTCCTTTTGTCATGAGAAAATATTCCTTTTCTAGATTTTATATTCAAAAAGTTTTTTACGAGCGTTTTTTATGCTCAAAATCAATTAAAGTTTGATTTCTACGTTAACACCACTTGGAAGATCCAATTTCATCAAAGCGTCAACTGTTTTTTGAGTTGGGTTGATGATGTCGATCAAACGTTTGTGTGTACGCATTTCGAACTGCTCACGAGAATCTTTGTACTTGTGAGTCGCACGGATGATAGTGTAGAGGCTACGTTCTGTTGGAAGTGGAACTGGACCAGCTACTGTTGCTCCTGTACGAGTTGCAGTTTCTACGATTTTTTCAGCCGCAGTGTCAAGTGTACGGTGCTCGTACGCTTTCAAGCGGATACGGATTTTTTTGTTTGCCATCTTTTTCTCCTTTTTCGTCTATTTAAGATAATAGGCTAGCTCCTCAAGAAAACCAACACCTGTTGCGTGGCAATGCAACCGAGTGTGTCGCAACCTCTTGTATCATAGCTAAAGCTGTTGTTTTTACAGCACCATAATATCATATCAAAAAACTCCTGCGAGTGCAAGAGTTTTTATTCTTTTTTTATCATTTTATCCACGATGGCGACGACGTGCTGTCAGACCTAGACCTGTTGCTAGCGCTGTTAAGCCTAAAAGACTGAGTAAGCCAGTTTCTTTCTCACCGGTAGCTGGAAGAGTTTGTGATTTGGCTAAACGTGAATAGGTCGCTGGCGCTTTTGTCTCAACTGAAGTGTTTTCTACAAGATTAGTTGTTTTTGAGAAAGCTTTATTTGTCTCTGTTTTCACCTTAATGTCAGATGATGGTTTGGCGCTTGACTTCACATGGGGCTGAGAAGGGGACTCTTTCTCCACACTTTCTTTAGACTCATCGTTAGTAACTGGTGTCTCTGGTTGTGGGGTTACTTTATCTTCTGTTGAATGAGGGGGAGTTACTGGAATCTCATCAATAACTTTTACCCCCACAAGGACAATCTCATCAACGGTATCTGATAGAACGATTCTCTCCACGCTTGAAGTTACCTGTCCAGTTTTTGAATCTTTAGTATAGGTTGTGATAACTTGAACTTTACCGTTAACTCCCTCTTGTTTAACTGCTCGATAGCCAACAGGTAGGGCTGCATCTAATTCTTCATGAGTGCTATAAGGTACGATTTCCTCGGTAACCACAACAGAAACTTCATCTGTCACCACTTTTGTTCCCACTAGGATAATCTCATCAATAGCGTCTTTTATAACACTTTGACTTGTCTGTGATGTCACTTGTCCTGTCTGACTATCCACGGTGTACGTTACTTTTGTTTCTAACTGTCCATTTTGACCAAGTTGCTTCACCATACGATAACCGATAGGTTGACTGCCATCTGATTCCTCAACGACCTTGTAAGGAATCACTTCAACTGTAACTTGAGGTTTTGTTCCCACTAACACTTTTCCATCTTGAGCTGGAATGGTTTTGGTTGTGACTCCATCTACAACTGTTTCTCTGATGACCTCTGGTTCAAAAAGTTTTTTGTAAATAGCTTCCCAATAAAACTCAGATGCCTCAACGGGACTATACCCCACATCATAGACGGTTACTTTCATAGCATCATACTCAGCATTCAAACCAGCAAGGCTAGGTTTATATTCATAAACCACACCATCAATTTTTTTGTAGCGTGTATAAGGGACACCATAGATTTTATGGTTGATATATTCTCCTAGAGAATCCGCCCACGCCTCGCTCGGCATCCATCTGATATATTCCCATACATCTTCTTTGTTAAGGAAATATTCCTCAAATACCTTTAGAAACTCATCAGAATGTGATAAACGTCCCAATGATTGATTGTTCACAAAAGACATATTAGGTTGATAAGCGTAATAATCATAGACGGTGTTCCCACTTCTAATATCAACTGCATGCATCAACTCATGTAATAAGTTATCAAACAAATCAAAAGATTGTGTAGCTGGAACTTTAATAACTTTTTTCCCTTGATCTGTTTGCACATTAAATTCTCTCTCTGAGCGTTGACGAAGAGTGATGGCGTCACTCGCCAAAGTAGTTATGCCTCGATAGTCTTGAGAGGAAATTTCTTCTGAGGTTATAATCAATTTTAAAAGATTAGCTTTTACTGTATCTGGTAATTTTTCAATCTCAGCCTCTAGAGCAGCTCGTTCCTCATCGGATAAAGTGCTATTTTTATAAACAATCGGTAATTGCTTGAAACCTTTTTCAGTATTATAACGATGGGTAATCGTGTCAAATGCAGAATTAACATCATTTAAAATAGGATTGTATCTCCAAGCTGAGACCATCTCTCCTTTTTCGTAATCGAAATAAACACCTAATCCCTCTTTTTCAGGAACATTAATTAGGGTCATAAGCAACTGATAGCGAGCATAATCAGCTTTGGCATCTGCATACAATTGTTCAGTAATAGGTAGCTGGCTGGTAAAATATCCTTTAACTGCCGTAGATTCTTTATTATCATTTACTACCAAATCATCAATATAGCGGAAACCTGCCAAGTTAGCCAGATTAGCAGTCGATGTCTTTAACAATTCATAATACAAAGCATTCTTGAGAGCATCGGTCATATCGCCCGTCCAAGTCCCTTGACTATATCTTGTTGTCCCTTCAAAGCTATACTCTTTCAAAAGAGCTTGGAGCGTCTTATTGTCGGGGTCTAAACTTTCAGAAGAGAGATAAATATCAGGCTTACTACCATCAAGGCTAGTTAATTTCAACAAAGCGTGTGACTCAGCTACTTGGTTATTTTGCGCTTGTGTATCTAAGTACTCTACACCTGTCACAATATCACGAATAGACTGGTTGTTTTTAACCTCTTCTTCGGTCATAGGTTTAACATCTGAGAAGATACGGTCAATGACAATTTTATCACTTGGCTTTTCTTTGGTATCATCAATATGATAGAAATCTGTCGCACCGTACTTGTACTCTGTCGAAGCCATTACATCTTTTGCAGATTGATCTACCATTTCTACTGGCTTTTCAACTTCTTTATAGTTTGTTATAGTCTCAGTGACACCATCTACTGCTGGTGTGACAACTTTCGTCTTACCGTACTCTAAACTATCATCAGCAGCGTATTCGGTCTTTGCTGAAATAGTTGTTGTTTCAACAGCCGTTATCACAGGAGTATCTGCCGCCTCCTCTACAGTCGGTTGACTAACAGTAGTTTCTTTATCAGCAGTAGTAACCACACTACTTTCTGTCACTTCTACATCTGTTGTGACCTCGTCAGCCGCTACTGTTGGTGCTAGGATAGCCATACCCAGCAAAATACTCCCCACACCTAGAGCTGTTTTACGAATTGAAAAAATTTGCTTCTTATTAAAATCCATTCCCTTATCCTTTTCTTTTACTTATTTTAGTCTTCTAATTTTACCCCCCCTAATCCTTTTGTCAAGGGGTTTTGTGACAAAAGGATTAAAAAGCAGGTTTGAAACCTGCCTTTTTATGTTAAATTTTTTAATGTCTTAGATTTTAGATAGAGAAAGGCGAAGCGCCAAATATTATCGGCTATAGTAGCCAACCAAACGCCTGCTAAGCCTAGTCCAAGAGGGAGAGCTAAGAGATAGCCTAAGCCGATACGTATCCCCCACATGCCGACACTAGTCGCATAAAATGGTAGCTTTGCTTTTCCCAAGCCTTGAAAGACAGCCGTATAGATCAAAGTCCCAGAGGTCGCCAAAGTCCCTAAAAATGAAAAGAGGAGAACGACAGAAGAATAACTTTGGACCGCACTATCTTGGCTAAAGGCTGCCGATAAGGGAGTGCCACATAGCCAAACTAGACCACTAATCGTTGCCATCAATAGACTAGATAAAAGATAAGCCTCTTTAATCAATGTTTTTAGTTTGCTCCAATCCTCCTCTTTTTTTGCCTTAGCCACAAGGATGACTGTTGCTGTTGCTAAACCCAGACCTGGCATGTAATTAAACTGGGTGAGGGTCTCACCGATAGCATTTCCAGCTACCACCTTTGTCCCTAGCATCACCACGATAGCCACGATAACCACATCCCCTAAACGCATCATCAGACGCTCACCTGCTATGGGCAAAGCTTGCGCCAAAAAGTCTCGAGATACTCTTAACTCAGGAATAAGGACAGCTAAATCTAGCTTGGCAAAGAAAAACAGGATGCCACAACCTATCAGACGAGACAAAACTGTCGAGATAGCCACACCTACTACCCCAAAATCAAAGATAAAGACGGATAGAGCTGATAAGATAGCATTTAACAAATTAGTCAGCAGACTGACATAGGCTGGAAGTTGCACCTTTCCTTTTACCCTTAAAATAGCACCTAAGCTAGTAAGATAAGCAAGGCTAAAAGAGCCTCCTCCAACAATAGCTAGATAAAGTCCACCTAAGTCTGACAGATTTTTTTCTGCTCCCAATAGACCAAGCAGTTGTGAGGAAAAGAGCATGGAGATCAAACCAAGGCAGGTACTAAGCCAAAAGGTGAGAGAGAAGGCTTGTCTGATACTAACTCTTGTCAACTGTTGGCTGGCTAGGCGGCTAGAGATAGCAGCTGCTAAAGCAATAAAGAGAGCTTGGTAAACTGCCAAGATGTTAGTGGCTACTGCTACACCCGAAATGGCTAAAACGCCTAATTGCGCCACTAGATAGTTGTCAACGACCCCCATCAGCATCTGAAGGAGATTTTCTACAATAGCTGGTAAAGCTATTTTCATCAATTCTTTTCTATATAACATGGTATGACAAAAATAGAGCGGGAATCCCCACTCTATTTAACTCCTAGATAAGTTTCAACGGCTACTTGCATGTCTGCTGCGGCTACAACAGTGGTATGGCGTACCGGTGCTGTTTGAAGACCATCCACGGCCTTAGGAATAGCAACACCTGATAAGGCATGTAACTCTTCTACAGCTTTGAAATCATCGCCACTATCTTTTCCTGTTACAGCTGATACAGCCACTCTCGGAAACTTGTATGGGCTAGCTGTTGAGGCAATCACTACCTTGCTTTGATCACCTGTTTTTTCTGCATAAGCTTGATAAACTGCTGACGCTACCGCTGTATGAGGATCTTCAATGTAATTGGCTTCTTTGAAGACACGGTTAATCTCTGCTTCTGTTTCTGCTTCTGTCGCAAATCCGGCAGCAAACAAGTCAAGAATAGCCGTATCGACATCGTCTAGACGGTATTCACCTTTTTCTACCAAATCTGTCATCAAGGCTTTTGTTTTTGCAGCATCATTTCCAAGAAGATGGAAAATCAGACGCTCAAGGTTAGACGAAACAAGAATATCCATTGATGGGCTTGTGGTTACCTTGAAGTCACGTTTTTTATCATAAGTTCCTGTGTTAAAGAAGTCCGTTAGAACATTGTTTTCGTTTGACGCACAAATCAACTTGCCAATTGGGACACCAATCTCACGCGCATAATAAGCCGCTAAGATATTACCAAAGTTACCTGTTGGAACGGTAATGTTAATCTGTTCGCCGTTTTCAATCGCACCTGTTTTTAACAACTGCGCATAAGCATAAACATAATACACAACTTGTGGCACAAGACGACCAACGTTCATCGAGTTGGCTGATGAGAACTGGGCACCTTTATCTAGCAATTTGGCACGAAGCGCTTCGTCATTAAACATGTGCTTAACATTGGTCTGTGCATCATCAAAGTTTCCATCAATGGCAATAACATGAGTGTTGTCCCCAGTTTGAGTGGTCATTTGCAACTCTTGGATTTTTGAGACACCATCTTTTGGATAAAAGACAATAATCTCAGTTCTTGGAACATCAGCAAAGCCTGCCATCGCAGCCTTACCTGTATCACCTGATGTCGCAGTTAAGATGACGATTTTATTGTCCACGCCCTGCTTTTTAGCAGATGTTGTCAAAAGATAAGGGAGGATAGACAAAGCCATGTCTTTAAAGGCAATGGTTGAGCCATGAAAGAGCTCCAGGTTGTACTGATTCCCCAACTTGACTAAAGGAGCAATGACTGGCGTATCAAACTTATCATCATAAGCGTTGGTGATACAGTAGTCCAACTCTTCTGCTGTAAAATCATCTAGGAAAGCTGAAAGGACTAGTTTTGCCACTTCTTGATAAGAAGCGTCTTTAAGTTGGTTAAAGTTAAGCTCTACTTGAGGGGTTGTGATCGGCGTAAAGAGTCCACCATCTGTTGCCAAACCTTGTAGAATAGCTTGACTAGCAGTTACCTTATTATTTTCATCACGGGTTGATTGATATACTAATGTCATGATTGTTCCTCATTATTTATAGATAGTCTTCTTTTTATCATACCATAATTGTCAGAAAATTGATACAGATTTGGTGCAATATCCTAAAGTTTTCTCAGCCTATTCAAAAAAGCTAGGTGTAAAATCCTAGCTTTTTAAAGGGTTATTCTTCAATTTCATCATTGGACGCCGCTGGCAAAACAAGGTTTAAGAGAACACCAACCAAGGCAGCCAAGGCTGTTCCTGAGATCACAAGATCAGAACCGAGTTTTAAAACACCTCCGCCGAGACCTAAAACAAGCATGGCACTGGCAATCACCAAGTTACGTGACTCCATAAAGTTAACACGTGCCTTAATCAAAACTTTCAACCCATTACTTGCAATAACACCATAAAGGAGAATAGACATCCCTCCTAAAACAGCACTTGGAATGGTTGAAATCAAAGCTGTAAACTTAGAAAAGAAACTCAACCCAATAGCAATAAAGGCGGCATTACGGATCACTGAAACACTAGCGATACGTGTCAAACCAACAACACCTGTATTTTCACCGTAAGTAGTATTGGCTGGACCACCGATAAAGGCAGATACAGCTGTTGCAACCCCATCGCCAATCAAAGTGCGATTTAAACCTGGCTTTTTCAAGAAGTTACGACCACAAATTTCACCTAAAACCATGTGATCTCCGATATGTTCTGCAATTGTCACGATAGCAATTGGTAAAATAGCAAAAGCTTCTGGTCCAAAGTAAAGGTTGTATTCTTTAAAACTCTTAATCCCTGTCGCAAACGGTAAGCTAATATCTGGTAGAGCAAACCATGCTGCTTCTTTAACTGGTGTAAAATCTACCATCCCCAAGCAAACAGCTACCAGATAACCCCCTACAATTGCAATCAAAAATGGGATGACACGCATAAAGCCACGGCCACGTGTTTGAATGGTTACCGCAATCATGAAGCTCACGGCAGCAACTAACATATTTTTCCAGTTCCCATCTTCTACAAAACCAGCTGATGTTACCGCTGTATTGGCAAGTCCTAAACCGATTACCATAATCATCGGCCCAATTACAATTGGAGGTAAAAGACGGTCAATCCAAGCTGTTCCGATTTTTGAAACCACTAAGGCTACGACCACATAGAGTAAGCCGACCATCATGACACCAGTTTGTCCTGCGCTGATATCTCCTCCCATCTGCTCCTTGGCAAAAGCCATCGCTGAAATGTAGGCAAATGAAGAGCCTAGATAAACTGGGACACTAAACTTGGTAGATACCATATAGATCAATGTCCCTATCCCTGAAGCCAGTAAAGCTGTCGAAACAGACATCCCTAATAAAATCGGAACTAGGATTGTCGCTCCAAACATTGCAAAAACGTGCTGTACACTCAGTAACAAGCCTTTTGCAGTATCTGGCTTTTCATGAATATCAAATAATAAACGTTTCTCTGCCATTTTATCTCCTTTTTCCTCCTATTTGGATGGCCCCTAAATAGGAGGGTGTTTTTTCTATTGGACTTATTTTTGACAAAAAAATAAGTCTCCATAATGAAATGAGACTTGGGTAGATTGATTTTCGATAAAGTTACACCACAAAATAAATACAGATTTCAGTATTTTCTGCTCCTGTTTTGTAGTTTATTGTTCGAAGTCCCTTAGTAGGCTCCCTGTCCTACCTTAAAAGTCCTAATTTCAATTATCCATTTTACCTAATTTCTCCATCCTTGACAAGCCCCTAAATCAAAAAATGAGATTGAAACATCGTGTGTTTCAATCTCATTGGCTGATAAACTTATTTTAGACGTCCTGGGCGTTCTTTGTAGCCATAGAAAGCATCTTCGATGATTTCTTGCATATGATCCACCATAGCTAGACGTGGGTTAGCTGGAGTACACTGATCTTCGTAAGCAAGAAGCGCTAATTCACGAGAGTGTTCTTTCAACTCTTTCTCATCAATACCTTGTGCTTTCAGATTCATCTCAATACCAATACGCTCACCAAGGTCATAGACAGCTTGTGCGTAAGCTGCTACAGCTTCTTCTGGTGTTGAACATGGCAAACCTAGCATACGAGCAATATCTTGGTATTTTTCATCTGCTTTGTAGTAGTTGTATTTAGGCCATGTTGCTGTCTTAGATGGACGTGTTCCGTTGTAGCGGATAACATATGGTAATAAGATAGCGTTAGTACGACCGTGAACAGTATGGAAACGTCCTCCGATTTTGTGCGCCATTGAGTGTGAAATTCCTAGGAAGGCATTAGCAAAGGCCATACCTGCAATCGTTGAAGCGTTATGCATTTTTTCGCGTGATGCAAAATCTGCATTTTTAACAGAACTTTCTAGGTTTTCAAAAACAAGCTTAATGGCTTGAAGAGCAAGACCATCTGTAAAGTCGTTGGCTACTGTTGACACATAAGCTTCTGTGGCGTGGGTCAAAACATCCATACCAGTGTCAGCTGTGACATGAGCTGGCACGGTCATAACCAAGGCAGGATCCACAATGGCAATGGTTGGTGTCAATGAATAATCTGCAATTGGATATTTGCGATTATTTGCTTTATCAGAGATAACAGCAAATGGTGTCACTTCTGATCCCGTACCAGATGTGGTTGGAATAGCAATAAACTTAGATTTCTTACCAAGTTCCGGGAACTTGAAGGCGCGTTTTCGGATATCCATGAATTTTTGAACAAGGTCATGGAAGTCCACTTCTGGTTGCTCATAGAAGAGCCACATAACCTTAGCCGCATCCATTGGTGAACCACCACCTAGTGCGATAATGGTATCTGGTTTAAAGGTACGCATCATCTCGGTTCCTTTATAGACCGTTGTGATGTCTGGATCTGGCTCAACATCTGCAAAGATTTGATAAACTACATTATTGCGACGAAGGTGAAGTTGCTCCAAAATACGATCCAAGAAACCAAACTCAACCATGGCATGGTCAGTTACAATCATGACACGTTCAACATCACGACATTTTTGGAGGTATTGAATAGAATCACGTTCGAAGTATGTTTTTGAAGGAACTTTAAACCACTGCATATTGTTTCTACGTCTTCCTACTTTTTTGATGTTCAAGAGATTAACCGCACTCACGTTATCACCGATAGAGTTACGGCCATAAGAACCACAACCAAGTGTTAATGATGGTAAGAATGAGTTGTAAACATCACCAATACCACCGAAGGTAGATGGTGAATTCCAAATCACACGAATGGCACGAACCAAAGTTCCAAATTCTTTGGCTAAAGCTGCATCTTCTGTATGGATAGCTGCAGAGTGACCTAAACCATCAAACTCAACCATGAGACGCGCTTTTTCAAGGCCATCTTCACGAGAATCTGATTTCAAGACAGCAATTACTGGTGATAATTTCTCGCGTGTCAAAGGTTCATTGATACCAACTTCTTTACACTCTGCTGCTAGGATGTTTGTACCTTCAGGAACGGAGAAGCCTGCTTGTTCTGCAATCCAAGTCGCTGGTTTTCCGACGATGTTTGGATTCAATTTAGCTTCTGCACAATTTTTACCATTGGCTTTAGCTCCAAAGCAAAATTCTTCTAGGAGAGCTTTTTCTTTTTTATTAACAAAGTAAGTGTGATAGGATTTAAACTCTTTGACAAAGTCATCATAGATTTCTTTATCAACAATTACAGCTTGCTCTGAGGCACAGACCATTCCATTATCAAATGATTTAGACATGACAATATCATGAGCTGCTTGACGAACATTAGCAGACTTTTCAACATAGGCTGGAACGTTACCTGCACCCACACCAAGAGCTGGCTTACCACATGAGTAAGCTGCGCGTACCATGGCATTACCACCTGTAGCAAGAATCGTAGCAATTCCATCATGGTTCATCAAAGCCGCGGTCGCTTCCATTGAAGGTTTTTCAATCCACTGGATACAGTTTTCAGGAGCTCCTGCAGCAATGGCCGCATCACGCACAATACGAGCAGCATGTGCTGATGACTCTTGAGCTGATGGATGGAAGGCAAAGACAATAGGGTTACGTGTTTTGAGAGAAATCAATGATTTAAAGATTGCCGTTGAGGTTGGGTTAGTAGTTGGTGTAATCCCACAGATAACCCCTACAGGCTCTGCAATCAATGTTAATCCTGTTACATCATCTTCTTCGATGACACCAACTGTTTTAGTATGGCGCATATTATTCACCACATGCTCGCAGGCAAAGAGGTTTTTGGTTGCCTTGTCCTCGAAAACACCACGACCTGTTTCCTCATAAGCATGCATAGCCAAAACACCATGAGCATCTAGGGCTGCCACTGAGGCTTTTGCAACGATATAATCTACTTGTTCTTGATTAAGTTTTCGCATCTCCTCTAGGGCAACAAGACCTTTTTTCACTAGAGTATCGACATGCGCTTGTGCTTCAAGTGCTTTTTCTTCTTTACTTACAGTTTTATCAGCCATATTTTCCTCCAAAGTGATTCAACAAGTTTGTTAAATCTTTCACATTTGTTACGTTTTCTATTATAGCTTACTGGATTAGATTTGTAAACCCTTTCATGTAAATTTTTGTAATTTTCCTATTTTTAACGGTAAAAAATGAGACTAGGTTGATGTACCTAGTCTCAATCGTTTATTTTAAAACATTTTAGCTCAAAGCTCTAGAAGAGATGTTATTTTTCACCTTTTGCTGGAGCTTTTGCTGCTTTTTTCAAGGCAGCTTGTAGGGTTTGCGCATAAAGCTTGCCACCTTCTGAATCATCTGAGCCGTTATCTTTATAATGCACGCCATCTGTGCCAGGCCAAATTTCAGGATGATCAACTGCTACTTTATACCAATCTGCTATCGTGATATAGTTGTACTTCTTGGTTAATGTCAACTCATAATCACGCGCTTCTTTAACAGCCGCCTGATTTTCCTTACCATTATAAGGGGTCACAAAGACTAAGTGGTGCCCTTTAGGTAAAGCATCGATGAACTGCTGGGTATCATCTTTATAATCATAAACCGAATTAACCCCAACGGCGATTACCACTGTTTCTGGAAGGGTCTCATTTTTGATATGATTTTCAAAGATATCAAATGCCAAATCGAAATTACGACTCACCGCAGAGTCTTGCTGAGCATTTGGAAGGTATTGGCTAAGAGCACCGCTTGAGCTGAGGGCAACAGAGTCTCCAATAATCAAGACTTGACTACCTGTTTTACCAATATTTTCCTTATCCGCTAAATTACGCGTCTGGCGCATTTGATCATTTGATTGGTTAAGTGAGCTCACTAAGAGATTGGTCTCAAATTCTCCCATTTTTGGAGAAACAGTCGTTAAAAAGAGCATCAAAACACCGAGAGCTGCAAAGCTAGTGTAAATCCATTTGCTGTAAGGTCTGAGATCAAAGTCCCATCGGAACAAATGAGAAGACTTGCCTGCAATCAATGGCTCTAAAACATAAAAAGAAAGCGTCGCAAAAAGATAGGACAACAGCACCGTAACCATAACGGCTTGCGTGTTAGAGAGCATTTGTGAAAAAATCACGTAAAACGGCCAATGAAAGAGATAAACACCATAACTTGTATCGGCTAAGTAAGTGACAAAAGCTGGTTCTTTAATGCTCGTTTGATCACTCAAGACGCGGCAGGAATAAATCATGACAGAGGCAAACAAACTTGAGAGAACAAAACCAAATAGATAAGTAAAAAGATGGTCAAAATCCAGAATCAAGCTTAGCAAGAATAACAGCGCAAAACTTCCCAAAACATAAGTGATAACTCTTGAGGTTTTCCATAAGCGAACATTCTTTTTGAAACGCTTGGTCGTATTTTGTATCCCTGTCATCGTTGCAAAAACACTACCAAGAAAGAATGGGAAACTGTGTGTCCAAGTAGAAAAATAAATGCTTGAAAAATTATGGACAAAAAACGACGAGATAAACATCGCTAAAAATCCTGCTAAAAACAAGCTACTAGATACCATAAATACAACACCTCGGTATTGCTTGCTATTTTTCACTCTCTTTCCTAAAAACCAAAGCAAGAGTCCCCAAACGATGTAAAAATGAACCTCAATGGCCAAACTCCATGTGTGAACAAAGAGATGCGGGACAAATTGCGCCTCGTAGTTCCCACCTGTCATAATCTCATAAACATTGGTCATGAAACCAAATGTTGCTGCAATTTGGTTACCAATACCTGCTCTAAAATCAGTCTTGATAAGAAGCGTAAAAGGCAAGGTAATCAGGACCATGAGCACCATGGGAGGAACAATTCGATAAAATCGCCTTCTAAAAAAACCAATGATATCAATTTTGTGATTTCTACTATATTCATCCAATAATAAAGCTGTGATCAGATAGCCAGAAAAAGTAAAAAAGATATCTACTCCAATAAAGCCACCTGGGAACTGCTTTTTAAAAAAATGGTATAACAAGACCAGCAGTAGCCCTGTAATACGTACAAAAGAAAACCATTTTATTCTCATTTTTGATAAATCCCCTGTTTAAATGTTCCCTTATAGACAGCCTTGGTCTCTGTTATCAATGTTCCTTGACCATCGGCCTGACCATTCTTAAAATGCCCCTCATAAGTCCACCCAGCCTTAGCGATAAACTTCCCTTGGCCACTGAAGGTGCCATTTACAAAGTTCCCTTCGTAAACATCTCCATTTTTATAAGTCAGTTTTCCTTGACCATTCATGCGATGGTTGACAACATATCCTGTATATTTGATATTCCCCTCATCTAAGACCAAGCTTGTTTTTGTTTGAAAATTCAAAACCAAAACCGACAAGGAACACGCAAAAATGACAATTAAAGTTAAAAACTCCAGCCTCTGCCGTAATATTTCTGGAGTTAGTTTCAACCTAGCTCGTTTTTCCTTCTTCATACTTATCCTCTAATCTCCATTTGCTTTTTCAAACCAAGCCTGACACCCTTTTGTGACTAGGGCATAGGTTTCTTCAAAATCACCTGTATAATAGGGATCAGGTACACCAACCTCACCAAAAAGGTGAATCTTATGATCAAACTCACCCGCTGATAAGCTTAACAGATCTGCAACGTTTTGCTCATCCATCCCTAAAATTAAATCAAATGTCTTCAAATCATCCAGACTAATCTCTTGTGAGCCTTTTGTGTGATCATAAGCAATATGATAGTTATTTAAAATTGCCTGAGTTCCTCTATGAATAGGATTTCCATGTTCCCAACTAGATGTTGCTCGACTTTCAACTTGCCAATCTGTACCTTTTGCAATATCTTTCATCACAAACTCCGCCATTGGACTGCGACAGATATTACCCAAACAGACAAAACAGACTTTCATAGGATATCTCCTTTACTCTATTGTTACTATTATACCTAAATTAAGGAAAATAAAAAAGGGAGTGAGAAAATCCCCTTAAAATAAAGGGTCACTCCACCTTAATCTATGATTTTTTCGCCAAAGAATAGTCATATCCCAAATGATCGTAAGCTTTCTCTGTTGCCACTCGACCTGTTCGTGTCCGCATCAAAAATCCTTTTTGAATCAGATAAGGCTCATACATATCCTCAACCGTCTCTCTCTCCTCAGCAATATTGACAGAGAGAGTTCCAAGACCAACTGGCCCTCCACCATAAAGCTCAATCATGGTTCTTAGAATCTTTTGATCTACATAATCAAGCCCTTCTCTATCAACATCAAGCATGGTGAGGGCATCATCTGTCATCTTTTCATCAATATGACCATCTCCCATAATCTGAGCATAGTCTCGAACACGCTTGAGCAGACGATTGGCAATACGGGGTGTCCCACGACTTCGCATGGCGAGTGATTTTGCTGCTTGATGCACAATATCCATTTCAAAAATATCAGCTGTTCGCTCAACAATCTCTGTCAAATCATTCAGCTCATAATATTCCATATGCCCTGTAATTCCAAAACGAGCACGCAAAGGATTAGACAGCATCCCTGCCCGCGTCGTTGCCCCAATTAGCGTAAAAGGGGGTAACTCTAGATGCACACTACGGCTGGCTTCTCCTGCTCCAATCATAATATCAATATAGAAGTCCTCCATAGCGCTATAGAGCACCTCTTCTACTGCCATTGGCATACGGTGAATCTCATCAATAAAAAGGACATCTCCTGCCTCTAGATCATTTAAAATAGCCACCAAGTCCCCTGCTTTTTCGATACTTGGACCTGTTGTCTGTTTCAGATTCACTCCGAGTTCATTGGCAATCACAAAAGCCATCGTGGTTTTACCAAGTCCTGGTGGTCCAAAAAGAAGGACATGATCCATCGCTTCATCACGCAACTTAGCCGCTTCAATAAAAATCTTCAGCTGGTTTTTGACCTTATCCTGCCCAATATATTCTTTTAAATATTGAGGACGGAGGGTACGCTCTGCATACTCCTCGTCCCCCATCATATCGTTATCTAAAATTCTTGTCATAGACCTATTTTACCATAAATTCTCTAACGATGAAAAGTTGAGCAAAAAGAAAGAGCCCTGTCAGACAGGACCCTTTCAGGAGATTTATGAAAAGAATATCAGCTAAATCTAGCTGATACTACTGAACAAGTGTTCAGTAGAAGTTTTAGGATAAAAGTAGTATAAGCCTTCAACCTTAAACTTTCCTTAAGCTCTCAAATTATTGATAAATTGTTATTACTCACCTAATCCGATACGTTCAAAGACTTCATCTACACGTTTAGCATAGTAGTCTGGGTTGAAGAGTTCATCGATTTCTTCCTGGCTGAGTTTAGCTGTCACACGCTCATCTGCTTCAAGTAGAGGTTTAAAGTCCACTTGATTGTCCCATGATTGCGCCGTTTTGGGTTGCACCAAGTCGTAGGCTTCCTCACGGGTCATGCCTTTTTCAATCAAGCTGAGCATCACACGCTGGCTGTAAATCAAACCAAAAGTTGACTCCATATTGCGTTTCATATTTTCAGGGAAGACCGTCAAGTTCTTGACGATATTGCCAAAACGATTAAGCATATAGTTGATAAGAATAGTCGTGTCAGGTGTAATGATACGCTCCGCTGACGAGTGGGAAATATCGCGTTCGTGCCAAAGCGCCACATTTTCAAAAGCCGTCACCAAGTGACCACGCACCACGCGAGCCAGACCGGTCATATTTTCAGAGCCGATAGGGTTGCGTTTATGGGGCATAGCAGAGCTGCCCTTTTGCCCTTTAGCAAAGAACTCTTCAACTTCACGTTGTTCAGATTTCTGTAACCCACGGATCTCTGTCGCCATACGCTCGATAGACGTTGCAATCAAGGCTAGGGCTGAGAAATATTCTGCATGAAGGTCACGAGGAAGGACCTGAGTCGAAATTTCCTGCGGACGAATACCCAATTTACCACAAACATACTCTTCCACAAATGGAGGAATGTTAGCAAAGTTTCCAACCGCACCTGAGATTTTACCAGCTTCAACTCCCTTGGCCGCCACATCAAAACGCTCCATGTTGCGTTTCATTTCGCTATACCAAGTCGCCAGTTTCAGACCGAAGGTCGTTGGCTCCGCATGAACACCGTGGGTCCGCCCCATCATGATGGTGTACTTGTGCTCACGCGCCTTGTCAGCGATGATATTGGTAAAGTTTTCAAGGTCGCGACGGATAATGTCGTTGGCCTGCTTGTAGAGGTAGCCGTAAGCCGTATCCACCACATCGGTCGAAGTCAGACCGTAGTGGACCCACTTGCGTTCCTCGCCAAGACTTTCCGAAACCGCACGCGTGAAAGCCACCACATCGTGACGAGTTTCCTCTTCAATCTCTAAAATGCGGTCGATGTCAAAAGTTGCCTTCTCACGAATCAAGGCCACATCTTCCTTGGGAATCTCACCCAACTCAGCCCAAGCCTCATCTGCGAGGATTTCCACCTCCAACCAAGCCTTGTACTTGTTCTCTTCACTCCAAATAGCCGCCATCTCAGGACGGGAATAACGTTCGATCATATGTATGATACAGAGGGCGCTAAGAAAACGAGAGAAAAATAGGAAACTGACGCTGTGTGCTAGCGCACAAGACAGTTTATCTTTTTTCCGACGCTTCTAGCCCGAGTTCAAATACTCGAATCTGCCCTCTCTCCTTTCCATTTATTTTATAATTTTATTGCTTAAGGAAGTCCGTAGCCTGTATTCAGTTCAGAGAATACGATGCTCTTTCTTTTCGGTTCTCTATTCTATTTTACTTGCAGTTCTTTTTATAAATCTCGGAAATACTGCTTTTGTTGCTTTCTTAGATAAAGCCAGACAAATGGTGTCAAGATAACATTTTTAACAGTGACATTTTCTGTAAAATCTAGGACAGTTTGCCCATCATGATAATCAAACTGTCCTAGCCAAGTGCCTTGGAGATTTTTATTTTCAAACTTAAGTTCCCAGAGCTTGTACAAATCGACTTTGGTCACCTTAAAATTTGTCTGAATACCGTTCTGGTAGTATTCAATAAATTGGCTATCATCTCTACTTTTCAAATTGCCCAAAATGACTTCTTCAAGTTTAATTCGATAAGTCTATTACAATTTCCCATACCTTATCAATGGGATGAAAAAAAGTTACTTTCATATTATGTTTTACCATAAATTTACTCCTAGTTCATTTAACCACTAGATTGGCATAAATATGGCATAGATCCCTAAAAATATTATATCCTCACTCAAACTCCTCTTTACCTATTGCAACAGATGGATAATGTCCCATTTTGGAAAGATCCCTATCTAATGGCAAGTCATAAATAGCAAGATAATCATTGGGATACTGTATCTGTAACTCTGCCATCTTTTCAGAAATAGACTGCTCATTTTTAGAAGCAAAAACAACTTCAACCACGCCAGTTTTATGACTTTCAACAAAGGCATGAACAATAATTTTAATCACAGAAATCCCCCCTTTATAACTTTCCGCTCCCTACATCTCTACCTCAGTATCCTCTGTCAACACCGTCACATGTCCCATTTTGCGATTGTGCTTCGCTTCTAGTTTACCATAAAAGTGGGGGTGGGCGGTAGGGTTTTCTTGAAGAAAGGTTTGAGCTGCTTCCATGTCTTGTCCTAGGACGTTGATCATAACGGCTGGAGAAAGCAGGCGGATAGGAGGTAGAGGCTGTCCTAGAATGCCTCGGATATGGGTATCAAACTGTGAAAAATCACAGGCTTCAATCGAATAGTGTCCCGAATTATGTGGGCGAGGGGCGATTTCGTTAACCAGAATATCCTGCCCTGCCACAAACATTTCAACGCAGAGGGTGCCTGCTAAATGGAGCTTGTCAGCAATTTGCAGAGCCATAGTTTTGGCTTTTTCAGCAAGTTCATCTGAAATACGGGCAGGCACGATAGTTTTGTAAAGAATATTATTTCGGTGGATATTTTCCTGTACAGGAAAGACGGTGTAGTCAGAGCCATTGCCAGACACAAGGACGGAGATTTCCAGGTCGAAATTCACAAACTCTTCCAAAACACACTCAGCAGAGTTAGCTAACTGACTAGCCTCTACCAAGTCCGCCTCTTCTCGAATAACCTTCTGCCCATGTCCGTCATAGCCCCCAGTCGCTGTCTTTAAGACATAGTTTTTGCTGAGGTCCAGTCCTTCTAGGTCTAGGCTAGAAGTGACGACTTTGTAGGGGGCGACTTGCACGCCAGCTTTTTTTGCCAAAAAATCCTTCTCAAAAATACGGTTCTGGGAAATGCGGAGGAGGTCTGTCCCCTGGGGGAGCTGGCCGTCCTTGATGACCGCGTCCAGTCCGTCGGCATCGACATTTTCAAACTCGTAGGTCAGGACATCGCACCGATCCGCCAACTGTTTGAGGGCCGCCACATCGTGATAGGGAGCGACGATGACCTCGCTGACCTTGGAGGCTGGGCAATCCGCCGCGGGATCCAGTGTGATCACCTTATGGCCCATGTAAATGGCGGAAATAGCCATCATCTGACCCAGCTGACCGCCACCGATAATTCCGATTGTTTTAGATGAGGTCATCTGTCATCGCCTCCGCAATTTTTTCCTGTTCCTTGGCAAAACCTGCCAGCTGAGCCGCAATGGTTTGATCTTCAATGGAGAGAATGCGAAGAGCTGTCAGGGCTGCGTTGGTGGCACCTGCTTCGCCGATCGCCATGGTCGCAACAGGCACACCACCCGGCATCTGCACGATAGAGTAGAGCGAATCCACTCCGCTAAGGGCACGGGACTGGACAGGAACACCGATGACAGGCAGGGTGGTCTTGGCTGCTACCATACCTGGCAAATGTGCTGCACCACCCGCTCCTGCGATGATGACCTTGATGCCACGACCACGCGCCTCTTCGGCATGACGGAACATGAGGTCTGGTGTGCGGTGGGCAGAGACCACTTTCTTTTCATAGGCTACGCCAAATTTGTCCAGCACATCTGCTGCTTTTTTCATGGTTTTCCAGTCGGAACTAGACCCCATGATGATGGAAATTGGAATGTTCATACTTGTCTTTCCTTTTCTGTATCCCTTATTTTACGGCCTTACTTCCAATATCTGTCCGATAAAAGAGTCCTGTCGTATCCTGATTTTTCAGCTCAAGGTAAATTTTTTCCTGGGCTTCTTGGACGGTGTCTGCTGTGGTGACTAGCATATAAACCCGACCGCCGTTTGATAGCAGTGCTCTGCTATTTTCCGCAAAACGAGCCCCTGCATAGTAAGTGATGATATCACCCTCGGTCTTAGACGGCAAGGTCACACCTTTTTCATAATCCAGAGGGTAGCCATTTGATGCCACAACTACCCCCAGCGTCACGCCGCCGTCTAGCCAAGTAATCTGTGGCTCTCTACCTTCTAAAATATCAGTGATATTTTGGGCAAAGTCTGATGTCAAACGAGGCAAGATAATTTGGGTTTCAGGATCCCCAAAGCGAGCGTTAAACTCGATAACCTTAGGCCCTTGCTCCGTCAAAATCAAGCCTGCATAGAGAATCCCAAGATATGGACGACCTTCTGCTATCATCCCATTAAGAACAGGCTTGATGATGGTGTCAACTGCCGTGTCCACCACACTTTGAGGAAGATGAGGAACTGGCGCATAAGCCCCCATACCACCTGTGTTTGGTCCCTTATCCCCGTCAAAGGCACGTTTGTGATCTTGGGCAGTCGGCATAATGTAGAACTTATCACCGTTGACAAAGGCAAAGAGAGAGAACTCCTCACCTGCCAAGAACTCCTCAATGACCACACGCGCACCTGAGTCACCGAACTTATTGTCTAAAAGCATATCACGCGCCGCATCGACTGCTTGCTCAACAGTTTCTGCAACCACTACACCTTTTCCTAGCGCTAAGCCATCTGCCTTCACCACAATTGGTGCGCCTTGCTTTTCGATATAGGCTTTAGCTTCTTCGAAATCTGAAAATGTGCCATAGGCTGCAGTTGGAACGTCGTACTTGACCATGATTTCCTTGGCAAAGTCTTTTGACCATTCCAGCTCTGCGGCTAATTTTTTAGGACCAAAGGCTTTTAGTCCTACCTGTTCAAAATCATCGACAATACCTGCTGCTAAGGCATCATCTGGACCAATAAAGGTCCAAGAAATGTCATTTTCTTTGGCAAAGGCAATCAATTTAGAATGTTCGGAAATTCCGATATCAACCAAATCCAGACCATCCAAGGCCATACCATCATTTCCAGGAGCGACAAAAACCTGCTCGACACTGTCAGATTCTAATAATTTCTTTGCGATCGCATGCTCACGACCGCCAGACCCCACAACAAGTAACTTCACAGATGAAACCTCATTTCACGAATTTTATATACCGATTATACCAAAAACAATCGTCTATTTCCAATAAAATCTGGTAGTTATAAGGAGAATTGATAAAAGAGTTCGGTTCATAACAAAAAATCAACCAAGGCTTACGCTGGCTGATTTTCTAAAAATAATAGATTACCCATTAAAAGAAATGTGAACGTGATCATAGTGATTTTCTGTCACACTGCCACGATCTGGCATGAGATTCCAAGTGTTAGCTGGACCATAGATATTGTTCACTGGGGCATAAAATTGTTGCTCCCAAATAATATAAGAAATATTGGCAGAAGCCATATTATCAATAGCGTATTGAGCTACTTGATCGCCTAAATCTGACCCTACTGGTACCATGACATCAACAGCAAGACCTTGTCCGTGATCTTGAGGATCTCCTGCACGGTAGCCCCCGATATCACTGATTCCAAATTGATTAGCCACAGCTTGTTGGAAGCTAGCTGCCACAGGTTGAAGACCAGTACTATTGACCGCAACATTAGTTTGACTAGGCGTTGCCGCCTCACTTGTAACAGTTGTAACTTCTGATACTGGTTGAGCTTCTGAATGCACAACCTCTGAGCTAGCGACATATTCACTAGCAGGAGTTTGATTGACAATATCAGCTGTCAAGCTAGCAACCGTACTACTGTCTGAATTAACAGAAGTTGCTTCTTCGGAAGTTACTGCCTCAGAACTAGCCGTAGGAGAAGCGGGAGCAACCTCTGAGCTAGCGACATATTCACTAACAGGAGTTTGATTGACAATATCGGCTGTCAAGCTAGCAACCGTACTACTGTCTGAGGTAACAGAAGCTACTTCTTCTGAAGTTACTGCCTCAGAACTAGCCGTAATAGAAGCAGGAGCAATCTCTGAGCTGGCGACATATTCGCTAGCTGGAGTTTGATTGACAATATCAGCTGTCAAGCTAGCAACTGTACTGCTATCAGAGTTAACAGAAGCTGATTCTTCGGAAGAAACCTGCTCAGAATTTGCAAGTGCTGTGGTCGCTGGTGCAGATGAAGCGACTGCTTGCTCTGAAACTGCTTCTGATATTGGTTTTAAATCAACAACTTGATCTTGCATCACTACTTGTTGACTAGCTAAATCAGCAGTGGCAACCACTTCATTTTGCAGTGGATTTTCTGTTGGAACTGAAATTTCAACAGAAGTGGCTTGATGATTTTGATCATAAACCGTTTTTAAGACAGTATTTGGAAAAATGAGATCCACATTGGCAATCTGATTAATTTGTGCGAGAACCGCTAAATCAATCTCCATCGCCTCAGCAATGCTACTCAGAGTATCCCCGTATTGAATCGTGTAGGTCACACTATTATTTTCTTCAATCAGATTTGCTTTAACTTCTTCTACAGTACGCGCTGTCCAGATGCCATCTTGCTCATCAGCTTTAGCATGACTAGCTGCAAATAGTGATAACGTCAGTGTTGAAGCAAGGACAATTTTTTTATTAATAAACATTTTTCTTCCCTTTCGTTCTCTCGATAGAAAATATCTTAACATAAATTTTGAGTAAAAAATGTCTATTTAAGGCTTCTTAAAGAAACTGTATCATAGATGTAACATTTTGATACACTTGTCATAAACTACTAATTAATAGTAATCCAAACAAAAAGAAGCTGGAAAATTCCAGCCTCTCATGATTCTATTTTTTAAATATCAGGTTTAATGACGGAAATGTCTTACGCCTGTAAAGATCATGGTCAAGCCATGTTTGTTAGCAGCATCGATAGAGTCTTGGTCACGCACAGAACCACCCGGTTGGATGATGGCTTTAATGCCTGCGGCTGCAATTTCTTCGATATTATCTGCAAATGGGAAGAAAGCATCTGAAGCAAGGACAGCTCCCTCAAGACGCTCCTTAGCCTGCTCAATAGCGATACGAACAGAGGCAACACGATTGGTTTGACCAGGGCCAACACCAAGTGTCATCTTGTCATTTGTGACAATAATACCATTTGATTTGACATATTTACAAGCTTTCCAAGCAAACTCAAGTGCAGCTTGTTCTTGTTCTGTTGGTTGACGGTCTGTCACCACTTGCCAATCAGATGGATCCTCTGCAATGACATCTTGGTTTTGTACCAAAAGACCTCCGACAACACCCGTGTACTCTTTTTCAATCTCACTCTCATCTTGCGCATCAAAAGCCAACTCAAGAAGACGGAGATTTTTCTTCTTATTGGTTAAAATAGCTAGCGCTTCTTCTGTATAGCTCGGTGCAATGATGATTTCTAAGAAAATCGGGTGCATCTTTTCAGCCGTCGCAGCATCTACTTCTCTGTTCAGCACAACTATGCCTCCGAAAATGGATACTGGATCAGCTTCATAAGCATAATCCCAAGCTGTCTCGATGTCATCGGCTTGACCGATGCCACATGGGTTCATGTGCTTGAGTGCCACAACCGTTGGACGGTCTTTAAAATCACGGATAATACGAATCGCCGCATCCGCATCACGGATGTTATTGAAAGAGAGTTCCTTACCGTTGCGCTGTTTAGCTGATGCAATCGAATAGTCCGTCGGAATCGCTGATTGGTAGAAGTCGGCATCTTGCTGCGGGTTTTCACCGTAGCGCATTGGTTGTTTGAGATCGTAAGTGATCGTCAATTTTTCAGGCTTGGTTTCACCAACTTGTGCCGTAAAGTACTCTGCAATCAAGGCATCGTAAGCTGCTGTATGACGGAAGACTTTTGCTGCTAGGCGTTGACGCGTTTCATAAGTTGTTTCTCCATCTGCTGACAATTCATCAAGCACTACAGCATAGTCTGCTGGATCAACAACAACGGTCACACTAGCATGGTTTTTGGCTGCGGAGCGAAGCATTGAAGGTCCACCGATATCAATATTTTCAACCGCATCGGCATAAGTCACATCTGGTTTGAGGATGGTTTCCTTAAAAGGATAGAGGTTAACCACCACTAAGTCAATCAAGCCAATTTCATGATCTTGAGCCGCCTGCAAGTGACTTTCTGTGTCACGACGTGCCAACAGCCCACCATGGATTTTCGGATGAAGCGTCTTAACACGACCATCCATCATTTCAGGAAAACCTGTTACATCATCAATCGCAATGGTTTTAACCCCAGCATTATCAAGGGCAACCTTTGTCCCTCCAGTTGAGATAATCTCCCAACCAAGTTTTGTCAATTCTTGGGCAAAGTCAACAATGCCCGCCTTATCTGATACGCTAATCAGTGCGCGTTTAGTCATTTATTTTTCCTTTCATACGTGAATATCTTGTAACGAAACAATCTGTCGACCATCTGCTGTAAAATTATCATCAGATAACCATTTTTCTAGTCTTAATTTATTTACTCTCCACTCACTATCTAACAGTGAAAACCAATCGGTATCACGATTTCGTCCTTTATTAATGAGTGCTTGTCTAAAAGTTCCTTCATAAGTAAAGCCTAAACGTCGTGCAGCCTGATGAGATGGTTTATTTAAATGATCACATTTCCATTCATAACGACGATACCCCATCGTTTCAAAAACATATGCCATCACTAAAAATTGCGCTTCAGTAGCCATACGTGTTCGTTGAAGTTGGTTAGAATAGATTACCCAACCCATCTCAATCACACCATTCACTTGATCATTACGCATTAAGGCAAATGTTCCCAAAGCTTGATGCGTTTTCAGATCAACAATAGCTAAATAATAAGGATCTTGAGAATCAATTTTCTCTCTAATAAACTCTTGGTAATCGGTAAAAGATTCAAAACGATCAATTGGTAAATAGGTCCAATTTTCTTTCGGGGAAGTCGGTCCATAAACTTCATAAAGCGAAGCTATATGTTTGTCACTCAATTTTTCAACTTTAACAGTCTTACCTAGCAGTTCTGTAATCTTTGGAACACTTCCACCTGAAAAATCCTCAACCAAGTCTCCAATAGTTTGACCATAGTCATTAACTGGCATATAAACTCCTCTCTGAGGCCGCCTACCTTTTTAGTTAGATAAGAGATTGGATAACTTCTGGATAGAGCTGGTATTCTGCTTCGTGAATGCGAGCCTCGAAACTTTCAATGGTATCATCTGGTAGGCGCGGCACACGTACTTGTTTGATGATTTTGCCCGTGTCCACACCGCTGTCAACCCAGTGGATAGTCACACCAGACTGGTCAACTCCTGCTTCCCAAGCATCTTCAATACCGTGAGCTCCTGGAAATTCAGGAAGGTAGGCAGGGTGGATATTGATGATACGACCTTCATAAGCCGCTAGCAAAGTCGGACCAACAATCTTCATATAACCAGCCAAGCAAACCAAGTCAATGCCATATTGTTCAAGTAACGCAACGATTGCCTCTTCGTAGGCGACTTTGTTATCAAACTCCTTGAGTTCAAACGTATGCGCTGTCACACCAAGCTTTTCTGCACGCTCTAAGACATAAGCATCTCGGTGATCTGAAAAGACAACGTCAACGGGAAATTGCTCTGCAATTACCTGAAAGTTTGAGCCATTGCCAGAAGCAAAAACTGCGATTTTTTTCATTACTTAATCACCACACTTGCATCAGATTTTTTCACGATGCGACCAAGTTCATAAACAGGCTCGTCAAGCAAGGCTTTCACGCGCTCAACCTTGTCAGGGCTAACTGCCAACATCAAACCGATACCCATATTGAAGATTTCAAACATTTCTTCGTGTTTGATGCTACCGTATGTTTCAAGAGCTTTGAAAATTGGAAGAACAGGAACGTTATCTTCTTCAATTTCAGCCGCTAAATCATCCGCAAACATACGTGGGACATTTTCAATGAAACCACCTCCAGTGATGTGGGCAATACCGTTAACTAACTCTTCCTTTATAAGTGGCAGCACCGCTTTCACATAGATGCGTGTCGGTTCAAGAAGAACGTCTTTCAACGGTTTACCTTCAAGATCTGGCAGGACCTCGTCACCCGTATAATCAGCAAAGACACGACGAACCAGTGAATAACCATTTGAGTGAATGCCGCTTGAAGCAAGACCAAGAAGAACATCGCCTTCAGCAACTTTTGAACCGTCAATGATTTGTGATTTTTCAGCCACACCGACAGCAAATCCAGCCAAGTCATAATCGTCTTCACCGTACATACCAGGCATTTCAGCAGTTTCACCACCGATCAAAGCAGCACCGGCTTGGACACAGCCTTCGGCAACACCAGCTACAACTTGCTCTAGTTTTTCAGGGATATTTTTCCCAGTAGCAACATAGTCAAGGAAGTAAAGGGGTTCAGCACCTGCTGCAATGATATCGTTGACACACATGGCCACACAGTCCTGACCAATAGTGTCGTGCTTATCATACTTGATGGCAAGCATAAGTTTAGTCCCAACACCGTCCGTTCCTGAGATAAGAACAGGCTCTTTAACACCTGTTTGGCTAAGGTCAAACATACCACCAAAGCCACCTAAAGCTCCCATAACCCCTGCACGCTCTGTACGAGCTACATGCTTTTTAATACGTTCAACAACTTCATAACCCGCTTCAACATCAACACCAGATTGAGCATAAGCATTTTTTGTCATAATATTTTTCCTTCTCTTTTTTTGTCAAAAAACCATTTTGGAGATTGCGACGTTTTTTCAGTCAAACCATCATTTCGACTGAAAAAACTAGTCAGGTCTTTAGCTTTGGTCCCATAGGACAAAGCGTCCACTGACAAATGCTTTAGCCTTTAGTCAGTGGTAAGACGTGGGGCGTAAGCATTTTTATTTTCTGTCATTTTCTTTCCTTTCTTTGGAAATAGCAGAGCTGTCTTCTAACTTGATCTGCTTTTCTAACTCAATTCGAAGTCCATGATGTTGCCAGGCAGAAACACCTAAAATAACAGCTACCAACATTGGTAACCAAGCTTTTGAAAAGCCATGTTGAAACCAATTCCAGATACCACTACCAAGACCAATCAACACCAAGACGATTTCAGCGAAGACGAAACGCTTCAGCCTTGAAAGAATTTTTATCACTACTATTTCTTCACATTTTCAATATAAAAGCTTGTCTTTTCCTCTAAACTTCGAAGGTACTCTTCTTCATAATCATAAAGAGGGGTAGGATAATTCCCATCAAAGTAAGCAACGCAAAGCCCACCATTTGGTGCATCAGTTTCCAGACCAATTGAGTCCACTAAGCCTTCTAAAGAAAGGTAGGTTAAACTATCTGCACCAATAATCTCACAGACTTCATCAACCGTATGATTAGCAGAAATTAACTCTCGACGCGTTTGGATATCAATCCCATAAAAACAAGGGTATTTTAACTCAGGGCTACCAATGGCAACATGGACTTCCTTAGCCCCAGCATCACGAAGTAACTGAACAATGCGTCGGGAAGTGGTTCCACGAACAATCGAGTCATCTATCATAACCACGCGCTTATCCTTCACCACACTAGAGACCGCTGATAACTTCATACGAACACCTTGCTCACGCAACTCTTGTGTTGGTTGAATAAAAGTCCGCTGAGTGTATTGATTTTTAATCAAGCCCATCTCATTTGGTAAACCTGACTCTTCTGCAAACCCCATAGCAGCTGAAAGTGAGGAATTGGGAACCCCCACAACAATATCGGCTTCATGTTGAAATTCTTGAGCTAAACGACGCCCCATATTTTTACGAGCAGTATGGACATTTACCCCATGAATGACTGAGTCAGGACGAGCAAAGTAAACATACTCCATTGAACAGATAGCCAATTGTGTATCTGTGGTATAGGTGTCATAGTAAATCCCGCTATCATCAATAACAACAATCTCACCAGGCTCAACATCACGCACCCACTCTGCACCAACAACTTCAAAGGCACATGTTTCACTTGCAACAACCCAGGCACCATTTTTCATTTTCCCAATTGAAAGGGGACGAAAACCATTTGGATCTAAAGCAGCAACTAACTTATCCTCTAACATCAGAAGATAAGCAAAGCCCCCTTTTACAGTATTTAATGCTTCCTTGATTTTACCCATAAAATCTGGATTATGGCTACGTCTAATCAAGTGCATCAAAATTTCTGTATCTGATGAACTTGAAAAAATAGCACCACTTCGTTCCAACTCCGCTTTTAATGTCAAGGTATTGGTCAAGTTTCCGTTATGAGCCAAACCAATCTGCATATCTGTAAAATTAAACAAGAAAGGCTGGATGTTATCGATAGAAGCTGCTCCAGCAGTAGCATAACGAACATGCCCAATTGCAGCTTGTCCTGTTAGCTTCTCTAAATCAGCAGTATTTTTAAAGACTTCTGATACTAAACCAGTGCCACGGTGGCGATGAAGTTGACCCTTGTCATTAGACAAGATGCCAGCTCCTTCTTGACCACGGTGTTGTAAACTATGAAGGCCAAAATACGTGACCTGAGCCGCTTGTGGATGTCCCCAAATCCCAAAAACTCCACATTCTTCATTAAGCGATTTTACTTCATATGTCATCATTCTTTTTCCTTTGCATTTCTTGCACTAGCAAAAATGCGTAAACCTACAGCTAGGATATCATCCCCAGCCTTTTCTGTCATCTAGCTAGAGCAGGCATTTTTTTGCCTAGCCCACTAGCTTATTTTCCTGTAAAGTAAGCAACAGCGCTACGGAACAAATGCTGATCTTTATTTCCTGGGATATTTTGGAAAAGACCATCTTCGTAACGTTCTGAATGTCCCATCTTACCAATGATTTGACCGTTCTTGCTCGTGATTCCCTCAATCGCATGACTTGAGCCGTTTGGATTGTACTTAGAATCCATACTTGGTTGCCCTGCAAAGTCAACGTACTGGCTAAAGATTTGACCATTCTCTCGTAGCTGTTCGAACTCTTGATCCGTTACCACAAACTTACCTTCCCCATGAGAAACTGGAATAGCATGGATATCACCGACTTCCACACCAGCAAGCCACGGTGAGTTAGTGTTGGCAATTCGTGTTTCAACCATTTTTGCCACGTGCTGGTTAGCATCGTTATAAAAGAGGGTTGGTGATGTTTCAGTAGCATCTTCAAAGTTCCCGTATGGAAGTAAGCCTGACTTGACAAGAGCTTGGAAACCATTACAGATACCAATAATCAGCCCACCTTTTGCAATAAAGCTGTCAATAGCAGCGCGAACTTTCTCGTTTAACAAGATATTAACGATAAACTTAGCCGAACCGTCAGGCTCATCTGCTGCAGAGAATCCACCTGCAAAGAATAGGATGTTGGCCTTTTCGATATTAGCAACCATTTCTTCGATAGATTGAGTAATCACCTCTTGGTTAAGTGTTCTAAATGGAACAAGATTAACCTTAGCGCCCTCTTGTTCAAAAGCTTTAGCCGAATCATATTCAGAGTTTGTTCCTGGAAAGACTGGGATATATACCACAGGTTCTGCTACAGAACTATTAGCTTTAATAACAGCATCTGAAACGACTTTAGGAACCTCTTTGAGTTCTTTGTCTTGTTCAAAAACTGTAGGATAAACTGACTCCAGAGTACCCTCAAAAGCTGATGCTAAGTTCGAACCAGATAAAACTTGTCCATTCAAACTAATATCGTGATCCAGCGTTGTGAATCCAATCTTATCGACACCATCAATGTCGTCTGGGCTCGTAAAGACAAAACCACCTAATTGCCCTTGTAAGACATGCTCTAGATCTGATACGGTCACTTCTGCACCAATGCGGTTACCAAAGCTCATCACTGCAAGACTTTCTAGAAGACCACCATATTTAATAGCTGAAGCTGCGGTGATACTATACTCCTCTTGCAAGGTTGAAAAGCTGATAA
This sequence comes from Streptococcus sp. 11273D007BT, assembly GCF_053547195.1. Classification (NCBI taxonomy): domain Bacteria; kingdom Bacillati; phylum Bacillota; class Bacilli; order Lactobacillales; family Streptococcaceae; genus Streptococcus; species Streptococcus sp. 11273D007BT. The sequence goes on along the minus strand of NZ_JBPWPE010000001.1, from coordinate 137,398 downwards.
AGTTAGACTTAATCCGCTCAAAATCAATATCTACTGCTAACTCCACGCCTCTGATATAGTAAATATAATCTCCAACTGCTTTAAATTCTGGAGAAAGCACACGGTCTGCCTGACCTGTTGTCACACCGAATGCCACCAAGGTCGGAGGAACCGTTAACTCCTCAAAAGTTCCAGACATGGAGTCCTTACCACCAATAGATGGCAGTCCCAGTTGAATTTGAGCTTCAATAGATCCCAAAAGAGCCGCAACAGGTTTTCCAAAACGCTCAGCTTCTTTATCCATGCGTTCAAAATACTCTTGGTAAGAAAAACGTGCCTTAGACCATTGCGCACCAGTAGCAACTAAACGTGCTGTCGCTTCAATAACAGCATAGGCTGCACCATGATAAGGAGACCAAGAGGCAATATAAGGATTATAACCCTGTGCCATAACAGAAACTGTATTAGTCACCCCAGTTTGTACTGGTAATTTTTGAACCGAACTCTCCGTTGGGGTAATTTGAAAACGTCCACCAAGAGGGTGATTGACAGTCGAACGTCCAACAGAGCTATCAAACATCGTCTGCAAGCCTTTTTGACTAGCATGATTAAGATCTGACAATACCTTAACAGCATCTTGTTCTAGAGTTTCTTTAGAGGTAGTCACCTGATAAGGTTGAGAGAGTTCACTATCAACAACACGCGCATCCACCTCTACACGAACACCATTAGTGTCAAGGAAAGAACGTTCAATATCAACAATTTTTTGACCATTCCAAGTCATCACAAGATTCGCCTTTTCAGTCACTTTTGCGACAACAACTGCTTGGATATTTTCTTTTTCAGACTCAGCGATAAATCGTTCAACATCCTTAGGAGCAACGACCACTGCCATACGCTCTTGTGATTCAGAAATCGCAATCTCTGTTCCATTAAGTCCCGCATATTTAAGTGGCACTTGATTAAGGTCAATTTCAAGACCATCAGCTAACTCACCAATAGCCACACAGACACCGCCTGCTCCAAAATCGTTAGATTTTTTGATTAATTGGGTAACAGCTGGATTACGGAAAAGGCGTTGAATTTTACGCTCTTCAATAGCATTTCCTTTTTGGACTTCTGCCCCAGCAGTTTCTACCGATTGTACCGTTTGAACCTTAGATGAACCTGTAGCACCACCGATACCATCTCGCCCTGTTTTACCTCCAAGTAAGATAACAACATCACCTGCTTCAGGTTTAAGACGACGCACATTATCTTTTGGTGCCGCCCCCACTACAGCTCCAAGCTCCATACGTTTGGCAACAAAACCTGGATGGAAATATTCACGAACATAAGTTGTCGCAAGGCCAATCTGGTTTCCATAAGATGAATAACCATGTGCTGCAGTTTTAGAAATCACCTGCTGAGGAAGTTTCCCTTGACGTGTCTCTGCAATCGTCTCTGTAATATCACCCGCTCCAGAAATACGCATAGCTTGGTAAACATAGGAACGACCTGACAAAGGATCACGAATCGCACCACCGATACAAGTAGCAGCGCCTCCGAAAGGTTCAATTTCTGTCGGATGGTTGTGGGTTTCATTTTTAAACATCAACAACCATGGCTCTTTAACACCATCAACATCAACTTCAATTTCAACAGAACAAGCATTGATCTCATCAGATACTTCCATATCATCTAAACGCCCATTAGCACGCTCATAGCGCCCAAAGATAGTAGCCATGTCCATTAAGGTTTGTGGCTTTTCAGTACGTCCTAACTCCTGACGCATTGCTATGTACTTATCATATGTCGCTTGCAATTGTTTTTCAAAAGCTGACGCTGAGAAGTCAATTTTCTTTAATTCCGTTTCAAAGGTCGTATGACGGCAATGGTCAGACCAGTAAGTGTCCAAAACTTTCAACTCTGTCTCAGTTGGCACACGCCCAATAGATTTAAAGTAATCTTGGATAAAGAGTAAATCGTCCACTTCCATAGCCAGACCTTCTTGAGCCTTATAAGCCTTAAAATCTTCTGCTGTATAAGTTTCAAAAATCTCTAAGTTAGGAATAGTTGTTGATGAGGCTGAGTAGCCTTCCAAAACCAAGGCTTTCTCCATATCCTTAAAGCGTGAATCGACAGGGTTTAACAGATACTTTTTAATCGACTCAAGCTCAGAGGATGAAATATCAGCATTAACCACATATAGTTGAGCTGTTTTGACTGTAACATCTTTAGCTCCTAGTAAGAAAAGCGCCTCTTGGCTACTCGCTGCACGTTGATCAAACTGACCAGGTAAAGCCTCAATCGCAAAATACACTTGATGAAAAAGCTCTGCCACAGCATCGTCTGCTAAGATATTATCTGTCACAGGCTCAGAAAAAAGGTGTTGTTCAGCCTGCCCAAAAAGCTCTTCTTCTAAACCAAAAACATCATAAACCTGTACCAAACGCAGATGTTTCAAACTCGTTAACTGCAGGTTATGAATTAATTCTGCCAGTAAAGATTCTGCTTTAATCTGAAAATTATCCTTTTTCTCAACGAAAATACGTTTATCCATCTGGAACTCCCAAATCCTTCCTTATTTCAACTCTTGTAACTTTTCTAAAACGACAGTATAGACATCTGTGATGGAGCCAATATTACGACGAAAGACATCTTTATCCATATGATTACCCTCTGCATCCCAAAGGCGGCTCGTATCTGGAGATACTTCATCTGCTAAAATAATTTTGCCATCTGCCGTGCGTCCAAACTCCAATTTATAATCAATCAAAGTCAAACCAATTTGAGCAAACAAGTCTGTCAAGACAGCATTGATTTTACGTGTTTCCTCTTTCAAGAAAGCTAGCTCATCAGCACTTGCAATTTCTAAAAAGGCAACATGCTCATCATTGATAAAAGGATCATCCAAATCATCATTTTTGTAATAAAATTCCAAAATCGGTTGCTCAAGTTTGATGCCTTCATCTACACCAAAACGTTTTGAAAAGGAACCCGCTGTATAGTTGCGTAATACTACTTCTAGTGGAATAATCTCTACTTTTTGATTTAGTTGCTCTGTTTCGGACACTTGCTTTATGAAATGCGTCGCAATTCCTGCTGCATTTAAGTGTTCAAAAATCAATGATGAAATTTGGTTATTCAGTTTCCCTTTACCATCCACCGTCTCTTTTCTAGCACCATTAAGCATTGTGGCTTGATCTTTATACTGAGCCAAAATAATATTTTCATCTTCTGTTGCGAAAATATCCTTTGCTTTCCCCGAATAAATCAACTCTCTCGACATATTTTTGTTCGCCTTTCGTTTTTATCACCCTCATTCTAACATAAAGAATGCTCTTTTTCAATCAAATACCTAACAATTTAAAACAAACAAAATAAAAACGTTCGCTATATACGAACATTTCAGACTGAAGACAAACATCTCGATTGATGTTTGTCTTTTTCTGTTTATTGGTCTGATAGTCCGTCTTTTTTCCATCATAGTAGTTATTTGTGCAAAATAAAAAGGCTTCCCTGCCCTCATTCTTACCAATTTCTTTAGATTTAAACACGCCAAAGTCAGTCCAACTTTATCTTCCATTTTGGACTTGCCTTTCTCTCTTGTATAACGAAGATTGTGGTACTCTTTGGCCGTCCCAAAGAGACGTTCAATGGTTTCTTTCCGCTTCTGGTAGAGCTCCTTCATGCCTTTCTTGTGCCGAATCTCTTCACAGGTTTCTAAAGCCTCTTTCCAAATGTGTCGAGTTACCACTTTCTGCTTATTCTTGCTTTCTGTACAAATTGATAGAAGTGGACAAGTAGCACAGATAGCTGAATCACTCTTATATTCCCGATAACCTTCCCTGGTTGTAGTGCGATAGGTTAAGACCTGATTCTCAGGACAGATATAACAGTCATAGTATTCATCATAAACAAAATCCTTCGAGCGTAGTTTCCCCTTCTTCCCCTTTGGTCGTGTGTAAGGGAAAACAGGAGTAATCTCTTGTTCTAGCAGGAAGCGAGCAATACTAGGGGTCTTATAACCAGAATCGGCAATGAGAAAGCTAGGCTGAAAGGGTTGGAGTTTAGCGAAGAGTACAGGAAAGGCCTGACTGTCATGGACATTGCCAGCCTCAACGCTATAAGCCAGAACCCAACCATGCTTGTCACAAGCAACCTGAGCTGTATAAGCGAATACTTCCTTATGGTCCCCTTTATGAAACCAACCACTTTCTGGGTCGGTTGTAGAAATTTTCTTAGTGATGGGCTCCTCCTCTTTTGCAGGCCCTAGCGGCTTTTTTGCGTGCTTCACTCTGTCTCTATTGATTTCAATTTCTAGTTGCTCACTCATAAACTTGGCTTGCTTTTCGACTTCGCGGTTGATGAATTTACGATTATTCGCCACAGCCTTGATATGGGTGCCGTCAATGAAAATTTCTGTTGGATCTATGAAGCCTGCATTGACGCAGAGACCTAAGATATGGGTGAAAATGCCTTCAATAACTTGTCTATCTTGAAAACGACGGACATAGTTCTTTCCGTAGGTAGTGAAATGAGGCACCTTATCATCCAGTCGAAGACCAAGAAACCAACGGTAGGCAGTGTTGACTTCGATTTCCTTAATGGTTTGACGCATGGAACGAATGCCGAAGAGACACTGAAGGATTGGAATTTTAATGAGCAGAATAGGGTCAAGACTAGGACGCCCTGTTTCATCGCTATAGCTATCTGCGACTAAGTCATAGATAAAGGAAAAGTCAATAGCTTCCTCTATTTGACGAAGGAGATGATTTTGAGGAACAAGGTCATCTAAACTGTAGAAACCAAATTGACCGCGATTGTAGTCTGGGTTTTCTTTGTGTAACATAGCGATTCTCCCTCTACTTATTAACTGGATTCCTATCTCTATTATATTACTTTACGCATGAAAAAGCCGTTAGAATTAAAATTCTAACGACTTTGTCTTCATTCTGAAATGTTCGCTATATACGAACATTTTTACTATTCTTCTGTAAAAGCAGCTACGGATTTTGCTACCACATCTGTATCCAACATTTTTTTGATTTGCTTAATGGTATAGTAGATAGCTGTCGCATCACTTGATCCGTGTGCTTTAATGACAGGTGCCTTCACGCCAAGCAAGACAGCACCGCCAGCTTTCTTATAGTCCATCGCCCCCAAGGCTTTTTTAAGAGTCGGCTTAACCAAAAGACCACCCAATTTAGCACGCAAACCACCATTCTTGATTGAGCCAGTCAACTGACCAATGATGGATTTTGCAGTCCCTTCAACTGTTTTCAGCACAGCGTTTCCCGTGAAACCATCCGTCACGACCACATCTGCCACGCTGTTAAGCAACTCACGCGCCTCCACATTCCCGATAAAGTTAATCGACTTGTCTTCCGCCAAGAGTTTATAGGCTTCTTGGTGAACTGGCGTGCCCTTGGTATCTTCCGTACCGTTGTTCAAAAGTCCCACACGAGGTTGTTTGACACCACGCACGTGCTCCGCGTAAAATGAGCCAAGAATACCATACTGATAGAGGTGATGAGCTGTATTTTCAGCATTTGCCCCCAAGTCCATCATGTCAAATCCCTGACCATCCATAGTTGGCAAAGTAGACATAAGACCTGGACGGTCGATGTTCTTGATGCGACCGACGACAAAGACGCCTGCCGCCAAAAGAGCACCTGTATTTCCAGCTGACAAGACTGCATCTGCCTGACCATCCTTGACAGCCTTGGTCGCTAGTACCATAGAAGCCTCTTTCTTACGACGAATAGCCTTGACAGGCTCATCATCTGAATTGATTTTCTCCTTCGTATGGACGATGCTGACACGCTCTGTCGCTGTCAAATACTGCTTGATTTTAGCCTCATCACCATAAAATTGAATTTCAATGTCTGGAAAGGCAGCCAAGGCTTGATTGACACCTTCTACCACTGCCTGAGGGGCATGGTCCCCACCCATAGCATCTACTGCAATACGTTTCATCTATCTAGTTCCTTCACTTTAGTCTTAGAGATATTATAGCACGATTTTAACTTTTTTCCTATTATAGTCTTTTAGTTTACTTTTAGTACTAGGCAACGAGCCGCAGGCATAACTGGAGTTAGGCAAGGCGAGTTAACGAAGTAATAAAAGAAAAACTAAATGACGATATTGAAAATAGCAGAGCAAAACAAAAATCCCCTTCTCTAGCAAGAAAAGGGATAGTATCTTAAAATTCCATCTTCTTGAAATACTTCAAGGTCAGATAGGCTAATACCGTCGAATAAACCAAAGTAACCAAAACAGATGTTCCTAATGTTGAAAACAGGCTTGCTCCTTCATACAAGGCATTAATGTTACCAGTTGGAAAGAAACTAGCTAAACCAAATACTGCTAAAATACTTGACCCAAGTGAGTAACCAAGGGCAACTGCCATAGTCGCTCCGACCCCTGAGTACAAGGAAACACAAGCAGCCAGTAAGACACAGACCAACATATCTAGCATGCCGCCAAGGATACTTTGAGCAAACCCTGCATTTTCATCCGCCAGATGATCCCAGAAAGTCAAGGTCGCATAGTCCAGATGACCAATACGTGTGTAGTAATAAGGCACCATCACCAATAGGAAGATTCCTGTATAAATAAGGACAATCGTCACCAGACTCAAGACCTTGGCCCAAAAGATGTCCTGACGCTTGATGTCCTTATAGAGAAACATAGTATGACTATCCGCCTCACCCTTGAAGACTGTATAGGTTAGATAGAAAAGGGCAAGGATAGGTAGAGTAAAGTCATTTGAAGACTTAAATAAACTACCAGTCAAAGCGACAAATGAATAAAGATAGCCGTCACTTGCACCAGGCACCATGAAGTTGGAACCTTTTGGTAAAAAGGTTGAAGCCATAAAGAGAGTCGGAAAGAGGAGGGCAAAGGCAAGGAAAATCTTGGTTTCCTTCCTCTTCCAAACACTGGCAAAAACAGGTTTAAAAATTGCTAACATACTATTCACCTCGACTAAAAATTTCTTTCAAGTGGTTTTCTTTTACATGAAGCTTGCTGATCAAGTTCTGACTAGCTAGGTAGGCAAGGACAGCATTGAGTTCTCCACTGCTTGCCTGAGTGGAAATCTCTAGGATATCCCCATCCAGAGTGATTGCCTCTGTCAGATAAGCTGAGAGAGCTTCCTTATCTGCTCTGCTATTGACCTCTACCAAGACGCTTGGAGCTGACTGCCCAGCAAACTCATCTGCCAACTGACCTTTTTCGATATAGACATAGCGCTCACAGAGAGCTTCCAACTCGCCAAGCTGGTGACTGGAAATCAGCATAGAGATATTGCGCTCCTGTGACCAAGATTTGAGAATATCGATCAACTGTTGGATACCGACAGGGTCCAAGCCCACAAAAGGCTCATCCAAGATAAGGAAGTCTGGCTCTGCTACCATCGCGATAGCCAAGGCCGTCCGCTGTTTCATACCAAATGAGAACCCTTTTGGCTTACGATTGCGAGCCTCCCACAAGTCTAAGAGCTTGAGAGTCTTTTCAATATTTGGAAACATCTCTGTCCGACCATGCAAAGTCAGGTAAAACTTCAAATTGTCGATAACCGACATCTCTGGATAGAAAACAGGGTCAATCATAATCCCAAAATCTTTGAGCAAGTTATCTGCTGTATGAATATCCACACCATTATAGGTAATGGTTCCTGTTGTCGGCTTGAGGGATTTAGCCATCAATTTCATCAAGGTCGATTTCCCAGCACCGTTTTTACCGATAAGGCCGACGATTTCACCCTTTTTAATCTCCAAACTCACATCTTTTAATGAGTAAAAGTCATTTCCAGCAAATTGTTTTGATAGGTTCTTGATTGTAAGCATTGTTATTCTCTCTTTCTTAGGTATCTTTTAATATTCAATTTTTTCAAAATTCTTACGTGCCGAACGATAAGCCAATCCAAAATATAACAGGATCAAACCTAGACTAATGGCAAGAGCAAGTCCAAATGGAAACTGTCCAGCCAGTTTGGTCGCATAGGTCTGTGGGAAAGTATAGCGAAAACCATTTAAAAGTGGAGCGATTTGAGCAAAAAGGTTAAAAAGTACCCCAGTCAAGACAGCCATTATGGTTGTTCGCTTGATAGATACTGCCGCTACCAGACTAAGTAAAATCAGATTTAAACCAATCATCGTCAAGATATAGAGCAAACTATAAGCAGCTTGATGAGCAGGAAGCCAGTGAAAACCATATCGGGGAGCAATGGTAACGACATAGGTCAGACTAGCGATAAGGACTGTCCCTAAGAAATAAATCACATAGACAGCAAAGAGACTGAGTAACTTGGCGTGAAGAATGCTGGATTTCTTGATATCCTTGTAAAGAAACAGGATTCCAGAACCAATCTCATCACGAAAGACCGATGATACGATAAAGCCCATGATTAAGGCAGGTAAGACCAATTGGAATTGCAACTCCAAAGCCGACACGATAAAGGAAAGCCAACTACTTGCCACATCTGTGTTGATTTGAGCTCCTATACCAGCCAAGCTAGGTACTAGCAAGGGCAAAAAGGCAAAGGCTAAAAGAATATTCACATCACGTCTTTTAAAAACGGATCGAAATACTGAAGGAAACAGATTCATAATTTAACTCCTTAGGACTTGATTTGTTTTACAAGAAGAGTATAACCCAAAAGAGCAATAAAAAATGACCACTCTAATGAATGGTCGTTTATTTGTCATGAACGGTAAATATTATGTTTTAACCGTATGTGGCACATGTAGTTCTTGACGGAATCGAAAAGCCTGACTAGTCGTCACCAGTCTACAAGACGGATAGTGTGACAGGATTTTCTGTACATTGGCCAAACCAATGCCTCGTCCCGCTCCCTTGCTGGATTTCCCATAAGAAAAGATAGATTTTGTCTGAATCCGTTCTTCTGCTGTGCTATTTTCGATGATAAGAATTTTTTCACCTTGGTCTTCAAAATAGGCCACAAGCAGACTCTTCTCAGCTGACAAACTGGCTGCCTCTATGGCATTGTCTAAAAAGATTGATAAGATGGTCACCATATCCAGCAATTCGATTCCTACTGGAGCGGTGCTGGCTTCTTCTATCTCAACGGTCAGCTGAATCCCCCGACTTTGAGCTTCCATCAGCTTAGCAGATAAAATACTTTTCATCGCAGTATTATCCAGATGAGCTAGATTTCCAATATCATAGGCATCTTGATAAAATTTCTGGTCTGTCCCTACTAAAACCGTTTGATAGATAGCCCTGATTTCACTGACATCTTCCTGCTTGATAGCTTCATTCAGACTGACCAAGATATTGGTATAATCATGTCGAAAACTTCTAATGTCCTTATACAGGCTTTCCACATGTTGACTGTAGTCTTCTAAAGAAGATAATTGAGCATCCTTGGCTTCCTGCAATTCCTCACTTAACTGCTCTTTTAACTTGGTGTTGAGGAAAAAGAGACTACCGATAAAATAAGCAAAGTAAATCTTAATAAAATCTAAATCAACTAGGCTACCTCCAATACCAATCGACACTGAAAAGTCCATTTCACCTACCGACTGCCCCAAAATGAGGAGCGTATGGATTATCACAACATAGAAGAGCATGGAATAAATAAGGTTCTTGAGACTCTTTTTAAACTTTGGATAAGCAAAAACCTTCTTCATGTGCTGAAAATCCATTCCCAGCAAACGGATAAAGGTCCGATAAAAAGGAATAAAGAGCAAAAGGACCACTACCACAAAGAGAATATCAAGCCATTCCAGACGTGTCTGCCATAGTTGAAAGGTTGTCCACTTAAGCTGGTAAATCCCAAAGGTTCGCTGAAATAAATCAACCAAGACAAAAGGTGCCAAACCGTAGAACAATGATTGAGACCAAGTCCAAGACCGTTGAAATATCAAAAGATAGACCAAGAAATAAAAGGGTTCAAGGTAAGGAACACTGTCTGGAAAAAGGAGGAATAATCCCGAGAATAGACCTGAGAAAACAAACAATCGCCACCATTTCAAGCTCAGCTGACTCAACTGATTAAAAACTCCAAGCTTGATAAACCAGTCGATGAAGGACACTAGAAATACTAAACCAATAGCCATCATTTCCCAACCCTCTCTAGCAAACCTTTCAGTTTCATTCGAGAGACCAAGCAAGATTCCTCCTGTTCAAAATAAACCATCCGCTCCACAGCATCCACACGAAGAATATTAGCAGGATTAACTACATAAGCCCGGTGACTCTGGTACAATCGTTCATCCGTTTTAGCAATATCTGACACCTTGCCATAAAACTCTGTATGACCTGACTTGGTTGTCAAGACGACCTTATGAGGCGTTGAAGAGGTTTCAAAATACAAAATATCTGAAAAAGGAACTTGAATCTGAGAAAACTCACTCTTGAAAACAAAAGCATCATCGCTCACCGTCTGACTAATATGACTATAAGCATGTTGGAGAACATCTGCCACCGCTTCCTTAAAGGCAGGCTCATCCAACCCCTTATCAATAAAATCAAGAGCCGACACACGGTATTTATAGGTCAAAGGCATAAATTCCGAATGCGTCGTCACAAAAACAATCACAGCATGCGGATCACGCGCCCTTATCTCCCGTGCAATCTCCATCCCTTTCTTCTCCTCACCTCTAATCTCAATATCTAGGAAAAAGAGTTGATGGTTTCCAGTCTCTGTTATAGCCTCAAGTAACTGCTGAGGTTTACCAAACACTTCCAAGGTCTTGTAGGCAACGTCACTCGTTTTTACAGCTTCCTCAATCGCCTGCTCCAACCTAGCTTGTTGCATAAAATCATCTTCCAAGATAAAAATCCGTAACATCTCATCCCCCCATTCATGACAAAATAAAGACTGTTCATGACAGCTCCACCCCATTTTCTCTAAAATCTCCTATACTAAGATATATCAAAGAAAGGAAAGAAGCCTACATGATCTATATCCTAAAACCATTCTTCTATCCAAACACGATAGAAAGGATTTTAAACCAACTTGGGCGACCCTTCCAAGTCAAACACAAGGAAGATTTTCCCGTCGCCCATCAAATTAACTACTATTTTATCATAAATACCCCTCAAAACATATTCTGGGATGGAATGAAGATAGCCAAAGCCATTCGCCAGCGAGATGACACTGGACAGCTCATCTTGATTGATGAAGCGCCTGACTACCAAGTCTGCTTCCGAAGCCATCTGTCCTTTCTAGCTGTCCTGACACCAGACCAAGCTAGAGCAGAATTAACAGACTATCTACAAAACAGCCCTCTCCACTGAGAAGGCTGTTTCTATCGTTTTATTAATTTACCTTTAGTACGAAGCAATGAAGTATAGACATCACTAAAATTAGTCAAGATGCATGTAAAAGATAGACTAGAAGACTATATTTATTCTTCTGGCTTCATAATCTGCCCCCACTTTTCCAAATCATCAATAAACTGCTTGCTTTTGAGCCTAATCCCCACAAAATCATCATAAATAGCATCCATAAACACACGCAATTTTTTCTTCATGTCTGCTTTCAATGAAATGGTTTTTAAATCCTCAAAACGCACAGCTTGAAATCGATCTAAAAGATAGGGAACATTTGGATCAAGATGGCTACGATTAGGGTCTTCTTGATAATGATCTGGACAAAGTAAGCCCGCTATACGATGAGAAAAATCAAAAGGCAGACCTACTCGGTGACAAATCGCACACTCATGAAAATTAAGTTTGACCCCAAAGCGATCTAGCAATTGCAACTCAAAAATCAGCGTTAAAACCTCATAATCTAGCCCCTCTTCCATCAAATCAAGCGTTTTAACTAAAAAAGCAAATAAATGAGGATCCAATACCTTATCACTGATAGCTGCATCAGTCAAAGCCAAAAGATAAGTGGCATAGGATAAACTAAATAAATCTCCACTAATCTTAGGATAAGCTCTGACACTCTTATAATCCATAATATAGCTCAATCCTGTGTCGCTAATCGTCATGATAAAATCCGCAACTGTTAAAGGTTGAATCACAGACTGGAGTTTGGATTGAGGAGCTTGTTTCACGAAAAACATCCGTTTTCCCGCTTCTTCTGTAAAAATCTTAACCAGCCTATCAGATTCCTTATAAGCCCGATTATAAAGAATAATTCCTTTAGACTCCTTAGTCTGCATACTCAGCCATAAACTCTTTTAAGCGTGTCATCGCTTCTTTAATAGAATCCATACTTGCAGCATAAGAAATACGAAGATAACCCTCTCCATATTGCCCAAAAGCAACACCAGGAATAAAAGCCACGGCTTTTTCACGTGCAAATTTTTGCAAGAAAGCAAAAGAATCTTGTCCTTCTTTAACAGGAATCTTAGCAAAGATATAAAAAGCTCCGCTTGGACGAATAATTTTAAAATTCATCTCTTCCATCTTTTCAATGATGTAATCACGACGTTTGACGTATTCTACTTTCATCGCCTCAGTGTCATTTTTTCCATCTGTTAAAGCTGCAATCGCTGCATATTGAGCATTTGTAGTAGCTGCCGTTACAAGATATTGGTGACTCTTAATCAATTGTGCTGTGATATAGGCTGGCGCAAAAATAAGTCCAATACGCCACCCTGTCATAGCATGAGATTTAGATAAACCATTAATAACAACCGTTTGGTCAGGTAATAATTCCCCAATCGATACATGTGGTTCACCAGTATAAGTCAATTCCGAATAGACCTCATCTGAGATAACAAAAATATCATACTTCTTAAGCACTTCAGCAAGAGCTTCCAATTCCTTACGAGAATAGGTCACACCCGTTGGATTAGCTGGATAATTAAGTAAAACAGCTTTTAGCTTATCTCCTTGAGCTAAAATAGCCTCTTCCAGCATCTCAGGAGTCAAGACAAAATCATTAGCAGTGGTATCAATCTCAATAATTTCAGCACCAACCAAGTTCACAATGGGTTCATAGCCTGGATAAGCAGGAGCAGGAAGTAACACTTTGTCTCCTGGCTCTAAAATGGCTGTCAAAGTCGCTGAAAGTGCCTCAGTTGCTCCGATTGTCACCAAAATTTCATTATCAGGATTATAATCAAGATTGTATTTTTCTTTTACAAAAGCTGACGCTGCTTGACGCAACTCAGGAAGACCCGCCATCCCTGTATAATAACTTTTATTGGCATCAATGGCTCGCTTAGCAGCTTCTTTCACGTGATCTGGTGTTGTAAAATCAGGTTCACCCAAGGTTAATTTTAAAATCCCAGGAATATCTGAAATAGATTGATCAAATTGACGAATCATGGACACTTCTATTTTATTCAAATTTTTATTAAAACGATTCTGTAAATTCATACTCTTACCTCTTAAAAAAATAGTACTACTATTATACAAAAAATTCTGACACTTTACACTATAAATCAAAAACAAGCCTAGAAAACTTCTAGACTTGTCAACTAGTGTCTTATTTTGCTTTTCCAAGCTCAAATAGTGGTGAAAGAGGACGTTTTTCGTGAATACGAATAATAGCCTCTGAAATCAACTCAGCAATGGAAATTTGTTCAATCTTATCAATCAAACGTTCTTCTGGAAGGTAAATCGTGTCTAACACAACTAATTTTTCAATAGCTGAATTTTGAATATTATCAAGTGCTGGTCCTGATAATACTGGATGCGTACAACTTGCATAAACCGAAACAGCTCCAGCTTCAGCAAGCGCATCAGCAGCATGAGCAATTGTTCCAGCTGTATCAATCATATCATCGATTAAGATACAAGTTTTCCCTTCGACCTTACCAATGATATTCATCACCTCACTCGTGTTCATTTTTTCTACACTACGGCGTTTATCAATGATAGCAATTGGAGTTTTCAAAAACTCTGCCAACTTGCGTGCACGTGTCACACCACCATGGTCAGGACTAACAACCACATAATCCTCACCAGTCATGCCGCGACGCACAAAATAATCGGCAATCAGTGGTGCCCCCATCAAATGATCGACAGGAATGTCAAAGAAACCTTGAATTTGAGCTGCGTGCAAATCAACTGTTAATAGACGATCGACGCCAGCAACTTCAAGCATATCTGCTACCAATTTAGAGGTGATTGGTTCTCGTGAACGTGCTTTACGATCTTGTCTAGCATACCCATAATAAGGCATCACCACATTAATGGTTTCAGCACTGGCACGCTTCAATGCATCTACCATAATCAAAATTTCCATCAAATTATCATTAACAGGTGAACTTGTTGATTGAAGAATATAAACATGATGTCCACGAATAGACTCTTCAATATTCACTTGAATTTCACCATCTGAAAATTGACGAACTGTTGATTTTCCAAGTTCAATTCCCATCGTGGAAGCTACCTTCTCAGCCAACTCCTGATTCGATGATAAAGCAAACAGCTTTAAATTATTGTATGACATGATTCCCTCCAAAGTTATAGTCATCAGTTTTATCCTATATCATTTTATCTTTTTTCACGTCATTTTTCAATAAAAAAGGAAAAACAATCTGATTCTCTCTCGTACTTAGTTATAAGTCATCCATTATAGGTGACAATGAGCCACTATTCTAAAATAAAAAAGAGAAGACTCTGTTAGCCTCCTCTAAACATTAACTTATCATCAACATATTATAGTTGATAAGCTTTTTAATTTGGATAAATATACGTTACAACTCCTGATGATGTTGCTGTAGGATCAAACCAACCACGGAAGTTTGAAATATACTGGTTTCCATTATAATTTGATTCCATTACTTGAATACGATTGGCACTTTCTACAGCGGTAACATAAGCAACGTGTCCATATCCACCATCATTCCATGATGCAATCGCACCAACTACAGGTGTTGAACCAGTAGAAAAACCTGCTGCTGCCGCTGATGCAGCCCATTGCGCACCATTTCCCCAGTTATTACCAGCCCATGATACTAATTCTTTAACTCCCCACGTACATTGACCGATAGGATAAGTATTAACACTAGAAGTTGTAGTAGGTGTTGTTACTGCTGCTGCAGATTCGCTTGTTACTGTTTCAACGACTGTAGTTTCTGATGTCGCAACCTCACTTGTTGCTTCACTTACTGCTACTTCTGATACAGCAACCTCACTTGTTGCTTCACTTACTGCTACTTCTGATACAGCAACCTCACTTGTTGCTTCACTTACTGCTGCTTCTGATACAGCAACCTCGCTTGTTGCTTCACTTACTGCTACTTCTGAAACTGCAACCTCACTTGTTGCTTCACTTACTGCTGCTTCTGATACAGCAACCTCGCTTGTTGCCTCCGATGCGGCTTGTTGTTGAGCAAGTGCAGCTGCTTCTTGTGCTTTAACAACAGACTCTTCTTGTAATCTTGCTTCCTCTGCTGCCTGTGCTTGTGCAGCAGCCTCTGCTGCAGCTGCTTGCTTAGCTGCTTCCTCTGCAGCAGATTTTTGTTCTAATAACTTCGCTCTTTCATCCTCAGCGTTAGCTTTTTCAGCTGCCAAATTCAATTGAGCTACTTCTAATTCTGCTTGTTGAGTTGCAAGAGTTAATTTATTTTCTTCAACTGCTGCTTGATTTTCCCAAATAGTGTTAATAGCTGTTTGGTTTTCAGCCTGCTTAGCTTCCAAAGCAGCCTTGTCTGCTTCTTGTTGAGCAATCATTTTCTTATTAGCCTCAACAACTTCTTTAATAGCTGTAATTCGACTAATAGCATCAGAGACTGATTTTGAATTTACCAATGTATTGATATAAGATGTTGCTGAACTTGTTTTCTGAACTGTACGAGCTTGTTTTTTTAAAGATTTGCTTCGTGCAACAATTTTATTAGATAACTTTGCAATCTCTGTACCCAGCGCTTCTGTCTCAGCCTCTAAATCAGCTGTTTGTGCAACTAGTTGATCCTGTTGAGCTTGTAATGTACTAACTTGATCTTGAATAGAAGCAACCTGAGCTTGAGCATCTAATTCTTGAGTAGATAAATCTGAAATTTTATTATCTTGCGCTGAAATCTGCGTATCATAATCTTCAGCACTCACTCCATTCGCCACAGCAGAGCCTAGGGTTACCCCACTGACTAAAACTGCAGATAAAATTCTTTTTTTCATAATAATTCATACACTCCTTTACGATAAGACATCTTATATTCTATCAAAAAAACGCATAACATATGTTACGCATTTATTACAATTTGTTATCTCTTTCTTTTACAAAACGAGCTATTCTTTTATGATATGCTGGCTTATTATAAAAATGATCAAGTTCAGTACAAGTGTTGGGGCTAATGTATAAGTAATAAAATAGACATATGAATCACTTGTTAAATTTAAAGCTTTTCCCCCAGTAAATGTCAATATTTCTAATAAAAAGATTAATATAAAAAAACTTAAAGCTTGATATAATCTATTACCACGTATAATAGTTTTAAAATAAGATAAGAACAACAATAGCAATGGATAAAAAAATAATCCTACCCCAATATACTGTAAACGATGAAGATCATAAAATAATCCGAAAATAATCAAGATCAAAAAATGAGACCGAAATTCCAACCGAAATGACATCAATAAAACAATAATCCAAAACAAATGAAACTCTGGATGAAGATTAAAAGGAAGTAAATCACTTAAGACAACCGTAAACTGAGAATCAATAAAAAATGAAAAGAACAAAACTAAAGGATATTGCCATAAAAAATGTTGCTGTTTTTTCATCTTAATCACCCACAATGGTTACAACACTAATTTTATTAAAATCAGCTGCTGGTTTAACATAAATCTTTTTAGATAGACTATCATCAGAATTTTCAACCGTCTCAACTTCTCCGACCAAGATATTAGCCAAAGTTTGCCCATCTAATCCACTTGTCACAACCTTACTTCCGTTATTCACTGTCGCATCAGAATTACTCTGACTCAGAACAAAACTATTTTTTTCCTTGTCAAATCCCTCTAAAATAGCATATATCTCTTCAGTACCTGCACTCATTTTAACAGGAAGTTTTTGAATCCCCTTCACATCTGAAAAAAGCGAAACGGTTGAACTATTTTTTGTAACAGAAGTCACCTGACCAACTAAACCACCATCAGACAACGCTAGCATTCCCTCTTTTACACCATCGTTTTCTCCAACAGCAATCGTAATTTTAGACAACCATGATTCTGAACTCCTTCCAGTTACATAAGTCGATAATATTACTTTGTCACTAGATACATCACCAAATTTAAGATTTGATTTCAATTCCTCATTTTCATTCTTTAGTTCTTCAACAAGTAATTCTTGATTTTTTAAATCTAAAAGCGCCCGCTTTAATTGCTGATTTTCCTCATAAGTCTTAAAAAGATCTGAAATATTATTAACGAAAACGCCAAGCATACGAAAAGGAGTGCCCACCACTTGATCTACTCCAGATACTATATTATTAAGAGGACTCAAAACTCGAGTCACTTCTGAATTTTTTCTTACAAATAAAAAACTAATAGAAAAAAAAACTAAAGCAATAGAAACCATTGCAATAACTAAACGTGATGTAATATATTTTTTCATTTTTACCTATTTACCTAAATATCCGTGTAAATATAAAACAAAACGAGATTATCTTGCGATAAACTCGTTTTTAAACTTACGGAGAATGAGGGATTCGAACCCTCGCGCCAGTTTCCCGACCTAACGATTTAGCAAACCGTCCTCTTCAGCCTCTTGAGTAATTCCCCAAATGGGCACGAGTGGACTCGAACCACCGACCTCACGCTTATCAGGCGTGCGCTCTAACCACCTGAGCTACGCGCCCAAGCACTGCTTGGAATAAAACATTTAAAGCGGGTGACGAGAATCGAACTCGCGACAACAGTTTGGAAGACTGTAGTTTTACCACTAAACTACACCCGCATATTAAATTATAATGGCGCGAGACGGAATCGAACCGCCGACACATGGAGCTTCAATCCATTGCTCTACCAACTGAGCTACCGAGCCATATCCACAATAGGTTATTGCGGGAGCAGGATTTGAACCTACGACCTTCGGGTTATGAGCCCGACGAGCTACCTAGCTGCTCCATCCCGCGATATTAAAACAAAAAGGAGGATGTGGGATTCGAACCCACGCACGCTTTTACACGCCTGACGGTTTTCAAGACCGTTCCCTTCAGCCGGACTTGGGTAATCCTCCAAATAAAATATGGACCTTGTAGGACTCGAACCTACGACCGCTCGGTTATGAGCCGAGTGCTCTAACCAGTTGAGCTAAAGGTCCAAAACCATCCATAATAATAGCGGCGAAGGGGATCGAACCCCCGACCTCCCGGGTATGAACCGGACGCTCTAGCCAGCTGAGCTACACCGCCATTTTTCTCATCGGGAAGACAGGATTCGAACCTGCGACACCTTGGTCCCAAACCAAGTACTCTACCAAGCTGAGCTACTTCCCGAAGTAATGCACCCTAGAGGAGTCGAACCTCTAACCGCCTGATTCGTAGTCAGGTACTCTATCCAGTTGAGCTAAGGGTGCTATTCAATTATGCCGAGGACCGGAATCGAACCGGTACGAAGGTTACCCTTCGCAGGATTTTAAGTCCTGTGCGTCTGCCAGTTCCGCCACCCCGGCTACTACTAGCTCAAGCGAACGACGGGATTCGAACCCGCGACCCCCACCTTGGCAAGGTGGTGTTCTACCACTGAACTACGTTCGCATATAAATGCCGGCTACATGACTTGAACACGCGACCCTCTGATTACAAATCAGATGCTCTACCAACTGAGCTAAGCCGGCTAACTTCTCTAATGCGGGTTAAGGGACTTGAACCCCCACGCCGTTAAGCGCCAGATCCTAAATCTGGTGCGTCTGCCAATTCCGCCAAACCCGCATATGACCCGTACTGGGCTCGAACCAGTGACCCATTGATTAAAAGTCAATTGCTCTACCAACTGAGCTAACGAGTCATACCTTCAACTTTCATTGAACGGTCCCGACGGGAATCGAACCCGCGATCTTCGCCGTGACAGGGCGACGTGATAACCGCTACACTACGGGACCTATTGTATTTCTACAACTGATGGGAGTTAACGGGATCGAACCGCTGACCCTCTGCTTGTAAGGCAGATGCTCTCCCAGCTGAGCTAAACTCCCCTTTGCTAAGCGACTTCCTTATCTCACAGGGGGCAACCCCCAACTACATCAGGCGTACTAGGGCTTAACTGCTGTGTTCGGCATGGGAACAGGTGTATCTCCTAGGCTATCGTCACTTAACTATCGAATGGTTTGACCACTCAAAATTGAATATCTATACTCTATCAAGAAAACCGCACGCTGTCAATACTGACTTCGTTGAATTTTATCAATTGTATTCGAACTAAAAAGCTAGTGATTTAGACAAATCGCCTTGAAGTCTCAACGACTTCCGCGTTGATTTTCTAAAATCATACGCTTTTCTTTACGTTCTCATTACTTAGTTTGGATAAGTCCTCGAGCTATTAGTATTAGTCCGCTACACATGTCACCATGCTTCCACTTCTAACCTATCTACCTGATCATCTCTCAGGGCTCTTACTGATATAAAATCATGGGAAATCTCATCTTGAGGTGGGCTTCACACTTAGATGCTTTCAGCGTTTATCCCTTCCCTACATAGCTACCCAGCGATGCCTTTGGCAAGACAACTGGTACACCAGCGGTAAGTCCACTCTGGTCCTCTCGTACTAGGAGCAGATCCTCTCAAATTTCCTACGCCCGCGACGGATAGGGACCGAACTGTCTCACGACGTTCTGAACCCAGCTCGCGTGCCGCTTTAATGGGCGAACAGCCCAACCCTTGGGACCGACTACAGCCCCAGGATGCGACGAGCCGACATCGAGGTGCCAAACCTCCCCGTCGATGTGAACTCTTGGGGGAGATAAGCCTGTTATCCCCAGGGTAGCTTTTATCCGTTGAGCGATGGCCCTTCCATACGGAACCACCGGATCACTAAGCCCGACTTTCGTCCCTGCTCGAGTTGTAGCTCTCGCAGTCAAGCTCCCTTATACCTTTACACTCTACGACTGATTTCCAACCAGTCTGAGGGAACCTTTGGGCGCCTCCGTTACCTTTTAGGAGGCGACCGCCCCAGTCAAACTGCCCGTCAGACACTGTCTCCATTGACGATTAGCCAATCGGGTTAGAGTAGCCATAACACAAGGGTAGTATCCCAACAACGCCTCTGTTGAAACTGGCGTCCCAACTTCATAGGCTCCTACCTATCCTGTACATGTGGTACAGATACTCAATATCAAACTGCAGTAAAGCTCCATGGGGTCTTTCCGTCCTGTCGCGGGTAACCTGCATCTTCACAGGTACTAAAATTTCACCGAGTCTCTCGTTGAGACAGTGCCCAAATCATTACGCCTTTCGTGCGGGTCGGAACTTACCCGACAAGGAATTTCGCTACCTTAGGACCGTTATAGTTACGGCCGCCGTTTACTGGGGCTTCAATTCATACCTTCGCTTGCGCTAAGCACTCCTCTTAACCTTCCAGCACCGGGCAGGCGTCACCCCCTATACATCATCTTACGATTTAGCAGAGAGCTGTGTTTTTGATAAACAGTTGCTTGGGCCTATTCACTGCGGCTGACCTTAAGTCAGCACCCCTTCTCCCGAAGTTACGGGGTCATTTTGCCGAGTTCCTTAACGAGAGTTCTCTCGCTCACCTGAGGCTACTCGCCTCGACTACCTGTGTCGGTTTGCGGTACGGGTAGAGTATGATACAACGCTAGAAGCTTTTCTCGGCAGTGTGACGTCACTAACTTCGCTACTAAACTTCGCTCCCCATCACAGCTCAATGTTATAGGTATAAGCATTTGACTCATACCACACCTCACTGCTTAGACGTGCACTTCCAATCGCACGCTTTAGTTAGCCTACTGCGTCCCTCCATCACTTCATACTCTAGTACAGGAATATCAACCTGTTGGCCATCGGATACACCGTTCGGTCTCTCCTTAGGTCCCGACTAACCCAGGGCGGACGAGCCTTCCCCTGGAAACCTTAGTCTTACGGTGGATGGGATTCTCACCCATCTTTCGCTACTCATACCGGCATTCTCACTTCTATGCGTTCCAGCGCTCCTCACGGTACACCTTCATCACCCATAGAACGCTCTCCTACCATACCTATAAAGGTATCCACAGCTTCGGTAATATGTTTTAGCCCCGGTACATTTTCGGCGCAGGGTCACTCGACTAGTGAGCTATTACGCACTCTTTGAATGAATAGCTGCTTCTAAGCTAACATCCTAGTTGTCTGTGCAACCCCACATCCTTTTCCACTTAACATATATTTTGGGACCTTAGCTGGTGGTCTGGGCTGTTTCCCTTTCGACTACGGATCTTAGCACTCGCAGTCTGACTGCCGACCATAAATCAATGGCATTCGGAGTTTATCTGAGATTGGTAATCCGGGATGGACCCCTCACCCAAACAGTGCTCTACCTCCATGATTCTTAATGTCGACGCTAGCCCTAAAGCTATTTCGGAGAGAACCAGCTATCTCCAAGTTCGTTTGGAATTTCTCCGCTACCCACAAGTCATCCAAGCACTTTTCAACGTGCCCTGGTTCGGTCCTCCAGTGCGTCTTACCGCACCTTCAACCTGCTCATGGGTAGGTCACATGGTTTCGGGTCTACGTCCACGTACTCATTCGCCCTATTCAGACTCGGTTTCCCTACGGCTCCGTCTCTTCAACTTAACCTCGCACGTAAACGTAACTCGCCGGTTCATTCTACAAAAGGCACGCTCTCACCCATTAACGGGCTCGAACTTGTTGTAGGCACACGGTTTCAGGTTCTATTTCACTCCCCTCCCGGGGTGCTTTTCACCTTTCCCTCACGGTACTGGTTCACTATCGGTCACTAGGGAGTATTTAGGGTTGGGAGATGGTCCTCCCAGATTCCGACGAGATTCCACGTGTCTCGCCGTACTCAGGATACTGCTAGGTATAAAGACTATTTCAAATACGAGGCTATTACTCTCTTTGGCCTACCTTCCCAGGTAGTTCTTCTATACTCTTTAAGTCCATATTGCAGTCCTACAACCCCAGAGAGTAAACTCTCTGGTTTGCCCTCCTGCCGTTTCGCTCGCCGCTACTCAGGCAATCGCTTTTGCTTTCTCTTCCTGCAGCTACTTAGATGTTTCAGTTCACTGCGTCTTCCCTCCTCTACCCTTAACAGGTAGGGATACTAGCCATTAGCTAGTGGGTTCCCCCATTCGGACATCTCTGGATCAAAGCTTACTTACAGCTCCCCAAAGCATTTCGTCGTTAGTCACGTCCTTCATCGGCTCCTAGTGCCAAGGCATCCACCGTGCGCCCTTATTAACTTAACCTTATTAACCTAGTTTTTTAAAACTAGAAAACTCATTAAATATTCACAGCGTTTTCGGTTTATTTTCTTGTTACTATTTCATATATTTCTATATGGAATTTGATAGATATTCAATTTTCAATGATCAAACTTGAATCCGTAGATTCAATGGAGCCTAGCGGGATCGAACCGCTGACCTCCTGCGTGCAAAGCAGGCGCTCTCCCAGCTGAGCTAAGGCCCCACAAGACCTCTCAAAACTAAACAAGACGACAAACGGCATTCCGTTATTTTCCTTAGAAAGGAGGTGATCCAGCCGCACCTTCCGATACGGCTACCTTGTTACGACTTCACCCCAATCATCTATCCCACCTTAGGCGGCTGGCTCCTAAAAGGTTACCTCACCGACTTCGGGTGTTACAAACTCTCGTGGTGTGACGGGCGGTGTGTACAAGGCCCGGGAACGTATTCACCGCGGCGTGCTGATCCGCGATTACTAGCGATTCCGACTTCATGTAGGCGAGTTGCAGCCTACAATCCGAACTGAGACTGGCTTTAAGAGATTAGCTTGTCGTCACCGACTTGCGACTCGTTGTACCAGCCATTGTAGCACGTGTGTAGCCCAGGTCATAAGGGGCATGATGATTTGACGTCATCCCCACCTTCCTCCGGTTTATTACCGGCAGTCTCGCTAGAGTGCCCAACTGAATGATGGCAACTAACAATAGGGGTTGCGCTCGTTGCGGGACTTAACCCAACATCTCACGACACGAGCTGACGACAACCATGCACCACCTGTCACCGATGTACCGAAGTAAAACTCTATCTCTAGAGCGGGCATCGGGATGTCAAGACCTGGTAAGGTTCTTCGCGTTGCTTCGAATTAAACCACATGCTCCACCGCTTGTGCGGGCCCCCGTCAATTCCTTTGAGTTTCAACCTTGCGGTCGTACTCCCCAGGCGGAGTGCTTAATGCGTTAGCTGCGGCACTAAGCCCCGGAAAGGGCCTAACACCTAGCACTCATCGTTTACGGCGTGGACTACCAGGGTATCTAATCCTGTTCGCTACCCACGCTTTCGAGCCTCAGCGTCAGTTACAGACCAGAGAGCCGCTTTCGCCACCGGTGTTCCTCCATATATCTACGCATTTCACCGCTACACATGGAATTCCACTCTCCCCTTCTGCACTCAAGTTTGACAGTTTCCAAAGCGTACTATGGTTGAGCCACAGCCTTTAACTTCAGACTTATCAAACCGCCTGCGCTCGCTTTACGCCCAATAAATCCGGACAACGCTCGGGACCTACGTATTACCGCGGCTGCTGGCACGTAGTTAGCCGTCCCTTTCTGGTAAGATACCGTCACTGTGTGAACTTTCCACTCTCACACACGTTCTTCTCTTACAACAGAGCTTTACGATCCGAAAACCTTCTTCACTCACGCGGCGTTGCTCGGTCAGGGTTGCCCCCATTGCCGAAGATTCCCTACTGCTGCCTCCCGTAGGAGTCTGGGCCGTGTCTCAGTCCCAGTGTGGCCGATCACCCTCTCAGGTCGGCTATGTATCGTCGCCTTGGTGAGCCGTTACCTCACCAACTAGCTAATACAACGCAGGTCCATCTCATAGTGAAGCAATTGCCCCTTTCAAGCCTCTAACATGAGTTAAAGACTGTTATGCGGTATTAGCTATCGTTTCCAATAGTTATCCCCCGCTATGAGGTAGGTTACCTACGCGTTACTCACCCGTTCGCAACTCATCCATCCGGTGCAAGCACCAGACTTCAGCGTTCTACTTGCATGTATTAGGCACGCCGCCAGCGTTCGTCCTGAGCCAGGATCAAACTCTCATTAAAAAAGTTCGAGCTTCGCTCTTCTTGTCATCGCTGACTTATTGTTATTGACAGGTTACTTTCGTAACCCTGCACGTTTGGTTCGTCTTGTTCAGTTTTCAAAGGTCTTTGCCGCTCTCTCGCGACAACTATTATAGTATATCAGCTTATCTATTAAGTGTCAACACTTTTTTGTGTTTTTTTTTATTTTTTTCAAAAAAGTGTTCAACACTCAATCTCACCTATATTATACTACTGCTTATTAACTTACTTCAACGGACTAAAACCTAATTTTTGAAATCAGATAGGTAACTCTGTAACCGTAATCTCATAACTTTTTGCCCTCTAAATCTTTCCCCTCTTAAAAATTGTCTATATTGCACTTTTTCCTTATGATTTAAGGTAGACTCAAAACGAGATAAGGCATCTTCAAAAGCGACTAATTCATCTAAAAATAGTCTATCTTGACAAATACTATCGCCCATTTCTCCAATTTCTTCATAGGCCATTTTACTAAAACGACGCTTCTGGCTTTCTTGCGCTCTAACAACATCATTAGCGTGGTTGATAAATTTTGTTTTGAAATAGGTAAATAGTTTGGGATCATCCTCTCTAAACTCTGGAAAGTCTCTCAGTAACCGATATAATATGATTCTCCCTTCTTGGTGCCAGTCGTCATAGTCCCACAGTTTAATATAGTAATTCTGACGTACTTTATTCACTATAGCCGCAACTTTTTTGTAGATAGCTTCAAAATCTTTCTGATTTTCTTCTTGCATTGTACTACACTCCTTATGATCATTTTGTAAGCTCTAAAACTTACTAAATTATCATATAAAATTTTTTATCATTTCAACATGACATTTATGTCATGTTGAAATGAAGTCTAGCTATATAATAGGTCATAAAAAGGAAACAGGACTCCTTATTATAAAAATAGGACGCTTAGACATTAATAAATGGGTTTTAGGACTTAGCCATTTGAAAAACAAATCGAAAAGGACTTTAACTTTTTTTAGTTCAAGTCATAGCTAGGCGAAGAGCTACTTCCTAATTGATAATTAAGAACCCTAAACTTCGAATATCCACCACAGCTAACAATGAGCAGATTTAAACACAAAAGAGAAGACCAGCAGGCCTTCTCTTTACTTTTATAGTCCGTACGGGATTCGAACCCGTGTTACCGCCGTGAAAAGGCGGTGTCTTAACCCCTTGACCAACGGACCATATCATATAATGGGCACGAGTGGACTCGAACCACCGACCTCACGCTTATCAGGCGTGCGCTCTAACCACCTGAGCTACGCGCCCAATTTATAAATGCCGGCTACATGACTTGAACACGCGACCCTCTGATTACAAATCAGATGCTCTACCAACTGAGCTAAGCCGGCTAACTTCTCTAATGCGGGTTAAGGGACTTGAACCCCCACGCCGTTAAGCGCCAGATCCTAAATCTGGTGCGTCTGCCAATTCCGCCAAACCCGCATATGACCCGTACTGGGCTCGAACCAGTGACCCATTGATTAAAAGTCAATTGCTCTACCAACTGAGCTAACGAGTCATACCTTCAACTTTCATTGAACGGTCCCGACGGGAATCGAACCCGCGATCTTCGCCGTGACAGGGCGACGTGATAACCGCTACACTACGGGACCTATTGTATTTCTACAACTAATGGGAGTTAACGGGATCGAACCGCTGACCCTCTGCTTGTAAGGCAGATGCTCTCCCAGCTGAGCTAAACTCCCCTTTGCTAAGCGACTTCCTTATCTCACAGGGGGCAACCCCCAACTACATCAGGCGTACTAGGGCTTAACTGCTGTGTTCGGCATGGGAACAGGTGTATCTCCTAGGCTATCGTCACTTAACTATCGAATGGTTTGACCACTCAAAATTGAATATCTATACTCTATCAAGAAAACCGCACGCTGTCAATACTGACTTCGTTGAATTTTATCAATTGTATTCGAACTAAAAAGCTAGTGATTTAGACAAATCGCCTTGAAGTCTCAACGACTTCCGCGTTGATTTTCTAAAATCATACGCTTTTCTTTACGTTCTCATTACTTAGTTTGGATAAGTCCTCGAGCTATTAGTATTAGTCCGCTACACATGTCACCATGCTTCCACTTCTAACCTATCTACCTGATCATCTCTCAGGGCTCTTACTGATATAAAATCATGGGAAATCTCATCTTGAGGTGGGCTTCACACTTAGATGCTTTCAGCGTTTATCCCTTCCCTACATAGCTACCCAGCGATGCCTTTGGCAAGACAACTGGTACACCAGCGGTAAGTCCACTCTGGTCCTCTCGTACTAGGAGCAGATCCTCTCAAATTTCCTACGCCCGCGACGGATAGGGACCGAACTGTCTCACGACGTTCTGAACCCAGCTCGCGTGCCGCTTTAATGGGCGAACAGCCCAACCCTTGGGACCGACTACAGCCCCAGGATGCGACGAGCCGACATCGAGGTGCCAAACCTCCCCGTCGATGTGAACTCTTGGGGGAGATAAGCCTGTTATCCCCAGGGTAGCTTTTATCCGTTGAGCGATGGCCCTTCCATACGGAACCACCGGATCACTAAGCCCGACTTTCGTCCCTGCTCGAGTTGTAGCTCTCGCAGTCAAGCTCCCTTATACCTTTACACTCTACGACTGATTTCCAACCAGTCTGAGGGAACCTTTGGGCGCCTCCGTTACCTTTTAGGAGGCGACCGCCCCAGTCAAACTGCCCGTCAGACACTGTCTCCATTGACGATTAGCCAATCGGGTTAGAGTAGCCATAACACAAGGGTAGTATCCCAACAACGCCTCTGTTGAAACTGGCGTCCCAACTTCATAGGCTCCTACCTATCCTGTACATGTGGTACAGATACTCAATATCAAACTGCAGTAAAGCTCCATGGGGTCTTTCCGTCCTGTCGCGGGTAACCTGCATCTTCACAGGTACTAAAATTTCACCGAGTCTCTCGTTGAGACAGTGCCCAAATCATTACGCCTTTCGTGCGGGTCGGAACTTACCCGACAAGGAATTTCGCTACCTTAGGACCGTTATAGTTACGGCCGCCGTTTACTGGGGCTTCAATTCATACCTTCGCTTGCGCTAAGCACTCCTCTTAACCTTCCAGCACCGGGCAGGCGTCACCCCCTATACATCATCTTACGATTTAGCAGAGAGCTGTGTTTTTGATAAACAGTTGCTTGGGCCTATTCACTGCGGCTGACCTTAAGTCAGCACCCCTTCTCCCGAAGTTACGGGGTCATTTTGCCGAGTTCCTTAACGAGAGTTCTCTCGCTCACCTGAGGCTACTCGCCTCGACTACCTGTGTCGGTTTGCGGTACGGGTAGAGTATGATACAACGCTAGAAGCTTTTCTCGGCAGTGTGACGTCACTAACTTCGCTACTAAACTTCGCTCCCCATCACAGCTCAATGTTATAGGTATAAGCATTTGACTCATACCACACCTCACTGCTTAGACGTGCACTTCCAATCGCACGCTTTAGTTAGCCTACTGCGTCCCTCCATCACTTCATACTCTAGTACAGGAATATCAACCTGTTGGCCATCGGATACACCGTTCGGTCTCTCCTTAGGTCCCGACTAACCCAGGGCGGACGAGCCTTCCCCTGGAAACCTTAGTCTTACGGTGGATGGGATTCTCACCCATCTTTCGCTACTCATACCGGCATTCTCACTTCTATGCGTTCCAGCGCTCCTCACGGTACACCTTCATCACCCATAGAACGCTCTCCTACCATACCTATAAAGGTATCCACAGCTTCGGTAATATGTTTTAGCCCCGGTACATTTTCGGCGCAGGGTCACTCGACTAGTGAGCTATTACGCACTCTTTGAATGAATAGCTGCTTCTAAGCTAACATCCTAGTTGTCTGTGCAACCCCACATCCTTTTCCACTTAACATATATTTTGGGACCTTAGCTGGTGGTCTGGGCTGTTTCCCTTTCGACTACGGATCTTAGCACTCGCAGTCTGACTGCCGACCATAAATCAATGGCATTCGGAGTTTATCTGAGATTGGTAATCCGGGATGGACCCCTCACCCAAACAGTGCTCTACCTCCATGATTCTTAATGTCGACGCTAGCCCTAAAGCTATTTCGGAGAGAACCAGCTATCTCCAAGTTCGTTTGGAATTTCTCCGCTACCCACAAGTCATCCAAGCACTTTTCAACGTGCCCTGGTTCGGTCCTCCAGTGCGTCTTACCGCACCTTCAACCTGCTCATGGGTAGGTCACATGGTTTCGGGTCTACGTCCACGTACTCATTCGCCCTATTCAGACTCGGTTTCCCTACGGCTCCGTCTCTTCAACTTAACCTCGCACGTAAACGTAACTCGCCGGTTCATTCTACAAAAGGCACGCTCTCACCCATTAACGGGCTCGAACTTGTTGTAGGCACACGGTTTCAGGTTCTATTTCACTCCCCTCCCGGGGTGCTTTTCACCTTTCCCTCACGGTACTGGTTCACTATCGGTCACTAGGGAGTATTTAGGGTTGGGAGATGGTCCTCCCAGATTCCGACGAGATTCCACGTGTCTCGCCGTACTCAGGATACTGCTAGGTATAAAGACTATTTCAAATACGAGGCTATTACTCTCTTTGGCCTACCTTCCCAGGTAGTTCTTCTATAATCTTTAAGTCCATATTGCAGTCCTACAACCCCAGAGAGTAAACTCTCTGGTTTGCCCTCCTGCCGTTTCGCTCGCCGCTACTCAGGCAATCGCTTTTGCTTTCTCTTCCTGCAGCTACTTAGATGTTTCAGTTCACTGCGTCTTCCCTCCTCTACCCTTAACAGGTAGGGATACTAGCCATTAGCTAGTGGGTTCCCCCATTCGGACATCTCTGGATCAAAGCTTACTTACAGCTCCCCAAAGCATTTCGTCGTTAGTCACGTCCTTCATCGGCTCCTAGTGCCAAGGCATCCACCGTGCGCCCTTATTAACTTAACCTTATTAACCTAGTTTTTTAAAACTAGAAAACTCATTAAATATTCACAGCGTTTTCGGTTTATTTTCTTGTTACTATTTCATATATTTCTATATGGAATTTGATAGATATTCAATTTTCAATGATCAAACTTGAATCCGTAGATTCAATGGAGCCTAGCGGGATCGAACCGCTGACCTCCTGCGTGCAAAGCAGGCGCTCTCCCAGCTGAGCTAAGGCCCCACAAGACCTCTCAAAACTAAACAAGACGACAAACGGCATTCCGTTATTTTCCTTAGAAAGGAGGTGATCCAGCCGCACCTTCCGATACGGCTACCTTGTTACGACTTCACCCCAATCATCTATCCCACCTTAGGCGGCTGGCTCCTAAAAGGTTACCTCACCGACTTCGGGTGTTACAAACTCTCGTGGTGTGACGGGCGGTGTGTACAAGGCCCGGGAACGTATTCACCGCGGCGTGCTGATCCGCGATTACTAGCGATTCCGACTTCATGTAGGCGAGTTGCAGCCTACAATCCGAACTGAGACTGGCTTTAAGAGATTAGCTTGTCGTCACCGACTTGCGACTCGTTGTACCAGCCATTGTAGCACGTGTGTAGCCCAGGTCATAAGGGGCATGATGATTTGACGTCATCCCCACCTTCCTCCGGTTTATTACCGGCAGTCTCGCTAGAGTGCCCAACTGAATGATGGCAACTAACAATAGGGGTTGCGCTCGTTGCGGGACTTAACCCAACATCTCACGACACGAGCTGACGACAACCATGCACCACCTGTCACCGATGTACCGAAGTAAAACTCTATCTCTAGAGCGGGCATCGGGATGTCAAGACCTGGTAAGGTTCTTCGCGTTGCTTCGAATTAAACCACATGCTCCACCGCTTGTGCGGGCCCCCGTCAATTCCTTTGAGTTTCAACCTTGCGGTCGTACTCCCCAGGCGGAGTGCTTAATGCGTTAGCTGCGGCACTAAGCCCCGGAAAGGGCCTAACACCTAGCACTCATCGTTTACGGCGTGGACTACCAGGGTATCTAATCCTGTTCGCTACCCACGCTTTCGAGCCTCAGCGTCAGTTACAGACCAGAGAGCCGCTTTCGCCACCGGTGTTCCTCCATATATCTACGCATTTCACCGCTACACATGGAATTCCACTCTCCCCTTCTGCACTCAAGTTTGACAGTTTCCAAAGCGTACTATGGTTGAGCCACAGCCTTTAACTTCAGACTTATCAAACCGCCTGCGCTCGCTTTACGCCCAATAAATCCGGACAACGCTCGGGACCTACGTATTACCGCGGCTGCTGGCACGTAGTTAGCCGTCCCTTTCTGGTAAGATACCGTCACTGTGTGAACTTTCCACTCTCACACACGTTCTTCTCTTACAACAGAGCTTTACGATCCGAAAACCTTCTTCACTCACGCGGCGTTGCTCGGTCAGGGTTGCCCCCATTGCCGAAGATTCCCTACTGCTGCCTCCCGTAGGAGTCTGGGCCGTGTCTCAGTCCCAGTGTGGCCGATCACCCTCTCAGGTCGGCTATGTATCGTCGCCTTGGTGAGCCGTTACCTCACCAACTAGCTAATACAACGCAGGTCCATCTCATAGTGAAGCAATTGCCCCTTTTAAGTCTCTAACATGTGTCAAAGACTCTTATGCGGTATTAGCTATCGTTTCCAATAGTTATCCCCCGCTATGAGGTAGGTTACCTACGCGTTACTCACCCGTTCGCAACTCATCCATCCGGTGCAAGCACCAGACTTCAGCGTTCTACTTGCATGTATTAGGCACGCCGCCAGCGTTCGTCCTGAGCCAGGATCAAACTCTCATTAAAAAAGTTCGAGCTTCGCTCTTCTTGTCATCGCTGACTTATTGTTATTGACAGGTTACTTTCGTAACCCTGCACGTTTGGTTCGTCTTGTTCAGTTTTCAAAGGTCTTTGCCGCTCTCTCGCGACAACTATATTAGTATAGCATGATACTTGATATGTTGTCAACACTTTTTTTGATTTTTTTATATCTCTATTTGTAGCGTTACAATAGATGTGAGACTTCTAGGAGTCAAAAAGAAGATTCCCTGATATGATAAGAGTACCACCACTCACCAAAAAGGAATCTTCTCATGACTAGTATATCACAAAATCTTCGCTATTTACCACATACTCTAGAAACACGTTACCACGCGGTTAAAACCTACCAAAATGGTGCCTCTGTCGCCTTCATCTGTCGACGATACAAAGTTTCAAAAGCCTCTCTCATGCGCTGGAATAAGCGATTCGATGGCACAAAAGAATCGCTAAAAGACCGTTCTCATCGCCCTCTAACACCACATCCAAAGGCTCATACCCAGCAAGAGCTGACATGGATTAAAAACTGCATCAAAAGAAATCCAAACGCAACACTCATCGAAATCTTCTACAAGCTCAAAACCAACAAGGGATATGATAGACACCCTTGCTCACTCTTTCGAATCTTGAGAAAACTGGACTTCTTCAAATCCCCTAAAACAAAGAAAAAACCTTATGTACCGAAACCATATGACACGCCGACTGAACTAGGAATCAAGTGGCAGATGGATGTCAAATACGTACCGACTCACTGCTACACAGGTAAACTTCCTAACAAGTTCTACCAGTACACCGTCATTGATGAAGCCAGTCGTGAACACTTTATATTCCCTTTCAAAGAGCAGTCGTCCTACTCAACGGTTCAATTTCTCAAAATGGCGATTAAACACTTTGGGTACAAACCCAAAATCCTCCAAACGGATAATGGCTTTGAGTTCACTCATTTCAAAGAAACCAAACAAGTTCACCCACTAGACTTACTCTGTCAGGAACTTGGTATTGAGCACAAGCTGATTCGTCCCCGAACACCCAGACATAATGGCAAGGTTGAACGCAGTCATCGAAATGACAATCGACGTTTCTACCAGCACTTGACCTTCTATTCCTATAACGATCTGATCAAGCAGATGAAAACCTATCTATACCCTTCTAATCGACTTCCTATGTAAACTTTAGGCTGGAAATCTCCTATCGATATCAGAAAAGCTTTACTAAAAACTAGTTCCTAGTAAAGCTTAACAAATGGATAACTTAAAAATCACCTTTTTGGTCGCACATCATTGACAAAGGGACAATAACCGTCGCTTGATTGAGCGGTGTAAGCTTGAAAAAATGTCCAATCGTGAAATTGCAGGCTTGTTAGGAAAAGCACCTCAAACAATTAATAATGAAGTCAAAAGAGGTACAACTTTACAACAGATGCGAAAAGGACTATTCTGCTGATTACGCACAAACTGTTTACTAATCCAATCGAAAACGATCGGTGAAAAAGTTAATTCTAACAAAGGAAATCAGAAAGAAGATGTTACACTATCATAAACAAAAGTTTTCTCCTGAAATGATAGGGAAGAAGAAGCAAGTGAAAGTAGGGTATTTCAACTATCTACTAGTGGTTTCATAATGGGTATTTAGGATTGAAGAAATCGGACATGCTTTATCCTAGAAAAGGGAAAGGTGTCAAGAAGCAAGCTAGTCCGAACTTTAAGCCAGCTGGTAAATCAATCGAAGAGCGACAAGAGGTCATCAATCTTCGATTGGAAAACGGTCATTATGAAATCGATACAGTGCCACTGACTAAGGTGAAAATCATTGCCTTTTAGTCTTAACCGACCGACGCAATAGATACCAAATCATACGATTAATTCCAAATAAAACTGCTGAATCTGTCAATTTGGCACTTAGGTTACTATTAGCTGAGTATCATATTCTGTCAATAACTGCAGATAATGATCCAGAGTTTAGTTGTTTATCCGAAGCGTTTCCTGAGGAACATATCTACTATGCACACCCTACTCTTCATGGGAGAGAGGGACGAATGAGAATCATAATCGATTAATTCGGAGATGGTTACCTAAAGGAACCAAGAAAACGACTCCGAAGAAGTTGCTTTTATAGAAAATTGGATAAACAACTACCCTAAAAAATGCTTGGGCTACAAGTCGCCAAGTGAATTTCTTTTGGGTGGCTAATTTCAACTTGAAATTTGAGAATTTAGAAAAATGAATAAACAAGCAATTCTATTTTGCATTTGATATATAGAGAAACTAAATGATAGAAATGCCTTGATTTAAACATCAAAAAAGAGAAGACCGTCGGGTCTTCTCTTGTGTTGTTTTTTTATCTAGCAAAAAGTATAGTTGAATTATATCTAGGTATTTTTTATTGCGGAATTCCTATATCCGTAAACAAAGTAGATTACTATACTAATAAGTACTGTAACAATAAAAGCAATCCATGTTAGAGTTTGATACTGACTCATTAATGAAATACAAATTATAATTGATAGGATCGGTAGAACTGGAACAAAAGGTGTTCTGAATTGTCCTGCTAGAGGCTCCCCTTGATCTTTTCTCAACTTTATAATAGCTATGGCTAACATAATAAGATAGGCTAAAGTACAAATATTTAAAAATTCTGCAATACTAGCTAATGGAAAGACGCCTGCACAAATTAATGTCGCAACTCCAACAAGCAATGTCGCATTTTTAGGAACTTTACTGTGACGAGTAACCTGACTTAGACTTTTTGGAAGTAAGCCATCTCTACTAATAGAGTAAACTGTTCTAGTCAATGCATAAGTCATTGAAATACATACTGTAACTAGAGTAAGAATAGCAACCATAGAAACATAATTAGCTGCCCAATCTAAGCCAGCGTTACGTAAAGCAAAAGCAACAGCGTCTGCAACATTGAGTTTAGTATAATGGACAATCCCTGTTAGGATAAGAGTCACTAAGATATATAAGACCGTAACAATTGACAAGGATAAAACAATACCTCTTGGGACATTTTTTTGTGGTTCCTTCACTTCATCAACTGCCATTGAAATTGATTCAAAACCTAAAAAAGCAAAAAACATCAGTGAAGCCCCAGCCATAATACCTGTTTTTCCTCCATAAATTTGACCGAAACCAAAAGGAGCAAAATCAGACCAATTGTCTGGTTTAATAAAAAATATACCACTTATAATAAATACTGCAAGGGCAGAGAATTTCAGAATAACCAATGCACTATTAAAGCGTAAGACACTCTTTGAGTTCAAAAGGACGAGTCCAGTGACCAAAATAATGACTAAAACCGGAAGCAAGTCAATATACTGTCCTTTACTTGGATTAAAAGTCCCATTTAAAGCTGTGGGCAAAACAATATTATAATTAGCAAGAAGTCCTTTAAAGTAACCTCCCCACCCAGCTGCAACTCCAGATACAGCTGTCAAAAATTCCATGATAATCAGCCATCCAGCAAGCCAAGCCGGAAATTCACCTAAAGTTGCATAAATATAACTATATGCTCCTCCATTTGCCGGTATACGTGAAGCAAATTCTGCATAAAACAAAGCAGAAATTCCAACAGCAATCGCAGAAATAATAATAGAAACAGTTAATGCTGGCCCAGCATAAGTTGCTGCACCAATACCTGTTATGGTGAAAATCCCTGTTCCTACCATTGAGCCTAAACCAAGAAAAATCAAGTCGTAAACACGAAGATGGCGTATCATCTCTGTCTTATCACGACTTGGATTTTTTTTTCTAAAAATATTCAATTTTCTTATCTCCTACATTATGGTAACAATCTATTCTATCACAGCTACATAATCTTGTAAATTATATTGAATAAAAATAAAAAGAGGCAAACCGCAATGACTACGGTTTGCCTAATGTGCCAAATGGTTTAAATGCTAATCATTTTCAGAATTGTTTTCTGTCATCTTTTCTTTAATTTCATCATAAGATAAAGCATGTGCTTCTTCTGCATCATCTTCTGTTTGTTCTGGCATTTTTCCTGTCTCATAGATAGATTTGATTTGAGCTGCATCTAGTGTCTCATGCTCAAGAAGGGCTTCTGCAATTAATTTATGAGTCTCACGATTATTATTAATGATATCTGCTGCTTTATTACGTGCTTCGTTTAAAAGATCACGAACTTCCTCATCAATAAGGAGTGCAGTCTGAGCAGAATAAGATTTTTCTGGTGAAACTTGTCCAGTAAAGACTGAATGATTACCTTCATATTGAACTGGTCCCAGTTTCTCACTCATACCATACTCTGTCACCATGGCACGCGCCATCTGCGTCGCTTGCTCAAAGTCATTTGAAGCACCTGTTGTCTGAACATTAAAGATAATCTCCTCAGCAACTCGTCCTCCCATAAGGCCTGCCAATTGCTCTTTCATATCGTCTTTTGAAAGAAGATTTTGATCTTCCTTAGGAAGTGCAATCATGTAGCCACCTGCACGACCACGTGGTACAATCGTCACTTTATGAACTTCACGGGCATTAGACAGTACAAGTCCAACAATGGTATGTCCTGCTTCATGATAGGCAACAATTTGACGTTCTCGTTCCGAAATTGTCTTATCTTTCTTAGAAGGGCCTGCAATTACACGATCTTCTGCCTCATCAATATCACTGGCATCAATAACTTTTTTATTACGACGCGCTGCAACTAATGCCGCTTCGTTTAAGACATTCTCAAGATCAGCTCCAACAAAACCTGGTGTTTGTTGTGCCACAACTTTTAGATTCACATCATCAGCTAACGGTTTATTCTTAGCATGAACGCGTAAAATAGCTTCACGTCCCTTAACATCTGGACGACCAACTAAGACTTTACGGTCAAAACGTCCCGGACGAAGAAGGGCTGGATCTAAAACATCTGAGCGGTTTGTCGCAGCAATAACAATGATACTTTCATTACCTTCAAAACCGTCCATCTCGATAAGGAGTTGGTTTAGAGTTTGTTCGCGCTCATCGTTTCCGCCTCCCATACCGGCACCACGACGACGACCAACGGCATCAATCTCATCGATAAAGATAATAGCACGCTCTGCTTTTTTGGCATCTTCAAAAAGTGAACGCACGCGACTAGCTCCAACCCCTACAAACATCTCAACGAAGTCTGAACCAGAGATACTAAAGAAAGGAACACCTGCTTCACCTGCAACTGCTTTAGCAAGTAAAGTTTTACCTGTTCCTGGAGGGCCTTCTAAAAGGACACCTGCTGGAATACGTGCACCTAGAGCTTTATATCTTTTAGGATCTCGTAAGAAGTCAACAACCTCTACCAGTTCTTGTTTTTCTTCCTCGGCACCTGCTACATCAGAGAAACGTACCTTAACATCTCCCTTATTGGCTGCGCGAGCTTTATTTCGTCCAAAGCTCATAGCACCACGTGCACCGCCACCCCCTTGATTCATCATCATGATAAGGAAGAACATGACAACAATCATAGGAACAAAACTAGCTAAAAAGGAAA
Organism: Streptococcus sp. 11273D007BT; assembly: GCF_053547195.1. Classification (NCBI taxonomy): domain Bacteria; kingdom Bacillati; phylum Bacillota; class Bacilli; order Lactobacillales; family Streptococcaceae; genus Streptococcus; species Streptococcus sp. 11273D007BT. The sequence continues at coordinate 101,045 of NZ_JBPWPE010000001.1, read as the reverse complement.
TCCAAGCTCGATTAGAACTTTCTTGTTTAACAGTTACCTTAGCACTACTACTCTCAGCTAAGTCTTCAATCTTTTTGATGGAAGAATCGCTTGGTAAAACAACCGTCGTAAAGTTTTTCACTTTAGTATCGCTTGTACTAAAAAGTTTGATATCACTGGAGCTGGAGACTGTTTTAGCTTCTTTATACTCCCCACTAACTTCTATAATACTTCCATTAGGTTGATAGGTTAGCGATTTGATATCACCTGCTTTCAACTCTTTGACCAGAGTTGAATAACTGATTCTCTGACTTTGTACACTACTTCCTCTAAAATAATACTGAAATGCTGTAATAACAGAAATAATCACAACAATATAGAGGAACGAATTTTTGACAAAGCCATTATTTTTATTATTTTTCATATTAATGACTACGTTTCCTTACTTTTATTTTTTGTAAACCTCTTCTTTAAGTACACCGACATAAGGAAGGTTACGATAGTTTTCTGCATAATCCAAACCGAATCCTACAATAAACTCGTTTGGAACGTCATAACAAACATAATCTGCATCAATTTCTACAACACGACCTTCTGGCTTGTCAAATAAGGTAGCAATTTTAACCGATTTAGCTTGGCGATATTTAAACATATCACGAAGATATTTCAATGTACGTCCGGTGTCAATAATATCTTCAACGAAGACAACATCACGTCCTTCAACATTGGTATCAACATCCTTTAAGATTTTGACCTCTCCACTACTTGTTGTCCCTCCGTGATAACTAGATACCACCATAAAGTCAATTTCAACATGCGTATCAATATGTTTCATCAACTCTGCCATAAAAGGTACAGACCCTTTTAAAACCCCTACAAGAAGTGGATTTTTTCCAGCATAATCTTCTGTTAGTTTTTGACCTAATTCTTTGGTCTTTGCAATAATGTCCTCTTCTGAATATAGAACCTTTTTGATATCTTGTTCTAGCATACTGTTCACCAATTTTCTAATTTTTGAATATACAATTTACCCTTCATTATATCATCTTTACTTGCTTTTCTCAAATAAGTTTTATCGGGTAACAAGATAGCCATCAGCTCATGATCTTGCTCTAAAAAAAGAGCTCTTTGCCTATCTTCCAAAGCAATCTTATCATCAATAAACAATCGTCTAACCTTTTTGGACACTCCTCCTTGCAAAATTTTGTCACCTGCCTTTCTCTCCCTAATAAAAATTGGTGTCGTAGAAGGCAGTAAAATCACACTATCCACTTGCGATAGCGGGGTACCGTAAGAATAAAGATAAGAACCAATCTGAACACTATTTTTATAGTCTAACAAAACTGGAAGTTTGACGCTATCGGTCTGTGGACTGATTTTTTTCATTTCGAAGTGCCTATAATTTTTGATGAAGTAGTAATCTTGCTTGATAGGGAGATAATAATTCTTATCACTTCGTAGCATAGTTAGTAAATCATAAAATTGGGCTTTCGTTAACTGCAAGTCTGGAATAGCCTCTAGATAAGTTTGAAAAAGATAATACTGGATAGGGTAGGTTTGTTTTTGGAACCATTCTATATCCTCTATCGTATGACTAGCTAATAAGGAATCTAGTGCTTCAGTCAATAAACTAACTTCATGGGAAAGATTGAGCAATTGCTGTTTCAATTTAGGATTTTCTTTCTCAAGTGTTGGTAGGTAAAGATTTCGAATGCGATTTCTTAAATAGTCCAAAGTGGCATTACTGCTATCATAAAAATGAGGTAAGTTAGCTAGTTCTGATTTTGAGATAGATAAAAAGGGTCTGATAAGTTCACCATTTGCAAACGGCTGAACCCGCTTCATACCTTTTAAATGTCTCAGACGACTCCCCCGTAAAATACGCATAAAAACAGTTTCTGCTTGATCATCCTGATGATGAGCCGTCACTAAGGCTGTATAACCTTCAGTTTCCATAATTTGCTTAAAAAATTGATACCGCTGATCTCTAGCCTGACTTTCTGAAAATCTCCCTTCAAAATGAGCTGTATAAAAGGGTAAACCTAACTCTTTTGCTAGCTGTGACAATTCACTTTCTTCTCTGTCTGATTCTGGTCGTTGTTTATGATTGAAATGTGCCAAGCCTAAACAAATCTCTAAATCATCTCTATAACGATATAAAAAATCCAAGAGATTCATTGAATCTATACCACCTGATAAGGCAATTAAAACCTTATCATGATGGTTAAATTCTTTTTTCTCTTGAACTTCTTTTAAAACTTTTTTATCTATCATTTTAATATATTATAAATATCATTTGCAATACGTGTTATCTCATCATACGAAGATTCATTCGTAAAAATGGATAAGACAAAAGGAGAATCACTATAAACGACTGCAACATCGTGTTTATAATCATAAGCATCTCCAATCTTATGGGCCACACGATCTGAAATATCCTTTGCAATACGCTGGTTATCAAACTCAGTATGAGACAAATAATCCATAATCTTGCCATCTTGATAATAAAGAGCTTCCATCATCTTACCAGCCATCTTAGCAGATACTTCTCGTTTTGACATATCCCAAGTTTCCCCTGCGACAGCAGCAATCACTTTACTATAAGTAGGATCAAACTGCTGGGTTACATAATAAGCTAGCATATTACTGGCAACATTATCAGACTCTTGTGCCACGGCTTTTTCCAAATCATCAATACTATAATCTTGATGATTGGCAGTATGAGGGAGGACTGTACTTCCTTCAGGTTTATAAGCAGATGAAAAAGTATTAACAGCATCAATATACTGATATTGTTGTGTGGGCTGTAACTCCCCATTAGTAATTTGTCTTTGGGTATAGTATAAGATAGGAAGCTTACTGATGCTAGCTGAATACATTTTTTTATCAGCATTTATCTCTGCCACCTCATCTGTCTGAAGTTGCTTGACATAGATCGAAAGATTAGACTGATTGTACTTTTCATTTAAAAGAAGTTGCACTGCCTCCATCCGATGATCGGTTTGACTTAAATCTGTTATTGGTACCCATACTTTATCGCTTATTTTGGCATAAATACCATATTGAGTTTGGACTTTTTCAGTAATGGAAACCTTCTGATAAGCTTTATCAATCCCAGATCGTTTCTTCACACCAGTTGTATAAGGGGCTTCATAATAACTTGCATCTGCATTAACCCAATAAACTTCTGGGCTTTCCTCTAATATCAACGAAGAGCCATCTACAATATTTAGTTTACTGGCTAGGATATAACTCCCATCTGACAGTTTAAAAATCGGTTGCGCATTTTGATTATAGGTCAATATCACTATATCTAAAACTGTTTTTGAAGGGAGATAGCCTTTTTCCTGTGTCAAGTCCTGATCTTTATAAGTCACTATTAAGTGAGTGCTGATAGGTTTAGCAGGAATTTTATTAAAAGAAAAAAATGGATTTTCTAAACTTTTCACCAAGGGCATCATGTCTTCTAGGGCAAAAGTATTCTTTTTTGAACTGGTATCCCCTACAAAAGGCCATACACTAAAGTAGAGTGATAAAACAATAGCTACCAAGCTCATTGTTGTCGCTCAATATCAGACTCTTCTAAATGTAGAGCTTGATTTTTTTGTTTTAACTCTTCTAACTTATCGTCTGAGTAGGATAAAAATAAGGTTACTTTTTCTAGTAAATTTTCCATATTACTTCGGTAATAAATCCGGTTCGGGATAAATTGTTTCTCCTGTCTTTGAAAAATAGTATTTGGCACGCGCATATTTAGCAACATAGTCTTCATCACTAAGTTTTTTAGCAAAATCTTGCTTGGCTTCACTTTCATTTTTCAACTGTTTAAATTCTGTCTGCAATTTTGTGATTTCAGCTTCTTTTTTTTGCAATGCACTATAATTTTGAACCAAATTAAAAATTGGAAGAATGAAAAGTAGGATGACACAAATCAGAACCCACCCCATAAAACGATTTTTTTGTCGTGTTTCCTCTTCCTCAAAACGCTGTCTGGTATTTTCATCGTTAATATAGTCATTATTTAACTGAACAACACTAGGCTTCTTCATCTACTTCAATCCTTGTTTCACTAATGATATCGTACATTTTTAAAGCATCTTCTTTTTTAGTGCTATCTTTCATTTCTAAGACTCGTACAGTCAAAAGTTTATTGCCAAAACGGATTTCAACTTCATCGTTGACTTTTAAATCCGTAGAACTTTTTGCTAAAACCCCGTTCACCTTGATACGTCCTTTGTCTGCTACTTCTTTAGCGACAGGACGACGTTTTATGATACGCGATACTTTTAAATATTTATCTAATCTCATCTCGTCACCTCAAATTCTTTTTCATATTTTATCACTTTTTTTTTGAAATTGGTAGAAAAGCCCATAAGTCCTCTTCAAAAACCTGCCAAGCTTTACAATAATACAAGAAAAAACTTGCTCCACCCAACCCTGATATCATAACATTCAATAATAGACCCAAACGATTTTCACTAGGTAATAACTGATTAGACATTTTTACCACAAGTACCATCATGACTAAGCCTAACCAAAATTTGTAGTTATAACACCAATCCTGACTAAGCTCTGCTTTTTTCAAAAATAAAACTAAAAGAATAATAAACGGTAAAATCGTTGCTAAGGAAGCTCCTACTGGTCCTAATAAGTAGGTGAGAGGATAAGTGAGTCCTATTTTCAATGCTAAGCCCATCACTAAATACCAAATGGCCTGACGGCTTCTCCCCTCAATGAAATACTTCTGGTGGAAAAATTGTAACAAACTGGTCCAGAATATTAAGCTGGTATAGATTGCTAGAGCTTTGTCACCTAAATGATCTTCAAAAAGGACTTGATTTATTGGAGTTAAAAGACTCAAAAAGCCACAGGTTAGGGTCAAACTCAAGTAAACGATCACATCATAGAATGACTGACTTTCTTTAACGTATTGTTTTTTATCTTTTTGATAAGTCTTTGTCAGATGAGGGAGTTGCGAGGTGAATAAAGCTGTGGCAAAAACCAATCCAAACTGAATTAAAGGCTGTCCACGATCATAAATCCCTTTAGCTGTCTCAGCATCTAAAGCTGAGAGACCTGAATTTTCCAATGCACTTTTCACACTAAAAGCATCAACTAATTGAAATAATAAGAGATAAATTGAAAAAAGAAGGAAATTAAAACTTTCCAAGCCTAAAGTTCCTAAAAAGGACCAATCCCAATTCCATTGCCCAAAATAATCCCTTAATTTATACGGACTTACCGCAAGTAAATAACCTAGTACCACCAAGCTAGCTAAACTATTTCCTAAAGAAGCTAGAGTAGCTGTTTGATAGATATCAAGCCCTTTAGTAAGGTAAAAAATAGCTGATAAGATAATCACACAAACTCGAACAAATTGCTCTAACACCTGACTAACAGCTGTTAACCTCATATCTTGTTGTGCTTGAGCTAAGCCACGGTAAAAAGAAATAAAGGGAAGAAAAAGCCAGTTTATCCCAATCAACTGGAGAGCCAAAGCTAGAGAAGGAGCTTCCATCAGCTTAGCCAAAAAAGGTCCCATACCGAAAAAAAGGAGACTAGCCAGAACAGAAAAGAGAATTTCTACGAAAAAGAAACTAGATAAACTTATTTTTTTTCGACTATGGTATAAACTTGAGACTAAATTCGGAAGCCCAACTAATCCTAAGGTCGAAATAATCGCTAAAATAGGATAAAGTTGTTGATAAGCATAGAAACCACGATCGCCAACTAAATTTTGATAAGGAATACGGTATAAGGCTGCAAGTACCTTAGAGATGAGACCGCTTATAACAATAAATAAACTAGCCTTTATCTTCACTGAACTGTGTTTTTCTTGCTTTAATTTCTCCAAATTTTTCTCCAAACTTGACTAATTCCTCTAAAATCTCATAATCTTTTTGACGTCTGATATCAAAGATTACCTCAATTTTTCCTTGATGTTCACTAATACGAGCTTTCAAATCTGTCGCTGATAAAGCCTCAAAATAGTCTTGAGTTAAAAAGATTGTCTGCGAACGTTTTTCAAATCGAACATATAGCTGTCCTTCTTTTTTCTCCACCATCTCAACAAAAACTTGATCCAGATAAGCCTTAACAAGACCGATTTCAATTAAATAGGCCACTTGATCTGGATACTCTCCAAAGCGATCTATTAACTCATCTTGCAACTCTTCATAATCTTGGCGTGTCTCAATGGAGCGAATACGTTTATAAATTTCAATTTTTTGACGTTCATCATCCACATATTCTCTTGGAATATAAGCATCAATTTGTAATAACAACTCCGCATTCCCTTTTTGGCGAACCTGAGATTTCCCTTGTTTTTTAGCAATAGCCTCTTCTAGCAATTGTGAATACATTTCAAAACCAACGGAATCAATAAAGCCACTTTGAGCACTCCCTAAGATATTACCCGCACCACGAATAGACAAGTCCCTCATAGCAATTTTAAAACCACTACCAAGCTCTGTAAACCCTTTAATAGCTTCCAAGCGTTTTTCAGAAACTTCTGTTAGTACCTTGTCTGGACGATACATCAAATAAGCATAAGCAATCCGATTGCTCCGTCCAACACGTCCTCTCAGCTGATACAAAGTCGATAAGCCCATGTGATCAGCATCTTCAATAAAGAGAGTATTCACATTGGAAATATCGACTCCCGTCTCAATAATAGTTGTTGCCACCAAGACGTCATACACACCATTGATAAAATCCAATAGGGTATTTTCTAGCTGAATTTCTCCCATTTGGCCATGAACAAAGCCAATCTCTGCCTCAGGTAGCAGATCCTTTAATTCTGCCACCTTTTGCTCAATGGTCTCCACCTTATTATAAACATAAAAGACTTGCCCCCCACGCTCCATCTCACGTAAAACAGCTTCTCTCACCATCCCAAGATTCGTCTCTAGAACATAAGTCTGAACGGGATAACGATTGGTAGGAGGAGTTTCAATAACAGATAAGTCACGAATCCCTAACATCGACATATGTAAGGTACGAGGAATAGGTGTTGCAGTCAATGTCAACACATCAACCTTCGTTTTTAACTCTTTTAGACGCTCCTTATGTTTAACACCAAAGCGTTGTTCCTCGTCAATAATAATTAAACCCAAATCAGCAAAAACAACATCTTTTGACAATAAACGATGTGTCCCAATAAGAATATCTACACGCCCTTTTTTAGTTTTTTCAAGCGTCTCATCTTGTTCCTTTTTTGTCTTAAAACGACTCATGACATCAACTTCAACAGCGTAATCTTCAAATCGTTTTTTAAAGTTTTCATAATGCTGTTGAGCAAGAACTGTTGTAGGGACCAAAACAGCTACCTGCTTACCATCATTAACCGCCTTAAACGCAGCTCGCATCGCCACCTCAGTCTTACCAAACCCAACATCTCCTACCAAGAGACGGTCCATTGGGCGAGCTTTTTCCATATCTTTTTTGATTTCTGCTATACTGCGGATTTGGTCATCAGTTTCCACAAAGGCAAAATCCTGATCAAAACGCTCTTGCTCTTCATCGTCTTGTGAAAAAGCAAAACCTTTTTGTTGGTGACGCTCAGCATAAAGTTTAAGCAGATCATCTGCAATATCCTCAACCTGTTTAGCTACTTTTTGCTTTGTTTTTTGGAAACGTCCATCATTTAGCTTATTAACCTTAGGTACTTTACCATCACTTGCTACATAGCGAGAAAGAGTTTCAATCTGCTCAACAGGCAGAGAAATGCGATCAGAGTTTTGATATTGAATGGTTACATAATCACGATGAATTCCTGAAACTTCAAGTGTCTCAATCCCTAAAAATTGCCCAATACCATGCACTTGATGGACTACATAATCTCCTTTAGAAAGCTCATTGTAATCTTTCAAGCGCTCTGCATTACTGATAGATTGGCGACGAATCTTACGCTTGACTTTACGGTGAAAAATCTCCTTTTCAGTAATCAAGACAAGACGCCCGTCGGCAAAATGAAACCCATTTGACAGATGACCAACAAAAAGCTGAATTTGACCTTCTTGAAGTTGATCTGCCTGTGTGATCAAAACTTCAAATCCGTACTCTTCAAACAGCTTTTTCAACCGTTCCAAAGACTGCTCAGAATCCACCTGAAATAAAACTGTAGAGCCATTTTTTTGGTATCTCTTCGCTTCATCAACTAACAAAGGAATTTGGTTAAAAAATTCCTGCATGGCATACTGCGTCAGATGGTGTACCGCATCAAATTTTAAATTCCCCAAGCCCTTATGGAAAGTTGAAAAGAAAGTGGCTGGCTGATAGGAACGCCAATTGTGATAAGGATTTGCAAAATAAGAAAGATGAGAGACTGCTTTTCCTTGTTGTAAATCTTCCGTTAAAAGATTAGCCAGTTCAAGATCAAATTTAGCTTGTTTATCCACCAGTTTTTGAAAATCATCAAAGACTAAACAACTCCCTTTAGGTAAGTAATCCAACAAAGTCCATTCTTTTTCATAAAAAACAGATAAAAACCGTCCTAAATCCTTATGCCGATAACCAGCCTCTAATGTTGAAATAAGCTCCCTTAAATAAAGCTCCTGCTCACTATTTACCGTCTGAATAGCCTGATTTAAAGACTCTAAGCCACGCTGCCAATCGGCCTCCGTTAAGACCTGTGGGTCAATAGGGGAGAGAGAAATGCTGTCTAAACTTTCAAGAGACTTTTGAGAGGAAATATCAAAAGTCCGAATACCGTCAATCTCATCACCAAAAAATTCAATCCGATAAGCTTGATCTTTTGAGAGTTCATAAATATCTAAAATATCCCCTCGTCTGCTAAACTCTCCTGGACTAAGAACTTGTTTGACCGAACTATAGCCATTTCTCAATAAAAATTTAGTCAGTTTCTCTAAATCTTTTTCTTCACCTACCTGTAGTTGTAAATGGTAGGTAGAATAAGTTTCAGGGGAAGGCAGTAATACTCGCATCCCAACAAAACTGGTCACCAAAATTCCATCTTTATCTCCAAGTAAAAAATCCAATGCGCGTAAACGGGACTGACTTTTATCAAATGAAGAAAAAATAAATTCAGCTGCTGCCATATCATCGGCAAAAAAATCATACAAAAAGATATCATCCAAGACAGCAGATAAATTTGCCAACAGTTGCTCTGCTTCATTTTGGCTCGATAAAACAACAACAATCTTACCACCATTTTTTTGAAAGGCAGAAGCAATCGCTAGAGCACGACTACTTCCTGATAAGCCCATTACTAAGTGACGCTCGTTTTGTACAAACCCTTTTTGCCAAGCTTGAATTTTTTTATCCTTGGAAAATAAATCAATAATATTCATAACTACCCATTATACTTCTGCATTGTTGCCGCAAAATCACCTGTTGACAGATAAAAATCAAGGGCCGATTCTACTCGATCCAAAGTCGCCAAAACACTAGCATAATCCTCTTGGTCAAAAGTGCTTAAGACATGACTAACCACTGATTGCCCTGATTTTGGACGTCCAATACCAATTTTAATACGATCAAATTCTTGGGTCCCAAGATGTTTAATAATAGACTTGATGCCATTATGTCCACCTGCTGAACCTTTTTGACGAAAGCGAATTTTACCAACAGCCATATCCAGATCATCATAGATGATAATCATATCTTCAATGGCAATATTAAAATAACTTGATAAAGCTTTCACTGCAATACCACTTTCATTCATAAAAGTAACTGGTTTCACTAGGTAAATCTTCTCACCGTTTAAAAAACCACTCGCAACCTCTGCTTTAAAAATTTTATCTAAGCTAAAAGACAAGTTTAAAGTTTTAGCAACTTGATCTACCAGCATAAAGCCAACATTGTGTTTAGTTTCATGATATTTAGCACCTGGGTTTCCCAGACCAACAATCAATTTGACCATTCTTCTCCTCTTTCTATATTGTATCTATTTTTAACTCTAGACCAAAAAGGCTGGAAAATACTTTCCAACCAATTTTCATCTTACACATTAAAGCGGAATTCCATGATGTCTCCATCCTGAACAACGTATTCCTTTCCTTCTTCACGAAGTCGTCCAGCTTCTTTAACCGCTTTTTCACTGCCATACTTGATTAAATCATCATAAGACATCGTTACCGCACGAATAAAGCCACGCTCAAAATCAGAGTGAATAATACCAGCTGCTTGTGGTGCTTTGATACCGCGTTTAAAGGTCCAAGCACGGACTTCTTTTTCTCCTGCTGTAAAGTAGGTACCGAGTCCAAGGAGATGATAGGCTGCACGTGTCAATTTATCTACGCCAGATTCTACTAAACCGATTGCTTCTAGAAATTCTTGTTTATCTTCCTCATCTAACTCTGAAATTTCTTCTTCAGCACGCGCAGAAATGACCACCACTTCTGCATTTTCTGTCGCTGCAAAGTCACGAATTTGTTGAACATAGTCGATATCATCTGGCGAAGCTACTTTATCTTCATCGACGTTTGCGACATAGAGGACTGGTTTAGTCGTCAAGAGGAAAAGCCCCTTTACAACTTTTTCTTCTTCTGGAGTGAAGTCAATTGTTCGTGCTGACTTCCCATCTTCAAGAACTGGCTTAATTTTTTGAAGAACATTAAACTCTTCAACAGATTCCTTATCTTTTTGTGTACGAGCCATTTTTTCTACACGCGCATAGCGTTTATTGACAGAATCAAGATCAGCCAAAATCAACTCAAGATTGATGGTATCAATATCTGCCAAAGGATCTACAAAAGCATCCTCACGACCTTGCTCCCGCATGACATTCTCATCGTCAAAAGCACGAACTACATGGACAATCGCATCAACCTCGCGGATATTGGCCAAAAATTTGTTTCCAAGTCCCTCACCTTTTGAAGCACCTTTTACGATACCAGCAATATCAGTAAATTCAAAAGTCGTTGGCACTGTCTTTTTAGGAGTGATGAGTTCTGTCAATTTCTGCAAACGCTCATCGGGCACTTCTACCATACCGACGTTTGGATCAATAGTCGCAAAAGGGTAGTTGGCAGCTTCTGCACCTGCCTTTGTAATTGCATTAAATAGGGTTGACTTACCAACGTTTGGTAAACCTACGATTCCTGCTGTTAAAGCCATATTTTCTTACTCTCCAATTAAAAATTCAATCATGACTATTATAGCAGAAAAGTAGATAAAAATCCTGCCAAATGACAGGACTCAGAAAATTATTTTTGTAGCGTTACAATAGATGTGAGACTTCTAGGAGTCAAAAAGAAGATTCCCTGATATGATAAGAGTACCACCACTCACCAAAAAGGAATCTTCTCATGACTAGTATATCACAAAATCTTCGCTATTTACCACATACTCTAGAAACACGTTACCACGCGGTTAAAACCTACCAAAATGGTGCCTCTGTCGCCTTCATCTGTCGACGATACAAAGTTTCAAAAGCCTCTCTCATGCGCTGGAATAAGCGATTCGATGGCACAAAAGAATCGCTGAAAGACCGTTCTCATCGCCCTCTAACACCGCATCCAAAGGCTCATACCCAGCAAGAGCTAACATGGATTAAAAACTGCATCAAAAGAAATCCAAACGCAACCCTCATCGAAATCTTCTACAAACTCAAAACCAACAAGGGATATCATAGGCACCCTTGCTCACTCTTTCGAATCTTGAGAAAGCTGGACTTCTTCAAATCCCCTAAAACAAAGCAAAAACCTTATGTACCGAAACCATATGATACTCCGACTAAACTCGGTATCAAGTGGCAGATGGATGTCAAATACGTACCAACTCACTGCTACACAGGTAAACTTCCTGACAAGTTCTACCAATATACCGTCATTGATGAAGCCAGTCGTGAACGCTTTATATTCCCTTTCAAAGAGCAGTCGTCCTACTCAACGGTTCAATTTCTCAAAATGGCGATCAAACACTTTGGGTACAAACCCAAAATCCTCCAAACGGATAATGGCTTTGAGTTCACTCATTTCAAAGAGACCAAACACGTTCACCCACTTGACTTACTTTGTCAGGAACTTGGTATTGAGCACAAGCTGATTCGTCCTCGAACACCAAGGCATAATGGAAAGGTGGAGCGCAGTCATCGAAATGACAATCGACGTTTCTACCAGCACTTGACCTTCTATTCCTATGACGATCTCATCAAGCAGATGAAAACCTATCTTTACCGATCCAATCGACTCCCTATGCAGACTTTAGGCTGGAAATCTCCTATCGATATCAGAAAAGCTTTACTAGGAGCTAGCTCCTAGTAAAGCTTAACAAATGGATAACTTCAAAATAACATTTTTGGTCTCACATCATTGACAAAGGTACAAATGACAGGACTCAGAAAATTATTTTATCCCCATGGTAAAATCCAAACTCTAAGAAGCTAAATGATCATACAGAGGTTAAACAGAAAGATTTCTCTATTTTCAACTGGTTGCCTGTACGCTTCGTTCAAGTATTCAAAAGCACGATTTTGTCGGGCTAGCGGATTTATTGACCGTCTACAACTAGACTTCGCTTGGCAGAACCTTCTTCATCTTCCTCTCAAAATCATGCCGGCTCATCATCACCACATGGTCACAGTTGGTACAACGGATTTTGATATCCGCTCCTAGACGGATAACCTCCCATTTATTAGCCTTCTTACCAGTTGATTTGATCACACAGGCATGAGGCTTTTTCATTTCAACAAAGGATCCAACTTGGTACATACTCCACTCCTTATCTCTTTTCTGTCATTATATCAAAAAAATACCCAGGCAGAAAGCTGGGTATGTATTTAGGAGATTTATGAAAAAGAAAAGTTTTAGGATGCTCATAGTATAAAGCACGAGACTTAAACTTATCTTAATTTGTACGAACTGGTGTAATCAATTGAATAAAGTTTTCGCTATCGTCTCCTGGCGTTAAGGTAAAGGGACGAACTGGTGAAACAAATTGGACACGGACCGTATCACTCTTTAAAGCCTTGAGAGCTTCGATCAAATAAGTTGGATTAAAACTAATAAAGAGATCTTCTCCAACAAGATGCTCGGTATCAATTTCTTCGTTTACCTTTCCAACTTCTGGTGAGTTAACATGGGCGCTAACAAGCCCTGAGTTAATCTCTAACTTGACTGTACCATTTTGAGTCGCATTTGAAATTAAGTAAGCGCGTTCCATCGCTTGACGAAGAGCTTGAGTTTTAAAGATAACCTCTGTTTCAAATTGATTCATCAAAAGACGATCAGTATCTGGATAATTACCTTCAAGAAGACGAGTGTAAAAACTAATATTTTCACTTCTAAACAACATTTGATTATTTGATAAAAATACCTCGACACTTTCAATATCATCCGTAAAAACAGCAGAAAATTCACGAAGGGATTTGCTTGGAATGACAACATCAAAATCATCTGTCATTTTATCTAAAGTCAATTTGCGCTGGCTCATACGATGCGAGTCTGTTGCAACTGCTTTAAATTCTTTATTTTGGCTTAAGACAAGATGAACCCCTGTCAAAATAGGACGACTTTCTTGGGTACTAGCAGCAAAAGCCGTTTCTGAAATTAAACTTTTTAATAATTTTGTTTCTAAAACCAAAGGTTTGGAAGCAGCAACTTCTTGAATACGAGGATAATGTTCAACATCTTTTCCTTTTAGAGTAATTTCTGATTTACCACTTGTTAAAACAATTTGTTGTTGTTCTATTTCTTTAAAATCAATATTAACATCTGGCAAACTTGAAACAATGTTAATGAAAAAACTTGCCTCTAATAAGATACTTCCGACAGAGGTGATTAATAGGCCTGCATTTTGATTAGAGGTAGAAATAAAGTTTTCAATAGAAATTTGTCCATTTGATCCTGTTAAGGTAATCCCATTAGGGTTTACTTCAATTTTGATTGTAGATAAGATAGGAATTGCATTTTTGCTACTAATGGCACGTTTGGTCGCATTTAAGGCTTGAAGAAATAGATTTTTATTGATAGAAAATTGAATCATGTGGAAATCCTTTATAAATTAGTATAATAATAGTAGTAATAGTAGGTCTTGTGGAAACTGTGGAAAAATAAGAAAAGGAAAGGCCACTTCTAGCTTAGAAGTTGTGCACAGGTTGTGGATAAGTGTGAATAACTGTCCACATCAGAGAATTTTATTTTGCAAATTTTCAATTTCTAAACGCAGACCATCATCTTTTTCAATCATGTTTTTGATTTTATTATAAGCATGAAGAACTGTAGAATGGTCTCTTCCTCCGAAAGCTTTACCGATCTTGGGAAGGCTACTATCTGTTAGTTCTCGAGCTAAAAACATAGCTACTTGTCTAGCTAAAACGATATCTTGATTTCGCTTAGTTGCTTTGATTTCACGGACGGTAACGCTATAAAATTTTCCGACTTCTTCTTGAATAGTTTCGATAGATATGGAGCTGGTCTGAGCTCGATCATTTTTTCGAGCTCGAATCGCTTCTGAAACGGTATCAATGGAGATTAGATCCAACTGTTTCACATTTGCAACTAAATTAATATCTTTGAGCGCGCCTTCCAATTCTCGGACATTGGAGTGAAATTGTGTCGCTAAATATTTAATCGTCTCAATTGGGAATTCGTAAGGGTATTCTTTAACTTTATCAATTAAAATGGCAACCCTTGTTTCAAAATCTGGAGGGGTAATATCAATAGTTAACCCCCAACTAAAGCGCGTGATGATACGATCTTGTAAGTCTTTTAGTTCATCAGGTGTACGATCACTGGTTAGAACAATCTGCTTGTTGGCTTTATGTAGAGCATCAAAAGTATGGAAGAATTCCTCTTGGGTTCCTGAGAGATTGCGCCTTGCCAGGAATTGGATATCATCGATGAGTAAAAGGTCTAATGTTCGAAATTTTTCTTGGAAGCCTTTTCCCTCATTTTGTCGCATATGTCTTGTGAATTCATTCAAAAAGTCCTCAGCAGTGATGTATTTTAAGCGTGTGTTGGGATTATTTTCTAAGATCGTGTTCCCAATAGCATTTAGTAGATGGGTTTTTCCTAACCCAGGTCCACCATAGATAAATAGTGGATTGTAGGTTCCACCTGGATCTTGTGCGACTGCGATGGAGGCACTTAAAGCCCATTCATTTCCTTTTCCTCGAATAAAATTATCAAAAGTGTATTGGCTTTTGAGATTAGATTCGACATCAGCTACGGCTGGTTTAGCAAGATTTGCAGAGGGAGGCACCTCATCTTTTTTTGTTTCTGGAAGTTCATTTTTTAGGACATAGTGGTCAGTGATTTTTAAATCGAAAACTTCAAAACCAGCCGTTAATATAATGTCACTTAGATTTTTTTCAAGGAAGAGCCTCCTATCACTATCTGGAATGACAATAATGGCTATTTGATCTTCAATACTATGAAGATTAATATCTGTTAAATAGTACTCAAAAGCACCACGTGTTAATCTGCTTTCGGCTAATTCAAGAACCCTATTCCAAAAAATGCGTTCATTTTCTGTCATAGTAAACTCCTGTGAAGAATTGTTGATAACTTATTGTATCATAAAGCTAGATAGTTTTCCACAAGTATTTCAATAAAATCCACAGTGTTTAAAAAAGTTATCCACAAGATGTGGATAACGTAAAAACCTTGCTATTGCAGTAAACTTTTGAACGAATACCTGTGTATAAGTCTGTCTTTTGTTTTTTCTTACGCACAAGTTATTTTAACTTGTTAATAATTCTGTTGAATTCTTCTAAGTTATGGTAGGCTAATATAATTTTCCCCTTCTGATTGCTTTGTGCTTTAATCTGTACGGTTAGTCCAAGTTCTTTTTTTAATTCTTCTTCCCAGTGATTGAGATGTGGGTCAGTATTTTGATTTTTGGGAGTAGCATTTTTTTGTTTTTTTAGCTGTTTTTCTAATTCTCTGACACTCCACCCTTGTTTTTGGATTTGTTCAAATAGCTCAGCCTGTTGTTTAGGGTCAAGTTTAATGAGAAGACGTGCATGTCCAGGGCTAATGCTTTTATTTTCCAATGCCTTTTGGATAGCTGGGGGGAGCTTCATTAAACGAAGGCTATTTGAAATATAAGGACGCGATTTGCCCATCTGTTTGGCAATGTCGTCATGTGATAAACCTGAATTTTTTAGTTGCAGATATGCCTTAGCTTCTTCAATCGGATTCAAGTTAGATCGTTGCAAATTTTCCACAATAGCCTGTCGCTGACTTTCTTGGTCTGTAATATTTTTGACGACGGCTGGGATGTGAGTTAAGCCGGCTAATGCAGAAGCTCGTAATCGACGTTCTCCAGCAATTAATTCAAATCCATAAATTTCAGATTTTCTAACAATTATTGGCTGGATAATACCATTTTCTTTGATTGAGTCAGCAAGTTCCTCAAGCTCAATAGCATCAAAGTCTCTTCTTGGTTGATAGGGATTTGGGAGAATATCTGTTATCAGAATAGACTGAAATTCTTCCATGTTTAAGTTCTCCTTATAGTCATTTATATCCGCAAAAATAGAGTGGTTTAGCCTATTGTTTAAATAAGGTAAACCACTCCAGGTCCATATAGTCTGTGCTTGTTAGGCAATAGACTATTGTTAAAATGTATCGGTCTAATGATTAGTTACTGCTGTTGGTTGTTTGTAGATCTTTTGTTGATTTTTCCAGTTGAATTTTGGTTGTCTTTTTCTCCTGTCCTCTATAGTAGGTAATCTCTAGTCCATCACCAATATTATGCTTATATAGAATACTTTGAAGATCACTTATACTAGTGACTTCTTCCCCGTCAATAGAAACAATAACATCATTTGCTTCTAATTTCCCACTAGCAGGCATATTGTCTTGAGTATTAACCACTACAACACCAGTAGTAATCTCTCCTGGAAGAGATAATTTTTCAAGATAAGTTGTTGATAGTTGACTGAGATCTAACATGGTAATTCCTAAAGCTGGACGCTCTACACTACCATTTTGCTCCAGTTGATTAATAATAGAGACGACATCGTTAGAAGGAATAGCAAAGCCCATCCCTTCTACAGAAACACTATCTGTTAGGGAACCGCTCGCCGAGATTTTACTAGAGTTTATCCCAATGACTTGTCCCTTAATATTGATGAGAGGGCCACCTGAATTACCAGGGTTGATAGCAGCATCTGTTTGAATGGCATTGGTTGAAATCGTTTCTCCGTCTTCATTTTGAGAAGTAACAGTACGGCTTAGACTAGAAACAATCCCTTCGGTAACAGAGTTGGCATACTCACTTCCTAGAGGACTACCAATGGCAATAGCTGGTTCTCCAACATTCAGTTTATCAGAGTCAGCAAACTCTGCAGTACTAGTGACCTTATCTGAGCTGATTTTGACAACTGCTAGATCTGAGTAGGTGTCAGCTCCGACTAATTGGCCCACTACCTTGCTACCGTCAGACAGCATGATTTCGATTTTTTCAGCTCCGCTAATAACATGGTTATTGGTTACAATATAGGCTTCATTGCCTGATTTTTTATAAATGACCCCAGATCCCTCGCTTGAAATATCTGCTTCTTGTTGATCACTATTAGATTTGGAGCTTTCCTGTCCAAAAATTTGACTGTATAGAGAGTCAAGTTCACTCATGTTGGTATTCGTTTGATAGCTAATTACTGAGACGACAGCATTCTGTACCTTTTTTACAGCTTCGGTTGTAGAGGTTTCAGTATTATAGGTCACCTTACTAGTTGTGACTTGATTAGCAAGACTACTAGATTGTGTACCATTTAAAATAGCTACCGCTAAGAATGCGCCACATCCACCAGCAGCAACTAAACTGAGTAAAAATTTTCCTTGTCCTTTTTTTAAGGGGTTCCATTTCATGAGATATCCTCCACTATTTTTTAGTAAGCATACGCCCTAAAACTTAAGGGAAACTTAAATTGTTCATAAAAAGTTATCCACAAGTTGTGGATAAGAAAGATTATCTCAAAAAAACAAAGAAATATCAAGGTTTATGAGAAATGATTCCAATTTTTTTTGTGGATAACCTGTTAAAGTTAATGTGGATATGTTACAATACATCGTATGAAAGTAAAACTTATTACAGTAGGACGTTTAAAAGAAAAATATTTAAAATTGGGAATAGCGGAGTATGCCAAACGTTTGAGCCGCTTCACAAAACTAGAGCAGATTGAGCTACCAGATGAAAAAATATCAGATACAGCTTCCGATGCAGAAAAGCAACAGATATTAAGTAAAGAGGGTACCCGTATTTTAGATAAAATTGGAGAACGAGATTATATTATTGTTTTAGCTATTGAAGGAAAAGAGCTCGATTCAAAAGAGTTGAGTCAAAAGTTGTTAGCTGCGACAGTTCAAGGGTATTCTACGTTAACTTTTATTATAGGGGGAAGTTTAGGATTGGATCAAAGAGTGAAGGATTGTGCTCATTTGCAAGTGAGCTTTGGGCGGATGACCCTTCCTCATCAATTGATGAAGTTAGTATTAATTGAACAAATTTATCGTTCCTTTATGATTCAACAGGGTAGCCCTTATCATAAGTAGTTGCAAATATTAAACAAAAGGAAATAGTATGAATTCGACTAGTAAGCATCGAATGTTTGAAGGGATAAGGGTTGCGACCCTAGTCACATTTATTAGCGGTTTTATTAATAGTTTCACTTTTGCAACGCAAGAAGGAAGATTTGCGGGAGTGCAAACGGGGAATTTAATTTATATGATGATTCGTTTAGCTGAAGGAAAGTACGCTGAAAGTTTTAGTTATATCTTACCTATTTTATTTTTTATTTTAGGACAATCTTTTGTGTATTTTGGAAGACGTTGGGCACAAAAAAAGGGATATCATTGGCATTTTTTAGGGAGTTTTTTTCTATTGATTTTGATGATATTGATTGCCTTTATCAGTCCTATTGTTTCTTCGAATGTTACTCTGGCAGGCTTGGCGTTTTTTGCCTCCATTCAGCTTGATACTTTTAAAAAAATTAGGGGAGTGGCTTATGCTAATGTTATGATGACAGGGAATATGAAAAATGTTGCCTGGATGTTAACAAAAGCCCTTGCAGAAAAAGACCATCAATTGTTAAAGAAATCATTATATACTGTCTGGATTTTGTTTAGTTTTATGATTGGTGTTTTTTTAGCCAAGGTGACTAGTGATTATTGGCAAGAGTATGCCCTGTATTTGGTTATTTTACCATTAGTGTTAATCAACTGGTTACTGGCAACAGAAAAACCCCATCAAAATTGATGAGGTTTTTTTGATTCCAGCAGGATTCGAACCTGCGACCGTTCGCTTAGAAGGCGAATGCTCTATCCAGCTGAGCTATGGAACCACTCTATTAACCTCTCTATTCTATCAAAAATAGTAAGTTGTTGTCAATAAAAAATTAAATAGAAAGAAAAAGCCACGATAAACGCATGAAGAAAATACGGTTTTTAGAAAACACATTTTCATATTTTATACAGTTTTTTAGCAAAAATTTATGCTATAATTAGTCTAAATTTGAGGAATTACTCATGACTAAATATAAAAACTATGAAAATAAATTGAAAAAATGCATGTGACAAGAAAATGCAAATAGGACTAGACAAAAGCAAATGTTATGGTATAATAGATTTTATATTAGAGGTTAAATCTCTGGTCCGTTGGTCAAGGGGTTAAGACACCGCCTTTTCACGGCGGTAACACGGGTTCGAATCCCGTACGGACTATAATTTCCGGCATAGCTCAGCTGGTAGTAGCGCATGACTGTTAATCATGATGTCGCAGGTTCGAGTCCTGCTGCCGGAGTGATAAGACATCAAACCTTGTGATCAAGGTTTTTTTCATGAGAATAACCGCTTATTCTTGCTACTAAAGAGGCTGTTATAAGACAAACTCGGACATCATTACTTAAAGATGATGTCCGAGTTTTTTTTCGCAATAAAAGGAGTTAAACTTTTCGTATTGGTCTATAAAAGTAAGTATAGCTTAAGTAAAGGCTAAGTCCAGCTAGTGAGCACAGTAGTCCGATATCCAAACCATCTGGAATAAAAATTAATGTTACCTCTCCTTTACCTTTAGTGATATCCACTGCCATAAATCCTTTTTGTGCTTTTCTAATAGGGATCTCCTTATTATTTTGATAGGCCTTCCACCCTTTGTCATAAGGAAGAGTTAAAAATAACGAGGTGTCTTTATTACTATCATACTTGATGACAACTTGATTGCCTTTTTCTTGTACTGAAACAGGTGCTGTAGATAGTTTTTCGATAGCTTCGGTATAATAGTCTAAATTTAAAGCATAGAAGTTTGGAGGATTAAAACTTACCTCCTTATTTCCTGAAAATTGGAAGGTGACAGCTAATGTTTGTGCTTCTTTGTTATAGCCAATATTAAAAAATGAGTAGGCATTGTCAGTGACCATATTAGTCGTTTTATGATTAATAGTGATTTGGACATTATTTTGATCATCATTTTCAAAAGTGATATTAGGCATGCTAACATATATTTGGCTATTTTGAGGTGTAGTAAGGAGATAGGTTATTTGGGTTTTTCCATTAACCTCCTTAACAGTTACTTTTTGTCCAAGTTGTGTATTTTGACTGATTGGTGAATAGGATAGACGTGTAAAATAATTGTAGTTTAGTCCCGTTAGATTATTAAGGAGATTGGTTTGATTATCTAAGGTATTAACAGTGAAATCGATATCTTTATATACGCTGTTGGTCAAGATGGCAAGCTGTGTTGAAAAACGATTTTCATAAAGACTCATCTCATCGACTGTTTTGACTTGCTCAAAGCCATATTTATCTGGATTTGCTTGAGATAGATTATACTTAATACCAAAGAGACTGTCAGCAATAAGCGTGTTATTTTGATAGCGTAAATTTAAATTAGTTCCATCTGATCGAAAACCTAAGCGATCTAGTTGGCTACTTGAGGCGCGATTACGAATAGACGAAAATTGAGAAATGCCATTATAAGCAAATTTCATACTATCATTTCCTGTTTGTGGTAAAAGTCGTTCCATCCTAAAGAAGGTTGATGTGTTTTTATTTGCAAAGTTGACAAGACTGTCAATGGCGGTGAGGTTTTTAGTATAGCCTTCTCTAGAGGGAAAGTTCCATTCAGTTGATAAACCTTTGACGTAATAGAAACTATTTAAACTGACTTCTAAAATCATGAAGAAAGAGAGAAATAATTTAAACCACTGACTGTCAATGTAATTTTTAATTAGACTAAATAAAATGATAAAGTAGGCCAATAGGAGGCTACCTGTTAGCATAAAGTTGACAGATGTTAGAAATGGATAGTGGTCTGAATAAAAGAAGGTAAGTCCAAATCCTATCGCTAAAAATAAAAAACTAGGGGTTATCAGTTTCAGTGTCCATTGACCTGTTCTTGACAAGGTTTCTGCGGACATGTAAATCAAAATAAAAGAGAAAACCCAAGCATAGCGGTGAAGGAACATATTTGGTGCGTGCATTCCTTGCCAAAAGAGATCAAGAGGCTCTAAGTAAAAGCTGGCAATAAGAATAATCAGTAATATTCCATAGGATAATTTGACAGACCATTTAATAGATGGAAGGAAAAAGAAAATCAGACTGAGAGTCAGTGGAAGAAGACCGACCGCTATCATAGGTAGAGCATGGAATTGAGTGGTATCGTAAGCACCAACCATATTTTTAGCAAAAATATCTAGCCACCAAGCATCTTCAGAAAGCCAGTTTGTAAAGGTATCAAAGGTTTCCCCGTGGGTTTTTAAATCAAGATAAGTAGG
Source organism: Streptococcus sp. 11273D007BT (assembly GCF_053547195.1). NCBI lineage: Bacteria > Bacillati > Bacillota > Bacilli > Lactobacillales > Streptococcaceae > Streptococcus > Streptococcus sp. 11273D007BT. The sequence continues at coordinate 79,384 of NZ_JBPWPE010000001.1, read as the reverse complement.
AAGTAGCATAACCATACTTGACAAGGTTGACAAGATGGAAACAATAGAGAAATCTAAGAATCTCTTGATACGATGTTTGAAATCCCAAGAGGACTGCACAAAGAAGCATAGGAGCAAAAATAGAGCTGTCATAAATCCAAAATAGTAATTTTGGATAAACAGTATGGTCAAAGCAGCGTAGTAAAGTAAGGTTCCTTCCTTGTTAATCAGACGATGTAATCCTAGTAGAATAAGCGGAATCAGAATAAAGACATCCAACCACTTGTTCAGTTCGAGCTGACTGGTTAAAAAGCTCATTAAAGCAAGGGACGTAGAGAGAACTAGAGTAAACGATCGTTCTAGTTTATTGTAAACTTTGTGTAAACTAAAGTAACTAGAGAGTCCAATGAGCCCAAATTTTAGAAGAGTAAAGAGATAAACAGCGTCAGGCATTGAGGATTTATCAAAAAAATAGGTCAAGGGAGAAAAGAAGCTCCCCAAATAATAACTCATGAGAGCATAAAAATTTAATCCTAGTCCACTTGTAAAACTGTAAAATAGACTATCTTTTCCATGTAAAATATCTCTAAGAGCAGTGTCAAAGATGACATATTGATGAAAACCATCACTAGCTAATATAGTTGTCTCACTTCCCCAGGTGATATCAAAAGATAAGAGGACTGCAAACATAATGAGGCTTGGAAAAAGAAAACTCATTAAATAGAAAATGATATTACGGTACTTTGTAAAAAAAGTCATGTGGTCTCCTTATGGTTATCAGTGTAAAAATAAAAAGCGTTGGACGCTTTTTATTTCCAAAGTTCCTGAACTTTCGCCTGAACTTCAGCATTTTCTAAGAATTCATCATAGGTTTCATCAATACGGTCAATCACGCCATTTTTTGAAATAACAATGATATGATTAGCTAGGGTTTGAATGAATTCATGGTCATGACTGGCAAAGATAATTGACTCTTTGAAGGCTTTTAGACCGTCGTTAAGACTTGAAATAGATTCCAAATCTAAGTGGTTGGTCGGATCATCAAGCACAAGTACATTTGATTTTAGAAGCATGAGTTTTGATAACATCACGCGCACTTTTTCTCCTCCTGACAAGACGTTGACAGACTTGTTAACCTCATCACCAGAAAAGAGCATACGACCCAAGAAGCCACGAAGGAAAGTGTTGTCGTCTTCTTCTTTACTTGCAAATTGACGCAGCCAGTCCAGAATAGACTCCCCGCTTGCAAAGTCTCGACTATTATCTTTAGGTAGGTATGATTGGCTAGTGGTGACGCCCCATTTGATGGTTCCTTCATATTCGATATCCCCCATAAGCGCACGAATAAGAGCTGTGGTTTGGATATCGTTTTGTCCAATAAGGGCAGTCTTGTCTCCTGGGCGTAGGATGAAGCTAATATTATCTAAGATGACTTCTCCATCGATAGTGACTTTTAGATTTTCAACAGTGAGGAGGTCATTTCCCATCTCGCGTTCTGCTTTAAAGTTAATAAAAGGATATTTACGGCTAGAAGGAATAATTTCTTCTAATTCAATTTTATCCAACATTTTTTTACGAGAAGTTGCTTGTTTAGATTTAGAAGCATTAGCAGAGAAACGTGCAACAAATTCTTGTAACTCTTTGATCTTTTCTTCTGCTTTTGCATTTCGGTCTGCTTGAAGTTTTGCTGCAAGCTCGCTAGATTGTTTCCAGAAATCATAGTTTCCGACAAAGATTTTAATTTTTCCAAAATCAAGGTCAGCCATATGGGTACAAACTTTGTTGAGGAAATGACGGTCGTGTGAAACAACGATAACGGTATTTTCAAAGTCGATTAAGAAATCTTCTAACCAATTGATAGACTGAATATCAAGACCGTTAGTAGGCTCATCAAGCAAGAGAACATCAGGTTTACCAAAAAGTGCTTTAGCTAAAAGGACTTTAACCTTATCTCCGTTTGTTAACTCACTCATATTTTGGTAGTGGAGATCTTCGGAGATGTTTAGATTTTGTAAAAGCTGCGCAGCTTCGCTTTCTGCCTCCCAGCCACCGAGTTCAGCAAAAATTCCTTCTAATTCAGCTGCACGAACACCATCTTCTTCAGAGAAATCAGGTTTCATGTAAATGTCGTCTTTTTCCTTCATGACTCTGTAAAGCTCATCATTTCCCATAATAACGACATCAATAGCACGTTCATCCTCATAGTCAAAGTGATTTTGACGTAAGACAGATAAGCGCTCGTTAGGTCCAAGTGAGACATGACCAGTTGTGGGTTCAATATCACCTGCTAAAATTTTAAGAAAAGTTGACTTCCCTGCACCGTTAGCACCAATAAGGCCATAGGTGTTTCCTGCTGTAAATTTGATGTTGACATCATCAAAAAGTTTACGGTCGCTAAAACGTAGCGATACGTCTGATACTGTAAGCAATGTGAATACCTCATTTATATATAGTCACTCTCATTTTACAGGAAAAAAGCCCCTTTTTCAAGCTATTGGGGTTTTACATAGGAGGGATAAGGTCATCTTCCTTGAGTTGGTGTTGTTTAGTGAGGCTAAATCCGCGTCCCATGACCTGTGTTGCAGGGACAACGATAATAAAAGCAGTCTCATCAAGTTTAAGAATTTCTTTTTGTAGTTTTGGAAATTCAAGACTAGAGATAGTTGTCATGAGCATGAGTCTCTCTTGTCCTGTATAGCCTCCTAAAATGGGAATTTCCGTTACGCCTCGATCAAGGTCGGTCGTAATATGGTTTTTGATTTTCTGGTGTTGTTGAGAGACAATCATGACATTTTTAGAAGATTGGAATCCAGAGGTAACAACATCAACCACATAACTAATTGTTAAAAGGGAGAGAATAGAATACAGAACAGTATCTATATCAAAGGCAACTAGACCGGTTGCAACCACCAAACCATCAACAATCGTCATCACCACTCCTAATGATAAGGGGCTATATTTATGGATGATTTGAGTAGGAATAGCTGTACCTCCTGTAGAGGAATTTCCTAAAAAAACCAGTCCCAATCCCACGCCTAATATAACTCCACCAAATAAGGCAGCAAGAAGGGGCTGATGCGTAAGAGTTGGTAACTTTTCTGTTAATTTAATGAAAATAGGGTAAATCCAAGCACCATAAAGTGTTTTTAATAAAGTAGTGCGTCCTAAAAAAATATAACAAAGGATCAGTAAGGGGATATTAGCTAGGAGTGCAAAATTACCAGGATTCCACCCAAATAGTTTATTCATACTAATGGCGAGCCCACCGATTCCACCTGATACAATATTGTTATCCATTAGCATAGTATTTAGTCCAGTAGCGGCTATTAGACAACCTATCGTGACAAGACTTAGATCTTTTAGTTTAGGCATATTGTTTCTCCTATCAAACATTTTTAACAAAACTATTATGAAGCATGAAGCTATTGCGGTCAAGTTAGAAATAAAATGGAGAGATATTTGACAAAAATCTGTAAATAGCGTAGAATGAATTTTAATCAGAAAAGTAGGTTTAATCAGCTTTCAGAGAGCTGGCGGTTGTTGTGAGCCAGTAGTTTGGTTGTTCTGAAATGGACTGGTAAAAAAGATGAAGAGAAACCATAATCTTCAGGTAGGCACCCCTTATCGTGCAATCCTTTTTTTGAGGAATAGAGATGGTAGTTGAGCTACTAACTGAGGTGGTACCGTGTTATCAAGAAATAACGCCCTCACACAATTTTTTGTGTGGGGATTTTTTGTGTTATAAATGAAAAGGAGAAAAAATGACGAAACCCACTATCTTAACAGGTGATCGACCAACAGGAAAGTTACACATTGGCCACTATGTTGGCTCTTTGAAAAACCGTGTTTTGCTACAAAATCAAGACAAATACGATATGTTTGTTTTTCTCGCTGACCAACAAGCCCTCACAGACTACGCTAAAACACCAGACAAGGTCATTGAGTCAATTGGTAATGTTGCACTTGATTATCTTGCGGCAGGTCTTGATCCAGATAAAGTGACTATTTTTATTCAAAGCCAGATTCCAGAGTTGGCAGAGCTAACGATGTATTATATGAATTTGGTATCTTTAGCGCGTCTAGAGCGCAACCCAACGGTTAAGACAGAAATTGCTCAAAAAGGTTTTGGTGAATCAATTCCCACAGGATTTTTAGTTTATCCCATTTCTCAAGCAGCAGATATTACAGCTTTTAAAGCAAATTTTGTGCCTGTAGGGACAGACCAAAAACCTATGATTGAGCAAACGCGTGAGATTGTGCGTAGTTTTAATCATACTTATCAAACAGATGTCTTAGTGGAGCCAGAAGGAATTTTTCCTGAAAATGAAGCCGCAGGTCGCTTACCTGGTTTGGATGGAAATGCTAAGATGTCTAAATCTTTGAATAATGGTATTTATCTTGCTGACGATGCGGATACAGTAAGAAAAAAAGTGATGAGCATGTACACTGACCCAGATCATATCAGAGTAGAAGATCCAGGTAAGATTGAGGGGAATATGGTCTTTCATTACTTAGATGTTTTTGGAAGAGTAGAAGACCAAGATGAGATCGCTGCTATGAAGGAGCACTATCAAAGAGGTGGTTTAGGTGATGTGAAAACCAAGCGTTATCTTTTAGAGATTATGGAACGTGAGTTAGCCCCTATTCGTGAACGCCGTTTAGAATTTGCTAAAGATATGGGCGAGGTTTACCGTATGCTTGAAAAAGGAAGTGAAGCAGCGCGTGAAGTTGCTGGTCAAACACTTTCAGAAGTTAAAGCTGCTATGGGGATTAACTATTTTTAAAATGATTTCTGAGCTGATATAGTAATAATGATTGACAAATCGTGTTAGAGTGTTATCATAGTAACAATAAAAAATAGGTGTTAAACGCCAAACTAAAGAAAAGAGGATTTTTTAATGTCAAATTGGGACACTAAATTTTTGAAAAAAGGTTACACCTTTGATGATGTATTACTTATTCCGGCTGAAAGTCATGTTCTTCCAAATGAAGTTGACATGTCAACAAAACTAGCTCCAAATTTGACACTGAATATTCCGATTATTACAGCAGCTATGGATACTGTTACAGACAGTAAGATGGCAATTGCCATTGCGCGTGCAGGTGGGCTTGGAGTTATCCATAAAAATATGTCCATTGCAGACCAAGCTGAAGAAGTTCGTAAAGTTAAGCGTTCAGAAAATGGTGTCATTATTGATCCATTCTTCTTAACGCCGAATAGTAAAGTATCTGAAGCTGAAGAATTGATGGAGCGTTACCGTATTAGTGGTGTTCCCATTGTTGAGACAATGGATAATCGTAAATTGGTAGGTATCATCACAAACCGTGACATGCGCTTTATCTCAGACTACAATAGTTTGATTTCAGAGCATATGACCAGTGAAAATCTAGTGACAGCACCTGTTGGGACAGATCTTGCGACAGCAGAGCGAATCTTGCACCAACACCGTATTGAAAAACTACCTTTAGTGGATGATAATGGTCGTCTTTCAGGTTTGATTACAATCAAAGATATTGAAAAAGTTATCGAATTTCCAAATGCGGCTAAAGATGAATTTGGTCGTCTCTTGGTGGCGGCTGCCGTAGGCGTGACATCTGACACATTTGATCGTGCAGAGGCCCTCTTTAATGCAGGTGCCGATGCTATTGTCATTGATACAGCACACGGTCACTCTGCGGGTGTTCTCCGTAAAATCGCTGAGATTCGTGCTACCTTCCCAGATAAAACTCTGATTGCTGGGAATATTGCAACTGCTGAGGGTGCTCGTGCCCTCTATGAAGCGGGTGTTGACGTGGTTAAAGTAGGGATTGGTCCTGGCTCAATTTGTACAACACGTGTCGTGGCTGGTGTCGGTGTTCCTCAAGTGACGGCTATCTATGATGCGGCAGCAGTTGCGCGTGAATATGGGAAAACGATCATTGCTGATGGTGGGATTAAATATTCAGGAGATATTGTTAAAGCTTTGGCAGCTGGTGGAAATGCCGTTATGTTAGGTTCAATGTTTGCTGGTACAGATGAAGCACCAGGTGAAACAGAGATTTTCCAAGGTCGTAAATACAAGTCTTATCGTGGAATGGGCTCTATTGCAGCTATGAAAAAAGGCTCAAGCGATCGTTATTTCCAAGGTGCGGTGAATGAAGCCAATAAACTTGTTCCAGAAGGTATTGAAGGGCGTGTTGCTTATAAAGGTGCGGTATCTGATATTGTCTTCCAGTTGATTGGAGGTATTCGCTCAGGTATGGGTTACACAGGTGCTGCTAATCTTTCTGCTCTTCATGAACATGCTCAGTTTGTTGAGATGAGTGGGGCAGGTCTGATTGAAAGTCATCCACATGATGTACAAATTACCAACGAAGCTCCAAACTATTCCTTACACTAAGAGAGAAACTGTTACAGAGAAAGATCTGTAACAGTTTTTTTTTGTAAACAAAGTTGCGTTTTCGGAACTCAATTGATAAAATAGAGATATGACAAATTATGGACAAGAATTTAAAGTTCTTAGAGAACTAAAAGGTTATTCGTTAACACAGGTGGCTAAGGGTGCTGATTTATCAAAATCTACACTTTCGCGTTTTGAAAATGGGGAAACTCAATTAGCTATTGACAAGTTTATTGCTGCTTTAGCAGCTATGGATTTGAGTTTGACTGATTTTGAGCAACGTTCAGTGGGGAAAGGTACTATTTTATTGTTTGATGCTAGTAAGAGCTCAGATGAAGATAGAAAAGATGAGGAGTCAGTTAATCAGGATTTGTTGGACCTGCAAACAGCATATGAGAAGAAAGATTTGATGCAGCTTCTTACTTTACATGAATGTTTTTCTGAAAGTGACGCTGATGAGAGGATTTTAAAAATACTAGCAAAATTATTCCTCTCTAAACTCAGCTTACACCTTTTATTGGCTGATGATGACCAAGCTTTTCTAGTCACTTATTTTTCTCAACATAAGGTGGATGGCGCTTTATTGTCAACTTTTTTTGAGCTTCTTGATGAAGTTTTACTGCTTGAAATTCTTGAAAGCCTCAATTATTCGGAGTTATCAGATCAACTGGGAATAGCCAAGTGGGTGGTCAAAGCTTTAAATGGATTTTTGGCTCAAGGTGATCTTTCAAATGCTGAAAAATTTGGAGTCATTTTAGAAGATTTATTGGATTAAGAGATAAAAAAGAGATGATTTGTTTAAATGGGCAAGTTGGACAATTCATCTCTTTATTTTTGAGTAGTCATTTGATGAGACTTGCCAAAAAAATTAAAATAAGATAAACTATTACAGCTACTAATAATGAAGGGAGAAAAATAGATGGAGGGGATTTTATACGCCCTAATACCGATGTTAGCTTGGGGAAGTATTGGTTTTGCAAGTAATAAAATTGGGGGAACAGCTAACCAGCAGACATTTGGGATGACACTAGGAGCTTTAATTTTTGCTAGTATCGTGTTTGTTGTTGTCCGTCCGACAATAGACTGGACACTACTTTTATTTGGGATGTTGGGAGGAATGCTGTGGTCTTTGGGACAAAATGGACAATTTCATGCAATGAAATACATAGGCGTGTCTGTTGCTAACCCATTATCAAGTGGAGCTCAATTATTATTTGGAAGCCTCATTGGCGTTTTTATTTTTGGGGAGTGGACCCGTCCGATACAATTTGTTTTAGGTTTTATTGCGCTAGCTTTTTTACTATCAGGTATTTATTTTTCGAGTAAACGCGATGAGGAAATTAGTCAAACAGAAGGTCAGTTGACAGAGTTTTCAAAAGGCATCAGGGCTCTGACTTATTCAACGATTGGCTACCTTTCTTATGCTATTTTATTTAACAATATTATGAAATTTGATGCCTTATCAGTTGTTTTTCCAATGTCAATTGGGATGGTCCTTGGTGCAATGTTGTTGATGCGTTTTCAAATTAGTTTTGCACCAGTTGTTTTAAAAAATTCTTTTGTAGGAATTCTGTGGGGAATTGGGAATATTTTTATGTTACTTGCAGCAAAAACAGCAGGATTAGCAATTGCTTTTAGTTTTTCACAGTTAGGAATGATTATTTCAATCATAGGTGGTATTTTATTTTTAGGTGAGACAAAAACAAAAAAAGAAGTCAAATGGACGATTATAGGTATCCTTTGCTTTGTTGTCGGAGCTGTCTTACTGGGTGTTGTCAAAGCACAATAAAAAAAAGCTTGAGGTTTCAAGCTTTTTTTTCTGTCAATTTCCCTTTTGTTACTGTAAAGATTTTTAAGTTACTTGGTAAATGGTGTAAATGTTCTAAACTTGTTGTTGTGACAAAGGTTTGAACGTTTTTTTGGATGTTTTCAAGAAGTTTTAATTGACGAGTGTTGTCAAGCTCACTCATAACATCGTCAAGTAAAAGAATGGGCGACTCTCCTGTTCCTTCTTTTATAATATCAATTTCAGCCATTTTGAGTGATAAAATAAGGCTACGATGTTGACCTTGACTACAGAAACTGGCATTGATGTCATTAATAAAAAAATCGATATCATCTCGATGAGGTCCGATTGAGGTATTTTTTTTGAAAATATCTCGTTGATGTTGTTTCTGCAAAGCTTGTAAGAATAAATTTTCTAGCTGATCAGTGTCTGAGAATGTAAAAGAGGGGAGGTAATTTATTTTTAGATTCTCAGTTTGGCTTGATAAGGAGTATTGATGTTCTCGAGCATAATGCTGAATAGTCGTGATAAACTCTAGTCGGTGTTTCATGACACGGCTTCCATAGTAGGATAATTGTTGATCAAGTACTGCAAGAAAGTCCTTGTCAACGTTGTCAACTGATTTTAAATAACTATTTCTTTGTTTGAGAACATGGTTATATTGGGCTAAATCTGATAGATATAGTGGTTTGATTTGTCCTAAATCAATATCCATAAATTTTCTTCTTAAGGCAGGCGAACCTTTTATTAGTTGCAGATCTTCAGGAGCAAAAAGAACAACCGTCATATTTCCGATGTAATCAGACAATTTACTTTGTTTTAAGTGGTTGACTTTAGTCACTCGCCCTTTTTGCGTTAGGGTAACTTCTAGCGGAATCTCCCCAGATTGCTTGGCTACGGTCCCAGAGACTGTCAGTTGTTTTTCTTGAAAGTGAATAAGCTCTTTATCTTGCCTTGTTCGATGGCTACGTGTTAAGGATAAAAAGTAAATGGCTTCAAGTATGTTGGTTTTTCCTTGGGCATTTTTTCCGAGAAAAATATTTAGGTCAGGTGAGAAGTCTGTTTGACAATGGTTATAGTTACGAAAGTTGTTTAGAGTGATTGATGAAATCCACATAATTATATTCCAGGAAAGCGTATAGGTTTTTTCTGTTGAGTTTGGGTTGGATTTTTTCGAGATGGTGTTGTTTTTTTCTTAATTGATTTCTTTTTATTTTCTTGATTGAGCTTTTTCACCAAGGCAGCGACGCGTGCTTTTTCATCCAATTCTTCTTGATGTTTAGCTTTTTCTTCAAGACTAGGTTCAATTAGGAGGATTTCAATCTCCAACTCAGGAATAGTAATACAATCGTTTAGGCGTAATTTTTTACCACGGCGTGTTTCTAAAGCCCCATTAAAATAAACATCATTTTCTGATAAGAAAGCCTTTATAGCCCCTCCACTTGGAATAATGCTAAGTTCTTTGAGAAGTGCTTGTAGAGTAATAAATTCATTGAATAATTTATATTGCATAACGATACCTCTTTCTAAATCTAAGTCATTATAGCATAAAAATGGTATAATGAAAGACAATAACTCTGGATAAAAGGAAGAAAAATGAAAATAGCAGAAGGTGTTTATTTACACTTTATAAAGAGTCATAAATTTAAGACAAATCATATAAAAGTCAGATTTACAGGGCAAAGAGATGAAGCGACTTTGGCACGTCGAGCTCTGGTTGCTCAAATGTTGGAGTCTGTCAATTCTATTTATAGTACACAGCAGGCTTTTAGACAAGAATTAGCTCGACTTTATGGGGCTAGTTTTTCGACTTCCATCTCTACTAGAGGTCTCAGCCATATGGTAGATATTAATATTAGCTTTGTCAGGGAATCTTTTTTGATGTCAGGAGATAGTATATTAGACAACGTTCTCTCGTTTCTTGAAGCAGCCTTATTTCATCCTTTGGTATCGGTTGCTCAATACAAACCTAAGCAATTTGATATTGAAAAACAAAACTTGATAAATAGTTTAGAGGCTGATTTAGAAGATCCTTATTATGCTTCAGATCTTGCCGTAAGGGCACTTTATTTTGGTGATACTGTTTTTAAGTATTCTAAATATGGAAACCCAGAATTGATAAAAAAAGAAGACAGTTATACTGTTTTTCAAGAATTTCAACGCATGTTACAACAAGACAGAATTGATATTTTTGTATTGGGTGAGGTGGAGGATTATCGTGTAATTCAAAAAGTGAATCATTTTCCTCTAGAAGATAGAAAAAGTAGGCCTCAATTTTCAGTCGAACATCAGTTTACTAATATCACACGAGAAAAAATAGAGCGTCGAGACACACATCAAACCATTCTCAATCTAGCCTATCATCTACCGGTAACATATGGATCCGATGATTATTTTGCTTTATTATTAGTAAACGGTCTTTTAGGAGGATATGCTCACTCTAAGTTATTTACTAATGTTAGAGAAAAAGCAGGCTTAGCTTATACAATCGCTAGTCAATATGATGTGTCAACGCAATATTTAAAAATTTATGCAGGAATAGACAGAGAAAACCGTCAACGGACATTACGCTTGATTAATCAACAATTAAGCTCTATTCGTTTAGGAAAATTTTCAAAGCGTGAGATTGAGCAAACTAAAAAGATGTTGGTTAACCAAGCGCGTATCACAGAAGATTATCAAGATAGTTTGATGGAACTTAGATATAATAAGGAAATTTATGGTGAGCAGGCTCTAGAGTTAGAAGAGTGGCTTCAAAAAATAAATACAGTTGGTAAGAAAGATATGATGAGAGTTGCACAGCAATTAAAATTACAAGCTCTTTATATTTTGGAGGGACAGTAATGACAAGGGGGTTAGAAACTTATACTTATCCAGAGTTAGAGGAAACTGTCTATCACAAACAGTTAAAAAATGGGTTATCTTTATATTTGATACCACGAAAAGACTACCATGAATCCTATGCGATGTTGACAAGTTTTAGTGGTTCTCTTGACACAAAGTTGACAGGAACAAAAGTCCCCTTTCCAGAAGGTGTTGCTCACTTTCTAGAGCATAAATTATTTGAAATGCCAGGAGGGCGTGATGTCTTACAGGATTTTACAAATCTTGGTGCCGATGTTAATGCTTTTACAACTTTTGATCGGACAAGCTATTATTTTTCGACCAGTCAAAACTTATTAGCTTGTTTAGATTTGCTCCAAGATTTTGTTCAGATCCCCTATTTTGATGAGGAGTCTATTGTTAGAGAGCAAGGTATTATCACGCAAGAGATTGAAATGTATCAAGATGATGTTGATTATCGTCTTTATTTAGGGATTTTAAAAAATCTTTATCCCCGCACAGCTTTATCCGAGGATATTGCAGGAAGTGTGGATAGCATTAAGGCTATCAATAAGGAGGTCTTGGAATCTTTTTATACCAAGTATTATCATCCCTCTAATTTAAGTTTAGTCGTGGTAGGAAATTTCGATGTCAAGGAAGTTTACAAATCTGTCAACGAAAAACAGGAGAGTCTGAAAATTAGAAAGAAGAAGGCGCCATCACGCCCAGAAATCGAGTACTATCCTGTTGTCTCATCTTCGTCATTTGACATGGATATTGTTCAAGCAAAATTAGCTGTAGGGTTTAGATGTCGTACAGTTATTGATTCTAATTATATGATCACTTACCGTTTGTCAATAAGGATTTTGTTTGCCTTGTTGTTTGGTATGACTTCTACACGCTATCAATCTCTTTATGAGGGAGGGAAAGTGGATCATTCCTTTGACTTTGAGGTAGAAATTGGAAAAGATTATCAGTTTGTTGTGGTGACGATGGATACGCAGGAACCTATTGTGATGTCTAATCGCATTCGACAAGCAGTACGTCAGTTTGCATCGGATCCAGATGTTAATCCAGAACATTTTGATATTGTAAGAAAAGAGATATATGGCGAATTTTTAAGAGACTTAAATTATACTGAAAATACAGTCAATCAATTTATGACGTATTTATCTCATCAGCAAAATTATTTTGACGTTCCAAATATTCTAGAAGAATTAGATTATCGGACGTTTATGAGTTATTGTCGAGCCTTTATTGATAATATAGATACATCAGATTTTGTTATTTTTCCTAAATAATAAGTCAGAAAAACTTGTAAAAATTTGTTATAATATTCTCTACATAAACGTATAGATAAAGAGGAAAAAGGTAGTGAAGCGTATAGGTGATGTTTTACGTGAAACACGAGTTAAACAAGGTTTAACACTTGAGGATATTTATAAAAAGACAAGAGTGCCTCAAGCTTATTTATTAGCGATGGAGCTAAATAATTTTGAAGCTCTCCCAAAAGATGAGGAAGAGCAAGCTTTAAGTCGTTATGCTGAGATATTAAATCTAGATTTTGATTACTTGATGCAGATTGAGCGAGAATATCAAGCAGAGCGTTCATCCTTAATGTTAGGCGATGAGACAGCTCTCACCTTGGCTGAAGCTACAAAACAGACAGAGCGACGTTTTAAGGAAAGAAGCAGTCGGACAGGAAGTAAGGACCAGAATCTGTCGTACTATCCTCTTATTATCTTAGGGACTATTGCATCGTTGATTTTGGTATTTGTTCTCTATATGATTTTGCAACAAGTGACGTCGATTGACTCATCTGAATCTAGTTCATCGTTTAGCAGTTCTCAAGTTGTGACTTCAGGGACTTCTTCGCAGCAGACTAGCTCGAGTACAGAGTCCCCGACTCCTACTTTGAGTGTTGAAGGAGGGGGAGAGACTCTAACAGTGACAGCGAAAAATATGTCCCAACCTATAACAATCGAGGTCAGTCTTGACGGTGCTTCAGAAGCATGGTTTAGCGTCACTAATGCAGATATTGATGAAGCTGGTATTATTTTAGGGGAGGGGTATCCTTCTCACACCGTAACGCTTCAAGACGGTGTTTCAAATGCTGTCATTAGTTTAGGATCTGCCGATGGTGTCTCTGTAAAAATTGGTGGCCAAGCTGTAGATTTATCCAGTTTGTCAGCAACTGATGCTAGTTACATTACCTTAAATATTGAATAAAAGAAAGTTATTAAGATGATAAAAAAAGAAAACATTCCTAACTTATTGACTCTTATTAGGATTATTATGATTCCTATTTTTTTGATAGTGAGTTCTTTACCTAATAGTTTATTTTGGCATGTCGTAGCAGCTGTTTTATTTGCTGTGGCCTCTTTAACAGACTATTTAGATGGTTATTTGGCACGGAAATGGAAGGTCGTGACCAATTTTGGAAAATTTGCAGATCCATTGGCGGATAAGATGTTGGTGATGAGCGCATTTATCATGTTGGTTGGTCTTGGTATGGCTCCAGCATGGGTTGCAGCTTTGATCATTTGTCGAGAATTGGCTGTTACAGGTTTGCGACTGTTGTTGGTTGAAACTGGTGGTGAGGTACTAGCGGCTGCTATGCCAGGTAAGATAAAAACTGCGACACAAATGCTGGCGGTGATTTTACTGTTTTGTCATTTTAACTTGCTTGGACAAATTATGCTCTATATTTCTTTATTTTTTACTCTTTATTCAGGTTATGATTACTTTAAAGGAGCAAGTTTCCTTTTCAAAGACACCTTTAAATAACGCTTATGAAAAGTATAGAAGTTGAAAACCTAAAATTTAAATATGATAGCCATCAAGACCACTATACACTAGATGGTGTAACATTTTCAGTTGAAAAAGGAGAATGGTTGTCAATTATTGGCCACAACGGGAGTGGCAAGTCCACAACGGTTCGATTAATTGATGGTCTGCTCCCTGCTGAATCAGGGGTCATCAAGATCATGGGACAAGAATTGACGGAAAATAATGTTTGGGATTTACGTCGTAGAATTGGTATGGTTTTTCAAAATCCAGACAATCAATTTGTAGGGGCTACTGTTGAGGATGACATTGCATTTGGATTGGAAAATCAAGGTGTGGCTTATGAGGAGATGCGCCAGCGTGTCAATCAAGCTTTGGAATTGGTTGGAATGACAGAGTTTAGAACACGAGAACCAGCACGCCTATCTGGTGGACAAAAACAACGTGTTGCTATAGCAGGAGTTGTTGCTATGCAACCAGATATTATTATCTTAGACGAAGCAACCAGTATGTTAGATCCTAAGGGCCGCTTAGAATTGATTGAGACTATTAAGTCTATTCATCAATCGTCAGGTGTAACCGTTATTTCTATTACGCATGATTTAGATGAGGTGGCTCTTAGCGATCGAGTTTTGGTGATGAAAAAAGGTCAAGTAGCTTTTTCTAGCACGCCTAGGGAGCTTTTTTCAAAAGGCGAAGAGTTGTTAGATTTAGGGTTAGACCTTCCCTTTACGGTAAAATTGAGTTTAGCGCTTGAACAACAGTTTTCTGGGTTTAAACCAGAGGCTTATCAAACAGAAGAAGAATTGGAACAGAGTTTATGGGAATTTATCTCCAAAATGTGAGTTATACTTACCAGCAGGGTACCCCATTTGAAGGTCCTGCTCTTTTTGATATTAACCTTGCAATTAAGGATGGGAGTTTTACTGCTTTTATCGGCCATACTGGAAGTGGAAAATCAACCATTATGCAACTTCTAAACGGCCTACTTATCCCAACAAAGGGATCTGTGATAGTCAATGAACGTACTATTACACCGACTTCTAAAAATAAGGCCATCAAATCATTGAGAAAGGAAGTTGGTCTTGTTTTTCAATTTCCTGAGAGTCAAGTTTTTGAAGAAACAGTTTTAAAAGATGTGGCGTTTGGTCCACAAAATTTTGGGGTATCAAAAGAACAAGCAGAGCAGATAGCGCGTGAAAAATTGAACTTGGTAGGTATTCCAGAATCCTTGTTTGATAAAAATCCATTTGATTTATCAGGTGGACAAATGAGACGTGTTGCGATTGCAGGTATTCTAGCCATGGAACCTAGTGTCTTGGTTTTGGATGAGCCAACTGCAGGTTTAGATCCAAGTGGACGTTTGGAGTTGATGTCTTTATTTAAAGAGTTACATCAATCAGGGATGACCTTGGTCTTGGTAACACATTTAATGGATGATGTTGCAGACTATGCTGATGAAGTATATGTTTTAGAGAAGGGACGTGTCATTTTATCAGGTTCTCCTCAGCAAGTTTTTCAAGATGTGACGTTATTAGAAGAAAAACAACTTGGTGTCCCTAAAATCACTAAATTTGCTCAAAAATTGGCGCTTAAGGGGTGTCAATTTGAGCGTTTACCAATTACGTTAGAAGAGTTTATTAAGGAGGTGGGACATGGATAAATTGATCTTAGGACGTTATATTCCAGGCCAGTCTTTTATTCATCGTCTAGACCCTAGGACTAAACTTCTAGCCATGTTTATTTTTATTGGTATAATATTTTGGGCTAATAATATCATCACAAATGTTATTATGCTTGTTTTTACTTTATTTGTTGTTTTACTTTCTCAAATTCCTTTTCGCTTCTTTATTGGCGGTTTAAAGCCCATGATAGGCTTGATTTTGTTTACGACTATCTTTCAGATGTTATTTACTCAAGGTGGAGCTGTTATTTGGTCCTTTGCTTTTCTTAGAATTACAGATTATAGTCTAAGTCAGGCTGGCTTGATTTTTATGCGGTTTGTTTTGATTATTTTCTTTTCAACCTTATTAACCTTAACAACCATGCCATTGAGCTTAGCTGATGCAGTAGAATCTCTTTTAAAGCCATTAGAGCGGTTTAAAGTGCCAGTACATGAAATAGGCTTGATGTTGTCATTGAGTTTACGCTTTGTGCCGACTCTTATGGATGATACGACAAGAATTATGAATGCTCAGCGGGCAAGAGGGGTTGATTTTGGTGAAGGTAACTTGATAGAGAGGGTAAAGTCTGTTATTCCTATTTTAATCCCTTTATTTGCTTCGTCTTTTAAAAGAGCTGATGCTTTAGCAACAGCAATGGAAGCACGAGGTTATCAAGGTGGAGATGGTCGTAGTAAGTTTCGTCAACTGAAGTGGCAAGGGAAAGACAGTATAAGCTTAATGATTTTGATTGGTTTGGGAATTCTTTTGTTCTTTCTTAAATCACCTTAAAACCGTCTTGTTTAAAGACGGTTTTTTATCTGTCTTCAATACAGTTGTAACATTTTTAACTAAAGCACAAAACTAAAGTAATAAAGAAAGGATATCATATAGAACATCAAGAAAAAATAAAGGAGTCTATTATGACTATCAAATCAGTACTAAATCAAAAGAAAAATTCTATCAAACTAGGAGTAGCTACTTTGGCAACAGCAGCTGGAATTTTTGCACCAGCCTTGGTTAATGCAGATAGCTATACAGTGCAATCAGGTGATACACTATCTTCTATTGCAGCCACTCATCAAACGAGTGTGGATAGTTTGGTTTCTTTAAACCAGTTGACTGATGCTAATATCTTATCTGTTGGGCAAGTTTTGGAGTTATCATCTACTGCTAGCACAGCAACAACTAATAGTAGCTCCACTTCTAGTACAACGGAAGTTGTAACAACAAGCAGTTTGAGTGCAGCTGATGCGGAAGCAAAAGAGTGGATTGCACAAAAAGAATCTAGTGGCAGTTATACAGCGCAAAATGGTCAGTATTATGGTCGTTACCAATTAACCATCTCATATTTGAATGGTGATTTGTCACCTGAAAATCAAGAAAAAGTAGCAGATAATTATGTTACTTCTCGTTATGGTTCATGGTCAGCAGCTAAGTCATTCTGGCTAGCTAATGGTTGGTATTAATAGTATAAATTCATCAGTTTTTTCTGATGAATTTTTTTATCTATTATGAAAACGTTTTTTTGTAAAAACTAAATTTTTTTGTAACATTTTTAACACAAGATCAAAATGCAGGTAACATTTAAAAGCTATGATGGATAACGGAAAAGAAAAAGGTAGGATAAAAAATATGCGTCGTAAAGAATTACATTTGGCTAAAGTAAAAAGAATGAAACTACTAGCTATTATAGCTAGTCTATTACTTACTTGTTTAGTGGCAGTTTTAACAGTTCTTGGACAAGAAAAAGTTTCTTCTAAGTCAGAAAAAAATTTATCAGTAACTTCCACTAGTAGTTTAAATAAAAAATTATTGGTTGAAAGTGCAAGTTCTCAGAAAGAGAGTACTTCTGTACCTGTATCTGTACCTGTATCTGTATCGGAATCAGAGGTAGATATGGCTGATGTCACAATGTCAGATGATACTAATACTTTGGTGACCTCTACAGAAGCAACGCAGAGCGCATCAGTTACTCAGGCTACAGATACTGCTCCAGTCTATGTAGAGCAGGTGGCTTATTCCAATAGTGCAGAACAGTCCGTTACTCCACAAACGACAGTTGCTTATAGTCAAGCCTCAGCTCCAGTCCAGCAAACAGGTTATGTGCTTAGTAATGGAAATACAGCGGGTACAGTTGGCAGTCAGGCAGCAGCACAGATGGCAGCAGCAACAGGCGTTCCACAATCAACTTGGGAATATATTATTGCGCGTGAATCAAATGGTAATGCAACTGCATCAAATGCGTCGGGTGCTTCTGGTCTCTTTCAGACTATGCCAGGATGGGGCTCGACAGCTACTGTGCAAGATCAAGTTAACGCAGCTCTAAATGCTTATAATGCTCAAGGTTTATCTGCCTGGGGTATGTAAAAAAGCCTTTGAAACTTATATAGTTTCAAGGGCTTTTTTGATATCAGAAGGTTGTTTAATGACAGCATTTGCTTGTGCTAAATCTTTAGATTGTCCAAATCCCCAAGTTACGGCAATGGTCTTGATGCCTATTGTTTTTCCACCAATAATGTCAAATTTGGTATCGCCAATAATACAAGTTTCATGCAATGTCAGATGATAATCATTTATAACCCGTTTGATAACATCAGCTTTGATAAAAGCGGTTGGTGTAGAGCCATAGATAGCTGTAAAGTATTTGTCAAGTTTAAAATGTTTCATCATAAGAGTGGCCATTTCTTGATTTTTACTTGTTGTGATAAAAAGTTGATAGCCAGACGTCACTAACTCTTCCAAAGCCTGCACGATTCCCTCATAGACAGTAGCCTCATAAACACCTGTTTCTTGATAATAGCGTCTATAGGTTTGAATGGCAAGTTTAATAAACTCAGGGTTTGGATTAATTGTTTTAAAAGTGGTTTCAAGAGGAGGTCCTATGAAACTCTGAATGGTTTGATCATTTGGTACAGGCAGTCCAAGCTCCTTAAAGGTTTTGATAAAACAGTGTCGAATGCCTGGACTACTGTCTAACAGAGTGCCATCAAGGTCAAATAGTATTGTTTTCATTGTTTCCTCCTGTAAAGACAGTGTAAAGGTGATTGTCAAGGTGTAAACTTTTGTGCATGAGATTAAACCTTAATAAAAAGTATTTCTATTAGATGGTTTATAAAAAATAGGGATGTTAAACGCAGTTTGATTTAGTCTATTTCATCAAGTCAACGGAATTATTTTCCAAAAATTTCTTTGGCATAACGTTTTCCAGTAGGTGTAGCGGCGAGACCTCCTTCAGCTGTTTCACGAAAAGCAGTAGGGAGGCTAGAGCCAACATGATACATCGCATCAATTACCTCGTCAACTGGTATTTTTGATTCAATTCCAGCTAAAGCCATGTCAGCAGCGACAAATGCAAAGGAACTACCTAAAGCATTACGCTTGACACAAGGGACTTCGACAAGCCCAGCAACAGGATCACAAATCAATCCTAAAAGGTTTTTTATCACAAAAGCTACAGCTTGACTTGCTTGGTAAGCAGACCCACCAGCTGTTAAGACAAGGGCAGCAGCACTCATGGCAGCGGCAGACCCAACCTCAGCTTGACAGCCACCTTCTGCACCAGAGATAGAGGCGTTGTTGGCAATGACAAGACCAAAAGCACCTGCTGAGAATAGAAAATCAAGCTGTTCTTTTTGGTTAAGTTGGAGTTTTTGGGTAGCCGTTGATAGGACTGCTGGTAGGCAACCAGCACTACCTGCTGTAGGTGTTGCGCATACCAGTCCCATTTTGGCATTTAATTCATTAACGGCCATGGCATTTCGAACAGTCATCAATATTGTGGTATCGGATAAGGTAGGTCCTTGTTGGATGTAACGATCCATCTTTAGAGCATCTCCTCCAGTGAGCCCACTGATAGACTGACGATTATCTAGCCCTTTTTGAACAGAGTCAAGCATGACATCAAGGTTTTTAGACATTAAAGAAATAATTTCTTCTTTGTGGCGACCAGAGAGTTCCATTTCAGTGGCAATCATTAAGTCAGCAACACTACCATTATGGTAATCATCTGCTTGTTGGACCAATTCTTTTATGGAATAAAACATAGCAATCCTTTCTAATCAAAGTAAGTGACATTATGTAAATGAGGGATATTTTGGATATCTAACATCGCTTTTTCACAATCTCTAGAATCCACTTCAATAATCATAATGGCTTTCTCGCCAGCTTTTTCACGTGTCACGTTCATTTGGGCAATATTGATGTGTTGTGAGGATAGGATGTCGGTGACTTTAGCAATCATTCCAGGAATATCTTGATGGACAATAATCAAGGTTGGTGTATTCATCTTTAAAGAAACAGAAAAACCATTAAGTTCAGTGACTTGAATATTCCCTCCACCGATAGAAACTCCAGTAATACTCATGCTCTTATTTTCCTTTTTGACCGTAATTTTAGCTGTATTGGGGTGGGGAGTATTACTTTCTTTGTTGAGTTTCCAATAGACTTTAATGCCTTTTTGATGAGCAATCTCAAGGCTTTTAGGAATCCTAGGGTCATCTGTTTCCATTCCTAGAATCCCTGCAACTAAAGCCAAGTCAGTCCCGTGTCCTCTATAAGTTTTGGCAAAGGAATGATAGAGTTCAAACTCAACTTCCTCTGGAATATCGTGAAAAATTGAGGCGACGACTCTTCCTATGCGCACTGCTCCTGCTGTATGACTTGATGATGGTCCAATCATGATAGGGCCAATAATATCAAAAACGGATTGAAATTTTAGTGCTTTCATCATTTTATCTCCTTTTTTAACGCAGTTTTATTATAACAAATTATTGAAGAGAATAAAAAATGGCATCGTTTAACGCTTGCATTCCAGATACATCGTGATATAATGTTTAGGCGCAAGTTTTGCGTTTCAAAATCGACCTTCAAATCGAATTTTGATGACTTAGATCATACTGCTAAGTTAACATTGAACCTGAGCGAAAAGGTCAAGCTTAACATTTTAGAGACGGAAAATCCTAAATGTTTTTGGTATTGATTTTAAGCTGAGGTATCTTATATTGATGGGAGAAGAATAATGAGTGATCACTCTAAAACACGTGTTGTTGTTGGTATGAGTGGAGGTGTTGACTCATCTGTTACGGCTCTTCTTTTAAAAGAGCAAGGTTATGATGTTGTTGGTGTTTTCATGAAAAACTGGGATGACACAGATGAATTTGGGGTCTGTACAGCCACAGAAGATTATAAAGATGTGGCAGCTGTGGCAGACCAAATTGGTATTCCTTACTACTCTGTCAACTTTGAAAAAGAGTATTGGGATCGTGTATTTGAGTATTTTCTGGCAGAGTATCGGGCGGGGCGCACGCCAAATCCTGATGTCATGTGTAATAAGGAAATCAAATTCAAGGCTTTCTTGGATTATGCTATGAATTTAGGAGCAGACTATGTTGCGACTGGTCATTACGCTCAGGTGTCACGTGATGAAGATGGTATCGTTCATATGCTACGTGGAGCAGATAATGGTAAGGATCAGACCTATTTCCTTAGCCAATTATCACAAGAACAATTGCAGAAAACTATGTTCCCTTTGGGACATTTGCAAAAATCTGAAGTTCGTGAGATTGCTGAGAAGGCTGGTTTAGCAACAGCTAAAAAGAAAGATTCAACAGGAATCTGTTTTATTGGTGAAAAAAACTTTAAAGAGTTCCTCAGTCAGTATCTACCTGCTCAAAAAGGTCGTATGATGACGGTTGATGGTCGTGACATGGGAGAACATGCAGGCTTGATGTATTACACCATTGGACAACGTGGCGGGCTTGGTATCGGTGGACAAATCGGTGGGGACAATACTCCGTGGTTTGTTGTCGGAAAAGACCTATCCCAAAATATTCTCTATGTCGGCCAAGGTTTCTATCATGAATCTCTTATGTCAACGTCTTTACAAGCAAGTCAAGTTCACTTTACACGTCAGATGCCAGAAGAGTTCACTTTGGAATGTACAGCTAAGTTTCGTTATCGTCAACCAGATAGTCAAGTGACTGTCAAGGTGAAAGGGGACAAGGCAGAGGTCATCTTTGCAGAGCCGCAACGGGCGATCACACCAGGACAAGCTGTTGTTTTCTATGATGGACAAGAATGCTTGGGCGGAGGTATGATCGACATGGCCTATAAGGATGGAGAGGCTTGTCAGTATATTTAATCAAAAATAAAAGCTTAGCACCCTCATGCTAAGCTTTTTATCTTATCCCCAGAAAGCATCTTCAGCTTTTTGGTCGGCTGAGAAGAGCCAAACTTCCTTGATTTTGCCATCTTCCATACGGAAAAGATCGATGCCATTCATGTTTAGTTCTTCACCATCTGTTCGAGTACCGAGGAATGTTACGTTAGCGGCAACAAGAGTATCATTATCTGACACCCAGTTTGTCACTACTTTGAAAGTTCCATTTGTTTTTTCGGCGAAAGTTGCTAGATGTGCTCCGAGTACTTCTTTACCAATTTTAGCACCAGATGTTGAATGATTTCCTGGTTGATGCCAGATAATGTCATCTGCCATAGTTTCAAAAAGAGCTGCAAAATCACCAGCGATGAGAGCATTGTTATAGGCATTAAAAATTTCCAAGTTTGTTGACATTTGATGTCCTCCAATTTTTTTGATATAGTACAATTATAGTGGAAGTAGTCAATTATGCAAGTAGGTACTTTTGCATTTG
The DNA here is from genome assembly GCF_053547195.1 of Streptococcus sp. 11273D007BT. Taxonomy (NCBI): domain Bacteria; kingdom Bacillati; phylum Bacillota; class Bacilli; order Lactobacillales; family Streptococcaceae; genus Streptococcus; species Streptococcus sp. 11273D007BT. Next base: position 57,315 of record NZ_JBPWPE010000001.1, on the reverse strand, counting down.
TTGGTATCAAAAGTGATACTATTGTGATAAATAAAGGAGAATTTTTTTGAAAAAAGTTAGTGAATATGGCATTTGCCCTTTTGCAACAACACAAAAAGTCTTGACTGGTAAGTGGGGATTGGTGATTATCTACCAACTCAGTACAGGAACGAAACGCTTCAATGAATTACAGCGACTGATTCCAGGTATTACTCAAACCATGTTAACAAGGCACCTTAGACAATTGGAGGAGGACCGCATTATTAGTCGCACGGTCTATGCAGAAGTCCCCCCTCGTGTAGAGTATAGCTTGACTGAAATGGGCGAAAAATTTCGGTCGGTACTGGATGCTGTTGAGGCTTGGGGCTTAGAATATATTGAAACGTTAACGTAACACCAGATTTGAAATTCTACAAATCTTTTGATAGAATAAGAGTAACAATTATCATGATGGTCAAAGCTCATGGGAATTGTAGGCTTTTTTGTCCTGCAGTTTTCGAGAGTTTTGGCTATTTTTTGCTATTGAGGAGAGAAGATGGACTTTCGGACAGTGATAGGCAATCAGTTATTTGGTGTTCGTGCGACGGGATTGTTAGTAAAAGATGAAAAACTATTTCTTGTAAGGGCACCTGAGGGGAACTACTATACCTTGGGTGGTGCTATTCAACTTGGCGAAACAACCAAAGAGGCTGTGCAACGGGAAATGCGAGAAGAACTTGGAGTTGATGTGGAGGTTGGACCGCTGGCTTTCATCGTTGAAAATCAGTTTAGTTTGCAGGAGAAATCCTATCATCAGATTGAATTTCTCTACCTTGTTACCCCACTGTCTGAGCCAGTTACCTATCTGGAAGAAGGAGATTCTATTCGTCAGTGTGAGTGGATTGCCTTTACAGACTTGAAAAATCTTGACCTCAATCCTGCTTTTCTCAAGACGGAGCTAGCTGGCTGGAAGGGACAGTTGCAGCATTTTGTCAATAAGGATAACTAGAAAAAAGTGAGGAACCATGCCTGTCAAACTGATTGCCCATGTTTTACTGACTGTTGCAGATAGTCACCTAATTATTCAGCGTTCACAAATCAAGCGTGGTAAGCCCAACGTTTTTCCTCAGTATTGGGATATTCCGGGTGGTCGTGTCGAGGAGAATGAATTGCCTCGTGATGCTGCTGTTCGAGAATGCTATGAAGAAACTGGTATTTCGATAGTCAGAGAAAATCTGACCATTATCCATGAGGATAGTCAGTTTGATGAAGAAAAACAGACGGTATTTACGAGGCTGGTCTATGAAGTGAAGCTTCTTGAACAGCCCAAAACCATTTTTCTTGACCCAGAAGAGCATACAGATTTTCTATGGTTAGCCCCTAGCGATAAAAATAAGAAAAACTTAGTTCCATATCTTGCTGAAATATTAGAAAAGAGGAAAATATGACATATACATTTACTGAAGATTATGATGTTATTGTAATCGGTGCAGGACATGCAGGCGTTGAAGCTAGCTTGGCTGCTAGTCGAATGGGGTGTAAGACTCTATTAGCAACGATTAATATTGATATGTTGGCGTTTATGCCTTGTAATCCTTCGATTGGAGGATCAGCTAAAGGGATTGTTGTTCGTGAAATCGATGCCTTGGGTGGAGAGATGGGCAAAAATATCGATAAAACTTACATTCAAATGAAAATGTTAAATACTGGCAAAGGTCCAGCAGTTCGTGCGCTTCGTGCCCAAGCTGATAAGGCACTTTATGCTCTTAGTATGAAACGTACAGTTGAAAATCAAGAGAACCTAACTCTTCGTCAAACGATGGTAGATGAAATTTTAGTGGAAGATGGTAAAGCTATTGGGATTAGAACAGCAACGAACCAATATTTTTCAGCTAAAGCAGTTGTTGTAACGACAGGAACCGCTCTTCGAGGAGAAATTATTTTAGGAGACTTGAAATATGCTTCAGGTCCTAATAACAGTTTAGCGTCTGTGACATTAGCTGATAATCTTCGTGACTTAGGCTTTGAAATTGGGCGTTTCAAAACAGGGACACCTCCGAGGATTAAAGCTAGCTCGATTGATTACAGTGTTACAGAAATTCAACCAGGAGATGAAACACCGAATCATTTTTCATTTTTATCAAAAGATGAAGATTATGTCACAGACCAAGTGCCTTGCTGGTTGACTTACACTAATCAAAATAGTCATGATATTATCAATAATAATTTGCACCGTGCTCCCATGTTTTCAGGAATCGTAAAAGGGGTTGGCCCACGTTACTGTCCATCTATTGAGGACAAGATTGTTCGATTTGCAGATAAGGAACGACACCAACTCTTTTTAGAGCCAGAAGGACGGGATACTGAAGAAATTTATGTCCAAGGACTCTCCACGAGTTTACCAGAAGACGTACAAAAGGAGTTGCTCCACTCTATTAAAGGATTGGAAAAAGCTGAAATGATGCGTACCGGATATGCAATAGAATATGATATCATTCTACCTCATCAGTTGCGTGCAACTTTAGAGACTAAGCTAGTGTCTGGTCTTTTTACAGCAGGACAAACAAATGGCACATCAGGTTATGAAGAAGCAGCAGGTCAAGGCTTGATTGCTGGGATTAATGCAGCCCTGAAAGTTCAAGGCAAACCAGAGTTAATTTTAAAACGTAGTGATGCTTATATTGGTGTGATGATTGATGATTTGGTGACAAAAGGGACACTGGAGCCTTACCGCCTCTTAACTAGTCGAGCAGAGTATCGCTTGATTCTTCGCCATGATAATGCAGATATGCGCCTTACCCCTATTGGTCGTCAGGTTGGTCTGGTTGATGATCAGCGTTGGACACACTTTGAAATTAAGAAGAACCAATTTGATAATGAGCTTAATCGCCTAGAATCTATAAAATTAAAACCTATCGCAGCAACTAATAAAAAAGTGGAAGAAATGGGCTTTAAACCCTTAGCTGATGCTGTGACAGCTAAAGAATTTATGCGACGTCCAGAAGTGAAATACCAAGATGTGGTTTCTTTTGTTGGCCCTGCAGCTGAGGATCTAGATGCAAAGCTCATTGAACTGATTGAAACAGAAATTAAATATGAGGGCTATATCAATAAGGCCTTAGATCAGGTTGAAAAGATGAAGCGTATGGAAGAAAAGCGTATTCCAAGCAATATTGATTGGGATGCAATTGACTCGATTGCAACAGAAGCACGTCAGAAGTTTAAGAAAATCAATCCTGAGACCATTGGTCAAGCCAGTCGAATTTCTGGGGTCAATCCAGCAGATATTTCTATCTTGATGGTTTATTTAGAAGGGAATAATAAAGCGCGTCGGAAGAATTGATGGATCTCACTTAACATGCAATTGTAATCTATTTTAAGGCAATTTTATGTTATAATTGCTAGTTAAGAGGTAGGATAAATGAAAAAGATTCGTTTTGACACCATTCAATTGATCATGATTGGTATGATTTTGTTTGGTATCGTAGCAATTTTTAGCTTGATAATATCTTCAAAGATAGGTCTTCTTTTTGTTGTTTTTTTAGCCCTAGCAACATTAATTTATTTGCTTTACTATCAAAAAACAACATATGAGTGGAATGAAATAGAGCAAATAGAACGCCTTAATGATGAGACAGAGGTTAGTTTAAAAAACTTATTAGATACCATGCCTGTGGGCGTCATTAAATTCCATCCAGAGACTTATGCAGTGGAGTGGTTTAATCCCTATGCTCAGCTCATATTTTCTAATGACGACGGTAAATTTAATAGTCAAAGCATTAGTCGCTTGATTAAAAGTAAACGTGCCCATGCCAGTAATCAGCGCATTAGAGTTGGAAAAAATTACTATCTGACGAATTTAGATGAGTCATCTGGTTTATTTTATTTTTTTGATAGCACTGTTGATGCTAAGGTTAGCACTCAGTTAAGGTTTGCAAGACCAGTTATTGGGATTATTTCTATAGATAATTACGATGACTTGACTGAAGAATTATCAGATGCGGAAGTCTCTCAAATCAATAGTTTCATTGCCAATTTTATTTCAAGCTTTTCTAAATCAAAGGATATTTTTTATAGACGGGTTAATATGGACCGATTCTATTTTTTCACGTCTTATGGTGTCTTAGATGATTTAATTAATGGAAAATTTGCCTTAATAGAGCAATTTAGAAATGCTTCTCAAGAGCAAAATCTTCCTTTAACCCTGAGTATAGGGGTTTCTTATGGCGATCATCAACACGATACGATTGGCAGAGTAGCTTTGGAAAATCTCAATATGGCCCTAGTTAGAGGCGGGGATCAAGCTGTTGTCAAAGAAGTTGGAGAGCACAAAGAGTTACTTTACTTTGGTGGTGGTACTGTGTCAACGGTTAAACGCTCTCGAACTCGAACTCGAGCGATGATGACTGCAATTTCTGATCGTATCAGATCTGTGGATTCTGTTTTTATTGTTGGTCATAGAAATTTAGATATGGATGCTTTAGGATCTGCTGTGGGGATGGATTTTTTTGCTTCTAATATCATTGACAAAGTTTACACTGTTTATAATCCAAACGAATTAACTTCAGATATTAGGAAAGCCTTAGGACGTTTGATGGCCGATGCCAAAAGTCATCTTATAACAGTGGAAGATGCCATGAGTAAGGTAACCAAAGAATCTTTACTCATTATGGTTGATCATTCTAAAATTCAATTAACACTCTCAGAGGAATTTTACAGGAAATTCACGCAAGTTATTGTGGTGGATCACCATAGACGCGATAAAGACTTTCCAAGTCAGGCCGTATTGACGTTTATAGAAAGTGGTGCTAGTAGTGCCAGTGAGTTAGTGACGGAGTTAATCCAATTTCAAAATGCACCTACCAACAAGCTTAGTAAGGTACAGGCTAGTGTTTTGATGGCAGGAATTATGCTTGACACGAAGAACTTTACGACACGTGTCACTAGTCGCACCTTTGATGTCGCCAGTTATCTGAGGGCTAATGGCAGTGATAGTGTGGAAATTCAAAATATCTCGGCTGTTGACTTTGAAGAATACCGTTCAATTAATGAATTAATTTTACAAGGGGAGCGTATCGTACCCAATATTATTGTTGCGAGTGGTCCTGATGATAAAGTTTACACTAATGTCATTGCTAGTAAAGCAGCAGACACGATGCTAGAGATGTCAGGAATAGAGGCTAGCTTTGTCCTGACTCGTAATAATAAAGGGCAAGTCGCTATTTCAGCTCGAAGTCGAAGTAAAATCAATGTCCAACGGATTATGGAAGATCTTGGTGGTGGCGGTCACTTTAATTTAGCTGCCTGTCAGATTGACGGCGAGACGATTGAGCAAGTTCGAGAGATATTAGTAACAAAGATAAAATCAGATTATCAATATAAGGAGTCATAAAAAATGAAAGTTATTTTTTTACAAGATGTTAAAGGTAAAGGAAAAAAAGGAGAAGTAAAAGAAGTTCCAACAGGATATGCTCAAAATTTCCTTATTAAGAAAAATCTTGCCAAAGAGGCAACCAGTCAAGCAATTGGAGAATTGCGTGGTAAACAAAAGTCCCAAGAAAAAGCAGAAGCAGAGTTGCTAGCAGAAGCTAAAGAAATCAAAGCCTTGTTGGAAAAAGAGGAAACCTTAGTTCAGTTTACAGAAAAAGTCGGTCCTGATGGTAGAACATTTGGGTCTATTACCGCTAAGAAAATTGCTGAAGAATTAGCTAAGCAATTTGGGATTAAGCTTGATAAGCGTCATATTAAGGTTGAACAACCTATTCGTGCTATTGGATTAATTGATGTTCCGGTGAAAATTCATAAAGAGGTTGAAGGGGTTATCAATATCCGTGTCAACCAAGCGTAAACTTATGAAATGATTAGGAGGTGACAAGCTTGTCTGAACAGACACTTGATGTCCGTATTCCGCCTCAAGATTTACTGGCAGAGCAGTCTGTTTTGGGGTCTATATTTATATCACCTGATAAGTTAATTACGGTACGAGAATATATTGAGCCTAAGGATTTTTATAAGTATGCACATAGGATCATCTTTGAAGCTATGATTACTCTAAGCGAACGTGATGATGCGATTGATGCTTTGACAATTCGAACAATTTTAAGTGATCAAGATGATTTACAGAATATTGGAGGCATGACTTATCTTTTAGAGATTGTCAATAGCGTGCCTACAAGTGCTAATGCAGAATATTATGCTAAGATTGTTGCAGAAAAAGCAATGTTGCGCAATATCATTAGCAGGTTGACAGAATCTGTCAACCAAGCTTACGATGCGACAACCCCCTCAGAGGATATTATATCAGGGGCAGAGAAATCTCTGATTGATATCAATGAGAAAAGCAATAAGAGTGGCTTTAGTAAAATCTCAGAAGTGTTAGCCATCAACTATGAAAATTTAGAAATTCGAGCGCAACAAACATCTGATGTCACTGGATTACCGACAGGATTCAGAGATTTAGATAAGATTACAACAGGTTTACACCCTGATCAGTTGATTATTCTAGCGGCACGTCCAGCTGTCGGTAAGACTGCTTTTGTGTTGAATATTGCTCAAAATGTTGGGACTAAAATGAAACAACCTGTGGCTATATTTTCTTTGGAAATGGGGAAAGAAAGTCTGGTTGATCGTATGTTGGCATCTGAAGGTCTTGTTGACGCTCATCACTTACGAACAGGGCAGTTAACAGAGGAGGAATGGCAAAGTTTGACCATTGCCCAGGGGAACTTGGCGGAAGCTCCGATCTATATCGATGATACTCCAGGGATTAAGATTACCGAGATTCGTGCTAGAGCACGTAAATTAGAAAAAGAAGTGGGTGGTCTAGGTTTAATTGTCATTGATTATTTACAGCTGATTACTGGGACAAAGCCAGAAAATCGTCAACAAGAAGTTTCTGATATCTCCCGACAACTTAAAATTTTGGCCAAAGAATTACGTGTTCCTGTGATTGCGCTGAGCCAATTGTCACGTGGAGTGGAGCAACGCCAAGATAAGCGACCAGTTTTATCAGATATTCGAGAATCAGGGTCAATTGAACAAGATGCCGATATCGTAGCTTTTTTATATCGTGATGATTATTATGATCGTAGTGATAAAGATGATCCAGATCATGTGGTAGATAATACAATTGAAGTTATTTTGGAAAAAAACCGTGCTGGTGCTAGAGGAACCGTCAAATTAATGTTCCAAAAAGAATATAACAAGTTTTCTAGCATTGCACAATTTGAAGAAAGATAGGAGAAAAAGATGAGTGATGCATTTTCAGATGTTGCTAAGATGAAGAAAATAAAGGAAGATATAAAAAAACATGAGGGACAAGAGGTTGAGTTGACCTTAGAAAATGGTCGTAAGCGTGAAAAGACCAAGGTTGGTCGCTTAATTGAAGTCTATCCTTCTTTATTTATTGTAGAGTATCGAGATGAAGCTGCTATTCCTGGCGCTATTGATAATACTTATGTAGAGTCATATACATATTCAGATATTTTAACAGAAAAAACACTAATTAGATATTTTGATTAAAAAAACAGTCCAGTGGACTGTTTTTTCATGAGCTAAAAGATGAAGAAGCGAGTCACAGTCCAGTGGGCTGTTTTTTCATGAGCTAAAGTATGGAAAAGTTATACTGATGGGGCTTAACATAAAGGAAAATAAGTCTAATTTTAAAAAACTACTCTAAATTAAAGACAATAGAACTTTACAAATATCTCGGTATATGATAGAATGTAATTTGTGTGAAATAACAGCAGGAAGATATGAAGCTCGTCAACAGGAAGTCAGCTAGAAAAGTAACCTTTGCTGTTTAGGCGAAGATTTCCTGCACGAATCAGGATCTTCTAAGACGTTATTTCCTACAAATTATATTATTTTTAGGAGGACATTTTTATGTCACGTTATACAGGACCATCATGGAAACAAGCCCGTCGTTTAGGTTTGTCTCTTACAGGTACAGGCAAAGAACTTGCTCGTCGTAACTACGTTCCAGGTCAACATGGACCAAATAACCGTTCAAAACTTTCAGAATACGGTTTGCAATTAGCTGAGAAGCAAAAATTACGTTTCACTTACGGTATGGGTGAAAAACAATTCCGTAACTTGTTCGTACAAGCTTCAAAAGTTAAAGGTGGAACTCTTGGTTTCAACTTTATGACTCTTTTAGAGCGTCGTTTGGACAACGTTGTTTACCGTCTTGGTCTTGCAACTACTCGTCGTCAAGCTCGTCAATTTGTTAACCACGGTCACATCCTTGTAGATGGTAAACGTGTTGATATTCCATCATACCGTGTTGAAGTTGGTCAAGTGATTTCAGTTCGTGAAAAATCAGCTAAAGTACCAGCAATTCTTGAAGCAGTTGAAGCAACACTTGGACGTCCAGCATTTGTATCATTTGATGCTGAAAAACTTGAAGGATCTCTTACTCGTCTTCCAGAACGTGATGAAATCCACCCAGAAATCAACGAAGCACTTGTCGTTGAATTCTACAACAAAATGCTTTAATTTTAAGATATATCTTACAAAAAGCCTACAACAGTGGGCTTTTTGCTTTGTCTTACAAGAACTTATAAGTCTATTGGGTTAAAGCTAGTAAAAGTTGAGATTGTGAAAACCTACGAATTATATGAGGATGAAAGAAATGTGAAGGAAGATGCTATGTTGTTAAAAGATAGGATTCAAAAGATAGCGAAGTATCTGTTTATTACAGTGTGTGTTGTATATTCAGTGATTTTTCTTGGTACGATTGCTAGTTTGTTTTATGCTTATGATAGTACCTTAAGTGTTCCCTATGAAATCAGTTCTAAAAGAGTTCCTGTTATTTATAAAAAGGCAGGTTTTAAAGGGGAAATTAGTCACTTGGAGAATCAATCCAATCTACATAATCAAAGAATGAGTTATACTTATACAGAAAAGGTTGGACAGAGTAAAATGACCTACCATTTCGTTATTGGAATTGACAAGAATAAGAAAGAGCCAACCTATACTTATAATGAAATTGTTGATTTATATACAGGGCATTACTCAGACTCGTATGAGCGAGATAGCCAACTTTTTAGTGAGTTTTTTGATGTTGCCTTATTTAAAAATGAGAAAATGGATTTGTACCGACGCTCTCTTGAACAGTCGTTAGAAGCCTCAGGCTTAGAAAATGTTAAAGTAGAGATTGACGAATGGTCTGGTGAGGCCTTCTCAGCCAATGTTTCTGATCTCAACCAAGAATTAAAAAAAGATCTACAAGAGGCGAATAAAAATGGTACAGCACCTGTTTTGGGGATTAATACCTTAGACCCCTTTAAATATTTTAGTATGGGTTCTACCACCCTGCAGATTTCAACTGATTCTGATATTTCTTATTTTGAAGATCATGCTAAAAAAATTGAACATTCTCAACTAAAAGCAGGATATTATGTTGTTTCTGAAAATCAGTCATCCTATTATTCCAATTATTATGTTAATGAAAACTTAGAGTGGGAAAATATAACATTTCAAGATTAGTAGAACAGATAATATAATAAAAAAAAAAGCATCTTTCGGATGCTTTTTTACTGGAGTGTGTGCGATTAGAATGGCCTAGATTTCCTTTATTTAGGCATACTAAAAATAGTGAGTTTGTTATTTACCAAGGAGTTGAAGTAAGAGTTTGGTGATTTCTTGAGGGGATTCTTTTTTTCCTCGAGCAATCCATTTTTGGCAGACCCCAAATATAGCGTGACTAAAGTAGATACCGCTATATAGTTCTTCTAATTCAGAGCGCTCTTCTGTTGAGAAACGATAACGTAGGTCTCTGGTGAGGAGGATTTGCAATTTGTGTCGTATAAATGTTTTGATTTCACGTGTTCCATTGTGAGAGAGAAGGGCCGCTAATAATTCTTCTCTGTTTAAGTAATCAAAAACCTCTAACATAATAGCTTCTTTATCTAAATCGTGCTTATCAAAGATATATTCAATGTTAGCAAATACAGTCTGTTGGTATTGCTCAATCATCTCATACTTGTCTCTATAATGAGTGTAGAAGCTTGAGCGACTAATTTTTGCTGTTTGCACTAATTTAGTGGTGGTAATGTTATCAAAGCTTTGCTGTTTGAGTAAATTGGCCATAGCCTTTTCTAAGGCTTTTTTTGTGCGTTGTTTTCTGTTGTCTTCGGTCATCTTTTCTCCTTGTAGACAATTTTATACACTATGTCTAAAAATGAAGTTTTTATATTGTAATATCATAATGAAATCGTATAATATGATTATATCAAAAAATTAGACAATATGTCCAAAAAGGAGAAATTATGCTAGAAGAATGGAGAGCAATTCTAAAAAAACCGATGTTATGGGTGACGATGCTCGGTTTAGCATTGATACCAGCTTTATATAATATTATTTTTCTAAGTTCGATGTGGGATCCTTATGGAAAAGTGAGTCAGTTACCTGTTGCAGTTGTAAACCAAGATAAGGTAGCCACTTATCAAGGGAAAAAATTGAGTATCGGTGATGATATGGTAGATAATATGTCTAAAAATAAGGCTTTGGACTATCATTTTGTCAGCGCATCAAAGGCAGAAAAAGGTTTGCAAGAAGGAACCTACTTTATGGTGGTTACTCTTCCCAAAGATCTCTCTCAAAATGCAGCTAGTTTATTAACTGATCATCCTGAAAAAATGACCATTTCTTATCAAACATCAAAAGGACACAGTTTTGTGGCAAGTAAGATGGCTGAAACAGCGATGAGCAAATTAAAAGACAGTGTTGCTAAAAATATCAGCTACACCTATACTAGTAGTCTTTTTAAAAATGTTTCTCAATTATCAGATGGGTTGGAAAAAGCTAGCAAAGGAAGCCAGCAATTAGAAGATGGTTCTAAACAGCTATCAGATGGTAGTCAAACATTATCTGATAATTTAAATCAGTTAGCAAGTTCGAGTTTGACTTTCTCGGATGGGGCAGAAAGCTTATCAGTGGGCTTAGGACAATACACAGCAGGTGTTTCGCAATTAGCTTCAGGCTCTGCCAGTCTTAGCTCAGGTATTGCCAGTTATACAAATGGTGTCGATCAATTAGCTAGTGGTGCTAGTCAGCTAGATGCTCAGTCAGCTAATTTGCTTAACGGTGTTAATCAGCTAAGTGCTGCATCGAGCCAGATTCAAACCTTGGTAGATGGTGCTAATCAATTGACAGCTGGCTTAACCAGTCTGTCAAGTCAAGTTGGTTTGTCAGAAAGTCAAAGTGCTCAAATTAGTCAACTTAGCCAAGGATTGGAACAACTCAACACGAGTATTCAGGGATTGGGTTCTCAGACAACAAACTTGCCTGATGTATCAGGTTATTTATCAGCCATTGCCACAAGTGCTCAAGCTATTGCAAGTTCTGCCTCAGAGGAGTCTTCTGCACTAGCTAAGGTTCAGGCTACTTCAGCCTATCAATCACTTTCACCAGATAAGCAAGCTGAATTAACCTCTGCTCTAGGAGGTGGGAGTTCTTTAGCAAGTGAAGCACAGTCTATTTTGAGTCAAGTCTCTAGTTTACAATCTACCTTGTCGTCTATTGACACCTCTAATCAGCAAGCAGGACTTAATCAGTTGCAAGGAGTAGCAAACCAAGTACTACCCGCTGCTTCAAGTAGTTTGACAAGTTTGTCAAGTGGATTGACACAAATTTCGTCAGCTTTATCTGGACAATTGGTTCCAGGAAGCCAACAAGTCGCAGGAGGGGTAGAGACTCTCCAAAATCAGCTTAGTGAAGGTGCCAATCAACTTCAAGTAGGTGTAGAGCGTTATACTTCTGCTGTTTCGACACTTTCACAAGGTGCTAGTCAATTATCAAGTAATAGTAGTCAGCTAGTTACAGGTGCTAGTCAACTTGAGGAAGGGGCAACGACATTAAATAGCAAATCTTCACAATTGGTTGATGGTGCTGGTCAATTAAGTCCGGGTGCTAGTCAAATTTCATCAGGATCTTCTCAGTTAGCCCAAGGTGGTTTAAGCTTGATGAATGGTTTATCTAGTTTAAACACGGGAACTGCTTCTTTAGCGAGTGGATTGACAAGTGCTAGTGATAAGTTGTCAACGGTGTCAACTAATGATGACAATGCCTCTAGCCTCTCTAGTCCTGTTACGTTAAACCACACCGATACAGATCAGGTCAAAACAAATGGTGTTGGAATGGCGCCATATATGATGTCAGTAGCTTTAATGGTTGCGGCCTTATCAAGTAACATGATTTTTACAAAAACAGTATCTGGAAAAGAGCCTAAAGGACGCCTTGATTGGATTTCTCGTAAACTTGCAGTCAATGGCGTAATAGCTGTTTTGGCTGGGACCATTTTATACTTTGCTATCCATTTGATTGGTCTAACAGCTAATCATGAGTGGCAAACCTATCTGTTAACTGTTTTGGCTAGTTGTACTTTTATGGCAATGGTCACAGCTCTTTATACTTGGCATGAACGTTTTGGTGCTTTTGCGTCAATTATATTGTTGTTGTTACAGTTAGCTTCTTGTGCAGGGACATACCCTTTGCCTCTGACCGATAAATTCTTCCAAATGATTAATCCTTTCTTACCCATGAGTTATTCGGTAGCTGGATTACGTCAAACGATTTCAATGACAGGTCAGGCTGGACAAGAGTTTTTAGTATTGGGCTTATTTATGCTACTGTTCATCGTATTAGGAGCAGGGCTTTACAACCGTCAAAGCAAAAAAAATTCATAAAAGTAAGACGAAAGTCTTGCTTTTTTCTTTTTAAATAGTATAATTGATTTATCAACAATTGATAAATCAACAAAAGAAGGGAGAAAAAATGACGGCTATTCCCAAACTTTTATATCAAATAAAAGTCAGTGAACAACAGATCAGTCAGTTATTCGAAGAGAGACTGGCTATTAGTTTAACGCGTTATCAGCTTTTAGAGGAATTATTAGCTCATGAGCCTTGTAGCCAAAAAACGTTAGAGGATTTATTACAGATCGATCGTGCAGCCATTACGCGACACATGAAAATTTTAGAGGAGCGAGGCTATGTTCAAAAAGTACGGAATCCTAAAAACCAAAGGGAAATGATTGTCTATGCTACTGATAAAGCTAAGCGTGATTTAAGTCTTTCCCCGCCTGAACACCATCTACAAATAAAAGAAGAGATGGAGCACATCCTGTCGGATGATGAAAAAGTAGAGCTATCTAGACTACTTAATAAGTTAGTCAATGGATTAGAGGACATAGAGTATTTAAAAGGAGAAAAAAACTAATGTCAATGATTACTATTATTTTAGCAACTGTCGTTGCTGTTGAGCATTTTTATATCATGTATTTAGAAACGATTGCGACGCAATCTGATAGCACAAGTCGTGTTTTTAATATGTCCAAAGAGGAGTTATCACGTGCCTCTGTTAACAATCTCTTTAAAAATCAAGGGATTTATAATGGCTTAGTGGCATTATTTTTACTTTATGGGATTTATTTCTCTACTCAACCTAAAGAAATTGTGATGATTTTCTTACTTTTTGTGATTTTAGCCGCAACCTATGGGGCTTTGACTGCTAATAAGAAAATTATTCTGACACAAGGTGGACCTGCTATTTTGGCGCTTATTAGTCTTTTACTGTTTTAAAAAAATGCTAGCTGACGCTAGCATTTTTTCATAGTTTGTATAAAATTTCAGCACATAGGAGACTGTTAAAGGTTAAAAAGAGAATGGATAAAGGAAAGCTCAGTTACTTAAAGGTCAGGCTCATGCCTGTTTCTTTTTACTCGTCGTTCTCACTGTAGCTAGGGTTAACGGAAATATCTCCTGTGTCGGTTTTTAAATCTAATGTGGTACTTGAATTTGTGTTATTCGCGTAACTTTTAGGAATAGAAACTTGCCCGAAATCAGTGCTAGTAGCTGAAATGTGTGTTTGAGATTCTTGGCTTTCTGGCAATTGAAGGGTGATATTACCATCAGTGCTAGCGATAGCCGTCTGACCTTTAAATAGGGACTGGTCTAGGTAAATCTCAGCAGTTTGTGTTTTGAATTGAGCCTGTGTGAAATGGCTACCATAATCTGATATTTCTCCATCGATACTTTCTAGAATGGGTTGAGTTAGTTTGGTTTTAGAAAGGGAGATGGCACCTGTTTGAGTTTTGATTTGTGTGGTTTCTGGCTGGATTGCCCCCAATATGACACTACCATCTTGGCTAGTAATAGTAAGATTTTTCACATTGACTTGATCAATTGAGATCTCACCAGTTTGTGACTGGGCTTTAATAGTATCAAGAGTCATGGATTTGGGAATGGAGAGCATGATGGTGTAAGGTTGATTTTGATAGGGATTTGAGAGTGAACGAACCCAATCTTTTAGATTAGCCACATGTATGCCTGAAAACTCAGTGAGGGTATCTGTTAAGGTCAGCTTACCATTTGTTAACTGGTACTGGATAGGTTTCTGGCTTTGTTTGGTATCTTGATAGTACTCAAGATGTACCTGATCATCGTCAGAAGGAACAATCCAAAGACCTTGATTTTTTAGTTGAATGTCTAATTGTTTGAACTTCTCTAAGGTGATGTCTTGTCGTTTTGTTGTGATATAAGTTTTCTCAAGTTCTTTTAAAGCTCCTCCTGACAGCCCAATAGTGGTTAAGACTGCTCCTGCTAGGCAGAGAAGGAGTGCGGTAATCCAAAGTTTTTTAAATTTCATGTTATTTGCCTCCTTTAAAAGCTGCTCTTAGTCCTTTGACAGTAAGTCGCCCAGTCCATTTCCCTAAGGTGATGGTGATGAGAGTGAGTAAGATACCTCCACCAAGTAAACCAAGGCTAATGCCAATACCAAAGGCTAGGCTTGAACTAGCTCCAGAAAGATTAGTGAGCGTTTCGTAAAAAGTCACCCCACTTGTAATGATAAAGCTTAATCCAGTTATTAGAAGCGCAAAAAGGACGGCTAAGATGGCAACAATAAAAGCAAAACTAATAGCTAAGATAGAGATGGCAAGAGGAAAAGCAACTGGTGCAGCTAGAATGGCCAAGATAATGAGACTAACAATTTCTTTAGGACTGCGCTTTGGTGTTTCTACCTGCTGGTCAAATTGTTTATCAAGGAGATTGGTGATAAGCTCATGAGCGGCTTCTTTTGGAGTGCCTAACTCTGCGATGACAGCCTCTTCTGCTTCAGGTCCAGCTTCATCAAAATATTCATTAAAATATTCCATGGCTTCTAAATAGTCTTCGTGAGGTAATTTTTTTAGGTATTTTTCTAGTTGAGCTAGATACTCAGTCTTTTTCATGTCTTAATCTCCCTTCGATAATATCTGTAATAGTATGGCTGTAGTTGCTCCACTCTGTTTTTAAAAAATCCAGTTGCGCGTGCCCAGAGCTGGTGATAGTGTAGTACTTGCGTTTTCGTCCTTGATGTTCTTCGGAGTAGGTGCTCAAGTAACCGCTTTTTTCTAATTTTTTTAAGATAGGGTAGAGGGTTGATTCCTTGATATCAGCTACGAGCTTAACGGTCTGGCTAATCTCATAGCCATAAGATGCCTTTTTTTCAACGATGGCGAGGATAAGAAACTCTGTTAAGAGTGAGGGGACTGGAAAATACATAATCCCACCTCCTTGTGTAAAAATTTTATATATAATTATTTTATATATAAAATATATACCTATTAAGAGAAAAAGTCAAGACTTTATATATAAAATTTTTATATATTTTAGAATAGGAAAAAGCCTGTAGAAAATTCTTCAAATAGAAGTACTTTCTACAGACTTTTTTGATTTAGTCAATGTAAAGATCTGATTTATTACTTAACCAACTATAAAGTAAGCCGATTAAGAGACCGCCTCCAACATAGTTACCAAGTCCTGAGAAAAAGAAGTTAGATAGGATAGAGCCCAATGTCATGCCCTCAACAGGTCCTCCATTTGAGAAAAAGGCTAGCGAGAAGGTTGAAAAGTTTGCAATAACGTGCTCAAAACCTAAAAAAGCAAAGATAAAGATAATAAAGATAAGAGAAATGACACGTCCAGCATCATCTTTCATCCGCATGGTCACAAAAACAGCGATATTAACAACGATATTGGCAAAGATTCCTTCCACAAATTGTGTGAGAGGTGATTTAGCTAATTTAGCAATACTGGCTTCAATCAGATAACTATCAGGTGCAACATGGCCAATTTGATAGGGAGTTGTGTAAGAGAGTAAGAAGCAGACAATAACTGCACCAATAAAGTTAAAGAAGATACAGGTTGCTAAAATTTTAAGGGCTGTTCGGGTTGGGATGACTTTTCTATGAATGGCTGAGGTCATATACATCATATTAGATGTCCCAAGTTCAGCATTCATGTATAAAATCATCACTAAACACCAACCAAACATCAAGCCATAGCTAAACTTGCCGAGTCCTTCAACGATATGATTAAGTTTGTCAGCGCTATAGGCTGAGATTGCTAGTCCCAAAGCTAAATAGACACTTGCCATAATCGAACGTACAGCATAAGCCCAGTAATGGCAGTTAATCAAATCAGCCTTTTTCTTGATGCTTTTGTCAATGTTGTAAATCAGTGTGTCTTGTTCTTTTGCCACATCAAAATCCTCTTTTTAGTTGATTGGGAATCAATTCCCTCTACCATAAGAGTATAACAAATAAACCGCAAAAATGTAAGCCTTTTCACAAATTAATTAGGATCTTGGATAGCCAGTTTTTCAATCTCTGTTAGGTTGATCTTAAAGCACTGGTGTCCCACTTTGGTGACGAGTCCTTCTTGTCGAAAATCTTTAAAGGTATGTAAAAGGTGGCGGTAGCTCACGCCTAGATATTCTGCCACTTGCATATGATTTTCTTGATAGAGGTTGTCAGAGCTGACTTCTAAAATAAAACTAGCTAAGCGATGTTTTAAGATATAGTTTTGGTTCTTAGAAAAATGCATGGTTCGACTCACCAGTTTATGCCCAGCATAAGCTCCCATCAGTCTAATAAAAGTAATATCATTAAGAAGATAGGCTGTTACTACTGACATAGGAATAGCCAGACAGATTGTGTGTCCGATGGAGCGAATTTCTCGTGTTTCGGTCTCTGCGCCTAAAATGGTTAACTCTCCAATCCAATCATTTTGGTGAATAAATTGGATGATTGTGGTTTTTCCATTTTCTTGCGTCAGAAGGATTTTGCCTTTTCCTTTGATCATAAAAAAGAGATAATCTAAGGGTGTATTTGCTTGATGGATTTGCTCCCCATGTGAGTAGCTTGTTAAAAAGGATTGGTCAAGGACTACTTTAGGTAGCTCTTTTGGCAAATGGTATTGTCCTTTATAGGAAATTTTTTTCATTTTTTCTCTCCCAAGTGTGAGATTTAGCATATTTATTTTATCATAAAATCTTTATAATAATAATCATACTAAAAAAGGAGTTGATAGCGGTGTCCTTAAAACTGGTCTGGCTTTCTCTGTGGTATTATACTCTGTCAGCTTTAGGGGTCAGTCTGACCATTAAAGCAGGTATCGGGGTGAGTAGTTTTAACTCTTTTAATGTTGCTCTATCTGAGAGTTCGAGGATAACGATTGGTGTCATTACAACAGGAATTAATTTATTATTTTTATTAGTCTGTCTTTTACTAGATCAAAAAAGGAGCTGGCGAAATTATTTTCTGATGGTGCTGAGTTTGTTTGGTTTTGGGTATGTGATCAATTTTTTCACCTACACTGTGCTTAGTCAGCTAGCTATCCATTCCTATATCTTTGATTTTTTAATGTTTATTCTCGGAACAAGTTTAGTAGGTTATGGAATTGGTCACGTTATTGCTTATGGCGTGTTGCAATTTCCTATTGAAAAGGTTTGTCAATTGCTAGAAGGGCAAACGCGGTTTAGTTTTTCATTTTACCGCTATGGAGTGGATTTTTTGAGTATTTTAGGCTCAGTGGCGATAAGTGTTTGTTTTCATCTTCCGCTTTTTGTTCGAGAAGGAACAATTGTTAGTTTCTTTTTATTATCATTTGTCATTGCTAGGAGTCAAAATAGGGTTTTAATGAGGAAATAGGAGGAAGAGATGCTTAATGTTTCAGTCAATACCAATCCTTTAGGATTACCAAAGCGTGTTAAAAATCATAGTAGCTATATTTTGGAGCAAGGAGAACATTATCCAGATACAGAAGCGCTCTTTTTGCGTCATAAGCTATCTGAAAAGTACACCATCTCGCCCCAGTTCATTTTTTGTGGTAGTGGAGTGGATGATTTGATTTGGCGTTTGGTCTTGGCGCGTGCTCCCAAGTCAGCTCTTATCATTGAACCAACTTATGAAGAGTATGCTAATGTTTTACAAGAAGCAGGATGTCAATTAGAACGCTATTTCCTAAAGGCAGAAGATCAGTTTATCTTGGATGAATCAGTCTTAGATGCGATTAAATCAGATCTGGATGTCATGGTGTTAGGTCATCCCAATAATCCAACTGGTCAGGTTATCGAGATGGGATTATTAAAAAAAATCCATGAAAAGTGCCAACAAAAAGATGTTCTTCTTGTGATTGACGAAAGTTTCATAGAATTTTTACCATCTTGGAACGCTATTTCCTTTAAAACGATAGCTAGTCAGAGTCAGCATTGTATTGTTTTTGATGGCTTTAGTAAAACCTATGCGATGGCAGGTTTTCGGTTAGGTTTTGCGATTTCTGGTCATCGGGAGCTATTGACTGCTTTGAGTCAATCCGGTCAGTTGTTTGCAACTTCTAGTGTGGCACAAAGAGCCTCCATATTAGCTTTAGAAGATGAAACTTATATGGAGGAGACTTATGCTTTGTTGGAGCATGAGCGTGATTTTCTTATCCAATCTTTAAAAGCCCTAGGCGTACAAGTCTTCCCTAGTCAGACCAATTATTTATTGATCAATACAGGGCTAGAAAATGCAAAAGAGCAATTGGCAGCTGAGAGTATTCAAGTTAGAGCTGGTTCTGATTTTGTGGGCTTAGATTCCCGCTATATTCGTCTAGCTATGTCAACTCACGAGGTCAATGTGTCATTTTTACTAGGGTTAAAAAATTTACTTTAATTCTGAGGGCAAATCCAAGCTAAAAGATATTGACTAAGTTCCTCTGGGCTGATGGTCTGTCTTTGCTTGAGCCACCAAATCGTACTTTCAATAAAAGCAGAGCTAATCTGATGTTTTAAAAGCTCCTTAGGTAAGTTCGCTCGTTCACCTTGTATTTTTTCTAAAAAGAGGGGAAAGAGGTGTTTATCCAGTTCATGTTTGAGGCGATTCATAAAGTAGAGATTTCTTGAGAGCAAGAGACTGGCAACCTTGTCCTGATTGCGATAGAAATGGCTTAGAATATGGCTAATTAGCCCTTCTAGGTCATTTTCTTTTTGCTCAAAGGTATGGTGAAAGAGATCACGACACAGGTGCTCAAGCAACATTTCTTTGCTGTCAAAATGGGCATAAAAGGTACTTCGTCCGACATCCGCAAGATTGATAATTTCTTGAACAGTCAGCTCATCATAGCTTTTTTGATTGAGTAGGCTAGTAAAGGAGGTGTAGATAGCCTCTTTTGTTTTTTTAACACGACGATCCATAGCTGTACAAATGAGGCAATATGTTCAGAAATGAACAGAGTATTTGTTTTGCCTCTATTTTCCTTTCACTTTTTTTAGGATAATAAGGGAGTAAAGTTGTTACTATTATACAAAAGGAGTCGGAAGATGGCTAGACGAAATGTATTTATAGCTTTTCTCTTAAATTTAGTATTTTCAATCATTGAGTTGATTTTTGGTCTTTTATTTAAATCCAGTGCCATTTTAGCAGATGCAGTCCATGATTTTGGAGATGCTTTAGCGATTGGCTTATCTTTTGTAACAGAGAGAATGTCGGATAAAAGGGCTGATCAGAATTTTAGTTTAGGCTACAAGCGTTTTAGTCTGTTAGGAGCAATGATAACTTCAAGTATTTTGATCTTAGGCTCTGTTTTCTTAATTGTCGAAAATTTTCCCAAGTTATTTCACCCTGAAGTGGTTAATAAAGAAGGCATGTTGATTTTAGGTGTCATTGCTATCATAATTAATGTGTTGGCGAGTTTGGTGGTGCATAAGGGAAAAACAGTAAATGAAGCCATTTTAAGCCTGCACTTTTTAGAAGACATCTTAGGCTGGTTAGCTGTTATTCTGGTCTCTATTGTGTTACGTTTTACAGACTGGTATTTCCTTGATCCTCTCTTATCTTTAGTGATCTCAGCTTTTATCTTGTCAAAAGCAGTGCCCAAATTTTGGGACAATGGCAAATTATTTTTAAATGCGACACCAAAAGAGTTAGACTTCGTCAGCTTAGAAGCAGAGCTTTTAGATTTAGAAGGGGTTGAAAACCTTAATCAATTAAATGTCTGGACCTCAGACGGTTTAAATCATCAAGCGGTAGTGCACATTTGTAAAACCAGTCACCTTACTGATCAAGCTGTTAAAGAGCAAATTTATACTTGTCTATCTTCTCATCACATTCAGTTACTGGCACTTGAGATAGATCAAGATCAAACAGAGCATGAAAAACACGGTTTACATCTATAGCTAATGATAAGTCTTATCTCATCAAAAATTTTTGGGAATCTTAGCGCTAGCCTCTTTTAATGAGGTACAAGAAAAACGCTCCTGTTGAAAAGGGGTGTTTTCTTGTGTCTTGTTACCAGAGTATAGCACCTGTCATAAATGTTTTTATGAATAGGCTATTGAAAGCGTTGTTATTTAAGTATATAATATTTAAAAAGGAGGTTATAATATGCTTAAAGTATCGCAATTATCTAAAAGTTATGGTTCAAAAGATGTTTTAAAAACCATTTCTTTTGCCATTCCATCAGGAAGCATTTGTGGTTTGGTGGGAAAAAATGGTGCTGGTAAGACGACATTTTTCCACTCTCTGTTGCGTTTTGTGTCATATGAGGGAACAATTGAGCTAGATGGTCAAGCTTTTGGGACACAGGACTATCCGAAAGTGGGCTATCTTCCTGAGGAGCGTAGTCTGATGCCCAAGTTGACGGTTTTTGAACAAGTCCGCTATCTGGCTAACCTAAAAGGCATGACGAGTAAAGAGGTTGCAGAAAAGTTGCCGATTTGGATGGAAAAACTTGAGGTTAAGGGAAAAGTGACCGATAAAATTAAAAGCTTATCCAAAGGAAACCAGCAAAAAATCCAGTTAATTGTGACACTGATTCATGAACCAAGTTTAATCATTCTTGATGAACCCTTTTCTGGCCTTGATCCTGTTAATACAGCCCTGCTTAAGCGCGTGATTTTAGAGGAAAAAGAAAAGGGAGCAACTATCATCTTTTCAGACCACGTCATGACTAATGTTGAGGAGCTTTGTGATCAACTTTTGATGATTCACAACGGACAGATTGTCTTAGATGGTGCGATTCAGGATATTCGCCTACAATTTGGGCGGACACGTTTGTTTGTCTCCTCAGATATTCCTAAGGAGCGTCTAGAAAATCTGCCTCATGTTTTAGCAGTTGAAGCAACCAATCAAGGAAAATGGCGCTTGTTACTAGATGATGAAAGAGCTGGTGAGGAACTTTTTGATACGATTAGTCAAGGAAAATATCTCGCAACCTTTGACCAGCAAGCACCAACCATTGATGAAATCTTTAAATTGAAATCGGAGGAAGTCAAATGAAACAATTGCTGTTAGTTGCAAAAGAAACCTATCTTAGACAAGTAAAATCATGGACCTTCTTTTTTATGGTGGTGTCACCCTTTATCTTTATTTTTATTTCAGCAGGTGTTGGCTATCTCACAGACCAGTCAACTGATAATCAAGATAAGGTTGCTCTCATCAGCTCTAGCAACGAAGTGACCAAGGCTTTTAAAAGTGTAGAAGATATCACTCTGTCGTACTCTAGTATAGAAAAGGCGCGCTCTGCTTTTGATCAGGAAAAAATTGCAGCTTATCTAGAAGTAGAAATAAACAATGGTATCATAGAAGCGATTTATCATGGTAAAACGTCCCTGTCAGGTGAGATGAAAGTCCGAGTGGACCAGATTCTTCAAGGTTTACAACAAGCTTCTAATGTCCAACAAGTAGGGCTTAGTCAAGAACAGCTCACGACTCTAACTCAACAGCCTGTTTATAAGGAACAGTTGGTCAAAGGACAGGAATTAGCAGAAGCAGGAAAGTATATTGCCTTCTTTGGTCTTGTTTTTATGCTTTACATGATGATTTTGACTTATGCTGGTCTGACCGCACAGGAGATTGCCAGTGAAAAAGGCACAAAAATCATGGAGGTCATCTTCTCAAGTGTGCCTGCTCCACTTTACTTTTATGGTCGGATTTTAGGGATTTTTCTAGTTATCACGACACATCTAGGAATTTATCTTTTCGGAGGAGCGGCAACTTATAAAGTATTGGACCATACAGAGGGCACTAAGGAGATGGTGCAAAGCATCGAGCCTTTGATTAAGGCAGTGTTTGAGAATTTAGATTGGTCTATGATGTTCTTTGTCGGCTTTGGTCTCTTACTTTATGTGGTGTTAGCAGCACTTTCAGGTTCTTTAGTTGTACGACAAGAAGATGTGAATAAAGCTATCCAACCCATCATGTATATCGTCATTGCTTGTTTCTTTGGAGCGATGACTTTAGGTCAAGGTTCATCGGATAGTGTTTTCTTACAGGTAGGATCTTATCTTCCTTTTACTTCTACTTTCTTTATGCCGATTCGTTTGATGAATGGCTTTGCGACAGCAGTAGAGAGTATCATTTCCTTGATTGTATTAACCCTAACAACTCTTGGGTTGATCATTTTAATCGGAAAATCCTATGCTGGATTGATTTTACAGACCGATGATGTAGGCTTATGGAAAAGCTTGAAAAAGGGTCTAAGTAGTCAATGAAGTCTTATTTTTGAAAACAAAAAACCGAGGAAGCTTTTAAGCTTCCTTGGTTTTTCTTAGTTGTTACCAGCCACCAGGTGCGTTACCGCCAGGGGCAGCGCCGCCGTGACCACCAGCACCAGGTCCTGTAGCAGTAATTTCTGTGATTTGTTCACCATTTACGATAACAGTACCACCTGTTAATTCTGCAGTACCATCAAAGTCAAAGGCTGACTGAGCTGTGACTGCTATGGTACCGCCTGAGATGTAGATATCACCATTAGCATCAAAGCCATCAGTATCTCCCTCACCCACTTCAACTTTAATATCTCCACCTGTCACCTTGATGAAGATATCAGCACCTGTCACGTCACTCGCAGCATTGATGCCATCGTCGGTTGCATAAACATCAATCGTACCGCCATTGATGGTAATATTAGTTCCCTCAAGAGCCTCAGCACTTTCGCTGACCTTGATATCTCCACCGTCAATCACTAAGCTAGATTCTGCTTTTATCCCATCATCACCAGCTTTGACCGTAATATTACCATTTGTGATGGTGACATTACCTTTTGAGGTATCCTCATCATTGTTAGACTTGATGCCATCTCCTGTAGCAGTTAAGTTCAAGGTACCACCGTTGATGGTAACAGAGTCTTTACCACGAATCGCATCATCAGCTGCTGTTACGGTGATGTTCCCACCATTGATAGTAAGATTGTCTGTTGAAACAATCCCGTCTTGATAGTTAGCTTCAACTTTTAGGCTACCAGATCCAGATACGATAAGGTTTGCCTCAGAATGAATGGCTCCTTCAATATCGGTATTGCTGTGTGAATTGGCGTCTTTAACAGTATTCTCTGTTCCATCTTTGAGTTCAATTTCAACATTTTCAGCTGCTTCGACATTGATTGCAGCGCTGTCAGAACTTGAAATGGTCGCTCCAGCCAAGATAATACGAACATTACCACTAGTATTGACAGTTACACCTGCTGTCGTCTCACCAGAAAGAACATAAGTTCCTGTTTCTGTGATATTAAGTGTATCACTTGATAGCGTAACATTTTTGGTTGGTAGGCTATCCCAGTCAATATCAGATGTTACAGTTGTTGCCGTTGAGCTTGAGCTAGTTGCAGTAACATTTTGCCCACTAGTAGTCGTTGAGCTCGTCCCAAGAGAACATGCTGTCAGAGTTGCCATGCTGAGTAGCGTCAGCCCTGAATATAAGAATTTTTTAGATTTCATTGCGTTTTTAACCTCATTCACTGATTTCTTAAACCCAGTTTAGCGATAAAACCTAAAACTAAGGTTAAATAAACCCTAAAGAAAGCTTAAAGTTAGGCCACAAGCTTCTCTCCTTTTTTTAGCCGTTGTGGTGCATGATTTTTTATTGGTGTACACCAATAAAAAATAAAGTGAGCTCTGAGAAGTGATGCTAGATATTTGCCCATTTGGTGATATTATAGATAGGATCATCATCGAACTTTAGCGTATGGCATCTGTCCTGTTTGTCTTACGGATGATAACTGTCAGTAAACTAGCTAATCCAAACATTAAATGGTGATATAGGAAACATCAATACTAAAACTACCTCCGAATAAATCAGATTTATTATCAAATTTGATGCAGATCGTAACCATATTCAAAACCATATGCAACAAGATAGTGAGTATTTTAGAGCGCTCATTAGCTAAAAATAGTAGTAGGCTAAATAGGATTCCTCCTAAGAGGATTTGTAAGTTAGTCATAGGAGAGATGCCCTAAGGCAAATAGGAGAGAGGTTCCTCAGATAGCTACTCTTTTAGAGTAATTTTCTGTTAATACCTCGACATAAAAGCCTCGAAATAGCAACTCTTCGATGATAGGAGCGACTAATCCAGCCGTAATAATCCGTTCAACTACCTTGTCTGCAATGTAAATACGACTGTCAACCAAGTAAAGACAAGTGTAAAGCAACAGAGGAAAAAGGATTGTGCCCGCCAACTAGTAAGGACTAGGTAATTCAAAGCCAAACTTAATATCGCGAAGTTTCCCCCTCATAGTTGCTCAATAATGACTCGTAACAATAGTAGGAAACTAAGAAGATATAGGATGGACATCACGGTAAAGAACTTGCTTAAGGGTCTTAAGGGTGTCAATAAGGTTCCTCCAACGCTGATTAGCTTTGCTAAAACTAGTGCCAGATATCTAATAATAAAACTAAGTGATGCTTTACAAGTTTTTTCATAGCGAATACCTCTAGATTGTTTATCTATCACTATTATATGTAGTGTTGATTGCTGCGTAATATATTCTCTAGGTAACCTCAGATGATAGTTTATTTTTCTTAGTTTAATTTTATTAATTAGTATATAATGGAAGTGTATAAAAAGAATGAGGCTAGGAACCATATACGACATATCGTTCTAGTAGCTATTTTGGACTTTCTACTCATAATATATCATTAACTGTAGATTAACATTTAAAAATATTTATAAAGTTAGGAGGATGATTATGGTTAATCATGTAGCTGTTAGTGCAACAAACCTAACAAAAGATTATTTACTTGATAAAAGTAAGACTGTCTCTGTTTTAAAAGGAGTTTCTTTATCTGTTGATTATGGTGAATTTATCTCTATTTTAGGTATCAGTGGTTCAGGAAAATCAACGTTACTCAATTGCTTGGCGAGTCTATCAGAGCCATCTGGTGGCGAGGTTGTTATAAATGGTGTGAATCCATATCGGCTAAAAGATGGCAAACTTGCTAAATTTAGACGTGAAGACATTGCTATTATTTTTCAAAATTATAATCTAGTTCCTGCTCTACCAGCATTGGAAAATGTTACACTACCTCTAAGACTTTCAGGGAAGACTGCCGATAGGAATCAAGTAAAAACATTGTTGGATAACCTGAATTTTAAAGCCGACCTATCGTCATTAGTATCAACACTATCAGGAGGAGAACGGCAGAAGATTGCTATTTCTCGTGCTATTTTATCAGATAGTAAGGTTATTTTTGCTGATGAGCCGACTGGTGCTTTAGACAGTATTTCTCGGAAATTGATTTTTGAATCACTTAGAAAGATGGCTGATGAGGGGAAGTGTGTTTTAATGGTTACACATGACATTGAGCTTGCATCTAAAACAGATAAAGCATTTATTTTAAAAGATGGTTACATTTCGCAAGAAATTACTAAACCATCAGCAGAAGAACTTTATCAGGCACTTGAAACTATTGGCGAGTGAGGTGAGATTATATGTTAAAACTCATTGTGTATCAGTTTCAGTATTCAAAGAGACAATGGTTTGGGACAATTCCATTATTACTTGTATCTAGCCTAATTGTTGGGACATCTTTATTTGGCATTGCTAGCTCATCAAGAACTTCAAATATTAATGCTTCGCAACTTTTTCAGATGTTGATTATATTTGGAGGGACTACTCTATTTTTTCTCATTTCAAATAATATAAGATTGCTAATAGATATCTTTAAAAAGGATTATCAATTATGGACGATTTTAGGAGCAAGTAAATCTCAATTATCTATAC
Organism: Streptococcus sp. 11273D007BT; assembly: GCF_053547195.1. NCBI lineage: Bacteria > Bacillati > Bacillota > Bacilli > Lactobacillales > Streptococcaceae > Streptococcus > Streptococcus sp. 11273D007BT. Next base: position 31,053 of record NZ_JBPWPE010000001.1, on the reverse strand, counting down.
TTATCGCTGGTCAGTTTTCCATAATGGCAGTCATTGTTAGCAGTTTTGGGACAATCCTTTCCTTCGTTGTGACAGATAGTTACTATAAATTTTTACAAAATTTATTAGGAAGAGATGAATTACCTGATTTGGTTATTACATCCAATATTCAGACTGTATTATTGAGTATTTTAATAGTACCAACAATTGTTGGATTAGGAGCTTATTTTTATTCTATTCGATTATTAAAAAAAGAATCAAATTCAAAATCAAATGGTAGAAATTGGAGAGTTAAGGCGACTAAGTTTATTAATGTTTCTGTTCGTCTATTCTTATGGTTATTGTGTATAGGTATTATTATTTCAGCAGGTTTTACCAATAATAGAGAAGTGATTGTGACACAATCTGGTATGATTTTATTTTTATTGATTACTCATATATTAATTATTCAAGTTCTATCTCCGTCCACCCAGATTTGTTTAATAAAATTATTAATGAAGATTCTCCCATCTGAAAATTATGCAATCAATACAAGTTTTTGGAACCTACTATACAATCCTAGTTATTTGAAGAGTATACAGACTTCGATGACTATAGGGATAACTCTCATTTCTGGATTCATCCTCTATACCAGAAATATGTACTCATTTATGGATACTATAAATAGTGTCCACGAAGCAAGAGCCTCCTTCATTGCCTATCTATCTGCACCAATTGTGCTTATTATTACTAGTTTTATTTCTATCACAATATTATCTTCTAATAAAGACATTGAAGATATTAGACAGTTACAAATATTGGGCATAACAAAATTACAACTTTTTAAAATACGTATTGCAGAAGCAATAATGCACTCAATAATAATTTCATTGGTCTCTGTCATTTTTAATGCTATTGTGTTAATGTTAGTTCGCTTTATAGGGCAACGTTTAGGGCAGAGTTTAGCAGAAATAGCAGGTTTTTGGCAACCTAGCCTTATTATTCTTTGTTTGTTAGTTATCTTCTACAGCATTACAAAGGGGTTTTATTTATTTAAAGATAGATAAATTGGAAAAGTTATAGAGAGGATTGCAATATCAAGTGATAAAATTTCTGAAATATCTATTCCTAACTTGGAATATAAAAGCTCTGCAAAAACATAAAAAATCAAAAAGCCCTGCCTATTAAATCATTAATTCAATTTTTAAGCCAGATGTACTGATAATATTGAACAAATGTTCAAAATTCCAACATCTTCTTGTTGATTTTTGATATAATGTAAAAAAACAACAAAGGATTAAACATGAATAAACGAGAACGACTAGAAGAAATTACACGTTTGGTAAACAAAAAAGGCACAGTTCGAATTTCTGAGATTGTTGAATTGCTAAATGTTACTGATATGACTGTTCGACGTGATTTTATTGAATTGGAAGAGCAAGGTGTCTTAACAAAAATTCACGGCGGTGCTAGAAGTAATAAGGCTTTTCAATATCGGGAATATTCCCATTCTGAGAAACACATTCAGAATAAGGAAGCCAAGCAAGAGATAGCAGAAAGGGCTGCCCAACTGATAGAAGATGGAGACACGGTATTTTTAGGTCCAGGAACAACAGTGGCCTTTCTGGCTGAGGCCATTAAAAATCCTCGCCTAACGGTCATCACCAACTGTATGCCTGTTTTTACCATCTTATCACAAAAGAAGACTGAGGATTTTCAAGTCTTTCTCTTGGGGGGAGAATATCGTCAAGTGACAGAATCTTTTGTAGGAGAAATTACCAATACAAGTTTAGAAAAAATGCGATTCAGCAAGATTTTCTTTTCAGGTAACGGACTTAAGGGAACTGATGTCATGACCTCTACCTTAGCCGAAGCCTATACGCAAAATATTGCCATTAAACATTCTTTAGAAAAATATCTACTGCTGGATGCCTCGAAAATTGGAAAAGATGATTTTACTTCCTTTTGTGATTTGAATGATGTAACTGCTCTAGTGACAGATATGAATGCGAATGATGAAAACTACCAATTATTACATAACCACATTGAAATTATTTCTACAAAATCATAAAGTTATCAAAACCAACAGCAAAATGTTGGTTTTTTGTTTATATACGAAAAAAATAAACAAAAATAAAACAAAACATGTTGACTTTATGTTCGTTTGGTTGTATAATTTAAACATAAAAAGCGAAAACGCTTTTCTAAGTTTTGCAAAACAAAGATTTTCTGCCACATATGGCTACAACTTTCTATTTTTGTTAGGAGATAGGTTATGACAATCATTATCGGTGCTGATCCAGCGGGCTCAAAACTAAAAGACGTTATTAAAGATTATTTACAAGAAAAATCATATGACTTTAAAGATGTCAGTGATGGAAGTGATTTTGTTGATACAACTTTGGCGGTAGTTGCAGCAGTCAATCAAGAGGAAGGAAATCTTGGTATTGTGATTGATGCTTATGGTGTTGGTCCATTTATGACCGCAACTAAAGTCAAAGGCATGATCGCTGCAGAAGTTTCAGACGAACGTTCTGCCTATATGACAAGAGGACACAACAATTCGCGTATTATTACAATCGGTAGTGAGATTGTAGGAGAAGGAATTGCTAAAAATATCGTTAAAGGATTTGTTGAAGGTGAGTATGATGGTGGCCGTCACCAAATCCGTGTCGATATGCTAAATAAAATGTGCTAATTGTTGTAGACAAAGGAGAATAAGAGATGAAAATTGCAATCGGTTGTGACCACATTGTAACCTATGAAAAAATCGCTGTGGTAGATTATTTGAAAAATCAAGGATATGAAGTATTGGACTTTGGGACTTATGACAATGTTCGTACTCATTACCCAATCTTTGGTAAAAAAGTTGGTGAAGCTGTTGCAAGCGGACAAGCAGATTTGGGCATCTGTATCTGTGGAACAGGTGTTGGAATCAACAATGCTGTAAACAAGGTTCCTGGAATTCGATCAGCTTTGGTTCGTGATATGACTTCCGCACTTTACGCTAAGGAAGAGTTAAATGCCAACGTCATTGGTTTTGGTGGGAAAATTACGGGTGAGTTGCTCATGTGCGACATCATTGAAGCCTTCATTAAAGCAGAATACAAACCAACTGAAGAAAACAAGCGTTTAATTGAAAAGATTGCTGCAGTTGAGACGCTCAATCAAGAGCAGGCTAATCCAGAGTTCTTTACTGAATTTCTTGAAAAGTGGGATCGTGGAGAATACCACGACTAGGAGGCTCACATGATTTTGACGATCACTTTAAATCCGTCGGTTGATATTGCCTATCAATTGGATACCTATCAATTGGATACTGTCAATCGAGTAGAAAAAGTTCAAAAAACAGCTGGTGGTAAGGGGCTCAATGTGACACGGGTTTTGAAACAAATCGGTGAAGATGTTGTGGCTACTGGTTTCATTGGTGGTGAGATTGGAAGTTATGTAAAGAAACAACTCACTCGAAATGATATTAAAAATTCTTTTGTGGAAATTGGGAACGAAACACGTAATTGCATTGCGATCCTTCACGATGGCCAACAGACAGAGATTTTAGAACAAGGACCAACTATTCAAGAACATGAAGCCTTGAATTTTATCGAACACCTTGAAATTATTTTGAACAATGTAGAGGTTGTTGCTATTTCAGGAAGTTTGCCAAAGGGACTTGCAAGCAATTATTATGTAGAAATTGTAGAACTTTGTAAAAAATGCGGTGTAGCTGTTGTTTTGGATTGTTCTGGTGAGGCGCTGAAAAACGTTTTAGAAAGCCAGCAGAAGCCGACAGTTATTAAGCCGAATACAGAAGAGTTATCACAACTGATTGGTAAAGAAGTTACTGATGATATTCAAGAGTTGAAATCAGTTTTGTCTGGTCAACTTTTCCAAGGAATTGATTGGATAGTCGTCTCATTAGGGGCACAGGGGGTTTTTGCCAAGCACAATGACAAGTTCTATCGTGTCAGAATTCCAAAAATCAAAGTCGTCAATCCAGTAGGATCAGGAGATTCAACAGTTGCAGGTATTGCAGCTAGTTTGGTACATGCCTTACCTGATACAGAATTACTAAAAAAGGCTAATGTTTTAGGCATGCTAAATGCCCAGGAAGAACAGACGGGTTACGTCAATTTAGAAAATGCAGAATCGTTGTATTCTCAAATCGAAGTCGAAGAGGTATAATATGGTAGTAACAGCAGATAAAAGAAAATACATGGAAAAAGTAAGCAATGAAGCAGGTATTATTTCATCTTTAGCTTTTGACCAACGTGGAGCCCTGAAAAAAATGATGGCAAAACATCAGGTAGAAGAACCTACTGTGGAGCAGATGGAAGAGCTAAAAACGCTAGTTTCTGAAGAACTAACACAGTTTTCTTCCTCAATTCTGTTAGATCCTGAATTTGGTTTGCCAGCATCACGCGCCCGTGATGAACAATGTGGTTTGCTTTTGGCTTATGAAAAAACAGGCTATGATACTAGCTCTACCAGTCGTTTGCCAGATTGCCTGGTAGAATGGTCTGTCAAACGACTAAAAGAAGAGGGGGCAGATGCCATTAAGTTTCTACTCTACTATGACGTTGATGGTGATCCATACGTTAATCTTCAAAAACATGCCTATATTGAACGTTTAGGTTCAGAATGTCAGGCAGAAGGTTTGCCATTCTTCTTGGAGATTTTGAGCTATGATGAGACGATTGAAGACAATGCTAGTGTTGAGTTTGCTAAAGTTAAACCTAGAAAAGTAAATGAAGCCATGAAAGTATTTTCGGATGAACGTTTTGGAGTAGATGTTCTCAAGGTAGAAGTACCTGTGAACATGAATTTTGTAGAAGGCTTTGGAACAGGGGAAGTCATCTATACGAAAGAAGAAGCAGCCGAATATTTCCGTCAACAAGAAGCATCAACGGACTTGCCATACATTTATCTTAGTGCAGGTGTTTCAGCTAAACTCTTCCAAGATACTCTGGTGTTTGCGCATGAAGCTGGTGCAAAATTTAACGGTGTTCTTTGCGGTCGTGCAACTTGGGCGGGTGTTGTGCCAGTCTATATTGAACAAGGTGAAGAAGCTGCGCGTGAATGGCTAAGAACACAAGGACGCAAGAATATCGAAGAACTCAACGCAGTCCTTACCAAAACAGCCGGCTCATGGAGTGAGAAAGTGTAAGAAGGTGATAAAATGACTCAATTATTTGCAGAAGATACGGTATATATATCTGAACAACAAGATCAAAAAAGTGTTTTTAAAGAAATCGCTCATAAATTATTTGAAAAAGGTCTTGTAACAGAAGAATACTTGGATAATTTAATTGACAGAGAGGAACATTATCCGACTGCCTTACCGTTAAGTCCAATTGATTCGAGTCTTCCCAATATTGCTATTCCGCATACAGAAAGTCAGTTTGTAAATGTTACTCGTATTGTTCCAGTTAAACTGGAACATGCGATAACATTTCATAATATGATTTTGCCAGATGAAAAACTAGAGGTTTCATTTTTGTTCATGATTTTAAACAATGAAGAAAAAGAGCAAGCTGGTTTATTGGCAGCAATAATGGATTTTATTAATAGACAAGATAAGGAAGCATTAATTAAATTCTTTAATTCTGAAAATCCAGAAAGAATTTATCAATTTTTGGAAAATAATTTTTAAGGAGGAATTTCTCATGATTAAAATTTTAGCAGCGTGTGGAGCTGGGGTTAACTCAAGTCACCAAATTAAAAATGCTCTAGAAACAGAATTGACTAAACGTGGTTATCAAGTATCGTGTGATGCTGTTATGATTAAAGATATCAATGAAGAATTGTTATCGCATTATGACATCTTTGCACAAATTTCTAAGACTGATTTAGGCTTTGATGTTAAGATTCCAGTTGTCGATGCTGGTGCTATTCTTTATCGTATCCCAGCAATGGCAGAACCTGTTTATAAGAAAATGGAAGACGTTATTAATAGCTTAAACAAATAAATTAAAGCGCTTTCGAAAGAAAGGGAAGAAATGAAATGAATGTAATTATCGACTTTGCAAATACGATTTTCCAACCAATTATTGACCTTGGCGCCGCTCCGTTAATGACAATCATCTTGACTGTCATTGCCCTCTTCTTTAAAGTGAAATTCACTAAAGCATTAGAAGGTGGTATTAAACTAGGAATTGCCTTAACAGGTATTAGCGCAATTATCAATATCTTGTCAACGGCATTTTCGGGTGCTATGGCTGACTTTGTTGCCAGAACTGGTTTGGAATTAAATATCACTGACGTTGGTTGGGCACCGTTGGCAACTATCACTTGGGGCTCACCTTATACCCTATATTTTTTGATGGTAATGGTCATTGTAAATATCATTATGTTGGTATTGAATAAAACCAATACGCTTGATGTTGATATTTTCGATATTTGGCATTTATCAATTGTTGGCTTGCTTGCTATTTATAGTGGAGCAAACCTCATGATTGCAACAATTTTGGTTATTTTTATCGGTATTTTAAAAATTATCAATTCAGACCTTATGAAACCTACTTTTAATGATTTATTGGGTGCTGGTGATGAAAATCCGATGACAACAACTCACATGAACTACATGATGAATCCAATTATTATGGTATTCGATAAAATTTTTGACAAGCTTTTCCCTTGGCTTGATAAATATGACTTCGATGCTGCTAAATTAAATGCTAAAATTGGTTTCTGGGGTTCAAAATTTGCAATTGGTATTTATTTAGGAATCTTTGTTGGCTTATTAGCAGGTCAAACACCAACAGAAATTGCTTCTTTAGCTTTTACAGCAGCTGTCTGCTTGGAATTGTTCTCATTGATTGGGTCATGGTTTATCGCTTCTGTTGAACCACTTTCTCAAGGTATTACTGACTTTGCTTCTTCAAAATTACAAGGACGCACATTAAATATTGGTTTGGACTGGCCATTCATTGCAGGTCGTGCAGAAGTATGGGCTGCCGCTAATATTTTAGCTCCAATTATGTTGTTAGAAGCAATTGTTTTACCAGGAAATAAATTATTGCCACTCGCAGGTATTATTGCGATGGGGGTTACTCCAGCTTTGCTAGTTGTTACACGTGGTAAATTAATCCGCATGATTGTCATTGGTGCTATTGAGTTACCGCTATTCTTGTGGTCAGGAACATTGATTGCACCATTTATCACAGAAACTGCTAAAAATGTGGGTGCCTTCCCAAGTGGTTTAGATACTTCAACCATGATTTCTCATACAACAATGGAAGGACCAATTGAAAAATTCTTGGCATTCTTTGTTGGTAAAGCTTCAACTGGTGATTTGACTTACGTTCTTTATGCAGCGATTGCTTTAGTTGTTTACACGTTGCTCTTCTTCTGGTATAAAGGAGAAATGAAAAAACGTAATCAAGCTTATCAAGAAGCCAAATAGTAATACATCTAATCTAACTCACTAAAACTTCTTTTATTATTTTGTTTTTACGCGTGATGAGAATGGCAGTTATGAGGCTGTTCATTCTCATTTTATTTAGGAGAAAATAATGGTTATTGAATTAAAAAATGATTTCTTAACAGTTCAGTTTAAGGAATTTGGTGGCGCTTTGTCATCCATAAAAGATAAAGACGGCGTCGAATATTTGTGGCAAGGAAATCCAGAGTATTGGAGTTCACAAGCACCAGTATTATTTCCGATTTGTGGGAGCTTACGTGATGATGAAGCTATTTATCGTCCTAGTAGCCGTCCCCATTTTACAGGTGTGATACCGCGACATGGTTTGGTGCGTAAGAAGACTTTTACTTATGAATCATTATCTGAAAATAGCCTTGCTTTTTCAATCACCCCTGATGCGGAAATGTTAGCAAATTATCCTTATGATTTTGAGTTGAAAATCATTTACACTTTGATTGGAAAGACGATTAAAACAAGTTACCAAGTGACCAATCGCGAGACAGAAAAGGTCATGCCTTACTTTATTGGTGGGCACCCTGGGTTTAATTGCCCATTGCTTGCTGATGAGTGTTATGAAGATTATTATCTCGAATTTGAAAAAGAGGAAACTTGTACTGTTCCAGAATCTTTTCCAGAAACAGGGCTTCTTGATGTGAATAAGCGTACGCCATTTTTAGAAAAGCAAAACATTCTAAATTTGGATTATGCTTTGTTTGCCAAAGATGCCATTACTTTGGATAAATTAGCTTCACGCAGCGTTTCGTTGAAATCTCATAAACACGATAAAGGATTGCGTTTGGATTTTGAAGATTTTCCAAATTTGATTTTATGGTCAACCGTCAATAAGAGCCCTTTTATTGCTCTTGAGCCGTGGAGTGGCTTGTCAACGTCGCTTGATGAAAGTGATATTTTAGAAGATAAACGTCAAGTAACTTTTGTAGCGAGTGGGGAAGTGAGTAAAAAATCCTTTGATATTACGATTTTTTGAATTTGTTTAAAATAAACAAAAAAAATCAAAAAAATACAAAGAAAGGGTTTACAAAATTAAAATTGTGTGTTATATTATAACCGTAGAAATTAATAGAGTGGATTGTAACTAATTCGATTAGGCAAGACTACAAATGGATTTGAGAGTAGGATATTCTCGGTTTGTTTGTAGTCTTTTTTTGCTTAAAAATATAGGAGGAATATATGTTTAGGATTATACAGTCACTAAATAATAACGCTGCTCTAGTGAAAAATGAACATGGGGAACAGGCAGTCGTGATGGGATTGGGTATAACCTTTCAAAAGAAAAAGGGAGATTTAATTGTTAAGGATAAGATAGAAAACATCTTTTCGCTAAAAAATGATGAAGCCAAAGAAAATTTTCTAACCTTATTAAAGGACATTCCCTTAGATTTTATTTCAGCAACCTACACGGTTATCAATCATCTCGTAGCAACGTATCATTACCCTGTACAAGAATATCTCTATGTAACACTGACAGATCATATCTATTGTGCCTATCAGGCGGTTTTGAAGAATACTTATCAAGAAAGTAAGCTACCCAATATTTCAGCCGAATATCCCTTGGAATATAAAATGGCGCGTGAAGCCTTAGCTATGTTTCGTGAAAAGTTGCTAAAAGATTTTCCGAATGATGAGATTGGTAGAATTGCACTTCACTTAATTAATGCAAAGGGTGAAACCATTCATCCCACAAGTGAAGAACAGGACATCAGCAAAAAAATTATAGCAGATGTTGAACAAATTCTAACGGAGAATGGGATTAAACGCACAAAAGAAAATAGCAATTTTTATGATCGTTTTATGATCCATTTGTCCTATTTTCTGAATTACTTAGATAGATCCCATCAGTCAAATGAATCGATTGCTAGTTTGGAACAGTATATCAAGCTCCAGAATCCAAGAGCTTACCAGATTGGAAGTCAGATTTTTGAGATGATCACAACATTGGTTGATGAACCTGTAAATGACAGTGAAAGGTTCTATATTGTATTACATATTCAACGGTTATTGTAAATCAATTCAATTTTAAAAGGAGGTTCATATTATGAACAGAGAAGAAATTACTTTATTAGGTTTTGAGATTGTTGCATTCGCTGGTGATGCTCGTTCTCGTTTGATGGAGGCACTGGCTGCTGCTCAAAAAGGTGATTACGCAAAAGCAGAAGAATTAGTTGAAGCTGCCAATGCTTGTATTGTTGAAGCCCACCATGCTCAGACAAGTTTGTTGCAGAAAGAAGCGGCTGGTGAGGATTTAGCCTTTAGTGTGACGCTCATGCATGGTCAAGACCATCTCATGACGACATTGTTATTGAAAGATATGATGAGTCATATGATTGAACTGTACAAACGAGGTGATAAGTAATGAATAAATTGATTGAATTCATTGAGAAAGGGAAGCCTTTCTTTGAAAAGATTTCGAGAAACCCTTATTTAAGGGCTATCCGTGATGGTTTTATCGCTGCCATGCCGGTTATCTTGTTCTCAAGTATCTTCCTATTGGTGGCTTTTGTTCCTAATATCTTTGGTTTTACTTGGTCTGATGAAGCAGTTGCGGCTATCATGAAACCTTACGGTTATACAATGGGTATTGTAGCTGTCTTAGTTGCAGGAACGACCGCAAAATCTTTGACAGATGCGTTTAACCGTCAATTGCCAAAAACCAATCAAATCAACTTCATTTCAACCATGATTGCTTCAATTTCAGGTTTCCTATTACTGGCTTCTGATGGTATTGAAGGTGGATTTGCCAATGGTTACATGGGAACTAAGGGACTTTTGACAGCCTTTCTGGCAGCCTTCATTACGGTTAATATCTATAAAGTCTGTGTGAAAAACAATGTCACCATTCGTATGCCAGACGAAGTTCCACCGAACGTATCCCAGGCATTTAAAGATGTGATTCCATATGCATTGTCTATCTTTGTCTTGTATGGAATTGATCTTGTGACACGTCAATTCCTTGGAACAAACGTTGCTGAGGCGATTCTGAAATTATTTGAGCCTCTGTTTACAGCCGCAGATGGTTATGTTGGTATTACAATTATCTTTGGTGCCTATGCTTTGTTCTGGTTTGTAGGGATTCATGGCCCATCTATTGTGGAACCAGCAATTGCAGCCATTACTTATGCCAATATTGAAACCAACTTCCAGCTTCTACAGGCGGGTCAACATGCGGACAAAATCCTGACTTCAGGTACTCAAATGTTTATCGCGACTATGGGTGGTACAGGTGCTACCTTGGTTGTGCCATTCATGTTTATGTGGTTGACTAAGTCTAAACGAAATAAAGCAATTGGACGTGCTTCAGTTGTTCCAACTTTCTTTGGTGTAAACGAACCGATCTTGTTCGGTGCACCACTTGTACTCAACCCAGTATTCTTTGTTCCATTCATCTTAGCTCCAATTGCTAACGTATGGATTTTCAAATTCTTTGTTGATACGCTAAAAATGAACAGTTTCAGCGTTAACTTGCCATGGACAACTCCAGGACCATTGGGGATTGTAATGGGAACAAACTTTGCTCCACTAGCCTTTGCACTAGCTATCTTGTTGGTAGTTGTCGATGTACTTATCTATTATCCATTCTTGAAAGTTTATGATGAGCAGATTCTCGCTGAAGAACAATCAGGGAAAGTTGAAAGTAGCTTGAAAGAGAAAGTGGCGGCTAACTTTAATACTGCCAAAGCGGATGCTATTCTTGAAAAAGCTGCAGTCGATACCGAAATTTCTGAACAAACAAATGTTTTGGTACTTTGTGCAGGGGGCGGTACAAGTGGATTGCTTGCCAACGCTCTAACTAAAGCTGCAAAAGAATATGGTGTTCCAGTTACAGCTACAGCAGGAAGCTATGGGGCGCACCGTGAGATTTTACCAGAGTATCAATTAGTCATCCTTGCACCTCAAGTAGCATCAAACTACGATGACATTAAACAAGAAACCGATGCATTGGGTATTAAACTTGCCAAAACTGAAGGGGCTCAATACATTAAACTCACACGAGATGGTCAAGGTGCTCTTGACTTTGTCAAACAACAGTTCTAGAACCTGTATTCACAGTTCAGCACTTCCATCTAAGGCTAGTTTTTCAGCTACTCATCGTTAGTTTTTTTCAAAATACAGTCAGTATTCCCTCAAAAAACTGCCTTGATTAGCGAAAAACTATCTCTTATATGCAAGCACTTCACTTGTGAATACAGGTTCTTAATCAAAAGGGGAGGGAGTAATAAATCTCCAACTCCTCCCCCTTTATTTATTTTTGATAGAAGAAGGTAGGCATATGGTTAAAACATTACCGAAAGATTTTATATTTGGTGGAGCAACTGCTGCATATCAAGCAGAGGGTGCTACACAGACGGATGGAAAAGGTCGTGTTGCGTGGGACAAGTATCTAGAAGATAATTACTGGTACACTGCGGAACCAGCTTCTGATTTTTATAATCGTTATCCAGTTGATTTAGAACTAAGTGAACAATTTGGGGTAAACGGCATTCGTATTTCAATTGCGTGGTCTCGTATTTTCCCAACAGGCTTTGGAGAAGTGAATCCAAAGGGAGTAGAGTATTACCATAAATTATTTGCGGAATGCCATAAACGTCACGTAGAACCATTTGTAACGCTTCACCATTTTGATACACCAGAAACGCTACATTCTAATGGTGACTTTCTGAATCGAGATAACATTGAACACTTCATCAATTACGCAGCATTTTGCTTCAAAGAATTCCCTGAAGTTAATTACTGGACAACCTTTAATGAAATCGGTCCAATTGGTGATGGGCAATATCTAGTTGGGAAGTTCCCACCAGGGATTCAGTATGACTTAGCTAAGGTATTCCAATCTCACCACAATATGATGGTTTCACATGCCAAGGCAGTTAAGCTCTACAAGGATGCTGGTTATAGTGGAGAAATTGGTGTTGTACACGCATTGCCAACGAAATATCCTTATGATCCAACCAATCCTGACGATGTTCGTGCAGCGGAACTTGAAGATATTATTCATAATAAATTTATCCTCGATGCTACATACTTGGGTTACTATTCTGAAAAAACGCTTGAAGGCGTTCGACATATTCTGAAAGTAAATGGTGGAGAATTAGACCTTCGTGATGAAGACTTCGCTGCCTTAGATGCCGCAAAAGATTTGAACGACTTCTTGGGCATCAATTACTATATGAGTGATTGGATGAGAGCTCATGATGGAGAAACTGAGATTATCCATAATGGTAAAGGGGAAAAGGGAAGTTCTAAGTATCAAATCAAAGGAGTCGGTCGTAGAGAGTCTCCAGTTGATATTCCAAAAACGGACTGGGATTGGATTATCTATCCGCAAGGCCTTTATGATCAAATCATGCGTGTAAAAAATGACTATCCAAACTATAAGAAAATCTACATCACTGAAAACGGCCTAGGCTATAAAGATGAGTTTGTAGATGGTACAGTCTATGACGATGGTCGAATCGACTACGTGAAAAAGCATTTAGAAGTGATTTCAGATGCTATCTCAGATGGTGCCAACGTTAAAGGTTATTTCATCTGGTCCTTGATGGATGTATTTTCTTGGTCAAATGGATACGAGAAACGATATGGATTGTTCTATGTTGACTTTGAGACCCAAGAACGCTATCCAAAGAAAAGTGCTTATTGGTATAAGAAAGTAGCAGAAACACAGATTATTGAATAAAAAAAGTAAAACAAGGATGCTTAGCTCAAGTTAGCATCCTTGTTTTCATATAAGGGAGGCAGTTTTTATGCTCGAATTAAAAAATGAGAACTTAACAGTACAATTTTCTGAATTTGGTGGGCAACTTATTTCTATTAAAGACAAGGATGGTATCGAATATCTTTGGCAAGGCGATCCGACCTATTGGAGCGGTCAAGCACCAGTTCTATTTCCGATTTGTGGAAGTTTACGAAATGATTGGGCTATCTATGAACCTGCAGAAAGACCGACATTTACAGGCACAATTCCAAGGCATGGACTTGTGAGAAAAATGATGTTCAAAAACGTAAATAGTACAGAGAACTCTTTGGAATTTTCTATTTCATCAAACGAAGAAACCGTAAAAAATTACCCTTTTGAATTTGAACTTTCCATTAACTACTCACTACTTGGCAATACAATTCGAACTGAATATCGGGTGAAAAACCTTGAGGGACATAGAAAGCTACCTTACTTTATTGGAGGTCACCCAGGTTTTAATTGTCCCTTGTTGGATGGTGAGAGTTATGAAGACTATTATTTAGAATTTGAAAAAGTAGAATCTTGTACAGTACCTCGAAGTTTTCCAGAAACTGGCTTACTTGATCTGCGAGACCGCCGGCCATTCTTGGAAAATCAAAAGACCTTGGACTTGTCCTATAAACTGTTTGAGCATGATGCCATCACATTGGATCAATTAGCATCACGAAAGGTAACCTTGAAATCTAAAAATCATCAGAAGACTCTTTCGATTGCATTTGATGATTTTCCATATTTAGTGATTTGGTCAACTACAAATCAGAGTCCCTTTATCGCTTTAGAGCCATGGAGTGGACTCTCTACATCATTGGAAGAATCTGACATATTCAACGCCAAACGAAATATTAGTTACGTTGCTCCAAAAGAAGTTGATAAAAAACATTTTGATATTATTATTGAGTAAATACCATAGTAAAGTAATTTAAATATTCTACGGAAAACACTCAAAAACCCCACTGACTTTAATTAGCCAGTGGGGTTTATTACTTATATAATCCCCCTATAATCATGGAAAAGTAGAAAGTAGTAAAAATAGTTGTTATCCTAGTTGATTAAAAAAATCTCTGATTTCCTCATCTTTTATAAAATAATATATAATTTTCCCCTCTCTTCTAGTGTCCAAGATGTTTTGATTGGCTAGTTTACGAAGATGGTGGGAGGCAGATGCCATACTGAGATTTAATAAACAGGCTATATCGCAGACACAGAGTTCTTCGACGGCAAGGAGATAAAAGATGATATTTATCTGTTTATTATCGGTAAATTTTGATAAAATACGAAGTGATTTTTGGACTTTTTCCTTTTCAAGGTAGTTCGTTGCGGTTGTAACATTTTGTTGATTTATAACATCCACTTGACAGATACTATCTTTTTTCATAATTTTTTCTCCTAGCCTAACACAGCCCATAGCATGTCAAAGCTGTTGTTTTCAATCAGGATATACATCCCCAATCCTAAATAGACAACGGCAATAAACCATCTACTATATTTTTCCAAAGTTTCTCCGACAGAAGGGACTTGTGCCAATTTTTGGGCAGAAAAAACCAAGAGATAAATCATGACTAGAAAGGTAAGTAAAGCCACTATCAAATTCGCTAAATTTAAGGTAGTAAAATATGGGACAAAGACACCAATATTGTCAGCACCACAACTTGCAAAAGTAATCATAGCGACTAGAAAAATCAGGTTTTTATTATCTTTGCTCAAACCTTCTTTGGCAATAGCTTCTCCATCAGAATCTCCTAAAAGCAAAACTTTGAGGCCTAGGAAAATTGGAATCAAACCGAGCAAACCTAAAATCTCTTTACTAGGAATATAATCTAAGACAAATGCAAAAAGCAAACTTAGCAATATTAGACTAACAGAGCCTAGAAATTGTCCTAAATAGATGTTAATGATGTCTTTTCTGCTTTTTCTTTTGGCAAAAAATAACATTAGGATAATAAGTAAGTCTACGGCTGTCCCAGAATACAGGATTATTGAAGTAACAATATTTTGAATCATAAAACACCTCATTCAAATATATTTTTGAATGTATTCTAACATTAAACTTTATAGATGTCAACTTCAGCTCCACCAAAATATAGATAAGAAGTTAGTGTACCAAATATAAAAAAGCCCTGCCATCCAAATGATAACAGGGCTTAACTTCAATATCCAAATGATATATTCATCTAAAAAAGGTAGAGTTCTTATTGATTTATATTGCAATGTAATGAACTTCAAAAATTCAAAAATCGCTTAAAATCAATGTTTTGATGTCTATTGACGTGTAGTGAATCCCTTACTTAACCTCAGTAAGGGTCTAATAATATCTATTTTAGCTATCGAAAGCCTTGATATAGCAAGACTTTTATGAATTGTACTCAAAAGTGTAGAGAAAAATGTAGAGATAACTTAAGCTGTTAATTTAGCAACTTTATCAAGATAAATATTAACTGCTTCAAATTTTCGTTTTGGAGCGATTTCTGCATAGGTATCCATAGTAGTGGATATAGACTGATGCCCCATTCTAGTTTGTAATTCTTTCCAGTTTGCTCCTGCATTCAACATCAAAGAAGCATGAGTGTGACGGAATAAATGAAAACCATAATCAGGTAGTCCAAGTGAGGATAGACGTTTCTTAAGTGTGGCACGCTCATTTCTATCACACATATAATTACCATAAATTGTTGGGAATATTAGGTCGGACTTAGGCAATCCATGCTTTTCAAAATAAGTATTCATCTCGTTATGAAATTCGACGAGTGAAGCAATTGTATCTGAAGGCACAGGAATTCTCCTATTTCCTGCATCGGTTTTGGGAGTTGGTTTACAAACCATTTCCCCCTTTATTCCTAACTTCTTATTCGCTCTTTTCCACATCAGAGTCTTATTTACAATAATTTCGCTTGTTTCTAAATCCAAATCATGAATTTCTAATGCTAGTAATTCATTGATACGGCAAGCTGAAGCGAGCAGAGTGTTACAAATGACTTTAAATCTACGATTAGCTCGTGTATCTGGTAAATCTGACAAAAATTTTAACCAATGTGATAAATCGTCATCATGAAGTACCATAATTCGTTTTTTATTGGCTTTTGGCTTTGGAGGTATTTTAACAGTGGATACTGGATTTTTTGACAGTCCATAGCTCGTTATTCCGAAGTCGAAAATATCGCTCAACTTATGAGTCACAGCTCCGAAATCTTTTGCACTTCCTTTCTCTGCTCTTTTTACCCCAGATTCAACAGATTTTTTTGCCTTTTCAGCAAGCTCATTAACCCATGATTGGATTTCAGAGGATTCAATTTTATCCGGTGTGTATTCTCCAAATCTTGGAATGATGTAGGTGTCAAGATAACCTCTTACTCGATTTAGTGTATTAGCAGATGTAACCCAATTTTGATAGTTTTTAAACCACTCTTCAGCAAGCTCTTCTAAAGTATTAATTCTTATAACTTCTTTTCGGGTGCTTCCCCGCTCCTCGAAATCCAGTTTAGCTTGAATATACTTTCTATCCAATTGGCGAAGAGTTTTAGCGGTAATGGAGGTAGTGACTTGCTTTCCTGTTTTTTCATCAATACCTAAGTAGACACCTCGCAGTACATACTTGACTTCTCCGTTTTTTTTAGTTTGCTTCAATACTTTTTTGTTATTGTGAATAATTGTTTCAGATTTCATAACACCTCTTTCATGCAGGTATTGAAAAAGGCTAAAATAGACTCTCCTCTTCTAAATTTAGATACTTCTATTCTAGCATTTTTCAACTAATTTTCCAAAAAATCAACGATATCTGAAAATTTATAATAAATTGTCCTAGTACCTTCAAATGGAGGCTCAAGACGTTTCAAACCTTTACTTTCCCATTTCTTTAATGTATTTGGTGAAATTTGCAATTCATGTAAAAGCTCTTTTTGTGTTAATAATGGAAGTTGACGGCTGGTTTGTTTCTGTAAAAGTGTCGTCAAAATTTGTAAGTTCTCTTCAATTCTATTTAATTGTATATTTTCCATCGACTTTAATCCTTTCTTGATTTTTTATTAATCTGTACTTCTCTCAGATGTTTGCATTTAATAGACATAACGATAAACTACATTTCATTTTTTACTATCTGAATTATTCAATCTTTATATTTTGGTTCTATCGTATTTTCTATTCGTTTAGTATTCAAAGCGAGCCAACGTTGTTTATAAATTTGATCAATTGATGACTTTTTCGTTCTCTTTCTACGAAAGTTATCATAAAAAACCTTTCTTTTTTCTATTGGATATTGTCGTAGATAAATTGCTTGAAAACTATTATCATTACTACTTTTTTGTGGAATATATTTTTGAGAGTTGTTCTCATCTAGAATTTGTTCCATAAATTTTAGAAGTATAAGTGTTTGCCACGTTGCCATAATTGAAAGAGGATATTCATCGTATTTTGACCTTTGCATAATTTTTGTCAGTATATTATCTATTGTACGACTTCGATTACCTCTTCCTTTCAAGTAATTTAGTTCTAAATAAAGTATTATTTCTTCATCTAGAAGTACACTTGTCACATTTTCCAATGGTTTTCTCAGTAGTTCTAAAAAAAATTGTTCAATGTAGTCATTTGGATTGGATTCAAAATATACTTTCTCAATCAATTTATCTGTATCTCTAACGGATTTTTTTATTGATTTGATTAAATTTTCATACCCGTTCTTGATTATACTTTTTAAGTATGATTGTATATGCTCAGCACTTAATTCAAATAGTTCGTTTGTGCCGAGGAATTTTTTGACATTTGATTTTTTTAATGTTATTTCAAATCTATATAATCTGAAACCATGATCTACATTTTCTTCCAAATATCCATCTTTTTCGCACTTAGCAGTTTTATCATATGTGACAAAAGTCAAATTGTATCCTTCTTTGCTACTTAGAATATGATGATCTAATGTCGAATCAAGTATTGGATATGTTTGTTTGTCTGGCTGTTGATGTGAAGATAGGCATCTGTGAAATAATAGTCGTGTGAATAAATTTATTCTATTTTTTGAAGAAAAAGTAAAAGCTAATTCAATAGAATTTATTATTACCTCATTATTCGAATAGAGTTTTATGCTGATACCAGTTTTTAATTCAATTATTTTTAGAGAATTAAATAATCGTTCCTTTATTTCCTCGATATTTGAAGTCTTAATATTTATTGAACCATTGATTAGTTCAAAATTACATTGACACGTTCCACTAGTATTTATATTATTACCAGCTATTATGATTTTTCCGATTTCAAATTCTTTGATTGTAATATTATTTACTTTACCTTGAATAAAATAAGTACTATTAATCATTATGTTTTTTGGATATTTTTTTCTATATACATTTAATATTTTTTTATCAACGAATACTTCAGCTTCAAAAATTAATGTTATTTTATCGATTCCTACTGTCATTGCGTTATCTTTAAAATTTGCTGCTATAATCTCATACGTTTCTATATTTTTTTCTTTATTATTTTTGGATAAATTATTTGTCATTTTTACTCCTTTTTTTGTTACAAAAATTATGCCACATTGAGAGTTCAAAACCGTATAATTTTTTCAAAAAATCAAGATTTTATTTTTTTCTCCTCAAAAGTTATTCTCGAATGGTCGTATGTGTCGAAGTTTTCAATAATTGCATTAAAGCAAAAGAGGACTATATAATGGATTGTTGGTGTATGATATTCCATAAATATAAATGCTGACGAAAAAGAAAATACAGGAGTTTATCCTAGTATTTTCTCAGTTATTTATGTTATATATTTACAGTTCTGGCCAAATAATTTTTGATAATATTCCAATATCCTACAAACTATGATAATTACTTTAGAGATCTATTATTCTCCTCTTTTGATGAAGAGAATAATTTCTAAGAAGGCTGTTGTCATAAGGTTTATCTATTTTTTTGTTTAAATAGAATATTTAAAATACGTACTAGCGCATACAATTTATTAATGTTACATTTGATAGTAGTTGATGGTTCTTATGTATATTTAATAAATGAGTTAACATTAAGCTCCTTAACTAATACAAAAAAGAGAATGCTTCAAAATTTTTGACTCATCCTCTTTTTTTCTTTCTTTATTTATTCGTTCTCAATTACAATATCTTCTGCAATCAATGTTTCAAAATTAACTATTTCCCCCTCAATATCTTTTTCAGTTGAAATTGGTAAAGCATAAATACATACTTTGTCACCAACACTTAAATTTATATCATTTACACGCATCTTCTTGCTATACTGAATTTTTACTACATTCTCATTTTCATCTTTAACTGTAACTTCAATCCAGATGGAATTGTAATTTACTGATCTGTTAAGAACAGTTCCATAAACAAAAAACTTTGCAAAATGCTTTGGGAATGCAAATCCATTCGACTTTGATAGGTTGAAATAATTTGATATTTCCGTTTGCACTACAGTTAGATTATCAGCAAAATAATGTTGATTCTTAAATTTATTCGAATTAATAACATTGTTCAAATGTCCTTCGATGTAAACATTCGTACCTTTAATTGGATATAAAATATTTGGATCATATCTGAGTGTTAAATATGTATGTTTACGACCTGCACCATTTCGAATGAATAAGATAAATGATGGTGTGCTATCTTTATCGTTAATTTCAATAATTTTTCCTCTTGCGAAAATAGTGTTTCGGTTTATGTTTTGTAGATTATTTTGATTCCTCATATTATGTCCTCCATTACTTCAATATTCTACAAATACATTATGTCAGAAACGATAAATCAAAAAAATTGTTACAAAATGTAATTAGTTACCGTAACAGATAAACGCCAATGTGAGAGGTTTAAAACAGATACAGCCATGAGGGCTAGACGATTATACACAATTGGCATTCCTGAAGCTAGGGCTTTAGATTTGTTTGACCCACGAAGAACATAAGCTTCATCACGTAAGTCATAAATGAAATTTCTACGCTGTCTTTCGTACTGTCGTGTTGATTCATTTTTAAATTTTTGATGCCCTTCTTCCCATTTTTTTATCAATAAATTTGAAAGCGCCTGTCTCAGTTGAGGATTTTCCTGAATTTTCTCAAGGTAAAAGAAGTAGCTATCGCGTGCATGTTGTGCGCGTAATGCATGTAAATTAATCTGATTATTCATCTCTTCTTTCGTAAATACAGGCTTGTTATCTTCAATTCCTGCGAATGTTCGACGAACGAGCTCGATGTCTTTTGGCAATATATATTGCATCTGCTTCTTGCCGCCCTTACCTCGCTTTACAAGGACATAGCAATTTCCAAACTCATCTTGTTTCAAATCTGAACCAGTTAGGTTTTTGAGTTCGTTACGACGAATACCAACTACTTTTTGAAAATCAATAAGCCGAGAGAAGAGAGAGTTCAATTCCTGTCTTTTCCCTTGTTTATTAGACTCGAGTTGTCGTCCCCGTACAATTTTATCGCTTGTTCTCTTTTGTTTTTTGATACGGTTTAGATTGATTCCTGCTGCCTTTGCAATTGGTGCAAGGTAGGTATGAATAGTTGCTGCGGTATATTGCTTTGGATCTTGTTGAAGATCATCATGATATTTTTGAAGAACTTCTTCTGTAATATCAGAAATTTTCTTTATTCCATTAACCTTAGCCCATTTAGAAAAACGAGTAGCAGAACGTTTATATGATGTGCGAGATGTATTGTTTGTAACATTTTTTGTTGCTGCGACGAAAATGTCGTGTTTTAATGAATTTTTATTTCGTGGCATTTCTTTCTCCTTTCTTTCCTAAAATGCATATTATTGTTAAACTGCCTCCCACCCTTTTTGCCTGAGCTGGGTATGCTCCTGAAAATACACGCTGAGGCTGCCGATTAGGACTAACGTTTTATGTAAGATTCAGTAATCACCGTCTCTTTTCTTAGTATTTTCAAATGTCATTGATCTGGTTATTTCTAAAAACTAAAAACTACTATTAACTTTTACTAAACATCTTTTTCTGTACTATATTTTCTAATAAATGGTTATTCTGTACGTCATTTCATTCCGCAGAATAACCATTTACTTCATTCCTTTTTCGCTCTCTTTTCCTGGTCAATGACACCCAAAGAAAGAGAAGACCATCTCATTCGAAATCTATTTTTCACCGAGCCCAGTGTTCGTCTTCAAATGATACAGCATTCCACCTCCAATCTCTATTACATCAATTTTTTCAATATTATTATGTCGCTTTTTCAAAAAAATAAAAAAACGAAAAACATTTTTCGCTTACAAGAATACTCAACACGATTTTTTGAATTTATAAAAAGTGGCATAATAATTATGAATCAGATTGGAGGTGTGTCTATGGAATAAAATACTTTCTAAACACAGAACAAAATAAAAGGAAAGGAGTGGGGGACTATGATTGATGATGTTCTAATGGAAAAGATAGTATCAATTATTGTTGGTATTGAGATGAAGTGTAAGAAAATCCTACTATCAAGGGGCCATTTTATCGATATAGTCAGTGATTATTATTATCCTGAAGAAGATTTTGCACTTATTTCTTTCTCACGAAATAATGATAAGTTGACTATTCGACTTGAGAATCAACAATGTTTTGTTACGCTAGAAAATGCAATATTTACAGTGACTTCAGAAATAATTGAAGAAGATATTGAAATTCAGATTAAAATTTTGATTAAGCAGGCTATTCTTGGAAAATGGAAAATGTTTATGAATGATGTAAAGAATAGTTCATTATTGGAAGCTATTCAAAATCATAGATTCGATGATTATTCTACTGGACCCGATACTGTTATAGACTTCTAAATATCTAAGCGATCAATTAAAATAGAAAAGTGGTTATCGACCAAATAGGTGATAACCACTTTTTTATTTTTTATACACTCGATTTTCTTCTTTCAAAAACTGGATAATCCTATCTTTTAATTCCTCGAAGTCACCTTGAAACGTAGCAATTTCAATCGTCTTTTCCAGTCCATCGTTTAAGGAAAGATTGGATTGATATCCATTCGTTGCTAGAAACATATGTAAAGCTAGCACGGCAGTTCGCTTGTTAGCATTCTTGAAAGGATGTTTCTTAATTAGGTTTATCCAGATAATGGCAGCCTTACTATAAATGTCGGGATAAAGTACTTTTCCAAAAATCTCTTGTTTTGGCTGCTCAACAATCATCTGCAGGCTGTTTGGATCAGCTATCCCAACGGGCTCCTTTGGGGAATATTTTCCAATAACCATAACATTGATTTTGATAATGTCTTCAGCGGATAGGTATTTCATTTATCTACCAGCTCTTTCAATAATTCATCGTATTGGCTCATAGCTTTTTCTAACTCTTTGTCAAAGTCAAATGTTGGCTCAGCTTTACGAATAATGACATTATTTCCTGAAGTGACGAATTCGATTTCTTCACCAATTTCAGCACCAAGTGCTTCTTTAATAGCGTTTGGGATAGTGATAACAGTGCTGTTACCTGTTTTGCGTAATAAAACATTCATCGGATATACCTCCTGTATTTGTAAATACATTATACAAGATATATACCAAAATTAAAAGTAAATATTTTAACAGGGTCTGTTTGATTTCAGACATTTTCGCAATTTTTTGGTATAATGCAATAAATTAGTAAAAAACTTGGTAAAAGAAGTAGTAAAATAATTGGTATTTCAATATGGAAGATTATCAACCATTTTCGGGTTGTTGATCGAACTATATTTTTTATGTTGTAATTAGCTACTTGTTTTACTTTCGTTATTCGTAAAAGAAGAATATTTCAGAAACGATCAATGACTGAAAACATCAATCCTCTAACTTTGCAGAATAGACTGCAAAGACTGGAGATGGTAGCTATCAGGAAAATTGGTCGTTTTTTTTCGTCCAATAATTATTGTGAATTCTTAGGAAAGGACGGTGTTTTGTTGAATAGTGAAGAATTAACAAAATTTTTGTTAGACAAGACAGAGGAAGATTTAAGACTGATCTATCATTTTGGTCTGGAAGAGGGATGTACAGATAAAGAAAAAGTGGCGTTTGTACGAGGGAGGATAAGAGGATATTGTAGCGCAGTTTTTGCTTTGCTATTAAAACTTCGTTCATCTCAACATGACGTTAATGTTTCAGATGTTATACATGACCTTATCAAACTACGGGAACATGCTGAAAAAAAGATAGAAGAATACCTATCAAATAAGTAGAGAGATTTTGAAGCATACAAAAAGACCCATCTCTTAAATCAAGAATTAGGCCTATGAAAATTTATCAATGAGTCTATTTCAACGTTTTGATTAGCTGGCTTACTGCCAAGATAACATCATCTCGCTTGCCTTTTGGAAGTTCGGTTAACATCATAATCAATTCGTCCATATTTTCATCTTTGCTTATCTGCATATCAAAAAATGTTGGAACGTCAACTTCCAATGCATCGATGATCTTGTGGAGCGTGTTTATAGTGATGTTGCTCTCTTTTGTTTCAAGTTTATTAATGTAATTAAAACCCAATTCAGCTCGGGCTTCAAGTTCTGTTTGAGTGAGTCCAGCCTGGAGTCGCAGTGTTTTGATTCTTTTAGCAATGAATTTTTGTAGATTGTTTGTCATAACACTATCTTACCTATTATTAGAATAAAAAAACTGATATATATAACTGAAATAGCTTATAAAGTGTTGTTTATGACTGATATAAATGATAAAATAGTAATAAAAAATTGGGAGATAATAAGTGTAATATGAAAAAAGAAAATAAGTTTCAATCACACGGTTCAATTCGCAAGCTTAAAGCTTATGGTGCGGTCGGGGTCCTGTCTATTGGAATGATGACTACTGTAGGCGCAGTGAGTGCGAAAGCAGAAGAGGTTGCAGGGGCAGCTATTGTCGCAACTACCACAACTTCGACCGAGGTAGCACAAGGGCAGGTTGATCAAGCACAAGCTCAAGTGGACACGAGCAAGGAAGCTCTTAATCAAGCAACAGCAAATGTTGCAACTGCAGAGCAGGCTGTTTCAGCAGCTGAAGCAACTTACACTACTGCAACAGGTGCAGTCAACGACAAGCAAGCAGAGATTTCCACTGCCCAGGAGCAAGTGGTCAGCAACCCAACTGTCGCACAAGCACAGGAACAAGTGGATACTGCATCTCAAACTGTTACTACTACACAAAACGAAATCAAAGAAACACAGGCAGATGTGTCAAATCTTGAAAATCAAGTGTCTGCCAACGAAACAGCTGTAGCTAACGCCGAAACCCAAGTATCTAATGCTGAAACTGCAAAAGCACAAGCCGACAAGCAACTAGCGCAAGATGTAGCGGATGAAAAAACTGCCCAAGATGCAGTAGCAAGTGCACAAGCTGATGTCAACACTGCTAAAGCGGTCGTAGCAGAGAAAGAAACAGCTGTGACGACAGCCACTCAAGAAGTAACTACAAAAGAAGGCGAAGTATCCACCGCTGAAACCAAATTTGCAGAAGCACAAGCTGCTGATGCCAAACGCCAGGCAGACATCAACACTGCTCAATCAGAAGTTAATGCTACACAAGTGAACGTGAACAATGCTCAAACTCAATTGGACAATGCTAACGCCAACTTAACAACTGTTGAAAGCAACATCTCAACAGCTCAAACTGAGTTGGATAAGGCGAACTTGGCACTCGGTTCTATCTTCACAGTGCAACTGTCAGATACTTATAAAGAAAACTTAGTTAAGTTCTACGAAGCCCGCTACATCACTAAAGATACAACTGAGATGAATCGTATCTGGGCTATTCTTGAAACAGAATCAAGAAGATTGCTAATGGAGATGTCTTCAGCAAAAACGCTAAGAAAATTGACAAGCTCATTGAACGCTATCGAATCAAACACGCGTGTCATCACATCAACAGATGGAAGTGGTTTGAATGTTTTGACAGACGCGGATCGTTTGGAATTAGCTCAATTCGCCCAAACCACTATCAATGATTTGCGTTCTCAAATGGGTATTACTTCTCAAGCACTCATCTCAACTGGGTCAATGGATATTGCAGATATGATTGCTAAAGCGTATCTGGCGGATGACTGGGATTCTTCCAGAGGGCACGACATTCCTGCCATTACTCGCGTGAAGGATCAAACAGGGCAAGCTTTGGATGAAGATTTTTCTCCAATTACTCACACCTACGATTCATCCGCTTATACAATGACTGACTTGAAGATTGAGATTGCAGCTTCTATCCGAGACATGATGCTATATGATTATACATCTTCACAGCACTTTGGACATGCTATTTCTCTGTTGAACTTGGATTCTAAATACTACGATGCGGACAAGGCTAATCAATATTTTGGTTTGTCGGGTTACACAGGAACCAAGAACTCAGGCTATTTGCTTGAATTCACAGACCGTGGGACAAAAGCAGAATATGGCGGAACGCCAATTGCTAACCCAATCTCTAAAGAGACTCTTCAAGCAGCTGTTACAAGTGCTGAGAACAAACTAGCAACTGCTCAAGCAAAATTAGCTCCTGCCCAGCAAGCTGTAACAAGCGCTACAAACAAACTACAAGCAGCACAAGGTACCTTGAAGTTAGCACAGGATAAACTGGCTAAAGCAAAAGCAGTGCCTGTCCAAACACCAGCCGCGCAAAAAGCATTGGATACTGCTAAAGCTAATTTGGCAACTGCCCAAGCAAAACTTGCTACTGCTAAAACAGAGCTTGCGAACGCTAAATCAGACCTTGCTAAAAAAGAAGAAGTTTTGACATCAGCTCAAAATACCCTTCGATTAGCACAAAACGATGTAGCAACAAGTCGAGCAAATGTAGAAACAAATCTCACGAATGCACAAAACACATTGTCAGCTTCACAAAAAGCATTGGCAGATGAGAAAGCAACTTTGACAGGCTTGCAGTCTGCATTAACTACTGCTCAAAACCAATTGAAAGCTGCTAAGACTACGCTTGCAACTGTGCAAGGTTATGCCAACAAGCTGAATCAATTGAAAGCTGAGTTAGAACCATTGCTTACAGAACAAGCAGCTGCTAAAGATGTCTTGGACAATGCAAAAGCTAAATTGGCAACTGTGACTCTCGAAAAATCCGTTGCACAAGCTAACTACGAAAAAGCTGTCGCTGAATTGAAAACAGTTCAAGCTCAGCACGATGCTTACCAGGCTTATCTGGCAGCAAAAGCTGAAGCTGATCGTTTGGAAGCGGAACGCATTGAGGCAGAGCGTAAGGCAGAAGAAGCTCGTATCAAAGCTGAACAGGATGCTAAAGCCAAAGCTGAAGCAGAAAAATTGGCGAATGAAGCCAAGGCTAAAGCAGAGGCAGAACGTCTTGCGAAGGAAGCTGCTGAAAAAGCTCGTTTAGAAGCTGAGAAAAAAGCACAAGAAGAGGCTGAGGCTAAGGCAAAGGCTGAAGAGGAAGCTCGCATTAAAGCGGAGCAAGAGGCACAAGCCAAAGCAGAAGCAGAGCGCCTTGCTAAAGAACAAGCGGAGAAAGCTCGTTTAGAAGAAGAGGCAGCCCGCCTAGAAGCGGAACGCCTAGCTAACGAGGCTAAGGCAAAAGCAGAGGCAGAGCGCCTAGTCAAAGAAGCTGCAGAAAAAGCTCGTTTAGAAGCTGAGAAAAAAGCACAAGAAGAGGCTGATGCCAAAGCTAAAGCTGAGGAAGAGGCTCGTTTGGAGGCAGAACGTAAGCGTGCTGAGGAGGAAGCTAAAAACAATGCGAATAACAATATGAATAATGGTGGAACAGTTCCAAGTGTTCCGGCTGAGCCAAGCAAGCCAGTTGAACCTGAAATACCAGTTGCTCCAGTTACACCGCTCGAACCGACTACTCCCTCTGAAACACCTGAAGAAGAGTTGATTACATACAAAGGCGAACCTGCTTATCATGAATTGCCTGCGTATGATATTGATGCATTGATGAGGGAACTTGATACAGAAAAAGTTTCTGATAAATATGAAGCACAGTCGCCAAAAGTTCAAACAAATATACTTTCAAAGGCTGATAAAACAGCAGTAAGAGAAGTACAAAATACCAATACTGTTCTGCAAAATTCAGCTGAAAAACCTGTTTATTCACGTGTGGAACGTGCAAAAACGTTACCAAGTACAGGCCAGATAAATAGTTCAATTTTTCAAATAGTAGGAATAGGGCTAGCAAGTCTTGGATTAGTTGTTAAAAGAAAAAAGTATAAATAATATTTTCTTGAAATGGGAGCATCATTAATAGAAAATTTTGGAGGATTAAATGAAAATACTATTTAGTAATTTAAAAGAAAGTGGAACGAAATTAGATAAGATATTACAAGCGCTCGTGCTTAGTCAAATACTTCTCATTATAGCTACGTTTTTTGATGTAATGTATGATGCTACTTTCCAAATTGGAAATCTGAACATCTACGGAAAAGCAGAAGTAGCTCCATTCTTATTAATTTGTACACTCATAGAAATTTGTGCGTTGATTAGTCGAAATGAAAAGATTTTTATTCCCTTACGATTTTTAAATACCATTTTAATTTTTAATATTCTTTCATACATTTCGACTGATGTTATCGAATCTGAGCAAAGTGCTGCTTTTGCAAATGGCATAGGAAACTTTGCTTCTTCAGTAATGTCATTTTTTACGTTTGGTCTATTTGAAATGCCGACAGATTTAGCACAATCAAGTAAACTGCTGTTTGGGTATCATTTTATTCGATTGGCACTTTTGTTATGTTCAATAATCTTTATTCTTTATTTGTACATTCGTTTTATTAAAAAAGAAGAGTTAGTCCAGACAAACAACTTTGATTTCCATAAACTACTAGAACTATATTCTAAAAATAAACTATTAGTGATTGCGACTGTGTTGTTGGTAATTTCACAATTGTTACCATTCAATATAATGAACAAATCTTTACTTCCAACACCAGCTTTTGCAGACCATCCAATTTTTTCATCAATAATATGTATTGTTGCATTTTTACTATTATCAAATTTATTACATGATAATATAAACAATATAAAACGCTATGCAATTATTGAAATTGCTTCAATACTAATTTGGAATCCATTTTATGTTTATAAATTCGGAACACCTGGAGTTGGTTATCTAGTTTATCTGGTTGGATTGGGAATGTTAGCTTATTCTATTTTCGGAGCAAAGTTGAAAACTGTTAGTTGATGGAAGCTGTAATCTTGTATTGAACAATCAAATGACAGCAACTTCGAAGAAATTAAATACAACAAAAGAGCACCTCATTCGAAGTGCTCTTTTTAATATCTGCATGTTCTACTTTATTTTATTATCTAAAAATGTAGAGAAAAATGTAGAGATTCAATTGAATTGTACTGCAATGTAATGAAATTCACAATTTCAAAAATCGCATAAAATCAAGGTTTCTACCGTCTATTGACGTGTAGTGAATCCCTATTTCACCTCAGTAAACACAACGTGCTTACGCAATTTTGGTGAGTATTTTTTCAATTGAAGACGGTCTGGAGTGTTACGTTTGTTTTTTGAAGTAAGGTACAAGCGTTCACCAGATTCTTTGTGTTCAAGTGTAATATTTACGCGCATGGTATCTCCCTTCTAATTATTTAGCTTCAGCTTTAGCAATTTTACGTCCTTTGTAGTATCCTTTAAGTGATACACGGTGTGAACGTGAGTAATCTCCAGTAGTTTCGTCAAATTGTACTGATGGAGCAGTCAATTTGTAGTGTGTACGACGTTTGTTTTTCTTCGCTTTTGAAGTGTGACGTGCAGGTACTGCCATTTTCTTTATTTCCTTTCAAATGTATGTTTCGGCTTTTGCCAACTTTAACAGTATAACAAATCTTTTTTGTAAAGTAAAGTTACTTGACAAATTTTTTCTTTTTTTTAGGAAAAGGCAGAGCACACTATTTGTTTTATCAAAACAAAGCGTTTTCATAGTCTAAAACTATAACAAACCATAGCAAATATATATTTTACAGCCATATCTTTTCGCGTTACAATAGGGGCAATTGATTTCGCAATATAAGGAGTAAGACAGATGACAAAAACGCAATTTCATTTTGACCATGTTGGTAGCTATCTTCGCCCACAAGCTTTAAAAGAGGCACGTGAGCAGTTTGCTAAAGGAGATATCTCAAAAGAGGAACTTCTAGCCGTTCAAGATAAATTGGTAAAAGAGTTGGTGCATCACGAGGTTGAAAATGGCCTTGAGGTTGTTTCTGATGGCGAGTTTGGACGTTCATGGTGGCACCTAGACTTCCTTTGGGAGTTGACTGGTTTTGAAGCCTACCTTCAAGAAGACTCTTATAAGTTCCATGGCGCTAAGACGCGTACGACCAATGTCCGCCTTAATGGTAAGGTTGCAGAGAACCCAAACCACCCATTTTACCGTGACTTTGAGTATCTCAAGTCAATCACACCTGAAGGGGTAACTCCTAAGGTAACCATTCCAAGTCCATCCTTGGTCATTAACCGCGATCATCGTAGTGATTTGTATGCTGATTATTATGATAGCTGGACAGATTTTCTTGATGGTCTAGCACAGGCTTATCAAGACACCATCAAGCATTTTTATGACTTAGGAGCGCGTTATGTGCAACTAGATGATACAACTTGGGCTTATTTGATTCAACAACTAGAAGACCACAAAGATCAGCCAGAGGAGCGTCGTGTCTTTGAAAAGATTGCAGAAGATGACGTTTATGTGATCAATAAGGTGTTAGATGGGCTGCCAGAAGATCTTACAGTCGCAACACACGTTTGTCGTGGGAACTTTAAGTCAACTTATCTTTTTGAAGGTGGCTATCATACCATTTCAAAATATCTTGGTCAACTCAACTATGACATTTTCTTCCTTGAGTATGACGATGAGCGTTCAGGAGACTTTGCTCCGCTAGTAGATATCTGGAATGGTCGTGAGAATGTTGAGCTGGTTCTTGGCGTTATCACCTCAAAAGATCCTCAACTAGAGGATGTTGATGCGATTGTGGCACGTATTCAAGAAGCAGCACAGCTTGTTCCTCTAAAAAATCTTGGTATC
This sequence comes from Streptococcus sp. 11273D007BT, assembly GCF_053547195.1. Lineage (NCBI taxonomy): Bacteria > Bacillati > Bacillota > Bacilli > Lactobacillales > Streptococcaceae > Streptococcus > Streptococcus sp. 11273D007BT. The sequence continues at coordinate 980 of NZ_JBPWPE010000001.1, read as the reverse complement.
TCAACACAGTGTGGCTTTGCCTCAACTGAGGAAGGCAATATCTTGACAGAAGAAGATGAGTGGAAAAAATTACGTTTAATCAAGACTATTACAGATAAAGTCTGGACATCATAAGAAAGGGGCAGGACAGGCTCGGCTTGTTAAGGTTGAACCTGCTCTGCTTTTTGACTAGGAAGGAAAAAAGTAGGATATGGATTATAAAGGGTTAGCACAGGAGATTTTAAAGCAAGTAGGAGGAGAGGAAAATGTTTCTGATCTTACCCACTGTGCGACACGGTTACGTTTTCGTCTAGTTGACGAAAAAAAGGCTAATGACACGGCAGTAGAAGCATTAGAGGGGGTACTTGGCTTAACAAAAAGCGGTGGGCAGTATCAAGTGGTGATTGGCAATGATGTTCCCCATGTTTATGCAGCCTTAGTTGACAATCTTTCTGACCAGTCTGTGCGTTCGACAGAGGTGAAACAGGGACCTCTACAAACGCTTCTGGCTGTGATTTCAGGCATTTTCACCCCAATCTTACCTGTCATTACAGCAGCTGGGATGATTAAGGCGGTCCTATCCCTGTTAACGGTCTTTGGTGTGGTGACGGCAGATGATGTCAACTATCAGATTTTAAATTTTATCGGTGATGCTGGTTTTTATTTTCTGCCCATCTTTCTAGGGGCTTCGGCTGCTCGCCAATTTAAAACTAACCCTCAGTTAGGGATGTTGATGGGGGCTATCTTACTCCATCCGACCTTTACCCTGATGGTGACGACAGCTAAGGAAGCTGGAAAGAGCTTGAGTTTCTTCTCACTACCTTTGACTCTAGCTTCTTACTCTTCTACGGTCATTCCAGTAATTTTAGCCGTCTGGTTTATGAGCTATGTGGAGCGTTTTGCGGATAAGGTATCGCCTAAGGCAGTCAAGTTTTTCTTGGTACCGATGGTAACAACCTTAATCACTGCGCTTGTGACCCTCTTGGTTCTTGGTCCGATTG